>NZ_JBIUVH010000002.1:0-938167 GCF_044742845.1 Glutamicibacter sp. NPDC087831
TGCAATGCCTCAAGCAAATGTTATGTATTCACCAAATAAAAATATTCGGTATCAACAAACTTGGCACACTATTGAGTTCTCAAACAACAAACACTCTCGACACCACAACCACCAATCCTTCGATGACTGCTTCGCTCCGGAGCAACTTTTCCAACTTACCAGACTTCCTGATCCGATCAAAATCGGCGGAAAACCTTCAGTGAAAAGTGATTGGCTGCCGGGTAAACAATCGGTAGATTCCGTGTTGTTTCCGTTCCGGCAACAGATAAAAACTATACACAGGTTCTTGGGCACTTACAAATCGAGGGGCCGCGTTCTAGGTCACATTCATTTCGCTGTTCTAGTCTGGGCTCATGAGCGACCTGCAAAGACTCCTTGGATACCGTGAACCCATCTTCAATGCATCTATGGCTGGCGCGGCTGGCGGCGCCTTGGCTGCAGCTGTTTCCCACGCGGGAGGTGTAGGGATGATCGGTTCGCCTGCAACTCCCACAGCTGACTGGATTGAACAGCAAACGCAATTCGTTGAATCCCTGAGTACTCCATGGGGCGTCGGCTTCATGGCCTGGGCGTTGGAAACGGATCTCTCCCCGCTAGAGGCCTTCTTGGAGTTCGGGCCCTCGTTGGTGACCTTGAGCTTCGGCGATGTCACCCGGGCCGCGGCGGTAGCCCATGAGGCTGGAGTTCTGACCGCCATGCAGGTAGGCAATGCGGCAGATCTGGAACGCGCGATGGCTGATGACATCGACATCATCATTGCCCGTGGCGCAGAAGGTGGCGGACATGGCCGCAATGAAGCCGGAACTCTGCCGCTGCTGCAGCTGGCAACCGCCCAGCACCAGAAGCCTGTGGTGGCGGCCGGAGGCATCGGCACTGCGCGAGGTATCGCCGCGGTGCTGTCAGCTGGCGCGGAAGCTGCCTGGATCGGGACCCGTTTCCTCTCGGCAGCAGAGTCCAGCGGGCACGGGAACATGAAGAGCGCAGCACGCAATGCGGGCCTGGATGACACTATCTATACCCGCGCCTTCGATCTCGCCCAGCAATTGCCATGGGCGCCCGAGTTCGGCGGACGGGCGCTGCGCAATGAGTTCAGCGACAAGCACGCGGATCTTTCCAGCTGGGAGCCGAACGATGCGCTGCGCGAGCAGATGGATCAGGCCCGCTCCGAAGCGCTGACGGACATAGCCCCGGTCTATGCCGGTGAGGCAGTGCAGTTCGTTGGCGCCGAGCAGCCCGCCGCCGAAATCATGCAGGAGCTGTGCGGCTTCCGCCAGGTCCTCGGGCAGGCTGCTCGACGCTTTGCCTAGATCGGCTGGTTGTCGATCAGACGGACGTTGCCCACCTTCGCCGCGACAAGGATCAAGCCCTCGCCGGTGAAGGGGGTGTCCTGGCAGTTGAATGCCAGTTCCTGCAGGGTATCCGGGTCAACGACGGCGAAGTAGTCCAGCTCCACCAGCGGGGCCATCTGGTACATGCCGATGGCATCCTCGATGTACAGCGGTTCATTGTGTGCCGCACGGTCGGCAACCAGCTGGATCGAACGGTGCAGCACCAAGGCTGCTTCCTTCTCTTCCTCGCTGAGCAATGCATTGCGGCTGGAAAGCGCCAGGCCTTTCGGGCTGCGCACGATCGGCACCGCACGCAGTTCTACCGGATAGTCCAGGTCGGCAACCATGCGGCGGATCAGCATCAGCTGCTGGGCATCCTTCTGGCCGAAGTAGGCGCGGTATTCGCCCCGACGCGGGTCGGTCAAGTGCAGCAGCTTGGCGACTACGGCCAGCATGCCATCGAAGTGGCCTGGACGCGAGGCGCCTTCATACATTTCGCCCAGCGCGCCGGAGCTCAACTTCACCAGCGGAAGGCCGGCATGGTAGATCTCGGAAGCGTCCGGGGCAAAGACAAGATCGACGCCGGCGGCCGCGGCCAGCTGCACATCAGCGTCAAGCTGGCGCGGATAGTTGGCGTAGTCGCTGGCATCGTTGAACTGCAGCTCATTGACGAATACGGAGATGACTACCAGTTCGTTTTCTGCGCGGGCGGCCTTGAACAGCGAAGCATGTCCGCGGTGCAGGGCTCCCATAGTGGGCACGAAGCCCAGCGATCCCGGGTTAGCTGCGGCAATAGCAGCCTTCAGCTCGGCACGGGTCTTTACAATCTTCGGGGTTTTCACGCTTCTATTCTAGAACTCGCAGAAGCTCTTCCAGCGTGCCTTGGGAGATCAGTCCGCGTTCTGCGGCGCGCAGCGCGGTAGCGCGCGAGAGGCTCCGATAGGAATTGTTGGTTTCCGCCGGGGCGTCGGCCAGCGCCTGCAGGTGCGCGGTGACCGTTCCGCTATCGCCTCGTGCTACCGGGCCGGTCAGTGCGCCCGCGCCGGAACGCAGGGCATTATCCAGGCTCGCGTACATCAGGGCGCGCAGGGTATTGGATGGTTCTTCCACGCCGATCCGGCGCAGGATGTCCGCCGATTGCGCCGTGATGGTGTTCAGGTGGTTTGCCGCATGGGCCAGGGCCGCGTGGTAGCTGGCACGATCCTGCTCGGCGATCACCACCGGCTCCCCGCGCATTTCCACCACCAGCGCCTGGGCTACCGGGAGGATGGCCTCGTCCGCGGTGACCGCGAAGACGCAGTCGGTCAGGCGCTGGAGGTCCATGCTCATGCCGGTGAAGGTCATGGCCGGGTGGATTGCCAGTCCAAAGGCGCCAGCATCCAAGGCCGGTTGCAGGATCGAGGTGCCGTACCGCCCGGCGGTGTGCGCGATCAACTGCCCGGCGGCGATATGGCCGCCCGCTGCCAGTCCGGACACCAGTTCGCCGAGCACGTCGTCGGGTACCGCAAAGAGCACCAGTTCGCTGCGGCGCAGGATTTCTGCTGGGTCCAGCAGTTCCACGCCGGGCAGCAAGGCGTCGGCGCGATCGCGCGAATCCTCCGAGACGGCGTGGATTCCGGTGATCCGGTGTCCGCTGGCTGCCAGCGCCGCACCAAGCACGGTGCCTACCTTGCCGGCGGAGATGATGCCGATTCCCAAGCGTGGTGCGTCCACTTCTACCTTTCAACCAGGCGCCGGGTTTGCGCCCGAATAAATTCTGCTGCGGTGTCCGCATCAATTTGATGCAGGTATCCGATGATATTTCCGCCGGCACAGTGCAAGCGGACACCGGCCAGTTTACGTCCTTGCTCCCATGGTCCCTGGCCCCAGCTCATGCCCTGCACCCGGTTATGCGGCACGAAGCTGGCCTGCCGGGCCAGCCAGCCATACCGGGAAATCACCGTGGTGCCGGTGGCCAGGAACGCCTGGTGCTTCCATGCCCCGGGCGATAGCGGCTTGGCGCGTTCCGGGGAGCCGGTGAAACCGTGTTCGCATCCGGTGCTCACCGCGGTGGCCAGCACCTCGCGCTGGTTGGCGACGCCAAGATCCGGCAGCAGGATCCCCATGATCCGGGCGACCGACTCGAAGTCGCCCACCGGGAGCACCTGCAGGTTATCCGCGTCATCGCTCTTGGTGCCCAGCACGTTGACTTCCACCTTGTACCAGCCCAGCATCCGCCAGAAGAAGGGTGCCGTCACCGAAATGGCCTGGACGCGGCCGGCAGGAATGGAGTGCTGGCGGGTGTCAGCCAGCCCGTAGCTGATGCGCATGCCGGTGTCCGAGGCGCTGGCGGTGAAGTTCCAGCCCTGGTTCAGCTGCTTGTAGTAGAAGCTGCCGAAGGCCAAGGCCGCGGGGACCAGGGCCGCGATGATTCCGTCGACCCCGGCAAGCCAAAGCACCAGCATCGCCAGGCATGCGAGCACCCCGAACATCACCGGCAATTGCAGGAACATGGAGCCAATCAGGCGCCCAATGGGCACGTTGGCCATCAGCGGCAATGCGTCCGCGGCGGCCTGCGGCTGGGCTGCCGCGCGATCCGCCGCGTCGTGGGAGCCGCTTTCTTGGGCAGCGGCAGGTTCTTCGCCGCGGGCCCGCTCCAGGATGACCACGCGCAGCGCGTGGGCATCGGCCTTGCGCAGGAAGGAAAGGCGCAGCACCGACTCGGAGGAATCGGCCACGTCAAAGCGCAGTTCGGCGAGGCCCAGCAGCCGGGCTACCAGTGGCTGGGCAATGTCTATGCCTTGCACCTTGTCGATGCGCGCCTGCTTCTGGCTGCGGAATAGCATCCCGGAATTCACGTACACGTGGGTGCTGGTGAGCTTGTAGCGGGTGAAGTACCAGGAAAGGAAGTAGAAGATGAGCACCACGGCCAGTGCGATGCCGGCGCCCGCGACGGTCCACATCAGCCTGGTGCCGGAGAAGCGCTCCGCCCAGGACAGGTCGTCGGTGTTCTGCCAGTAGATGTAGCCCAGGCCGATGATGGCCAGCCAGCCGTGGACGAACGGGCTGGCTGGATGCACCCGCTGCCATGGCTCGGCACTGTCTCCGATGGCCAGTTCTTCGGCCTGGCTCATAGCATTTTCTCTTCGCCGGCGGCCACAAGCCGTTCGCGCAGGGCCTGCCCTTCGCGCTCGGGCAACCCGTAGACGTGCGCGGTGGCAGCGCTGCCGGCGGTGTTCAGCGTTAGCTGGCATAGCCCATAGCGGCGCTCCAGCGGCCCGCTGTTGACCTCGACGTATTGCATGCGGCCGTAGGGAATGACCACCTGCTTGCGCCACATCACCCCGGAGCGGACGATGAAGTCTTCTTCGCGTTCGAGATAGCCCAGTGCGGCGACCTGGCGGCGGATGATGCGCAATGCCGGCAACGCGATCGCCAGCACCAGCAGGACCGGGGAAAGCACCAGCCACAGCGGGATGCCGACGCCGGTGACTGCCAGCACGGCAGGGACCAGTGCCGCCAGCAGGAACAGGCCCCAGGTGATTGCCCAGGTGGTGAACTTGACCTTGGCGTAGTCCCGGTGGGCTGGGGTGAAGTTATTCGGTGACCACGGAGTCGCTGTTGCCATCGGTATCCTCTGGAGGTAGTTTGCACAGTTGCTGAACAATATACCCAATAATCACCATGAGGACACCAGCACCAGTCAGCACCAGGCCGCGGGTCAGGGTGGGGGTGATCCCAGTGGCCGCCCAGAGGGTGATGATGGCCGGAACATGCCAACCGGCAATCACCGCACCAGCATACGCCGAGGCCTGGGCCAGAACCAGGGTACGAGCTGCGGCGATCGGCTCGAAGTCCGATTTGCCCAGGGTGGAGCGCTTCACGCGGATCCCCAGGAACAGGATCACCGCGCAGACCGCGCCCAGCGAGTACAGGGCGGAGTAGTCCAGCACCGGCGCGTACCTGCCTGCCGCGGTGAGCAGGCGCAACGCGATCCAGCCGGCCACGGCCCCGAGCCCGGCGCACCAGAGCAGCCAGCGCAGCTTCAGCTTGGCCATAGCCGGATGATGTCCTTCGTATCGGCAGCTTCGGCGGCCAAACGGGAAACCAGTTGCCCGTTCAGCACCGCGTCCGGATCCATCCAGCTCCACGGGGCCAGCACGAAGCCGCGGATCGCGGCGCGCGGATGAGGCAGGGTCAGCCGCTCATCATCCAGGTTCAGCTGGTCGTAGGAGATCAGGTCCAGATCCAGCGTGCGCGCTTCCCAGCGCACTTCGCGGGTGCGGTGGTGCTTGGCTTCTATCCACTGGCACAGATCCAGCAGCTCATGCGGGGCCAGCCGGGTACGCACTTGGACGACCTGGTTGGTGTAATCGGGCTGTTCCGGCGGACCGCCTACCGGCTTGGTGATGGCCAGCGGGGAAACCTTGAGCAGCTCGACTTCTGCGCCGAGGTCCTGCACCGCGGCGGCCAGGGTAGCCTGCGGATCACCCAGGTTGGCGCCCAACGCGATGATCGCGGTGTGCTGCTTCTGGTGCCGCGTCAGCGAGATGGTGACATCGGTGAACGGTACCGGGATTGGAGCCTGCGGCTTGTGCACCACCACGTCGATGGTGAACACGCCCGGGTAGGCGGCGAGGATCGCCTCGGCGATTTCGCTGCCCAGCTTCTCGATCAGGTCCCACGGGCCGGCCTGGATCTGCTGGACTACCAGCTCGCTGACTTCGCCGTAGTGCACCGTGTCAAGAACATTGTCGCTGGCTGCCGCACGTGAGATATCCACGTGCAGCACCACGTCAATGATGAATTCCTGGCCGTCGCGCTTCTCATGGTCGAAAACGCCATGGTAGCCGGTGGCCGAAATTCCGTAGATGCTAATGCGATCCATAGGCCTGCACGACTTCAATGGCGTCGCGGTTGCCGGTGACATCGTGCACGCGCACTGCCCAGACCTTGTCGCGGGCGCCCAGCACGGTGGTCGCGGCGGTCGCGGAATCGCGTTCCATCGGCGCGCGGCTCTTGGAGCCTTCGGCCAGCAGTTCGCCCAGGAAGCGCTTGCGGCTGGTGCCGATCAGCACACGGTGGCCCAGCTCCTCGATGGCAGGGACGTTGGCCAGCAGCGCCCAGTTGTGCTGCGCATCCTTGGCGAAGCCCAGTCCCGGATCGATGATGATCTGCTCCGGGGCCACGCCCTTGGCGACGAATTCATCGCGCAGCATGCGCAATTCTGCGATGACCTCGGTGACCACGTCCTGGTAGTTCGCCTCGGAAACCATGTCCTGCGCGGTGCCGCGGCGGTGCATCAATACGTAGGGGACGCCGGTTTCCGCGATCAGCTCCGGCATGCCCGGCTCATAGGTCAGGCCGGAAACGTCGTTGATGAGGTGCGCGCCGGCGGCGATGGCCGCGCGGGCGGTGGAGACATGCATGGTGTCCACGGAGATCACCGCGCCGGCCTTCACCAGGGCTTCGATGACCGGGATGATGCGCTCGCGCTCCAGGGCAGGATCCACGTTCGTGGCGCCCGGGCGGGTGGATTCGCCGCCCACGTCGATGATGTCGGCACCCGAGTACAGCAGCTTCAGGCCCTGGTCGATCGCGGCATCGCCGGACAGGTACTTCCCGCCATCCGAGAAGGAGTCCTCGGTGACGTTCAGGATGCCCATGACCAGGGTGCGGCCGGTTGGCAGGTCGGCCATGGTCTTCTTGCTGGACTTGCGGATCACCGGCAATGGGCTGGTGTTCGGGCCGGTGCCCGGGATCGCTCCAAGCGACATGGGGGTTCCTACTTTCCGAGGATCAGGCTCATGGCTTCGGCACGGGTGGCGGTTTCCCGCAGCTGCCCGCGCACCGCACTGGTCACGGTCTTCGCGCCGGGCTTCTGCACCCCGCGCATGGACATGCACATGTGCTCGCATTCAACGACGACGATCGCACCGGAGGGGTTCAGGTGCTCCACGAGGGCATCGACGATCTGGGTGGTCAGGCGCTCCTGGACCTGCGGGCGGCGGGCGTACACCTCGACCAGCCGGGCCAGCTTGGACAGGCCGGTGACCTTGCCGCCCTTGCCCGGGATGTAGCCGATATGCGCCGAACCGTAGAAGGGCACCAGGTGGTGCTCGCAGGTCGAGTAGAACGGGATGTCCTTGACCAGCACCATCTCATCGTGCTCGATGTCGAAGGTGGTGGACAAGTGGTCTGCCGCTTTCTGGTGCAAGCCGGCGAAGAACTCCGCATAGGCCTTGGCCACCCGCTTCGGGGTGTCTACCAGGCCGTCGCGGTCGGGATCCTCGCCAATGGCTTCCAGGATCTCGCGCACGGCTGCCGCGATCCGCGGCTGATCAATCTCTTGTAGTTCACTCACGCTTCGATCCTAGTCGGTCGAGGAAGCTGCGCGCTCCTTGGGGCTTAATATCGGGCCCTCTTGGTGCACCGGACGGGCCTCGTTGCTCAGCCAGACTTCGCGCTTGTCGCGCTTTACCAGGTCGGAGAAGATCTCGGCGATCTCCTTCTGGTTCAGCGTCTCGCGCTCCAGCAGCGCCAGGGCCAGGCGGTCGAGCACATGGCGGTTGGCCATCAGCGCCTGGTAGGCGTCGTTGTGCGCCTGCTCGATCAGCTCGCGCACTTCCTGGTCCACCAGGTGGGCCATTTCGTCGGAGAAGTCGCGGGAGGCGGTGCCCATGCCCTGCTCGGCAGCCGAGCCGGCCAGGCGCACGGCGCCCACCTTCTCGCTCATGCCGTATTCGGTGACCATCTTGCGCGCGGTGGCGGTGGCCTTCTCGATGTCGTTGCTGGCACCGGTGGACGGATCGTGGAAGACGATCTCCTCGGCGACGCGCCCGCCCATGGCGTAGGCCATCTGGTCCAGCAGCTCGTTGCGGGTGACCGAGTACTTGTCGGATTCGGGAACCACCATGGTGTAGCCCAGCGCGCGGCCGCGCGGCAGGATGGTGATCTTGGTGACGGGTGCGGTCTGGTTCATGGCCGCTGCCACCAGCGCGTGGCCGCCCTCGTGGTAGGCGGTGACCTTGCGCTCGTGCTCGTCCATCAGGCGGGTGCGCTTCTGCGGGCCGGCCATGACGCGGTCGATGGCCTCGTCCAGGGCGCGGTCGTCGATCAGGTTCGCGTTGGAGCGGGCGGTGAGCAGCGCGGCCTCGTTGAGCACGTTGGCCAAGTCGGCGCCGGTGTAGCCCGGGGTCTTCTTCGCGACGGCGTTCAGGTCCACGGTGGCATCCATCGGCTTGCCCTTCACGTGCACGGCCAGGATCTGCTCGCGGCCCTTCAGATCCGGTGCCTCCACCGGGATCTGGCGGTCGAAGCGGCCCGGGCGCAGCAGCGCCGGGTCCAGCACGTCGGGGCGGTTGGTCGCGGCAATCAGGATGACGTTGGTGGTGGCGTCGAACCCGTCCATCTCCACCAGCAGCTGGTTCAGGGTCTGCTCGCGCTCATCGTTGCCGCCGCCGATGCCGGCGCCGCGATGGCGGCCGACGGCGTCGATTTCGTCAACGAAGATGATCGCCGGGGAGTTGGTCTTTGCCTGCTCGAACAAGTCGCGCACGCGCGAGGCGCCCACGCCGACGAACATCTCCACGAAGTCCGAACCGGAGATCGAGTAGAACGGTACCGCCGCCTCGCCGGCTACGGCCTTGGCCAGCAGGGTCTTGCCGGTGCCCGGAGGGCCGTAGAGCAGCACGCCCTTGGGAATCTTCGCGCCCAGGGCCTGGAATTTGGCTGGTTCCTGCAGGAATTCCTTGATTTCGTGGAGTTCCTCCACGGCCTCGTCGGCGCCGGCGACATCCTTGAAGGTCACCTGCGGCATGTCCTTGGTGATCAGCTTCGCCTTGGACTTGCCGAACTGCATGACCTTGGAGCCGCCGCCTTGGGAGCGGGCGAGGATGAACCAGAAGATGCCGGCGATCAGCAGGAACGGGATGATGATCCCGAGCATCGACAGCAGCCAGTTGCTTTCCACCGGCTGGTCGGTGAACTTGCCCAGGTTGGCCTTGTTGATCTCATCGACCACCAGTTCGGCACGGGCGGTGGAGTAGTAGAAGCTCACCGAGGTGCCCTTGTCCACGCCATCGACCTTCAGCGAGTCGCGCAGCTTCAGATCCACGCGCTGGTCGCCGTCGAACATCTTCGCTTCGGTGACATTGCCGCTGGTGAGCTGGTGCAGGCCTACGGAAGTGTCCACCTTGGCCGAGTTATTGCCGAAGACCATCGGCAGGAACAACACCACGGCGACTACGCCGACCAGGACCCAAATGATCCAGCTGTTAAAAAGCTTCTTCGTTTTCATTGATCCGACAGGCCCCGCGCCTGGCGCATCCCCCTCACGCACTGCTCTGGCGTCCGGGTCACGCCACCTTCGATATTTCTCAACGCCCCATTGGCGAGAAAAGTTCCCTACTGGTAAATATGCGGGGCCAAGGTGCCCACGCAATCAAGGTTGCGGTACTTTTCCGCGAAGTCCAGGCCGTAGCCCACCACGAATTCGTTCGGGATGTCCATGCCGACGTACTTGACGTCGATTTCCACCTTGGCTGCTTCCGGCTTGCGCAGCAGGGTGCAGATTTCCACCGAGGCCGGGCCGCGGGATTCCAGGTTGGACTTCAGCCAGGACAAGGTCAGGCCGGAATCGATGATGTCCTCGACGATCAGCACGTGCTTGCCCATGAGGTCGGAATCCAGGTCCTTGAGGATGCGCACCACACCGGAGGACTGGGTACCCGAACCGTAGGAGGACACTGCCATCCAGTCCATGGTCAGGTGGGAGTTCAGTGCGCGAACCAGGTCAGCCATGATCATCACGGCGCCCTTGAGCACACCTACCACGAGGATGTCGCGGCCTTCGTAATCCTTGTCGATCTGCGCGGCAAGTTCTTCCACGCGGGCCTGGATTTCTTCCTTGGTGTACAGAACGTGCGCAAGATCGGCTTTGACTGCATTGGAATCCACGAGAATTCTCCTGATTCTAGAGGTGTGGTACTTACCTAGAGTGCCACATTTAGCGGAAGGTTGTTTAGCCGGTTGTGGTGAAAACGATCACCGATTGCCGCCGGAAGGCGCTGATCCTGCCATCCAGCTGCACAGGACCAGCTGATTTGGACTTGGGGACGCCGAGCCCGGCCAGCGCGCACAGCGCCGCCGTTCGCTCATGGCCCACATTCCTGGCCCCGGCTTCCATGGCGGCCAGGCGTAATACTCGCGAGCTGATGGCCACCGGCAGCTTGGCCAGGTCCGGGATCGCCAACCCGTGCTCGTCCTTGGCCGCTTGGGCCCATCCGTCGAGGGCTTGGGCGTCGGCGGCGGCCAGGCTGGCGGTGCGCGCCAGTGCTTCGGGAACATGCTCGCCAAGTTCCTCGCGCAAGAAGGGCAGGATCCTATGGCGGATGAGGTTGCGCTTGTACCCGGTGTCCGCGTTGCTCGGATCTTCCCAGTAGCCAAGCCCCGCCTGCCGGCAGATTTCCTCGGTTTGCGCCCGGGACAGTTCCAGCAGGGGGCGCCGGTAGGCTCCGCGCCGGGCAGGGATGCCGGCCAGCGAGCGGGTTCCCGATCCGCGCAGCAGCCCCAGCAGCACCTGCTCGGCCTGGTCGTCGCGGGTGTGGGCGAGCATCAATGCCTGCGCGTTGAACTGCTGCAGGGCTGCTTCAAAGGCCTGGTACCTGGCCGTGCGGGCCGAAGCCTCGTCATCCGAGGTCTCGACCTGGACCACCGCCACCGGGTCCAATCCCAGCTCGCGGCATTGCCCGGCGGCGCGTTCGGCCGCCTGGGCGCTGCCGGGCTGCAGGCCGTGATCGATGACCACGGCGCCGAAGGAAGCGGGCAGCATCGCGGCGGCAATGGCCAGGGCTAGCGAGTCGGCACCGCCGGAAACCCCGATCAGGTTCAGCCCGGGCGCGCTGCTGGCACTGATGGCGGCGCGGGCAAGGTGAAGGGCGCGGCTCATCGGGTGCGGGCCAGCCAGCGTTCCGGGTCATCGAGTTCCCCGGCGCTCGGGAACATCTCGCGGGCGGTGAAGATTTCGTTGAAGCCCTCGTAGCCAATCGCGTCGACGATATGCCGCACGAATTTTGCCCCGCGTTTGTACTGCAGCGCCTTGGCATCCAATCCCAGCAGCTTGCCCAGCAGGATCGCCAGGGCCGAACGGTTCTCGCCACGGGCTTCGAAGCGGCGGCGGATGGTCTTGATGCTGCGGATCGAGGTGACATCGTTCATCACGACCATGGCGTGGCCTTCGAGCACCGACATGATGCTGGTCAGTTCGCTGACCTCGGACTTCATGGATTTCAGGCGTTCACCCAGTTCGCCCATGGAGTGGGTGGTGCCGGCCAGCGGCTCGAAGGCCTCGGCCAGGGTCTGCTTCATGACCCCGGGGATCCAGGCAGCGTGCTCGAATTGCAGGCGGTGGGTCTGCTCGTGGGTGGCGATCCACAGGTAGAAGTCGCGGGCGTTCACATTCAGCTCGCCGCGGATCTGGGTGATGGTCTGGGCGTTGAGCAGCAGGCGCGGGCCGACGAACGGGTCGAACTGGCCCAGCACCCGGGTGCCCAGCACCGAGAGCACCGCGCCAAGTTCTGCGCCGGCAATCAAGGGGACCACACCGGGGACGTCCTGACGCGCTGCCGGGAGCAGGGCCGCGAAATTCTGGCTGACGGCCTTGGCCCAGCCGGACCGGTCCACCACCAGGGTCTGCGAGGGCGCGGAAGCAGCCAGCTTGGAAACCTTCTCGGCCTCCACCAGGCCTTCGCCGGCGGCGATGCGCAGTTCCTCGATGATCCGCGCGGCATCCTGGGCCTGGATCCCCGGCCCGGCGGGCATCAGGGTTTTCGCGGCCTTGGCCGCCAGCTTCCAATCGACGAACTGGTTCATTTGCTGCTCCTGCGGCGTTCAGCTCCGGCAGCCACAGCCACGGATGGCGGTGACAGCAGAGTCAATGGTTGGCTTGTGGGGTGCGAGTGTTCCGTTGGGCTGATCGGCATAGATCGAGAAGGCGAGCAGGCGCCCGTCTTCGGTCATGGCCATGCCGGTCAGCGTGGCCACGCCGGTCAGCGAGCCGGTCTTGGCGCGGACCAGGCCAAGTGTTCCGGCACCGCCCAGGCGGTTCATCAAGGTGCCGTTGTAGCCGGCGACCGGCAGCGAGTAGACGACCTCGCGCAATTCCGGCTTCTTGCTGGTGGCGGCCGAGCGCAGTACCGCGGTCAGCGCCGCGGGCGAAATCCGGTTCCTGGCAGCCAGGCCGCTGGTGTCCACGAGCGTGTGGCCAGCAGCCCCATGGGCCTGGGCCACAGCAGCGACGGCGGCCCCTGCCTGCTCCCCGGGCATCTGGCGGTCCAGCGCCACCAGGCGGCCCATGGATTCGGCAATGTAGTTATCCGAAACCAGCAGCATGTGCTTGATGACATCGCGCAGCGGTGCCGACTTCACCTCGGTGATCTGCTCGCCCCCCGCATAGGGGCCGCGGCCACCCTCATCCACCTTGACCTGCTCGCCCAGGGCTTGGGCGAAGACCTTGCGGACCTGCGCGGCCGGGTCGGACTGGTAGGCGGTGCTGGTGCTTTCCCCGGCACGCCCGGCGTAGTGCGCAATCGGGTAGACCTGGCCAATGTTATTGGAGGTGAACAGCGACTTGTCCCAGGCGGGGTTGCTGTGCGCATCGCCGAACAGCGAGTCGTCCAGCCACAGCTTGACCTCGCTGATGCCGCGCTTTTCAAGTTCTTCGGCGGTCTGCTTGGCCAGGGTTGCCAGTCCTGCATAGCCCTTGGGGTGCGCCGGGTCCGATTCCCCGTCGCCCAGCAGCACATCTCCCCCGCCGCGCAGGATCAATGTGCCGCCATCGAGCAGCACGCTGGTGGACAGCTGGGTGTCGCCGCCGAGGGCATCGAGGGCCGCGATGGCGGTGACTACCTTCAGGCTGGAGGCCGGGGTGCCATTTATTTCGGAGTTCCTGTCATACAGGACTGTGCCCGTGGCCACGTCGACCACCTGGGCGTTGAAGGACGTCCGGTCGGGCTTGTCCGCCAGGATGCCATCCAGCTTCGCGGCGAGGATCCCGGGGTCCGGTTGCGCGGCGTTGGGGTCCAGGTCCCGCACGGCGACTGGGGATTTATCGGCCAGCTGCGCGCTGGCCGGGGTGTAGAAAGCCTCGGGCTCTCCGGTGAAGAATCGCGGGGCCAGCAGCATCGCGGCAATCACTGCAACCATGGCAACAATCGCCACCCCCAGCGTAATAGCGCGTCGGGCGGCAGTGTTCATATGGTTACATTCCTCTCGCAGTTTTATCCATCAGGCGCAATGGGGCGATACCCTTATTAGCGGATATCCCTAAGACTAGTTTAGGAGTGTGCTTTTCATGAGCCACGACGTGACCATCGAGATCCCCACCGGATCGCGCGTCAAGTACGAGATCGACCACGAGACCCACCGCCTGCGCCTGGATCGCGTGCTGTTCACCTCGATGCAGTACCCAACCCACTACGGCTACTTCGACGATACTCTGGGCGAAGATGGCGATCCATTGGACGCCATGGTCTTCATCCCGGGTGTTGACCTGATCCCAGGTGTTGTTGTCGAAGCACGCCCAATTGGCGTATTCAACATGACCGACGATGGCGGTGGCGATGCCAAGCTGCTGTGCGTTCCTGCCGACAAGCGCTTTGACCACATCAAGGAACTTGAAGACATCGACGAATGGCTGATCAAGGAGATCGAGCACTTCTTCACCCGCTACAAGGACCTGGAACCAGGCAAGTGGGTCAAGGCCGAGGGTTGGGAAGGCCGCGAGGCTGCCGAAGCCGAGCTGGCTCGCTCCATCGAGCGTTTCAAGGCCTAGCCACTAGGCTCAAGCCGAACATGGCGGCGACCCCCGAATCGGGGGTCGCCGCCATTGCTTTTGCTGCCGGTTCACTGCCGGAGACCCGGACCTGCCCGGCGCTAGGCTTCAGGCAGCATTCCGCTGAGCACATCTTCCTGCGCGGAAACTTCCAGGGTCTGCACGTCCTTGAGTTTCCGCTCCACCGCACGGGTCCGGGTACCGGCATCGCGCACCGTGTTCTGCGCTGTGGCCAGCTGCTTACCCAGCTTGTCCCAGACATCTCCGTACTTGCGGAACTCTTCCTTGGCCGCCGAGAGCACCTGCCATACCTCGCTGCTGCGCTTCTCAATGGCCAGTGTCCGGAAACCCATTTGCAAGGAGTTCAGCAGGCTCATCAGGGTGGTCGGCCCCGTGACCAGCACCCGGTGCTCGGCCTGCAGCTTGCTGGCCAGCCCCGGGCTGCGCACAACCTCGGCGAACAGCCCCTCGGTGGGCAGGTACATGATGGCGAAGTCGGTGTTGTAAGGCGGGGCGATGTACTTGCTGGAGATCAGCTTGGCCTGCTCAAGGATCGCCCGGTCCAGCGCCTTGCCCGCAGCGGCGATGACGGCCTTGTCTCCGTGCTCCTGGGCATCGAGCAGGCGCTCGTAGTCCTCTTGCGGCAGCTTGGAGTCGATTGGCAGATAGATCGTTCCGGCATCCCGCCCGGGCAGGATCACCGCGAACTCCACGACCTCGCGGCTGCCGGGCACGACCGCCACGTTCTGCTCGTACTGCTCTGCGGTGAGGATGTCTTCCAGCTGGCGCGAAAGCTGCACTTCGCCCCATGCACCACGGCTCTTCACGTTGGTGAGCACGCGTTTCAGCCCGCCGACATCCTGGGCCAGGCTCTGCATTTCCCCCAGCCCCTTCTGCACCATTTCCAGCCGCTTGCTGACCAGTTCAAAGGATTCGCCCAGCCGCTTCTCCAAGGTCCCCTGGAGCTTCTCGTCCACCGTCTCGCGCATCTTCTCGAGTTTGGCTTCATTGCCCGAGCGCAGTTTCTCCATTTCCTGCTGGAGCAGCCCCTGGACCTGCAGATGGCGGTTCGCATTGGCTTCTGCCATCGCGGTCAGCTTGGCGTCGATCTCGGTACGCACTTCGCCCATCCCCTGGCGCAGTTCGGTGCGCTGGGTCCCCAGTTCCTGCCGGAGCTCCGCATTAGCAGCACGTACCGAGTCCTGGATCTGGGTGCCATCAGAGCCGGATGTCCTGCGCACCAGCAGCAAGGCAATACATGCCGTTGCCAGAATATTCAGGATGACGAGTACAAAAACCGCGATTACCATGAGCACCTAACCAAGAACTGTCGAGCGGACCATTGCCTCAGTCCTATCAGCGGACACCGACAGTTTGGGTCCATAATGGGTCCATGCATATTTTGGTCACCGGTTTCGAGCCGTTCGGCAACGACGAATTCAATGCCAGCCAGGAAGCCGTTTCCAGCCTTCCCAGGCAGCTGGGCGAGCATCAGGTCCTCACCGCCATGCTTCCGGTGTCCTTCGCGGCCTCCGGCAAAGCACTCGAATCGCTCTTGGCGAAGCACCAGCCCGATGCGCTGATTTGCGTCGGCGAAGCCGGCGGCCGGAATGCAATCACGCCGGAGCGATGGGCTTTTAACGAAGATGATGCCCGCATCCCCGACAATGATGGCGCCCAGCCACGGTCAGCGGCCATCAAGGCGAATGCGCCGGGACGCTTGGATGCCACACTTGATCCAGCAGCGGCCGTCCGCGCCCTGCTCGCCGCAGGCCATGAGGCAAGGGTCTCCGAGAATGCCGGGCGTTTCGTGTGCAACCACATTGCGTATTTGGCGTATTCCCAACCGGTCCCGGCATTGTTCATCCATGTTCCCGCACTGCGCCCGCCAGGGGTTCAAGCCACGGTTGGTGCTGAAACCGACGCATCGGCCAGCCAACCTCGGCCCGGGGACCTGAGCCAGCTATCGCCGGCCCTGGGCATTGCGATACTGGGAAGCCTCGCCCCCGGTGGATAGACTGCTTTCATGGAAGCGGTAATGGCACTGGACGGCCTGGAAGTTGGCATTCTGGTGCTGTGGGCGCTGGGCACGCTCTTTGTGCTGGTGCAGTTCCTCCGCGAACGCTGTGTGCGCACCGCCATACCGCTGGCTCTAGCCATGCCTATTCCCCTGTTTGGCGCCGTCTACTCGGTGGCCCGCTTGACCGGGATCATGATGAAACGAAAGCCTGGATCCGATAATGAATAGCAGTCCCACCCGCTGGATGGTTCTTTTTTCGCTTGCCATCGGCTTTCTTTTCATCGGAGCTTTCGCCCTGGTTGTCTCGGGGCTCGCTGCACCATGGCTGGACTGGGACTAGGAATGTGACCATCTGATACTTGCGGAATTACTGCCGGGGTTCAGCGCAGGGCTAGCCTTGAAGCATCATGACCCTGCATAATCTCACTCCGCTCGATCAGCTGCGTGCCGGAAAGCTCCCCCTGCGTCTTGCAAATCTGTTCATCGGCCTCATGCTTTTTGCGCTGGCCATGGCACTGCTGATCCGCGCCCAGCTCGGCGTGGATCCGTGGGATGTGCTTCACCTGGGCCTGGCCAACTACATTCCGCTGTCGCTGGGAACGATAGTGATCATCGTCGGCGTCGTGGTGCTGCTGGCCTGGATTCCGCTCAAGCAGTGGCCAGGATTGGGCACCGTCGCCAATGTGCTGCTCATCGGGCTTGGCCTGGACTTCTTTCTCTGGCTCATCCCTGATGTCCACGGGTTGGGCTGGCAGATCCTGACCCTGGTTGGCGCCATCGCCGTCAATGGCCTTGGCGGCGCCCTGTACATCGGCTGCCATTTCGGCCCCGGCCCGCGCGACGGCCTGATGACCGGGCTGCATTTGCGCACCGGCAAATCGATCCGCCTGCTGCGCACCATTATCGAGGTGTGCGTGCTGGGGATCGGCTGGTTGCTCGGCGGTCCGGTGGGCGTGGGCACGGTGGCTTATGCGCTGCTGATTGGCCCCGCTACGCAGTTCTTCTTCAAGTACACGACCGTTGCGCTGCCCGCCCAGCAGGGCGCGCCCAGCAGCACCCTGTCCTAGTTCCTCCTGATCCCGCCAGCCGGCGGACCAGCATCAGGCTGGAGCAGCACCGTTAGCCGCCAAGTGCCGCACAGTGCGCGACAAACCCGGTTGCACACGCAATACTTGAATCATGTTTGTCGTTGCGCTCAGCCCCCGGCCCCGCTCGGTCACCGATGTTGCCGCCGCCAGCGAGCAGCTCTGGCACCAGCTGGAACAAGTCGACACCCACGCGCCGTTCACCGCGCTCAGCGGGCAGCTGCTGCTCGGAGTGCCCAGTGACCCCGATGCCGCCGTCGACGCGCTGCTGCGCGTGGCACGGCTGAACTTCTGCAATATCGGGCTGGGCATCGGCAGCCTGTACGAGCCGGTGCCCGCAGAGGCCGACCTGGTCGAGGGCAGGGCGGCGCGGCGCGCGCTCGGCGCGCTGGAGGCGGCCAGCCACCGCGGCGAAAGGGTCCCGATCTGCGTTTCCTCGGGCAATGACGAGATGGACGGCGAGCTCGAGGGCCTGCTGCGCATGCTCGGACAGTGGATCCGCACCCGCACCGAGGCCGAATGGTCCGTCGTTGACCTGTTGACTCCCGGTGTGCGCGGGCAGCAAAAAGCGGTCGCCGGGATCCTGGGAATCACTCCCCAGGCAGTATCTGCGGCGATCGTGCGTTCGGGCTACAACGACGAGCTGGGCGCGCGGGCAGCGATCGCCCGGCTGCTGGAATACACCGACCAGCTCTAGACCCTGGTGCTAGCTGCCCAGCAGCCCTTCCAGGACGATGGCCAGGCCATCCTGGTCAACGCCTTCAGTCACGGCGTCGGCCGCTGCCTTGACCTCATCCGGCGCTTGGCCCATGGCCACGCCATGTCCGGCCCACTGCAGCATTTCGACGTCATTGCGGCCATCGCCTACTGCCAGCGAGTCCTTCGAATCGAACTTCAGGATCGCCCGCAGCCGCTCCAGGCCGCTGGCCTTGGTGGTACCCTCGGCGGCAATATCCAGCCAAGCGGTCCAGCCCACCGAGTAGGTCACCCCGGAGAGCCCCAGGCTCTGCACGGCATGCCCGAATTCCTCGGCGGTGTTGTCGGTGGAGAAAACCACCACGCGCACGGCCTTGCTGTTGACCAGCTCGCCGAAATCAACGACCTTGCTCTCGGCGCCAAAGCTCATGTCGCCGAAGGTTTCGCTGGAAAGGAATTCGCCGCGCTCGTTTTCCAAGGCGTACTTGGCTTTGGGAAGCTGGTCGCGCAGCGCCTTGAGCGCTGTCGACGGGTCGAAGATCTCGCGGTGCAGGATCTCGACTTCATCCTGGCACACCTTTGCGAGCACGCCGCCGTTGCTGACCACGACATAGCCATGGTCGATGCCCAGTTCCGCCATGATGGGCAGGGCCGCACCCAAGGAGCGGCCGGTGGAGATGATTACCTCATGGCCCTGGGCCACTACAGCCCGCGCGGCATCGCGCACGCGCTGGCTCATTTCCCCCTGGTGGTTGACGATGGTGCCATCCACGTCAAGGCAAATCATCAATTTTTGCTTGGTCAGCCGGTCATCGTTGCCGAGCTTAGTCATAACAGTCATGGCTCAAGTTAACCACCACCGCGGGTTTTTGGCGATGACCCAAGGCACAGCGCCAAGTGAACAACCGGTTAAAAGCATTTGCCGGCTGCCCGCGAGGGGCAGCCGGCAAATGGCCGGTCATTGGCTACTTGAGTACTTCGAGTCCGCCAAGGTAAGGCTGCAGCGCCTTGGGCACGTTGACCGAACCGTCCGGGTTCTGGTGGTTTTCCAGAATCGCCACGAGCCAGCGGGTGGTCGCCAGGGTGCCGTTCAGCGTCGCCACCGAACGGGTCTTGCCGGCCTTGCCGTCGATAATCTCGCGTTCGCGGATATTCAGGCGGCGGGCCTGGAAGGTGGTGCAGTTCGAGGTCGAGGTCAGTTCGCGGAAGGTGCCCTGGGTAGGAACCCAGGCTTCGCAGTCGAACTTGCGCGCGGCGCTCATGCCCAAATCCCCGGCGGCGGTGTCGATCACGCGGTAGGGAAGTTCCATGCGCCCGAGCATGTCCTCTTCCATGGCCAGCAGCTTCTGGTGCTCTGCTTCGGCGTCCTCGACGCTGGCGTAGACGAACATCTCCAGCTTGTTGAACTGGTGCACGCGGATGATGCCGCGGGTGTCCTTGCCAGCCGAACCAGCCTCGCGGCGGTAGCAGGAGGACCAGCCGGCGTAGCGGATCGGGCCGTCGGCCAGATCCATGATCTCGTCCGCGTGGTAGCCGGCCAGGGCCACCTCCGAGGTGCCGACCAGGTACATGTTGTCGCGCTCGAGCTTGTAGATCTCGTCGTCGTGCTCGACATCGAAGCCGGTGCCCTGCATGGTTTCGGGGCGGACCAGGGTCGGGGTGATCATCGGGATGAAGTCGTGCGCCATGGCCACATCCAGGGCCATGTTCATCATCGCGATTTCCAGCCGGGCGCCGATGCCCTTGAGGAAGTAGAAGCGCGAGCCGGAAACCTTGGCGCCGCGTTCCATGTCGATGGCGTCCAGCTTCTCGGCGATCTGCAGGTGGTCCAGCGGCTCGAAGCCCTCGGCCTTGAAGTCGCGGGCGGTGCCCACGTGCTTGACGACGGTGAAGTCATCCTCGCCGCCGGCCGGGATGCCGTCGATGATCAGGTTGGGGATGGAACGCTGCAGTGCGGTGCACTTGGCGGAGGCCGCGTCGGACTCGGCCTGGGCGGACTTCACCGCGGCAGCGAGCTCCTTGACCTCGGCAAGCAGGGCGGCGCGCTCGTCGCCCTTGGCCTTGCCGACCTTCTTGGAGAACGCATTCTGCTCGGCACGCAGGCGCTCGTAGGTGGCGATGGTTTCACGACGTGCCGTGTCAGCTGCCAGCAGCTGGTCAATTAACGACTCGTCGGCACCGCGCGCGCGTTGCGAGGCACGGTACAAATCCGGATTTTCGGTGAGCATTTTCAGGTCGATCACATGTTAAGGGTAGCAATCATGAGTACGATGAGAGCATTATGCAGACAAATCGTGTGATCGTTTTCTCTGCCGTGGCTGCTGCAGCTGCCGCCGCGGCGACCAGTTGGTATTCGGTGCGCAAGCTTTCGAACTACAGCAAACCGCTGATCAAGCAGCCCGAAGCGGCTGAACAGGCAGCGGCTACCAAGGTGGCCCTGGTCATCAATCCTTCCAAGTCAGGTGCTGACGAAGCAAGGGAAGCCGTGGTCCGCGTCTGCGCTGAAGCGGGCCTGGAAGCACCGCTGGTCCTTGAAACGACCAAGGACAACGCCGGCCAGGATGCAGCCCGTGAAGCACTCGATGCGCAATGCGACACAATTATTGCCGCAGGTGGCGACGGAACCATCCGCGCCGTCGCGGAAGTGCTCGAAGGCACCGGCGCATCCCTGGGAATCCTGCCGCTGGGCACTGGCAACCTGCTGGCCCGCAACGTGGATATTCCGCTCGATGACCTGCACACCGCGGCGCTGGTGGCAGTGCGCGGGATGGTTCGCCGGATCGACGTCGGGCACATGAAGCTGCAGCTGCTGGACGGCAAGGAGGCGGATCATGCTTTCCTGGTCATCGCCGGCGTGGGCACCGACGCCGACCTGTTTGACGACACCAACGAAGAGCTGAAATCCAAGGTTGGCTGGCTGGCCTACTCGGAAGCCGGCCTGCGCCAGTTGCCGGGCCAGCGCAAGAAGGTCAGCTTCAAGCTCTCGGGCGACGAGAGCTGGCAGACCCGCAAGGTCCGTTCGGTGCTCTTCGCCAACTGCGGAAAGCTGCAGGGCCTGGATTTCGTGCCCGACGCCAAGATCGACGACGGCGTGCTCGACGCAGTGATCCTTTCTCCCCGCTCGGCCGCCGGCTGGACCTGGATCCTGCTCAAGACCGCATTCCGCGCCAAGAACAAGATTCCGGTGATGAGCTTCTACCAGACCTCTGGCGTATCGCTGCGTTGCGATGAGCCGATGAATACCCAGATCGACGGGGACCCCACCGGCCAGGTCAACGAACTGCAGGTGTCCGTGAACCCGAGCGCCCTGCGCCTGCGCACCCCGTAGCGCATGCCGAAGGCCCGGCCGATTTCCCCTTGCGGGGAGCTAGGCCGGGCCTTCGCGCTGCCTGCTTAAAGCCGGTCGCGCAGCGACTGCACCCAGGCACGGGCTTCACTGAAGGCCGCATCTGAATTATGCGTATCCACGGCCGGCTCCAGGCCTTGGGCGGCTGGGTAGGAACCGAGGAAGCGCAGCTGCGGGGACAGCCGGTGCAGCCCCGACAAGGCGGCGGCAACGCGTTCCTCGGCCACGTGGCCTTCGATATCGACGGAGAAGAAGTACTCGCCCAGGCTCTTGCCGGTAGGACGCGATTCGATGCGCGAGAGGTTCACGCCGCGGGCGGTGAATTGCTCGAGGATTTCCATCAGCGCACCGGGACGGTCCTCGGGCAGCGGCAGGATCAGCGTTGACTTGTCCACGCCGGTAGGCTGCGGAATCCTTCCCGGACGAGTCACGAGGATGAAGCGGGTCACCGCGCCGATATTGTCCTCGACCCCGCTGGCCAGCACCTTCAGGCCGCGCTCCTGGGCTACCAGCGGAGAGCAGATCGCCGCATCATGCGGCGGTTCGTCCTCTTCGAGAGCCAGGGCGCCGGCTGCCGTGGAAGAAGCCGGGGTGAATGCGGCCCCGGGAATATTCGCTTCGGCCCATAAGCGGCACTGCGCCCAGGCATGCCCGTGGGTGGAGATCTGCCTGATCTGCTCCAGCGAGTCGATGCCGGGGCGTACCGCCAGCACGAAAGTGATCGGAACCAGGATTTCGGAAACAATCTGTAGGGCTTCGCCCTGCGCAATGGCGTCCAAGGTGGCCGAAACGCCGCCTTCTACCGAGTTCTCGATCGGGACCATCGCCGCGTCCGCGGTCCCCTCGCGCACCATGGTCAGCGCCACGTTGACGTTGGAGGCCGCGATCCGCTGCGCCTCGGCAGCCCCGGGAACCTGCAGCAGGGCCGACTCGGTGAAAGTGCCAGCAGGTCCCAGATAGGCATAGTTCATCGTACGGTTGGCTCCTGGCCGTTATCCGCTTCCATTGGCAAGCCCGCTTCGATCCACGCATCGGAACCGCCGGCGACGTTGAAGGCGGTGTAGCCCATCACGGTGAGCCACGATGCGGCCTGGGCCGAACGGCCACCGGTACGGCAGATGACGTAGGTGTCTACATCCGGGTCAAGCTCGGAAATCTTCTCTGGCAAGGAGCCAAGGGGAATATGGGTTGCTCCGGCAGCACGGCCGGCTTCCCATTCGAAGTCTTCGCGCACGTCAAGGATGAAGGCATCCTTCGGGACATCATTGACCGAAACAGTCTCAAAATCGCTCACGGCTAGCATTCCTCTCACATAGGGTGTTTGCTTATAAGACTAGTCATTTCCTGCGTCGAAAGCCGACATGTTTCCCTCAAGCGCCCTGAAATTGCGAGACGAGCTGGCCCGCGGCGAGCGTTCAAGCCGCGAGGTCACCGAGCACTACCTCAAGCGCATCGAAGAGCAGGCGGACCTAGGTGCTTTCGTCCACGTGGCAGAAAATGCGATGGAGGCCGCGGCAGCGGCGGACCAGGCGCATGCCCGTGGCGACATTGGCCGCTTGCATGGGCTCCCCACCGCGTTCAAGGACCTCAATGACGTGGCCGGGATGCCTACCACCTATGGCACTGCGGCGATGCCTGCGATGGTCGCTGAACGTGATCACTCCTTGGTGGCCAGGCTGCGCGCCGAGGGCGTGGTGGTCCTGGGCAAGACGCAGGTTCCGGAATTCGGGCTGAGCAGCTATTCAGAGAACCTCGTGGCGCCCCCATCACGCAATCCCTTTGATCCCACGCGCTCGTCGGGCGGTTCCTCTGGCGGGCAGGCCGCGGCGATTGCCGCCGGCATGATTCCGCTGGGTCCGGGCTCTGATGGCGGCGGTTCGGTTCGCATCCCCGCGGCCGCCTGCGGGCTGGTAGGCCTGAAGCCTTCTTTGGGCCGCGTTCCCAGCGACATCCTTGATGGCTACACCGATCCCATGGGCGCACCGAAGCTAGCGGTTAGCGGACCGTTGGCCCATGATGCCTTGGATGCGGCTTTGCTGCTTGACGCCATGCGCGGCAAGGACCACTATCTGCCGTTGCTGCAGGGAAGCTACCCCCAGCGCCTGGACGGGCTGAAGATTGGGTACAGCATCCATTCCCCGTTTGAACCGGTCTATGAAATTACCCTGGCGCAAGAAGCCCGGGCTTCATTTGCCCAGGGCCTTGAACGCCTTGGAGAACGGCATCGCGTCCAGCCGGCCAACCTGCACTACGCCACGGACTATCCGGAAACCTTCGCGGCGGTGTGGACCAATGGGCTGAAGGACGTTCCGGTCGCGGATGATTCGCTGCTCGGCGATTTGGCAAGGGATTTCCGCCGACGTGCCGCCGACCGCTCGCTGGAACAGAGCCTGCAGGCAGGTTCGAGGTTGAAGCAGATTGCGGCCGACTTCGTGCGCCAATGGTCCGCCTACGATGTCGTGGCCACCCCTGCCATGGCCTCGATCCCGCCGAAGATCGGGCACTATACACAATCCACAGCCGATGTGGATTATATGTTGCAGTGCCAGTACACCCCCTACACTTCCATGGTGAACGTCGCCTCAGTAGCGGCCATCACCGTTCCGGTAGGCCACTCCAACGAGGGGTTACCAATGAGTATTCAGCTGATTTCCCCGCGCTCGGACGAAGGACTGCTGCTCGCGCTGGCAGCCCAGATGCAGGTGTGACCTTTCCCATATAAGTAGGTACTCGGGTGGGCAAGGGCGAAAAATATTACGTATGTCTACTGCAACAACGAGCACCAAAGCTTCCGGAAAGACCTTCTTCGGTCACCCCGGTGCGCTCGCAAGCCTCTTCAGCGTGGAAATGTGGGAACGATTCTCCTTCTACGGCATGCAGGGCTTGCTGGCTTACTACATGTACTACTCGGTCACCGACGGCGGCCTGGGCATGGACCAGGGTCTGGCTCTGTCGCTGGTCGGCGCCTACGGCGGCGCTGTCTACCTGTCCACCATCCTGGGCGCGTGGCTCTCCGACCGCCTGTTCGGCTCGGAACGCGTCCTGTTCTTCTCGGCTATCGCGATCATGATCGGCCATATTGGCCTGGCGCTCCTGCCCGGCTATGCCGGACTGGTTATCGGCCTGATCTTCGTTGCCGTCGGTTCCGGCGGCCTGAAGGCCAACGCTGTAGCCCTGGTGGGCTCCCTGTACTCCAAGGAAGATCCGCGCATCGATGCCGGCTTCTCCCTGTTCTACATGGGCGTGAACATCGGCGGGCTGCTCGGCCCACTGCTCACCGGTTGGCTGCAGGTCCAGTACGGCTTCCACATCGGCTTCGCCGCTGCCGCGGTCGGCATGGCTATCGGCCTGGGGATCTATGCCCTTGGACGCAAGAAGCTGCCGGACTCCGGCCGCATCCCAAGCAACCCGCTGCCTGCCTCTGAGCGCAACCGCTATGTGGTCATCTTCGCTGCCGTGATCGTTCTGATCATTGCCGCTTTCGCATCCAAGATCGTGACTCCGGAGAATTTGGCAAGCACCATCGCCTACGTGGTGATCGCCGCTTCGATCATCTACTTCGCGTTGATCCTGCGCAGCAAGAAGGTTGACGCCACCGAGCGCAAGCAAGTCTGGGCATTCATTCCGTTCTACATCGGTTCGGCTGCCTTCTGGGCCCTGTTCCAGCAGCAGTTCACCTTCATTGCCGCTTACTCGGATCAGCGCCTGGACCGCCACCTGGGCAGCTGGGAAATGCCACCGAGCTGGGTTACCTCGATCAACCCGGTCTTCATCATCATCTTCGCCGGTATCTTCGCCGCATTGTGGACCAAACTGGGCAAGCGCCAGCCACGCACTTCAATGAAGTTCGGCCTGGCACTGGTGGTTGTGGGTGCGGCCTTCTTGCTGTTCATCCCGCTGGAATCCTTCGTGAAGACCCCGCTGCTGGCGCTGGTCGGCATCCTGCTGCTGTGCACCTTTGCCGAGCTGCTGCTCTCGCCAGTGGGCCAGGCAATTGCCACCAAGCTGGCTCCGGCCGCCTTCGGCACCCAGATGATCGCCTTGTTCTTCCTGTCGGTTTCGCTGGGCACCACCCTGTCGGGTGTGCTGGCCGGCTACTACACCGAGGGCAACGAGATCCCGTACTTCATCGCCATGGGCGGCACCGCTGTTGTCCTGGGTATTGCCATGATGGCAGCTACCCCGGCCTTGAAGAAGCTGATGGGCCCGATCCTCTAGGCGTTCGAGCATGCGAAAAGCGGTTGGTTCATTTGAACCAACCGCTTTTTTCATGCCCGGGGATTATCGAAGAAGCCCTTGTGAGAAGGTCACGTTGTCGTAATACGAGTCGTAGCCGAACCCGGTTGACAATGCCCAGAAGAACCAGATGGCTACCGCATAAATGACTATGGCTAGTGCCAATCCAATCCATGAGGTAATTAGCCCGGCCAGGCTCAGGCCCCGGGAGCTGGGTTCACGCCGGTAGGCCAGGTGCCCGGTAATGACTCCGGCCAGCGGAACAAGGATAATGACAGTGAAGCCTAGCAACGACAAGATGCCAAGCACCAGGGAAGCCACCGAGAGGCCGGCGGATTCAGGCGGTCGTTGGTAGGGGTTCTGCGGATACTGGTAGTAGCTCATTTGCCTACCATTCTTCTACGAAACTGCGATAAGCGCATCAATCTGAAAGGCAATCTGTGGCACACCTCCGAGCTGGCCAGCCAGCCCAAGAATCAGACCTGATCAATTTGCAGGAGGTACTCGATGCCTACAGCACCCTGGTTCCTTCCAGCGGCAACCCCGACCAGGCCGTCGTTTTCGGCACCTCGGGACATCGCGGAAGCTCCCTGAACACCACTTTCAATGAAACGCATATCGCTGCGATCACCCAGGCCGTGGTCGACTACCGCAACGGTGCGGGGATCACCGGCCCGATGTACGTGGGCAAGGACAGCCACGCACTCTCCGCGCCCGCATACCGCACCGCCCTTGAAGTTTTGGCAGGCAACGGCGTCACCGTGCTCGCCGATGACGGACTGACTCCCACTCCAGCGGTCAGCCACGCAATCCTGGTACATAACGCTAGCGGCGGCGAACAGGCCGATGGCCTGATCATCACCCCATCGCACAACCCGCCAACCGACGGCGGCATCAAGTACAACCCGCCGCATGGCGGACCGGCAGAATCCGGAATCACCGGACCCATCGCTGCACGGGCCAACGAATTGCTGGCCAGCGGAGCGGTCAAGCGCGGCGAGCCGAATGCCCGGCCCTTCGACTTCCGCGAACTGTACATCGCCAATTTGGCTGAAGTCATCGACTTCAAGGCCATCGCCGAGTCCGGCATTTCCATTGGCGCAGATCCGCTGGGCGGGGCTTCGGTGCACTACTGGGGCGAAATCGGCCGCCGATACGGCCTGAACCTCGAAGTGGTCAACGAGTCCGTGGATCCGCGCTTCGGCTTCATGACCTTGGACAAGGACGGGAAGATCCGCATGGATTGCTCCTCCGCCCATGCGATGGCCTCCCTCGTGGCCAATCGCGAGAAGTACGACATCGCGACCGGCAACGATGCCGATGCTGACCGCCACGGCATTGTCACCCCGGATGCCGGCCTGATGAATCCGAACCATTTCCTGGCCGTGGCCATCGACTACCTGCTCACCCACCGTCCGCAGTGGCCGGCTGATGCCCAGATCGGCAAGACCCTGGTCTCCTCGGTGCTCATCGACAAGGTGGTGGCTTCCCACGGCCGGACCCTGCGCGAGGTACCGGTGGGCTTCAAGTACTTCGTTGAACCGCTGGCTTCCGGCAGGGTCGCTTTTTGCGGCGAGGAATCGGCCGGCGCGAGCTTCTTGGACTTCTCCGGCAAGGCGTTCAGCACCGACAAGGACGGCCTGATGCTGGCCCTGCTGGCCAGCGAGATCCGCGCAGTAACCGGCAAGAGCCCCAGCCAGCTGCATGCCGAACTGGTAGAGCGCCACGGCCCCAGCTTCTACGACCGCTTTGACGCGCCCGCAAATCGCGAGCAGAAGGCCGTACTGGGCAAGCTGGACCCATCGATGGTCACCGCTACCGAACTGGCATCGGATCCGATTACCGCCAAGGCCACGCAAGCGGCCGGCTTCCCCATTGGCGGCTTGAAGGTTTCCAGCGAGCACGCATGGTTTGCCGCGCGCCCATCGGGCACAGAAGACATCTACAAGATCTATGCAGAATCAACAAAATCACCCGAGCATCTGCAGCAGGTGCTGGCTGAAGCTCGGGTGATTGTTGATGCTGCGCTGGCTGGCTAGTTCAGCTTTGCAGTCCATGGGTCGATGGCCACGGCTGGCTGCTTGCGGGTGGCCAGCCAGTGGCCCAGCCACAGCAGCAGGAAGATTGGCAGGCCAATGTAGCTGGAAGCCATCTGCAGCAGGTTTCCATCCACGATCGCCTGGTAGTTCTGGCCTGCGATCACCACGATCAGGATCACGAAAGCCAGAATCGGGCCCAGCGGGAATAGCGGCGCCTTGTACGGCAGGTTCGCGAGATCCTGTCCGCTAGCAATGTATGCCTTGCGGAACTTGTAGTGGCACACCGCGATACCCACCCAGGCAATGAAGCCGGAGAGGCCCGAAACGTTCAGCAGCCAGGTATATGCCGAGCCTTGGCCGATGATGGCGGTCAGGAAGCCGAAAAGGCCTACCGAGGCGGTTAGCAGCATTGCCGGCATGGGCACGCCGCGCTTGTTCAAGCGGGCGAAAATCTTTGGCGCCTTGCCGTCCAACGCCATCGAATAAAGCATGCGTGCAGAGGCATATAGCCCGGAATTGCCTGCGGAGAGGATGGCCGAGAGGATCACCGCATTCATCAGGGCCGCGGCGAATGCTACGCCCGCACGCTCGAAGACCAGGGTGAATGGCGAGGTGGTGATATCCGATGCCTCCGAAGACAGCAGCGATGGATCCATATACGGGATCAGCATGCCAATGACGAAGATCGCGCCGATGTAGAAGAGCATGATGCGCCAGAAGATCGCCTTGATGGCGCGTGGGATATCGCGCTGGGGGTTCTCGGCTTCGCCGGCGGCCACGCCGATCAGTTCGGTTCCTTGGAAGGAGAAGCCGGCAATCATGAAGACCGAGACGATGGACAGCCAGCCGCCAACAAATGGCGCTTCGCCATCGGTCCAATTGCTGAAGCCCGGGGTGGAATCACCCAGGATGCCGAAGATCATCGCGACACCGCAGATCAAGAAGACCACCACGGTGATGACCTTGATCGCGGCCAACCAGTATTCGCCCTCGCCAAAGGCCTTGGCGGACAGCGCGTTCAAGCCGGTGAGCAGCACCAGGAAGATGGCCGCCCAGATCCACCCCGGGGCATCAGGGAACCAGTAGGACATGATGATGCCGGCGGCTACCAGCTCGGCAGCCACGGTGATGGCCCAGTTGAACCAGTAGTTCCAGCCGATTGCGAAGCCGAAGTGGCGGTTCACGAAGACCGTTGCGTAGGTCTGGAAGGAACCAGCGACCGGAAGGCGGGCGCTCATTTCTCCCAACGACTGCATCAGGAGCAGCACCATCATGCCGATCAGCGCGTAGGCCACCAGCGAACCGCCTGGGCCAGCTTGGGCAATGGTGCCGCCGGACGCGACGAATAGTCCGGTACCAATCGAGCCGCCAATGGCAATCATCTGCATATGGCGAGCTTTGAGGCCACGCTTCAGACCGTCCTGGGACGGTGCGGGCTCAGTCATGCGTTACATCTCCTGATGCTTGAAAATTTCCAACCTATCCATCCAAGCACCCTGACAAGCCATAACGCTATGAACCGCGCTACAGTAAGCGATCAATAATCTTTCGCTTAGCCCATGAATACGGAGGATATATTGCGCTCAAGGTGTCAACTACGGTCGTTTTGTTGAGTTCTGAACGCATCTGCGAAAGCCGTTCGAATCCATGTTTGCCGTGGTAAGCCCCCATTCCACTCGGTCCGACGCCACCAAAAGGCAGGGTTGGAACGATCATCTGGGCCAACGGAGCATTGTGCACTATGGAGCCGGCTCGCACCCGATCAGAGAAAATCGACTGCAGGCGCGGACTTTCGCTCATCAGGTAAGCGGCCAGCGGTGATGGCCGCCGGGCAATGAATTCGAGGGCTTCCTCGAAGGTTTCCACCTCGATCACCGGCAGGATAGGACCGAAAATCTCTTCGGTCATCAAACTTCCCTCGAGGTCCACATTGCGCATGATGCTCGGAGCGATGCGCAAGGTATCCTCGTCGTATTCGCCGCCGAAAACCACCTCGCCCTGCTCGAACATCGACAACAGCCGGTCAAAGTGCTTGCGGCTGACGATGCGGCCAAAGTCCGGATGGGTCAGCGGCTCCTTGCCGTAGAAGCTGGTGATGGCCTGGCCCAGGCGCTTGATGAGCTCAGACGAGTCGCCCACGCTCAATACGTAATCCGGGGCCACGCAGGTCTGGCCGGCATTCATGAATTTGGCGTAGGCCAAGCGCTTTGCGGAAGCCAACGAATCGTTTTCCACCACGGCCGGCGACTTTCCGCCCAGTTCCAAGGTGGTTGGTGTCAGATGCTTCGCAGCCGCTGCAGCCACGATCTTGGCCACGCGTTCACCGCCGGTGTAGAAAATATGATCCCAGCGGGCGCCGAGCAACTCCGTGGAGGTATCCACCCCGCCTTCAACTACCGCGTAGACACGTTCGTCGAGGTAGACCGGGAGGAACTTGGCCAAGGCGCCTGAGGTCGCAGGAGCCAGTTCCGATGGCTTGATCACCGCCGCGTTGCCGGCAGCAATGGCCGCGACCAGCGGTGCGAGCACCAGCTGAACCGGGTAGTTCCAGGCGCCGATAATCAGCACGACCCCCAGCGGGCGCGGCTCAACCTTGGCAATGGCTGGTTGCAAAGCCAGCGGTACCTTGACGCTGGTGGAATCCATCCATTCAACGAGGTGGCGCTGGGCGAAATCTATTTCTGCCCGCACCACGTCGATTTCGGAGAATTTGGCTTCGGTGGCACTCTTGCCCAAGTCCTCGGCCAGGGCCTGGACGAAGTCTTCCAGATGCTCTTCGAGCATCTTCTCCAGGGCCTTGAGCTGCTGCAGGCGGAAGCGTCGCGGATGCGTGATCCGCGTGTCCGCAGAACGCCGCAAATGGCTCAGCACTGTTGCTATGCGCGATGGATGCTCGTCCACCGGAGGTGCGGAATCACCGACCGGTTCGGGCAACGGAGTGGAAGTAAACAGACCCATGATTTGAGCGTACGTCACTGGGACTATTTTTCATCGTTTAATTCGCCGGAGGATTCAATATGTATCAAATAGTTGATACATTGATTTCCATGAACCAGTTCTCGGCGAGCGCCATATCCATCGCTTTCGTTGCCGCAATCATCTGCGTTTGGTTGCGTTCGGTGGCGCACAGGCGTGGAACACCAGCTATCGACCGGGCCCGATCCCACTCGTTCTGGTGCGCATTGATCGCATTCTTTGCTTCAACCTCATGGGATTTGTCCGAGACCTGGCGCGTTTCAATGACCGAGCCCAATTCAGGTTCGGCTCTCGCTGAAGCACTCACTCCGGGGATCTGGGTTCTTCTGGTTTACCTCATCGGCTTGTTCACTTGGCCCAAGGAACTCCAGCCAGTGCGCACCGCTTCATTAGAGGCCCGCAGCCTGACAACTCCATTTCCCAAGGCCCTAGGGGCTTTCGTTGGGCTTTTGCTGCTGATCGCGGTCGGCTCCCTGTGGCCGGCGTCCAAAGTCGAAGGGCTCGTTGGCGTTCCGGCCTCGGAATTCACGACCTTTGATTTTGACGGCATCTATTCATACGCGTCGGAGGGTCCGTATGATGGGCGGTTGCCGGGCACACAGATGCTCCCGGTATTCATCGTGGCCCTGGCAGGGATCATCGTGGCCGCGGCTGTGATTACCGTAGTTATCCTGAAAAGACCTGCCTTGGCCGGCATCTCGGCCGAAGACAACCAAGCGTTGCGCACGGTCTGGCTCAACCGCTTGATGCGCAATATCGGCATCGTCTTGCTGGCCTTCACCGTGTCGGTGGTCAATTACTCGCAGGCTAATTCGCCGGATGGACAGTACGAGTTCGTTAGCTATGGCGCCCTTGCGGTCGCCCTCACGTTGCTCTTCTGGGGACCGCGCTCTACATTCTCAGCTCAATCCACCACCAGGGAACGGACCGCCTTCTCGCGTTTGCGTGATCAACTATTCACCTTGCAATACGTAACTGCAGCACTCACCTTGCTCAGCGTTGCAATCGGCTGGTCATTCTTGCCACTGGATGACGAGCTCCAGATGCCTACCAATGAGCGAACTACGTGGATCTTAATGATCTTTGCCGGTGCGGCTTTGAGCTATGCCGTTCTCAATGCGCTTTATCTCAGCTACGTCAGCACGGTGGCCCGGCAGGCGTCTGCAGCACCCAAGTACCACGCGCCCCTGCCCTTGTGGTCCTACATCGCCGCTGGCTTGCTGTTTGCCACCAGCACCTATTTTCTGCTCGATCCGCCGCTGGACTATTTGTGGGGCTTCGTGCCTCCAGGCAAGACAATGGTTGCAGGCTTGATCCTGCTGTTGCTGGCAACCCATCTTGGATTCGTCTGGTTCTCCCGCCGGGCAATTATTCCCTGGGCTGTCTCGTCGGCCGAAGAAATCTGGTACCGCAAGGTCCTGGAACTGCGTTCAATGCGTGTTAACACCAGTGCAGTGGTAGCCATGCTGCTCATTGGCTACGGATTCCCGGCCGGGCTGGGACTCTTTGCATTGCTCATCTTCGTTGTCCCAGCAGTCATTTTCCTAGAGCGCCCCGGTAGCGCCTTCGTGCGGGAACATCAGCCGGCAGCTACTTCATGAGCACGCAGATCAGTGTTGACCTCCAAGCAGCTACCCCGCCCTATGAGCAGATCCGCTCGCAGATTGCTTCACTGATCTCCTTGGGAGATCTGCCCTCGGGGAGCAAGCTGCCTACTGTGCGTGCGCTGGCCACGGACCTCGGCGTCGCTGCCGGTACAGTGGCGCGCGCCTACAAGGAGCTGGAAGCCGAAGAGCTGATCACCTCCCGGCGCCGTGCCGGCACAGTGGTCAACGAGCGGCCGCAGCCGGTGGATACCAGTGAAGATCTCCTGGCCGCCGTGGATCACCTCTGGGCGTTGGCGGTCGCGCAGAAGGTGGATGCGGCCACGCTCAAGGCCTTGGTGGCGCGGCGCGAGCGTAAGTAACTTGTCCTCGGAACCGGTTGTGCGTACGCTCTATGGCAGTGACACGGGGTGTCGGATCAACCGACTGAGATAAGACCCGTAGAACCTGATCTAGTTCACGCTAGCGGAGGGATGTCGCATGGCTTTGCATGCAGTTGCCCAAAAATACCGGCAACAATCACCTTTGGTTTTTTGCCTGACCAATACCGTCGTATCCAATTTCACCGCCAATGTCTTGCTGGCATCCGGGGCTTCCCCGGCCATGACGGATCTGCCCGGAGAGGCCGGCCCATTCGCGCAGGCAGCTTCAGCCGTATTGGTGAATTTGGGAACTCCAAGCACTGAACAGCTGACCGCCATGGAAGAAGCTGTGCAGTCGGCGAGCGCTGCAGGCACCCCCTGGGTCCTGGATCCAGTGGCAGTGGGAGCGCTTCCGGTGCGCACGGAGTTTGCCCGGCGCATTGTCCGGCAACGCCCGACCCTGATTCGCGGCAACGCCTCGGAAATCCTGGCCCTGGCCGGCCGGCAATCTGCTTCGCGCGGTGTCGATGCCTTGGATGAGGTTTCTGCCGCCTTGGCGGCGGGACGCGAACTGGCCACGGAACACGACTGCGTAGTGGCCATTTCCGGCCAGGCTGACGCCATCATCGACGCCACGCGTACCGTCTTGGTGCATACCAACGGAATTGGCTTGACCCGGATGACAGGTGGCGGCTGCGCCTTGGGCGCGGTCTGCGCCGGGATGGTTGCGGTCCACGATGACCCGTTCGAGGCCACCATCGCAGCCCACGGTTTCTATGGCCTGGCCGCGGAAAAGGCCCTGGCTGGCAGCTCCGGTCCGGGCAGCTTCGCAGTTGCCTTCCTTGATGCGCTGTCGGCTGCCGATCCCGGGGAACTGAAGACTTTGAAGTACGAGGAATTGAACCATGCATAATTACGGCGCTTATCTAGTAGCCAACACTGCCAGCTGCACCCCACGCAGCACCCTGGAAGTTATCGAGGGCGCCGTCGCCGGAGGGATCGGGTGGATCCAGCTGCGCGCCAAGGATGAAAGCGCCCGGGAATTCTTCGAGCTGGCCTGCGCGGCTGCCAAGCTCACCGAGGGCAAAGCCCAGTTGCTGATCAATGACCGCATTGACGTCTACCTCGCGTCACGGGCTGCTGGCGCAGCAGTTAACGGCATCCATATCGGGCAAAAAGATGTGCCGGTACAGTTGGCTCGCCAGATCATCGGCGAGGGCATCATCGGCTTGAGTGCTTCCAGCGATGAGCAATTGGCCCAGGCGAACAAGGACGCCTCGGTGATCGACTACCTCGGTGTAGGAGCCATCCGCGCCACTCCGACGAAAAAAGACCATCCTGCTCCCCTGGGGCTGGACGGCTTTGCGCGAGCCGCGGCCTTGGCCAAGCTGCCCTGCGTAGCGATCGGCGCAATTACCCAAGACGATGCCGCCGCGATCCGCACCGGCGGCGGCGCAGGCCTGGCCGTGGTCCGCGCCATCTGCAACGCCGAAGATCCGCAACTTGCCAGCGCGCAGCTGGTCGCAGCCTGGGAGGCCTCGAAATGAACATCCTATCCATCGCAGGCTCCGATCCTTCCGGCGGCGCCGGAATCCAAGCGGATCTGAAGGCCATTGCCGCCAACGGCGGCTACGGAATGTGCGTGATCACCGCTTTGACTGCGCAAAACACCCATGGGGTATCCGGAGTTCAGGCGATCAGCGGCGATTTCGTCCTCGCGCAGCTCGAAGCCGTGAGTACAGATATCCGCATCGATGCGATCAAGATCGGGATGCTGGCCAACGCCGAGGTGATCCGCGCAGTCACCAGCTGGCTGGAAACTGTTGACGCCCCCGTCGTGCTGGACCCGGTCATGGTGGCGACCAGCGGGGATCGCCTGCTCGACGACGAATCGGCCCTTGATTCACTGCTGGATCGCGCCACGGTGATTACCCCGAACCTGCTGGAGCTGGCCAGCTTGCTGCGCGAGCCTGTGGCCCCTTCCTGGGACGAAGCCCTGCGCCAGGCCCAGCGGCTGGCTGCCAAGCACGGCACGCTGGTGCTGGCCAAGGGCGGGCACCTGGCCGGGGCGGATTGCCCCGATGCCCTGGTGTCGGCGGGCGGGGTGCAGCTGGAGCTGCACGGACCGCGCCATGCCACCAGGAACACCCACGGCACCGGCTGCACCCTTTCCAGCACTCTGGCTACCCGCTTCGCTGCCACTGGAGATTGGATCGCCGCGTTGGAGCAGTCCAAGTCCTACCTCTCCAAGGCCATCGCAGCGGCCGACCAATTGCAGGTGGGCAGCGGCCACGGCCCGGTCAACCACTTCATCGACTTCTTCGGCACGGCAGATCCCATGGGCGACTGGTGGCAGAAGATCCAGCCGATCCGCGAGGAAATCGACCAGCTGGATTTCATCACCCGGCTATCCGAGGGCACCTTGGACCGGGATGACTTCCACTACTACATCGCCCAGGATGCGCTGTATCTGCTGCGTTACGCCAAGGTGCTTTCGCTGGCCAGCTCGATGGCGCCGGATCTCGGTGCCCAGCGTTTCTGGTCGCGTGGCGCCAACGGCATCCTCGATGGCGAGCTGCAGCTGCACGGCAGCTACCTGGATGAGTTCGCTGATACGCCCAGCGCCACCACGCTGAACTACACCAACCACCTGGCCGCCAGCCAGGAGAGCTACGGGGAGCTGATTGCCGCGATCCTGCCTTGCTACTGGCTGTACCAGGACATCGGCAAGCGGCTGGCGGCAGCCAACCATGCCGAGCATCCTTATCGGCAATGGCTGGAAACCTATGCATCCGAGGAATTCGATTCCGCCACCGAGCAGGCCATCGAAATGGTCCGCCAGGCGTTCGAGCAGGCAGATCCGCAGCTGCGGGCCCGCATGGAGGCCGCTTTCATCCGCTCCGCGGAACATGAGCGCTCTTTCTTCGCGCAGGCGCACGAGAACCGAGTAGACTTCTCTACGGCCTAAAACCCGCAGGGCCCGGGAAGAGGAATCATGAGTTGGAGCATTCACGGCAACGGCAGGACCATCACCCCAGGTGAGGTAGTTGCCCCGGATGAGCGGCTGCATTGGCCGCAGACCGTTTCCATCGGAGCCCAGCACATCCTGGCGATGTTCGGCGCCAGCATCCTGGTGCCAACCATCACCGGCTTCCCGGTCACCACGACCTTGCTGTTCACCGGCCTGGCCACCGTCATCTTCTTGCTGATGACCAGGAACAAGGTGCCCAGCTACCTCGGCTCGTCCTTTGCGATGATTGCCCCGGTCCTCTCGACCACCCAGTCGCACAGCATGTCCGGCGCGCTGGGCGGCATCGTGATGACCGGGGCCTTGCTGTTCGTTGTCGGGCTGATCGTGCAGAAGACCGGCACCGGCTGGATCCACGCCCTGATGCCGCCGGTGGTCATGGGCACCATCGTGGCGCTGATCGGCCTGAATCTGGCGAGCGCAACGCTGGTTCCCATGACCGAGTTCCCGCTGACCACTTTCCTCACGGTGATCTTTACCGTGGTCGCGACCGTTGCGTTCAAGGGCCTGCTGGGCCGGTTGTCGATCCTCATGGGACTTCTTTGCGGCTACCTTGTTGCGCTGGCCCAGGGGCAGGTGAGCTTCAAGGCGGTTGCTGCCGCGGAGTGGATCGGACTGCCAGAATTCCACACCCCGACCTTCCACTTCGACACTGCGCTGATGTTCCTGCCTGCGGTGTTCGTGCTGATCGCCGAGAACATCGGCCATGTGCGCACCGTGGGCGTGATGACCAATCGCGACCTGTCGAAGTTCAACGGCCGTGCGCTGATGGCCGATGGCGCTGCCAGCGTGCTCGCCGGTTTCGGCGGCGGTTCGGCCACGACCACCTATGCCGAGAACATCGGCGTGATGGCCGCTTCGCGCGTGTACTCGACCGCGGCCTATTGGATCGCTGCGATTGTGGCCGTGGCCCTGGCCTTCCTGCCGAAGTTCGGCGCATTGATCGGCACCATTCCAGAAGGCGTGATCGGCGGCTTGGGCATCGTGCTCTACGGCATGATCGGCATCGTCGGCGCGCGCCTGTGGATCGAGGCGAAGGTGGATTTCGGCAACCCGATCAACTTGATGACCGCCGGCACCGGCCTGATTATCGCCATTGCGGTGACCAAGGAAATCGCTTTCGGCCAGCTCCAGCTGGGCGGCATCGCCCTGGGCTCGATCGCCACCTTGGTGGTCTTCCACCTGATGAGTATCGTCGCCAAGATGCGCGGCAACGATTTGGCGGACTCGCAGAAGCCTGCGGATAGCTAGCAAATAAATTCCCCGCAGGCCGGCATCGCGATAACTCGCAATGCCGGCCTGCTTTTTTGCCAAGAATTCGGGAGCTGGCCAGTCATGAAGCGGCGACGCGCACTGGGCCTCCCCCGGTCTTGAAGTAAGGACTCCTTCCAATTTGTGATCGATCTCCCATAAAAAATCGAGAAATCGGGATTCTGCGGCTCTCGAATCCGATAGCATGGCTCATTGTGACTGCGACTACATCAGACGGAAAACTCTCCGCGCGGCTCATCTTCATCGCCCTCGGGGCGGCATTGGGTGGGTTCGTTTTCGGATATGACTCATCAATCGTTAACGGCACCGTGGACGCTGTCGAGCACGAATTCGGGCTCAACGCGGTAACCATCGGATTCACCGTTTCCTGCGCCCTGCTCGGCGCAGCACTGGGAGCCTGGATAGCGGGTGTGGTCTCCGAACGCGTGGGACGCGTGCGCACCATGCTCTTCGCCTCCATCCTCCTGGCAGCATCAGCCATCGGCTGCGGCCTGTGCTTCGGCGTAGCCGACCTGATCATCTGGCGCATTGTCGGCGGCATCGGCGTGGGCTTCGCCTCGGTGATCGCCCCTGCCTACATTGCCGAAGTCTCCCCGGCCGCGCATCGCGGACGCCTGGGCACCATGCAGCAGATGGCCATCGTGCTGGGCATCTTCGTGGCCTTCCTGGTCAGCGCGCTGCTGGTCTTCGTCATGGGCTCGGCGGATGCCGTCGGCTTGTTCGGCCTGGCGGCCTGGCGCTGGATGTACCTGTCGCTGCTGGTTCCAGCAGTGCTCTACGGCCTGCTCTCGCTGCGCCTGCCCGAATCTCCCCGCTACCTGGTCGAGCGCGGCCGCTTCGTTGAAGCAGCTACCGTGCTGACCCGCGATATGGGCATGAACGCCGGCACGGATACCGAAAAGAAGATCGAAGAGATCCGCTCCACCGTGCACATCGAGCGCCGCCAGGTCTTCAAGGACCTGCTGGGCCGCTTCGGTTTCCACCCGCTGGTGTGGGTCGGCATCCTGCTCTCGGTCTTCCAGCAGTTCGTCGGCATCAACGTGATCTTCTACTACTCCACGACGCTGTGGAAGTCCGTCGGCTTTGCCGAATCGGATTCCTTCACGATTTCGCTGATCACCTCGGCGACCAACGTGCTGGCAACGATCGTGGCGGTGCTGCTGATCGACGTGCTGGGACGCAAGCTGCTGCTCACCATCGGCTCGGCCATCATGACCTTGTCGCTGGGCATGATGGCGGTAGCGTTCGCGCAGTCGGTAACCATCGACGGCGCCGTGTCGCTGCCGGGCAGCTGGGGCATCGTCGCCCTGGTCTCGGCCAACCTGTTCGTGGTCGGCTTCGGCGCCACCTGGGGTCCGGCCGTATGGGTATTGCTCGGCGAGATCTTCCCGAACTCGATCCGCGCCATGGCACTCGGAGTGGCAGCCTCGGCGCAGTGGATCGCCAACTTCGCCGTTTCCACCACCTTCCCGGCCCTCGCCGAGGCAGGCTTGGCATTGGCCTACGGCATCTACGCATTCTTCGCGCTGCTTTCCCTGATCTTCGTGATCTTCCTGGTCAAGGAAACCAAGGGGCGCCAACTCGAGGAGATGACCCTCTAGGCACCACCCGCAGGGCATTGCGGATTGCGCAAAGGAGGCAGGAACCAAGATGGTTCCTGCCTCCTTTTGCGTGCCCGGATGCTTACCAGGCCTTGTTGGGCACATCCACGCCGACGTCGCTTTGCAGCGAGAGCACATGCTCCAAGCTTGGCCGCCCTTCCAGCGTCGGGCCCTGGCCGGCGAGCGCCACGCTGACTGTCTGCCCCGGCTGCAGGTCCACCTGCTGGCCGCGCACCCAGATCGGACGGGAGAAGGCTCCGTGCAGGGTGAAATCAATGGCTTCAGCCCGCAAGCCCACGGAAATCCTCATGCCCCGCCACCCGAGGTTGAAGCGCAGGGCCCGCCATTTCTCCGGGAGCCGCGGATCAAAGCGCAGCTGGTCGTCATCGTCGCGCAGTCCCGCGAAGCCGTAGATCAGCGCCGACCAGACGCCACCGGTCGATGCCACATGCACGCCGTCAGCGGTATTGCCATGCAGGTTTTCCAGATCCACGTTCAGCGCGTGCTCGAAATACTCCCAGGCAAGATCGCGGTAGCCCACCTCGGCGGCGAGAATCGATTGCACTGTCGCCGACAGTGTCGAGTCGCCCGTAGTCAGCGGGTCATAGTAGTTGAAATCCGCAAGTTTCTGCTCGGCGGTGAAATCGCTGGAACGCAGCCACAAAGCCAGCACCGCGTCGGCTTGCTTGATGACCTGGAAGCGGTAGATCACCAGCGGATGGTAGTGCAGCAGCAACGGCCGCTTATCCGCACCGGTATTGGCCAGGTCCCAGACTTCGCGGTTCAAGAAATGCTCGTCCTGGGGGTGGATTCCGACCGTTTCGGAATACGGGATGTGCATGCAATCAGCGGCCTTGAGCCACAGGGCGATCTCCTCGTTTTCCAATGAGTGCCTGCTGGCCAGTTGCGCGAACTCGCGCGGATGCTCTTGGGCCATTTCGGCCAGCAGCTGGGCGCTGCGGCGCAAATTGAAGCGCGCCATGACATTGGTGTAGAGGTTGTCGTTGACTACCGCGGTGTACTCATCGGGCCCGGTGACCCCATGGATATGGAAACGCTCATTGCCCTGCTCGCCACGCCAGAACCCCAGCGAGGCCCACATGCGCGCAGTTCCCACGAGGATTTCGGCGCCGCCGGCCAGCAGGAACTCGTCATCCTCCATGACCCCGAGGTACCGGTTGAGCGAATACACCACGTCGGCATTGATATGGTACTGCGCAGTGCCAGCCGGATAATAGGCGCTGGCTTCCTCGCCGTTAATCGTGCGCCACGGGAAGAGCAGGCCTTCCTCGTTCATGATCAGCGCCCGCCGGGTCGCTGCAGGAATCATCGAGACCCGGGCGCGTAGCGTGTTGCGCGCCCACTGCTGGTTCGTATAGGTCAAGAACGGCATCACATAGATTTCGGTATCCCAGAAATAGTGCCCGGAATAGCCGTTGCCGCTCACGCCCTTGGCGCTGATGCCCAGGCCGTCGGCACGTCCGGCAGCTTGGGCGAGCTGGAACAGGTTCCAGCGGATCTTGCGCTGCAGCTCGGGCTCATCGCTCTCCACCACCACATCGCTGCGGTCCCAGTAGTCGGCCATGAAACGGCGCTGGGTGCGGAAGTGCTCGTCAATCCCCAACGGCACCAGGTGCTCCAAGGCCCGCTCAGAACGCAAGAGCATCTCCTGGGCCGGATGGCGCCGCGAGGAGTGGTAGACCGCGTACTTGGAGACGCGCACGCCTTGCCCGGCTTCCAGCCTGGTGCTGATCACTTCATCGGCGCGGTCATCGTCCACCTTGCGGACCACGGACAGCTCCGCCTGCGCTCCGCCAGTGGTGGCCACCTCGTGCTCCACCATTGCTGCTACCGACATCCCGGATCCGAAGACCTGGTACGAGATGCCCAGCCGGGCGCCATCGCGGTGGGTGCCCGCCGGATGCAGCGGGTTGGCCCTGGCTTCCTCGCTCTTGCGCGGATCGGCAGGAACCCCGGCATCGGTTTCCTCCGGGGAAGCCACCTTCCGGCTGGAGCGGTACCCGATGACCGAAGACTGGATCAGCACCTGCGCCGGAGCATCGAGCAGGCGCACGTGCACGTCCTGCAGCGCCACGTGGCGATCCGTGAAGGAAATCATTGAGCGGGCAGTGACGGCTACCCGGTGCCCCTCGGCAGTTCGCCACAGGGTGTGCGCGGTCAGCGTCCCGTCAAGGAAATCCAGGCGCAGCTCATCACGCAGCATCTCCGTGCGGCCGACTTCCAGGGCTTCGTCATTGATGAACACGCGCATGGTCCGGAAATCCGGGGCGCTGATCATGGTCTGTCCGGTTTCGGCCAGCCCGAAGGCGCTCTCGGCATGGCGGATTTCCCAGGTCTCATGCAGCCCGTTGATGAATGTGCCACCTCCTTGGTCCCCCAGACCCAGTTGCGCAGCCCGTGCACCCAGAAAACCGTTGCCCAGAGAGAAAACGGTGTCTTCGGCGCCATCGCTGTCTCGCTGGTTCCCGCGCCACAGCGACCAGGAGTCCTCTTCCCAGGCCTTGGCTGCTTGCTCGGAGACCAGTTCGGAAAGGTCATGAACCACAAAATGGGCCCCTGCATCCAGCAAGGCGGCCTCATTGCCTTCGCGGGCCACGCCGATGACGCCGAAGCCCCCGGCACGCGCTGCCCTCACCCCGCTGGTGGCATCCTCGATGACGGCGCATTCTTCCGGACGCCAACCCAGATCGGCGGCGGCAGCCAGGAACGTGTCCGGGGCTGGTTTGCCCGCCAGCCGGCGCGCAGCAGCTTCCTGGCCGCTCATCACCAATGGGAAGTGCTCGGCCAGTCCTGCGGCAGCCAGTACCACGCGGGCATTGCGCGAGGAGGACACCACCGCGACGTCCAGCCCGGCATCCAGCACCTGTTGCAGGTAGGCCACGGAGCCGGCATAGGGGTCGATCCCGTCGCGCTGCAGCACTTGGGTGAACTTTTCGTTCTTCATATTGCCCAGCGCGCAGATGCTGCCCTCCCCCGGCAGATCGCTTTCATCCCCGCGGGGCAAGCTGATGCCGCGGGATTCGAGGGTGGCCGCCACCGCGTCATAACGCGGACGGCCGTCAAGCAGGTTGAAATAGTCCTCGGAAGTGTATGGGGCCACGCCCGGGTGCTTGTCGAAAAAGGTGGTGAAAAGTTCTTCCCACGCCTTGCGATGCAGCAACGCGGTAGGAGTGATCACGCCATCCAGATCAAAGAGGACGGCCTTGTAATCACGATGTCGGTACTCAGGACGAAAAGCGTTCACAATCGAAATCCTTCGAAAGAGGAGCGAATTACTGGCCGTAGTCCTTACCGTAGCAACTGAACGCGCTTGCTTCGACATACTACGATAAGAATGTGGCTCAGTGGATAGATGTATGGAATAGCGAAGACTGGCGTGAGGCAACCGCCGAGTGGATCGATGCTGCGTGCGAGGCATATGGCATTCAACGCACCGCAGGACCGGATTTTTGGCCCGCAGATTTGCACCAGATCCAGGCGGCGGTTCAGACCGGTGCCGCAGATCTGATCTTCAGCGCCAACGCTCCGGGGCTGGCTTCGGAACCAGCGACCACGGTCGCTGCCGGCCAGCTGCTGCCCGATCGCGTGGTGATGCCACTGGCTATCGACCGGATCGCCGGCTACATGCTCAGCCCGGATTTCGGGCACACCCTGGCGGATCTGGGCGATTCGGTGGAGAACTGGGAGCTGGCCATGGCCTCGCTCGGTTCCTTCCAGGTCGCGCTGATGGGCCACGAGGAAGAATTCTTTGATTCCGGGGTCACCGTGGTGGACCCGCAGTTCCTGCCCGAGCAGTACGAGCAGGCGCTGATGATGCATGTGTCCCTGGACCCGGCACACCCGCTGTACCTGGATGGATCCATGGCGGACAAGATGGTTTCGCATCTCGATGAGTTGAGGAGGGCCACCGCTGCCCTTCATGCCGGTGCGGTGCCGTTGAGCATCGAGCACGGCAACTTCGATCTGTCGCAGGTGGTGGTTCCTGCCGAGGCCGGAGACCACGGCCGCATCCTGAATCTGTCCTCCGCGCACTGGGCTCACCCCTTCTCATCCCTGAACACGCCGCTGGCCGCCATGTGCGAAGCGTGGGATTGCGATACCGGTGATGAGCGAGTGATGAAGGTGCTTTTCGCGTACCTGGACCAGTTCTCTGCCTACGGCTCAGCAGATGAGCTGTACGACCTGATTAATCCAGCCTGCCTGGTTGCGCCGCTGTCGCAGCACGAGACCTGGTTGCGCCTGCTCCTGGATGCCAGCGACGAGCAACTGCAGGAGCACGCCGAGACCGTTTTGGGAACCCTGGATATCTCCTAGGGCCGCAGTTCAAGAGCCCAGAACCCTGGCCAGCAAGGCCGCGTCATCGCTCATGATGGCGTCGGCCTTGCGCTCCATCAGCAGCCGCATGGTCGGCTCGTCGTTGATGACCCAGACATGCACCTGGGCGCCGGCTCGGTGGACCGCCTTGATGAATCGACGGGTCGCTACCGGCAGCATGCCCTGGTTCAGCGGCACCTGGACCGCCCAGAAGCCTGCCAGCAGCCGCTTGGGAACCCAGCCCAGCAGGTGGGCGCACAGCCAGATGGCGACAATTTCCCGTTGACCCGGCGAGCGCCGTATCGGAGCGGAAAGCAGGTGGCCGACCGCGGCGCTGCGTGCCGTGGAGAAGGACGCGAGGGCAATTTGCCGATGGGCTTTCCTGCGCTCGATGAGCTCGGCCAGCGGGCCGATCACGTGCTCGTCCTTGACGTCCAGGTTCAGTGTGGCGTGCGGGAACGCATCGAGCAGTGCATCAAGCGTGCACAGCGGTTCCCCTCCGGCCCGCACCATTGCCAGCTGCTCGTCGGTGAAGTCGTTGAAATTCCCGCTCGCGTCGGTCACCCGGTCCAGGCTCTGGTCATGGAACAGGTAGACCGTGCCGTTGGCTGAGGCGTGCACATCCGATTCCAGATGGGTGATGCCCAGGTCTGCGGCGCGCTGGAAGGCTGCCAGCGTGTTTTCCTCGTTGCCCGTGCGTACGCCGCGGTGCGAAAAGGCGTAGGTCATTTCAGCAGGCCTTCAATGACCTGGGCTACCCCGTCATCGGCCAGCGAGGGTGCACGGAAGCGGGCGGAGGCCAGCGCCATGGGGTGTCCGGAGGACATCGCGTAGCCGTGGCCGGCGTATTCGAGCATTTCGATGTCGTTGGGCATGTCGCCGAAGGCCATCACTTCAGCTGCGGCAATTCCCAGGCGCTGGCAGTATTCATGCAGCGTGGTGGCCTTGTGGATATCCACATGCGCCATTTCCAATAGGGAAACGTCGAAGGCGGAGTGGGTCACCGATACCAGTTCTGCCAGCTGCGGCTCAACCGAGGAATAGAACTTGTCTATCGGCAGGTGCTGGGAGCGGGCAAGGAATTTCACGATGCCCTCGGAATCAATTGACTCGCTAGTCAGATCCAGGACTGCCTGCACCCCGAAGTTGTGGTGGCGGTCGGCAAAGCCTTCACCCAGGTGCAGCCCCTTGGTGGTCTCGGCAGCGAAGGACGCGCGCGGTTCCAGCTCCAGGATGATTTCGCTCGCCCGCCGCGCGGTAGCCGCGCTGAGCGTGCGCGACCAGATCACTTCGTCTTGTTCCAGGTCGTAGAGCACCGCGCCATTGGAGCAGATGACCGTGCCCATCCCGCCGAAGGCTTCAATGATCGGGCTCAGCCAGCGGAAGGGGCGTCCGGTGACAAAGACGATCTGGATGCCAGCGTCGCGAGCTTGGATGAAGGCACGTTGGGTGCGTTCGGAGATGGTGCCGTCCTTGGCGACAATGGTGCCGTCGAGGTCCGAGGCGATCAGCTTGATCATCTACAGCTCCTGGCGGCGTGGCGGGTTCGCCCCGGCACGCTGCACGGTCACCGCGGCGGCCAGGGCCGCGAATTCCAGGGCTCGCGAAAGCTCCGCAATCTGCAGCTGGTTCAGCTTTTCGCGGTTGGCCGCGCCAATCAGTCCATGTTCGGCCAGCCAGCACAGCAGCGCGGCGGTGAAGGTATCGCCGGCACCCACGGTATCGGTGACTTCCACCGACGGCGCAGTGAATTCGGCGTCGCCGGCGCGAACGACGCCCCAGGACCCGCGCGAGCCTGCGGTGGACACCACGATCGCCGGACCCATGTCCAGCCAGGCACGGGCCGAGTCCTGGACCGAGCGCATCGGGTACAGCCACTTCAGGTCGATGCCGGAGACCCGCACCACGTCGGCCTGGCCGACGAATCGCTCGACCTCGGCCACGGTCTGCGAATGGTTGGTGACCAGCGACGGGCGCAGGTTCGGGTCGTAGCTGATGGTGGCATGGGTGCGCGCGGCCGAAAGCAGCGGCAGCAGTTCTCCGGGGCTGAACAGGGTGGCGATGGAGCCGGTGTGCACCAGCTCGGCATCCTGGGCCAGCTCCGGCCCGATGGTCGGCATCTGCCAGTAGGCGTTGAACGCGAAGGCCGCGCCGCCGGCCGGGTCGAGGATGCCATGGGCAATGACGGTGGCCTGGTCATCGGCTCCGCCCAGGTATGCCACGTTGTTGTCCTTGAGGTAATCCTCGATCTTGCGGCCCTTGTCATCGGCGCCCCAGCGGGAAATCAAGGTTCCCGGGTACCCCAGGCGGGAGAGCGCAACCGCGACGTTCAACGGGCTGCCGCCAACGAACTCCTGGGCTGGGGCAATGCCGGAGGCCAGGACGTCAACGAGGGCCTCGCCGATCACGGTCGGGTTCATGCTGCTCCTTCAGTAGTGCAGTGGGGACAGGGCACGCACGCAGGCAGCCCATTGGCTGCTGTGCGGATCGATCCAGGTGTAGTGGTCGCCCGCGAACAGCGAGAAGCTGTGCTCCTGTCCGAGCGCAGCCGCTTTCTGGGCTGCGATACGGGCAATTCTTACCGGAACATCGCCATCGTCCCGTCCATGAAAGATTACGACACGGGCATGCATTGGCCATAATTCCACCGGATTGCAGGCGCCCAATGGCGCGCCTGCGAGCATCTCGTCCACTGCGCTGCCGCTGAGCTTCAGGCGCTGCGCCGTTTCAAGGTCCAGGACCCCGGCCTGGCTGATCACCTGGGAGACCCGTGCATCATGGGCGGCCAGCACGCAGGCCAATTGCGCTCCGGCTGAATGGCCGATCAGCGTGATCGGCCCTTCTTCCTTGACCAGGCCCAGCGCGAGCCGGGCATCGGCCAGCATTTTCGCCGCGCTGCCCGGCCCACGCCGGTATTCGAGGTTGTAGGCAGGGATCCCGCGGGCGGCGAGATCCTCTGCCAGGGGCACGCCGAGGCTAGCGGTGTACTTTTCACGCCAGTATCCGCCGTGGATGATCATCACCGCTCCGCGAGCGGTGGTGCGTTCCGGCTCGTAGAACTGGACCTGCTGGTCCGGGTGCGCCCCGTAGTGCATGGTCGGCGCCCCGGCTAGTTGCCCGGGAAGACCGCGGCGCGCTTTTCGACGAAGGCGGCACGGCCTTCCACCGAGTCGGCGGTTCCGAAGGCCTGCTGGAAGGACTGTGCTTCAACCAGCAGGGCGTCATGGGTGTTCAGCGCGTCCATGTCCACCATCGCGGCCTTGGCATTGCCAACGGCCGTCGGTGCCACCTTCGCGATCTCCTCGATGGTGGCCACGGCCTGGTCAATCAGTTCCCCGGCCGGGACAACGCGGTTGGCCAGGCCAATGCGCAATGCTTCCTCGGACTTGATGCGGCGGCCGGTGAAAACCAATTCACGGGCCATCGCGTTGCCGACACGTCGCGGCAGGCGCACCATGCCGCCAAAGCCGGGCACCAGCCCGAGGTTGACCTCCGGCTGCCCAAAGCTGGCCGTCTCGGAAGCGTAGATGAAATCGCAAGCCAGGGCGAGTTCGCAGCCGCCGCCCAGGGCGAAGCCGTTGACTGCGGCGATCACTGGAACCTGCAGCTTCTCCAGGCGTTCGGTGACCGCGTGCATCTGGCGCCCGTAGGCCAGCGCCGCCGCCGGGTCCATTTCGCGCAGCTGCACGATATTGGCGCCGGCGACAAAGGACTTCTCGCCGGCACCGGTGAGGATCACGCCGCGGTATTCATAGCCGGTGGCCTCGAACCAGTCCAGGAAGGCTTCAAGGTCGTTGACGACCTCTTTTGCCAACGCGTTCAGCGACTTCGGCTGGTTGACGGTCAGGATGAGGGCCGAGCCCTGGGTGCTCAGGCTGAGGGTATCGAATTGCTTCATACCCCTAACTCTCTCACGTAACGCGCGTCACGTATTGGATTGTCAGCGGTGCTTGCGTGGCTTTGCCTTGGCACCCTGCGGCTTCTTGGATGAGCTCTTGGCCTGCTGTTTTGCCTTGGCTTGGGCTTTCGCCTTGGCCTTCTTCTGCTCATTGACGCGCTTGGCCTTCTGCTCCTGCTTGCGCACCGAAGTCTGGCGCGATGAGCTGGCGGTACGTCCGCGCACAATGCCGATGAATTCTTCGAGCAAGGCGGTGTCTTCGGTGGCGGTAGGCCAGGCGATGCCCACCTGGGTTGGCGAACCGTCTTCAATGAAGCGCACCACCACGTCCTTGCGGGCGAAGAGCCGGGCAATGGACTGCGTGGTGCGCAGCACCTGGGCGCCGGAAGCGACAACTTCCATCGCTACCGGAATGCCGCCCACGGATTCCGGGTAGTCGGCCAAGTCGAGTTGCGGGAAGGACTCTACGGTCTCCAGCGGAACGGATTCTTCGAAGTACTCCACGTCGTGGTCTTTGCCCGCGCAGACCACTTCGAGTTCCTCGTAAAGCGGGATGACGTGGCGCGTTGCGTCCTTGGGCGAGTCGCCGCGATAGCGCACGAATACTGCGTCAGCCTCGCCATTGGCCAGCAGATCCAGGATTTCCCCCTCATCCAGGCGCCAGGCTTTCAGCTCGATGGCAGGATAGCGTTCCTGGAAGCGGTCCATCCATTTGCCGGGGGTGACGCCGGTTGCGTAGGCGATTCGAAGTTTCTGCACGGGTTAAGCCTACGCTCTGCCGGGTTAAATGGCGCAGGCGGGCACCGGTGAACCGGTGCCCGCCTGCGTCCGCGCAAGCCGGGGAGGCCTACTTGTCGGTCTTGACGACCAGAACGTCGCATGGTGCCGAGTGGGCCACCGAGGAAGCTACCGAACCGAGCACGCGGCCCAGGCCCTTCATGCCCACGTTGCCGACAACGATCATCGAAGCCTTGCGGTCCTCGGCGTCGGAGATCAGCACGTCACCTGGCTTGCCGTGGCCGGCAGCAGCGGTGATCTTGACGCCTGGCACAGCGTTCTTCACGTCGTTGGCTACGCGCTGGGCCAGCTTGCGGGCCTGCTCTGCGTCGTCCAGGATCCAGGTATCGGAACCGATGGAAACGACCTCGGTGTTATCCGAAGCGTGAGCGGTGATGACCACCAGGTCAGCGTCGAGCTTGACGGCGAGTTCTGCAGCGCGGCGGGCTGCGCGCTGTGCGGTTTCGGAACCGTCTACGCCTACGATGATGGTTTCAGACATATTGTTCTCCTTATATGAGTGATGCATTAAGTGATGGGTAACACTTTATGGCCTTTAGGCCACTTTAGCCTGCAAAAAGTCCACGGCGCGCTGCCATGCGATGGCAGCCTGTTCGGGATCGTAGTTGCCGGCAGGGTTCTCGTCGTTGTGGAATGCGTGATCGGCGTCGTAGTAGAAGTACTGGACTTCCGCGCCTGATTCCTGGCGAATCTGCTCTTCCTGAGCCTTCGCCTGAGCCGGCGAGTACATCTGGTCCAGGTTCGCGTAGTGGCCCTGGATGGCCGCGCGGACTCCGGAAAAATCGTTGGGCACACCCTGGCCGACGCCATAGAAAGGCACGGCCGCGGCAATTTTCCCGCCTTGCTGGGCAGCCATCTGCAGCACGAAACCGCCACCCATGCAGAAGCCGATGACGCCCAGCTTCTCGCTGGTGACGTGCTCATTGGCCAGCAGGTAGTCCACGGCACCGCTCAATAGCTGGGCCCCGGCGGCTTCCGGGAGCTGGGACATCATCTGCCCGGCTTCTTCACCGTCGTGGGTGATCCAGCCTCCATAGAGGTCCGGAGCCAGAGCCACGAAGCCCTGCGCGGCCAGCCGGTCGGCAACGTCGCGGATATGGTCGGTCAGACCCCACCATTCCTGGATCACGATGACCCCAGGGCCCTTGCCGAACTCCGGCAAGGCGAGATAGCCATGCGCTTGCGCGCCTGAAGAAGGGAAAGTCACGTTCTGGTGCGGGGTTTTGTCCGCCATGGTGCCTCCTGCTCTGCGTGTGCCTCCAGTTTATGCAGGTCTGGACGCCATTGGCATTGACCTGCCCCACATTGCGCCAAAGTTGTTCTATTTTCCGAGCGTGACCTCGCCGATACGTTCCAGCGCATCGACCACCAGATTCCAGAAGCCTTCGTGATCCAGGTCCACCGCCACGGAAGTATTGCAGTCGGCGGAAGCCGGCGCGCGGAAGTCCGTGACGGTCATCCCCAAGGTCAGCTCGCCACGCAGCTCAACGCTGACCGGGGCCTTGACAGTGCGCACGATATCCGGGTCGATCACGTAGGCCACGGCGCATGGGTCATGCACCGGCGGTGCATCGAAGCCCTGGTGGTCTCGGTAGGCCCGGGCGAAGAAGTCCATCAGCTCGCGCACGAAGGTCGATGGGCCGGTGCCGATCTTCTCGATGCGTTCAACCACCTCGGAGGTGGCCAACGCCTGGTGGGTCAGGTCCAATCCGACCATCACCACCGGCCAGGCCTCGTTGAAGACGATGTGCGCAGCTTCAGGATCGATCTTGATATTGAATTCTGCCACCGCCGACCAGTTGCCGGTGTGGTAGCCGCCGCCCATCAGCACCACTTCGCGCACGCGTTCAACGATGCGCGGTTCCTTCCGGGCCGCCAAGGCGATATTGGTCAATGCGCCGGTGGGCACCAAGGTGATTTCGCCGGGTTCATGGCTCATCACCAGGTCGATGAGGACGTCCACGGCGTGGCGCCCATCGAGTTCGATACCCGGCTCCGGCTGGGCCGGCCCGTCCATCCCGGAATCCCCGTGGACGTCTCCCGCGGTTTCCACTTCGCGCACCAGCGGACGGGCGCAGCCGGCCGCGAAGGGAATGCCGGTAATGCCGGCGATGGTACCCACGGCCAGCGCGTTGGCAGTGACCTTATCCAGGGTCTGGTTGCCGGCCACGGTGGTCACGGCCAGCAGGTCGATCTTGGGATTGCCATGGGCAAGAATCATTGCCACGGCGTCATCATGACCCGGGTCGCAGTCCAAAATGATCTTGCGCGGGGCATTGCTGTCCTGGGTCATGGCTTCTTCCTTCGCTCTGCCAGCTGGCGGCCGGTAGCTAAGTCGTGGGGGCGGATAGGCATCCTTTGATAATTCTTTCGCGTCCCCATGCTATCGTCAAGCGCTTAACGCAAAGCTGTCGCGTGTCACAACTCCGACTACGATGGAGCCATGAAGAATGGTGAGAAGTCCGGCAACTCGCGCGCTCCACGCCGCGTGACCGCAGCGATGGTAGCCGAACACGCCGGCGTTTCCACCGCAACGGTCTCTCTTGTTGCCAACGGGAAGTCGGCGGGCCGGGTCTCGGCCGCGAATGAGCAGCGCGTGCGTGAATCAATTCGCGAACTGGGCTACTTCGTCGACAGCATCGGCAGCTCGCTGGCCAAGGGCGTCAGTTCGCTGGTGGTCCTGGTGGCCCCGGATATCTCCAACCCCTTCTTTGCCAAGGTGATCGCTGGCGTGCGCTCGGTATTGGCTAGCGACTACCAGCTCCTGCTCTCGGTCACGGATGCCGGCGTCTCCCCCAGCGCCAGCGAAACGAGGAAGATCATGGGCCTCCGTCCGGCCGGGCTGCTGGTCCATGCCCCAAGCCAGGATTTCCTCGAGGAAATTTCGAGCAACCTCCCGCTGGTGGCCCTGGATGCCCCGGGCATCGATCCATCGATTCCTGCCGTGAATATGGACGTCGCCCAGGGAGCGCGGGAAGTCGTAGCCCATTTCGCTGCACAGGGACACACCAAGGCCGCCTACCTGGATGCCAGCACCGGCACCGAGACCCTGGCAGTGCGCCGCGAGGCCTTCCTGGCGGCGGCAAGGGAGTACGGCATCGAAGTGCTGCCATCTTCTGTTGCCAGCTCGATGATCGACGTCACTGAGGCTTCAGCAGCCTTTGGCCAGCATTGGCCCAAGTGGCATGAATCGGGCGTGACCGCACTGGGCTGCGCAACCGATAACCACGCTTTCGGCGTGCTGCATGCTTCGCGCCTGCTTGGTATCCGCATTCCGCAGCAGCTTGCGGTGGCCGGATTCGACGACCTTCCCTACTCGGCGACGTCCAGCCCTTCCATCACTTCCGTGCAGCTCAACGCCCAGGAAGGCGGGCGCCAGGCCGCATTGAAGCTGCGCGCGCTGCTCGATGGAAAAACCCCTGACCCACTGCAGACAATGCTGCCCAGTTCGTTGATTGTCCGCGGATCGACGCTGGGCAACAAAGGAGACTAGCCGGTGAACATGCATAAATGGCCTGCCAAGGTCACTGCCGCTATCGCCCTGCTGATTGCTTTGGGCCTGATCGTCATGTCCAGCGGAGTGCTGGGCCTCATTACCGGCCCGGCAACCCCACCGGGCACCGGCATCGAATCCGCCGCGCGCAGCTGGGTGCTACTGGATTAGCTTTCCGCTCTTCGAAACTTCGGGATCGGTGCATGAGGACAAATCGAAGCAGCACGGCCGGCGCTTGCCATCACGCAGCTTGGAAATACTGGCCTCCACTCGGCGTTCGCGCGTGGAAGGGTTCTTGGTCGCACCGATCCAGCGTACCCATTCCCAGCGGGCCATGGCAGTGAGCCCTGCCCACATCTCATCCAGATCCCCAGCCTCGCCCAGGGCACTGGCCAGGTCCTGCGGAATGCCTGTTTCCGGCCAAGTTCGGGCGACCCGGGCGGTCAATTCCACTTGATCCCCCGCCTCGGCCAACAGCTGGGGCGCGCCCTGTCCATCGAGGGCCAACCAGTGGCCTCGGCGCCCGTCGGGATCTATCACGACCACGTGGCCTTCATGCGCCTGGAGAAGTTCCACCGCAACCTGTCCGCGGCTTGGCAATTTGTCGCTGGATTCCTGGTCGAGCCTGATTATCTTCCGATCGTTGACCAGATCTGCAGTTCCATTCAGTTCGAATATCTCATTGGATGCCGCCATGGGAATTCCCCTTCTCCGTTGTCCAAGGGCAGTCTATGGCACGGCGGCATTGCGCTTCCACGTGGCTAGACTGCTGTTATGACCCAACCTCCGCTGCTCGTTAGTTCCTGCCTGGCCGGCATCCCTTGCCGCTACAACGGCAAGGCGAAGGCAAACCCTGCCATCGTCGAGGCCGTGGCACGAGGAGAAGCCGTTGCGGCCTGCGCTGAGGAATTGGGCGAGCTCCCTACTCCGCGTCCGCCAGCGGAGATTGTCGGTGGCGATGGCCACGACGTGCTGGAAGGCCGGGCCTGCGTGATCGACATCAACGGCGAGGACATCAGCGGGCAGTTCATAGCTGGTGCCCAGAAGGTTTCGGATCTAGTCCAGCACCAGAGAATCACCGAGGCGATCCTGCAGGATCGCAGCCCCTCGTGCGGCTGCGGCACCATCTACGATGGCTCGCACACCGGAAAACTCGTTGCAGGCGATGGCGTACTGGCCGCCCTGCTCAAGCGCCGGGGCGTCAATGTCAGCGCGCCACCGGCAAACTGACACACCCTGCAAGATAACGATTCAGTTGCTCTTTTAAACAAAAAAATAACCCTCGATCCGAAGATCAAGGGTTATTTTCCATTTGTGCGCGAGGGGGGACTTGAACCCCCACGACCTTGCGATCACTGGCACCTGAAGCCAGCGCGTCTACCAATTCCGCCACTCGCGCATATTCTGTTTTCGTTGCCATCGTTCTTTGCAACAAGAAATAGCTTACACACTCATTTTCCGTTCACCTAATCGAAACCCTGATTTGTGGTTAGGGACACATGGGAAACCTTTTTGGGGCATTTATCGTTGATATTGACGCACTTGAGCCGCTCAAGGATTTTTCGGCATTTGCACAGCTGAAAACAGTAAGATCGAATATGAAGTTCTGTGTTCACAGCTTGGACGGCGTGAATGCAGGCTCGCAATAACCAGCCATGGACCCTAAGGAAGGAGCACGAATAATGGGCTTTCTCGACAATGTCGAACGCGGCTTAGAGAAGGTCGTCACTAGCTTCTTTCGTGGCACCAGCACCGCAGATCTCAAGCCAGTCGAACTGACTACCGCGCTACGCAATGACATGGACCGCGGAATCATGCCAATCAGCGAGGGCCGCAGCCTTGCAGCCAATGACTTCGTTGTCTCGCTGAGCACCAAGGACTACAACACCGCGCAGGGTTGGGGGCGGGGCGTCGTCAACGAAATGGCAAAGGTCACCGCTGAGCATGCGGCAGCCCAGGACTACTCGGTCCACGGCGACATCACGATCCATTTTGTTTCCAAGGACGATTTCAAGCCCGGAGAAATGGAGATTGCCAGCTCGGTCAAGGAGTCCAGCTCGCGCCCAGCAGCCTCGGCTCCGGTAAAAGAGCGAGCAGCAGCGCCCGCAGCGCCATCCGCCACCCCGCCGACAACCGCACAGCCACGTCCATCGGTCCGTCCGATTGCAGAGATCCCCAAGAAGCCCATGCAGAAGCAGGCAATTCTTGAGGTCGCTGGACAGCGCTACGCCCTGCATCACCACTCCATCGTGCTGGGCCGTTCGGCCAGCACCGATATTCCCGTGGATGATTCCGGCGTTTCCCGCCAGCATGTGCGCGTCGAAACCCGTGGCAAAACCAGTTTCGTCGTCACCGATCTGGGTTCAACCAATGGAACCTACGTGGACGGCAAGAAGATTTCGGAAGAAACCCGTATATTTGACGGTTCGATCATTACTATCGGACAGACAAAAATCGTCTTTCGGCTGATTACCTCGAACAACGGAGGCCGCGCGTGAACGACCTGGTTCTAAGCTTGTTCCGATTGGGCTTTTTGGTCCTCATATGGCTGCTCGTATTAAGCGTTGTCGGATCGATGCGCCGCGACTTGGCCATCGGATCGCGGGCACGCACCGGCAAGCCCAGCGCTCGGGAACTGAAGAAGAATCCAGAGCTGGCGGAACCAGAAGTGCCTGCGCGCAAGGCCGCCACGTCATTGGAAGTTGTTGAGGGCCCACTGGCCGGCAGCAGCATTCCCCTCCGCGGCCAACCGATCATGTTCGGGCGAGCTCAGGATGCCACCGTCGTTCTCGATGATGACTACGCTTCGGGACGCCATGCCCGCCTGTTCCCGCAGGGATCGCGCTGGTTCATTGAAGATCTCGGCTCAACTAACGGCACCTTCGTGGGTGACAACCAGCTCTCACGCGCCCAGGCAGTGGAGCCCGGCCAGCGAATCCGCATCGGAAAGACTGTCCTGGAATTGAAGCCCTAGCCTATGGCCCTCAAACTAAAATTTGCTGCGAAATCCGACGTGGGGCGGGTTCGCAAGAAGAATGACGACTCCGCCTACGCCGGCGCGTACCTCGCGGTGCTTGCCGATGGCATGGGCGGACACGTCGGCGGTGACGTGGCGTCAGCCTCCACCGTGCTTGATTTGGTGCATCTGGACCACGATGGCACCGCAGATCCGCAAAATGCCCTGCCGGATGAGATCCAGGCCGCCAATTTGGTGCTGAATGAACTCGTCGGCGCCAACCCGAAGCTTTCGGGGATGGGTACCACCGTCACTTCCCTGCTGCTCTCGGGAAGTACCCTGCACATGGCGCACATCGGCGACTCCCGCGCCTACCGCTTGAAGCACGGGGTCTTCGAGCAGATCAGCAAGGACCATACCTTCGTGCAGCGGCTGGTCGACGAAGGCCGCATCAAGCCGGCCGAGGCCGAGGTCCACCCGCATAAGAACGTGCTCTTGCGCGTGCTGGGCGACTCGGATGCCTCCCCGGAACTCGATGTCGACCAATTCGAGGCAGAACCCGGCGAACGCTGGATGCTGTGCTCTGACGGACTCACCGACGCGGTGCCGGTTCCGGTAATCGAGCAGATCATCCGCACTACCGCCGATATGGATGAAGCGGTCAACGACCTGGTTGCCATCACCTTGAAGAATGGTGCGCCGGATAACGTCACCGTGGTGATGTTCGAGGTTGTCGAAAACGCTGTCGTCGAAGGCGAAGCGCCCGCCGAACCAGAACCCGCACCGGATACCGGCCAGCTCACCATTGCCGCCGAAGGCGATGTCGAAGCCAGCGCTTCGCTGCTCCGCCATGAGATTTCCCAGCGTCCCCACCTGCTGGTGGGCGCCGCCCAGCTTGCGACGCAAACCGGCCAGATCCCGGTGGTGACCCAGCACACCGGCGAACGCCGTGCAGCTGCCTTGCTGACCCACCGTTCCCCGGCGGCCGGCGAGGTGCTGGATCCACTGGATGCTCCGGTGCAGCAGCGCCGTTGGATGATGCCGATCCTGCTGACCTTGACGGCTTTCTTCGTCATTGCCCTGGGCGTCTGGGGCTACATGTGGACCCAGACCCAGTACTTTGTTGGCACTGTCGATGGAAAGGTCGCAATCTACAAGGGCGTTCCCCAGGAGCTCGGACCGATTTCGCTCTCCGAGGTCGACACAGTCAGCAAGGTGCCGCTCGAAGCCCTGCCGGAGTATTCACGCCACCGCGTTGAATCGACCATCTCGGCAGAGAACCAGCAGCATGCCCAGATGATCATCCAGGAACTCCTGGTCACCGCGAAGCAGAACTGCCCGGTCACCGTTCCCGGATCCTCGGATTCCGCCAACCAGCTCGAACTGCCCGCCTACTGCCAGGAGATAATGCAATGACCGAAGTGCAAACCGCACCGGTGCCTCGGCGCAATCTCGAGCTGCTGCTGGTGCTGCTGGCCCTCTGCGTGGGCGGTGCCGCGTTCTATCTGGTGGGCAGCTCCACCGAGGATGTCGACAACACCGACTTCTACGTGCAGATGGGCATCCTGGCGGCACTATCCCTGACGGTTCATGTGCTGCTGCGCATCTTCGCCAAATATGCCGATCCAGTAATACTTCCGATTACGATTGCGTTGAACTCCCTTGGCTTAGCCATGATTCACCGCATTGACCTGGCTAAAGGAACGTCCCAGTCGGCGCGCCAGCTGCTCTGGACTGCCATTGCCATCGTCATTGCTTCGGTCGTTCTCTGGGCAATCAAGGACCACCGCCTGCTGCGTCGGTTTACCTATATCGCCCTGCTGCTATCGGTCGTATTGCTCCTGCTTCCGTTGATTCCCAAACTGGGTGTCACGATCAACGGTGCCCGCATTTGGATCCGCATGGGCATGTTCTCGCTGCAGCCAGGCGAACTCGCGAAGATCACCTTGTCGATCTTCTTCGCCGGTTATCTCTCGTCGAACCGCGACTTGATCCTGATGGCTGGCCGCAAGTTCGGACCGCTGCAGCTGCCCCGCCTGCGGGATATGGCTCCGATGGTTATCGCTTGGCTGCTCTCCATCGGCGTGCTCGTGGTGCAGCGAGACCTCGGTTCCGCGATCCTCTTCTTCGGCCTGTTCATCGTGATGATCTACGTGGCAACCGCGCGTATTTCCTGGGTGCTCATCGGTGCCTTGATGGTTGTCGCCGGAGGCATCGTCGCGGGCCTGACCATGGGCCACGTGACCCGCCGCCTGGACGTCTGGCTCAACGCCTTTGACCCTGCGATCTACCAGGCCAAGGGTGGCAGCATGCAGATCGTAGAAGGCTTATTCGGCATGGCTGACGGTGGCTTGTTCGGCACCGGCCTGGGCGCGGGTTCCCCCTACCGTGTTCCGCTGGCCAACTCCGACATGATCATTGCCTCCTTCGGCGAAGAAATTGGCCTGATCGGCGTGGCCGCGATCATCCTGCTCTACATGCTGCTGGTCTCCCGTGGCTTGCGGGCCGCCTTGGGCTCGGCCGATACCTTCGGCAAGCTACTGGCTGCAGGCCTGTCCTTCACCCTGGGCCTGCAATGCATCGTGATCATCGGAGGCGTCACCCGGCTGATCCCGCTGACCGGCCTGGCAACGCCATTTATGGCCGCCGGCGGCTCATCGCTGCTGGCGAACTGGATCATCATCGCGTTGCTGCTCCTGATCTCCCACAACTCGCGCCGCCCGAAGACTGGCGGCGTAGGACCAACCGATGAATTTGCAAGTGCCAGCACGGCCCTTACCTCCAGCACCAAGGCGGTGACGAAAAAGTGAATCATGCAATCAAGCGCGTTTGGGTTGCGCTAACAGTCCTGTTCGTCATCTGCCTGGGTGGACTGAGCTACATCCAGTTCTTCGACGCCAAGCCGCTCTCGGAGAATGCGCTGAACAAGCGCGAACTCTACCGCGAGTTCGACCTGCCCCGCGGCGCGATCCTGGTCGACGGCAAGCCGATTGCCGAATCCGTTCCGACCGATGATGGCCAGTTCGAATTCCAGCGTGTTTACCACGACGCGAAAACCTACGCCCACCTGACTGGCTACTATTCGCTCGCGAATGGCACCACCCAGCTCGAATCGCAGCTGAACGACTGGCTGACCGGCACGAGCTCGGATCTGCTCTTCGACCGCTTGTCGGCCATGTTCACCGGTACCCGTTCCGAAGGCGCCTCGGTTGAGTTGACCATTGACGGGCAGTTGCAGAAGACTGCCTTCGAAGCGATTCCTGACGACTTGAAGGCCACGATCATCGTGACCAATCCGAAGACCGGTGACATCCTGGCGATGGCTTCCAAGCCAAGCTACAACACCAACCTGCTGGCGGTGCACTCGACCTCCCAGGCGGCCCAGAACCTGAAGGACATCAGCAACACCGACGGCTTGAGCCCCTACCGGAACCCGGCCATCAGCAACCCGGTGACCCCAGGTTCCTCGTTCAAGATCCTCAGCACCGTTGCGGCCCTGGAATCAGGCAAGTTCGATATGGAAACCCCCATCGACAATCCGGTGTCGGTGAATTATCCGCATTCGACCGCTAAGATGAACAACTTCAATGAGGGCATCTGCGCGCGGGATACCCGGGCAAGGCTCGAGTTCATCTTTGCCCAGAGCTGCAACACCCCGTTCATGGAAATCAGCCAGACCGTCGGCAAGGATGCCTTCACCGAGGTTGCCGAGCGCTTCGGCTACGGGCAGCAGCTGAGCATCCCGCAGAATGTTGTTCCAAGCGAGTTCCCTTCTGCTGAGGCCAATGAAGCGCAGATGGCGCAGATGGCAATCGGCGAATGGGAAAACAAGGCTACTCCGCTGCAGATGAACATGGCCGCCATGGCCATCGCCAATGACGGCGTGATCATGAAGCCGAATTTGATCGGCAAGGTCATCGCGCCGGATCTTCGAGTTATCGAGGACCCGAAGCCGGAGAAGTTCTCCACGGCCACCACCCCGGAAGTTGCCGAACAGCTCACCGAGCTGATGGAAGGCCCGGTTGTGAGCGGTACGGCCATGAATGCCCGCGTTCCCGGCGTGGATTTCCGAGCCAAGACCGGCACCTCGCAGCGACCGTCAGAGAACGGAGTCCGCATGGTGAACTCCTGGATGACCGGTTTCGCACCGGCCGATGATCCGCAGGTTGCCATCACGGTCAATATTCAAGACGTAGATTACAACACCGGCCACAACACGGCAGGTGCACTTATGAAGACGATGTTAGAGGCGGTGTTCAACAAGTGAGGCCAGTAACCGGCACCACCTTGGGCGGTCGTTACAAGCTGACCGACCGCATTGCGATCGGTGGCATGGGCGAAGTTTGGAAGGCACGAGACCAGGTCCTAGGACGTCTGGTAGCGATCAAGATCCTCAAAGAGGAATACACCGATAATGAGAGCTTCCTGACGCGTTTCCGCGTGGAAGCACGCCACACCGCGCTGCTGAACCACCCTGGCATCGCTGGCGTCTTCGACTACGGCGAGGAACAGGGCTCCGCCTATCTGGTGATGGAACTGGTTCCCGGCCCGCCGCTGTCCACCATTATCGAGCGCGAGCGCAAGCTCGACGTGGACCGTACGCTCTCGCTGATCGCGCAGACCGCCCGCGCGCTGGCAGCAGCCCACGAGCACGGCCTGGTGCACCGCGATGTGAAGCCGGGTAACATCCTGGTGATGCCTTCGGGCGTCGTGAAGATCACCGACTTCGGCATTGCCCGGCTTGCTGACCAGGTTCCGCTGACCGCCACCGGGCAGGTAATGGGAACCGCCCAGTACTTGGCCCCGGAACAGGCCACCGGGCAGATCGCCACCGGCAGCTCTGACATCTACGCCTTGGGCGTGATCGGCTACGAGTGCCTGGCAGGACGCCGCCCGTTCACCGGCGAATCGCAGATCGCCATCGCCCTGGCACAGGTCAACGATGCTCCCCCGGCGCTGCCGGACACCATCCCGGCACCGGTACGCCAGCTGATCATGTCGATGCTGGCCAAGAACCCGTCGGATCGCCCGAAGGACGCAACGGCGCTGGCGAAGGCCGCCGATGCGCTGCGCTCCGGTGATACCAATACCGCGACCTTGGCCGTTCCCGGCATGCTGGCCACCGGTATCGCCACCGACGCAACCCAAGTGGTCAACATGGGTAACGACGCCACCCAGGTGGTGCCGCGTGCTGATTCCGCGCCGACAATGACCAATGCGATGCCAACCGTGGTGGAACCTGCCGGCGCTACCAGCGGTTTCTCCGGGTCCAGTGCCGCAGCCGGCGGATTCGATGACGAGGACGTGGATACCCAGGATCCGGCTGGCGAGGCCGGGGCCAAACGCAGCCCTTGGCTGGTCCCGCTGATCGTGATCATCGCGCTGGCCGCCGTGATTGCCTTGCTGGCGTGGCTGATCCCTGCCATGAGCAGCGACAAGGACAATCAGCCGACGGCTTCGGTCACGCAGAGCACCGATGTTTCCCAATCCCCTTCTCCGACCGAGGAATCCACCGATCCTTCGGAAGAAACCACCGAAGCATCGGAGACCTCCGAGTCCTCTTCCCCGACCCCGAGTGAAACCGTGACCTACGTAGAGGTTCCGGCCTCGCTGGTGGGCCAGGATATCGACACCGTGACGGCAGAGCTTGAGGGCAAGGGCCTCGTCGTTGACGCGACCCCGCAGGAAACCAATGAGTACGACCCACGCGAAGTCATTTCGCTGAACCCGACCGGCAGCGTCGAAAAGGGCGAAACCATTTCGATTACCTACGCCATGGCTCCCGAAACCGTTGGCGTTCCTTCGGTAACCGGCATGGGCTACGAAGCTGCGCAGAAGCGCATCCAGGACGCTGGGCTGGCCGTGGCCAAGGGCGAGGAACGCCATGACTCTTCGGTCGCTGGCACGGTGCTTGCGCAGGACGTTCCAGCCGGCAGCGAAGTAGAGCCGGGCACCACGGTGACCCTGGATATTTCCATGGGCCCAGAAGAACCCGAAGCATCCGAGTCCGCTACCCCGTCGGCATCTGAATCCCCAGAAGCTGCAGAGCCGGACCAAAGCGAAGCGCCATGAGTGAAGTCGAAGCCTTGCCCCCCGGCTTGCCACGGTTGATCAACGATCGCTACGAGATCGAATCGCTGGTAGGCCGCGGCGGCATGGCGGATGTCTATCTTGCCACCGACCATGTGCTTTCGCGCAAGGTCGCGGTCAAGGTGCTGCGCCCGGATACCGCAAGCAACCCCATGGTGGTCAATCGATTCCGCCGTGAAGCCAAGGCCGTCGCGGGCCTGAGCCATCCGAATATCGTTGCCGTCTACGACACCGGCGAGCTGCCTGCTACCGATCATAGCCGTGAGCGCTTGCCCTTCATGGTCATGGAATACGTGACCGGCCGGACTCTGAAGCAGGTGATCGCTTCGGGCGATGTCGACGCTTCCTTCGCTGTGCACGTCACCCGCGGCGTATGCAATGCCCTGGATCATTCGCACAATAACAATGTCGTCCACCGCGACATCAAGCCGGCCAACGTGATGGTGACCGATGCCGGCCACGTGAAGCTGATGGACTTCGGCATAGCCCGTGCCTTGGACACATCGGCGACAATGACGCAGACCGCCGCTGTGGTGGGAACCGCCCAGTACTTCTCTCCTGAGCAGGCACGCGGCGAACAGGTCGATTTCCGTTCGGATATCTACTCTGTTGGCTGCCTGTTCTACGAGCTGATGACCCAGCGCCCCCCGTTCACCGGTGATTCGCCGGTTTCGGTCGCGTACCAGCACGTTGGCGAGATTCCGTCAGCGCCCAGCGAGGTCAAGCACGACGTTGACCCGATCTTCGACCCGATCGTTTCCAAGGTTCTGTCCAAGGAACGCGATGACCGTTTCCAGAGCGCAGGCGCTTTCGCGGCTGCGTTGGAAGATGCACTGAACGGCATTGAATTCCATGATGACGAACCGGCACCATCAACCTACACCTTGCCGATATACGGCATGCACGGCGAGACTGAAACCGGGTTCATCGCGCAGTCAGCGCCAGGCACCAGCCAGCACCCGGTCTTCGTCGAAGATGAGGCTCCCGAGGCCCCTGCACGGCACAAGTCCAACCGCGGCCTGATCATCCTGCTGACCATCATTGCCCTGATCGCTGTGGGTATCGCCAGTTTCCTGGTGATCCGCTCGATCCAGGCCGAGGCTGAAAAGCGTGCCCCAGTTGCTGTGCCCAAGGTCCTGGAGATGTCCGAAGACGACGCACGTGAATTGCTGCGCGATTCCACCTTCCAGGTGCGTGTAGAGCGGGAATTCAGTGATGAAGTAGAGCAGGGCAAGGCGACCCGAACCGACCCGGCAGAAGGGTCCATGGTTTCCAAGGAATCCACGGTTGCGCTGTTCATTTCCGATGGTTCGGAACAGCGCACGATTCCCAAGGATCTGGCGAACCAGTCCGAGACGGCTGCCCGCGATGCCCTGCGTGAAGCTGGCCTCGAAGTGGGTGAAGTCAGCCGGGAGAACTCTGCAACCATTCCAACCGACTGGGTTATTGGCACCAGCCCGGAGCTGGGCTCCAAGGTGAAGGCCGGCAGCGAAGTCGACCTGATCCTTTCTACCGGCATGGTGACCGTTCCGGTCGTTACCGAGATGAGCCGTGAGGAAGCTGAAGAGAAGCTCTCTGCGGACGACATCGGGTTGGAAGTTCAGTTCGATGAGGTGGCAACCGACGACTACCCTGAGGGAACCTTGTTCAAGCAGTCCCCCGAGGCCTCCGAGGACGTGGCTCAGGGAAGCCTGGTGAAGATTTCTGTGGCCAAGGCTCCGCCGGCACCAGAACCAAGTGAAGAACCATCGCCCAGCGAGACCGAATCTCCAGATTCAGAAGAATCCGATGATCCGTCCGACAGTGCTTCGCCTACCAGTGACGCTCCGGCTCCTTCCAATGGGAACGGCCCGCCAGATCGGACTAACCCGCCACGGGAAAACGGGCGCGACCGATAGGCTGCTAGGCTACTCTCCGCTGAAGAGCGGGCTCAGGGTCGTGGCCTTCTTGGCTGCCCCCTGAAGTCCTACGAATTCCAGCCAATTGCCCAGCATCTGGTATCCCTGCTCGGTCAGCACCGACTCTGGGTGGTACTGCAGGCCCCATAGTGGTGCTTCCCGGTGCGCCAGCCCCATGATGACTCCCCCGGCGGTAGCAGCGATGATTTCAAGCTCAGCAGGGATGCTCTCGCGTACGGCTGCCAGGGAGTGGTAGCGCGTTGCGGTGAAGGGGTTGGCTACCTGGTTGAAGACCGGGTGGTTTTCGTGGCTCACCAGCGAGGTCTTGCCGTGCATTAGTTCTTCGGCGTGCGTGACCGTGCCGCCATAGGCTTCAGCGAGCGCCTGATGCCCAAGGCAGACACCGAGCATTGGCTTGCGCTGCTGCCCGCACCACTTGATCAGATCGATGCTGACACCCGCTCCTGCAGGCTCGCCCGGGCCCGGGGAGATCAGCACACCGTCGTATTCCGCAGCCAACTTAGTTGCTTCCCCAACGCTCAAATCGTCGTTGCGGTATACGGTGGTTTCCGCGCCCAGCTCCTGCAGGTAACCCACGAGGGTGTACACAAAGCTGTCGTAGTTATCGATCACGAGGATCCTGGTGCTGCTCACGGGGTGCTCTGGCCAATCGTTGAATCGGTGAATGGGCTGATGTACTGGTTCAGCCATGGGAAAACGTACATCATCAGTAATAGCACGATCGCGGCAATGAGAATCAATGCTTCAAAAATACGAAGCCACAAAGGGCCGGGCAGATTTCTAAATATCCAGGCGTACATCTCTTCTCCTAGCTCGTTGCGTCGATGACCATGTCACGGATTTCCTTCGGCGGACCTGCATCCAGTGGACGCCAATCGGTGAGTTCCGAATACGCGATCATGCGTTGCTGGGTCGAGTACTTCGGATGGCAGGTGGTCATGGTCAAGATGGACTTCGTTGGTTCCACTCCCCACTGGTGCGGGGTAGGCAACAGGACATCGCCATTGGATGGAGCCACAATCTCGGTGGCGTACCAGGTGTAGGTGTAATACCCCTGTGCAGTCTGCAGATAGATCTTGTCGCCGTCTTGCAGCTTGTCAATATCCCAGAAGACCTGGCCATGGGTCTGGCGGTGGGCCGCTACGGCGAAGTTGCCCAGCTCCCCCGGTTGCTGCGTGGTCGGGTAATAGCCAATGCCGAGGTTATCGATCACGTGGTCTTCCACTCCGTAGGTCACCGGGTGGTGCGATCCGCTAGCGCCAAAGCGCGGGAAATACATGATCCCGAAAGTTTCTCCGGGAGCCAATTCCGTGACCGGAGCCGGACCGTAGTCCTTCTCCTCTTCCTCCTCGTTGCCTTCCGGCACCACGACCTCGCCAAGTTCTTGCACGAGGTTTGCGGTGACTTCCTTCTGGGCCTGGGCCGAGTCGATATTCGTCCACCACAGTTCCCACACCACGTAGAGCATCAGCAAGATGCCAAGGGTGATCAGCAGTTCGCCAAAGAATCCGGCAATACGGTTTCCTGCCGACGGTCGTCGGTGCTGCATGCGACGTCCCTGCGCAGTGGCTGATCGGTTCACGGCGGTCTGGCTCCTTAAGGGAAAGAAATGCGCGAAATAGGTCAACTAAGATGGGTCGATACTGGCCAAAACCCAGAGTTCCAGCGGGTAACGGCTAGTATGGAAGCTACGTAGGAATGCACTAAGCAGTTCTCAGCATTCTTGCACCCAAGCCTACCGGGAAGACCTGAAGGTCACCCACATTTACTACATTAAGCAGATGAAGCCGAGGGAGCATTCGAGTGCCGGAGTCAAAGCCACGACGCAAGAAGAATTCACAGCCGCAGGAGACGCGCCAGAGCGCCCATGCCATCGATAAGCCGATGCCGGGCTGGTACAAGCCAGTCATGTTCGGACTGATGCTTCTGGGCTTGCTGTGGATCATCGTTTATTACGTTTCGCAGACCCTGTACCCGATTCCGAATATCGGCGGTTGGAACATCGTTGTCGGCTTCGGTATTGCGATGGTCGGCTTTTTCATGACAACGGGCTGGAAATAGCCGTATCGCCGGCCCCCTGCTGAGGGGGCCGGCGAAGTTGTTTAATGGCGGCTTTTGATATTAGTGGCTGACGGCTTTCAAGCCGATGATGCAACCAACCAATCCGAGAATGAAGACCATCTTCAGTACGCTGAAGGCTTCCTGTCCGGTGGCCATCGAGTAAATGACGGCAAGCGAGGCTCCGATGCCTACCCAGATGGCATATGCAGTGCCGACGGGAATTTCCTTCATGGCGTAGGCCAGTCCACCCATGGACACAACCAGCGCCGCGAAGAAGACGATGGTCGGAACGAGTTTGGAGAACCCCTCGCTCATGCCAAGAGCGATGGCCCATACCGCTTCGAATAGTCCGGAAACGATCAAAATTACCCAATGCATGCCAGATACTTTCTGGCCGTCTTGTCGCGCTCCGGGTACGGCTCCCTCGTCCGGGTCCAAGCAATGATTGCTGGTGACCACCTCAGGCTAGCAAATGCAGGCCTTGCTGTCTCGCGGCTGTGACCAAAATGCCACCTATCCTCGCGAGGATCTGCGAGTCCACAGCCCAGCGCTGAAAATACAGTGGCACATCGATAAACCATTGCTCGTTGAGTACCTGCAGCCCGCTGGCTTTCTGCAGCTGCGTTTCTGGAATCATCCCCCACCCCATCCCCGCTTCTATGGCCGCAACGAACTGCATGGAATCTGGAACATGGTGGACTTGGCCTTCCGGTCGCGCTTTAGCCCCGGCAACCCGCTGGAGCATCTCATGCTGCAAGGGATCCTCACGATCGAAGACCACCATCGGAGTGCGAATGAGCTCTTCCACGGCCCCAGTAGGTACATGGCGTTGGACCACCGAAGCTTGCGCGGCTGCGCGATAGCGCAGTGCACCCAGTTTGTCACTGATGCAACCCTGGATATTCTCCTCCGCATTGGTGACCACGGCGCTGACGCGACCGGTTCGAAGTAGCTCCAGTCCCCTGTTTTCATCGGTACGCACTATTTCACAGGAGAGGTCTTCGAACTTCGCGAGCTCGTAGAATACCGGACCGAACCAAGTGGAGAGCGAATCCGCGTTGACTCCAATGGCGATCGGGATCGGATTTTCGGAGGCTATCTCTTTGGAGAACTCTGCACTGAGCAGCGTCATCTGTCGCGCATAGCGCAGAACTTTCAGTCCATGCTCGGTAGGCCTAACCGGGCGACTGCGGACGAGCAGGACTGCGCCCAGGCGGTTCTCCAAGGCCTTGATGCGCTGGCTGACGGCCGAAGCGGTCACTCCCAGATCAATCGAGGCATCATCGAAGCTTCCCGCATCAACTACCGCAAGCAGGGTTTCGAGGTGTTCCACATCCATGTTCACATTAGGAACTCTAATCTAGAATCAGAAACTTAAGTTCGACGCAGATCAGCTAATCTCTTACAGTTTCTACATGCTCTCTGGATCCTTGTTCTTCGGCTTTACCACTGGCCTGTCCCTCATCGTCGCCATCGGTGCGCAAAATGCGTTTGTGCTGCGCCAGGGAATCAGGAAAGAGCATGTTTTCATCACCGCTTTGGTGTGCTCATTATCAGATGCGATCCTGATTGCCGCCGGAGCCAGCGGCATGGGAGCGCTTGTCGACCGAGCGCCCTGGATATTGGTGATTGCGCGAATAGGCGGTTTCATCTTCCTGGCAAGCTACGCGATTTTCGCTTTCCGCCGAGCACTGAAGCCCGAGGCGCTGAAAGTCTCAGGGCTCCCCGGTGCAACAACAGCCGTCTCGATCATCGGAACGACGTTGGCCCTCACCTGGCTGAATCCACATGTCTATATCGACACGGTACTGCTTCTTGGTTCAATTGCTACTTCCCAAGCCGCAGGCCCACCCTATTTCGCCACTGGTGCGATCATTGCCAGCTTCACTTGGTTCTTCGCACTTGCCTACGCCGCACGTTTCCTTGCCCCGCTCTTTGCCAACCCCAAGGCGTGGCAGGTACTTGATGTACTTATCGGAATCGTCATGCTCATCTTTGCCAGCATGCTGATCCTGCCAGTTCTCACCAAGTAATCCACAGGCAAACACGCTTATCCACAGTGACTGTGAACAACTTTTATAAACAGTTGTTCACAAAGTTATCCACAGCTGGGGAGAACTTGGGTAGAGTTCACGATTTTTCGGATAAAGTACAGGTCAACGTGGATATTGGAAACTGAAATGACATGCTTGTAAGTTATTAACACTGTGGATTCCGGCTGTGGATAAGGCGTGATTCCGCTTATTGAACCGTGATTCTCATGATTCGTTTAAACTTTCGAACCCGAAGTTATTAACAGTCGGTGGATTCGTATATGCACTATCTACAGGGGTTGTTAAAAAGTTATCCACAACTGGGGACGAGGTTGTGAGTATTGGGTACTCCAAGGCGAATATCCCTGATATCACGGGGTCTTGGGGCTGTTAATAACCACTAGGCCTCGAGAGTTACACGCTTGTAAGTTATTAACAGTGTGGATAAGCAGTGTGGATAACTGCATTGCTTCTTTTCGAACTATCCCAAGGGCCACTTCACTGCTTCCGTGGAGAGGTAAAGGGCTGCCAGCAACGCAATCGACAAGGCCGTGAGTAAAAGTATCTGGTTACGCGCACGCTGTGGATTACTTCGCGGGATCAGCACAATGCAGCAGGCTGCGAGGATACCCAATATCGCTCCGCCCAGATGCCCCTGCCACGAAATACTGGGAATAACGAAGCCGAGAACGACATTCAGCGCCAGGATGATTCCCATGGAGCGAAGTGCCTGCTTGTTGGAACGGAACACTACGAAAGTTGCGAGGAACAAGCCTGCCAGTGCGCCCGAAGCGCCGAGCGTGGCGCTGATCGGGTTGCTCAGCAGGAGAACGCCTAGTGAACCGCCAAAAGCGCTGAGCAGGTATAGCCAGGTGAAGCGCAGCCGTCCCATCCTTGGTTCGAGCATGGTGCCGAAGATGTAGACGCCGTACATGTTCATGGCAAGGTGCAAGAAGGAGCTCGTGGAGTGGGCAAAGGCGCTGGTGATCAGGCGCCATGGCTCATAGGCGGCCAGAGCCGGCGCAAGTACAAGCTGATTGGTGAATCCAGGGATGATCCACTGCAGCAGATACACCAGCACGTTCAGGCCGATGAAAGTGTAGGTGATAACAGGAGCACCGGATCGAGCCCGGCCACCGAATTGGGTCTTCTGCCGCGGCAGGTTCTTATTGGCTTGCGCGACGCAGTCTACGCATTGCACACCTACAGGCGCAGAGACCTGGCACTGCGGGCAGACCGGACGTCCGCACCGGTGGCATGAAACATAGGACACCGTCTGCGAGTGTCGATAGCACGTCGGAGTTGCTTGGCCCTCTGGGAAAACCTGTCCAAAGGACATCAGTACCTGCCTTGAGTTGGGGGAGAAGGATTAAATACTCGAGGCCCCGACAATGCCGCTAGGGAATCGTCAGAGCCTCGGGTTGGTGCGCCTGTGTTGTTACAGGGTCTCGATGTCGACCGAGTTGATAACGACGTCTTCCAGTGGCTTGTCACGGCCATCGGTAGCAACGGCGTTCAGCGCGTCAACGATCTTGCGCGAGTCAGCGTCAAGGACTTCACCGAAGATGGTGTGCTTGCCCTGCAGCCAGGTGGTAGGAACGGTGGTGATGAAGAACTGCGAACCGTTGGTTCCACGGCCCATGCGGATGCCCGCGTTGGCCATGGCCAGCTTGTAAGGCTCGTTGAAGTTCAGTTCTGGGTGGATCTCATCATCGAACTGGTAGCCTGGGCCGCCGAAGCCCTGGCCCAGTGGGTCGCCACCCTGAATCATGAAATCAGAAATGATGCGGTGGAAGATGGTTCCGCTGTACAGCGGGGTGTTGGTCTTCTTGTCACCGGATTCTGGGTGTACCCACTCCTGCTCACCGGTCGAGAGGCCAACGAAGTTCTTTACGGTCTTTGGTGCGTGGTTGCCGAAGAGATCGACAACGATATCGCCCAAAGTAGTGTGAATCGTGGCTTTATGAGTTGCGTTTGCGGTCATGCCTTCATTCTTCCATGATCTATGCTCGACCCGCTAAATACTGACGTACGCGTTGAGAGAAAATTTGGACCATTCTTAGGTTGCATGTCCGATACTGCTGGCCACTGGGCATAGAACTGCCTAGTCTTGAACTGTCGGTTAGCGTGAATTTTTTCGGATCGGGAGCAATGCATGAGCAAGAAGAGCAAAGCAGGAAAAGTACTAGCCGTTGGCTTGATTGCGGGACTTGTCGCAGTGCTGGTAGCTGTGTGGAAGGCCTCGAAACCAATTGAGGATCCATGGGAAAACGAACCACTTCCTGCACAACCGCACGAGCCTGTTGAATCGCGTGAAGCCAGCGTGGAAGAAATCCGCGAAATCCTCGAAGATGACAAATAAAGCCGTCTAGGCTGCTTTTGGTTGGGCTTGCCCTCGAATCACGAGGGCAAGCCCAACAAGTATCACGGCCAACCCGGCATAGGTAGCGATAGGAACTACCTGCCCCAAGAACATTGCCGCCAGGATTGCCGCGCCAGGAATCTCGAGCAGAATCAGCGTCGAGACCGTGAGCGGACCGAGCACGCTGAGCAAATGATTCATGGCGGTATGGCCAAAGATCTGCGCGCAAAGCGTCAGCAGAATGATCGCCATCCATCCTCGGGCGTCGAAACCCCAAATCGGCGTTCCAGTCAGGAAACACAGGATTAGCAGCACTGCGGCGGTAATGGCATAGCAGCTCGAGGCATACGTTGTAGTTCCCAAGGTCCTGCGAGCCACGGATCCGGCCAGCGTGTACACAGCGGCCAAGACGCCACCGGCTAGTGCCAAGAGGTCGCCAATGATGGCATCACGTCCCAGCCCCATGTCGAATCCCGTGATGATGATTGCACCAAGCAGCGCAATGCCCATGCCAAGGAAAACCTGCGTTCGATATTTGGTTCCGCGAAGAACCTGGTAAATCGCGATCCAGACACCTTGAATGCACACCAGTGCCGTTCCAGCAGCCACGCTGGTTAGTCGCATCGAATACATGAAGCACACGAAATGCAGTGCGAGAGCTACACCTGCTACCCCGGTGAAGAACCATTCTCGCCCGGTCATCTGCAGATAAGCTTTGGAGTTCTTTCGCAGTGCCGGTGCGCTGAGCGCGGCCGCCGCAGCTCCATTGCGCCAAAAGGCCATGGAGAGAACCGGGACACCAGGGAAGGCGGCAATAATGGGGCCGGATGCCGAAATCCCGAGAATTCCGACCAAGGCAAGCAAGATGGTCACCAACCAAGATTACAGTTTCCCAGCGCATGGGCTTCATTCGAACTCGGAACGTGCCGGATCCGGCGAATACTTGGACAGATCAAGATATTCTTATGATGGAATACTTTTATCCGTGCCCGCACTCTCGAGCTATTTAGCGTCTTTTCTCCGCCAATAAGCTGCGATCAATGCGCCGGACAAGTTATGCCAAACAGAGAATACGGCACCTGGCAGAGCGGCTTCAGGCGAGAAGTATTGCTTCGCTAGCCCACCGGCGAGGCCTGAATTCTGCATGCCGACTTCGATGGCGATTGTGCGCCGGGAAGCTTCGGGAACGCGCAACAGGACACCCATGGCATACCCCAAAGCCAGGCCCAGGGCATTATGCAAAATGACCGCAACCAGGACCAGCAGGCCAGCAGTCAAAATCGTCTGTGCACTGCCCGCGACGATGACCGTCACCACGAAGGTGATGGCTAGCACCGACAGCCATGGCAGCACACCACCGATCTTCGCCACGAACCGGTTGAACAGCATGCGCAGGACGATGCCTAGGACCACAGGGATCAGTACGATCTTGATGACGCTGACGGCCATGGATCCAGCATCGACCGGCATGTACTGGCCAGCCAGCCACAAGGCCAGCGCCGGGGTCAGCAGCGGTGCGAGCAAGGTCGACACGGACGTCATGGCAACGGACAAGGCGACATTGCCTCGAGCCAGGTAGGAAACCACATTCGATGCCGTGCCACCTGGTGCGCAGCCAACCAGGATCAGGCCGGCGGCCAAGGCAGGTTCAAGCTGCAGCAGCGTGGCGACCAGCCAGCCCATGGATGGCATCACGATGAACTGCGCTGCGACACCGCCGAGCACCGGCAACGGGTTCTTGAACACCAGGGCGAAGTCTGGCAAGGTCAGCGTCAGCCCCATGCAGAACATGATCACCATCAGCAGGGGATTTATCCATCCGGAAAACCCCACGAACGCTTGGGGAACGAGCATTCCGCACAGTCCGCCCAGCAAAATCAGCACAGGGAATAGCAACACCGCGATGCGGGAGTCTTTTTCGTTCTTATTGGCATTTACCGCCACGGCGGAAGGGCTGGACTGTTCATAGGGCACCTAGGTATTTTGCCACTAAAGAGTTGCGGCCACAACGAGACAGCTGAAGTTAATCCACTACCCTTGTCATATTCACTTGCGTGTAATTGACGAAAAGCATGCTGAAGATGTGAAGGTAGCAATCGTCGCTGAATCGTTCCTTCCCCATTTCAATGGGGTCACCAACTCAATCCTCAAGACGCTGGATCACCTCAGGCAGACTGGCCAGGAGGCCGTGGTCATTACCCCTGCAGGCTCGCTGGCAGGGGAGCTGTCGGGCCATGGCGTGCCAAAGCTCTATCAGGGCTTCAAGATCCTCACAGTTCCGTCGATGCCTTTGGCAAGCTATCCCGAGGTTCGGGTCGCTACCACCAGTGTGGCGCGCCTGCGCAAGATGCTGGCTCGAGAGCGCGTCGACGTAGTTCATCTGGCTAGCCCGTTCATCCTTGGATGGCAGGCTCTGCGCGCTGCACAGGAACTCGAATTGCCCACCGTGGCGCTGTATCAGACCGAGGTTCCCAGCTACGCGGCACGCTACAAAATGCCGTGGCTGACGCAGAGGCTCTGGGAGCACGTCAGAGCGATCCACACGGGTGCGGACCTCACTCTGGTTCCAAGCACGTTTTCCTACCACCAGCTCGAATCTCTGGGCGTTCCGCGGCTTGCCATTTCAGGCAGGGGAGTAGATACAGCGCAGTTCACGCCAAGACGGCGAAGCGAGCAGTTCAGGCAGGCGGTTGCCCCGAATGACGAGGTAGTCATTGGCTACGTCGGCCGGCTGGCAGCAGAGAAGCAGGTCGCGGACCTGCAGGCCCTGGCGAGTCTTGAGAATACTCGGCTGGTGATCGTCGGTTCCGGCCCACTCGAGGACGAACTGCGCAGCCTTTTGCCCAACGCCCACTTCACCGGTTTCCTTTCCGGGGAACGCTTGGCCGAGGTCATGGCTTCGCTGGACATCTTTGTGCATCCTGGCGCCTCAGAGACCTTTTGCCAGACCATTCAGGAAGCCATGGCCTGTGGTGTGCCTGTCGTGGCCGTAGGCCGTGGGGGACCGCTGGATCTGGTGGATTCCTCGCGCACGGGCTGGCTCTATCAGCCAGGAAACCTTAGTGAGCTGCGCAGTCGGGTCAGCGACTTGGCCTATGACGATGCGAAACGGCTGGCTTTTGCCAGCGCTGCGCTTAGCAGTGTCCAGGATCGGTCCTGGCACAGCATTGGCGAGCAGCTTATTGGACACTATGAGCATGTCCGGATGGCCCGGATCCGGCACTAGCGAAATAGAATTTTCTTCTGGATACGCAAAAGGCGGAAAGTTTTCACTTTCCGCCTTTTGGCAAATGTGGAGCCTAGGAGAATCGAACTCCTGACATTCTGCTTGCAAAGCAGACGCTCTACCAACTGAGCTAAGGCCCCGTATTCAATTTTGAAGTTTCCACTCCAAGATCAATTCATCCGAATCAATCAAAAAGAATTAGCGGAAAGTTTTCACTTTCCGCCACTTTCTTTTGTGGAGCCTAGGAGAATCGAACTCCTGACATTCTGCTTGCAAAGCAGACGCTCTACCAACTGAGCTAAGGCCCCAAAAGCTTTAGGAAACTTTATCGGCTACCTGATGCCAGGTTTCCTTCGTTTCCGACGAAGCCTTCGCTTTCTTGACCAAGACTACTGCAGCAGCCGCGATCGATGCGAGAACCAGGAACTTTTTCATTACTCCCTCTTTCTCTCCAGCAAGGTTTCCGTGGGCGTACCAAGACTTGAACTTGGGACCTCTTCGTTATCAGCGAAGCGCTCTAACCGCCTGAGCTATACGCCCTTGCTTTTGTTTTTGTTCCCTTCGGAACGAAATAAAACTTTACCGGTGTTCTCCCAAAGATACAAATCGAGCCCGGGTGTCATGCATCACAGCATGAATCCCGGGCTCGACTTGGGGTGTTCCTAGTCGTCGGTGAGGGTCACTCCGGCTCCGCCGACCAGTGAAGCAGCAATGTTGTACAGCACCGCGCCAAGCATGGAGACCACGGAAATTACCACTACGTTCACCACTGCGATGATCGTCGCGTAGGAAGCCACCTGGCCTAGCGACATGGTGTCGCGCAGGTCGAAGTTGCCGTCGGCGCCAATGGCCTCGCGCATCAGCTGGTTGAACGCATCAAAGGTTCCGGTCAGATCCAAGACAGCCCAGATGCCCACGGCGGCAACCACGGTGATCACACCGAAAGCTACCGAGAGCAGGAAGGCCAGCTTCAGAACCGAGAAAGGCTCCACCTTGGAAACCAGCAGGCGGGCCTTGCGGACCTTTGCCTTGGGCGCTGGACGAACCAGGCGATCCTGGCCATTGGCCGGACGCTGCTGGCTGGTTGGGCGCTGCGGCGCTCCTGTCGGGCGCTGGCCCGCTGGACGTGCCTGGCCTGCTGCTGGTCGTGCGCCGGCGCTAGCCGGACGGGCGCCAGTACCGGTCGGAGCTGGACGCTTTACCTGGGTAGGTCGCGGCGCTGCGCTCTTCGGGGCACCGCCGCTGGGGCGTGGCGTCGAGGGCGTGCTCATGCGTTACCTCCGTTAGTGTTGTCATCATTTTCCGCGCCGGATTCGTTTTCTGGCACAGCCGATGACTCATCGATCGTGTTTTCTGCGTCCAACGTTACGGCATCTTCCTCCAAGTTCTCTTCGAGCTCAGTCTCAGAGTTCTTGGCAACCGCAAGGATCCGGTCCTTCTTGTCCGGCTTGGCGAAGATGACGCCCATCGTGTCGCGGCCCTTGGAAGGAACCTGCGAAACGGCCGAGCGGACCACCTTGCCCGAGCCCATCACCACCAAGACCTCATCGGTCTCGTCGACGATCAGCGCGCCAACCAGCTCACCGCGTTCCTCGTTGAGCTTGGCCACCTTAATGCCCAAACCACCGCGGGATTGCACACGGTATTCCTCGACGGTGGTGCGCTTGGCGTAGCCCTCGTTGGTCACGGTGAAGACATAGGAGCCTTCGCGGACCACATCGGCTGCCAGCAGTTCATCGTCTTCGCGGAACTTCATACCGGTCACGCCCGAGGTTGCACGGCCCATGGGGCGCAGCGCGGTATCGGTGGCGGTGAAGCGGACCGACTGGCCCTTGCGTGAGACGAGCATCACGTCATCGGATTCGCTGACCAGCTGCGCGGAGACCAGTTCATCGTCCTCGCGCAGGTTGATCGCGATCACGCCGGCGGTGCGGTTGGTGTCGTAATCCTCCAGGCGGGTCTTCTTGACCAAGCCGTTGCGGGTAGCCAGCATCAGGTAGGCCGCATCCTGGTAGGTGCGCAGGTCCAGCACCTGGGCAATGTGCTCGTCCGGCTGGAAGGCCATCACGTTGGCTACGTGCTGGCCCTTGGCATCGCGGCCGGCCTCGGCCAGCTCGTAGCACTTGGTGCGGTAAACCCGGCCGTGGTTGGTGAAGAACAGCAGCCAGTTGTGGGTCGAGGTGACGAAGAATTGCTCCACCACGTCGTCCCCGCGCAGGTTCGCGCCCTTGATGCCCTTGCCGCCACGTGCCTGCGAACGGTAGTTGTCGATGCGGGTGCGCTTGACGTAGCCGCCGCGGGTGATGGTGACGACCATTTCCTCTTCGGGAATCAGGTCTTCGACGCTCATGTCGCCGTCGTAGCCCATCAGCACCTTGGTACGGCGCTCGTCCCCGTGCTTGTCGACGATTTCCTGCAGTTCTTCGGAGACGATCTGGCGCTGGCGTGCCGGATCGGCGATGATCGCCTGGAATTCGGCGATCATGCGCTCGAGCTCGGCATGGCGATCCTGGATCTTCTGGCGCTCGAGGGCGGCCAGGCGGCGCAGCTGCATGTCGAGGATGGCGCGGGACTGCGCCTCGTCGATGTCCAGCAGCTCCATCAGCCCGTCGCGCGCCGCCTCGGTGGTAGCCGAGCGGCGAATCAGGGCGATGACCTCGTCCAGGGCATCCAGGGCCTTGAGCAGGCCGCGCAGGATGTGGGCTTCTTCCTCGGCCTTCTTCAGGCGGTATTCAGTACGGCGGACGATCACTTCGATCTGGTGGGTGACCCAGTGGCGGATGAATCCATCCAGCGGCAGGGTGCGCGGCACCCCGTCGACGATCGCGAGCATGTTGGCCGAGAAGTTGGACTGCAGCTCGGTGTGCTTGTACAGGTTGTTCAGCACTACCTTGGCCACGGCATCGCGCTTGAGCACGATGACCAGGCGCTGGCCGGTGCGGCCCGAGGTCTCGTCGCGCATGTCGGCGATGCCGGCGATCTTGCCGTCGCGGACCAGTTCGGCGATCTTCACCGCGAGGTTATCCGGGTTGGCCATGTACGGCAGTTCGGTGACCACCAGGCAGGTGCGTCCCTGGATTTCCTCCACGTTGACCACTGCGCGCATGGTGATCGAGCCGCGGCCGGTGCGGTAGGCATCGGCGATGCCCTTGGTGCCCAGGATCATGGCGCCGGATGGGAAGTCCGGGCCCTTCACGCGCAGCATCAGCTCGGCGAGCAGCTCCTCGCGCGAAACTTCCGGGTTCTTCAAGTACCACTGCACGCCCTCGGCGACTTCGCGCAGGTTGTGCGGCGGGATGTTGGTGGCCATGCCCACGGCGATGCCGGAGGAGCCGTTGACCAAAAGGTTGGGGAAACGCGCCGGAAGAACCGTTGGTTCCTGGTTCTTGCCGTCGTAGTTGTCCTGGAAATCAACGGTGTTCTCGTTGATGTCGCGGACCATTTCCATGGCCAGCGGGGCCATCTTGGTTTCGGTGTAACGCTGGGCGGCGGCGCCGTCGTTGCCCGGGGAGCCGAAGTTGCCCTGGCCCAGGGCCAGCGGGTAGCGCATGACCCAGTCCTGGATCAGGCGGACCAGCGCATCGTAGATCGCGGTGTCGCCGTGCGGGTGGTACTGGCCCATGACTTCGCCGACCACGCGGGCGCACTTGTTGTACGAGCGCTCAGGGCGGTAGCCGCCGTCGTACATTGCGTACAGCACGCGGCGGTGCACCGGCTTCAGGCCATCGCGCACATCCGGCAGCGCGCGGCCGACAATAACGGCCATGGCGTAGTCGAGGTACGAACGCTGCATTTCGGTCTGCAGGTCGATCTGGTCGATGCGACCGCCTTCTGGGACCGGCTCGATGATCTCGCCGTCCATTGGTGCGTTCTCAGGGGTTTGCTCGTCGCTCAATTTCTTCCCTTACAAGTCAAAAAAGTCTTCGGTGGATATCTGTGGTGGCGGCGGCCGGCTAGATATCCAGGAAGCGCACGTCCTTGGCGTTCTGCTGGATGAAGTTACGGCGGGACTCGACGTCCTCGCCCATCAGCACGGAGAACACCTCGTCCGCGGCGGCCGCGTCATCCATGGTGACCTGGCGCAGCGTACGGTGCTCCGGATCCATGGTGGTGTCCCACAGTTCCGAGTAGTCCATCTCGCCCAGGCCCTTGTAGCGCTGGATGCCGTTGTCCTTGGGCAGGCGCTTGTTGGCGGCCTGGCCGGCAAGCAGCTCCTGGTCGCGTTCCTTGTCGGTGAACACGTAGTCATGCGGCGCATTGGACCACTTGATGCGGTACAGCGGCGGGGCTGCCAGGTAGACGTAGCCGTGCTCGATCAGCGGGCGCATGAAGCGGAAGATCAAGGTCAGCAGCAGCGTGGTGATGTGCTGGCCGTCCACGTCGGCATCGGCCATCAGCACGATCTTGTGGTAGCGCAGCTTGGCCATGTCGAACTCTTCGCCGATGCCGGTGCCGAAGGCGGTGATCATCGCCTGCACTTCGGCATTGCCCAGCGCGCGGTCCAGGCGGGCACGTTCCACGTTCAGGATCTTGCCGCGCAGCGGCAGGATGGCCTGGGTGTGCGGGTCGCGTCCGCGCTTGGCGGAGCCGCCTGCGGAGTCGCCCTCCACGATGAACACTTCGCACTCGGCAGGGTTCTTCGAGGAGCAGTCCGAGAGCTTGCCCGGCATGCCGAAGGATTCCATCGGCGACTTGCGGCGGGCGTTGTCGCGGGCCTTGCGGGCGGCCATGCGGGCCTGCGAAGCCAGTTGGGCCTTGCGGATGATGTCGCGGGCCACGTTCGGGTTGCGCTCGAACCAGTCGCCCAGTTCCTCGTTGACCACGCCCTGGACGAAGCCTCGGGCCATCGAGTTGCCCAGCTTGGTCTTGGTCTGGCCCTCGAACTGGGGCTCGGAGAGCTTGACCGAAATCACGGCGGTCAACCCTTCGCGGGCGTCCTCGCCGGTGAGGTTGTCGTCCTTTTCGCGCAGGATCTTGTTATCGCGTGCGTAGCGGTTGAGCAGGCCGGTCAGGGCCGCGCGGAAGCCCTCTTCGTGGGTGCCGCCTTCATGGGTGTTGATGGTGTTCGCGTAGGTGTGCACGGATTCGGCGTAGGCGCTGGTCCACTGCATCGCGATTTCCAGGCTGATGCCGCGGGTAGCATCTTCGGATTCGAAGGCGATGACCTCGTCGTGGACCAGTTCGATCTTCTTGGCGGCGTTCAGGTGCTTGACGTAGTCCAGCAGGCCGTCCTTGTACAGGTAGTCCACCGTGCGCGGCTTGACTACCTGGTTCTCGATTTCCTCCTCGACCTCGGCCTCGGGCTCTTCGTTGTCCTGCACTCGCTCATCGGTGAGGGTGATGCGCAGGCCCTTGTTCAGGAAGGCCATCTGCTGGAAACGGGCGCGAAGCGTCTCGAAATCGAATTCGGTGGTCTCGAAGATTTCCGGATCCGGGTAGAAGGTCTGGCTGGTGCCGGTCAGCTCGGTTTCTTCGCCCTTGGTCAGCTCCTGGACGGTGTGGCCGCCGTTGCCGAAGCCGATGCGCCACGCATGGCCCTGGCGGCGCACGATGGTGTCGACCTTCTCGGACAGGGCGTTCACCACGGAGATGCCCACACCGTGCAGGCCGCCGGAGACCGCGTAGCCGCCGCCGCCGAACTTGCCGCCTGCGTGCAGGATGGTCATGACAACCTCTACGGTTGGCTTGCCCTCGGTTGGGTGGATGTCTACTGGGATGCCGCGGCCGTTATCTTCACAGCGCACGCCGCCATCGGCCTGCAGCGTGACGTTGATGGTGTCGCAGTAGCCAGCCAGCGCCTCATCGACGGAGTTGTCGACGACTTCGTAGACCAAGTGGTGCAGGCCTCGAGGGCCGGTGGAACCGATGTACATGCCCGGGCGTTTGCGTACCGCTTCGAGTCCTTCGAGGACGGTAATATCCTGGGCGCCGTAAGTGTGTTCGACTTTGGAAGTCATCGATTCCGCGGGGGCTTGGCTTTCAGCCGGTTCCTGCGGTGAAGCATTTTCGGTAGACACGGGTGCTACGAACTCCTCGGATTTGGCGCGCGATTGCCCGCTGCGATGGATTCAGCGCGTCAGGCAATCATGGTCTGGAGGGACACCGCCCCGGGCAAGCCCGCAGCGGAGTCATTTCACTACCTCTAATTCTACCGCGTAGACCAAAATAAACGGTGACTTTGAGGCCTAAATCGCCCACCAAAAGCTGCTAATTGACGTTCTGAGGCAGTTGGGGCGATCAAGTGTGGGGGGATCCACCCTCCGGGTCCGTGAGTGCGCCATATGCCGTGCCAGCAATTTCTACCCGTATGTGTCGCGTGGACCCCGGCCGGCCACCGAACGCATGCCATGGCGCCAGGAGGGAGCATTAGGCCCGAGCACCTTGATCACGGTGACGATCCCGGGACCCAACTCGGCATCGAATTTCTTCAGAATATCGTGGCTGAGCAGGCGCATTTGCGCAGCTCTCGCTGTTGTATCGCAGCGCATCACCACCACCGTGTCTTCAAAGGATTCCGGCTTGCAGTGCTTCGCGTTCTCCACGCCAATGATGTCGGGCCAGCGGCCGAGTACCGATCCGACCGCGACCTGGGTGTTCCAGCCGCGGGACTTGGACAAGCGGGAGACTACTTCGCCGATGGCGCGCGGATCGCGGATCGCCCCCTCGGCGGATTCCGGCTTTTCAGCGGCGAATCCGCGGCGGGCGGCTTTTCGCTTGCGCACTTTGTCTATGCGCGCCGCATCTATGCGCTTCTCGCCACGTTCTTCGGCGAGCTTCCGCATGCGGTTGAGCAGTGCTTTGGCCGCATCGATCTCTGGATCGAAGCGGTGTTCATCCCGTTCTGATGGCTCATGCATCGACAACCTGGCCAGGGGAGACCTGGAAGAAATGTCCCTTCAGTGCTTCTGGAACATCTTCGACAACGGCGGCGGTCACCAGAACCTGCTCGGCTCCGGCAACGATATGCGCCAAACGATCACGACGGGTGGTGTCCAGTTCGGCAAAGACATCATCAAGGATCAGGATGGGTCCGGAACCTGGGCGCGGATCGTCATCGCCGAAAACACGGTAGGCGGCAAGGCGCAGGGCCAGGGCAAAGGACCAGGTTTCCCCGTGCGAGGCATAGCCCTTGGCAGGGGTCGGTCCCAGGATCAGGGTCAGATCGTCCCGGTGCGGTCCAAAGAGCGAAATTCCGCGGTCGACTTCCCGACTGCGATTAACTTCAATGGCGTTCAGCAGCAGTTCCTGGATTTCTTCTTGGTCCAAGGATTCAAGGTCCTCTGCCGGAAGGCTGTATTCATCGAGTTCGCCCTCGAGCGAGGACCGGTAGACGGCGCGCGCTTCCTTCGCGCCATCGGCCAAATCCGCGTAGGCGGCCTGCATGTACGGGCGAATCAAGGCCAGGACGTCAAGGCGTCCGCGGATCAATCGAGCGCCCGTCAAGGCCAACTGCAGATCCCAGGCCTTGAGGGTGTTTTCCTGCGAGGTGCTCAGCTTGGACTTGCCGCGGATGGATTTGAGCAGGGCATTGCGTTGCTTCACGATGCGGTCGTAGTCGTTCTTGGTGCCGGCTTCTACCGGGCGCAGGGCTACCAGGAGCTCGTCCAAGAACTTGCGGCGGTTGGACGGGTCGCCCTTGATCAGCGCCATGTCCTCCGGGGCGAAGAGCACGGTGCGCACCATGCCCAGGATCTCCCGAGCGCGAACCGGGTTGGCCCGGTTGATGCGGGCACGATTGATCTTGCCACTGGTGATTTCGACCTCGATCACTGTGGTTTGCGGGCCGCGATGCACGGTGCCGCGGATCAGCGCGCGCTCAGAACCGAAATGCAGCAAAGGGGCGTCATTGCTCACGCGATGCGAAGAGAGATTGGCCAAATAGCCAACGGACTCAACGATATTGGTTTTGCCGACGCCGTTGGGGCCGATCAGAACGTTGATCCCAGGGGCCAGGTGCACGTCGGCCTGCGCATACGAGCGGAAGCCCGTGAGTGAAAGCTGCGAGATATACACCGAGGTCCTGACAGAAAGAAGGTGGTGGATGGCTTTAGCCATCCACCACGAAATTGGCTTAGTTCGAGTTGGGCAACCGAACCGGCATCACGAGGTAGCGATACTGGTCCTGGTCATCCTCATCCAGCTTCTTCTGGCCGGTCAGCATGGCCGGCTTGGGCGCACTGGTGAAGGAGAAGCGCACGAAATCGGTATTGAAGGAGTTCAGGCCTTCGGACAAGAAGGTCGGGTTGAAGGCAACGACGATGTCTTCGCCGCGAAGAGACGCAACAATAGCTTCTTCAGCCTGCGCGTCTTCGCCGGTGCCAGCATCCAAGGTCAGCTGGCCATCGGTAAAAGCCATGCGAACTGGGGTATTGCGTTCGGCAACCACCGATACACGACGAACAGCTTCCATCAGCTCGCTGGTGCGAACGGTGGCATGGATTGGGGTGTCGCTTGGGAACAGCGAGCGGATCTTCGGGTATTCGCCATTGATCAGCAGCGAAGTGGTCCGGCGGTTGGAGCTTTCGAAGCCAACCATTTCTCCGTTCTCGCTCATTGCAAGCTTCAGCTCGCCAGAGCTCGAGAGAGTCTTGGCAACTTCGTTGAGGGTCTTGGCTTTGATCAGGAAGGAGGTCGAGATTTCTGCCTGGTTCGGAGTCCAATTGAGTTCACGCAGAGCCAGACGGTAGCGGTCCGTGGCCAAGAATGTGATCAGGTCATTTTCAATTTCAACCTTGATGCCGGTGAGAACTGGCAAGGTGTCGTCCTTGGACGCCGCAACGATAACCTGCGATACAGCTTCGGAGAATGCTTGGCCATCGATAGTGCCGGCGATAGCTGGAAGTTCAGGCAGGGTTGGGTATTCATCAACTGGCATGGTGGCCAGGTGGAATCGTGAACGGCCACAGGTCAGCGAGATCTTCGAGCCTTCGGTCTCCAAGGTGACCGTCGAGTTAGGCAGCGATCGGGTGATCTCAGCCAAGAGCTTGCCGGAAACCAAGATCGAACCCTGCTCAGAAATGTCCGCGGGAATCTCAATATGCGAGGAAATCTCATAGTCGAATCCCTCGAGCCGAACCAGGCCTTCATGGGTGGTGATGAGAATGCCAGCCAAAACAGGTGATGGTGGTCGCTGTGCCAGGGACCGGGCAGTCCAGGATACGGCGTCTGCCAATACATCCTTTTCAACGCTGAACTTCACGAAAAATCCGCCTTTCGGAACCCATAAGTCTTAAGTCAGGCCAAGAAGGTTGTTCCCTCGCCAAGTTCTTAAGCATAGAGCAGGTAATTGCACGTTTTATCCATCTAATCTTGCCACGCCCTGATAGCGCAACGTCTGCTCAATGAACGAAGTGTGGACGATGCAACAAAAAATTGTTCTGCACAGGATTTGGCTCGAGGGTGTGGAGTGGACTCGTTATTTGGATGATTAAGGGTTTAAAGGAGAAGTGTTAATAACCCTTGTGGATACTGTGGATAAGGCCTGTAACCCCAGACCCGCCCACGATTGTGCATGTGAACAATCTGTGGTTGAACATGAGACTCAGTTCCATCATCCTGTTGATACTCAGTTCCATGATTTTTAACGTCCACATGGTTTGCGCACTTATCCGCAGGTCGTCACCAAATCATCCACAGTCTTATCCACACCTGTGATTTCTCGCCGCTAGTGCTCCCGCTGGCTCTGCTTAATCCGGTTGGTTAGCTCGGTGACCTGATTAAAGATCGCTCGACGCTCGGCCATGAGCTCACGGATCTTACGATCCGCGTGAATCACGGTGGTGTGGTCGCGGCCGCCAAGTTCTGCACCAATCTTCGGCAGCGACATGTCGGTAAGCTCACGCAGCAAGTACATGGCGATCTGGCGCGCGGTGACCAAAGTACGAGTTCGCGACTTGCTGTTCAGCTCATCAATACTCAGTCCGAAGTACTCTGCGGTCTGCTTGATGATGGTCGACGGCGTGATTTCCTGGGCCCCGTCTTCGCTGATCAAGTCCTTGAGCACGGTTTCGGCCAATGCAAGGTCCACGGGCTGGTTATTCAGCGACGCGAAAGCGGTGACACGGATCAAAGCACCTTCGAGTTCCCGGATATTCGTGGAAATACGCGAAGCAATGTACTCCATGACATCACTTGGAGCTGAAAGATTTTCGGCGTCGGCCTTCTTACGCAAAATCGCAATACGCGTCTCCAGCTCTGGTGGCTGAATATCGGTCAGCAGGCCCCACTCGAAGCGCGAACGCATCCGGTCTTCGAATCCCTGCAGCTGCTTGGGAGGCAGATCAGAGGTGATGACAACCTGCTTGTTGTGGTTGTGCAGCGCATTGAAGGTATGGAAGAACTCTTCCTGGGTAGCGTCCTTGTTGGCCAAGAACTGAATGTCGTCAATGAGCAGAATGTCGACGTTGCGGTAAGTCTGCTTGAAACTTGCGCCCTCGTCGTCGCGGATCGAGTTGATGAAATCATTGGTGAACTCTTCGGAGTTCACGTAGCGCACGCGGATGCCCTTGTAGAGATGGCGTGCGTAGTGGCCAATGGCATGCAGCAAGTGAGTCTTGCCCAGACCTGAATCACCATAGATGAACAGCGGGTTGTAGGCCTTGGCCGGCGCTTCGGCAACAGCAACGGCTGCGGCGTGGGCAAAGCGGTTCGATGAGCCGATCACGAAGGTGTCGAAAATGTACTTCGGGTTCAGCCGGCCGAACTCCTGCGAATTCGATGGGGGAGTTGGCTGCGGTGCTGGCTGGGGGCGCGGACCAGGAGTCTCAACGACTGCTGGAGCTGACGGCGCGGCGGCTTTGGCTTCAGGCTCATCTTCTTCGAGCTCATCCGAGAGCGAGAGATCAACGCTGACGGCGCAACGGATCTCGTCCTGGAAGACTTCTCGCAGTGCTTCATCCAGCGGCTCGCGCAGCTGAGTCTGCAGAATATCGCGGGTGAGGTCATTGGGTACCGCAACTAAGAGCGTCGTACCGATTAGTCCCTGAGGTTTAGCCAGCGATACGAAGGCACGGTAACGCGCCTTGACGCGATCATCATCCTCGATCTTCCGGATGACTTGGCGCCAAGAGCTACCAATGCTATTGGTTTCGTCGCTGCTCACTAAGGGCGCCCCGCTTCCGTTTAAATGCAATCTTGGTCACAAGAATCCTGTTTCCAGGCTTCTAAAACGTCGTTTTCTGGACCACGTCTGCATTGATTCTATCCATCATCCACACAGTTATGCACAGCTCCGTGGAAAAACCGGGTGTTATTACTGTGGAAAACGGGTTTTCGCTTGAAATCAAGCGTTTTTCGCTGCGAGATGACTAGCTGCTTTGCGGAAAACTGTGAATTTTCTTTCGTTATGCACAGCCTTAATCCACAAGTTTGGGGTAGATTATTCACAGGCCGACTCTCGAAGCGGGGAGCATGGGCAGAACTCGTGCGCCAATTTGACCTTGCGCGCATAGTTTTCTATTGTTATTCAGTCCTATGCGCATCTTTTTGCGACTTGCTCATTTTTGGAAGAGCCCGCGAAAAAAGCGCATTTTATAAAAAGCACGAGCGTCATCCTGTTGTTATCCAGCTAGCTAGTAACGGGTAGTACGCATCATCTAAAACGTTTTGGAGTGTCACCGTGAGCAAGCGGACTTTTCAGCCTAACAACCGTCGTCGTTCGAAGAAGCATGGCTTCCGCCTTCGTATGCGTACCCGTGCAGGTCGTGCCATCCTTTCGGCACGTCGCGGCAAGGGTCGCACCGAGCTGTCCGCATAAATTTGCGAAACAGCTCTTGGCAGCATGACTTCAACGAGCTCAGCTAAAGAGCAACCCGAAGCCGATGTTGCCTAAGAATCAGCGACTGCGCCTAGCGCAAGACCTTACAGCCACTGTACGTTCCGGCGTCCGAAGCGGACGCCGGAACGTCGTGCTATATGCACGGCACCGAGAAACCGAAGAGTTCCTTGGTGACAGGTTTGGATTCATTGTTTCCAAGGCTGTAGGTATTGCCGTTAAAAGGAATCTCACCAAACGACGAATGCGGGAAATCGCCCACGAGCTGCGGCGCGTGGACGGCGACGTCGATTTCGTCTTCCGTGCACTTCCTGGCGCCGCCGAACTCTCTTGGGAAGAACTCAACTCCCAGGTCAATTCAGCCTTCTCCGCTGTTTTGCGCAAGATTGAGGCGCGCTGATGCGTAAGGACTTAGCTCCGCGTACCGGTTTGCTGTGGTTCATCATCGATATCCCACGCAACATCGTTATCGGGCTGCTCAAGACTTACCGAAAACTCATCTCGCCACTATATGGCGATGTATGCCGATACTTTCCTAGCTGTTCTGCCTATGGGCTCGAAGCAGTGACTCAGCACGGCGTTGTCAAAGGCGCCGGATTGACCACTTGGCGGATTCTCCGATGCAATCCGTGGTCCCACGGAGGCGTCGACCACGTTCCTGAGGGACCGAGGATTTGGCCAGAAGGCAAACTGCCGAGGATCATAGTTCTGAATCATCCTGTGATTCCCGACGATGAAGACGCCGCGGAAAGCGGCCGCAAGGAGCTCGACCACTGATGAACAACTTCCTAGACACGATACTGACTCCGTTTACGTACGTAGTCTCGTGGGTTCTGTGGGCATTCCACGAACTGTTCACCGCGATTGGAATGAACGGGGATTCGGGTGTTACCTGGACCTTGTCGATCATCTTCCTCGTGCTGCTGATCCGTACTTTGCTGATCCCAGTGTTCGTCAAGCAGATCAAGTCCCAGCGCGCGATGCAGGCACTGCAGCCTGATCTGCGCAAGCTGCAGGCCAAGTACAAGGGCAAGACCGACCAGATGTCGCGCCAGGCTATGGTTCAGGAGCAGCAGGCGCTGTTCAAGAAGCATAAGACCAACCCGCTGTCTTCCTGCTTGCCCCTGCTCGTGCAGATGCCGTTCTTCTTCGCGCTGTTCCGCGTTCTGAACGAAGCCTCCCGCGCCAGCGATGATGGACGTTCGATCGGCGCTCTGTCCGCTGAGCACATCCGCAGCTTCGACAATTCCTCGATCCTGGGCGCTCCGCTGTCCGAGACCTTCTTGGGCACCATCAATTCCGGTGCCATCAACTGGGCAGTGATCATCGTTGCGGTGGTCATGATCCTTGCAATGACCGCATCGCAGTTCTTCACCCAGCGACAGCTGATGACCAAGAACATGAGCAAGGAGGCCCTCGAGGGCCCGTTCATGCAGCAGCAGAAGATGATGCTGTACATCCTGCCCCTGGTCTTCGGTATCGGTGGTATCAACTTCCCAATCGGTGTGCTGATTTACTGGACCGCTTCGAACCTGTGGACCCTGGGCCAGCAGTTCTGGGTTATCCGCAACAACCCGACCCCTGGTTCGGAAGCAGAGCGCGAACTTAACGCTCGCCGCGCCGCCAAGGGCCTGCCTCCAGTAGGCGTGAAGAAGGAAGACGCTGATGCCGCTGCCGCCGCCGCGGCAGAGCAGCAGGCCAAGGGCCAGCGTGAACAGCCGCAGCGCAAGAACCGTCGAAAGAAGAAGTAGCCATGACTGCAACTGAGAACATCGACGCACCAGAACTGGAAAACCAGATCGAAGACGACCAGGAAGTTCTGGACGAGGGCGACGTCGCCGCCGACTACCTCGAAGAGCTTCTGGACATTGCAGATCTGGACGGCGATATCGACATCGAGATCCGCGGTGGCCGCACCTACATCTCGATCCTTGCTGAGGACGCAGACGCCTCGTTGGAGAGCCTCGTAGGCAAGGATGGAGAAGTCCTCGATGCCCTCCAGGAACTCACCCGGCTGGCAGTGCTCACTGCTACCGGTGAGCGTTCGCGCTTGATCCTGGATATTGCCGGCTACCGCGCAGAGCGCGCAGAACTGCTCCGCAAGATCGCTGAAGATGCTATTGCGTCGGTACGCGAAACCGGCGAGAAGACCCACTTGGATCCAATGAGCGCCTACGAGCGCAAGCTCGTGCACGACGTGATCGCCGATGCAGGACTGCACTCGGAATCCGAGGGTGAATCGACCCGACGCCATATCGTTATTTCGGTACTGGACAGCTAAGAACCATCACGCGAGAGCGTGCTGATCGACCTAAGGACCAACGACCATGACTGAGGACCTCAGCCTTACTGCAGAAGAGACCCTGGCTGCCGAGAAGATCTTCGGTGACCGCCTGGATCTTGCCAAGCGCTATGTGGAGCATCTGGCAACCTCGGGCATTGAGCGCGGGCTTCTTGGCCCACGGGAAGTACCCCGTCTGTGGTCCCGTCACGTGCTCAACTGCGCCGTGATCGAAGAGGTCATGGAGAAGGACGCCGAGGTAGCCGACGTAGGCTCCGGTGCTGGCCTTCCAGGGCTCTGCTTGGCAATTGCCCGCGCGGACCTCAAATTGACGCTTATTGAGCCTCTGGAGCGCCGTTGCATCTGGCTCTCCGAGGTTATCGATGATCTGGGTCTGGACAACGTCACCGTGATGCGTGGCCGTGCAGAGCAGATGGTCGACGTCGTCAACGCACGCTATGTCACGGCCCGTGCCGTATCTGCTCTGACCAACTTGGCTGGACTGACTATTCCATTGCTACACGGACAGGGCGAGCTCATCGCCATCAAGGGCCGCTCCGCTGTCGAAGAGATCGCTAAGGCTACCAAGGCGATCCGCAAGCTTGGCGGCAGGGAAACCGAAGTGCTCACTGTGGGCGAAAGCATCCTTGCAGAGCCAACCACGGTGGTTCGCATCAAGGTTGGCTAAGGTTGACGCGATAGTCTGTTAAATAGTTATAGAAGCGAAATGGCTTTCATCCTCATAGTTTTCGAGGATGAAGCCATTTCGCAATCTGCATGACTTGTTTTGAATGTTTCACGTGAAACATTATCGGTGCACGCCATGAGCATTAGGTGCATCAATTCACGAGGAGGAGTTTTACCTTTGTCTAAGACTAAGGATTCATCGGATAGCGCGTTTGATTTCAACGACTCGTCCTCGCCTTTGGCTACTCAGATAGCTAGTGAACATCGTCGTCGCGAAGCTTTGGAGGCCCGCAAGGTGCCAATGCCTGAGAAGACCCGCTATTTCACCATTTCCAACCAGAAGGGTGGCGTAGGCAAGACGACGACCACGGTCAACCTTGCCGCCGCCCTAGCCAAGGGCGGGCTAAACGTCCTGGTCATTGATATCGACCCGCAGGGCAACGCTTCTACCGCGCTGGGCATTGAACACCACGCTGAAGTAGACAGCATTTATGACGTGTTAATCAATGATCTTCCATTGGCTGACGTAGTAGCTACATGCCCAGACTTGCCAACCCTGCAGGTCGCTCCTGCAACCATTCACCTGGCAGGCGCTGAAATCGAGTTGGTTTCATTAGTAGCCCGCGAACAGCGCCTGCAGCGCGCCCTGGATGACTACGCGCGTACCCGCCAGCGCAAGGGGCTGCCTCGCTTGGACTACGTCTTCATCGACTGCCCGCCAAGCCTAGGCCTGCTGACCGTTAACGCCTTCGTTGCCGCTCGTGAAGTTCTCATCCCAATCCAGTGCGAGTACTATGCGCTCGAGGGCCTGAGCCAGCTACTGAAGAACATTGAAATGATCCAGAAGCATTTGAACTCCAAGCTGACGGTTTCGACGATACTGCTGACCATGTACGACGGTCGCACGAATTTGGCCGCGCAGGTCGCCAACGAAGTCCGTGAGCACTTCCCAGAGCAGGTGCTCAAGGCCGTCATCCCTCGTTCGGTACGAATCTCTGAAGCGCCGAGCTACCAGCAGACCGTCATTACTTATGATCCAAATTCGACTGGTGCATTGTCGTACTCCGAAGCAGCCGTAGAGATGGCTGAACGAGGCGCGTAAGACCTTATGAATACGTTTCACGCTGGAAAAGATCATCCCCTTAGATTTTCGTTTGTTTTTCCAGATCTATCTGATGCGGATGCGAGATTCGTACGGTGAGAGCCACGGCTGACGCACTGTGCGCATCCCCGGTTCAAAGCCAAAAAACAGTAGACTAGTCTCGGGCTGAAATTTCGGATGAAAGGGCGTGCGAAGAACATGGCAGATAAGAAGCGGGGATTGGGCAGGGGACTGGGTGCCCTTATTTCCAGCTCACCGGCGACGGCGGCTCCTGAGGAAAACCAGAATGTTTCACGTGAAACAGCTCCTGTAGATCCGGCCGCGGAAGCGTCGAAGTCGCGCGCTACACGTCCTGTCGATATGTTCTTCGAACCGGGACGCAAGTCCTCGGCACCTAAGGCGCCAACCACTCCCGCAAAGCCGGCAAAGCGCGCTCGCGCAACTATGCCTGGCTTGAATACAACTCTTGGGGGAAAGAATTCCTCTGCACCTCAGGAAGACGCATCAGCTGAGAAACCAGCACCTAAGAAGACCGAGCCGCAACCTGTAAAATCAGACTCTCCCGATCTTGTCGAAGTTCCTGGCGCACAGTTCGCTGAACTCGACGTCCAGCTGATTCACCCAAATCGCAAGCAGCCGCGTACCAACTTCGATCAGGAGCACATGGATGAACTCATCCATTCGATCCGCGAAATTGGATTGCTTCAACCTATCGTGGTCCGCCCTTCCCGCGAGAAAGATGACGCTCCGTATGAGCTGGTCATGGGTGAACGCCGTTGGCGCGCGACACAGGCGGCTGGCCTAGCGACTATCCCGGCCATTATCCGCGACACGCATGACACCGATCTGTTGCGCGACGCCTTGCTCGAGAACCTGCATCGCTCACAACTGAATCCACTGGAAGAGGCCGCTGCTTATCAGCAGCTTCTAGAAGAGTTCAATTGTACCCAGGAAGTGCTTTCAGAACGAATCGGACGATCCCGTTCGCAGATTTCCAATACGATTCGCTTGATGAAACTACCTCCACTCGTTCAGCGTCGTGTTGCGGCTGGCGTTCTTTCTGCCGGTCATGCGCGCGCGTTGCTAGGACTGTCGAACAACGAAGTCATCGAGCAGCTGGCTCAGCGAATCATCAATGAGGGCTTGTCCGTGCGCGCGACCGAAGAAGCAGTGGCACTGAGTGACGACAAGCCACGAAAGCCAGCAAAGAAGGCGCGAGAGACCCAGCGCAATGAACGCCTGGACTTCCTGGCAACTTCGCTCGCGGACCGCTTGGACACTAACGTCAAGATTCAGCTTGGCAGCCGCAAGGGCAAAGTCAGCATCGAGTTCGCTTCGGTGGATGATCTGAACCGCATCATGCAGGTTATTGATCCGACTATGAACTCGTAATTTCATGAACTGGCGCATGTTTCACGTGAAACATGCGCCTTTCTTGTATCTAGAGCCTGTGTTTCACGTGAAACAAATACTCCATGCGAGGTTACTGCCAACCAAGTATGAGGGCGGCACATGGAGACGAATCGTTGGTGGGTAGGAAACCGCTGCTGTCCATAAACGGATACTTAGGTGTGCCCGCATAGCTTTCGCATCAAATGGATCATGAACCACAGCAAGCATAAAACTGATTGTTGGCATCCGCCGTTGGCTTATCAAAGAGGGAACGTACATGCCGATGGCATGAGCACGAAGTAGCCACGACGCTGTCCAGAAATGTAGAGAAAGCAGGACACACCGTACCAGGTTCGGGATTGGCACCGCATCGCTGAGCCGAGCCCTTCACCTCGCTTCGTAACCATTCTCCGATGCCTGCTCCTGAGGATCAGCGAGCCATTCAGTTTAGGTCACCGAAATGCCTCCACTTAATGAATTCTACGGAGAACGGGAAGAGGATAGAACGCATGATTCGACCCGCCTGGCTGCGGGAACTACCCCAGCGGATACGGATTTGGGCCGCCAGTATTCTGCTTGGTAGGACATCCGGGGCGATAGGTGCCGCATTTGGTGCACAGTATTCCGGCTACCTTCCAGTGCGAAGGAGAACACAAGGTGCGATCAGTAGAGACACTGATGGTTTTCGCGGTCTATCCCTGCCTGGCTCTACTCCATCTAATGCGCAGTGGCATGTGTCAGCCATGCTTCTTAGATTGTTCGAGGACTGATGTGCAAGGGAGCCAGGATGCTGTCCGCAACTGAGCACAACTCCGAAAACCTTGGACCGAGAAGCCGTATCGGGCGATTCCAAGGGTACGTTTCATCGTTCTTGCTTAGGGCAGATATGCAACGGCGTTGAGTAAGGACTGCATACAGCATGTTCTGGAACAGCAAGATCAGATAGTCAGGCATACCGTGATGACTCTCTGAGCAGCAAGGTGGGCGTATAGCGACGCCACGAGAGCCGGGAGTCGGGTAGGGGAGAGGAAGGCTCGCACGAAGGCCGTGAAGGGCCAAGAAAGGCCGCTATGGACTTATGGCAGGACCAACCGGGGGCAAGTTCGGAGGGGTGCCAACGCTAACTGAATGCTAACCATTGAACGACTTTTGAATTTTCACCCCACCTGATCCATTCAACAGACATTCTGAGGGAAGGATCAATGTGGAACAGTACGCAGAGATCCGTCGACTGCATTGAGCAGAAGGCGTGCCAATAACGGCGATCTCGCGGCGACTTGGCATCGCACGTAACACCGTATGTTCAGCATTGGCAGTCACCGAGTCTGCAAATGACCTGCAGACGAAGCGTGGTTCCATCGCTGACGCTTTCGAACCAGAAACCCGCAGGCTGGTCTGCGAGTATCCGCGCATGCCGGCGACGGCCATCGACGAACGAATCGAATGAACGAATTCCATCTCCACGTTGAAGAACCGGGTCGCACTGATATGTCCGGAATACACGAACGTGGGCCCTGCGGACCGGATGGTCCACGAATCAGGGCAAGCCGCGCAAGTGGATCTGTGGTTCCCCAAGCCACGGACATCTGTCGGATCCGACCAGGCTCTGATGCTGCCGGAGCTGATGATGAGGCTGTCGCATTTGAGGCTGTTCAAAGCGCTGATGATTCCTAGTTGGCAATGCCCGGATCTGAGCGTTGGGATGTGGAGCTAGAACGACGATGATGACGCGGTCCTCAAGAGCAGAATCTGGGACCGTGAATCCGCGATTCGGAAGCAAAAGGAAAGGCACGGAAGCCAATTCAGTGCTTGCCGAGCCGCTGGCTAGCAGGAGCATTCTGGCTCCACCGAGAGATTCTGAGTTCAAAGAGCAAACCGAATGCAACCAGTTGCTTGAATCCTCTTTCCTTCAGAATCTCAGCAAACAGCTCGACGGGTGTCTACCGAAAGCCAATGTACACCGTTCAGCCCGATCCAGGTCCGGAGCATCGACCGGTCGCCGTAGGCTCTAGGCACAATGATCATCTCGCCTTCGATGCCATCAGTACCGGGCTCAGCCATCGGGCACGATGGAGAAGGACCTATAGCATGAGTCTGGGCCGCAATAATTAATTGGTGCATCCTTCAGACATTGGCCGGATTGTTGATTCCACGGTGACCATGGATAGAGGGTCTGCGGCCAGCCGGTGGTGGCTGATCCTCCGCGGTGCTGGACAAGCTGAATATTGGACTTTTCGAGAGCCGCCAATATTGCGGTTCTGAGCCACCCAGTATTCTGTCCGCGCGCCGGTGGTTGCGTCTTGCTGATGGATGAGTGGCTTTTGGATCCTCCAGCCGGCGGGTTGCTGAGAATCATCTTCGAGCTCATAGGGCGGCGGTATGACGCTGCATCCACCATTTTCTGTACGCAGTACAAGCAATCGGATTGGCGTGCCCGGCTGGACGCTGGTGCGTTGGCCGACGCGATCATGAATCATGTCGTGCACGATACGATTTGGGTTGAGACCGGTGGGCGCAACATGTGTGAGGTGTACTCTCGGCCGGAGCATTAGCCACGGGGCGTTGATTCGATGGAATCCTCGTTCAGGACTGCCTGCCGGACTGATGATCCGGCAGGTGGTTCTAAGGGAGACTATTGGGTGGATCTGAACCACAATAACGACTGGCCCAGAGGCGCAATATTGGGTGGCTCTCAAACCACCGAATATTCACAAGCACCAGATGATTACCGATCCGGCACATGTGCAGATTACTGCGTTGTGCGTTGAGCAAGATTCGACGCACAACCGTTATTTGGCCACGACCACGGCTGCGTGGTCGCGTCACGCTAGGTATCGGCCGGCAATAGAATCCCTTGCCTGGACATCCACGACTTTCATGATGACCAGTAATGCGTACTTCGGAAGAAACGATTGAGCAGTTGGCGAGAGCCATGAAAATGTCATCAATCTGTCGGACGTGCAAGTAGCATGTTGATCCAGCACATGATGAGGGATGGACTCGTGAAGCCTGCCGGGCCAGGACGGCGATCATCCCGACAGCTATGCTCGTGACCTGTAGAGGACCGCCATGGGCGGTGAATACTAACTCGCGTATTGCGCTGGGTGTCAAAGCCTGCCGGCAGTGGTATCCAATGCTCTTCGATGAACAGCTCTGGCTGCGCGTAAAGGTTGGTGGCGGCGCATCACGGAGGGAAATCGACTCATGAGTTGCTGCGTCTTATGCAATACAAACTGTTGATCATCGTCAAGGTGGATTACATTCCATTCGGTACTGCGGCCGTTGATGCAGCTGATCGTTATTAACAGGAGTCGGTGCTAACCAGGTCCAATCCGCCGATTGTCCGCTGGGGTGAGGCCAATGGTGACGAGGTTGATGCCTCGGCGAATACTGATTGCTTGGTTCACCCTGAGGAGAGGCTGTCTTCGCCTAACCATCCATATCGGGCGAAGAACCGTCCGGTTTGCTGACCAATGCCGAGCTGGCGTAGGGAGAATTGGACGGTACAGGTCCGATTCCGTTTGACGATAAGAAGGCGATCTTCAGTTGGTGTTGCGGGCATGACCGGAACTTCTTATGTCGAATGCGCCATGCCGTGCGATGGGGGAGTGGTACTAGCCCTTCCCGAAGCCATTACGCGCACCCTGAGCCAGGGCACGCTGATGAGAAGCAACGACTCCATTTAGATTCCTGACGCAGGTGTGGGATTAACATTGGTGCGCACCCTTGCCGAACCGACATCCAGATCTCTAGAAATCCGAGTTCGAGCTGTCATGAAATCGTGTCACCGTCTCTCGAATTTCTTGAATCGGCGACTGCGACTGGTGGGGGGCGGAACCGCAACATGAACACTGAGAGCAGCTGCCTTGAAGCAACGTTTCACGTGAAACATGATCCAGACCGCCCTTCGAACCTGCTGACGTCTGCGAAGCGAAACGTGTTTCACGTGAAACATTAACCTGACCGCCCTTTGATTGTCCTGAATTCAACGATGCGCTTGGTGTTTCACGTGAAACAACCAGAACGACCTGAAAGCACATACAGGGTTGACGTTGCACAGAATGGAGCGGCCACGCACGACCTGGGCACCCCGCCCCCGAGATGAATAGCTAATGATGCTATACCCACTACCCGCAGGCTGACAGCCTTTGCTGAGATGAGGCATAAGAAGCTTGCTGAATACATGCGTAGGCCTGTACGAGCGCCGGAGAGGACCTGTCTGGCCGGTGCCTACGTGAGAGGACAGTGATCAGCCTGCGGCTTGCGGCGCGGACATGAGGAAGTTCGTTCCAGCGCCAAAAACCCGGCGAGCACGCACGGCGTGCAGGAAAGTAAGAGCGTCGCGAGATGCCGAGGGATAACTTGACCCTTGGTCCCATACGCGCGGAAGGTGAAGCCTGGATACGATCGTCCAACCACTTCAACGCCAGCAGCTGACAGGAGGAAATGACGCCAAGGCCCTAGGGAGGGGTCAAGGCAACAGATGGCCAGAAAGCCTTAGAAGTGACTTATGAGGCTGCAGAAGCGCGTCCTAGGCGGATGTATGGGTCTCCGGGAGCCCTGTCGGGCATGAGCGGCCCGGCAGCGCTCCAGATCCCGCTCATGAGCAAGGTGAGCGAAGGGAAATCCAGAAGGATCACAACCTTCAATCCAAGAGAGTAGGAGGATTAGCGGTGAAATAGGTTCACTAGAGTCTCCGCAAACCCGGCTCAACCCGCTCCTGCTTTTGTCCCGGTTCGAAGGAACTATTCACTAGAAAAAAGCCCCAAGGTAAATAGCGCGGGAATTCGGACCAGCTGTCCATGCACCAGCCGCGCAATAGGTAGGCATGATGCCGTGGAGTGCGAAGCCCCAGGTGCCGAAGCCCGTAGTAGTGATCAACCTAAATTTCTCAGGGTTGGAGAACTGGGCGAAGACCTCCATTAATTGAAAGGCAAGAGAACCTGAAGGAGGGAAGCGTGTGAATGAAAGAACTTATATGTGGGGTTAGTACTGGCCCTCGGGGAAACCGACTTCCCGAAAGATAGGTAGCGCGCTGTTCAGAGTTAGTTGATTGAACTAGGACCTAGTGCAGAATTGCGATGACCTGATCAGAGAGAAACCCCTCCGATCACTAGCAGATTGGAGATTCAGGCCTTCTCTTCGCGAGTCGACAGTAGGGCAACGAGCATGAGTCTAAGGCCTTTGTCCCTGATGCAGGTTCTACCGGCAAGCTTCGCCCCGATGGGTATGAACAGCTATCCAGCGATGATGTGGCTCGTTCGCTCCACGGCAATCGACCTCAGATTCATTCAATCTTCGACAGGTCGCACCTCATCATTACCCAGCGGCCCATGTGACAGTTGCGCAGTGGGTGATGACGTATCGGCACGAAACATGGTTTGGGCCGCAGCAACTGACTTACGGCAACAACTCACAAGCCGAAAGATTCTGTTCTGCTTACTGCGTGCCAGTTTAGCCAGAGAACGTCCTCAGGAACTCGTTGCTGAACCGTTCGGACTTTGGAAGAGATAGCATCATGGATTCTGACGATTGACGGCGAAACAGTAGGCTCAGTGAGCAACCAGTGGATACGCGGAAGGGGAGTGCTCCGCTAATTCCCTGGAACTCCGTTAGCCCTGGCAGTTCTCACTGCGCGTTGAACCCTCCCCAATAATCAAGACCAAGAGATGCTGTTCCAGCTAAAGACGCCCATGAAAACCGAGTGTCGCCGCGACACGGGGATGCGGCAGTCGGCATGGCCTGGATTATCCATGGACAGAATTTGACGCAATTTCGACCGGAAGCGGATAGTCCCATGAGGAATTGGTTTTGGCTGTCTCTCAGAAAGCACATCCAATCAGCTAGCATGTGCGGCGTATCCGGATGCGTTTCCGCGGCCCTTCACAGTGCAGTCTGGAATTGTGGGCCGAAGTTGAAGGGCTAGAAATACGGCGATTGCGGATCGCTGAATTTTGCATAGGACATCAAGATTCAGAATTCGGGAACCTGTCTAGGTGGCCAGAGAAACGATCAAATGCGAACCCGAACTTGCCGGGTCCATTGCTGAGCATGAAATGCGCATCTTGGCTGACGGGTGCCAAAGTACGGTGCAAAGCTTCATAGAACAGAGCAAGAATAATAAAAACAAATATTTTGCCTTGGATATTCGCAACAGCATGTCAAAAGGGCCTTCAGATGAAGAACCGGCTCCACCTGAGCTGGGGTAAGGCTCGGAAACGGCCAGAAAACGAAAGCAAGTGAACTTCTCGCGGCGCCACGGTTAAATAAGAAGTGGGGACCAACCTTGCGGTTGATCCCCACTTCAATCATGTTCTTGGCTTACAGGTATTCTGCGAAGTCCTTTTCGATGACAGCCTTCGGCTTGGCGCCGATGGAAGTAGCGACATGCTCGCCGCCCTTGAAGACGTATACGGCTGGGATGCTGGTGATGCCGTACTTCGCGGCAATTGCCTGGTTCTCATCGACGTTGACCTTCACGACGTCGACCTTCGCAGCATGCTCTTCTGCGATCTGATCCAGGATTGGACCGAGCTGGCGGCAAGGGCCGCACCATTCAGCCCAGAAATCGACGATCACTGGCTTGTCGGCATCCAGGACATCGGCCTGGAAGGTTGCTTCAGTTACTGCTTTTGCGTTGCTCATGAGAGACAACCCCTTTCTGAGAAAACTATTAGGCGGTAGCGAGGGTTTCGGAAACGTTGGCCAGGTAGTGCTCCACGTCCTGGGCCGCGGCGCAGCCCGAGCCGGCCGCGGTAATGGCCTGGCGGTAGGTGGAATCGATGACGTCGCCGGCGGCGAAGACACCTGGCAGCGAGGTCTTGGATGTGCGGCCTTCAACGGCGATGGTGCCTTCGGAAGTCAGCTGCAGCTGGTCCTTGACCAGATCCACGCGTGGGTCGTTGCCGATGGCCACGAAGATACCGGTGACATCCACGGTGGATTCTTCGCCGCTGGTGCGGTTCTTCACGACCAAGCCTTCGACCTTATCGGCACCGTTGATGCCGATGACTTCGGAGTCCCAGATGAATTCGATCTTCTCGTGGGCCAGGGCGCGGTCGGCCATGATCTTCGAAGCGCGCAGCTCGTTGCGGCGGTGCACGACGATGACCTTGGAGGCGAACTTGGTCAGGAACAGCGCTTCTTCCATGGCGGAGTCGCCACCGCCGATCACGGCGATTCTCTGGTCGCGGAAGAAGAACCCGTCGCAAGTGGCGCACCAGGAGACGCCATGGCCAGAGAGGCGCTTTTCATCCTGGAGGCCCAGCTCGCGGTAGGCGGAGCCGGTGGAGACGATGACAGCACGAGCACGGTAGATGGTGCCGTCAGCCAGGGACAGCGTCTTGATTTCGCCTTCGAGGTTCATTTCGGTGACGTCATCGAAGAGGATCTCGGCGCCGAAGCGTTCGGCTTGCTTCTGCATGTTGTCCATCAGGTCTGGGCCCATGATGCCCTCGGGGAAGCCTGGGAAGTTCTCCACGTCGGTGGTGTTCATCAGTTCGCCGCCGGCAGTGACTGAGCCGGCGATGACTAGTGGGTTCAGATTCGCACGGGCGGTGTAAACCGCGGCGGTGTAACCGGCCGGACCGGAGCCGACAATGATGACGTCGCGGATTTCGTCGTTCTGTGCTGAAGTCACGGGGGTAGAACCCTTTCGTTCTAATAATGCGAGGTGGATAGCAAGGTCTAACCTCACTATCCACCTCAACGCATTGCTTTCGTAAAAAATTCCGCTTCTATTACTTGGCGGAGAATTCACCGATCTGGAGACCGAATGGACGTGAATCATTGCCGCCGGATGCCTTGCGAGGCAGGTCGGTGATGTCCAGGAACACGTGGGTTCCTTCCATGTAGTCCTTGTCGTCGTCCTTGGCAGTTACCGATACCGAAGGACCGGAGAATGAACCCTTGGCTACCGACTTGGCATCGCCCAGGTCTTCGGATTCGCCGACGAGGATTTCGTAGTTGCCGCCGGTGCCGTTCAGGCCCTCGAGATTGACCTCGGAGATCTTGGACTTCTCGTCCAGTTCCAGGATGAAGACCATGTTGGAAGCGAAGCCGCCAAAATCAGCGGTGGTGTACGAGTACGTTGAGTAGGTGCTCGAGGCGTTGCCGTCGATCATCTGGCCCAGCTTGCCATCGGTTTCGGAGTTCAGCTGCTGATTGCCGGGAACCAGGCGGGATACGTCGTCGATCTTCGGAGCAGGCAAGGCGTCCTCGGTTGAGTCCTTTTCCTTCTCCGTCTCGGATGGCTTTTCCGGGGACTCCACGGCAGTTGGCTGCTCGCCATCGGCGGTGGTGTTCTTGTCCCCACCAAGGAAGTTGAAAGCGAACACGACTGCAACAATCAGCACGATGAGCAAGACGGCGCCAACCAGCAGGCGAGTTCCCTTGGAACCGCCTTCTTCCTCTTCCTCTTCGCCGACCTGGGGGTCCTGGGCAGGAGCATTCTTGGCAGCTGCGGGGAAGGTCGAGGCTTTCGGGGCAGCGGCAGCGGCGGCACCCGCAGCGGCGCCTGCGCCGGCTACGGCTCCAGCTGCTGCAGCCTTCTTCTTTGCCGGCTTCTCATCTTCCTCGGCAGGCTTCTGGGTAGGCTTGGCCGGCGTCTTGCCCTTGGACTGCGCAGCGGCAGCCAGGGCCGCAGTTGCGGTGACATTAGGCTCGTCTTCGTCTTCCAGGCGGGACACCTTCGGCTTGTCTTCGGCCGCTGGCTTTGCAGCTGGCGCAACCGGGGTAGCCATGGTGTCGGGAACCTGCTCATTAGGCGCAGTCTGGTCGAACTGTTCTTCTTCAGGCTGTTCCTGGTTCTTTTTGCCGAACCGGTTCTTCAGTCCCGCGAAGCCACCAGCCAAGGCGGAACCGATCTTGCCCTGCTGCTCTGGTTCGTCTTCGTACTGCAGCTGGTCGTAGTACTCGTTGTCGTCCTCATAGGTCTCTGGGACGGCCTGGCGGGACTCGCCGAAGATCTCGGTGCCCAGGGTGTCGGTGAAGAACGGCTCAACATATGGAGCGTCGTCGGTTTCCAAAACCAGGTCCAGCAGGTCCGAGGAACGCGCGGTGTTGGCGACGAGGTAGGTCTGGTTGGCATCGGTGATGCCCAGATCCAGCACCTGAACGTTCGAAGCGCGCTCGCCCATGGCGATTTCGCGTGCGCTCGTTGCCAGCTGCGATGAATTCTCCACGGAAGCCACCATGATGCTGACCGAGCGGTTCAGTACCTGGTCTACGCCACCGAGTACCAAGTCTCCTTCAGCTGATGAAAGGACACTCTCGGTTACTTGGTAGCGACCGCTGAGGACAGAGCCGACATCGATTGGCTGCGACACGTGCATCTCCAAGGGGTTGATTTTGGTTCGGTGGCGGTCCACGGACCACCACCTGCCATGTTACCGGTCAGATCAAGCTATTTGGTGCCTATTTGCCCAGAATCACTAGCAAGTTTCAGCGGACCATCAGCGATTGAGTCCCGGGATTCTGCGAAGGATCGGACCCAGGAACGACTGGAGCTCCGGGACCTTGGTTTTGTACAGCAAGCCAATGAAGACGATGCCCATCACCAGCGCGACAATAGCCACCGAAACCAGGGCGCTGAATACGGAGTCGTAGGCGAATCCGAAGTTGAATCCACCCAGCAGCCAGAGCGCGATGCATCCAATGATGGAGGAGAGCGTAGCCATCCAACCGACTCGAATGTAGGTGTCGATGACAGAGGAAACACCGTAGTTGCCGTAGCGGCGCTTGATCAGATAGTGGGTGCCGACGCAGGTCAGCACGTTGGTCAAGCCGTAGATGAAGGCAATGGCGGCGGCGATATGCAGCGGATCGACCACGGCGGCAGCGGCGAACGCCAAGATCAATCCGAGCCCGGCGGTGGCCGACTGGATCAGCATCGGGGTGCGGGTATCCTCCTCTGCGTAGAAGACACGCAGCATGAAGAACTGCAAGGACTTGAACGGCAGCCCAAGCGCGGTGAGCACCAGCAGCTGCCCGAGAGCGCCCGCGGCCTGCGCAGCATTCTCGGAGTTGCCGGCAAAGAGCCTGCCTAGCGGTCCGGCCAGCACGATGAAGACCAGCGTGCAGAACACGATAGGGATTGCGGTGGAGCGCATGCCCTGATTGAGCAGCTTGCCAACATCCTTGCGGCGGTTCTCGGTGAAAGCCCGGGCGAAGTCGTTGAACAGCACGGTGGCGACGGTCAGCGCGAACAGGGAGTGCGGCAGCACGGTGATCAACTGCGAGGTGTTCAACGCGTACTCGCCGGCTACCGAGGCGGCCTGTTCGGGAGGCAGCTGCGCTCGAGCCGCGGTAGCTCCGGACACGATCTTGGAGTACACCAGCGAGGAGAGATTGCCGATCACCATGGCCGCCAGGGTCCAGATCGCCAGCTTGCCCACGTGGCGCAGTCCCATGCCGCGCCATTGGAAGTCCAGTGTCAGTTTCAGCCCGGTCTTCTTCAGTGGCCAGAACAGCGCCACCGACTGCAATACGATACCCAAGGTGGCACCGCCAGCCAGCCACATGGTCTTGACGCCGCTCCAATCCTGCATCGGGTCGCCCGAAGAGTAGGCGCCGAAAGTCAGGATGAAAGCGCCAATGACGATCAGCTGGATGATGTTGTTGACCGCAGGAGCCCACATGAATGCGGCAAAGCGGCCATTCGCGTTCAGCACCTGGCCCAGCACTGCGTAGAGCCCATAGAAGAAGATCTGCGGCAGCGACCAGTAGGCAAAGGCCGTTCCCAACGCGATCATGGGCTCGGTCCAGTTATTGGTGAGCACTGTGATCAATGGCCTGGCGCAGAGCGTGAGGATCAGAGTCAGGATACCCATGCCCACGACGGTCAGCGTCACCAATTTCGACGTGTACGCGGCGCCGCGGTCCTTCGCCTTGGAGGCCTTGATCAGCTGCGGGATCAGCACGACGTTGAAAATGCCGCCGGCCAGCAGCATGTAGATGATAGTCGGGATGATATTGGCTTTTTCAAAGATGTCAGCCACCGAGGTGACCGAACCAATGGCCATCGCCAGCAAGGCCGTGCGCACGAAGCCCAGCAAGCGGGAGACCATCGTGCCGGAGGCCATCAGGGCATAGATCCTGGAGCGCGAGCCAATAGGCTGAGCTGCCTGCTGCGGGGGAGGTCCGGCGACTACGTCCATGGCTCCGGTGTGTAGCTGATCGGAGCCCGCAGATGGATTAGGAACCTGAGACATGCTTTGTAAGGACCTCGCGTGCCAGATCAGCGATCCGGCGCTCATTAGGGAAGGACAGGTGCTTGCCCAGGGAACCGATGGGGACCCAGGCAACATCGACGGCTTCATGATCGGGATCATTCTCGATCGTTAGATGCCCGCCGGTAGCTTCCAGCAGGAAATGGTGCACGGTCTTGTGCACACGGTAATTCGTCACGGTGAACCAGTAGTCGACCGAACCCAGCGGGGCGAGGATGCGTCCGGCAATGCCGGTCTCTTCCTCGATTTCGCGGATAGCCGCTTCCTCATTGGTTTCCACGCCCTCCGGGTGGCCCTTGGGCAGGCACCATTCCAGCCGTCCGCCACGGTTGTACCGGGCAATGATGGCCACTGGGAAGGTGGGGTCGTTGAAGTCGATCACGATGCCGCCGGAAGAGACTTCTTCCACGGTCGGCAGGCTCGTGTGACCGCCAGTTGCCTGCGCGCGAGCCATTGACGCAGTCAATGGGGTGCGCTTTGGGGCAGACGGGATCGGTCGGTTCATGGAACCACTCTATCGAGAAAGTACCGTTCGCCGCCTGATCGACGTGGACAAGTAAGTTATCTCGCAGGCAAATCCGTCGGAATTTCAAGCATTCTTCCGGGATTTCTGGCACGCTTAAGTAACTATGCATGCACTTCCCTCGCCTGACGCACTGCGTCAAATCCTGCCCTCGGTTATTTTCGACTTGGCCGACCGTTTTGTTCGGGCGGGCCATGAATTGTCGCTGGTAGGTGGGCCGGTTCGGGATCTGTACTTGGGACGCGTATCCCCGGACCTCGATTTCACCACCAGCGCTCGCCCGGAAGAAACCATCAAGGTGATTTCCGGCTGGGCCGATAACGTTTGGGATGTGGGACGCGAGTTTGGAACTATTGCCTTCAAGAAGGGCGAACACACGCTAGAGGTCACGACCTACCGCGCTGATGCCTATGACAAGGAGTCGCGCAAGCCGATCGTTGCCTTCGGTGATAACCTGCACGACGATCTCTTCCGTCGGGACTTCACCATGAACTCGATGGCTCTGCGCTTGCCGCAGCTCGAGCTGGTGGATCCTTTCGACGGCGTAAGCTCGCTGGAAGACGGGTCCATCCGCACCCCTGGTGCACCTGATATCTCCTTCTCTGACGATCCGCTGCGCATGATGCGTGCTGCCCGTTTTGCTTCGCAGCTGAAGATCGAAGTCAGTCCAGAGGTGCGCGAAGCCATGAGCGGAATGACCGATCGGATCGACATCATTTCCTCCGAGCGGGTTCGCGATGAACTGGTCAAGCTGATCAACGGTGCAGACCCGCGCGCGGGAATCGACCTTCTGGTGGAAACTGGCCTGGCCGATAAGGTGCTGCCCGAAGTCTCGGCACTGCGTCTGGAAACTGACGAGCACCACCGGCACAAGGATGTCTACCAGCATTCGCTGACCGTGCTGGAACAAGCCATGGCGTTGGAAACCGACGAAGAGGGACCTGTTCCCGGCCCGAACTTCGTGTTGCGCTTCGCGGCGCTGATGCACGATATCGGTAAGCCGGCGACCCGCAAATTTGAACCAAGCGGCGCGGTATCCTTCCGCCACCATGACATGGTGGGTTCGAAGCTCGTCAAGGCGCGTATGCGCGCCCTGCGTTTCGACAAGGACACCACCAAGTCCGTAGCCCGACTGGTCGAGTTGCACATGCGCTTCTATGGCTACGGCGAGGCCGGCTGGACCGACTCGGCGGTGCGCCGTTACGTCACCGATGCTGGAGACCTGCTCGAGCACCTGCACCGCCTGACCCGTTCGGATGTCACCACCCGCAATCGCAAGAAGGCCGACCGCCTAGCTTTTGCCTACGACGACCTCGAGGCGCGCATCGCGCAGATCGCCGAGCAAGAAGAGCTCCAATCAATCCGCCCGGATCTTGACGGCGAGCAGATCATGCACCTGTTGGGAATCAAGCCGAGCAAGGTCGTTGGCCGCGCATACAAGTTCCTCTTGGAACTGCGTTTGGACGAAGGCCCGCTGGGCGCGGAAATCGCCACTGAGCGCTTGCGCGCCTGGTGGAAAGAACAGCCTGAAGCCCAGGAATCGGCTACCGAGGGGTAACCTCTGACCTGAGCACCAAGGGAAAAGCACCTGAAATCCGCATGGATTCGGGTGCTTTTGCCGTCCCCGGGAAAGTGCTTAAAGTTTCTGCGCAAATTTGTAGCGCATCGGGGATAATCCATGTATGCTGAATACTGTGATTGGGAAGTCTCAATGAGACTTGCGGATCGAGAAAACTTTTCAAAGAGGCCCCATGGCATCCATGGCCGGCCGAGAGCAGATTTTAGGAGGTGGCGAAATGATTAATACCAATTGGTACACAGAGACTCATCGCGGAGCGCGATTTATTGGCGGCTCTCCCATGTCTCGTCTGTGCAAGCTCATTTCCCCAACCTCCGGACAAGCGGATTCCTAACTCACGGTAAATCCCGCATAAGTTCCTGAGGTTGCAGGTCAGTAATCGACTCTCACCCTTAGGAACTTTTTTCATGCCTAGTCCACTGTTCTCCTCATCCGCTCAACGGGCAGTTCGCACCTCGGAATTAATCTTCGCAGGACCAGAAAGCCTGAAAGCTCGCGCCATTTCAACTACGCGCCAAGATCTTCCCTCCCCTTCTACTTTGACCGAAGGGAGGGACAGCAAATGAAAAAGCGTCAAGACAAGCGCAAGTTCACCAACCTTGATAGCACCGAGTTCAACCGCCGCATGCGTCAGCGTGAGCTGAAGAACCACGTGCCACCAGAAATGTACCTTCGAATTCGCTAAGGCCGGCAACGCCATTACCGTTGCCCGCTAACAAGAATCCGAGGTATCCATGATGAACTCGCAAGGCATCGCCAAGAGGCCCGCCGGCCTGCAAGCCGGCGGGCTTCTCCGCATCCAGAGCACTGTCGAATACAGCAATGGCCAGGACCGAACGGTCCTGGCCATTGCCTTTCCGCTAACGCGGAGGGCTAGCGCTCGATGTCGCCGCGAATGAAGGCTTCCACCTTGTTGCGCGCGGTCTCATCGTCGTACTGCTCTGGTGGCGACTTCATGAAGTAGCTCGAAGCCGACAGGATCGGACCGCCGATGCCGCGGTCCAGGGCGATCTTCGCTGCGCGTACGGCATCGATGATCACGCCGGCCGAGTTTGGCGAGTCCCAAACTTCCAGCTTGTATTCCAGGTTGACCGGAGCATCGCCGAAGTTGCGGCCCTCGAGGCGGACGAAAGCCCACTTGCGGTCATCAAGCCATGCAACGTAGTCGCTTGGGCCGATGTGCACGTCGTCTTCGCCCAGGGTGGCGGAGGTGTTCGAGGTGACTGCCTGGGTCTTGGAGATCTTCTTGGATTCCAGGCGATCGCGCTCGAGCATGTTCTTGAAGTCCATGTTGCCGCCAACGTTCAGCTGGTAGGTGCGGTCCAGGACAACGCCGCGGTCTTCGAACAACTTGGCCATCACGCGGTGGGTGATGGTTGCGCCGATCTGGCTCTTGATGTCGTCGCCAACGATTGGCACACCGGCGTCAGTGAACTTCTGCGCCCACTCTGGGGTGCCGGCGATGAATACAGGCAGGGCATTGACGAATGCAACGCCTGCGTCGATGGCGCACTGTGCGTAGAACTTGGCGGCCTGCTCGGAACCAACTGGCAGGTAGCAAACCAGGACATCGACTTCGTTGTCCTTCAGGGACTGGACGATGTCAACTGGCTCGGCTGCAGACTCTTCGATGGTCTCGCGGTAGTACTTGCCCAGGCCATCCAAGGTGTGGCCGCGCTGAACGGTCACTCCGGTGGTTGGAACGTCGGCAATCTTGATGGTGTTGTTCTCGCTGGCCAAGATGGCTTCCGAGAGGTCGAGCCCGACTTTCTTGGCGTCGACATCGAAGGCGGCAACGAACTGAACGTCGCCCACGTGGTACTGGCCGAACTGCACATGCATGAGACCTGGAACCGTGGAATCAGCATCGGCGTTTCGGTAGTACTCAACACCTTGGATAAGGGAAGTGGCGCAGTTGCCTACGCCTACGATGGCAACGCGAATCGGGTTCGCCGACACATGAACTCCTTATTGAAATGTATAAAACCTTTGGGCAATAGGGCGCGCAAAAGCGCATTGCGCAAATTGACCCATAATGATCTTAAGTCTTAATGGAGTGCAAACATTCCCAATCGTGCCCGGTATCACCGAATAACTATCGGGGCGGCCTCTCTGGGCTAGCGAAACCGAGGTGATTACTGCACTGTCTCAGCGCAGCTGCACCAATAGCAGGTAAAGCACCTAAGGATTGGATACTACTGACAGTGGCGATCAATTCAGGCATTAAAGTGACTTCATGGGCTAAGACCTAGTTGGTCATGACCATGAGTTGGCGCCATTTTTGCGTGCTAGCCCGAACTGGTGCCGCAACTTCACCAAAACCCTGACTAGCGGTGCAGGCAACGTGGTTCTGAGGCGGTGGCGCAAAGGCTGGCGGCGAATATGCGCCAGCATTTCCGGATCAGTGTGCAGCTTTCCAGCTCGAGCTCGCTGCGCGAGAATCTCGAGGGACTGAACGAAACTGTGGTCCACCCTGTGGAAGTAGTTTTCCCGCAACCAGGCTTTGGTAGGTTCACCGAAGCTCAAGCCGGCGACGTCATCCAAGGTGCCGATGACGCCGGAGGCAACAAAGACCGTATTGATCATCTGCGCGCTGACGCCGAAGTCGGAAAGGACCAGCGTTGGCAACCCGCGATCAATGGATTCCAAGGCAGCAGTCGAAGACACTGTTACCAAGGCGCTGCCATCGGCCAATGCTTCACTCATCGATCCGGTATCGAAGCGAAGCCGCGACTCGGGCCCGATCCGCCGTTCGGACTGCAACTTCTCGAACAGCGAATCGTACGGGAACGCCTCGAGATGCGTTTGGGGCTCACCGGCCTTGGCGCGGAGCTTGACGATCACCTCAAGTTCGGGATTCATCTTGCTAGCCTGCTCGAGAGCCAGCAGGATCGACTCGCGTTCGCTCTCTTGGGCAGGTACCTTCGCTTGCGGCGCGAACACCAAGCGTTCGACCACCTGCTTTTGCGCTGGCGGGAATCCTGCCGAGTGCAAGAACGGGAGCTTGCTGACCATGATGGTCGGCTGGTGCCCTACCTGGCCTTCGATCATGAATGAGAAATCACGGGCTTCGGCATGCGAATGGCAAATGAACGCATCGCCGGCTCGACGATAGTTCCACCCCTTCTGCGTGGCGGGGAATGCCACGCCAGGCAGGGCGGAAATCAGTGCGGTGCACCGGCCATCAGTCGGCTCGGTGCGAAGCATGCGAGAGTAGATCTCGGCAACTACCGGCCCGGTGGCCGAAGCGAAAACAATGTCTTCATCTACGGTGTCGGCTTCTAATTGGGATACGGAAATCACCTGCAGGATATCCGGATCCAGATCCGTGCCTTCTAAGGCGGCTGCGATCTGGTCGGCGGTCGGCATCACCGGGGTCCGCGCCAAATACACCTTGCGATCCCATGCGGGACCTAGGCGGTTCAGGAAGCTCGTTGCCAGCTTCAGATAGGAATCCGAGTCGGCGATGGCAAGTATTGATGGCTTCATCGGCTGATTCACACCTTCAATGAACTGGATAGGTGCTCGCGCAACTCGGATGGGGTACCAGGGGTCCACCAGCTGTCAATCACGGCTTGCGGATAGAGGCAGCGGGCATCAGGACCCAGCAGCAGGCGCAGGGATGGAATCACCGTGGAAGGCAAGGCGCGGATCTCCTGGCCTGGTCGCAGGACACGCAAACGCATTTCAATGGGAACGGTGTGCTCCTTGAGCACCACCTGATCAATCCCCGAGATCTTCTCCAGCAATTCGGGAGTTTCACGGCGATGCGGGAAGTACGCAACCGGGCCTTCGGAAGCGATCTGCTCAATCCAGCGCAGATACGGCTGCTCAAAAATCAGCTCATCAGCCACCATCGCCGAACCGATCAGCAAGGTAGATTCGGTGAACTGCTCGGCTACCGGCTGGGTAGCGAGCCATTCAAACTTGTGCTGCGCGAATTTGATCCCCAGATCAGCCATCTTCTGACGGGATGCCGGGTCGACATACAACGCTGAAACGATCAGCAGGCGATCTTCACGGGCCAGCTGGCGCAAACGATGCCAGGTCGCCAATCCCATGGCCACGCGTGCTGCGGAATTCCTGGTCCGGGCGCGCACCAACGGGGTGGGCTCATCGGAAATGAGCTGCTTGATCAGGGCCAGCGTAGCCATGCCGTCATCGATGATCACGATTTCCTTGGCCCGTACGCCTGCCAGCAGCGTGCGCTGGATCTTGCCCGAGTAGGCGTCGCCGGTGACATACCGATCGGCAGGGCCCTTGGGCTGCGGAGGCTTACGCGCGGCCGGTTCAAAATGAACCCCTGCAGGGGCATGGTTCAGCATTGCCTGCGTCGTGGCTTCCAGGGGCATTCCCTGACGGGGGATGATCCGGATGTCCGTGCCCAGCAGCCCCGCTGCATGCGTTTCTACCGCCGAAAGCAGCTGCAGTGGCGACTCCACCCAAACGTGCGCGGTGCCGAAACGCGGGCGTGGCACCTCGTGGGTGTCATGTTGAGTCAGTTTCATCATGGTGAGGGTCATTTTGCCAGTCGGCTCAGGGATTTGGAAAGCGTGTCCAGCTGCTTGGAACCATTGCGCAGCACACGGCGCGAGGCCCCGCGGACTCTGGAAGGCAGCGAGCGGCGCGAGCTGATGTGCGCCCAGCGTGGAGGCAGCTCCAGCCTGGTGATGCGCCGGCGCTTGAAATGAGCCGAGAACTCCGGGTAGTGCGCGGACAAGAAGGACTCGGCCTGCTCGCGCAGGTGAGGCAGCTGCGCGGCCTGCATGCAGTAGGCCACGGCAGCCAGCAGTTCGGTGAGGCGGTCGCCGCCGCCATCGTGCGCCGGAACCGCCACGTCCTGGACGAACAAGGCATGAATGATGGACAACGGGATGCGGTTGGAATTCTCGTATGGAGCCAGCGCCTGGAGCAGTCTGCCGGTGCCCACTGCGTAGACCTCGGTATCCAGGATGTACTTGGCGGTGGCCAAGCCTGTGGAGAAGCAGGAGATCACCACGGCTGGACGTACCGCCGCGATGACGGTTTCCGCCAGATGATCGGTGCCGACCAACCGGAAATCCAGCCCCATGTCCCTGGCGGCTGCAGACAAGCGTGCCGCTGAGGTGGCGCTGGCCGATGGGTGCGCCTTGAACAGGACGGTGGAAATTTCCCGGCGGGCCACCTCGTTGAGCATTTCCAGATGCAGCTCGAATTCTTCCTCGGCATCCATCAGGCCCAAGGAACCCAGGTACTGGCCGAGGATCAGCGCACTGCCGGTTGGCAGATCGAATTCTGCCCCCTGGGCCAGTTCGCCGAAGATTGCAGCCAGGCCGCCGGTGGCCAAGACCTCGCGCCGCGGCTCGAGCTCTGCGAGCAGGTGAGGCTGCAGTCCTGGAACCAAGTCCACATGGATGGTGCCCATGACGCGCTGGCGAAGCGGCATTGGCAATCGATTACGGGTTGGGCCATAGGACATCAAGCCGTCGGAGTGGATCCACAGCTGGGCATCAAAGAAAATACGCGCCAGCGCACGCGCCGGATTGACCTGGATGGATTCCAGAACCAAGGTCAAGGGTTCATTGCCCAGATCCCAAGCGCTGCGCAGGAGGCGTTCGAAAATATGCAGCTCGTCCTCACGCGGGTTGAACTGTGCCGGGCGACGCGGGGAGGTCAGCGCAGCGAAATCCACCACGCGGTCAAAGCGGGCGGCAAGCTTCTCGAAGCCCGGGACTTCATCCAACGCAGTAGTCAGTTCCGGAACCTGCGAGCCGTTAGCCAAGACGAGAATTCGTTCATCTGCCTCGGGGAGCAGTCCTGCATCGGCCATCGCGGCCAGAGAAGCAAGCTGGAAATAGCTGCTGGCTTCAATCAGTGCGATCACTTGGCGGCCCCGATCTGACCTGGCTGGAGGAAGGAGAGAATATGGCGGCGACGGGCAACGTCCATCTCGAGGGCAACCTGGCGGGCCATCGGCGCATCAATAGTGGTGAATACCTGGCGCAGTTTCTGCTTCATCTCCAAGCGGACTTCCGGCGGGTAGTTCTTCGCGCGCTTCTCGTGGTGGCACACGATGGCGAAGAACTGCCGCATCGCCTTGGGCAGGTGGCGATCCGCGTCCGGGTGCAAGCGCACCTCGGTGAGGATCTGCGAGTAGGCCGGAATGAAGCCGAGCTGACGGTGGTCGAAGACCTGGGTCAGCGAGCCGGGCAGGCCGCGGCGGTAGAACACCCCGGGGGAGGAAACGACGGAATAGCGCTCGGTGTTCAGATGCAGCTTCCATAGCCAGAGGCGGTCTTCGGCGCTGTGCAACTGCGCGTCGAAGTACATCAGTTCGCGGGCGCGCATCAGGTCGGTGCGGTACATGCCCGCCCACACGAAGGCGTAGTCCACCATGGACGGCGAATCGATAGGTTCAATGTCATCGGCCGGGTTCAGCGGCATGCCGCGCAACGCCTGCGGGGCGCGGTGGATGACGCGATTGGTGCCGGTGACACGCACATGATCGCAACGCACGAAGTCCACGTGCAGTTCGGTCAAGGATTCCGCCAGGGCTTCCAAATGCTCGGGGGAGTACCAGTCGTCGGGGTCGAGGAAGGTGAAGTATTCGCCGGTGACCTGTTCCAACCCGGCATTGCGGGCGGCAGAAACTCCGGCATTCTCAGGCAGCGAGATCAGGTTCAGGCCAGGCAATTGGTCTTGGTAGCTGCGAACCAGGGCAGCAGTCTGGTCATCGGAAGCGTCATCAACCACGAGCACTTCCAGCTCCCAGCGTCCCAGCTTCTGCCGGACCAGCGATGACAAGGCATCGCAAATATATGCTTCTTGGTTATAGGCGGGGATAACCACGGAAATGCGCCCGGGGATCAAACTCATCTGTGCTTCAAGGCCTTCCTCATGCAGACAAAAATAAACGGCGGTTGGACCCGTCGGTGAGTCCAACCGCCGGATACGTTGGCGTGCTTAGGCGTCGACGCGGCGCAGGCGCGAGAGCGGTGCCAGCTCGCCTGGGAAGACCTTCTTCACGCCGTCACCCATGGCCTGCTCCAGGATGCGGATGTCGCGGATCAGCGACTCGAAGCCCTTTGGCTCCAGCGACGAGGCCTGGTCCGAACCCCACATGGTGCGGTCCAGGGTGATGTGGCGCTCGACGGTCACTGCGCCCAGGGCAACAGCAGCCAGCGAGATCTGCAGGCCGCGCTCGTGGCCCGAGTAGCCCACTGGGACCTGGTAGCGGTCGCGCAGGGTCTCGATCATGCGCAGGTTGGCCTCTTCAGGAGGCAGCGGGTAGGTGGAGGTAGCGTGCATCATGACCAGGTTCGAGGTACCCAGGGTCTCGACGGCCTTGTCGATCTGCTCGATGGTGGACATGCCGGTGGACAGGATGATCGGCTTGCCGGTCTGCGCCAGGGCCTTGAGCAGCTCGATGTCGGTGACCGATGCGGAGGCGACCTTGTGGGTGACTGCACCCTGCTCTTCCATGAATTCGACCGATGGAACATCCCATGGCGAGGCGAAGGCGTGCAGGCCCTTGGAGGCTGCGTAGGAGATGAGTTCCTTGTACTGCGCCTGGTCGAACTCGACGCGGTAGCGGTAGTCCAGGTAGGTCATGTCGCCCCATGGGGTGGAGCGGATCTTGTCGCGCATGTCCATCGGGGTGGAAATGTCCGGGGTGCGCTTCTGGAACTTCACTGCGTTGGCACCGGCTTCAGCAGAGATATCGATCAGCTGCTTGGCGATCTCGATGTCGCCGTTGTGGTTGATGCCGATCTCGCCGATGACGTAGACCTGCTGGCCTGCGCCAACCTGGACGTCGCCGATAGCAACAGGCTTGATGTCAGTAGTCATGGAAGTCATGGGTATTGCCTTTCAGTGGGTGAAACTTGGAGAACTCTTGGTAGCGGTGCGTGCGGCGAGAACCAGTTCGGCTAGTTCCCGTACCGCTCCGTGCCCGCCCTTGCGGGTCAGTTTGTACCGTGCTGCCCGGTGCACATCTTCCTGGGCATCGGCCACGGTGATCGGCCAGCCGACCAATGCCATCGCGCCCAGATCGTTGATGTCGTTGCCCACGTAGGCAACACGAGCCGGATTGATGGATTCGTCAGCCAGCCAGCGGGCCAGGTATTCGGCCTTGTTGTCGATTCCGTGGGCCACTTCGACGTTCAGCTTGGCGGCGCGGGCGGCGACAACAGGGTTGATTTCCTTGGAGAGAATAAGGAACTTCACTCCGGCAGCCCGCAACCGGGCCACTCCCATTCCATCGGAGCGGGAGACGCGCACGGTTTCGGTTCCGTGCTCATCGACATACGCGGTGTCCGGGGTATGCACCCCGTCGAAATCCGTGATGACCGCGTCGACTTCGATCGGTTCCCGGGTGGCCGGAACGGCCAGCCCAGCGAGCAGCAGGTCTGCCTCGGTATCGATGTCGATGCCGTGCTCTGCTGGAACTTCGTGAACCCGGACCTTTCCGAAGAAACGGTGCCCTGCCTCGCGGAATCCCCGGGTATCCATCACGTAGAAGGCCCCGGTTTCGCGGAAGCGCGGTTCGCGATCCTGGCGACGCGGACGGTGCAGCTTGTCGTGGCCTACGGCGACCGCTTCGCCCTGCGGATCCAGGCCCCAATGGAAACCGTGGTCCGCTACAGCTGCGAAGCTGACGTCGGCGCGTTTCGAAGAAACCGCCGCAATGGCTGCGTCCAGATCCTCCGGATCGATGAACGGGCTGGTGCACTGGATGAACACGGTGATCTCTGGCTGAGATTCCGCATTCGCTAGCGCGTGGAGCAGAACTGACTCGCTGCTGGCCGTGTCGCCGGCGATATCTGCCGGTCGATCGATGACTCGCGCCCCGTAGCGAAGCGCTTCGGCCTTGATCTGCTCATGGTCGGTACTGACCACGACGTCGCTGACTGCCGCCGCGGATCTGGCTGATTCGATTGCGCGGCCCAGCAGCGATTTGCCGCCGATCTCACGCAGGTTCTTAAGCCGGATGCCCTTGGATCCTCCCCTGGCGGGGATGATCGCCATGGCATTTGGCTGGTTGGTTTTGCTCACGAGTAAGACGCTATGGGCATAAGTTAACTAAGAGGGGGCATCTGGGTTAACGCACGGTGAAGTGCCGGTGTAATCACCTGTTTGTTTGCTGAATGCGAGGTCAGCAAGCGTTTTACGTACCAGTAGGCGAATCCGGAAGAGGGATTTCGAGCCCTCGGAACCGCATAAAAGATCAAAGCGACTAATGAAACATGAGTGTGCAAGGCGGAGCTTAGGCACAGAACATTTAGGCTGGAGGGTATGCACGAGCCAAACCAGTCACAGCCCACGCGTGGCCCCCTGCGGATTACCGTGCCATCACGCGCTGACGGGTTCCTTCGACAGTTCACCGCAATGATCGGTGGCCGCCTGGGACGACACAGCGATCCAGGCCGAGTCGATCCAGGATTCTTCAGCGTGGAACGAGTCATTATCCTGATGACCACCGTGGGCGCCTTGCTGATGCTCCTTGCCAAGAACCCCTGCCGGGTCAACGGGTGGACTGGCAACAACCCGTACGCCTATGCGTGCTACAGCGACTGGGTTCCGCTGTTCTCCGCCCGCGGCTTCGCCGAGAACCCCTGGGCGCCATTCAGCGCGACCGCCCAGTTCGAGTACCCGGTACTGATGAGCACGGTGGCCTCGGCCGTTGCCTCGATCATCCCCACGGGGATCGAAAACCGTTCGCTGCTGTACTTCGACATCAACCTGCTGCTCGTTGCGATCCTGTGGATGGTCACCGTGATCGCCACCCTGCGGATGACCGGGCGCCGCCCGTGGGATGCCGCAATGGTGGCTATTGCCCCGGGCATCATCCTGGCCGGCAGCATCAACTGGGACATGTGGGCTGTGGCCTTGCTGGCCCTGGGCATGCTGGCATTCGCACGAAAGCACACCGTCCTTGCCGGGGTGCTGATCGGCTTAGGTGCCGCGATGAAGATCTATCCGTTCTTCATCCTAGGCGCGGTGCTGGTATTGGCCATTCGCACCGGCAGGCTCAAGACCTTCTGGGTGACTGGCGGAACCGCCGCGGCGACATGGGCACTGGTGAACCTTCCCTATGCGCTGGCGTTCCCCGACTCGTTCATGCACTTCTTCAACTTCTCTTCTGAACGCGGGGCAGGCTTCTCCAGCTTCTGGCACGCATGGAATGTCATCGCCGATAACAGGGGAGGGGTCCCGCTCTTTGAAGCCGAACAGATTTCCCGTTACGGCCTGGTCCTCTTCTTCCTGTGCTGCGTGGGCGTCGCAGTGCTGGGCTTGACTGCCAAGCGCACCCCGCGCCTGGCCTCCATGGCCTTCTTGATCATTGCTTCCTTTGTCATGGTCAATAAGGTGTATTCACCACAGTTCATCGTCTGGCTGATTCCGCTGTTCGCCCTCGCCTTGCCGCGCTGGCGCGAATTCGTTGTCTGGATGCTCGTGGAAATCGCGCACTTCTACGCTGTTTGGTTCTACCTTGATTCCCTCTCTGCGGAAGAAGCGCAGAAGGCCTTCCCTGAGACCGGTTATGCGGTGCTGGTGCTGGCGCATATGGTGATGCTGGGATACCTGATGTTCTTGGTGGCACGTTCAATTCTTGATCCACGCCACGACCCGATTCGTGCCGTGGGCCAGGATGATCCTTTGGCCGGCCCATTCGCCGGACTGGAGGACCGCTGGACCCTGCGCGGACTGCTGCCTCAATCCAAGAAAACGAATGAAGTGGCGGGAAATAAATCATGAGCGATGTTGCCGTTGTCGGTGCGGGACCCAATGGGCTAGCAGCCGCAGCAGTTGCTGCCCGTGCTGGATTAAGCGTCACGGTATATGAAGCCAACGACACCATCGGCGGGGCCGCCAGAACGCAGCCGCTGAATGGTTCTGCAGCGAAATTCGATTTGGGCAGCGCAGTGCATCCGATGGCCATGCAATCCCAAGCCATGCATGAACTGGGCGTCCACGACAAGGTGGAGTTCATCGTCCCCGAGCTGTCCTTCGCCCATGTGCTGGATCGCCGGACTGCCTACGCGTACAAGGATCTGGAACGCACCGGGCAGGAACTTGGAGGCGCGGACGGCGAGATGTACACCCGGCTCCTGGGCCCGCTGGTCAAGCAGATTGACGGGGTCAGCCAGACACTGCTCAATCCTCTGCTGAGGGTTCCCTCGAACCCCGCAGCGTTGGCGACCTTTGCCGTGAGCACGGTGGCGGGCATGGCCGTCAAGGAACTCTTTTCTGGAAAGTTTGAACGCGCCGCCGCGCTCTACGCAGGCTGTTCCGCCCACGTTGCGGGAGGCTCTCGCGGACCGGCCAATGCCGGGGCAGGACTGTTCCTTGCAGCAACAGCGCACGGCAAGGGATGGGCCATCCCGCGTGGAGGTTCCCAAGCCATCAGCGACGCCTTGGCCGAAGAAGCGATGGCTCATGGAGCAAAAATCCTTACCGGCACCCGCGTCAACCATGTTGATGAGCTTTCTGCGCAGAGCATCCTCTTCGATACCTCCGCCGAAAACGCTGCCAAGCTTTCAACAGGACACCTGCCTGAACGGCTCTCGCACGCGTTGAGCAGCATCCGGCGCTCGCCGGGAAGCTGCCTGGTGCACTACGTCCTTTCGGCACCGGTTCCATGGCGCGACGAGACTCTGGGCAAGGCCGGCACCGTGCACCTGGGCGGCACCGCGGCGCAGGTCGGGAAGGCCGAACGCGCCGCAGTGCGCGGGGGAGCGGCGAAGCCGTTCATGATTGTTGCCCAGCCCTCGCAATTTGATGATTCGCGGGCACCGCAGGGCCAGCACGTCATCTGGGCCTACTGCCACGTGCCACTGGATTCTCCGGTAGACATGAGCCGGGAACTGAAGGAAATGATTGAACAGGCAGCCCCTGGTTTCAGCGAGACAATCATTGAATCCCATGTTGTCACCGCCCAGGACTTGGAAGTGCAGAACTCGGCACTGGTCGGTGGCGATCTTTCCGGGGGAACCATGGACCTGCTGGGCAGCATCAAGCGGCCTCGGATCTCGGCCGACCCGTGGTACCTGCAGTCCAAAGGACTGTACTTGGTATCCTCGGCTGCGCCTCCGGGGCCGTCGGTGCATGGCATGGGCGGATTCCTCGGAGCGCAATCGATGCTCAAACGGGAATACGGAATCGCAAACTGGAAATCGGTGAACTGAGAGGCAATGGAATCAGTGCTCGCGCAGCTCGTTGGCTGGGTCTTCCTGGCAGCACTCTGGTGGCTGTTTATCCGGCAATACCGCAAGGACCCACGCCGCTTGGGTCTGGCTGCACTTCTCTTGCCGCTGGTGTTCTTCACCATTTCGGCGGTCGTCGACCTGTTGACCAGTGTGATCCCCGGGTTTGGGTTCCTCTTCTCCATAGTGCTGGTGCTGACCCCGCTGATGGTCGTTGTCTTCGGTGCCGCGCTGATCTACAACGGGATCCTGATGTGCCGGCGCGAAGGAGCCAAACCTGCGAATCTGCTGTCATTGGCAGCCGGGCTATCCGTCTTTGTCCTGCCAGTCATTGCGGTGCTGCTGATTCGCATCGAATCCTGGTGGACCTATTCGCTGGCTTTCGTCCTGTTCATGGCCTCCGTCTTCACGGCGAGCTTGTTCGCCATGCTGTTGCTGTACGCATGGGTGCACGCCAGATACCCATCCAAGGGCGAAGCCGCCGCCGTGGTGGTCCTTGGTGCCCGCACAATCAACGGCAAGGTCACCCCGTTGCTGCGTGGCCGCTTGGACAAGGGCATAGACCTGCATCAACTGCAGGCATCTGCTCGCCCCTTCATGGTTCCGACCGGGGGACAGGGCCATGATGAGGAAGAACCAGAGGGCGTAAGCATGGCCCGCTACCTGCGTGAGCAGGGCATTGCCGATGAACAGATTCTGGTTGAAGACCGGGCCAGGGACACCCTTGAGAACCTGGAGTTCTCCGACGCCTTGGTCCGTGCCCAGCGTCCGGATGGCCAGCTGTGGTTGGTCACCAGCGACTATCATGCGCTGCGTGCAGCGATGGCGTCACGCAAGCTCGGCTTGGATGCCCGTGCCTTCGGCGGGAAAACGGCGGCCTACTACCGTCCGAGTGCCTTCCTCAGGGAATGCGTTGCGATCGTGCGGGATCAAAAGAAGCTGATGGTTTTGCTGGCCCTGCCCTTCGCATTAGCCGTCGCAGGGATGATGTTCGTGCTCACGACGACCTTCTAACTTCCTTGGCACCCTGGGACCATGCACCATCTGGTGCATGGGCCCAGTTTTCGCTTCCCTGCCATCACCCTTTTGGTTGAGCCATAAATCAGCACTGGGGGCGGTGAGAGCTGGGCTCGAATTCCTTAGGCTGGAAATATGATCCAGGCAGAGCAGTTGACGAAGAAATACGGTGGAAAAACCGTGGTCGATAATGCGTCGTTCACGGTCCAAGAAGGCATGGTGACTGGGTTCCTCGGCCCCAATGGTGCCGGCAAGTCCACCACCATGCGCATGATCGTGGGATTGGCCAAACCTACCAGCGGTGAAGTGCTGGTCAACGGGCACGATTTCAAAAAATCACGTCACCCGTTGACCGAAGTCGGCACCCTGCTGGAAGCTAAGTCGGTGCACAAATCCCTGACTCCGCTGGCGCATTTGCGTGCCATGGCGGCTACCGCGGGGATCCCGAAGTCCCGAGTGCACGAAGTGCTCGATCTGACTGGCTTGTCTAGCGTGCAGCGCAAGAAGGTCGGCGGCTTTTCGCTGGGCATGGGGCAGCGGCTGGGCATTGCCACGGCCCTGCTTGGAGATCCGCAGGTGCTGATCCTCGATGAGCCGGTCAACGGCCTGGATCCCGAAGGCGTGGCTTGGGTCCGCAACCTGGCCCGCCAGCAGGCGGCCGATGGCAAAACCGTTTTCATCTCCTCCCACCTGATGAGTGAAATGGCCCAGACGGCGGATCACCTGATCGTGATTGGCCGTGGCCGCATCATGGCCGATGCGCCGATCACTGAATTCATCGACAACGGTCTTGACCAGACCATTGTGCGTTCAGCCGACATTGAGATCTTGATGAATGCGTTGAATGGTGAAGGTATTCAGCTACGCCGGATTGATGAGCATGGCCTGGAAGTTACCGGCCCCGATTCAGAAACCATTGGCCGCCGTGCCTTGGAATACGGGGTGGTGCTCAGCGAATTGCGTCCGCTGCAACGCACCTTGGAAGACGCCTACATGGAATTGACCCGCGATGCCGTCGAATACCACTCGAACACAGTTGCCGAGACTGGCGGCGGGAAGTAAGGACATGTCTAACCATCTAGCAACCGCACCACATGGCAAGGTCACCCTCTTCGGCGTGCTGCGCAGTGAGTCCATCCGTTTCTTCTCCCTGAACTCCACCCGCATCCTGGTTCTCTTGGCCATCGTGTTCTATGTGGGCATTGCAGCCGTGGCCACTTGGGGCATTGGTTCGCTCAGTGCCAGCATGGGCGACACGGATCAGATGCCGGGCATGGAAGGCCTATCGGCCCCGGGATTCGCCGCTGAGCTCATCGGCTCGGGCCTGGTCTTCAGCCAGCTGATCCTCGGCGTGCTTGGTGTCCTGCTCTTCAGCGGTGAATTCACCACCGGTTCAGCGGTAAGCACGTTCCTGGCCAGCCCGCGGCGACTGCGTGTCCTGGCCGCCAAGGGCATCTTGATCATCCTGCTCACTGCCGTCGTCCAGATCATCAGCTCGCTCTTGGCCTTCGCGATCAGCAAGCCGATTGCCGAGAACTACCAGATGAATCTGGAATTCAGCAGCGATGCCTTCCAACGGGTGCTCTGGTACGGGACGCTGGCGGTGACCATGGCGGCGTTGATCGGTTTGGCGTTGGGGATGCTGCTGCGCAACTCGGCCGGCGGCATCACCAGCCTCGCTGCCCTGTTCTTCGTGCTGCCGATCATCCTTTCCATCCTGACCACCTTGACCGATTGGGCGCAGGATATCGCGAAGTTCACCCCTGACCAGCTGGGCATGGGGTTGGCGACGCCCGCAAGTGTTGTCACCGACTTGGAGACCTGGCAGCAACTGCTGGGCGTGGCGGGTTGGATCGTGTTTCCACTGGTGTTGGGTGCAATCCTGCTGACCAAGCGGGACATCAAGTAGCGCAGGGATTGATCAAGAAAACTAGACTGGAAACATGAGCCAACCGACGCTGCAGGAAACTGTGGTTTCCTTCGATGAACTGGCCGCCAAGCGCATGGGCCGGATACGCCGTTATTTGCGTACCCACCCGCGTTTGGTGGTCATCGGTGCGGTAGTCATCTATCTGCTGCTCACACTGCCCGGTGTCCTGGTCATGGCAGCGATGCCAGAAGCCAACGCCACCGGCCTGCTGGTCGTCACCCTCGCCGTCAGCGCTGCCTTGTTGTACCGGCGCCGGGCACCGATGACGGTGATCATCCTGGTGTTCATTTTCGAATGCCTGGCCCTGGTGATTGCTGGTCCGCAAGGTGGACTGGGCGGGGTAGGCATGATTATCGCCCTGTACACGGTCGCCACCAGCTATTCGGCCAAACGCACCATCCCGCTGGCCATCCTGGCCGGCAGCTTCCAGACGGTCCTGATGGTGCTGATGGGCTTCCCCGACATGGCCGGAATGGAATTCGACCCGCAAGATGGAATCGACGAAACCATCTTCACGCGCGTCATCATCGCCGTCTCGGGCAGCTTCGTCATCGGTTTCTACATTGCCGCAGCCGCGGTGGGCATGAATGTGCGCAACGCGCGCATCCACGAAGCTGAACTGAACCACTGGGCCTCGCAGGTCTCCGGACTGGCCCAGGTGCAAGAGCGCAACCGCATCGCCCGCGAAATGCACGACGTTGTCGCCCATTCGCTTTCGGTGATGATTGCCTTGTCAGAGGGGGCACGAGTGGTGGCCAAGCGCGATCAGGTCCGTGCCGACGAAGTGCTCAATGAGCTCTCTGGAACCGGTCGCGCCGCCCTGGCGGATATGCGCCGCATGCTGGGCGTGCTTCGCCAAGAAGAATCCGGAGAGCTGGCCCCGCAGCCTACCGGCGGGAACGTGGAGCAATTGCTCGAAGGATTCCGTACCGCAGGTCTGCCGGTCTCATTTACCCATACGGGCGATCCGCTGCCGGAGGACACCACCTTCCAGCTGACCGTCTTCCGTATCATTCAAGAGTCCCTGACTAATTCCTTGCGCTATGCCCGTAACGTAAGTGATGTGCAGGTTCGCCTGGAACGGCGCCGCGAAGAACTGCGCATGGAAATCATGGACAACGGAGATGCAACGAGAGTTCCGAGTATCGGCAGCGGACGCGGTCTGCGCGGCATGCGCGAACGAGCCGCGCTCTTTGGCGGAACGGTTGATGCCGGACCGGTAGCCAGTGGCGGATGGATTGTGAAAGCGGTCCTCAAGCTACCCGAATGCAGCTTGCAGAACGAAAACCAGAAGGCAGTGAAGGAATAAGCGTGGAAGACAAAATCAAGGTACTGCTGGTCGATGACCAGCCCCTCTTACGCATGGGATTCCGCCTCATCCTCGAAGGTGAAGACGACATCGTCATCGCCGGCGAAGCTGTCGATGGACTCGATGCCCTTGCCCAGACGGCCGCACTGAAACCCGATGTGGTCCTGATGGATGTGCGCATGCCCAAGATGGACGGCTTGGAAGCGACCGAACGCATCGCCAAGGACCATCCGGAAACCAAGATCATTATCCTGACGACCTTTGACCTGGACGAGTACGCCTTCTCAGGGCTGCAGGCAGGAGCCAGTGCGTTCCTGCTCAAGGACGTGGCCCCGGAAGAACTGGTCCAAGCGGTGCGCCTGGTAGCTTCCGGCGACGCTGTGGTGGCACCCCGGGTGACTGCCCGCCTGCTGGAAACCTATGTGCGCAACGCTGGCGCCGGGAACCGGAACCAGCCGGCCGAAACTCCGCATGACCCGCTGCTCGATGATCTCACCCCGCGTGAGCAGGAAGTGCTGCGTGCGCTTTCCGAGGGACTATCCAACGCCGAGATTGCACACCGTTTCTTCCTTTCCGAAGCAACGGTGAAAACCCACGTGCGGCGCATCCTGACCAAATTGCATCTGCGCGACCGTGTTCAAGCGGTGGTGTACGCCTACGAGACCGGGCTGGTCATTCCATCCCAAGGCCTGGACTACTAGGCATCGCTGAGGCAGCAAAATGGCCGCCGGGTGAAACCCCATGGGGTTCCGCCCGGCGGCCATGGAGCTTTCTAGCGCTTATTGGCCTTGCGCTGCTTCTTCGCCGTAGAGCGCAGCTGTATCACGCGGGCCACCCCGGCGATCGCGACCACTAGGGCGCCACCAATAGCGGCAAAGAACAATGCCAGCCCGAGGTTGACCTGTCCCTGATACGCGAAGTAGTTCAGGGTCACCTGCTCCTGGTTCTGGGCAATGAAGATGATCAGCAGGATCAGCACGAGCAAGCCGAAGATCGTAGCGGTCCAGATACGACCCAACTTGGTCGCTGGGAGCTTATCTGCACCGGCAGGTTTGGCCCGTTGGACCTTGGAATCCATCGGTACGGTGGTCTCCACTTCGACCTCGCGTGATTCTGCTGGAATGTTCTCTTGCTCTGGTGTTCGATCAGCCGTAGCCATGATGAACTCGCTTTCCTTGTCTCCGGGACTGCTTTCAGCTTCGTCGAGAGCGAGGTGCCAAGTCAAGACCCGGATAGGGGTGTCTGCCAGGTTGCCAGGGCGGAGGCAGGCTCAGCAGGACATCAGCAAATGTGGTTCAGGCTACTAAGCTGGGAGGCAACTCGACTTTTCAGGCGGGAACCAAAACCTGAAGAACCGTCTGACAAACATCTCTTGACAGAAAGAAGTGAGTAACCAGCCATGGCACAAGCCGCAGCAATGGCCCACATTGCAGATCTGGCCGAATACGTCGCAACCTCGCCATCGAGCTACCACGCCGCGGCCTCGGCCGCGCAGCGCTTGGACGCTGTTGGATTCACCGGTCTGGACGAAAAGCAGGCTTGGAACCTGGTCCCGGGTTCCTACTACGTGGTCCGCGACGGTGCGATCATCGCTTGGGTGCAGCCAGAAGCTGCCACTGCGACCAGCGGATTCCATATCCTCGGCGCCCACACCGACTCGCCGGGCTTCAAGCTCAAGCCGAAGCCAACCACCGGTTCCAACGGCTGGTGGCAGGCAGGGGTCGAAGTCTACGGCGGACCGCTGCTGAACTCCTGGCTGGACCGCGAACTGGTGCTCGCCGGCCGATTGGTACTCAAGGACGGTTCCGAGCACCTGGCGAAGACCGAACCAATCCTGCGCATCCCGCAACTAGCGATCCATCTGGACCGCCAGGTCAATGAGGGCCTGACCCTGGACAAGCAGACCCACACCAATCCAATCTTTGGCGCCGGCGATCTGGCGGATGCCGACATCCTGGCGATCCTGGCGAAGTCTGCAGGTGTCGACCCGGCCCAGGTAGCCGGCTACGACATCCTGACCGCGCCCGCGCAGCGCGGCGAGGTCTTTGGCGAGGGCAAGAACTTCTTCGCCAGCGCCCGGCTGGATAACCTCACCTCGGTGCACGCAGGCCTGATTGCGCTGACGGGCCATTCCCGCAAGCCAGCAGGCAACCGCATTGCCATGCTTGCTGCCTTCGACCACGAAGAACTGGGTTCCTCCTCGCGCTCGGGCGCTTGCGGCCCATTCCTGGAAGAGCTGATCAACCGCATCCAGGCATCCATGGATGCTTCAGTTGAAGACACCGCTCGCGCCCTGTCGAATTCTGTATGCCTGTCTGCCGATGCTGGCCACGCGGTTCACCCGAACTACCCAGAGCGCCACGACCCAGCCAACCGTCCGCAGCTGAATGCCGGCCCGCTGCTGAAGATCAATGCGAACCAGCGTTATGCCACCGATGCGGTGGGTGCTGCCGCATTCGCCAACTGGTGCGAGTCGGCGGGAGTTCCCTACCAGGAGTTCGTGTCCAATAACCGCGTACCGTGCGGATCCACCATTGGACCATTGACCGCGACCCGACTGGGCATTCGCACCCTGGATGTGGGAGTCGCGCTGCTGTCCATGCACTCGGCCCGCGAGATGTGCGGCGTTGACGACCCTTGGTATCTGTCCAAGGTCTCTCGCGAGTTCTTCGGAGCCTAGCAAGTCCAACCTGAAAAGCCGGCCTGCGGGCTGGCTTTTCGCCTCCCCGGGGGATCTTCGCCCGATGTGCCTAATCGATGGCATAATCGGCACCATGACGATCCTCAACCAGAACACGTTGATCTTCCAGCAGACGAAGAACATCTCGAAGAACGACTTCGCGATTCTTGATTCTTCCGGGATGCAGATTGCCCACGTGGATACCGGCGGAAGCGCGCTGGGCCGCATGTTCGTTGGGGCTCGCGAACTCACGGTCTTCGATGGACCAGGCAATCCGGTTGTCATCGTCAAGGACACGATGACCATGGGCCGCGATCGTTTTGAAATCCTTGATGGCAACGCTGCCCCGCTGGCCAGCCTGGTCAAGAGGATCACCTTCTTCAAAACAAGGGTCTCCATCTCGATGCTGGGCGAAGAGCTCGAATTACTGGGCAGCATCTGGGACTTCGACTTCCAGATCACCGGTCCCGGCGGGGTTCTGGGAACCGTGACCCGAGAATGGTCCGGGATGGGCAACGCATTGCTCGGCAAGTCGACCTATGCCCTGCGCTTGGCGGAAAACCTCAACGCACAGCAACGCCAGGCAGTGATCGGCTCGGTGCTGGCACTGGATTTGATCCGTGAAAAGCAACAGCGCAATTCTTAACGGAGCTGAGGTAGTCGCCGCCAGGAATACTTCTTCGTCGCAGGCCAGCCTTGGTTCTTGGCCGCTGTCGTGTTGCAGTCGGGTAACTGTCACGTCGATGTCGTGGTGCTTTCGGGGCGCCATTGGCTAGCGTAAGTGGCATGAATGAATCACGGATTGCAGAGCTTCGCCGTGCCAAGGGCTGGACGCAAGAACGTCTAGCCGCCGAAAGCGGCATCACTGTCAGAACGGTCCAACGGCTCGAAGCCGGAAATGATGCGAGCTTGGAGACTATCTCACTGGTCGCCAAGGCCTTGGAGGTGCCGGTTGGAGACCTGTTCAAAAGCGTCCAGACTCCGAAGTTCTCCGAGGCCGTGGATGGGCTTGAAGCGCGGGCCCAAGCAGATCAAGATCGTCGGGATTCGGCAACCAAGGGGATCCTGGCCGTGTTCCGCGGGCTGGGCATCCTGGTCACTTTCGGCACGGTCATCTTGGCTACCACCGGCAACTTTGGGTGGTACATCTGGTTGCTGATCCCGGTGTACTGGGGCGTCGGGCAGCTGCTGCTTGAGGCTGCTTTCCGTCTGAGCCTGGATGCCAAACTCGACGCCAAATACCCGCTGTCCACGGCAAATCGGAAACTGCTGGGCTAGGTCCATGCTGCGAAGCGCAAACCCAGGCACCGCCCATGAGGTTCCCACGGGTCGTTAGACCGACTGTTGCCCATTGATAACCTGCTGTTTACCCCCTGCTGGTCTGATCAATGACTATGAGTTCGAATTCCCTGCAGGTCAAGAATTTCCGCCCGGAGATCCAAGCGCTCCGCGCCTTGGCGGTTCTGCTGGTCGTCGCCTATCATCTTGAGCCATCCGCAGTTCCAGGCGGTTATATCGGGGTTGACATCTTCTTCGTCATCTCGGGCTTCCTGATTACCTCGCACCTGCTGCGTGAAGCCGAACGCACCGGCCGGGTCAGCCTCGCAGCCTTCTTTGCCGGCCGAGCGCGAAGAATCCTCCCGGCTGCCATGCTGGTGATCCTGGTAGTTGTCGTGGCAAGCCTGCTGATCTTTCCCAAAACCCAGTGGGGTGCCTTGGGCACCCAGGCCATCGCCTCTGCCTTCTCGGTGCAGAACTGGGTTCTCGCCGCCGACTCCGTCGACTACCTCGCTTCGGATCAAGCACCCGGGCCGTTGCAGCACTTCTGGTCCCTGGGCGTGGAGGAGCAGTTCTACCTTTTCTGGCCGTTGCTGGTTTTGGCCGTGTGCCTGTTGGCCAAACCGAATGCGGACGCTAGCAGTGGCGATGGATTTGCCCCGCGGCGCCGCATGCTCTGGATCATTTTCTCAGCCACCGCACTTTTGTCGCTGGGATACTCGGCCTATGCCGGTTACTCAGGCAATAGCGCCGGATACTTCATCACCACCACCCGCATTTGGGAACTGGCCGTCGGCGGACTGCTGGCCTTGGCAGTCCAGGCGCACGCCAACGGCGCCTTGAAGCTTCCACCGTGGGCAACCAGCTGGCAGTTCAGAAATCTTGCCGTACTCGTGGCTTTGGCGGCGATCTGCTTCGCGGCATTCAGCTACAACGCCACAACAGTCTTCCCGGGGATTGCGGCGGCCCTCCCGGTTCTTGGCTGCGCCGTGGTGATTGCCGCAGGCAGTACGCGAGGACCTGGTTCCCTGCACCCGCTGGTGAACTGGGCTCCCGTTCAATGGGTCGGCCTCGCCTCGTATTCGCTATATCTGTGGCACTGGCCGCTGATCGTATTCTTCATCGAACTGGCCGGGGGCAACCCGGACCCATTGCAGTCGCTGGCCTTGCTGGCCGGGTCCCTGCTCTTGGCTTGGGCCAGCTTGAAGTGGGTCGAAACTCCCATGCGCCACTTCCGCCCCATAGCCGGTTCTCCTGCCCGCTCCTTGATTGCAGGGGCGGCGATGGTCGGGCTGGCCGCGTCCATCGCGCTATTGCCAGGTGCCATGCAGCAGCATCTTGTGGGCCAGGAGCAGCGTGAGCTGGGCGCGATGATGCAAAACCCGCCAGCTGGTTTTGGCGCGGCCTCCGTGGGCCAGGGCGCACCTGCGTACCTTTCCGGCCATCGCCAGGTCGTCCCGCTTCCTGCGACGGCCGCCGAGGACCAGCCCGAACTGGGAGATTGCGTCCAGGAACCGAAATCCACGCAGATCAAGGAATGCGAATTCGGCAGCGAGGACGCCAGCTACACCGTGGCCCTGGTGGGTGATTCCCATGCAGCCCACTGGTTCGAGGCCGTCAGCCGATACGCCCAAAGCAAGGGCTGGAAAGTGGTGACCTATCTGAAGAATTCCTGCCCGTTCTCCGAGGCCCAGCGCAAGGCGGATCGGGATGGCAGCATCAACTGCGAAGAAGCCATCGACCAGACCATGGAAGCTCTGGCTGCGCGCGATGACATCAACGCGGTGATCACCTCGAGTTGGGGAGGAGCCACCTTTACCACTGACGCGGCACAGGGGCTGGCTTCGACGTGGTCCACCCTTGAAGACGCGGGCCTGCCGGTCTACGCCATTGTGGACACCCCGCGGCCGCCGCAGGATTCCTATGCGCGCGACTGCGTGGAAGAAAACGTGCAGAACCCGGATAAGTGCGCCTTCCCGGAAAAGGGAGCCTATGAAGTGGGCGATGCCACCAAGCAGGCCGCCGAACTGGAGCCGCGCGTCGAAGTGCTCGACTTCAGCGATTACTTCTGCATGGATGGAACCTGCCCGGCAGTGGTGGGGAATGTCTTGGTCTACCGGGACAAGCACCACATCAGCGATACCTACATGCGCACCTTGGCCCCGATCTTTGGCGAAAGGATCGAGGTTGCCTTGGATTCCGAGTAGCCCAGCATGATTTAGGACACCAAGGCTTATGCAAGTTCGGGTCTCTCGGGTAGGATTGGAAGGTCTGTGCCACTGCATGCCCGAAAGTTGGGCGTCTGGTGCACAGATAACGCAAGAACCTCCTGTTGCGGAAATACCGCGACCGTTTAGCCCAAAGGAGGTGGGTTCACATGCGTGCTTATGAACTTATGGTCCTCATTGATCCAGAGGTCGATGACCGCACCGTAGAGCCAACCATCGAGAAGTACCTCGAGGTTGTCCGCTCCAACGGTGGCACTATCGAAAAGGTTGATGTCTGGGGTCGTCGCAAGATGTCCTACGAGATCAAGAAGAAGGCAGAAGCCACTTACGTAGTGGTGAACTACACCGCAGAGCCAGCAGCTTCCGCTGAGCTTGAGCGCCAGCTCAAGATCAACGAACTGATCCTGCGCCACAAGGTCACCCGTCCGGAAGAGGCACGCGTTTAATTACGCGCAACCTTCCGTCGTAGGAATTAACGTTCAATCTTTTTAAGGAGAGTCAATGGCAGGCGAGACTGTTATTACCGTTATCGGAAACCTGACTGCCGATCCGGAGCTGCGTTTTACGCCGTCCGGTTCAGCCGTAGCGAACTTTACGATCGCTTCGACTCCTCGCACCTTTGACCGCCAGTCCAATGAGTGGAAGGACGGGGAAGCCCTGTTCTTGCGCGCATCGGTGTGGCGCGAAGCTGCAGAGAACGTTGCTGAAACGCTGACCAAGGGCATGCGTGTCATCGCCCAGGGCCGGTTGCGTTCACGTTCTTACGACACCAAGGAAGGCGAACGTCGCACCGTCATGGAGCTTGAAGTCGATGAAATCGGCCCATCGCTCCGTTTCGCGTCCGCCAAGGTCACCCGTACCCAGCGCTCCGGCGGTGGCAACGGTGGCTTCGGCAACGGTGGTGGAGGTTTCTCCAACGCACCGCAGCAAAGTGCACCAGCTCAGGCGCCGCGTCAGCAGCAGCCTCAGCAGGGTGGCGGATGGAATGCTCCAGCCGCAGACCCATGGAGCACCGGCGGAAACAACGGTGGCGGCTGGGGCAACCCGGGCGCAGACGAACCGCCTTTCTAAACAATATTTATTCACCATCCCGCAGATCACTCTGCGGGCTCCAAAGCTAAGGAGCTCCACGATGGCTAAGGCTGAAATCCGTAAGCCCAAACCAAAGTCCAACCCATTGAAGGCCGCTGACATCACTGTCATCGACTACAAGGACACCGCACTGCTGCGCAAGTTCATCTCCGACCGCGGTAAGATCCGCGCTCGTCGTGTAACTGGCGTTTCCGTTCAGGAACAGCGCAAGATCGCACAGGCAATCAAGAACGCACGTGAAGTAGCCCTGTTGCCTTACTCCGGCGCTGGCCGCGGCTAAGGAAGAGGGATAGCAAAATGGCAAAGATCATTCTGACTCACGAAGTATCCGGTCTCGGTGCTGCTGGCGATATTGTCGAGGTAAAGAACGGCTACGCCCGTAACTACCTGCTGCCACGCGGCTTCGCAATCGTCTGGACCCAGGGCGGTGAGAAGCAGGTGGAGTCGATCAAGGCTGCACGTGCTGCTCGCGCCGTTGCAAACCTTGAGGATGCTCAGGCACTTGCAGCTAAGCTGAAGTCCCAGCCGGTGAAGATCACCATGAAGGCTGGCTCGAACGGTCGCCTGTTCGGCACCGTTAAGACCACCGAAATTGCTGCTGCCGTAGAGGCTGCCGGTCTGGGTAAGATCGACAAGCGCAACATCGAGGTCAACGACCAGATCAAGTCGACTGGCAACTACACCGCAACCGTTCGCGTTCACGCTGACGTTCTTGCAAACCTGCGCCTGCAGGTTGTAGCTGCTGCCAAGAAGTAAGTCTTCTAGACTCAGCTTCTGTCCAAGAGGTGGCGTGCACTCCGCAAGGAGAGCACGCCACCTCTTGGCGTTAACCCGCCGTCCAGTCTGCTAGCGCCTTGGGTTCAGCCGTTGCTTGAGGTGCGTCCGCTGGACGCCGGGATTAACGGCTGATGGCCACGATGCATTGGCATCGCAGCCACCGATCGGGATTACAGTTTCTCAGTGCGCCATCCGGGATCCGCCAGTTTCATGGCGCATCTGAATGGCAGGGGCAAGCGCGAGCAGGCCGGCAACGACGCCGACGCCACCGCAGATCCACGACATCCAGGCGATACCAGCGGAATCCGTATACGATCCCATCCATGGCGAGGCGAATAGCAAGGCGCTGGCGATGGTCAGTGCCCATTCCATTGAAACCAGGCGTGGCATCATGACGCTCCAGACGCCGGTGATCACCATGAGCAGGCCGAAGGCCACCATCAGCATCATCGAAGTGCTGGTTCCATCGAGCCACGTGGTTGAAACTGCGGCCGCAATACCTGCCGCGACGCCGACCCAGTCTTGCCACCGAGTCCATTTCTTCATTGCAAATACCTCCAACATTCATCGCAGAGGGCTCCTAAGCGGGAGTCGATTTAAAGGTAGGCTCGCGATTGCCGATGCGCAATCCACTTTTGGGAGCATTTTGGTAAATCCTTGGCCCCCATGGCGCCATTTCCCGCCGGCCGCTGGCCGATGCCTTCCTGTTCCAGGATTCGTACCGCCTATGGCGCTTCGGGTCGCTCGTACTGTGGAGCCACCGCGGGTTTGCGCATAATTCACCAGATCGTCTCGCGCAAGGCGCGTCTTAATCGTTGGCGTTGGCTTCGCAGGATCGTAGCGTCGAAGATGAGTACGTCCAAAGCCAGCACGATCGAGAGAAACGGTGGAACAAATGGGTTTTGCGTATGCGGATCCTGAAGTATTGACCGAGGCGCAACGCGAAGCTGTGGCAGAGCATCAGCGCCGTGTCCAAAGCGACTCCCGGCGCCTGTCGTTGCGTGCGCTGCGCGAAGAAGCGGAGCTGAGCCAGGTAGAACTTGCCACCGTGCTGAAGCTGAGCGTAGACCGCATTGCCCGCATGGAGACCGGCGACCTGGACCGCGTCCAGCTGGCCACTTTGCGCCGCTACGCCGAAGCCATGGGTGCCCGCCTGCAAGTAAAGGCGATCCGCGAGGACATGCACGCCGAACTTGGCTAGCGATTCAAGCCCCCGGCAATCACTGCCAAGCCGCCATTCCTTTCCGACCGGTCAACGCAAATAGCGCGCACCTCGTCGATAAATATGCCACCCATCGCTCAGACGCGCCCAGTGAGGTCTGACTCACTGCGCCGACCAGCTAAAGTATTCCGGTGAGATGCGGGTTATAGACCTGTGTCACAAGGAAGTTCTGAAGGGGTTATTTTGCACGAACGTATTCACCACCGGGCCTTTGCTGATCGCTTGATGAGCGCCGAGCAGGCTGCAGAGTTCATCAAGCCGGGCATGACCGTAGCCATGAGCGGCTTTACCGGTGCAGGATACCCGAAGGCCGTGCCCGGGGCACTGGCTGCGCAGATGGAGCGCCAGCACGCTGCAGGCAAGGACTTCAAGATCAACGTGCTTACCGGCGCTTCCACCGCCCCTGAGCTTGATGGCGTGCTGGCCAAGGCCGAGGGCATGAACCTGCGCCTGCCATACATGTCCGACCCTGAGCTGCGCCGCCGCATCAATGACGGCAACATGGAATACATGGACATCCACCTGTCCCACGTTGCCCAGCACGCCTGGTTCGGCTTCTACGGCAAGATCGATCTGGCCATCGTCGAGGTTGTCGGCGTCACCGCCGAGGGCGATTTGATCCCTTCCAGCTCGGTGGGCAACAACAAGACCTGGCTGGAGATGGCCGACAAGATCATCATCGAGGTCAACGCCCAGCAATCCGCGGCCATGGAAGGCATGCACGATGTCTACTACGGCACCGCACTGCCTCCGCACCGCAAGCCAATCGACCTGAGAACCGTGCGTGACCGCATCGGCCAGCAGTACATGGACGTCGACGTCAACAAGATCGTCGCCGTCGTGGAAACCGACGCGCCAGACCGCCTGAGCCCCTTCGCCCCGGTGGACGAGACCAGCGAGAAGATCGCCGATCACCTGCTGACCTTCCTGGATTCCGAGATCCGTGCCGGACGCCTGTCCGAGAAGCTGCTCCCGCTGCAGTCGGGCGTGGGCAATATCGCCAACGCAGTGCTCGCTGGCCTAGCCCGTGGCGGCTACAAGGGCCTGACCGCCTATACCGAGGTCATCCAGGACGGAATGCTGGAGCTGATCAAGGACGGGACCATCGAGTTCGCCTCTGCCACCAGCTTCTCGCTGTCTTCGGAGGGCATCGAGGAATTCAACCGCAACGTCGACCACTACCGCGAGCGCATCCTGCTGCGCGCCCAGGAAATCTCGAACCATCCGGAGATCATCCGCCGGCTGGGCTGCATTGCGCTGAACGGCATGATCGAAGCCGACATCTACGGCAACGTGAATTCCACCAACGTGCTGGGATCGCACGTGATGAACGGCATCGGCGGCTCGGGCGACTTCGCCCGCAACGGCTACCTGTCGGTATTCATGTCCCCATCGACCGCCAAGGGCGGCAAGATCTCGGGCATCGTTCCTTTTGCTTCGCATGTGGACCACACCGAGCACGACACCATGATCCTGATTACCGAACAGGGCCTGGCCGACCTGCGCGGCCACTCGCCAAAGCAGCGTGCGCAGCTGGTCATCGATAACTGCGCCCACCCGGAGTACCGCCCGATGCTGCAGGACTACTTCGACCGTGCGTGCAAGGAAAGCTACGGCAAGCACACCCCGCATCTGCTGGGCGAGGCCCTGTCCTGGCACCAGCGCTTCCAGGAGACCGGAGACATGCGCCCGGCCAGCTAGTCGCCGGCCAGACGGGGCGCGATGCGCAGGATGCGGTCATCGCCCGCCCCTGGCTGGCCGCGCCCGTCGGTATTGTTGGTCAGCACCATCAGTGCGCCGTAAGGATCCACTAGCACGTCGCGTAGCCGGCCGAGCCGGCCATCGAGCAGTTCATGCTCGGTGGCCGGCTCGTCCAGTTCCACCGCGCGCAGCACTTCTCCGCGCAGATTCGCCAGATAGAGGGTGCCATCGAGGATCGCGATGCCGCTGGGGCTGGCCTCGGACGGGGACCACTGCGCAATCGGATCGGTGTACGACGGATTTCCGCCGCTTTTTCCCTCGGCTTCGGGCCAGCCGTAGTTTCCCCCGGCTTCGATGATGTTCAGCTCGTCGAAGGTGTTCTGCCCGAACTCGCTGGCGAACATGGTGCCATCAGCACCCCACGCCAAGCCCTGCACATTGCGGTGCCCGTAGCTGTAGACGAGGGAATTCTCGAACGGGTTGTCGTCCGGGACGCTGCCGTCAGGTGCCATGCGCAGGATCTTTCCGCCCAGCTGCTGCAGGTCCTGGGCTTGCTGGGGATTGCCCGCATCGCCCACGGTGGCATAGAGCATCCCGTCCTGACCGATGGCCAACCGCCCGCCGTTGTGGATGCTGGCCGAGGGCAACCCGTCAATCAAGGTGCGCGGGGCCGACAGTGAAAGATTCCCGGCGCTGCCTTGCAACGTGAACCGCTGGATGCGGTTGCCGAATTCCGCGGTGGAATACGCATAGAGCCGGTCCGGTGCGAGGAAGGCCAGGCCCAGCAATCCGCCTTCTCCCGTCGCTACGAGATCGTCGATCCGAGCCACTTCGCGGCCTGGTCCGGATCCTGGAATCTCCACGATCCGCCCAGAATTACGTTCGCTGACCAGCAGGCTGTCTTGGGCGTAAACCATGGACCATGGGGCGTCCAAGCCGGTGGCCAGGGGAGTTGGAACAGTTTGCGATTCGGTAGCTGGAGCTGAAGGCGGGGTTGGCGCGGAGCATCCGGCGAGGAACACTGCGCCGAGCACTAGGCAGGTACCCAGAATGCGCTTCATCGAGCTGCTATCCATGCGCTGGTTGATGGCGCGTCGGGCGATAAGTCAGTTCCTGGATCCGTCCGTCCAGCAGCTTGGACTCGACAAGTTCCAGATCGTAGTCATCGACCCCGCCAAGTACCGGGGCAGAACCGCTATGCCCGGTCAGTACCGGGAAGATGGTCACCTGGATGAAGTCCACAAGACCTGCCGCCAGCAGGGAATGGTTCATCGCCAAGCAGCCGTGGGAGCGCAGCGGCACATCTGAAGCTTCCTTGAGCTGTGCGACGACTTCCAGTGCATCAGCTCGCTCCAGCGTGGGGTTTGGCCAGGACAGCGGCTCTTCCAGGGTGGTGGAGATGACGGTGGCGGGCTTGTCGTGCAGGGCCACACCCCACGCGTCTTCAACCTCGGGATTCGCCTCGATTTCTGCCCAGAAGCGGCTGAAGAGACGGAAGGTGTTGGCTCCGAAAACCATGCGGCAAGCCGGAGTGTAGAGCGCGAGGCGGTGAGCTAACAGCTCTGGCCCCTGTTTTCCCCAGTAGCCGCCCCAATCGCCGGCGGCGCTGCCGAAGCCATCGAGGCTGCTGAACACATCGAAGGTATAGGTCGCACTCATGGCGAATCTCCTGGAGCTTGAGCGTTAGATGCCATCTACCGTACGCCCGTGCTCGCGGTGTGAAAACCAGCTAGGCCGGATTCTCAGGCAAATCCACATTCTGGGTGCGCAACTGGCCGCGGGATAGCTGCTTGCCGGTGGATTCATCGGTGATGATGACCTCCCAGAGCTGCTGGGTGCGCCCTTGGAGTAGCGCGGTGGCGATCACCTGGACCCGTGCTCCGGTGGAAGGGCGCAGGAAGTCGGTGGCGTTGTGCACGCCGACTGCGAATTGCCCGCGTTCGGCCACCGCGTAGCTGGCGCCCACCGATCCTGCGCTCTCGATGATCGAGGTGTACACGCCGCCATGGACTACGCCCCAGGGGGTGTGGTGGTTCTCGTCCAACTGCGCGTGGCCGCGTACTTCAGTGGCTGTGATTTCATCGAATTCCAGTCCGATGCTTTCGCTGAAACGGCTGGACTTGTTGGGAATCCGTGGTGCTGGGTTATCCAATTGGTGATCCTCGGGCTAGTTCGGTGTGCTGGCTTCTAGCGCCTGGGCGCGCAGGACATTCTTCTGCACCTTACCAGTGGAGGTGCGCGGCAGATCCTGCGGGAAGACGATGGTGCGCGGCACCTTGAAACCGGCCAGCTTTTCGCGGGCGAATTCAATCAGCGTTTGCGCGTCCAGGGAGGATCCGCTGGCGCGGATGACATATGCCACCGGACGCTCGCCCCATTTCTCGTCCGCTATGCCGATGACGGCCAGGTCCAGCACCTCAGGGTGCGAGGCCAGCGCCTGCTCCACCTCGATGGTGGAGATGTTCTCGCCGCCGGAAATGATGATGTCCTTGGCCCGGTCGCGCACCTGGATGTAGCCATCCGGGTGCATGACACCCAGATCGCCGGTGTGGAACCAGCCGCCATGGAAAGCTTGGGTAGTGGCCGCTTCATCGCGGTAGTAGCCGATCATGACGTTATTGCCGCGCAGCACGATTTCGCCCATGGTCTGTCCATCCGCCGGGACATCGTTCATGTTCTCGTCAACAATGCGTGCGGACTCGGCGGTAATCATGCCAACGCCTTGGCGGGCGAGCTTCGCGGCCCGGTCCGGGCCATCGAGGGCATCCCACTCATCCTGGTACTCGCACACCGTGTACGGTCCGTATACCTCGGTGAGGCCATATACATGGACTACCTCGATGCCCAGCTTCTGCAGCTTGGAGATGATTGCCGGGGACGGGGGAGCTCCTGCGGTGGTGATGCGCAGTGGCGCATCGAGCTGGTGGGCGCGGGTGGAGTCGGCGATGATGGAGCAGACGGTCGGAGCGCCGCACAAGTGGGTGGTTCCAAGATTCTCGATGGCATCCCAAACGGAATCTTCGCGCACGCCGCGCAGGCACAGGTGGGTTCCTCCCGCTGCGGTGACGGCCCATGGAGTGCACCAGCCGTTGCAGTGGAACATCGGCAGGGTCCACAAGTAGCGGGTCTTGGCCGTGAAGCCCTGGTGGTGCGCTTCGCCCAACGAGTTCAGGTAGCTGCCGCGGTGCGAGTAGAGCACGCCCTTCGGCTTGCCGGTGGTGCCCGACGTGTAATTGAGAGTGATCGGAGCCCGCTCATCGGCGATGGCGTAGGGAAGTCTTTCATCCGAGGCTTGTGCGATTAGCTCGTCCAAGGTGGCGTCCACGGGCACGTCCGGACGTTCTCCGGCGTACTGGTCATCGGTGATCTCGATGAGCGCCTCCAGCGTTGGGTTCTCGCGGCGCAGGGTCTTCGTGTTCTCCAACAGCTCTGTGTCGGCAAGCATCAGCTTGGCAGCAGAATGATCAATGATGTATTGCAGCTCGTGGGCCGAGAGTCGGGTGTTCAGGGCAACGAGGACTGCGCCTGACAGCGGTACGGCGTAATGCGCCATGAGCATTTCGGGAGTATTCGGTGCCAGCACGGCCACGCGGTCGCCCGGCTCAATGCGAGCCTTCAGCGCCTGGGCAAAGCGGTGCACCCGTGCTTCGAATTCTTCATAGGAGAAGATGCGAGTTCCATGGATGACGGCGGTCTTCTTCGGATAGGCCTCGACTGTGCGTTCCAAGAAACGCAGTGGGGTCAATTCTGAATGGTTGGCCTGAATCTCTACCATGGTGTGGCTATTCCTCAATCGTCATCGATGGTTACGGAGAACAATAAGCAGGAGTGTGACTCAATGCACTCCATGACCAATAGTGGCATGAACCTCAGCGTCATGCCGGGAAACCAAGTTTCATTACGGTGGGCGGTAGGGGATTCGCGCCAGGGCCCCGAGCCCAGGGGAGGCGTTAGTGTTCTGCCGAATCAAGGGCGGCGGAAGCCTGCTGCGATCATGGGGGCCGAGGGGTTCAAGAAGCGCGGCGCATAGCGAATAAAAGGCTGCCCAAGGACTTCTGGTGGGGCCTTGGATCGAATATTGCGTCGAATATTGCGATTTGCGAAGTGAAATGTTTGACGGCTGTTCGTCATGAGCCATATCGTTTTAAACAGAATCAAGAGCATCAGCTATAAGCCCTGGCTTGCTGATCGGCAACCCTCTCAACGGTAGTGGGGTGCTCCAGGTGAGGATTCGGTTCCACGCAAAATGTGCTGGAACAAGTACCGCACACGGCGCGGAACTTCAGCCCAAGCGGCTTCGAGTAACGAGAAGCCAATGCTTGCAGGCTACTGCGCGGTGGGCAAGACCCAAAGGAATCGAGCCATGTCATTGAATCTTGAACTTGACCCGTTGACCCTGCGCAAGGTTTTCGCTCAGCATCCATCAGGGGTAGCCGCCCTCTGTGCAGAACTGGATGGCGTGAAGACGGGACTTGTCGCTTCATCGTTTACCGTGGGAGTTTCCCTCGAACCTGCACTGGTGATGTTCGCCGTGCAGAAGTCCTCGAACACTTGGCCAAAGCTGCGCGAAGCTGGCCGCATTGGCGTCTCGGTGCTGAGCGAACGCAATGATGGTGTCTGCGCTCAGATTGCCTCGAAAAATGGCGACCGGTTCCGCGGAATCGATACCTATTCCTCGGATCAGGGCGCGCTCTTCGTCAACGACTCAACGTTGTGGTTGGAGACTTCGATCTACAACGAGGTCGAAGCGGGGGATCACTGGGTAGTCCTGATGGAAGTCCACGGGCACCGCACCTCCGAGCACTCGCCACAGATCTTCCATGATTCGCGGTTCCATTCGCTGCCGATTCCTGAGCTCGTATAAGCGCTTCGCATCTTCCAAAGCTCCGGCCAGATCAAAACATCGATCTGGCCGGAGCTTTTTGAATTCCGGTTAGGCGGGTTGAGCCGTTCCCCGCAGCCCTCGACACCGGCAATGCCCGTTCTCTCACGCCACCCAGAAGACGTGGCAAGATGGCTGGCAATCTCATGGCCTGCCTTCTTGGGCCAGCTGCCCCAGGCATTTGGCGATAACCTCGTCATCAAAGTATCTGTCGCGAGAAACCTTGAACTCGCCATATCCGCCACCCGTCTGGGCCGTCGAACAGAACCACGCAGATAGCTCATGGATCCTCGCTGCACGCTGGACCAGAGCGGCAGAGAATTGCCGGCAACCCTCGCATGGGGCTTCCGAGCCATGCAAAGGCTGCGCATCACAAATGAAACCGGCGCTTTATGGCGTCTTCACTGGCGCGCGTCGCGGACGCGAAGTGGCGAGAGTGCGCCGGCAGCCCAGTCGCTGATCCAGGTTCGCCCGCCGAGTCGTTGCACACATTAAGTTATCCACCGCCCCCGAACGCAGAAACCCTAGCCGATTGTGGACTACTGGAAGATCCGGCCTTGCTGGCGAATTTAATCCACGGTGACTTAGGGTTTTGTAAATTCACCAGTATCCACAAGGTTATCCACAAAACTGTGGACAAGACGTGGGCAAATGTGTACAAAGGCTGAAAAACCCCGGGAACTGGGCGATTAAGGGTGTTGATAACCTTGGGTCGGTTGGCGTGAGCTTCAATGAATTAAGTTTCTGTCCACAGGTGTGCGAATACAAACAACCAAGTCAACAGATATTAATGATACGTAGAGTGGGGTAATCCACAGAGTTCTCCCCAGACTGTGAACAGGGAAGTCCACAGGTAGAGGAGTGTTATCCACATATTCTGTGGATAATGAGGTTTACGCCTGTTAATAACAGCCCTAGTGTTGGGTTCGGGAGAGAAATATCCACAGGCGCCTGACATCCAAATGTCCGTATCGACTGACACGATGAAGCGTTGCCATGAGGCAAGGATAATTTTTCCCAGCGGGTCAATAGGGGATGGAAGTGTCTGCAATGAGTGCTGAGCCGGTTTACGAAGGACGAGATTCCGACGCAGGGCGCAAGCCGCCACAGGATATCGAGGCCGAGATGTCGGTCCTCGGTGGCATGATGCTCTCCAAGGACGCCATTGCTGACGTCGTTGAATCCATTCGCGGCACCGACTTCTACCGTCCCTCCCACGAATCGATTTACGAGGCGATTGTCGACCTCTACGGTCGTGGCGAACCAGCCGATGCGGTCACCGTAGCCGACTTGCTGACCAAGCGCGGCGAAATCTCGCGCATTGGTGGCGCCGCCTACCTTCACAATCTCATCCAGCAGGTTCCAACTGCAGCCAACGCCGGGTACTACGCAGAAATTGTGCGCGAACGCGCCGTGCTGCGCCGATTGGTTGACGCTGGAACGCGTATTGTCCAGATGGGCTACTCGCCAGATGGTGAAGTTGACGCAATCGTCAACGAAGCCCAGGCAGAGGTCTACAAGGTGGCCGAGAACCGCAGCAGTGAAGACTACGTGCGACTTTCGGACATCATCGAAGACACCGTTGATGAAATCGAGAACGCGGCCAACGCGGGCGATGGCATTACCGGTGTGCCCACCGGATTCTATGAATTCGACGAGCTGACCCAGGGCCTGAAGGGCGGCCAGATGATCATCATCGCCGCCCGTCCTGCGGTGGGCAAGTCAACCTTCGCGCTGGACTTCGCCCGTTCTGCTGCCATCAAGCACAATATGGCCACCGTGTTCTTCTCCTTGGAAATGGGCCGCAATGAAATTGCGATGCGCCTGCTCTCGGCCGAAGCATCCATCCAGCTCCAGGATCTGCGCAAGGGCTCGGTGGAAGACGCACAGTGGACCAAGATCGCCACGACCATGGGCCGGCTGAACGAAGCCCCGTTGTTCATTGATGATTCGCCGAACATGTCCATGATGGAAATCCGTGCCAAGTGCCGTCGCCTCAAGCAGCGCAATGAGCTGCGCATGATCATCCTGGACTACCTGCAGCTGATGAGCTCGGGCAAGCGTGTGGAATCGCGCCAGCAGGAAGTTTCCGAGTTCTCGCGTAACCTCAAGCTGCTCGCCAAGGAACTCGACGTTCCGTTGATTGCGCTGTCGCAGCTGAACCGTGGTTCCGAGCAGCGTACCGACAAGAAGCCAATGGTTTCGGACCTGCGCGAATCGGGCTCGATTGAGCAGGACGCCGACATGGTGATTTTGCTGCACCGTGATGACGTCTACGACAAGGAAAACCGTCCGGGCGAAGCTGACGTGATTATCGCAAAGCACCGTGCCGGTCCGACCAAGACCATCACCGTGGCCTTCCAGGGCCACTACTCGCGCTTCAACAACATGTCCACCGAGGGTTAGTCCCAGTCAGAACTCATATGGCACCTACTAAGCCAGCGAATTGCTGGCTATAGTGGGTGCCATGTTCGCTTCGATGCAGGCTTTGCTGTGGGGCACTGTGGCCGGCTCGGCCCTGTTGCTGGGATCCGGCGCGGCCTGGTGGCTGAAGATCCCCAAGATCTGGGTCAGCGCCATCATGGCCTTCGGTGCCGGGGTCCTGGTCAGCGCACTGGCCTTCGAGCTGGTGCTCGAAGCCTATGAAACCGGCGGCCTCGTTGCGACGCTGGGCGGCGTGATCGTGGGCGCTGCCTTGTATTTCGGCGCGAACCGGCTGCTGGCCTGGAGAACCTCAAAGCGGCAGGCGCAGCGCGCAGGAGAGCAGGAGTCATCGGGAACCGCGCTCGCGGTCGGTGCACTCATCGACGGCATTCCCGAGTCCGTGGCCCTTGGACTTTCCGTGGTCGCCACCGCGAGCATTAATCCGGCGATGCTCATCGCCATATTCATCTCCAATGTCCCCGAGGGACTGGCGAGTACCGCACAGATGAAAGCGTCCGGGCGCAAGGGGTCCTCGATCGTTTTGCTCTGGGGATCGATAGCCATTTCCTGCGGCATCGCTGCCTTCCTCGGAGCGCTGCTGCTGGAATCCATGCCCGGTGAAGTGCTGGCCTTCGCCACCGCGGTCGCTGCCGGAGGCATCTTGACGATGATCGCCGACACCATGATCCCGGAAGCCTACAAGGTGGAGCACGACTACACCGGGTTGCTGGTGACCTCGGGCTTCCTGGCGGCCTTCAGCCTGCACGTGATCGGCGGCTAGGGGAAACCTGAGATCATGGATGCATGCCCCTGAACCGCAGCAGCCAATCAGCCGAGCGCGCCGAGTCCACGATCTATGCTCCGCAGTATCTTGCCACCACCCTTGGCATGTTCGTGCTCGTCTTCCTGGTCGCTTTCGAATCCATGGCCGTGACCACGGTAATGCCACTGGTCAGCGAGCTGCTGGAGGGCGAACGCTACTTCGCCCTGGCCTTTGCCGCGCCAATCGCCAGCGGGATGCTGGGGATGGTTGCCGCCGGAGAAGTCACCGACCGGTGGGGGCCCAAGCACCCGCTGTCCATCGCCGTGGCCGTTTTCTGCATTGGGCTGCTGATCTGCGGTTCAGCCGAGAACATGCAGGTCCTGATTGCCGGGCGCATCTTGCAGGGAATTGGCGGTGGCGCGATCACCGTCGCCATCTACGTGCTCATTGCCCGCGCGTATCCTGCGCATCTGCATTCCAAGATCTTCGCCCTGTTCGCTACCGCCTGGGTGGTCCCGGCGCTGATCGGCCCCTGGCTGGCCGGCTTGATGGCCGTGCACCTCGGTTGGCGCTGGGTGTTCTCCGGCGTGGCGGTGCTGGTTGTTCTCGCGTTCTGCGGGATCGTGCCGGCGTTGAAGTCGCTGAGCTCCCAGCGCAATCCGGACCTGGGGCCGATTTCCAAGAAGCGGCTGATGCTGGCCGGCCTGGCTGGACTGGCTGTCATCTGCATGAACTTGCTCGGCAATGCGCAGGGCAGCTGGTCCCTTCTGGGACTGGTCTTGGCATTGGCGGTAGCCCTTGCAGCAATTCGCCCGTTGCTGCCCAAGGGCACGTTCAGCTTGGCCAAGGGGCTGCCGTCCACCATCATGACCCGCATCTTCGTGGCCGGGGCCTTCTTCGGCGTGGAAGTCTATCTGCCGTACCTGCTGCGCGAGGATTACCAGCTGGGTCCCGACCGGGCGGGCCTGATCCTGACGGCCTCGGCATTGTGCTGGTCGGTGGGTTCATGGCTGCAGGGAAAGCTGGGGGATAAGGTGGAATCCTCCACCTGCATCACCGTGGGTGCGATCGCCGGCAGCGTAGCGATTTCAAGCGCATTGGCCACCGCGATCTTCCATCCGCCGGTCCTCGTGCTGGTCTGCGGATGGGCCGTGGGCGGCTTCGGCATGGGGATGATCTTCCCGCGGCAAAACGTGAACATGCTGGCCCTGTCTGCCAAGGATGAACAGGGATTCAACTCATCGGCAATGACCGTGGCCGACTCCCTGGGCAACGCCGGAACCACCGCCATCGGTGGCGTCATCTTCGCGATGGCCGCCACCGGGATGGAGTTCATCTCGGTCTTCAGCTTCAGCCTCTTGCTGATTCTGGTCCTGATCGCGATCTCGCCGCGCACCAAACCTGTTGCGCAGCCAGCAGCCTGACTACGCTGGGATCATGGACACAGAGCTTCCCAAGACGAGCAACCCCGCCGCCAGGGCTTTCGAGCAGGCCGGCATCACCAGTCTCGAGCAGGCGGGGCAAGCCGGCACCGCGGCGCTGCTCGCGCTGCACGGCGTCGGCCCGAAAGCCATCCGCATCCTCCGCGACGAGCTGGCCGCACGCGGCCTCAAGATGAACCCCTGAGATCTCCGGTTTAGCCGCGCGGCAGGATGCCCAGGTGGTCCTTGTCCGGTTCCACGATATGCTGCGCATACTCGGTGTGCTTGGCAACGTAGGCCTTCACGTACGGGCAGACCGGAACGATCCTGGCACCGCTGGCGATGGTGTTCTCCAGCGCGAATTTCACCATGACGCTGGCTAGGCCCTGTCCGCCGTATTCCTCATCCACGGTGGTGTGGAAGAAGATCCGCTCGACGCCTTGGGCCCCATCAAAATCGCGGTAGTGCGCCGCTCCGATGATCTTGCCGTCATCGTCGAGGGCGAAGCGCTGGCGCTCGGGCAGGAATACTGGTTTGATGTCGCTCATTGGGAGTTCCTTATTGGTTAGGCGGGGTTCACGCGCGGGCGCAGGCGAACGGTGGGAAGTGCTGGAGCCGGCAAGGCTGCCGGAGTATTAGGCGGGAAAGGCCCGAAGCGATCCTCGGAGGCATCCCCGGGCTCGGCCCCGATCTCGGCCTGCCATTGCGCGCGGAACGCGAGGACTTCCTCATGGGTGCGGCCTACGAAGTTCCACCACATCAGGATGTCTTCCTTCAGCGGCTCTCCGCCGATGAGCAGCGCCAGAACCGGCTGGTCCCCGGACTTCAGGCGCAGGGTCGTGCATCCCGCACGCACGAACCCGAGATCGCGTGGAGCGAGTTCATGGCCGTTGACTTCAAGATTGCCGGAGTCCAGGAGGATCCCGTGCTCATGGTGCCCGGGGACAACCACTTCGATCTCGGTGTTCGGTTCAAGGCGCAGTTCGGCGCCACCGAGCTCGGTGTGCGTCTTCACCGGGGAGGTGGACGACTTGCCCGACACCCCGTAGGTGCCAAGGAAGACCGACAGCGACCAGCCGGGAGCGGTGAGCGCTTCCGGGCGGTAGTTCTCAAAAGTATGTTCCATATCCCGTGCATGACCCGGCAGCGCGGTCCATAGCTGGGCGCCGTGAAGGATGGTGGTGTCTTCGGTGAGGATCTCCGAATGGCTGATTCCGTGCCCGGCGGTCATCAGATTGACCTCGCCGGGTCGCACGGTCGCCTTGAACCCGGCCGAATCCATATGGTTGATCTCTCCGGTGAAGAGCCAAGAGACAGTCTGCAGTCCGGTGTGCGGGTGACGGGGCACGTTCATCCCGCCGGTGACTGCGACATCGTCAGGACCGTAATGGTCCAGGAAGCACCAAGCGCCGATCAGGCTGCGCTGCTTTTGCGGCAGTGTCCGGAAGACCGTCATTGCCCGCGGACCGCCCAAGGGCACTTCGCGTGGTTCCAGGATTTCAACCTCTGCCTGGGAACGCACTGCACTGCAGCCGATCTCCTCAGGCCGGTGCTCAAGATTGCTCATATGCCAAGGCTATTCACTGTGGCCCGCTTTGACTACTTGCGCCACCGATTCGAACGCAACTGGAATTGGCGCTGCGACCCGGGGCAGCTTTCGGCCCGGGCACGGTATTCTCGACCGCGGTACGATCAATGCAGTGGTATTAGGCATCTTTCAAGGAGCTTGCGACAACGTGGACAGTGCTATTCTTCGCGACGAAGATCTTCTCAAGCTGGAAAAGCAGGTGTGCTTCGGCCTGGCCGTAGCCTCGCGCTCGGTGATCTCGGCATACAAGCCCGTGCTGGATCCGCTGGGGCTGACGCATCCCCAGTACCTGGTGATGCTGGCCCTTTGGGACTTGGGGCCGATCAGCGCCCGTGCCCTCAGCGGGCATCTGCACCTGGATCCGGGAACGCTTTCCCCGTTGGTCAAGCGCCTCGAAACTGCCGGTTTGGTGGCAAAGACGAAGAACCCGGACGATGAGCGGGCCGTCATCATTCAGCCCACCGAGAAGGGTGCCGCGCTGCGTGCTGAAGCGGTGGAGGTGCCGCGCGAAATGATGGCCCGGCTTGCCCTGACCGACAAGGATGTGCTGGAGCTGCGCGGCATCCTGGACCGCATTATTGCTGCAGGTTCGAACGCTCCGAAAAGCTAGAACCCCATTTAGTTGGTGCACCAACTAATGACGTATGATTGAAGTGCCAGTGCTCGCAAACCCAATGACCGAAGAGGACGACGATCATGGATGAATCACCCCTGCCGATCATTTCCGATACCACCGGACTAAGCGTCGGCTACCGCATATTCTGGCGTCTGAAGTACTTGGGATTGTCCATCTTCGGTCCGGCCGAGCGCCGTGTCCTCGCCAGCCCTCGCGAACGCATCAAATGGGACCGCGCAATGAAGGTCATGCGCGCCCATGAAGCTGCCGGAACCTCGCCGGATGAGCAAACGCTGTACACCGCGAGCCGCATGGAGCCTCGCCGTCCGCAGGGGTAGTTGCCCCTGCGGGTGCACCTGATGGCGGGCCGCGATAATATTGACCTTATGGAATCGATGACTGAACTCGTAGTCGCCCGGCAATTTTCCGCACCGAAGAACGCCGTTTGGGCTGCCTTCGTCGAGCCGGAAATCATCGCCCAGTGGTGGGGTCCCGATGGCTGGCTTGTCGAGGAAGATTCCGTCGTATTCGAAGCCAAGGTCGGCGGCCGGCATGAGCTGAATATGGTGCAGGCTGATAACCCGGATGCCAAGGTGCCGCTCAAGGCGGTCCTGACGTCTTTCGACGAGTACGAATGCCTGGTCAGTGCCGACGGCCCGCACGAAATGACCTTGGACCTCGTGATCGAAACCCGTATCGAATTCAAGGAATTCGCCGGGCAGACGATGCTGACGCTGACCCAAACCCCATTGCCTTATGAGGTTATCGAATCCAGCACCAAGGCATGGAATTCCGCTTTTGCGAAGCTCGAAGCGCTGCTGGCGGAATTCTTCTAGGCCTTTAGTACGGCAGGGGAAGAACCAGCACAGCAGCTGCGAACGCCTGCCAGTTTCGCGCTCTTGCCGGCGGAGTCAAAGCGCAGCACGTGGCTGAAAGGCGTTTCGCTGCGGATACTGGCGCAGTTCTGGCAGGTTCATGCCGTGTAGCGCAACCAGAATCCCATGATGATCTGATGGCGCGGGGCATTGCCGCACGCAACCGGAGCATCGACTTGCACGCCAATTCCTTCCTCCGGTTGCCTGCGCCCTAGCCTCGCCCGATGTAGGGCATTCCGCCAGCAGTGATGGTGAATTGGTTGATGGAGGTACCGAGCGGAACCCCGGCGATGTACGCAACGGCCTCAGCGGCTTGGGCCAGCGGGAATGTCGGCTCGACGAGCCGCTGGCCGCCCGGTTGCAAGGCACCCTGGGTGGCACCGAAATCATCGAGCAGGTCACTGGCGGTGTTGCCGATATCGAGCTGCGTGGCCCTGATCCGGTGCTCCCGTCCATCAAGTTCAAGGCATTTGGTCAAGCCGGCGATGCCGTGCTTGGTGACGGTATAGGCAACGGAGTTCACCCGCGGAACCTGCGCTGAAATCGATCCATTGTTGATGATGCGTCCGCCGTCGTTGGCCTTGAAATGGGCAAAGGCCGTGCGGGCCGCGTTGATGGCCCCGGTGAGGTTGATCCGGCAAACCTCATCCCACTGGGCCGGACTCAGCTCATCGATGGCTGCCGAGGGACCGAAAATCCCGGCATTATTGAACAGCGCATTGACCGTGCCGAAACGTTGCGCCGCTTCGGCAAACAGGTGTTCCACAGCCTGCGGATCACTAACATCCGTGGGAACCACCAAGGCGGAACCGTGGCCTTGCGCCGTCTCATGCAGGTTAGCCGCGGTGCGCCCGGCGAGCACCACATTCCATCCCTGCGCCAGCAGCAGGCGTGCGGTGGCGCGGCCAATGCCTGATCCTGCGCCGGTGATGGCAATCGTGCGCGGGGCCTGCGGGACTCCAGATGCGTGGGACATCAATTCTCCTTGCGGAAAGCTCAACAGTGATCGGACGAGGCGCGTGGTCTCATCCTAGGAATTTGCGCCGCCAAACCCCAGTTTTCGCCTGCATGTTGCGAAGCGCCCCCGGCGCATTTCCCGGATCAGCCTGGCAAGCAACTAACCTTGAAGTGCTCGGTCCCCGCGACCCCGGCCGAACATTCCCTAAGGAGGCTTGTGTTCCTCGACGTGCTCTATGGCGTGCTGCCGCTGTTCTTCGTCATGCTCATCGGCTACGGCGCCAGCCATGCACCCAAATTCCCGGCCAGCGTGGAACCGGCACTGAATGTGTTCGTCTTCTATGTCGCCTTGCCGGCGCTGCTCTACAAGGTGGTAGCCCGGGCGGATATCAGCGAAGGCGTGCCGCTCGCATTCCTGTGGATCAGTATCGTCTCCGCGCTGCTTTTCGCCCTGCTCAGCTGGCTGGCTTTCCGCTATCTGCTACGCGCAAACCGGGCGCGGGCGCTCGCCGGCATGCTGACCACCAGCTTCGGCAACGTGTCGTACTTGGGAATCCCGATTATCCTCGGCGTCATGGGCACAGAAGCCGGGTTCGCCGCGGGCATGGGGCAACTGGTCCACAACATCATCTTCATGGTCGGATTCCCCATCCTCGCCCAAATTCTCTTGCCCAACGGCAAAGGAGGCCAGCATCCGGCAAGCGCCGTGCGCATCGCCCGGACCATCCGCAATGCCCTGGTTTACAGCCCGGTCACCTGGGCCATGGTCCTTGGCGGCACGGTAGCAATCCTCGGTGTGCCCGTACCACGGCCGGTGGACGACACCGTTGACCTGATATCCGCCGCGGCCGCCCCGGGGGCGCTCTTCGTCATCGGCATGTCGCTGAAGCGGACCATTGACCGTTCGCGTGCCAGGAAGCATGCACCGGTTGCTCCGGATGGCTCTGGGGCTGGCGGCAGCTGGGCGAGAACCTCCATCGCGGCCATGGTGCTGGGCAAACTCGTGGCGATGCCATTGCTGACGGTGGCCATGCTGCTTGTTTTCGCCCCGGATCTGGATCGCATCTGGTTCAATGCCGCGGTGCTCATGGCGGCCATGCCGGTCAGCGCAACCGCCTACATCATGGCCCAGAACGACACCGGGGATGGCGAGCCGACCGCGGTGGCCATCGTGATCACCTGCGTCCTGTCGGTCATTGCCTTGCCGGTGCTGGCTCAATTGGTACTGAAGTAGTCCCCGCGCTTTCCTTGACCTTTGCCCCGGTGCGGGGACAGTCTTGTAGCAGCACAGGCTAATCAGCCCGGAGTATCCAGCCCGAGAGATGAGATGCAGGGATTTGATGAAGAAGTTTTCGCTGGCCGCCATCGCCCGAACCCAGCTGAGGGAAGCCGCGGATGCAACCAATGGCCGAGCTGCCAGCACGGTTTTCGGCGGACATGAGCACACCCTGCGCCAAACCGTCATTGGGCTCACGGCCGGCACCGAGCTGCAAGAACATGTGAATCCCGGCGAAGCGACACTGCTGGTCCTCCAGGGCAGGGTCACCGTTTCATCCATGGGCAACCAGTGGGAGGGGCGCAGCCAGGATCTCATTGTGCTTCCCGAGGGGAGGCTGAAAATCAGCGCCACGCAGGATTCCAGCGTGCTGCTCACCGTAGCCAAGATCGATCGCTAGGGGACACCAAAATGCGGGCCAGTTCACATCCATGAACCGGCCCGCATCTGCAGGGGAGAAGGACTGATTAGACGCTGACCGCGTCCTTCTCCCGGTCTCCAGTGCCGCTTTCGCCGGCCGCGGCTTCGGCGTCTGCCAAGTCCCCGGCTTCAGCGTCGATGGCGTCGGCGGATGCCGCGGCTTCGCTCGCCTTGGCTTCAAGCGCCCGGCCTTGCAGCGCGGCGAGCTCCTCGGCGGAAACCGGGTGGCTGGAGGTCTGCACCGGCTTGAGCTGGTCGATGACCATGGTCACGGCCAGGCAGGCCAAGGCCCAAATGGCCAGGACCACCAGGTGGGAGCCGAGCCCGACCCCGTCGAAGTAGACGATCGCGCGGATGGCTTCGACGGCAGCCGGCATCGGCAGGATGTCGTGCAGGATGGTGAAGATGCGCGGTTCCATGTAGATGGACAGCCCGCCATTGGAGGCGGGGACGCCCAGGAACATCACGATCAGCATGGTCGGGACCAGGCAGACCATGCCCAGCAGGCGGTTGAATACCGTGGTGAGCATGGCCACCGCGAAAATCGCGAGCATGCCGACGCTGAACAGCTGCCCGAAGTGGCCCTCCACTGCCCCGGTGAACGGGCCGGCGATCAGGCAGAGCACGGCGGACATGAAGGCCGAGTACACGGCCACCAGCGGGACCAGTTTCTGCAGCGGGGCCATGTGCGGTGCCGCGGTGGCGCCGACCATGATGACCATGAAGCCTGCCATCACCCAGCCCATGCCCAGGTACATGGCCACGGTGCCCATATTGTCGTGCTCCGGAAGCGGGGCCAGCTCCTGGTGGTCCACGTCCATCTGCTGCGCTTGGCCGATCTGCGTGAACACCTGGACCACCAGCTGCGATGCGGCGTTGCCGGAAGCCTGGGCGGTATAGACGGCAGCTTCCGGGCTCTGCTCCGAAGGCAGCACGAAGGCCCCTGTCAGCTCCTGGGACTCGACCAGGTACCGGGCGTCAGCGGCATTGTCCATGGCGGTTAACTCGAACATGCCCTCCATGGATTCGTTCAGCGAATCCACGGTCTGCTGGGCCTGCTCCACGGAGGAGCCCACGACGGCTACCGGCATGTCGCGTGGCACCGGGGTCTGCATGGCGCCGAGCATCGAGCTGAGCATGATGGCGATCATGCCGAAGGGCAGCGCGGCCAAGGTGATGTAGCGCCACGCCTTGTTCTTGGGGCGCGGGCCGCCATGCAGGGAAGCGACATTGATCTGGGTGGGGATATCGCTCTTGCCCTTGGCGATGCGCAGGGCATCGAGCAGGGCGACCAGCAGCAGCGCCGCGACGGCACCGCCGGCGAGAATCAGGATATGCCGGGCCGCTCCGTCGCCGTTGAAGTACAGCACCGAGCGCATGGCTTCGCCCAGGGCCGGCATCGGCAGGAACTGGTGCAGGAACGGGAAGATCTTCGGCAGGGTGTAGACCGACATGCCCATATTGGAGGCCGGCTGGCCCAGCACCATGAACAGGAACATTCCGGGGATGACGGCCATGGCGCCGAATATGCGGGTCAGCAGCAGCTGCCCGGCGCCCACGGCGAAGACGCCCAAGGCCAGGGTCGACCACGCGGGCAGGATGCTCGCGGCAGGAATGACGCCCAGGATCGGGCCGCCGACGAGGATGCCCAGCCCGGAGAGCAGGATCGACCATCCGCCCAGCAGCGGCAGCGCGCGGCGGCGCTTGAGCAGTTCCGGGGAGTTCGAGAAGGCCATCGACCAGGGCATGTAGCCGGCAGTGATCATCGCGGTGGCCAGCAGCATGGCGCCCATGCCCATGGAGTCGTTCTCCGGAAGCGGCACCAGATCCTGGGAAGCCAGTTCCAGCGACTGCTCCATGATGACCGGCGTGAGCACGGCCGTGATGGCCGAGGTGGCTGACATGCCGGCGCCGCTGGCGGTGTACAGCGTGGCCGTATCGCCATCGAGGTCCACCGCAGCGGTGACTTCGCGGTCGTAGACCAGCTCGCGGGCTTCGCGGGCCGAGTCCACGAAGCGCAGGTCCACGGCCTCAGCATTGCTGTCCTCCAGCGCCCGGGCAAAGTCACTGGCCGCTGCGCTGCTGGTGGCCGAAATGGCCACCGGCATGTTCGCGGCCGACTGGTGGTGCATGGCCCCCAGGTAGCCCCAGATCATCATGCCCACGATCATCAATGGCATGATGAACACTGCGACAGTCCTGCCGATCTTTTCGGCCTTGGCGCGTTTGGCGGCCGCTTCCTGCTCGGAAAGAGGCTGCTTCTCGTGCTTGGCCCTGCGGGAGGGCGGCGGGTTTTCAGTGACTGCGGCGTCGTTGCTCAACTGCGCATGCTCCTTGGATTCTCGGTCTGCAGCGGGGTGCGAGGCAACCCGCCAAGGTCTTTAGTTGAATACTAACAACTAATTTACGCCACATGGCGTAAAATTGTCAGCAACTGTGCCGAGGTTCACTTCCTGGACGCCGGGACGAGATGATGCGAGGAAAGGCGGGAATGGTGAGCCGACACGGCGATAAGGCGCGGGAGGTCTTGCTCGATGCGGCAGAAGAGCTCTTCGCGAGCCACGGCATAGACGCCGTATCGAATCGGAAAATTACCGAGCATGCCGGTACTGCCAACCATTCGGCGATCAAATACCATTTCGGGAGCCGCGAGGACCTGTTGCAGGCCATGCTCCAGCGGGCGCTGGACGACATGCGCAGCTGCCGCAACCGCCTGCCATCCCTTGCTGGCGGACCGGAGGCGAGCCTGCGCGAGGTGGTCACCGTGCGGACCCTTCCCTGGATCTATTCCTTTGACGCGCTGCCGCGGCCCTCCTGGCGGGCGCAATTCCTCTACCAGGCACGGCTGCATCCAGGACTGCCGGCGATTGTGGGCGACAGCCTGCGCGACGAGGTGCTGAGCGTGGCGGGCCCAGGACGTGCTCGCAAGGAATTCGAGGGCATTCCGGAGGTCGTGGTCAGGTCGCGTGCGCTGATTCTCGGTCCGATGTTCCTGGGGCTGTGCGCGCAGTACGAGCGCACGGTCAATGAAGGCAAGCAGCAGGGCAACTGGGAATCGCTGGGCTACTTCCTGGTCGATTCCATGGTCGGCATGCTGGCGGCGCCAAGCACCGCTGCGGCCGACTTCATGGGATTCGGCGAGGACTAGCCGGGCTGGCGCGAGGCGCTGCAGCTGGAACTAGAAAAACGCAGAGGCCAGGTCCCGACGCCTCAGGGGTTGGCCTCTGCGTGGTCTTCAGGGGACGCTTAGCGTCCCGGGTGCTGGCCGAACAGGCGGCTCCACAGCGAGGGAGCCTCGCGGGTGATCCGCGGCTGGCGGGCAATATCCGGATCCAGGTTCTCGATGGGCTGGAACAGTCCGGTGCGCAAGGCGTCGGTGGTGGCAATGAGGCGCTGGCCCTCCGGTGTGCAGTTGATCTTGCTTGGGTTGATAGCGGTCATTGCGACCCTCCTTCACGATTTCGCATTTCCACAATATGGAAATTATCTTCTGTGTTGTGAAACCATTATGTGGGCTAGGTCGGAGCGTTTGCAATAGCTGGGCGCAAAATTATCTATCCACGATATGGAAACCGGCAAAAAGTCACACTTGTTAAAGTTTTTCCAGCTTTCGCTTGACTGCGACGCTGTGAGGTGGATTACAGTGGTGACACAAGGTTCCACGAAACCAGCATCGAGTCGAAGCCGAAGTCTCCTTCGGTGGTAAGGGTGTTCAGCCAAGGTCCGTGGAAAGAACGACCGTTTGAAAAGAGCTGATCACCCGATGCGTTTAGACGTATTCAACCAATTGCCCGCAGCCGAGGCCGCTGATTTCCTGCGCCCCTGCGTCGATGTCGACCGCTGGATCGATGCCCTTGTTTCCGCCCGTCCTTTCAGCAGCTTCGATGCGCTTTCCAGCTTTGCGCTGCAGGACGTCGCTCCCTTCAGCCGCGAGGAAATTGCCGCCGCCCTGGCCCACCATCCGCGCATCGGCGAACAGGCGCAGGGAAGCAGCAAGGAAGCGGACCTCTCCCGCGGCGAACAGGCAGGCCTGGACCTTGATGACGATGTCGCCGGCCGCCTGGCAGCAGCCAACCGGGCCTATGAGCAGCGCTTCAACAGGGTATTCCTCATCCGCGCCGCCGGCCGCAGCACCGAAGAAATCCTTGCCGAATGCGAACGCCGGCTGGCCAACGCAGAACAGGCTGAACTGCTTGAAGTAGCCGAGCAGCTGCGCCAGATTGCGCTGCTGCGGCTGGAGAACTCGGTGGACAACTAAGCCCATGCCCGGGGCGAACCCCTGCGCATTTATCGATACCAATCCCTCCGACAGCCAGGAGATGAACATGGCAGATGGAAATGGCGAACGCAGCCACATCACCACCCACATACTCGACACCGGGACCGGGAGGCCTGCCTCCGGTGTCAAGGCCACGCTGGAAGCCAAGACGGCATCCGGCTGGCAAGAAATCGGCTCGGGTTCCACGGATGCCGATGGCCGCATCAAGAACCTCGGACCGATACAGGTTGAAGCCGGCCGCTACCGGATTTCCTTTGAAACCGGCGGCTACTTCGGGAAGCAGGGAACGGAAAGCTTCTTCCCCGCGGTAAGCATCGATTTCTTCGTCAACGACGTCGACGAGCACTACCACGTACCTCTTCTTATCAGCCCGTTTGCATATTCCACGTACCGAGGGAGTTAGAACAATGACTACCGAAATCACCGCCCCAGCAGATACCAAGATCGTGCTGGGCTCCAACCAGTACGGCAAGGCCGAAGTCCGCCTGGTCAAGATCACCCGCGACACCGTGCGCCACCAGATCCAGGACCTGAACGTCACCAGCCAGCTGCACGGCGACTTCACCGCCGCGCACCAGGACGGCGACAACGGCCGCGTCGTCGCCACTGACACCCAGAAGAACACCGTCTATGGCCTGGCCCGCAACGGCGTGGGCGCCATCGAGGAGTTCCTGGTGCAGCTGGGAAACCACTTCACTGGCGAATTCGAGTGGATCACCGGCGGCCGCTGGGCAGCCCAGCAGTTCTTCTGGGACCGCATCAACGACCATGACCACGCCTTCTCGCAGAACAAGTCCGAAGTGCGCACCGCCGTGCTGGAAATCGACGCCGAAGGCAAGAAGTCCATCGTTGCCGGCCTGGAGGACCTCACCGTCCTGAAGTCCACGGGCAGCGAGTTCCACGGTTTCCCGGTGGACAAGTACACGACCCTGAAGGAAACCACCGACCGCATCCTGGCCACCGACGTGACTGCGCGCTGGCGCTACACCGGCCAGGCCATCGCCCAGGGCATCGACTTCGACGCGGTCTACACCTCGGTGCGCCACCTGCTGCTGACCCGCTTCGCCGACACTCACTCGTACGCGTTGCAGCAGACCATGTTCCAGATGGGGCAGGCAGTGCTCGAAGCGCATCCGGAAATCGCCGAAATCAAGATGTCCCTGCCGAACAAGCACCACTTCCTGGTTGACCTGGAAGTCTTCGGCCAAGACAACCCCAATGAGGTCTTCTTCGCCGCGGATCGCCCATACGGCCTGATCGAAGCGACGATCACCCGCGAAGGCACCGAGGCGAATCACCCCATCTGGGCCAATATTCCGGCATTTATCTAACTGAACGGCGTTGAAGGTGGGCCGGCGCTGGCACGCCGGCACACCTTTGGCAGCGACTGACGTAGGAGGTCAGCCTTGAGCGCTACACAAGATGAATCTATCAAAGGCAATCGTCCCGAGGACGCGAAGCTCCCTCTGGGGAAGTCCTTTGCCTATGGCCTGCAGCATGTCCTGACGATGTACGGCGGCATTATCGCCCCGCCGCTGATCATCGGAAACGCTGCCGGCTTGGCCCCGGACGAGGTGGGCCTGCTGGTCGCCTGCTGCCTGTTTGTCGGCGGGCTGGCCACCATCCTGCAAACCGTGGGCATCCCGTTCTTCGGGGCGCAGCTGCCGCTGGTCCAGGGCACGTCCTTCGCATCCGTGGCTACCATGGTGGCCATCGTCAACGGGGGAGGCGGAATCCAGGCGGTCTTCGGGGCCGTGCTCGTCGCAGCGCTGATCGGCTTCCTCATAGCGCCGTTCTTCGCCCGCATTGTCAGGTACTTCCCGCCGGTGGTCACCGGCGTGGTCATTACGATGATCGGCATCTCGCTGACCCCGGTCGCGGCCAACTGGGCCATGGGCGGGGACGCGAAGGCCGATGACTACGGGTCGCTGGCCAACATCGGCCTGGCCGCCGGAACACTGCTGGTGGTCCTGCTGCTGTCCAAGGTCGGCAATGCAGCGATTTCCCGCATGTCGATCCTGCTGGCCATCGTGCTGGGCACCGTCGCCGCAGCGCTGCTGGGCATGGCCGATTTCTCGCAGGTCGGGCACGGCGCGATCTTCGCCTTCCCGCAGCCACTGGCCTTCGGCATGCCGGTCTTCGAAATCGGCGGCATCATCTCGATGACCATCGTGGTGCTGGTGATCCTCACCGAAACCACCGCAGACATCCTCGCTGTGGGCGAGATCGCCGGATCGAAGGTGGATTCCAAGCGCATTGCCGACGGCCTGCGTGCCGACATGGCCTCTTCCGCAGTGGCGCCGATTTTCAATACCTTCACCCAGTCGGCCTTTGCGCAGAATGTCGGCCTGGTGGCCATCACGGGCATCACCAGCCGCTTCGTTGTCGCGGCCGGTGGCGGCATCCTCGTCGTGCTCGGCTTGCTGCCGATCCTCGGACGAGTGGTCGCTGCCATCCCGACTCCGGTGCTCGGCGGCGCAGGCATCGTGCTCTTCGGCACCGTCGCCGCTTCCGGGATCCGGACCCTGTCCAAGGTGAAGTACGACGGCATGAACCTGGTGATCGTCGCGGCATCGATTGCCTTTGGCTGCATCCCGATTGTGAAGCCGGACTTCTACGCTGGATTCCCCACGTGGTTCGAGACGATCTTCCACTCCGGGATTTCCTCGGCGGCCGTGATGGCCGTGCTGCTGAACCTGCTGTTCAACGAACTCAAGTTCGGGAATACAAAGGATGCATCGGTCTTCTCGGCGGCTCCGCCGCGCATGGTCAAGACCGAGGAGATCTGCGGATTGCTCGATGGCGACCACTACGTGGGCGGCAAGCTCATCGACAAGGAAGGCTACGAAATTCCGGTGGTCACACCCGATGAATTCGAGCAGATCCAGACCGGAGCCATCCAGATGCCTGTACCCAGGCCTGCCGAGACATCAGGGCACTGAGGAATCGGCCCCATCCGAACCCGACGTCTACGACGAGCTCGATGACGAGAAGTAGCAGCTAGCGCGAAATGCTCGCAAACTCCGGTTTGCGGGCATTTTGCGCGAGCTCGAGCAGTTGCACTTCACAGCGCGAACAGCCAGGGAGCACCGCCGGACGAGTTTTCCGGGCACCTTGCGCAGGGCTGGCCCAAGTGCTGGATTGCGTTGGAAGTTCCGTGCAGGCACCGGACCAGTCAGGGGCTCCTGTGCGGCAGCGGGAGCATCGGCGTTTTGCGAGGGTCTAAGCTAGATGACTGTGAGTTCAGCAAATCTTTCCATCGGCGTTGACATCGGTGGCACCAAAATCCTTGCAGCCCTTGTGGATCAAGAGGGGAACGCCTTCGGGCAAATCCGCCGCGAGACACCTGACCATGACGTGGCGGGGACCGAACGTGCCCTGGCTGAGATGATCCGCGAGCTCTCGAAGGGCAACGAAGGTCTTCCGGTGGGCATTGGCGCCGCGGGATGGATGGACCGCAAGGGGCAGAACGTGCTGTTCAGCCCCCACCTGTCTTGGCGCAATGAACCGGTGCGCGACCGTCTGATGCAGCTGGTAGGACATGAAGTGACTCTGGTCAACGACGCTGATGCGGCCGGCTGGGCCGAGCATCGTTTTGGCGCGGGCCGGGGCGAAAGCGACATGGTGTGCCTGACCCTCGGAACGGGGATCGGCGGGGCGGTCATCCTCGGAGGGCAAATCCACCGTGGCAAGTCCGGGATTGCTGGCGAATTCGGGCACCAGGTGATCGTTCCCGGCGGCCATCGGTGCGCCTGCGGAAACCGCGGTTGCTGGGAGCAGTACGCCTCTGGCAATGCCCTGGGCCGGGAAGGAGCCGAACTTGTGCGCAGCAAATCACCGGTGGCCTTCCGCCTGCGCGAGGCCGTGGGCGATGATCCGGACGCCGTTACCGGGGCGGAGGTAACTCGACTTGCCGCAGAGGGCGACCCGGCGTGCGCCGACCTCATTGCGGATATGGGCGAATGGCTCGGGTTGGGCATTTCGAATCTGGTCTCGGTTCTGGATCCGGGGACCATCGTTATCGGCGGCGGCTTGGGCGCGGCGTCGAAGCAACTGGTGGCCACCGCGGAGGAGACCTACCGCCGCACCCTCTCCGGCAGGGGCTACCGTCCCTTTGCGAAGATCAGCCAAGCCGAATTGGGTCCGGTGGCAGGCCTGATCGGGGCTGCTGATTTGGCGAGGTTCAATCAACAGCAATAAACATTGACAGGACATTAGGTCTTATCTAGGCTCAGTTTGTTATTCAACACGAGAGCGAGGTTCCGGCATGGTCCTGCCAGAGAAGCCGCCGCAGACCCGTGGCTGGCCGCTAGCAGTCGTTTTGGGAACCTACGCAGTCGCCATGTGCGGTACCACCATGCCGACCGCGCTGTATCCAATGCTCCAGGATGAATACGGCCTGAGCACCGCCGCCTCGACCCAGCTTTTTGCGATATACGCCCTGGTGGTGCTCACGGTGCTGTGCATCTTCGGTTCCCTCTCCGACGCCATTGGCCGCAAGCCCGTCATGATTCTCGGGTTGCTCTCCTCGGCCGCCAGCGGGATGCTTTATGCCGTGGCCACCGACGTTCCCATGCTGTTCATTGCCCGGGCCCTGTCCGGGGTGTGCGCCGGGCTGGTCACCGGAACGGCCACAGCCTATTTGGCGGATCTGGTCTCCAGCTCCGGACGCGGTGCCGCCATTTCCAGCCTGGCGAATATGGCGGGACTAGGCAGCGGGCCGGCCTTGGCGGCATTTCTGACTTTCTTCTTCCCGGCTACCCCCATGATCGCTTTCAGCGTGCACGCGGTGCTTTCGGGTCTGTGCATCGTGCTGCTGGCCATGATCCCCGACAGTGTTGCGCACCGCCGGGGCGGGTGGAAACTCAGCCTTCCGCTGGTGCCGCGTTTGGCACGACGGGACTTCTGCGTGGGTGGACTGATGACCCTGGGCTTTGCGGTCATGGGCGGCTGTACAGCCATGACGTCCATCCTGGTGGTCCGCGCCTTTGGGATTACCGACCTGCGCCTGCTGGGGCTCATCGGTTCGCTGATTTTCGCCGCCACTACCGTGGGCCAGAAAGCGGGCGGGAAGCTGGTCAGCGAAAAAGTGCAGCTGGGCTATGCCGGGCTGGCGGTGGGAGCAGTGCTGATAGCTATTGCCCCGAGGTTGGGCGGGGGCTTGGCGGTCACGGTGTACCTGGTTGGCCTAGTGGTTGCTGGACTGAGCCATGGTGCGCTGTTCCCGGTGGGACTGGGCATCGTACTGCGGCGCATCGAGCTGCGGCATCGAGGCAGCGCCAGCTCCGCCTTCTGGGTACTGGGCTACGCCCTGACCGCACTTGGGGCGCTGGGGCTGGGCTGGGTAGGGCAGATCAGCGGCGAATCGATGGCAGTGACCTGCTTCGGCGCAATCATCGCACTGTGCGCAATCGGGTGCGCCAGGCTTCATCGCCGCTGGGACGATTCTGCAAACTCGCGAATCCCTGCCGGACCCTAGGTCTGCGTGCGGCGGGCATTGCTGGCAGGACAGCCGAGCTCCAGACGAGCCCCGGCCTGCGTGTGGCAGAGAACACGTGGCTTGCCGGAATGAGGTGCAGCCGATCCTCGTTGGGCATTGATAGAAGAAAACCGTATCCGGCAATGGCCCGAACCAGTGGCCTCGGACAGATCTGAAAGGCAATCAATGACAGTTGCATCCCAGGAAATCCAGGCCGACACAGCAACGCTCAACGCCATTTTTGGCGAGGCACGCACCGCTAACGCGTTCACCGGAGAGGTTACCGAGGAGCAGGCCCAGGAAATCTACGAACTGGCCAAGTTCGGTCCAACCGCGTTCAATTCCCAGCCGCTGCGCGTCACCTACGTGCGGTCGGACGAAGCCCGCGCCACCCTGGTCGACGCGCTCTCCAACGGCAACAAAGCCAAGACCGCAGCAGCTCCGCTGGTAGCGATCCTCAGCTATGACACGGCATGGCACGAACAGTGGGACAACTTCCTGCCCGGCTACAACGCGCCCAAGGCCATGTACGATGCTGATGCGGACTTCACCGCATCCACCGGCAACAACAACGCACACCTGCAGGCAGGCTACTTCATGCTCGCCGCGCGCAGCTTGGGCTTCGCGGTGGGTCCAATGACCGGCGCAGACTTCTCCGCCATCGACGCATCGTTCTTCCCGGAAGGCGATCAGAAGAGCTTCCTGGTCGTGAATATCGGCCAGCCAGCCGCAAGCGAGATCGGCTCGCCAAAAGCACGCTTCGGCTACGAAGCAGTTGTCCGCACCGTCTAGGTGCATCGAGTACTTCGAAAACGGCATGCGCCAGAAGCCCGGAATTCACACGGTGAATTCCGGGCTTCTGCACGCCAGCGGGAGGATCCTAGGAGGTTGCGGCCAATGAAGCTTGCAGGGCTGCGTCGGCCTCAATGAGTACCTTGGCGGCGACTTCCAGGCCCTCAACGGCACCTAGCTCGGTGTCCTCGTGTTCGATGTTCACCATCATTTCCGGATCCACCTCGTGCAATGCGCGCAAGAACTCGGTCCAGAATGCGGTGCCATGTCCCTTGCCCAAAGCCACGAAGTCCCAGGCTGAATTCTTCGGCCACTCGTTCGCCCATTCATCCCCGCCGAGGTTGGTGCGTGGTTCGTCTTCGCCCAGTTTGCGGAAGCTGTTATCCAATACGCCCTGGATGGCCGCATTCGGATTGACGCGCACATCCTTGGCTGCTGCGTGGATGAGCCATGGGCCCAGGTCGCGGACAACGGCCACCGGATCCATCTGCTGCCAGAAGAGGTGCGAAGCATCCAGTTCAACTCCGATGTTGCTGGTACCGGCCCGCTTCAACAGCTCTCGAAAGCTTGCAGGGTTGAAGACCAAGTTCTGCGGGTGCAGCTCCAGAGCGACCTTGACTCCGTGTTCGACAGCCAGCTCATCGATTTCTTTCCAGAATTCCGCGGCAATCCCGAATTGATAGTCCAGCTGGTCCAGAGCTGCCGAATTCCAGGCATTGACTACCCAATTCGGGGTCGAAGCTTTGGGGTCTCCAGCGGGCAGGCCGGACATGGTGACCACGCGGGTCTGGCCTAGGCGCGCGGCCAGCTTGATGGAGCGGCGAATGTCCTCGGCGTGCTTCTGGCCGATTTCGCGATTGGGGTGCAACGGGTTGCCGTTGCAGTTCAGCCCATAGATTTCCACGCCGGTGCCTTCGAATTGGGCGAGGAAAGCATCGCGAGCGATGTCCGATTCCAGGATTTCATCGATGTTCGGCACGTGCACTGGGGGCAAGAAGCCACCGGTATTCAACTCGATGCCGGTCAGTCCCTGGGCGGCAATGACCTCCAGGGCTTCGGCCAGCGGGCGGTTGTGGAGGATTGCGTTGTAGACTCCGAGTTTCACAGTGAAACCTTCTTTCCGTCATTGGCAGCGGACTGCACGACCGCCTGGAGGACCTGCATATTGTGCACGCCCTCGTCGAATGTTGCGTTGATGGGAAGTGCAGTGCCCAGGCCGCAGACCTCGTCGAGGAAGGCGCGCGCCTGGTAGCCGAAGGCATCATTCTGGCCGAAGCCGACACCTGGCGCATCCATGGGCAGTCCGCCACTGAGGTAGGCGTGTTCCGAGCCGAGATTCACCGTGCGGTAGCCATTGGTTGCCGAAGGCCCCTCGGTGAGCATGATTTCGATTTCCGCTGGACGCAGCTGGCTGAAGCGTGCGGCGCCCTTCTCGCAAAAGACCTCGAAGGTCAGCGTATTGGGGTGGCCGGCTGCCACGCGGGAAACTTCCAGGCTGCCTGCGGCCCCGGCGAACTGTACGTTGAACGCCGCGTAGTCGTCGTTTTCTACCGGCTCGGACGTGTCGCTCAGTTCCACGAGATCGTGGCCGGTGACGGCGCCGGCTGGCAGGAAGCGTTCGGTGATGCTGGTGCTCAGCTGGCCGCCGCTGACCGAAAGAATCTCGCCGGCCAGGAATTCGGCAACGTAGGCCAGGTGGCTTCCCACATCGGCCAGTGCGCCCGAGCCTGGCTGGCCCTTGAAGCGCCAACTCATCGGTGCCTGCGGGTTGTGGCCGTAGTCGGTCCAGTAGCGTCCGGAGAAATGCAGCACCTTGCCCAGGGTGCCATCGGCGATCAGGTTCTGGATCGTGGCGATGCCCGGGGTGCGGCGGAAGGTGAAGCCAACGCGGGCCACGGAGTCGGCGTTGCGGGCCGCGGTGGCCATCGCTTCAGCTTCTTGAAGGGTGTCAGCCAGCGGCTTTTCGCACAAAACGTGCTTGCCGGCAGCCAGCAGGCCCTCGACTGCTTCACGGTGGAAACGGTTGGCAATAACTACCGAGACCACGTCGATATCTGGATCTGCGGCCACCTCTTGCCAGGAACCGAGCGCCTTTTCGTAGCCGTAGCGCTTGGCGACCTTGGCTGCGAGCTCGGTGTTCACGTCAGCCACGGCAACGTAGCGAAGCGGTGGCAAGTCGGAGCTGTAGAGGGTGGGTGCCGTGCGGTACCCAGCGATGTGGGACAGCCCGGCCATGCCGGCGCCAATGACGGCAATGCCGATGGTTTTTGTCATGGAATTCTCCTGGATGAAAGCTGTTCATGGAATATTTTGGAGCGCTCCAAAAGAGTCTAGAACCTATTTCAGATCGCGGTCAAGGGGTCTGCAGGAGAAGGTTTGGAAGCGGAAGGAATCAGGGCCGGCGTGGTGCCGCGCAGGTGCCGCGCTCGATGAGCATCGGCTCCATCAGCACGCGCTGGGCTTCGCGTTCGGGATTGGCGAGCCGGGAGAGCACCTGCTGGGCCACGTGCAATCCAAGCTCGTGGTTGCGGCTATCCACGGTTGTCAGGCGCAGCAGGTGGGTGCCGGAGAGCGGCGAGTTGTCGTAGCCGATGATTGACAAATCCCCAGGTGTCGACAGGCCGGCTTCCCGGGCGGCTGCCATGGCTCCCATGGCCATTGAGTCGTTGCCGGCCAAGATGGCCGTTGTTTCCGGGGCTTCGCCCAAAAGCTGCCGTGCGCACTGGTAGCCGGTGTCTTCGGTGGTCAATTCGCTGACCGAAACTATGCGCTCTTCGAGTCCCACGGCCTTCATTGCCTCCTGGTACCCGGCCAGGCGCAGCATCGAGGCTCCGCCGCCACCGGCGATGTGGCCAATATTCCGGTGGCCCAGCGAAACCAGGTACTCGATGGCTTGGCGTGCCCCGAGCCTGTCGTCACTGGAAGAAATGTCCGCGCCGCGAACCTGGGTGGCGCGATTGCCGGCCACAATGACCGGAACCTGCGCTGAAAAGCGCATGGCAGGAGTCGGTTCGGTGGCCAGTACCAAAGCCTCTACCCGGGTGCTGAGGAATCCATCGAGCGGGTCCGACTCGACGTGGGTGTTGAGTGCCCGGTCGGAAACTGCGATGCGCAATCCTGCGCTTGCCAGTCCTTCTTGGAGCCCGCGAAGAAGTTCCACGAACCAGACGTTGGTGTAGTCGTCGATGACTACGCCGACTGTCTGGCTCGTGCCGCCGGCAAGTGCCGTGGCGGCCTGGCTGGGGCGGTAATCCAGTTCCTTGATGGCGGCCAGTACTGCCGCGCGACGTGCTTCCGAGACGCTGGGGGAGCCGCGCAGCACCAGGGACACCAGCGACTTGGAAACACCTGCGGCCTGGGCAACGTCGTAGATGGTCGCTCGACGGCGTGCTGCGGCCACAGTTCCTCCTGGGGGTGTCGGTTGTTCTCGTTAAGAGCCTAGCGTTTTGCTCGAGCGCACGGCCGTTAGGGGGTGGATTCTACTCGTCGAACTTCGCGGGCCACGCCATGAAGCCAAGACATGGCATGTGGAAATTTTTTTATTTTCAACGTCCGAAACAGATGGAATACCCCGGAATTCCGCGGATTTGTCCACACCATGTTACTCATGTTGTAAATATGTCAGTACAAACCTTTGACAGTGCCGAATTCATGGTGCAAAGTATTTCTTGTGGCACCGTTCACATCTTCGGCAGTTGGCCGATCCCTGAACTTCTGACTCGAAAGGACGTCGATCTGCGTGACTTACGACGTACTCACCCTCGGACGCATCAGCGTCGACGTGTATCCGAATGACATCGGCGTTTCCCTCGCGGATGTGAACACATTCAGCAAGTACCTCGGCGGCTCCGCCACCAACGTCGCCGTGGCGGCCGCCCGGCACGGCCGAGCAGCCGGTGTGATCACCAAAATCGGCGACGACGACTTCGGCACATTCCTGGAACGCGAATTGGACCGCTTCGGCGTGGACCGCACCCAGGTAGCCCGCGACGCCACGTTGCAGACGCCAGTCACCTTCTGCGCCATCATGCCGCCGGACGACTTCCCGCTGTACTTCTACGGACGCTTCCCGATGGCGCCGGACTGGAACATCGACAGCAGCGACATCGACCTCCAAGCCGTCAAGGACTCCAGGATCTTCTGGAGCACCGTCACCGGCTTGAGCCGCGAACCTTCGCGCACCGCGCAATTGGCGGCCTATGCCGCCCGCCCAGCAGATTCCCTGGCCCAGGGTCAGTTCACCATTCTGGATTTGGACTACCGCCCGATGTTCTGGGACTCCGTGGAACAGGCCCGCGAACAGGTAGCGCGTGCCCTGCCATCGGCCACCGTGGCCATCGGCAACGACACCGAATGCTCGGTAGCCGTCGGCGAAGGCACCCCGGATGAGCAGGCCGACCGCCTGCTGGAGGCCGGAGTGCAGATTGCCGTGGTCAAGCTCGGCCCCGAAGGGGTCATGGCCAAAACCCGCACCGAGCGCGTGGTTTCCGCGCCGGTCCCGGTGCAGACCGCTAACGGACTGGGTGCCGGAGATTCCTTCGGCGGCGCCTTCTGCCACGGACTGCTCTCCGGCTGGCCGCTGGAACAGGTGCTTGACTACGCCAATGCCGCCGGAGCCATTGTGGCCTCGAAGGTTGCCTGCTCCGACGCCATGCCGGACCCGGAAGAAGTCAATGCCCTGCTGGCCGAGCGCGGCCGCACCGTCCCCGACTCCCAGAAAGACCTGGTCTAGAAATGAAACAGGCATCAGAGCTGCCAGTGGACCGGGAAGACCCGCGCCGCTACGAATCCATCACCCGCCAGCGGCTGGAAGACCCGGCCTCGGTGCAGCGCGCCGCTTCGCTGCGCCGGAAGCACGCCGGCCCGGTGCTGGGACGGCAGAACTTCATCATCGCCGCCGACCACCCGGCCCGCGGCGCCCTGTCCGTGGGCAAGCGCGCCACGGCCATGGCCGATCGCCGCCAGCTGCTGGACCGGCTGCAGATCGCCTTGCAGAACCCCGCCTGCGACGGGGTGCTGGCCTCACCCGATATCCTCGATGACCTGCTGCTGCTGGGCGCGCTGGAAGGCAAGCTGGTCTTCGGATCGATGAACCGCGGCGGGCTCACCGGCTTGGTCAACGAGATCGACGACCGCTTTACCGGGCACAGCGCGGCCGCCCTGGCTGCCCTGGGCGCCGACGGCGGCAAGATGCTCACCCGGATCAGCTACGAGGATCCGGACACCGTGAAAACCCTGGCCGCTACCGCCGACGCCGTGTCGGATCTGGCCCGGCACCAGCTGGTGGCGATGGTCGAGCCGTTCATCTCCAAGCGGGCCGAGGGCAAGGTAGTCAACGACCTGCGCCCGGAGGCAGTGATCAAGTCCATGGGCATCGCCTCGGGACTGGGCGAAACCAGCGCCTACACCTGGCTGAAGATTCCCGTGGTCCAGGAGATGGAACGGGTCATGGCCGCGACCACCCTGCCCACGGTCCTGCTCGGCGGGGATCCATCGGGCAGTCCCGACGAGGTCTTCGCCTCGTGGCAGGCGGCGCTGGCCCTGCCTTCGGTGCAGGGGCTGACCGTAGGCCGGACCCTGCTGTATCCCGAGGACGGGGATGTGGCCGCCGCCGTGGCAACCGCCGCATCGCTACTGGACACCACCGCAACCGTACGCAGCTGAGAAGGACGAAGCTCGATGACTACACGCACAATGACCGTTGCCCAGGCGGTCGTGGAATTCCTGGGCCGCCAGTACACGGTGGATTCTATCGGCGGCACGCACTACCGCGAACGGCTGATTCCGGGCATGTTCGGGATTTTCGGCCACGGAAATGTTGCCGGGGTGGGCCAGGCGCTGAAGCAGTGGCAGGCCAAGGACCCGAGCCTCATGCCGTACTACCAGGGCCGCAATGAGCAGGCCCAGTCGCACCAGGCCGTCGCCTACGCGCGGCACACCCGCCGGCGCGCCACCTACGCGGTCTCCACCTCCATCGGCCCCGGGTCCTCCAACTTGCTCACCGGTGCGGCACTGGCCACCGCCAACCGCCTGCCGGTGCTGCTGCTGCCTTCGGACACCTTCGCCACCCGCGCCGCGGACCCGGTGCTCCAGCAGCTGGAAATGCCGCACGGCTACGACATCACCGTCAACGACGCCTTCCGCCCGCTGTCCAAGTACTTCGACCGGGTCACGCGACCCGAGCAGCTGGCCAGTGCCTTGCACCACGGGTTGCGGGTGCTCACCGACCCCGCCGAAACCGGAGCGGTGACCATCTCCTTGCCGCAGGACGTGCAGGCCGAGGCCTTCGACTTCCCGGAAGAGCTCTTTGCCGAGCGCGAGTGGAAGATCCGCCGCCCGGCACCGGAATCCGAGGACATCGCGGCCGCCGCGGCGATGATCCGCAAAGCCAAGCGCCCATTGATCGTCGCAGGCGGCGGCGTGCTGTACGCCTACGCCACCGAGGAGCTGGCCGCCTTCTGCGAAGCCACCGGCATTCCCGTGGGCAATACCCAGGCCGGGGTGGGCGTGCTGCCGTGGGATTCCGAGTACTCCCTGGGCGCCATTGGCTCCACCGGCACCACCGCGGCCAATGCGCTGGCCGAGCAGGCGGATCTGGTCATCGGCATCGGCACCCGCTATGAGGACTTCACCACCGCCAGCCGCACCGCATTCCAGAACCCGGACGTGAAGTTCGTGAACATCAACGTCGCCGCGCTGGACGCCTACAAGCACGGCACCGTGCTGCCGGTGGTCGCCGATGCCCGCAAGGCGCTGATCGCGCTGCGCGAGGCGCTGACCGGGTACCGGGTCGAGGGGGCCCTGGAAGTCCAGGCCGCCACCGAGAAGCAGCGCTGGGACGCGACCGTTGATGCGGCCTTCGCCGAGCGGCTGAGCCCGCTGGTCAGCCAGAACGCCATCATCGGAGCGGTGAACCAGGCCATGGATCCACGCGATGTGGTGGTCTGCGCCGCCGGCTCGCTGCCCGGGGACCTGCACAAGATGTGGCGGGTCTCCGACCCGTTCGGCTACCACGTGGAATACGGCTTCTCCTGCATGGGATACGAGATCGCCGGCGGGCTGGGCATCAAGCGCGCCGCCCTTGCTGAAACCGCGCGAGGCTCCGAAGAGTCCCGCGACGTCGTGGTGATGGTGGGTGACGGCTCCTACCTGATGATGCACACTGAGCTGGTCACCGCCGTGGCCGAAGGCCTGAAGCTGATCACCGTGCTGATCCAGAACCATGGCTACGCCTCCATCGGAGCCCTGTCCGAATCACTGGGCTCCCAGCGTTTTGGCACCAAGTACCGCACGCTCGATGCCCAGCGCCACAGCTTCGATGATGGTGCGACCTTGCCAGTGGACCTGGCTGCCAACGCCGAGTCGCTGGGCGTGAAGGTCATCCGGATCGAGCCCGGGCCCCAAGCCATCGATGAGCTCTCGGCGGCCATCGCCCAGGCCAAGGCCGCGCCCGAGGGTTCGGGGCCGATCCTGATCCACATCGAATCCGACCTCTACGCCGATGCTCCCTCCAGCGAGTCCTGGTGGGATGTGCCGGTCAGCGAGGTCGCCGAGCTGGACTCCACCACCCAGGCCCGCAAGACCTACGCCGAGCACAAATCCCGCCAGAAGCCCCTGCTGGGCTAGGCGCACCGCACCAGACCAACTCGAATACCGAAAGACGTGAACCCATGACTGCTACCGCTACCGAAGTCACCGAAATCCTGCACTACATCAACGGCAAGCCCAGCGCCGGCACCGGCACCGCCACCCAGCCGGTCTACAACCCGGCAACCGGAGAAATCACCGGCCAGCTGCACCTGGCCAGCGGCGAGGACCTGCAGCAGGCTGTGGCCGTGGCCAAGGCCGCCTCCGAAACCTGGGGCGAAGTATCGATCGCCAAGCGCAGCAAGATCCTCTTCCGCTTCCAGCAGCTGCTCACCGAGCACACCGGCGAGCTGGCCCGCATCGTCACCTCCGAGCACGGCAAGGTCCTCTCCGACGCCGCCGGCGAGATCAGCCGCGGCATCGAAGTGGTGGAGTATGCCTGCGGCATCTCCCAGTCGCTGAAGGGCGAATACTCCGACCAGGTCTCCACCGGCATCGACGTGTTCTCCTTCCGCCAGCCGCTGGGCGTGGTCGCCGGCATCACCCCGTTCAACTTCCCGGTGATGGTGCCGCTGTGGATGGCACCGGTGGCCATTGCCACCGGCAACGCCTTCATCCTCAAGCCTTCCGAGCGCGACCCTTCGGCCGCCTTGCTGATCGCCGAGCTGTTCAAGGAAGCCGGCCTGCCCGACGGCGTTTTCCAGGTGCTGCACGGCGGCAAGGAAACCGTGGACGGGCTGCTCACCCACCCGGATGTGGATGGCATCTCCTTTGTCGGTTCCACTCCGATCGCCAAGTACGTGCACGAAACCGCCACCAAGCACGGCAAGCGCGTGCAGGCCCTGGGCGGAGCGAAGAACCACGCGGTGATCATGCCCGATGCCGATATGGACTTGGCCGCCGACCACATCAACGCCGCCGCTTTCGGCTCCGCGGGCCAGCGCTGCATGGCCATCTCCGTGGCCGTCGCCGTGGGCGATGCCGCCGACGGCCTGGTGGACAAGCTCGCCGAGCATGCCCGCAACGTCAACGTCTCGAACGGCTTCGATGAGACGGCGGATATGGGACCGGTGATCACCCCGGCCTCGAAGTCCCGCCTGCAGAAGATCGTTGGCGAGGCGCAGGAAGCTGGCGCCGCGCTGGTCATCGACGGACGCGACCTGGTGGTCAAGGACCACGAGAACGGGTTCTTTGTCGGCCCGACCATCATCGACAAGGTCAGCCGCGAGATGAGCGCCTACACCGAGGAGATCTTCGGCCCGGTACTGGTGGTGCTGCGCGTAGACAGCCTGGAAGAAGCCATCGAAGTGGTCAACGCGAACCCCTACGGCAACGGCACGGCCATCTTCACCTCCTCTGGCGCCCACGCCCGCACCTACACCCGCCGCATCCAGGTAGGCATGGTCGGGGTCAACGTGCCGCTGCCGGTGCCGGTTGCCTGGCACTCCTTCGGAGGCTGGAAGGACTCGCTGTTCGGCGAGCACCACATCTACGGCCCGGACGGCGTGCGCTTCTACACCCGGGGCAAGGCCATCACGCAGCGCTGGCCGGAGCCGGCCCAGGGCACGGCCGCCACCTTCAACTTCCCCTCCAACTAGGCACCTTGAACAGAAGATAAGGTACGCACCATGGCACAGAACATCACCATCGGGACTGCCCCCGACTCCTGGGGAGTCTGGTTTGCCGATGATCCCCAGCAGACACCCTGGCAGCGCTTCCTCGACGAAGTGGCTGAAGCCGGCTACAAGACCATCGAACTGGGTCCCTACGGGTACCTGCCCACCGACCCCGCGCAGCTGGCCGACGAGCTGGCCGCCCGCGACCTGAACGTCTGCGCCGGCACCGTCTTCACCGCCTTCCACCGCGGCATCGACGGCAGCGCCAGCGCCTGGGAAGAAGCCTGGGAGCCAGCCCGCAAGGTGGCCGAGCTGACCGCCGCCATGGGAGGCGAGCATATTGTGGTGATCCCTGCCATGTGGCGCGACGACGTCACCGGCCAGGCCATCGAATCGGGCACCCTGGACGGTTCGGCCTGGGATTCGCTGGCCAAGGGCCATGACCGGCTGGGAAGGATCCTGCAGGAGGAATTCGGCCTCAAGCAGCAGTTCCATTCCCATGCCGACTCCCATGTCTGCGGCCAGGGCGACATCGAGAAGTTCCTTGAGCTCACCGACCCGCAATTCACCACCCTGTGCCTGGATACCGGACATGCCGAATACGGTGGAGCTTCCAGCGTGGATTTGATCCGCCGCTTCCCGGAACGCATCGGGTACCTGCACCTGAAGCAGATCAACCCGGACATCCTGGCCACGGTCCGCGAACAGGACATGACCTGGGCCGCGGCCAACTTGGCCGGGGTGATGTGCGAACCGCCTTCCGGGTTGCCTGACCTCAACGAGGTCTTGAAGGAAGTGGAGAAGCTGGGCCGTCCGATTTTCGGAATTGTCGAACAGGACATGTACCCGGTGGCCGACTTCTCGGTGCCGCTGCCCATCGCCACCCGCACCCGCGACTACCTGCTCAGCTGCGGCTCGCGCAGCCGCGTCTAAGAAATCCCCACCTAGCCAAGAATTCTTGAAAGGACATATCGTGCCAGATAACCTGCGCGTCGCCGTCGTTGGAGCCGGGCGCATGGGCGCCGACCACATACAGCGGATCCACCACCGTATTTCCGGAGCCGAAGTCGCGGCCGTTGTCGATATCGACACCGACCGGGTCGCTGCGGCCATCGACGGGATCCCGGGTGCCAAGGGCTACGCCGACCTGTCCGCGGCGCTCGCCGGCGGCGAGGTCAACGCGGTACTGCTGGCGACCCCCGGCTTCCTGCACCACGATGCATTGCTGGCGGTGCTCGAGGCAGATATTCCGGTGCTGTGCGAAAAGCCGCTGACCCCCGATGCCGCTTCCTCCTGGGAGATCGTCGAGGCCGAGGCCAAGCTGGGCCGCAAGCGCATCCAAGTGGGCTTCATGCGGCGCTTCGACGCCGAGTACCGGCAGCTGCGCCAGCTGATCGAGGACGAGAGCCTGGGTGAATTGCTGGTGCTGCACCACCAGCACCGCAACCCCTCCACCCCGGAGGGCTTCACCAATGAGATGCTGATCAACGACTCGGTGGTCCACGAATTCGACGCCATCCGCTACTTCACCGGTGACGAGATCACCTCGGTGCAGGTGCGCTTGGGCAAGGCCACCCGCAATGCTCCCAACGGCCAGCACGACCCCCAGCACGTGCTGCTGGAAACCTCGACCGGAGTGCTCGCCGACGTGGAGATCTACGTCAACGCGAAGTTCGGCTACGAGGTGGCGACCCAGGCTTCCTTCGAGGAGGGCATCGTGTCCATCGGCAATGACGCTGGACCGTATGTGCGTACCGCCGGGCAGTGGGGCGGCAAGGTCACCCCGGGCTTCGAGGAGCGTTTCGGCGCCGCCTACGATACCGAAATCCAGTCATGGGTGGACGCCGCGCTGCGAGGCGAATTGGGCGGGCCCAGCGCCTGGGACGGCTACGCCACCGCGGCCTGCTGCGAGGCGGGAGTCGAAGCCCAGCGCACCGGCGAAAAGGTGGCAGTCAAGCTGAACAGCAAGCCGGATCTCTACAGCTAAGGGCATCATGAAATACGCACTGGACCCGACCCCGTTCCATTCCACCCATTCGCTGCTCCAGTTCCCGGAACTGGCAGCGGAGCTGGGCTATGACAGCATCCAGCTGACACCGCATGCGGACATGATTCCGTTCTTCACCCACCCCAAGGCCGACGATGACCTGGTCGCGCAGCTCGCGGCCCGTTGCCGGGCTTCCGGGGTGGAGATCGCTTCGGTGCTGCCGGTACTGCGCTGGGCCTCGCCCGATGAGAATTTGCGCCAGGCCGCGGTGCGCTACTGGAAGCGCGCCATCCAGATTGCCGTGGATCTCGGCGTGAACCAGATGAACACTGAATTCTCCGGGCGGCCGGAACGCGCCGAGGAGTCCGAGGCGGCGTTCTACCGCTCCATGGAAGAGCTCGTGCCAATCATTGAGCGCGAGGGCATCAATGTGGCCATTGACCCGCATCCGGATGATTTTGTCGAAGAAGGCCTGGCCGCTTGGCGGGTGATCCGCGGGGTGAACTCGCCGAATCTGTCCTTCGTCTACGTTGCTTCGCATTCCTTCCACATGAAGGACAAGCCGCTGGATATCATGCAGGCAGTGGGAGAGCGGCTGCGCGTGGTGCACGTGGCGGACACCATGAACCATCATGCCTCGCACGGGTTGCGCTACATCACCAACCCGCCGGGCAATGCGGTGCGCGTGCACCAGCATCTGAAGCTTGGCGATGGCGACGTGAACTGGGACGAATTCTTCTCCGGCCTCGTGGCCAACGGATTTGCCGACCGCCAGGACAGCGTGATGGTCTCCTGCGTTTTTGCCGAGAACGAGAACGCCGTAGCAGTCGCCAAGTACCAGTTGGAGCAGATGCGCAGCCGCGTTGACGCTGCCCGTGCCGTGCGCGCCTAGCCAAACCGGCTTCCCGAGCCGAATTGCAACATGACGAAAGCCGAATCCGCAAGGGTTCGGCTTTCGTCGTCCTGCCAGGGGCCATCCTGCGCAGAAGGCGGATCCAGCAAGAGCCGCAAAATGCCGTGATGATCTGTGGGCATGGTCCCGGGAAGTGGCGGACCGGGAGGCTGCGGCAGTCCAAAAAGCAGTATCCGCCAGGACAAAATGTCCAAGAATGCTTGCCCAGAAAACACTGATGACGTATTGTCCTTACATAAGGGCTGTGAAGCCCATCACTTTCAATTATCGACGGGGCCGGAATAATGCTCAATGGCCCCCGCCGCACCGAGTGGAGGAAGCCGGATCGCAGTTGATCCGATGGATGGCCGCAGGCCAGCCACGCTTCCACCCGGGCAATCCAAAGGAGTCCCCATGTCCAGTGCGCAGAGTGCTTCTGCAGAGTCGAGTCTGCCGCCCCTTAGTCCGGGCCCCCATGCAAAACGTCTCGGTTTAATCTCCATCGTTGCCTGTTTCGGCGGCCTGCTTTTCGGCTATGACACAGGTGTTGCCAACGGTGCTGAAGGCCCGATGGCCGCCGAGCTGGGCCTGAATCTCCTGCAGATTGGCGTGGTGATCAGCTCGCTGGTCTTCGCCGCCGCAATTGGCGCACTGGTCGGTGGGCAGATCGCTGACGTGTGGGGCCGGCGGAAAACCATCATCATGCTGGCAGTCCTCTTCTTCGCGGGAAGCCTGCTGGTTGTCTTTTCGCCTGCTGGACCGGAACTGGGAACGTTCTCGCCCTTTGGCTACAGCGTGCTGATTGCCGGACGCATCATGCTCGGATTGGCCGTCGGCGGCGCATCTACGGTCGTACCGGTATACCTGGCTGAACTGGCACCGTATGAAATTCGCGGCTCGATCACCGGCCGCAATGAGTTGGCCATCGTCTCGGGCCAGCTGGCCGCCTTCGTCATGAACGCGATCATTGGAACCGTTCTGGGCGGGACCGTGGATGGCATCTGGCGTATCATGTTCGCGATTTGCGCCTTGCCGGCATTGGCGTTGTTCTTCGGCATGCTGCGCATGCCTGAATCCCCTCGCTGGCTCGTGGAAAAGCGCCGCTATGCCGAGGCGTTGCGGGTGCTCAAGACCGTGCGCTCGCCTGAACGCGCACTGGCCGAAGTCCACGAGATCGAGATTGTCGCCGACGAGGAAAAGCTGGCTAACAAGCCGGTGGGCATCAAAGCGGTGCTGAAGAACAAATGGCTGATGCGCATCATCGCCATCGGCATCGGCGTTTCCATGACTCAGCAGCTCACGGGCATCAACTCGATCATGTACTACGGCACGCGCGTGCTGGAAGAATCCGGGATGTCAGAGCAGCAGGCAGTACTGGCGAATATCGCCTTTGGCGTGGTTGCTGTCATTGGCGGAATTATCGCCCTGCGCAACATGGACCGCATGGACCGCCGCAAGACGTTCCTGATTGGCCTGTCGCTGACCACCACCTGCCACCTGCTGGTGGCTATCGCGGGCATGCTGCTGCCAGTTGGCAGCCCGATCCGGCCAGTGGTGATCCTGATCCTGGTGGTTGCCTTCGTGATGTCCATGCAGACATTCCTGAACGTGGCCGTCTGGGTATGGCTGGCTGAAATCTTCCCGCTGCATATGCGCGGACTGGGCATTGGCATCTCGGTGTTCTTCGGCTGGACGACCAACGGCGTGCTGGCGCTGTTCTTCCCATCGCTGGTCTCCGGGATCGGGATTACCGGGTCCTTCTTCATCTTCGCTGGCATCGGTGTGCTGGCACTGTTCTTCGTAGCCACGCAGGTGCCTGAAACCCGTGGACGCTCGCTGGAAGCGCTGGAAGAGGATGTTTCCACCGGAGCGATCTACCACGTCAAGCCTGTGGTCAACGCCTGAATCCCGGCGCATCGCTGAGCTGGCAAGCCCAGCCCCCGCCGCATGGCAAGGGGCTGGGCTCGCCGCTATGCCCGGGGCCTTGCCGTGCTGCCTCGCACTACCAGCTGCGGGGCATGGGTGCTGGAAGCGCCCGGGGCGTTCAGGGCCGCGTGCATGGCGGCTTGGGCCAGTGCCGCGACATCTTGCCGAACGCTGGTCAGATCGGCGTGCGCCAGCCTGGCGAATTCACTGTCGTCATAGCCGACCAGGCAGATCTGTTCGGGAACATGCAGGCCGGCAAGGTCGATTGCTTGGCGGGCGCCGAGTGCCGCACGGTCATTGAAGGCCAGTACCGCTGTGGCGCGTTCGGCTGGGGGAGTTGCTGCCAGGTATTCGCGCAGGACCGTGAAAGCGGTGGCGTCATCGGGGCCAGCTGGGAGCACTTGGCCGTGCGCGTTGGCGCGGGCGGCGGAGTCGGCAAAGGCATCGCGCCGCTGTTGTGCCGCGATGGCAGATCCGCCATCCAGATGCAGCAGCCGGGTGTGGCCGAGCTGGGCCACATGGCGGACGGCTTGTTCAACGCCGGCAGCCTCGTTGGTAATGACGGATGGGATGCCGTCAATCGTGCGCAGCAGGCTGATTATGGGAAGCTGCTTGGAGGCGTGGACCAGTTGAGCCGGCGGAAGTTCCGGGAACAGGCCGATCACCGCTTCGACTCCCGCATCGATCAGCGTATTGAGCACTCGGCGTTCATCGCGGTGCTTGCCGGTAGCGCCCAGGATGATCTCGAAGCCGTTCTGGTCTGCCTGCTCGTACAGGGCATCGGCCAATTCCGCATGCAACGGTTCTCCCAGCGCCAGGGCCAGACCGATGGTCCGGCTGCGGCTGCTGCGCAGCGACCGCGCGCGCGAATCCGGGCGGTAACCCAACTCCGCGGCCGCCTGCTTGACTCGGGACCGGGATTCTTCGCTGGCACCCTCGGCACCGCGCATGACAATCGAGGCCAGCGCTACCGAGACCCCAGAGGCGCGGGCGACGTCGGCCAGTGTGGGGCGTTTTGCAGGGGGTGTCGGCATGGGCGGAACTTTCTTCTAGAACGTTATAGACAGTTGCTATCCAGTGTGCCATGATTTTCCTGAACACTAAATCTAGAACGTTCTAGGAGAGACTTCATGGCTTACCAGACCCTGCCAGAAACTTCAGTAAAGCCGCTGCGCCTGGCCGTTATCGGTACCGGGTGGATCGGAGCATTCCACGCCCGCACCGTGGCGCAGCATCTGCCGGATGCGCTATTGCATGTCATAGCGGACCCGGCGCCGGGCCGGGCCGCTGAACTGGCCGCTGAGCTTGGTTGCCCGAACTACACCGAAGACATCGCCGACGTGCTTGCCGACGACAGCGTGGACGCCGTGGTTATCGGGGCGCCTTCGAGCTTCCATGCCGGCTTGATCGCCCAAGCCGCCGCAGCCGGAAAGCACATCTTCTGCGAAAAGCCGGCAGCGCACGCGTTGTCGGACTTGGACGCCGCGCTTGACGCCGTGGAGGCTTCCGGGGTGCTGCTGCAGATCGGTTTCAACCGGCGCTTCTCCCGGGACTTCGCCGTTGTGGCGGAACAGGTGCATTCCGGAGTTATTGGCACCCCGCAACTGCTGCGCTCGCTGACCCGGGATCCAGAAGTGGCCGGCGGGCTGCCCAACGCGGCAAAGATCCGTTCCCACGTCATTTTCACTGAAACCCTGATCCACGATTTTGACACCCTGAACTGGTTGAACCCGGGAGCCGAAGCAGTGGAAGTCCACGTCATGTCCGATGCGCTGGTGGCCCCTGAGCACCGGGGCTCCGGTTTGCTGGATACCGCCGTGGTGAGCCTGCGCTACTCCAATGGGGCAATCGCCGTGGCCGAGGCGAACTTCTCGGCCAGCTACGGCTATGACGTGCGCGGAGAAGTCTTCGGTTCAAAGGGCATGGTGCAGGCAGGCAATCCGGTGCAGCTGGCCGCGGCCAGCTTCGACAGCCAGGGAGCGCATGCGCCAACCGAACGGTTGAACATCGAGCTATTCGCCCAGGCCTACCGCGAGCAGCTCTCGGTCTTCGCCCGCAAGATCCGGGGCTTGCGCGAGGATACGGCTGATGCGGCCCTGGCGGTCCCCACCGGCGCCGACGCCCGCGCAGCCCTGCGCATCGCACTGGCGGCCTTGGAATCCGCAGAATCCGGGCTGCCGGTCAAGTTGGAATCCGCCACCCGCCTTGCGGTGAACCCATGAACGGGCAACTGGCGGTCTGTGCCGAAATGGTCTTCCTGGACCTTCCGCTGATCGACCGGGTGAAGCGCCTGGACGAGGCCGGCTTTGAAATAGAACTCTGGGATATCCGGGGCAAGGACCTGCCGGCGTTGGCGGCCACCGGCGCCCGTTTCGGCTCCATGACAGGCTACAGCGCTGGCAGCCTCTGCGATCCGGACAGCGCGGGCGAAGTTGTTCGCACCGCCAAGGAATTGATCCCGGCAGCCCAGCAGCTGGGCATCCACCGGCTAGTTGTGCATCCGGCCCAGCTCGTTGACGGGCAGGCGGCCAGCCCGCAATTCCGGGCTACCGGAGAGATGTGGCTCACCGCAGCGCGAACGCTGGAAGCACTGGGCCGCATCGGCGAAGAGCACCAGGTCACCTTCATGCTGGAGAACCTGAACACGATCCTGGATCACCCTGGAATCCCGCTGGGACGCGCCAAGGACACGATGTCCCTGGTCAAGGCCGTCGGGCACCCGAACGTGAAGATGATGCTGGACCTGTACCACGCCCAAATTGGCGAGGGGAACCTCATCGAACTGGTGCGCTCGGCGCTTCCGCACATTGGGGAAATCCAGGTCGCAGACGTACCCGGACGGTGCGAGCCGGGCACCGGGGAGATCAACTATCTGGCCGTCGCCCGTGTGCTGGCCGAGCTGGGTTATTCTGGCCCGATCGGCATGGAGGCCTACGCCAGCGCAGATTCCGAAGGAGCCATCGCGGCCTTTGCCCAGGCGTTTTCACCGCTGTCCAAGCCCGTGGCGCGCTAGCATCATGCACCGAGCATCGGAATGAGAGTCTAAAGCCCAGTGGCGGCAGCAGGAAAACCTGCTGCCGCCACTTGGCGTGCGTTCCGAGAAGCTACGCGCCAGCGCCGAAAGGCAAGCGCGAATCCATGCTCTGCGAATCCCAAGTCTGGCGGATCCAGCCGTGGTGGGGATCATCGCTGATCAGCCAATCGCGCACCCGCCCCGGGCCGGCCATGACGTTCAGGTAGTAGAGGTCGTATCCCGGCCCGGCCATGGCCGGACCATGCCAGCCGTAGGGGACCAGGACAACGTCCCCGGTGCGGACCTCGGCATTTACATCGATGGGGCGTTCATCCGAAGCATAAACGCGCGCGTAGCCGATGGGATCGCTTGCCGCCTCGGCGGGCATGCCCTGGGCTAGCTGCGTCTCGAAGTAGTAGATTTCCTCGAGGCTGGTTTCGCCTTCCTTCTCCTGATCATGCTTATGCGGAGGGTAGGAAGACCAGTTGCCCGCCGGAGTGATGACTTCGCAGACGATGAATCGGTCCGCTTCCAGGGCGGCCGGGGTGCCGAAGTTGTGGACCTGGCGGGAGCAGTTTCCTGCGCCGCGCAGCTCCACAGGGGTCTCTTCTGCCCTGATCAGCCGGGTCGGGTAGGACTGCTTGGCCGGGGCCAGTGCGACGGCGACCCGGCCCCCTTTGGCGGAGCTGATGGACAGCGCCGTGTTGATGCCGGTGTAGAGGACATCAGCAGGTCCAGCAAAGACTGATTCGCGACCCTTGAGAACATGTTCGGTTCCTGCCATGGCGACAGTGAATGATTCGCCGCTGAGCGGGACCACGATCCGTTCTTCGCTGCAGGCCTCCAGTTCAACTGTTTGGCCAGGGGCCAGCTCAGCTACCTTGAGTCCGGTGTGTGCCCAGCCGTCTATGGAAACGGCTGAGTCATGGGCACCGAGCGAGATGCTCCATTCTCCGTTAGCGGCCGAACCTGCAGGGTAAATCCAATCGGTCATCAGTCGATCCTTTCGACGGCGGGGGACAGGTGCCTAGCGTTGCACCAAGGTCATTTCAAAACTGTAGGCGTCTGCTCGATAAACATGGGAGCCGGTTTCCACGTTGCGCCCAGTGTCATCCACCGCGGTGCGCTGCATGGTCACCAGGGCCGAACCGGCCGCTGCGTCCAAGGTCTTGGCCTGGGCTTCATCTGCGGTCGTGGCCCCGATGCGCTGCTGGGCCAGGCGGAAGTTCACCCCTGCTTCGCGCAGGAGCTCGTAGAGTCCATGGGCCTGCAAGGACTTTTCGTCCAGCTCGACAATGTCGTCGCGAACCCAGTTCTCCATGAGGGCCAGCGGGCTGCCTCCGGCAGAACGCAGCCGGGTGAAGTGGTAGACAGAGACGTCCTTGGGCAGCGAAAGAAGATCCTGGATCTCCGGCGGAGCGGGAATGTGCTCGAAGCTGAGCAGGGTGGTAGAAGGCTTCTTCCCGGCGCGCTCAAGGTCGTCATTCAGGCTGGACAGCTCAAGATGCCGGCGGATCTGGCTGGAAACAACCTGCGTTCCCACACCGCGCTTGCGCACCAGCAGGCCGGACTGGACTAGGTCATCCATGGCCTTGCGAATGGTGGGCCGCGAAAGCCGCAGCCGCTGGGCCAGCTCGATTTCATTTTCCAGTCGAGTGCCCGAGGCCAGCGACCCGTCGCGGATCGCGCCTTCGATGCCTTGCGCTACCTGGTGGTAGAGGGGAATGGGCGAAGATCGGTCGATCTTGATGCTCAGTGGTGTGCTCACAGTTGCTCCTTGCCGGCGACTTTGTCATGATATGTCGCTTTGACAGGACAAACTATATATGAAAGTTCACGATTTTGGCATCCTTTGGCTGGAACTCCATTCGTTCCAAAGCATTCTCCACGCTAGTTGGTGATCCCCAGCGGCGTTGCCAACTGCGGGGTTTGAGTCAGACATGCGGTCCGACAAGGGGGATTGGACAACAGGTTTGATTGTCCAATTGTCCTGATAAAAAATTCGGCAGATTCCATTGCCCGAGGATTCCAGTGGCACATATGGTTTTTTGGAACGGTCCAAGACCTGAGGCGAGCCACGGCGGCCACAGGGAATCACGGCGTTAAACGCCGCAGGCAGGAGAAAATCATGAATGAACAGCGCAGCATCGGCGTGGGGCTGATCTCGGTGGGTTGGATGGGCAAGCTGCACGCTCGCGCCTACAGTTCGGTGCCCTATGCTTATCCAGAGCTGGGCATCAAGCCAAGACTGGTCATAGCCGCGGACACCGAGCAGTCGCGAGTCGACTTCGCGATCTCGACACTGGGCTTCGAGCGCGGAACACTGGACTACCACCAGGTGCTAGCCGATCCCGAGGTGGATGTAGTCTCGATTTGCGCTCCGAATTTCCTGCACGCCGACATGGCGATCGCCGCAGCAGAGGCCGGCAAGCACTTCTGGATCGAAAAGCCCGCCGGCCGAAGCCTGGCCGAAACGCAGGCTATCGAGCAAGCCGCCATCCGCAATGGTGTGGTCACTTCGGTCGGGTTCAACTACCGGCATGCGCCAGCTATCGCACGCGCCCGCCAGCTGGTGCAAGAAGGCCGGCTGGGATCCATCACGAATGTCCGCGCCAGCTTCCTTGCCGGATATGCGGCAGACCCCCGGGCCGCTCTGTCGTGGCGCTTCAACCGGGAGCTGGCCGGCAGCGGGGTGCTCGCTGACCTGTTCAGCCATGCAGCTGATCTATGCAGCCATGTTGTCGGCCCCATCCAGGGCATTTCCGCATCTACCAATGTCATGATCCCGTCCCGGCCGAAACTATCCATGGGCCAGGGCACGCACTTCGACCTGATCGAAGGCGGTGAGCAAGGTGAAGTCGAGAATGAGGATTACGCCGCAGCGTTGGTGCGTTTCAGCCCAGAAGGCGTGGCGGACCGCGCGATCGGAACTATCGAGGCATCCCGGGTGGCTGTGGGACCGCAGTGCGGTTACCGACTGGAAATCTACGGCACGGAAGGTTCGGTCAAGTGGGATTTTGAACGCATGAATGAACTGGAAGTCGTGCTCGGTCGAGACAATGAAGAGCAGGGATTCACGACGGTGATCGGCTCGCCAAAGCATGGCGAATACTCCCGGTTCCAGCCAGGCCCAGGGAACGCGATGGGCTTTGACGACCTCAAGACCATCGAGGCCAAGAAGTTCCTGCTGGCTGTCGCCGGTGGAGAGAAAACGAACTCCACCATCGCCGATGCGGTGGCCGCAGCCGCAGTGGTCGAAGCGGCCGAAGCATCTGCCGCAAGCGGCACGTGGCAGGCGCTGGATGAGCCTGTGCGCGCTGCGAGTGTGCAATACTGACCGCCATGCCTGACTCGTCGCGCCTCCGCCCCACGATCCGGGACGTCGCCAAGCATGCCGGGGTCTCAAAATCCTTGGTCTCCCTGGTGCTCTCGGATCCTAGCAAGGTCAGTTCGATGCGGCGTTCGCTGGTCGAGGACTCCATCCGCGAGTTGGGCTATCAGCCCAACCTGGCAGCGCGCTCGCTTTCGGCCGAGAACCGGCATGCCATTGGCGTCGTCTTGGGGGAACTGCATAATCCCTGGGTTCTGAGCGTCGCGGAAGTGGTTCGCGAACAGTTGCAAGCAGCAGGGCTTGACGTGCTGTTCAGTGTGGCCGCGATTCATGACGGGCAGGGCGTTGGGCCCTCGGAATTGCAGACCTTGCGCGATTTGCGGGTCAGCGGAATTCTCGTCGTCGGATCAGCCGATGACGCCGTCAGCTTCGAAGCCGCCTTGGGTGAGACTCCCGCTGTATTTGTTGGCGGCGGGCGCCAGGCCCAATCAGGCACTGGCGCGGTTTCGGTTAATGATGAGCAGGGCTTCGGTTTGGTGATTGACCACTTGGTCGATTGCGGAAATGCGCGGATTACCCATATAGCCGGTGGCGCTGGTCCGGTTTCTGCGACGCGCGAAGCTGCCTATCATCGGGCGATGCTGCGCCATGGCTTGCGCCAGCATGTACAGGTGGTGGAAGCCGGGCCAACGATTCAGGCCGGGCATGAAGCCGTAGCGCGGTTGCTGGCCTCGGGGGCACGGCCTGAATCGCTGGCTTGTTTCAATGATCTTTCCGCCATTGGGGCGCTGCAGGCTCTGGATGAGGCTGGCGTGTCTGCGGCGGTGACTGGCTACGACAATATTTCCCTATCGTCGCTGGGAAGAATTTCGCTGACCAGCATCGGCTCGGATTCGGAAGATCTCGGTCGCAGCAGCGTGCGGCTGCTGCTCCAATTGATGCGGAATCCGGAAGGAAAATTTGCACGTCAGTTGATGATTCCACCGCGGCTTATCGTGCGCTCCTCGTCGCAGCTGCACCGTTGAACCCTGTGAAAGCGGCGTTTCGCCGTGCTTGTCAAGGTCGGCAAATTACTCGTCTTCACATCCTTATGTCTTAACAAAGTCTTGACGGATCGCTTTTCGTCACGCACACTTTAGGCATCTTGTGATTCAAGTCACGGAACATCTTGTTAAGGCGGCCCGCCCCAGGGGACAATCGGGGTGCGCCGGGGATTCCTGAAGGGGAAACGAATATGGGAAAGCCAATTTGGCGCAAACTCGCAATCACGCTCGCCATCATTCCAGCATTGGGGCTGGCGGCTTGCTCGTCCACTGGCGGGCGGGCACCGGAACCGGAAAGCAATGCCGGTGGCGGTGCAGTGGCGGCTACTGACCGCATCAAAATCGCGGTTATCACCCACGCGCCTCCGGGAGACACCTTCTGGGACATCATCCGCAAGGGGGCCGAAGAAGCTGCCGCCAAAGACAACGTGGAACTGCAGTACTTGGGTGACCCGGATGGCGGGCGCCAGTCCCAGTTGATCGAGCAGGCAATTGACCAGGGGGTGGACGGCATCGCCGTCACCTTGGCCAAGCCCGACGCCATGGCTGGAGCGCTCAAGAGAGCCGCGGATGCAGGAATCGCGATCGTCAGTTTGAATGCCGGCGAGGACCAATTCAAGGACTTGGGAGCATTCGCCCACTTCGGTTCGGACGAGCAGCTGGCCGGCGAAGCCGCCGGGGACAAGCTCAAAGCGGAAGGTATTCTGAAGCCTATTTGCGTCATTCAGGATCAGGGGCATGTCGGCCTCGAAGCGCGTTGTGCCGGCGTGAAAAAAATCTTGCCGGACACCGAGGTGCTATACGTGCAGGGCACCGACATGACCCAGGTTGAATCTACGACAACCGCAAAGCTCCAAGCCGATAAGCAAGCCGACGCGATCATCGGGCTGGGCGCACCCATCACAATGACACTGCTCAAGGCCAAAGCCACGGCGAAGTCCGAGGTCGAGGTAGCTTCCTTCGACATGAACTCGCAGTTGGTTGAAGAAATCACCAAGGGCAATGTGATGTTCACCGTTGACCAGCAGCCTTGGTTGCAGGGCTACATGGCAGTTGATGCGCTGTGGCAGAACAACCGTGGCGGCTTCACCATTGGCGGTGGACAGGCGACGTTGACCGGCCCGGCTGTTGTAGACAAGGCCGTCGCTGAGCAAATTACCAGTTTCGCCCAAGAAGGCGTCCGCTAGCCACATCCCCTCGGCGCGCGCCTGATCTGCCGGTAGCGGCGATCCGGCGCGCAGCCTGGACACGGAGGAAATCCCATGTCATCAATAACAGCTTCACCCTCTCAAAAGAGAAAAACTCCGGCTCTGGACGAGCGCGTCGGCAAGAAAAGCGCATTGTCGATCCTTCTGGGCCGTCCGGAAATCGGGGCACTCGTGGGCGCCATCGCCCTCTTCGTATTCTTCGCCGTCGTCGCTCCGGTCTTCCTGGCTCCCGCATCCTTGGCCACCGTCCTCTATGGGGCTTCGACCATCGGCATCATGGCCGTTGGCGTGTCACTGCTGATGATCGGTGGCGAGTTCGACCTATCCACCGGTGTGGCCGTCATTTCTTCGGCGCTCAGTGCATCGATGATCTCCTGGTACTTCGGTCTCAACGTCTGGGTCGGCATTGCCTTGGCCCTGGTCGTCTCGCTGCTGATCGGTTTCATCAACGGAATCATCCTGATCAAGACCAAGCTGCCATCCTTCATCGTGACGCTGGCCAGTTTCTTGATGCTCACCGGCCTGAATCTGGGCCTGACGCGAGCCATTGGCGGCTCGGTGTCCTCTCCATCTATTGCGGATATCGAAGGATTCCAGAGCGCAAAGGCGGTCTTTGCCTCTTCAGTCAATATCGCCGGGATCGACGTCAAGATCACCGTGTTCATCTGGATCGCCATGGTGATCATCGCTTCCTGGATCTTGCTCCGAACCAAGATCGGGAACTGGATCTTCGCCGTAGGCGGGGATGAGAAGGCCGCTCGCGCCGTCGGCGTTCCAGTGGTCCGCACCAAGATCGGACTCTTCATGGCCGTTGGATTCTGCGGCTGGGTGCTGGGCATGCACAACCTCTTCGCCTTTGACTCGGTGCAGTCCGGCGAAGGCATCGGCAATGAATTCCTCTACATCATTGCCGCGGTCATCGGCGGCTGCCTGCTCACCGGCGGTTACGGTTCAGCCATTGGCGGCGCTATCGGGGCGTTCATTTTCGGCATGGCGAACAAGGGCATCGTGTACGCGGAATGGAATCCGGACTGGTTCAAGTTCTTCCTTGGCCTGATGCTGCTCTTGGCTACGGTGGTCAACATCGTGGTGAAAAAGCGTGCGGAATCCAGCAAATAGGAAGCCAAGGACAAAAATCATGAAGACTCGCAAGAATAAGAAGACCGAAGACCTGCTCGAGAAGCTCGAGCCCAAGATCAGCGACAACCTGCTGACCCTCAAGGGAGTTGGCAAGCACTACGGAAGCATCATCGCCCTGCGCGGTGTCGACATGGTGGTGGATCCGGGCAAGGTCACCTGCGTTCTCGGGGATAACGGCGCCGGCAAGTCCACGCTGATCAAGATCATCGCCGGCTTGCACCAGCACGATGAAGGAGAGTTCAGTTTGCATGGCTCGGCCATCAAGCTCAAGAGTCCCCGCGTCGCACTGGATGCCGGCATCGCCGCGGTGTACCAGGACCTGGCGGTCGTTCCTTTGATGCCGATCTGGCGCAACTTCTTCCTCGGCTCGGAACTGACCACCGGGGTTGGGCCGTTCAAGAAGCTTGATGTGCAGAAAATGAAGGACATCACCAAGCAGGAGCTCTCCGACATGGGCATTGATCTGCGTGACGTCGAGCAGCCGATCGGCCAGCTGTCCGGCGGTGAACGCCAGTGCGTAGCCATCGCTCGCGCGGTATATTTCGGAGCCAAGGTCCTGATCCTCGATGAGCCCACCGCCGCCTTGGGCGTCAAGCAGTCCGGCGTGGTGCTGCGCTACATCCTCCAGGCGCGCGACCGCGGGTTGGGTGTCATCTTCATTACGCACAACCCGCATCACGCGTATCCGGTAGGGGACTCGTTCCTGTTGCTGAAACGCGGCCGCTCCATCGGGTACTACTCGAAGTCGGAAATCACCGTCGAAGAGCTGACCGCCCAGATGGCCGGTGGCGCTGAACTCGCTGAACTGGCTCATGAGCTTGAACAGCTCGGTGGACATGATGAAGAGCTGGCAGAGGCAGAGGCGGGCGCGAACTCTCAAGCAACAGCCTGACCCAACCGCAGCTAAGGCCTGGGCTTCTTCGCGATGGTGAAGAAGCCCAGGCCTTAGCTGTCCCAGTGCTTAGAGCGAGTAGTCAATCATTTCACTATGGCCAGTAGCGATGGAACGCACCGCGGCCTGGGCGATGGCCTGGGATTTGAGCCCCTCACGCAACGTGACAGGTACTTCCCGGTCTTCGTCCAGTGCCTGAACGAAGGCTCCCAAGCTGGCGGCATAGGTTGGCTGGACCCTGTCGAACCAGTTGCCGTGCAGCCCGTGGGATTGCGCGTGCTGCCCCTGGAACAGGCTGACGTGCCCCGAGGGTTGCCGTTCAGATGCGGCCATGGCTTCAGACCCCAGCGCTTCGATGCGTTCGTCATAGCCGTAATTCGTATGGCGCACACAATCTATTTGGGCCATCGCTCCACTAGGGAACTGCAGCGAACTGATCGAAGTGTCCACATCGCCAAATTCCGCAATCTCCGGGGCGGACAGGGCCGAGCCGAAGGCGTGCACCTGCAGGGGATCCTGGCCTGATATCCAGCGTGCCAAATCATAGAAGTGCACGGCCTGATCGCGGAACTGGCCGCCAGAATTTTTCAGGTAATCCAGTGGTGGCAATGCTGGGCCACGCGAAGTCAACTGGAGCAAAGCCAGATCGCCGATTCGCCCGGAGTGCACGAGCTCCTTGAGCTCTGCGTGAGCGCGATCGAAGCGCCGGTTGAAATTGACCATGGCCTTGATTCCTGAACGTTCAACGTAGGCTACCGTCGCCTTTGCCGTTTCCAAGTCGAGGTCGATTGGCTTTTCGACGAGAGCCGCCAGGCGCGCATCGGCTGCAAGGCGGAGGTTCTGGGCGTGGGAATCCGTTGATGACGCGATGAACACTGCGTCCAGGCCGTCATTGCCGAAAATCTGGTCGAGCGTTGCTGCTGCCTTGGCGCCATGTCGCGAGGCCAGAGCAGCAGCTCGCTGAGGGTCAATGTCGTAGACCAGTTTAAAGTCGATCTCCGGGTGTGCGGCCAAGTTGTGTGCATGCACCGAGCCGATGAAGCCGGCGCCGATCAGGGCGAATCTTTGCATTGAAGGCACCTCGTGAAGTTGGTTGAAGTCAGGAGACCATGATGTCCAGAAGATTGTGCATGGTGCTGGCAACCTTGTGGAAGTCGTGCTCATTGGCGCGGTCAGAGAACATCTCGGAAACCCACCAGCCGTCATAGCCGGTGGACTTGATCGCGTCCACCCACTGCTGCAATGGGATGGCGCCACCGCCGATGACGACATTGCGGTGCACGTCCTGGGCCGGAACCTCATGGCGCCGATCCAGATCCAACCCGTCGGAAATATGGGCCGCCTTGATCAGTTCCTTGGGCAACGCGGCCACTTCTTCCAAGGTGTCCCCGACGGTCCAGAAATGCCAGGTGTCCAAGGCGATGCCAACGTTCTCGCGGCCGCAGCGCTCAATAATTTCCAGGGCTTGCCGACACCGATTGATATTGGACCAAGCCAGCGGTTCCAAGTAGATCTCCAGCCCGTGTTCTGCGGCGATCCCGGCGGCAGCAGATACATTATCGGCGGCAATGGCCATGGCTTCCGGTTCCGAGAGGCCGAGTGTCCCGCGGTAGCGATCATCAGATGCTGCGAGTTTTCCGGACTTGAAATCCTTGACCACATTCCAGTCCACTGGCCCGGTGCACATTTGCAGGATCGGTGCGCCGACCACTGTGGCGATTTCGGCCATCCGCCTGACTTCCCGGAGCATGTCATCCCGTGCGGTGCCTTGGCGTTCAAGGTCAAGGACTGCGCCGATTCCTGTCACTTCAAGGCCCGTGAGCATTTCTGGAAGCGTGTGCACAGAAAAGCCGGCATCAAGATAGCGATAGAGTTTCGGGCTTTGCAGCTCGATGCCGCCGAATCCGGCCAACCGTGCCGTTGCAATGTCGGTGGCAACATTCCCGTAGAAACTTGTTGTGACATTCATGGACAGTTTTGCCATTGGTCCTCCTTGGCGTGTGGAATGCATGCGTGGAAACGAAATGTACAGTTGTCAGTACAAAGGTGCTTCCAAGATCATATGCCCACTGCTCCCCGGAAAGTAATACGCCCGGGCATATTCTCCATGAGTTTTTTCCGAGCCGCCGCTAGGCTGGTCTGCGAGTGCAGGATACGTCTGTTCATCACCGGTTTTTCAATGGTTCAAGGCGAAAGTGCGTTATATACCTTCAAGGGAATGCAGTAATCCGGCTCGCTGATTGACTGGATATTCGCCCGCGACAGTGGCTGTTTCGAAGGTGTTTGCAATAATGACCGTTGTGAACATTGCTCAGCCCGGTGAAGGGCGCCCAGGAAACCGGCCCCCGTCGATGGCGGATGTGGCGGCCTTGGCTGGGGTGTCCCATCAGACGGTTTCCCGCGTGCTCAACGACCATCCAAACGTCAGGGCGGGAACCCGCGACCAGGTGCTGGGTGCCATCCGGCAGCTGGGTTATCGCCGCAACCGAGCCGCGCGGGCACTGGCCACATCGCACTCGAGCACTATCGGCATTCTGACCATCGGCAGCGAATTCTTCGGACCGCAATCCACCGTGCTGGCCATCGAGGCCGCTGCCCGTGCGCAGGGATATTTCGTGACCGTTACCGCACTGGATCGCTATGACGCGCACAGCGCGAGCGAAGCCCTCAGCCACCTGGTGGACCAGGGCGTTGATGGCGTGGTGATGGTTGCGCCCTTCGAAAAGGTGATCGATGCCCTGGATGATGCTGCCCTGACGATTCCAGTGGTGGTCGTGGCCGCTCGCACGGAGGTTCCCGACGCGGATCCGGCGCATTACGTGTACATCGACCAGCGTGAAGGCGCGCGCTTGGCCACTGGTCATCTTCTGGCCCTGGGGCACCGCAAGATCGTCCACGTGTCCGGGCCGACCGGCTGGTTCGACGCCACCGAACGGCAGATCGGCTGGCGGGAAAAAATGCTGGAAGCCAATGCCCCGATTGTTGAGGTGCCAGCTGAATCCTGGCAGGCCCAGAGCGGCTATGAGGCAGGCCAGCGTCTGGTTGACCCGATACGCGCCGGCGAAGTTACGGCAGTATTCGCAGCGAATGATTACCTTGCCACCGGTGTTCTGCGTGCTTTCTGGGAAGCCGGGCTGGAAGTGCCCAATGACGTTTCGGTTATCGGTTTCGACGACCTGCAAATCTCCAATTTCCTGATCCCTTCGCTGACCACGGTTCGCCAGCCTTTCCGCGATGTCGGCCATGCTGCGCTGATGGAATTGCTGGAAGGCGCCACGGCTGACAGGGTCCCGAAAGTGATTGCGCCAACGCTGGTAATCCGGGCGAGTACCGCACCGCCCAACGCCCGCTAGCCAAGCGCTTCATTCGCCGAGTCCGGGATCCGGTATTGCGGATCACAAATTGTTAGCGCTAACATTGGATCGAGGTTTTGTTCTGCCAGCGCATTTTTCGCGAGTGGAGCAGGAAACGATGGCTATGGCGCTGCTCACCGAGCTGTGCGAACGGAGATTTCATGGCAACACAGCTCAACGGGCCAACCGCCCGCGAGATCATCAGCACCGGCGAAGCCGTGCTGGGCATCGAGTTCGGTTCAACGAATATCAAAGCCAGCCTGATCGGCCCCGGCCACCAGCAGCTTGCCAGCGGAAGCCACGCCTGGGAGAACCAGTACGAAAACAGGAATTGGACCTACTCCCGCGAAGCCATCGTCGCCGGCCTGCAGAACTGCATGGCCCAAGTGCTGGCCGATGCCCAAGAGCGCCACGGAGTACGCCCAACGCAGCTAGGAGCCGTTGGAATCTCCGCGATGATGCATGGCTACCTCGCCTTCGACGCCGACCGGGAACTGCTGGTTCCCTTCCGCACCTGGCGCAACACCTCCACGGCAAAAGCGGCGGCGATGCTCAGCGAGGAACTGGACTTCAATATCCCGCAGCGCTGGTCCGTAGCGCACTACTTCCAAGCGCTGCTCAACGGCGAAGAGCACGTGTCGAAAGTTTCCCGCCTGAACACGCTGGCCGGATTCGTGCATGAGCTTCTCACCGGAAATTTTGTGCTTGGCGTGGGCGATGCCGCGGGAATGTTCCCCATCGATTCAGCCACCGGCAGCTACGATGCACGGATGCTTTCCGCCTTTGACGCGGTGGCTGCCCGGCATGGCGCGACCGCAGGGCTTTCCTCAATGCTGCCCGCGGCACTGCCCGCCGGTGCAGATGCTGGCACGCTTAGCGAAGCCGGGGCCTTGCTCCTGGACCCCACCGGCCAGCTCCAGCCTGGCAGCCCGCTGTGCCCACCGGAAGGAGACGCCGGAACCGGCATGGTGGCCACCAATTCGGTAGCCCAGCGCACCGGCAACATCTCCGCCGGAACCTCCATTTTCGCGATGGTGGTCCTCGACGCGCCGCTCAAGGAAGTGCACCACGAAATCGACGTGGTCACCACGCCCGATGGGCATCCGGTTGCCATGGTCCACTGCAATAACGGCGCCAGCGAATTTGCCGCCTGGGCCCAGGTCTTCGGGCAGTTCGCCCGGGCGCTGGGCAGCGACGCCGACGACAACGCGGTCTTCGAAACCCTGCTGCGTTCGGCCCTTCAGGGTGCTGCCGATGGTGCGGGGCTCCTGGCCTACAACAATCTTTCCGGCGAACCGGTAGCGGGTCTTGCCGAAGGCCGTCCGGCCATCCTGCGCACCCCGGACTCCACGCTGAACCTGCCCAACTTCGTGCGTGTTCAGGTGTACGCCATGTTCGCCACGCTGAGCCTCGGACTGCGCGTGCTGGCCGCCGAAGGCGTCGAGGTCAAGCAGATGTTTGCCCATGGCGGCATCTTCCGCACCGCCGGGGTGGCCCAACGGCTGCTGGCCGCTGCGATCAACACTCCCGTCCTTGTCGGGGACAGCGCCGGACACGGAGGTGCATGGGGCATCGCCGTCCTGGCAGCGTACCGGCGCCGAGTCCTCGATGGCCTGCAGCAGTCCCTGCCTGAATTCCTGGATTCCGAAGTCTTCGCCGGTGCCGCTTTGAGCCTCGCGGAGCCGCAGGCCGATGACCGTGCCGGCTTCGAGGCCTACCTGGAAACCTATGAAGCCGGCCTGGCCATTCAGCGCACCGCCATTACCGCCATCTAGGCATCGCACACAGTTTCGGACGAAAAGAGAAACCGATGAATCAACCACGAATCCTGGCGGATTACCCGCAGTCAATGCAGGACGAGGTGGCCACGGTCCGCCAGATTGTTGCCGACCTGCACGCCGAATTGCCGCGCTATGAGCTGGTGGTCTGGACTGCCGGCAACGTGTCGCAGCGCGTGCGCCACCCGGAAATCGCCGACGGCTCCGCGGACCTGTTCGTGATCAAGCCATCGGGCGTCGCCTACGACGAGCTGACCGCGCAGTCCATGGTGGTCTGCACCTTGGACGGCAAGCTGCTCGATGGCACCCGCGCCCCGTCCTCGGACACCGCGGCCCATGCCTACACCTACGAGCACATGCCGCAGGTGGGCGGCGTGGTGCATACCCACTCCACCTACGCCACCGCATGGGCGGCGCGCGGCGAGGAAATTCCCTGCGTGCTGACCATGATGGCCGACGAATTCGGCGGCCCGATCCCGGTAGGCCCCTTCGCCATCATTGGCGATGATTCGATTGGCCGCGGCATCGTGTCCACGCTGAGCGAGTCCCGCAGCCCGGCCGTGCTGATGCGCAACCACGGTCCTTTCACGATCGGAAAGGACGCCAAGGCCGCAGTCAAAGCCGCGGTGATGTGCGAGGAAGTGGCTCGAACCGTGCACATCTCGCGCCAGCTGGGCAACCCGGTCGCGATCGACCAGAAGCATATCGACTCGCTCTACGAGCGCTACCAGAACGTCTACGGACAGTAAGGACATCATGGCTAAGGCATATAACACCCAAGAAATCTGGTTCTTCACCGGCAGCCAGGACCTGTACGGCGAAGAGACGCTGCGCCAGGTGGCGCAGCAGTCCACCGAGGTCGCGCAGGCGCTGGATGCGTCCGCCGACGTTCCGGCAAGGATCGTGTGGAAGCCGGTTCTGAAGGACTCCGAATCCATCCGCCGCGCAATGCTGGAAGCAAACTCGGATGACAAGGTGCTGGGCGTCATCACCTGGATGCACACCTTCAGCCCGGCCAAGATGTGGATCAACGGCTTGAAAGCCCTGCAGAAGCCGCTGCTGCACCTTCACACCCAGGCCAATGTCGAACTGCCCTGGGATTCGATCGACTTCGACTTCATGAACCTGAACCAGGCCGCCCACGGCGACCGCGAGTACGCCTACCTGGCCACCCGCCTGGGCGCGGCCCGCACCACCGTGGTCGGCCATGTCTCCAACCCGGCCGTATCCCGCCGCGTGGGCACCTGGATCCGCGGCGCTGCCGGCTTCAACGCCGTGCAAAACCTGAACCTGGTCCGCTTCGGCGACAACATGCGCAACGTCGCGGTGACCGAGGGGGACAAGACCGAGGCGGAGATCCGCTTCGGCGTCTCGGTGAACACCTGGGCCGTCAACGACCTGGTCGAAGCGGTCCAGGCCGTGGCCGAGGCCGACATCGATGCGCTGGTCGCCGAGTACGAGCGCGAATACGAAGTCGTGCCCGAACTGCGCGCCGGCGGTGCCCGCCACGAGTCGCTGCGCTATGCCGCATCCCAGGAAATTGCGCTGGAAGCCTTCCTGTCCAAGGCCGGCGCCATGGCGTTCACGACCAACTTCGAGGACCTGGGCGGGCTCAAGCAGCTGCCGGGCCTGGCTGTGCAGCGCCTGATGGGCAAGGGCTACGGCTTCGGCGCCGAAGGCGACTGGAAGACCGCGGTACTGGTGCGTGCCGCCAAGGTCATGGGCGAGGGCCTGCCGGGCGGCGCCTCGCTGATGGAGGACTACACCTACGACCTGACTCCCGGCAAGGAGCTGATCCTCGGCGCCCACATGCTCGAGGTCTGCCCGTCGCTGACCACCTCCAAGCCGCGGGTTGAAATCCACCCGCTGGGCATCGGCGGCCGCGAGGATCCGGTGCGCATGGTCTTCAACGCGGACGTTGCCGAAGGTGCGGTGGTCGTGTCCATGGCCGATATGCGCGAGCGCTTCCGCCTGACTGCCAATGTGGTGGATGTGGTCACCCCGCCGGCGGACCTGCCGAATCTGCCGGTGGCGCGCGCGGTGTGGAGCCCGCGGCCGGACTTCAATACTTCCGCCGAGTCCTGGCTGGCTGCCGGCGGTGCGCACCACACGGTGATGTCCACGGCCGCGGGGATCGAGGCTTTCGAGATCTTCGCCGAAATCGCAGGCACCGAGCTGCTGGTTATCGATGAGGAAACCACCCGCCGGAACTTCGCGCAGCAGATTCGCGTGAACCAGAGCTACTACCGCTTGGCGCAGGGTTTCTAGCGGTTCGAAGGACACCTGCCCAGGTAATGCGCGCCCCGTTGCGGGGCGTGCATTACCAATGAGTAAGGAATCTTAATTTATTTACATAGAGGGTGGCTGAAATCACTGTGTTAGCGCTAACATAGTGTGAGTCCAGTCTCACTCGCAGATATGGCAACCTTTCAAGGAGGAAAAGATGGCATGGAATAATTGGACCCGCAAGGCCGCGGCGACCATGGGATCGCTGGCACTGGTCGGCGCATTGGCAGCGTGCAGCGGCGGTGGCGCTGGCGGCGGAGCAGGAGCCGGCGAAGGCGAGTCGACTGCACCTGAGGACATCCAGGTGGGCGTGGCAATGCCAACTGAGACTTCCGAGCGCTGGATTGCCGACGGCGAAGCCGTCAAGTCCCAGCTGGAAGCCGCTGGCTTCGAAGTCGACCTGCAGTTCGCGAATGACGACATCCCCACCCAGCAGCAGCAGATCGACCAGATGATCACCAAGGGCAGCGACATCCTGGTAGTCGCCTCCATCGACGGCACCGCGCTGTCCACCCAGCTGCAGGCCGCAGCGGACCAGAACATCCCGATCATCTCCTACGACCGCTTGATCAACGGCACCGAGAACGTCGACTTCTACGTCACCTTCGACAACTACAACGTCGGCGTCCAGCAGGCAACCTCGCTGCTGACCGGCATGGGCCTGGCCGATGAGGAAGGCAAGCGCACCAGCAAGGAGGGCAAGTTCAACGTCGAGCTCTTCGCCGGTTCGATCGACGACAACAACGCGCACTTCTTCTGGAAGGGCGCCATGGATACCCTCAAGCCCTACCTGGATGACGGCACCCTGACGGTCAAGTCCGGGCAGACCAAGATCGAGCAGGCAGCTACCCTGCGCTGGAGCCAGGAAGAAGCCCAGTCGCGCATGGAAGACCTGATCACCGCCCACTACCAGGGCGGCAAGACCAAGATCGACGGCATCCTCTCGCCATTCGACGGCATCTCCCGCGGCATCATCACCGCACTGTCCAACGCCGGCTACGGCAAGACCATCGAGGCCGGCCTGCCGATCATCTCGGGCCAGGATGCAGAAATCGCTTCGGTGAAGCTGATCGACGATGGCGTGCAGTACGCAACCATCTTCAAGGACACCCGCAAGCTGGCTACCCAGGCTGTCGAGGCAGTGAAGTCCTACGCAGGCGGCGGCGAGCCGGAAGCCAATGACACCGAAACCTACGACAACGGCAAGAAGGTTGTTCCTTCCTACCTGCTGGATTCGGACATCGTCGTCAAGGACAACATCACCTCCCTGCTGGTCGACTCCGAGTACTACACGGCCGAGGAAGTCAAGGCCGGCCAGACCAAGTAGTCTCCCAGGCCGCAATCCGGTGGGCGGGAGGGCAAGCCGCCCTCCCGCCCACCGGATGCACCGCTCACAGCACACACCAAGGACGTCTGCACTATGGACACCACGATCCTGCACATGCAGGACATCACCAAGACTTTTCCCGGAGTCAAGGCGCTGGACGGCGTCAACCTTTCGGTTAGCAAGGGCGAAATCCACGCTATCTGCGGAGAGAACGGCGCCGGAAAATCCACCCTCATGAAGGTGCTCTCCGGGGTCTACCCGCACGGCAGCTACGAGGGCCAGATCATTTTCGAAGGCGAAGAGCTCAAGGCCTCGAACATCAAGGACTCCGAAGCCCAGGGCATCGTGATCATCCACCAGGAGCTGGCGCTGGTGCCGTACCTGTCGGTGGCCGAGAACATCTTCCTCGGCAACGAAACCGCGCGCGGCGGCTTCATCGACTGGAACGAGACCAACCACCGCGCCGCGGACCTGCTGGCCCGCGTGGGCCTGGACGAACTGCCGGTCACCCCGGTAGGCCAGCTGGGCGTGGGCAAGCAGCAGCTGGTGGAAATCGCCAAGGCGCTGAGCAAGAACGTCAAGCTGCTGATCCTGGACGAACCGACCGCCGCGCTGAATGACGACGACTCCGAGCACCTGCTGAACCTGCTGCGCGGACTGCGCGAACAGGGCATCACCTCGATCATCATTTCGCACAAGCTCGGCGAGATCGAGGACATTGCCAACACCACCACGATCATCCGCGATGGCCAGTCCATCGAGGCGCTGGACATGGCCGATCCCGAGTCCAACCAGAACCGCATCATCCGCGGCATGGTGGGCCGCGAACTGTCCTCCCGCTACCCGGAACGCGTACCGCAGATCGGCGACGTGGTCTTCGAGGTCCAGGACTGGTCGGTCCAGCACCCGGTCCAGCAGGACCGCACCGTGGTGGAAGGCGCCAACCTGGAGGTCCGCGCCGGCGAAATCGTCGGCATTGCAGGACTGATGGGCGCCGGGCGCACCGAATTGGCGATGAGCATCTTCGGCCACAGCTATGGCCGGAACATCACCGGCACGGTCAAGATGGACGGCAAGCCGGTGGACACCTCCACCGTGGGCAAGGCCATCAAGGCCGGCATCGCCTACGTTTCCGAGGACCGCAAGAAGTTCGGGCTGAACCTGATCGAGGACATCCGCGTGAACACCACCGCGGCCGGCCTGGACAAGATCTCCTCCAAGGGCTTCGTGGACGGCAACAAGGAGATCCAGATTGCCGAGCACTACCGCAAGTCCATGCGCATCAAGACCCCGAACGTGATGGCGAAGGTCGGGAACCTATCGGGCGGCAACCAGCAGAAGGTCGTGCTGGGCAAATGGCTGCACACCGCACCCGAGCTGCTGATCCTCGACGAGCCCACCCGCGGCATCGACGTCGGCGCCAAATACGAGATCTACACCATCATCAACGAGCTGGCGGCTGCCGGCAAGGCCGTGCTGGTGATCTCCTCCGAACTGCCAGAGCTCTTGGGCATCTGCGACCGCATCTACACCCTGGCCTACGGCCGAATGACCGGCCAGCTGCCCAGCAGCGAAGCCACCCAGGAACGCCTCATGGAACTCATGACCATCGAGAAGGAAAGCACCCGATGACCATCACAAGCGAGCTGAAGGATATCTTCACCAAGAACCTGCGCACCTCGGGCATTTACATTGCCTTCGTGCTCATCGTGGTGCTGTTCACCATCCTGACCAACGGGCTGCTGCTCAGCCCGATCAACATCACCAACATCATCTTGCAGTACTCCTACGTGCTGATCCTCGCCCTGGGCATGATCCTGGTGATCGTCGCCGGGCACATCGACCTGTCGGTCGGCTCCCTCGTGGCGCTGACCGGTGCGGTCTCCGCGGTCATTGTCATCAAGGGGGATCTGCCCTGGTGGGTCGGCATGCTCGCCGGCATCGCCGTGGGCGCCCTGTGCGGCCTGTGGCAGGGCTTCTGGGTGGCGTACGTGGGCATTCCCGCGTTCATCGTGACCCTGGCCGGCATGCTGCTCTTCCGCGGCCTGACCTACGAAGTGCTGAGCAATGTGTCGCTCTCGCCGTTCCCCGGCGAATACGGCCAGATCGCCGGCGGTTTCCTCAACGGGCTGCTGGGCGGCAACGGATTCGACCTGTTCACCGTGATCATCGGCGTGATCGCCGTGGCCGGACTGTTCGTTTCGCAGTGGCGCAACCGCGCTGGACGCGCCAAGTACGGCCAGAGCGTTGAATCCATGGCCATGTTCCTGGCCAAGAACATCATCTCGGGCATCATCATCCTCTGGTTCTTCTGGCAGATCGCCACCAGCCGCGGCATGCCGATCGTGCTGATCATCCTGGCTGCCCTGATCCTGGGCTACCACGTGCTGACCACCAAGACCGTTTTCGGCCGCCACGTCTACGCCATCGGCGGCAACCTGTCCGCCGCGAAGCTTTCGGGCGTGAACGTGAAGAAGATCAACATGTGGATCTTCATCAACATGGGCCTGCTTTCGGGCGTGGCCGGCGTGGTCTTCTCCTCGCGTTCCAACGGCGCCCAGCCGGGTGCCGGCAACATGTTCGAGCTGGACGCCATTGCGGCCTGCTTCATCGGCGGCGCTTCGACCACCGGCGGCGTGGGCCGGGTGACCGGCGCGATCGTCGGCGGCCTGGTGATGGCGGTGCTCTCCAACGGCATGCAGCTGATGGGCGTGGGCGCCTCCACCCAGCAGATCGTCAAGGGCGTTGTGCTGCTTCTGGCAGTCGCCTTCGACATCTACAACAAGCGCCGCGCGGGCGCCGGCAACTAGCCTGCCACTGGTGCCATGGGCCCTCCCGCACGCGATTGCGGGAGGGCCCATGCGTGCCCGACGTTTTCGATGGCCCAGCAAGAAGGATGAAGACATGGACCGCCTCGCACTGCCCCTGAAGGACACCGCCAATGGAACGGTGCTGACGCTGCAAGTCCATGGCTTCACCGCGCAAGTGGCCACGGTGGGCGCCACCCTGGTTTCCCTCCAGTACGGCTCCCGCCCGCTGGTGCGCGCTTTCGACCCGCACGGGCCGCGCCCGGTTTTCGCGGGCGCCATCCTGGCCCCGTGGCCCAACCGGGTGATCGACGGGGCCTACAGCTGGGAAGGCCAAGAGCTGCAGCTGCCGATCACCGAGCCGGAGCGCGGCCATGCGCTGCACGGCCTGGTGATCGATACCGGCTTCGAGATCATCGAGCACCGTGCCGACTTCGCCCAGCTGCGCACCGTCATCGCCCCGAGCGCCGGCTATCCGTACGAGGTGCAGCTGGTGATCGGCTACCGGCTGGAGGCCGGCGGGCTGCGCACCGTCGCTGCCGCCACCAACCTCGGGACGGGCACCGCGCCCTTCGGCTGGGGTTCGCACGCCTACCTGGTCGCCCCGGGCAAGAAGGCGGATGAATGGACCTTCACCCTGCCAGCTGGCAAGGTGCAGCTGACCGAAGGCCCGCGCCTGCTGCCGCGCGACACGGTTCAGGCCGCCGGCACCGAGCTGGATTTCCGCACCCCGAAGCCCATCGGGGATCTCTTCATCGACCATGCCTACACTGGCCTGGCTGCCCGCGCGGACGGTTCTTTCCGCGCGGAGATCACCGACGCCGGGGGCGTCGGATCGCACATCACCTGGGACGAAGCCTGCCCGTGGGTCCAGATACACACCGCCGACCGCGATGATCCGGCCCTGGACCGCACCGGCCTGGCCATCGAGCCGATGACCTGCCCGCCGGGCGGCTACAACTCCGGCCAGGACGTCATCGCCCTGGCACCGGGCGCCAGCCACGAAGCCAGCTGGCTGATCGGCCCGGTCCAGCCGCGCTAGCACCCCAGGCGCCACCCACCTTTGGAACCACCACGAGTCAACTGGAGAGATTGCAATGCCGCAGGGCTCCGCAGCACATGAACCGACCCACCGGGTCCATCACCTGGCCGATGGCCGCGAGGCGATCTTCTTCGCCGACGCCAATGCCGCCGTGCCCGAACCGGTGGCCGACACCCGGCCGCTGGATCCGCGCGGGGAGCCTGGCGAACTGCGCTACGACCGGCTGACCGGGGACTGGGTGGCCGTAGCGGCCCACCGCCAGTCGCGCACCTACCTCCCGCCCAAGGAAGAATGCCCGCTGTGCCCCAGCGTCCACGGGCGGCAGAGCGAAATCCCTGCCGAGGACTTCAACGTGGTGGTTTTCGAGAACCGCTTCCCGTCCCTGGGCCCGGCACTGGGCCGGATTCCAGCGGCCGCACCGGTGCAGCAGCCGGCCCCGGCCTACGGGCGCTGCGAGGTCGTGGTGTTCACCCCCGAGCACACCGGTTCCTTCGCATCGCTGGATGATGCCCGGGCGCGCACCGTCATCGAGGCCTGGGCGCAGCGCACCGCCGCCCTGTCCGCCATGGAGGGCATTGCGCAGGTGTTCGTCTTCGAGAACCGCGGCCAGGATATCGGCGTGACCCTGCACCACCCGCATGGGCAGATCTACGCCTACCCGTACCTGGCGCCAACCGCCGCCAAGATGGCCGGCCAGGGCATCGCGCACCTGGAGAAGACCGGGCGCACCCTGATGGGCGACATCCTGGACTTCGAGCGCAAGGAGGGCACGCGCATGGTCGCCGAGGGCGAGCACTTCTCCGTGTTCGTGCCCTACGCGGCCCGCTGGCCGCTGGAAGCGCACCTGGTGCCGCACCGCCACGTGCCGGACTTCGCCGCGCTCAATGCGGACGAAAAAGCCGAGCTGGCCGTGATGTACCGGGACCTGCTGCGCGGATTCGACGCGCTGTACCCGACGCCCACCCCGTACATCGCCGCCTGGCACCAGGCTCCGCTGGAGCCCGTGGCCCGCAAGGCCTCACGGCTGCACCTGCAGCTGACCAGCCCGCGCCGGGCCGCTGACAAATTGAAGTTCCTGGCCGGATCGGAAGCTGCCATGGGCGCTTTCATCAACGACGTCCCGGCCGAGCAGACTGCTGCACGGCTGCGCGAGGTCATGCCATGAGCCGCAGCGGAACGAAGGAAACCGCGGCGCGCGTCAACGCCCTGCGCGAGAAGTTCACCAAGGCCTACGGCCACCACCCGGAAGGCATCTGGCGGGCCCCGGGACGGGTGAACCTGATCGGCGAGCACACCGACTACAACATGGGCTATGTGCTGCCCTTCGCCATCGACAAGAACGCGCTGGTGGCCGTGCGCCGCAAGTCGCAGCTGGAGCCGGGCAGCCAGGTGCTGGATTTCGCCTCCACCTACGGGGCGGGCGACGAACCGCCGGTCACCTCCATTACCCTCGATGAGCTGGTGCCCCGCGCGGTGCCCGGCTGGGCCGCCTACCCGGCCGCCGTGCTGTGGGCGCTGAGCCAGCTCGATGGCGTGCACATTGGCGGGCTGGAGCTGATGGTGGACTCCGATGTCCCGGTGGGCTCGGGCTTGTCCTCTTCGCATGCCCTGGAAGTGGCGACCATCGTGGCGCTGGACGATCTCTACGGCCTGGGCCTGTCCAAGGTGCAGATGGCCCAGCTGACCCAGCGTGCCGAGAACGAATTCGTGGGTGCTCCGACCGGGATCATGGACCAGAGCGCCTCGCTGATGTCCCATGCCCAGCATGCGCTGTTCCTGGATTGCCGATCCATGGAATCCCAATCCGTGCCGCTGCCGCTGGCGCAGCATGACGCGGTGGTCCTGGTCATGGACACCCGCGTAGAGCATTCGCACGTGGATGGCGGCTACGCCGCCCGTCGCACCAGCTGCGAGCAGGCCGCCGCGGTGCTGGAGGTAGCATCGCTGCGCGAGGTGCACAGCATCGAAGAGCTGGAGGCCATTGGGGACCCGGTAGCCAAGCGCCGCGCCAAGCACATCGTGACCGAGAACCGCCGCGTCCTGGATACTGTCCTCGCGCTGCGCGAAGGCGACCTGCCCGCGGTGGGCAAGCTGCTTTGCCAGTCGCACGAATCCATGCGCGACGACTACGAGATTTCCAGCGAGGAACTGGACGCCGCCGTGGAAGCGGCCATGGCGGCCGGGGCGATCGGAGCCCGGATGACCGGTGGCGGTTTTGGCGGCAGCGCCATTGCCTTGGTCAAGCGCGAGCAGATCGAACCGGTCTGCCAGGCCGTCCGCGAAGCCTTTGACCAGGCCGGCTATGTCGAGCCGGCCATTTTCACCGTAATTGCAGACGAAGGAGCAGGCCGGGCATGAGTTGGCTAGTGACCGGCGGAGCCGGATATATCGGATCCCACGTGGTGCGTTCGCTGTCCGCGGCAGGCCTTGAGCCGGTCGTCGTGGACTCGATGTCCAGCGGGGTGCACGGCTTCGTTCCCGAACAGGTGCCGTTCTACCAGCTGAACATCCTGCAGACCGAAAAGCTCGTGGAAATCATGAAGCGCCACGAGGTCACCGGGGTCATCCACTTGGCCGGCTACAAGTATGCCGGCGAATCGGTGAAGCACCCGCTGCTGGCCTTCGAGCAGAATGTCACCGGCACCGCGCACCTGCTCGAAGCCATGGCGTCCTCCCGCGTGCACAACATGGTCTTCTCCTCCTCGGCAGCCGTCTACGGCACCCCGGACGAAGATGTGGTGACCGAATCCACCGGCACCTTCCCCGAATCCCCGTACGGACAGAGCAAGCTCGTGGGGGAATGGCTGATCCGCGACCAGGCGGTGGCTACCGGGCTGAAGCACACCTCGCTGCGCTACTTCAACGTGGTCGGCTCGGGCAGCGAAGAACTCTACGATGCCAGCCCGCACAACCTGTTCCCGCTGGTGTTCCAGGCGCTGAATGCCGGAAAGACGCCGAAGATCTTCGGCACCGACTACGACACCGAGGACGGCACCTGCGTGCGCGACTACGTGCACGTCGCCGACCTGGCGCTGGCGCACGTGGAGGCGGCCAGGAAACTGGAAGCCGGCGAGGTATTGGAGCCGGTCTACAATTTGGGCTCCGGCGATGGCGTCTCGGTGCGCCAGATCATGGATGCGGTAGCGAAGGCCACCGGCATCGGTTTCACCGCGGTGGAAGAAGCGCGCCGCCCGGGCGACCCGGCGCGCATTGTCGCCGACGGGAAGCTGGCCGCCCGCGACCTTGATTGGCAGATGCGCCATAGCCTGCAGCAGATGGTCCACAGCGCCTGGAAGGCTTCGGCCCAGCGCGGCTGATTGCGCCAAGCTGAAGCGCAGCGGCCTGGAAAACTAGCTGGTGCGCAGCGTGGCCGCGATCTGGTCCATGGTCTGCGCAATCGCCAGCGATTCAGCCAGCGGCATGACCGGGGATTCGGCCAGGCCCAGGGCAATGCACTGGGCCACGTGGGCCGCTTCCCAGCCCAAACCGGCAGTAGGCGAGGTTTCCGTGAACTCGCGGCTGTCGGCGATCTTGCCGTCGGCACTGCGCAGCACCAGCCCGGAACCGCAGCAAATCGGGCGCTGGAGTTCCAAGGTGCCCTGCGTGCCGGCAATCCATGCGCCCTGCGGCGAATCGGTTTCGATGCTGCTGAAGACCATTGCCGTGGAACCGTCTACATTGGAAAGGACCGCGGTGAAGGTAGCGTCAACCCCGGTTTTGGCCATGCGTCCCGAAGCGTGCAGGAGCTGCTTGGCAGGGGAGACCATGGCGCTGAAGGCAATAGGGTAGACGCCGACATCCAGCAGGGCCCCGCCGCCGAGCGCCGGGTCGTAGATGCGCGAGTCGTAGTCGACCTCGAACTTGGCGCCGAAATCAGCCTGGACGGTGATGATCTGCCCCAGGATTCCGGACTTGACGACCTGTGAAACCACATTGCCGATGGGCAGGAATCGTGACCACATGGCTTCCATGGCGAAAACTCCGGCAGCCTTGGCCGCCTCGATGATCCGGGAAGTTTGCCCGGCGTCCAGGCTCATTGGCTTCTCCACCAGGACATGCTTGCCCGCGGCGATCGCCTCGAGCGCAAGTTCCGCGTGGCCGCTGTGCGGGACGGCGATGTAGACGACATCCACCCCAGGGTCCCCGAGCACCTCGGCATAGGAGCCGAAGGCCCGGGTTCCGGCGTCTCCGTAGGTGCGTGCGAACTGCTCGGAGCGGGCCAAGGTGCGCGAGCCGACTGCTGCGAGCCGGCTGGCGGTCAAGTCGTTCAGCGATGCGGCAAACTGCGAGGCGATCCACCCCGGCCCGAGGATGCCCCAATTCAGCGCAGGAGCCGAGGAGGGATGGGGCAGCGTGGATTCGGGTAAGGCTAGTGGCACTGAAGGCTCCGATGGCAGGCAAAATTCATGGTGGATCCTAATCAGACTAGTGGAAGGCGCAAGGCGGGGGAAGAGCAGTATTCCAACGACTATTCACCGATCAGCAGCATCTGGGGTTAGCGGTATGCGGCCCCAGGGCATCCTCGGTTAATCAGTGTGCATCCTCGTGACCGCCAAGGGCAGCGTCCGGGCCACGGTTGGCAGGCCGGCAGGCGGGCCGCGAGTAGTGCTGGCGATTCATCTGGCGACCGCAACACCGCTACGCTTCTGCCTCGCTTTCGCTGAATTCGCGACTAGATCCAGCGGAATATCCCTGCTATCGCGCAGCGGGCGGGCGGTAGCCTCGCGGGCTTCTCGCACTTAGCGGTGGGCCATGGCATCGAAAAGCGCACGGGCGGAAACTCGGATTGGGCGAGCACATCCCCTCAAGGGTCCTGCTGGAAGCGCGCAGTAATATCCGGGATCCCATCCTCGCCGCCGGCGCCAGCGATGGGCTGGCTGGTAAGCCTCAATTGCTGAGCCAACCGCCTGGCTACAGGTCGACCGCGTTGGCCAGCACCGGCAGCTGCTTGCGAGCGGCCTGGACCTGACTGAGATCCAGATCGACTACCAGCAGCTCGGGTTCTGCACCGGCCCGGGCAATAATGCGTCCTAGCGGATCAACCACCACCGAATGCCCGACGCCCAAAGGCGCGGTACCGGTGATCTTGCGTCCAATGCTTTCAGGATCAGCCTGGTCCACTGCCACCACGAACGTCGTCGCGTCCAAGGCGCGGGCCTGCGCAAGGGTGGTCCACTGCTCGGCCTTGCCCTCGCCCTGGCCCCACGAAGCGCTGACGATATTGACCGCTGCACCAGCCTTCGCATGGCGGGTGAACAAGCGCGGGAACCGCAAGTCGTAGCAGGTGGCCAAACCGATCGTCGTTCCCTCATGCTCGAACTGCACCGGAGAAGTTCCGGGCGTCACCGAATCCGACTCGGCATAGCCGAAGGCATCGTAGAGGTGGATCTTGTCATAGTGGGTATCTACGCCTTCACCGGCGACCAGCAAGGTGTTGCGTACCCGGCCGCCTTCACCGGGGGTGAACATGCCCACGGCAATGGTGATGCCTATATCCCGCGCCTGCTGGCGGATCAGTGTAGCCCAGGGCCCATCCAGCGGTTGCGCGTACTTGGCGAGATCGTGGCCGAAGGAAACCTGCATGGCCTCGGGGAAGACCACCAGCGAGGCGCCTGCTTCCTTTGCCCGGCGCGCATGATCGCGCACTGTTACCAGATTGCGCTGCGGATCAGCGGTGCTCAGAACCTGCGCCAAAGCGATTCTCATGGGATAGTCCTTTCCTGCTGCCAGCTGCTGGCTATGCGCTACCTTCACGACTCTACGCAGTAGCGATCAGCGAAGCTACATCCGGGCCATCTGCACCTCTTCACGGCCCTTGGACACCGACATCACGTCCTTTTGGCGCTCACCGTCCACCTGGGCAGCCAAGGCATCCAGCTGCGACATTGATTCCAGGGATAAGCGGACATCCAGCGCCCCCAGATTATCCTCGAAGTGCGCGCTGAAGCGGGTCCCCGGAATCGGGGAGACGGCCACATTGAATGCGCGTGCTTTTTCATAAACCCACGCCAGTGACACCTGGGCGGTTGAAACACCTTCGCGCTGGGCCACCTCCGCGATGACTTGCCGCAATGGATGGTTGTGCTGCATGCGGGCCGCTTCAAAGCGCGGGAAGTTATGGCGGATGTCGTTGGCTTCAAGCTGCTGCAGGGAATCAACTTCTCCGGTGAAGTACCCGCGACCCAGCGACGCGTAGGTCACCAGGCCCACGCCGAGTTCACTGGCGGCTGGCAAGAGCCATCTTTCGATGTCCCGGCTGAAAATCGAGTACTCCATCTGGATCGCGGAAATTGGATGCACCTTGTGGGCTCGGCGCAGCTCCTCGGAAGTCACTTCGGACAAGCCGATGTGCCGGGCCTTCCCTGCTTCGACTAGCTCCTTGTAGGCTCCGACAGTCTCCTCGATTGGCACCCGGGAATCCACCCGGTGGTAGTAGTACAGGTCAACGTGGTCTACGCCCAGCCGCTGCAGGCTCGCATCCATGCATTTCTTGATGAAGTCCGGGTCGCCATTAGCGCGTGGGTCTCCCGGATTCTTCGGACGCACGATGCCCGCCTTGGTTGCCAGGGTGACTTCGCCGCGACGGGTTTTGAGCACCTGCGAGAGCAGGGTTTCGTTGTGCCCTTCGCCGTAGATGTTGGCGGTATCCAGGAACGTGACTCCGCGATCAAGAACATGGTTCAAGGTGCGCAGGGATTCGGCATCGTCGGCCGATCCGTAGGGCCCGCTCAGGGACATGCAACCAAAACCCTGCGAGGTGGCTTCCAACCCCTGGCCGAGGTCGATGCTGTTTGCGATCTGCTGTGCCATGGTGGTCCTTCGAGTAGTCAGTTTCTCTCTTCTTGAGCCTAGCGAAGCAGGATTCAGCGGTCATCATGTTCCGTGATTTATTGAGTTCCGTGAACTGCGGCCGAAACGACACACCGTAGCTAAAGTGGCAATGACCAGCATAAAGAGACTGTGTCTCACTTCTGCCCTTGAATCTCAGAGTAAAATTCTTGCCATGGGAAGCGTGGTTCGCGATCGAGTGCGCGAAAAGATGAAAGTCGAGTTGGCGGAACAGGTTTATGCCGTGTTCGCCGAACGCGGCATGGAGAACGTCACCGCCCAGCAGGCAGCCCAGGCAATCGGAATATCCCGTGCCACGTTCTTCCGGTACTTCTCGTCAAAAGAGGACGCGGTAGTTACTGCGTTGCGTTCCATGACCGCGCACTTCTCCGACATGGCCAGCTCCATGTCTTCGCATCCGGGCGAGAGCTTGTTGGAGCTTTTGCGCCGCAGCTTTGAATCGGCAGTAGTATTCGCTGAGCAGGATCCGGTGGCGATGCAGGGCCGCATTGAGCTGGTCAGGAGCACCCCTGCGCTCCGGGCCAGCTGGCAGGAATCCCGGCGAGAGCAGCAGGTAGCGCTGGCCCAGGCGCTGTCGCCGTTCTGCGCGAACCAGCGGCTGGCTGAAACCGCCGCGTTGCTGGGTCTGGCCCTTTACGACCATGCACTGACCCGTTGGGTTGGGACGGCGGGCAGTACACTTCGCGAGATCCTCGATGAAGCCTTCGACTTCGCGGCCATGATCGATGACAACTGGGCGGAGAAGCGCTAGCAACCGCTACAGGCTACGGCAAGCGAAGCACCTTGATCGCCTCGGCCAAGTACGGTTCCGGGCTGGGGTCAGCAGATTGCGCCCAGCTGATCCATGCTGCAAAAGTCACCGTGCCGAAGGCCAGCGCCAGATAGGGCGCCGTCTGCGCGCTGACCCCGCCTTCCGAGAAATGCCGCAGCACCCGCTCGTTGTCCTTGCCCATCCGCATCGAGGCCTGGGCCAGGAGCTCGGGCTGGTCAGCGATAAGCCGCAGGCGTCCTCGCGTGACCTCCGGATCCGGCAGCGAATCGAAAGCTGCCACCGCAGCAGCGTGCATGGCACCCACCAGGTCGTGGCCCTCCTGCTTCGCCGAGGCGAAGGCGCCGTCTGAAATGGCCGAAGCTTCCAGCAGGCCGCCCCACACCAAATCCGCCTTGGAAGCGAAATAGCGGTAGAGGCTCTTGCGTCCGATTCCCGCTTCTTCGGCAATTTGCGCCATCGAGACTTCGCCATAGCCATGCTTGGCGAAGAGCGCCAGGGCGGTGCGGGCCACGGAGTCGGGATCAATGGACTGCGGGCGCCCAGGCAGGTGCGTGGCAACGGAATCTCGGGTGTCAGGCATATCCCAATTATGGCCCATTGAGTTAAGACACAGTGTGTCATAACATGAAACTACCAATTCATCGGCAACCAGAAGGAACGGTTATGGGCATGGAAAACGCATGGCAGGAAAAGGTCACCGCAGAACGTTTTGCCGGCAAGACAGTGGTGGTCACTGGCGCCGGTTCGGGCATCGGCAAGGCCACCGCGCTGCGCGTGGCCAAGGAAGGCGGCAAGGTGATCGCCGCGGACATCAGCCGCGAACGGCTCGATGAGCTTGTTGCCGAGAACCCGGATCTGGACGTTGCCGTTGTGGCCGGCGACATCACCGACCAAGCGGTAGTGGACCAGGTAGTGGCAGCTGGCGAGGGGCGGATCGATGCGCTGGCCAACGTCGCCGGCATTATGGACAAGTTCGAGCCGATCCACGAGATCGAGGACTCGACCTGGGAACGGGTCATGAATGTGAACGTCAATTCCGTTCTGAAGCTGACCCGTTCGGTGGTCCCGCTGATGCTCGAGGCCGGCCAGGGCAACGTGGTCAATGTGGCTTCGGAAGCTGGCCTGCGCGGCTCGGCCGCCGGCGTCGCATACACGGCCTCGAAGCACGCGGTCATCGGCATGACCAAGAACTCGGCTGTCATGTACGGCAAGAAGGGGCTGCGTTTCAACGCAGTGGCTCCGGGTGCGGTGCAGACCAATATCGAGGCTCCAATGGCCTCCGAATTTGCCCAGCAGGTAATCCCTCCGCTGATGGGCATCATTCCGGGCATGGCTACCGCAAGCCAGCTCGCCGCCTCGATCACCTTCCTGCTCAGCGAGGACAGCACCAACATCAACGGCGTGGTCCTGGCTTCAGATACCGGCTGGAGCGCCATCTAGCAAGGCCTGCCTGGAGACGAGTTTCCCTGCCAGCAGGTGGAACGGCCATCGGCCGGGGTGCACTGGAAAGCTCCAGTGCACCCCGGCCGATTAGCTCTCAAGGTCCCCGCAGTTTTCCGTGCGGCAACCGCCTGACTCAGCTGCGCGCTTCTGCGCGTTCCTCATCGGGGTAGCTTTTTTGCGTGGCCGCAGCTGCTTCGGCTTCGGTTGCCGGGCTCATATCGAACTTGAGCAGGGCCTCCGGGGTGGGGCCACCGCCGAACTTCGGTGAAGGCTGGCCGCCGTTGGCTACGCGTTCGGCCTCCATGGCTTCCCATTCCTCATCGCGTCCGAGCATGCGGGCCGAGTCCTCATTGGTGATTTCCCCGGCGAAGGCGCGCTTCATTGCCTCGCGGTCGAACTGCCCTTCCCATTTGGCGACCACGAAGGTGGCCACGCAGTTGCCCAGCAGGTTCACGGCAACGCGCATCGAATCCATGATGCGGTCCGCGCCCAGCAACAGGGCCACGCCGGCCACCGGGAAGATGCCCAGGGCGGCTGCCGTCGCCGATAGGGCCAAGAACGAGGATCCAGGGACGCCGGCCATGCCCTTGGAAGTCAGCAGCAGGATGCCCAGGGCGGCAAGCTGCTGGCCAAAGCTGAGATTGTGGCCGAACGCCTGGGCCAGGAACAGCAGCGAGATGGACAAGTAGATGGCCGCACCGTCGAGGTTGAAGGAATATCCGGTCGGGACCACCAAGCCGGTGGTGGCGCGGGAGCATCCGGCGTTGGTCAGCTTGGTCATGATGCGAGGCATCACCGACTCGGTTGATGCGGTGCCCAGGGCCAGCAGGAATTCCTCGCGGGTGTACTTGATGAATTGCCACAGCGGAACCCGCGCAAATCCCCAGGCGATCAGGAAGAGGATGCCGATGAACAGCAGGGCCGCGGCGTAGCAGGCGAGAATTAATTTCGCATAGGTGCCCAGTGTCTCGATGCCGTATTGGCCGATGATGAAGCCCATGGCGCCGAAGGCACCCAGGGGTGCGACCCGCATGACCCAGCTCATGACCTTGAAGATCAGCTCCAGGACGTTCTCGAACACCGCGAGCAGTGGTGCGCAGCGTTCCTGGCCGACCACCACGATGGCTGCGCCGAAGAAGACCGAGAAGAACAACACCTGCAGCAAGTTATTATCCGCGAAGGCGCCGATGACGCTGACCGGGATGATTCCCAGGATGAAGTCGGCGGCCCCCTTGGCCTCTCCGGATTTCTCTTCGATGGCCCCGGCGTCGAGGGATGACGGGTCGATGTTCAACCCGGCGCCTGGCTGGAAGAGGTTGGCAATGATCAGGCCGAAGACCAGGGCGAAGAGTGTGGCGCAGGTGAAGTAGACCAATGCCTTGACGCCAACGCGTCCCACTGCCTTGACATCGCCCACCGCCGCAATGCCGGTGACAATCACCAGGAAGATCAGCGGGGCGATGATCATCTTGATCAGCATGATGAATCCGTCGCCCAGCGGGCGCAACTCGGATCCGACCTTCGGCAGGAAGTGGCCGATCAAGACGCCGGCGACGATTGCGACGCCAAGCTGGAAGAACAGGGAAGTGTAGAAAGGTTTCTTGGGGGTTGGCTCAGCGACCCGGAAGTCGTCTGCGGATTTGATTTTCATGGCTGCTCCTGAGGATGGACTCGCTCCGAGGTATGTGCCCGTGGCTTGGATGGTGTCAACTGTAAGGCACGTCACAATATTCCGCAATGAAAAAAGATAATTTCGTTATGCGGAATGGATTCCTTCTGGATTATGGAATTAATCCGTGTTTGATAGGCATTTATCTGGCTCCGAGTACCGCTGTGCCGATGGCGGCAGCGTTGGGCGTGTCACGCGCCATCGGGGGCTCGTGCTGTGCCGCGCGGGGCCGGCGAGGAATGAACCCGGGGGTACCGCTGTTCTTGATGCAGGGATCCCGGTTATTGCGCGTCGGGCAATCGGGCTGTGTCGCCCGGGCTGGCCGCCGTAAGCTGACCCTACCTGGAAGTCGCGGATGGCTTACTGGGATCATGGACAAAGGTGGAACCCACCGATTACTTCCAGCAGGATTGAGAGCACTCACTTATGAGCATGGAAAGCGCCGCCTGGCATTCGCTATGGAAGCTGTCAGGAGACAAGGGCAAGGCCTACGCTCCAACCACGCCTAAGCGAGTGCTGAAGTTCGCAGCCAGCTACAAGTCCCGGCTGCTGGTCTTCGTCGTCTTCTCCATCTTCGCCGCAGTCCTGGCCGTGATCACCCCGGTGCTCGCTGGACGGGTGGTCGACGAAGTCGTCGCGCAATCCGGGGTGCGGACGATCATCAACTTGGCTCTGGTCATGGCGGGGATCGCGATCCTGGATGCGGTGGTGTCCGTAGTGGTCCGCTGGTTCTCCTCGCGCTTGGGCGAGGGCATCATCTATGACCTGCGCACCGCAGTCTTCGACCATGTGCAGAAGATGCCGGTGGCATTCTTCTCGCGCACCAGGACCGGTGCGCTGGTCAGCCGCTTGAACAACGATGTCATCGGCGCGCAATCCGCCTTCGCCGGAACCCTTTCCGGGCTGGTCTCCAATACCGTGGCGCTGGTGCTCACCGCTGCGGTCATGTTCACCACCTCGTGGCAGGTCACGCTGATCGCTCTGGTGCTGCTGCCGATTTTCCTCTTGCCCGCCCGCCATTTCGGCAGGTCCGTGGCCCTGCTGCGCCGTGAATCCGCGGACCTGAACGCGACCATGGGCAACCAGATGACCGAGCGCTTCTCCGCCCCCGGCGCCACCTTGATCAAGCTTTTCGGCCGTCCCAAGGACGAGTCCGAGCAGTTCGCGCTGCGTGCCGGCAAGGTGCGGGATATCGGCGTCAAGATGGCCATGCGCCAGTTCTACTTCGTCGCCGCACTGACCCTGGTTGCGGCCCTGGCACTCGCCCTGGTCTACGGTCTGGGCGGCATGTACGCGGTACGTGGCGATCTGGCCGCCGGCGACGTGGTGGTCCTGGGCATGCTGCTCACCCGCCTCTACACGCCGCTGACCGCACTGGCCAACGCGCGCGTGGAAATCACCAGCGCGCTGGTCAGCTTCGACCGGGTCTTCGAGGTGCTGGACTTGGAGCCGCTGATTGCCGATGCCCCGAACGCCCGCCGCCTCGAGGCCGGGGCGGTGCCGGTGAGATTCAACCACGTGAGCTTCTCCTACCCGAGCGCCGACAAGGTCTCGCTGGCTTCGCTGGAAGAAGTCGCCATCCTGGACACCCGCGGCGGCGAAGAGGTCCTGCACGATATCGACTTCGAGATCCCCGCGGGCCAAACCTACGCGCTGGTCGGCTCCTCGGGTGCGGGCAAGTCCACCATCGCCTCGCTGCTGGCGCGCCTGTACGACGTGGATTCGGGCAGTGTTGAACTGGCCGGCGAGGATATCCGCCAGCTTGAGCTCGATTCGCTGCGTTCGACGGTGTCCATGGTGACCCAGGACGGGCACCTCTTCCACGAGAGCATCCGCTCCAACCTGACGCTGGCCCGGCCCGAAGCGACCGAAGAGCAGATCTGGGAGGCGCTGGAGCGTGCCCGGCTGAAGCCGGTGATCGCTTCCTTGCCCGATGGCCTGGATACCGTGGTGGGCGAGCGGGGCTACCGGCTTTCCGGTGGCGAACGCCAGCGCATGACCATTGCCCGTCTGCTGCTGGCAGCACCCCAGGTAGTCATCCTGGATGAGGCGACGGCGGCCCTGGACTCGTCGAATGAAGCGGCGGTGCAAGCGGCGCTGGGCGAGGCGCTGGCAGACCGCACGGCGCTGATCATTGCCCACCGCCTGTCGACCATCCGCTCGGCGGACCAGATCCTGGTCGTGGAGGGCGGGCGCATCGTCGAGCGCGGAACCCACAGCGAGCTGCTGGCCTTTGGCGGACGCTATAGCGAGCTGCACGAAACCCAGTTCGCGCAGTAGCACGCCTGTTCGCCGGCTCCATAGGTGTTCCGGCACCAGCGCGAACTGAGATGCCCGCCTGGGCGGTCGATGCCATCGACTGCCCAGGCGGGCATCTTTGCTTGCGTGCCGGAATCGCCAAGCGCGGCTAGTCCGCCGCGGCCACCAGCTGGCGTCCCAGCTCGCGGGCCGCCTCCTGCAATACCGGCACCGCGCTGTCGATGAAGGCCTCGTCAACGCGGGTCACCGGCCCGGAAACCGAGATGGCCATCGGCGTTGGCGCGCCCGGTACTGGCACGGCGATGCAGCGAACCCCTAGTTCCTGCTCTTCCTCGTCGATGGCGTAGCCGCGTTCGCGGGTGGCCTCGACATCGGTGAACAGCTTGCCCAGGGTGGTGATGGTGTTCGCGGTCTTCGGGGGCATGCCCGCCTGCGAGACCAAACGCTGCACGCGCTCGTCATCCAGCACCGAGAGCACGGCCTTGCCGACCCCGGAATTGTGCAGCATGGCGCGGCGTCCGACTTCGGTGATCATGCGCATCGAGTGGGCTGACTGCACCTGGGCGATGTAGGTGACCATGTCTCCGTCGAGCACCGCGATATTCGCCGATTCGCCCAGCTTCGCGACCAGATCCTTCAGCGCAGGGGAGGCCAAGGCGCCCAGCTGGCGGTTGGCTACCTCGCCCAGCCGGATCAGCCGCGGGCCCAGTGAATAGCGGCGGTTGGGCAGCTGGCGCACGTAGCCCACTCCGACCAGGGTGCGCAGCAGGCGGTGGATGGTCGGCAATGGCAGGGGAGTATCGGCGGCAAGCTCGCTGAGCGCGGCTTCTCCGCCGGCACGGGCGATGACTTCCAGGAGCTCGAAAGCACGTTCGACGGACTGGACGCCGCCGGTGGTGGACTTGCTGGAAGTCTGCGTCATCTTTGCTCCTAATAAAGGCACTGGTTTCGGAAGAGGGCTACGCATTACTTCTACGATGCGAAATCCTAGTCCCAAGAATAGCGCAGAATCAGGCTTTTCTTCCACGATCCGATATTAACTCGGCAAAAAATCGTGCCGGGCGCCACAAAACACTCTTGCATTTTCATTTTGAGGATAATAGTATCCACTATACGGAAACTTTTACAGGAGGATCAGATGGCAGCACCAAGCCCGGGATATTCACTCACGCTTCGCGTCCAGACACCTGCGTCGATTACCGCTACCAGCGAGCTGGCCGGCGCGGTCGGTTCGGCCGGCGCGCACATCACCGCCCTGGATGTCACCGAGTCCAACCACACCCACATGGTGGTGGACGTTTCCTGCAACACCACCGACGTGGCCCACGGCGAGACCGTGCGCGCGGCGCTGGATAACCTCGATGGCGTAAGCGTGCGCAACGTCTCGGACCGCACCTTCCTGATGCACCTTGGCGGCAAGCTCTCGGTGACCCCCAAGGTCGCCCTGCGCAACCGCGATGACCTCTCCCGCGCCTACACCCCGGGTGTCGCCCGCGTCTGCATGGCCATCGCCGAGAACCCTGCCGATGCGCGCAACCTGACGGTCAAGCGCAACACCATCGCCGTGGTCACCGACGGCTCGGCCGTGCTGGGGCTGGGCAATATCGGCCCGGCCGCAGCCCTGCCGGTCATGGAAGGCAAGGCGGCGCTGTTCAAGCAGTTCGCCGATGTCGATGCCTGGCCGGTCTGCCTGGACACCCAGGACACCGAGGAGATCATCATGATCGTCAAGGCGCTGGCACCGGTCTACGGCGGGGTGAACCTCGAAGACATCGCCGCCCCGCGCTGCTTCGAAATCGAGGCCCGGCTGCGCGAAGAACTGGACATCCCGGTCTTCCACGACGACCAGCACGGCACCGCAATTGTCACCCTGGCCGCGCTGCTCAACGCGGTGAAGGTCGTGGACAAGAAGATCGAGGACCTGCGCATCGTGGTCTCCGGGGTCGGCGCGGCCGGCAACGCGATCATCCAGCTGCTCATGGCCCGCGGCGCGCAGAACATCATCGCCTGCGGACGCAGTGGCGCGATCACCCGCAACGAAGCCTACGCCGATGCGCACCGCACCTGGCTGGCGGAAAACACCAATCCGCAGAACTTCACCGGCACCCTGAAGGAAGCCATCGCCGGCGCGGATGTCTTCATCGGCGTCTCGGCCCCGAACGTGCTGGACGAAGCCGATATCGCAGCCATGAACGAGCGCGCCATCGTCTTCGCCATGGCCAACCCGGATCCCGAGGTGGACCCGGAACTGGCCGGCCGCCACGCGGCGGTGGTCGCCACCGGGCGCAGCGACTTCCCCAACCAGATCAACAACGTCCTGGCATTCCCAGGTTTCTTCCGCGGGCTGCTGGATGCAGGCGTCACCGAGATCACCGACGCCATGCTCCTGGCCGCCGCGGACGCCATTGCCGCGCGGGTCAGCGAATCAGAGCTGAACCCCGGATTCATCATCCCGTCGGTATTCGACCCACAGGTCGCCTCCGATGTGGCCATGGCAGTGCAGGACGCAGCCGCCGCCAAGTAGGCGCTGCGCAGCAAGACCTTAGGGTGCATGTCAACGCACCCTTCATTGGAACAGAGCACAAGAAGTTAAGGAACAACCCATGAGTATTGAAATCACCAGCATCCCCGACGTCGCCGATGCCCAGCAGATCCTCTCGGGCGAAGCGCTGGCCTTCATCGAGAAGCTGCACCAGAAGTTCGCTGGCACCCGCGATCAGCTGCTGGCCGCACGCGGCGTGCGCCGCCAGCAGTTCTCCGATGCCAAGTCCATCGACTTCGATCCGCAGACCGAATCCGTGCGCACCGGCGACTGGAAGGTCGCCGAAGCCCCAGAGGCGCTGCGCGACCGCCGCGTGGAGATCACCGGCCCGGCCTCCCCGGCCAAGATGGCCATCAACGCGCTGAACTCCGGCGCCAAGGTCTGGCTGGCCGACCTGGAAGATGCTTCCACTCCGAGCTGGTTCAATGTCATCGATGCGATCTCCAATCTCTCGGCCGCCGCCCGGGGCACCTTGGCCTTCACCGATGCGAAAACCGGCAAGTCCTACGCACTGCGCACCGACGCCCCGCGCGCGGTCGTGGTGGTCCGCCCCCGCGGCTGGCACCTGCCGGAGAACAATGTGCTCATCGACGGCAAGCCGGCGGTCGGTGCACTGGTCGACTTCGGCCTGCACTTCTTCCACAATGCCAAGGTGCTCGCCGAATCGGGACAGGGCCCGTTCTACTACCTGCCGAAGATGGAGCACTACCTGGAATCGCGCCTGTGGAACGAGGTCTTCACCTTCGCCCAGGCCGAGCTGGGCATCGCCCACGGAACCGTGCGCGCCACCATGCTCATCGAGACCATCCCGGCCGCCTTTCAGATGGAGGAATTCCTCTACGAGCTGCGCGAGCACGCCTCTGGCCTGAACGCGGGCCGCTGGGACTACCTGTTCTCCATCATCAAGACCTTCCGCGAAGCCGGCGAAGCGTTCATCATGCCCGACCGCTCGGCCGTGTCGATGACCGCGCCGATGATGCGCGCCTACACCGAGCTGCTGGTCAAGACCTGCCACAAGCGCGGGGCTTTCGCCATGGGCGGCATGGCGGCGTTCATCCCGAACCGCCGCGAACCAGAAGTTACCGCCGCCGCCTTCGACAAGGTCCGCGAGGACAAGTCCCGTGAGGCCAACGACGGATTCGACGGCTCCTGGGTCGCCCACCCTGACCTGGTTGAGCTGTGCAAGGAGATTTTCGACGCGAAGCTCGGTGAGAAGCCGAACCAGATCGACCGCCAGCGCCCGGAGGTCGAGGTCACCGCGGCCCAGCTGCTGGACGTGGCCAGCGCTCCTGGCGATGTCACCGAGGCCGGCGTGCGCGCCAACCTCTACGTGGCCGTGAACTACGTGGCCGTGTGGCTCTCGGGCAACGGCGCGGTCGCCATCCACAACCTGATGGAAGACGCCGCCACCGCGGAGATCTCGCGCTCGCAGATCTGGCAGCAGATCCGCAACCAGGTGGTCGCCGCCGACACCGGCAACACCATCACCGCCGAACTGGTTGCTGGCATTCTCGCCGAAGAGGTTGAACGCCTGCGCGCGGAGGTCGACAATGAAGAGCACTTCAACGCCTACTACCAGCCGGCAGCGGAACTGATCGCGAAACTGACCAGCGGCAAGGACGAGGATTTCGCGGACTTCCTCACCACCCCAGCCTACGAACTCTTGGAAAAGGAATACGTGACCAAGCCATGAGCAACACCTTCGATGAGTCCACGCTTGCCAGCGTAGAAGCAAAGCTGGCCGCCACCGACCGGCTGCTGGAAACCTCCTACCCGGGGGATACCGGAGCCCGCCAGCCGATCCATACCGTGTACGTCCCCGGGGACAAGTACACCGTGGACCTCCCAGAACGTTGGGGCCACAACGCAGTAGCCACTGCCGGAGGACTGATTGGCCTATCCGCCTTGGCGGCCAAGCTCAAGCTGGCCGAACCAGAGCGCTTGGCGGAACTGGTTGGCGCGAAGCTGGCAAGCGAACCCATCGAAGATCTGCGCCTCGATTTCGAGGACGGCTACGGCAACCGCACGGATGCCGAGGAGGACGCCGCAGTGCTTGCCGCGGCCGACTCGGTATCCGCCGCGGTGGCCGCCGGCAAAGCCCCGGCCTGCATCGGCATCCGCTTCAAATGCTTCGAAGCACCCACCCGGGCCCGCGGGATCCGCACCCTGGACCTGTTCATCACCCGGCTTCTGGCCAACGGTCCGCTGCCCGAGGGCCTGCGCCTGACCCTGCCCAAGGTGACCACCGTGGCCCAGGTCGAGTCCATGGTCTACCTGGCCGAGAAGCTGGAAGAAGCCCACGGGCTGGAAGCCGGACGCATCCGCTTCGAAGTGCAGGTGGAAACCCCGCAGGTCATCCTGGCCGCCAACGGAACCCATCCGGTGGCTCAGCTGATCGCCTCGGGCAAGGGTCGGGTATCCTCGCTGCACTACGGAACCTACGACTACTCCGCGTCGCTGGGCGTGGCCGCCGGATACCAGTCCATGGAGCACCCGGTAGCGGACTTCGCCAAGGACGTCATGCAGGTGGCCGTAGCCGGCACCGGGGTGGAACTGTCCGACGGCTCCACCAACATCATCCCGGCCGGCGACCCGGAGAACATTGCGGCCGCCTGGGAACTGCACGCCCGCCTGGTCTCCCGCCACCTGTCCCGCGGCATCTACCAGGGCTGGGACATGCACGAGAATCAGCTGGTCACCCGTTACCTGGCCACCTTCGCCTTCTTCCGCGAAGGCCTGCAGGCAGCCGGAACCCGGTTGCGCAACTACGTCCACCAGATCAACTCGGCCATCATGGACGAGCCGGCCACCGCACGGGCCCTGGCCCGCTACATCCACCGCGGGGTGGCCTGCGGTGCGGTCAGCGCCGACGAGGTCACCGAACTAGCCCAGATCACCCTGCCCGAACTCGAGGCGATCGCCTTGAACCGCTCCCACGCCTAAGGACAACACCATGACTGTTCCAGCCATCCAGAACTCCTCGTCGTACTACTCGGACTTCGGCGGCCACCCGCCGCAGAGCGATCTGCTCACCGACCGGGCCATCGTCACCGAGGCCTATACCGTGATCCCCAAGGGCGTGCTGCGCGACATCGTCACCAGCGTCTTCCCCGAGTGGACCAACACCCGTGCCTGGGTGCTCAACCGCCCGGTCGCCGGCGGGGCCACCACCTTCTCCCAAGCCATCGTGGAAGTTGCCCCGGGCGGCGGCGCCACCAAGCCGGAGCCGCAGGCCCAGGTGCAGGGATTCATCTTCGTGCTCACCGGGCAGCTGACCCTTCTCATCGAGGGCACCGAACATGTGCTGGTGGACGGCGGCTTCGCCTACCTGCCAGCCGGCGCTACGTGGTCCGCCCGCAATGACGGCACCGAGACCACCAGCTTCCACTGGCTGCGCAAGCGCTACGAAGTGCTTGAAGGCGTCGCCGCACCGGCTCCCGTGGTGGGCAATGAGCGCGACATCGAACCTGGCCCGATGCCGGGCACCGATGGCAAGTGGCGCACCACCCGCATGCTCGATCCCAACGACGTGGCCTTCGACTTCGGCGTGAATATCGTGACCTTCGAACCGGGCGCATCCATCCCGTTCGCCGAAACCCACGTCATGGAGCATGGCCTGTACGTGCTTGAAGGCAAGGGCGTGTACCGGATGAATGGCGACTGGGTCGAGGTCGAAGCCGGGGACTACATGTCACTGCGCGCCTTCTGCCCGCAGGCTTGCTACGCCGGCGGCCCGGAGAACTTCCGGTACCTGCTCTACAAGGACCAGAACCGCCAGATCGCGTTGTAAGCGTTCATTTCCAGAGACTGCCGGGGCCGCACCCCGCGCTGACCCGCCGGCCATCGGCGCACCGTGTCCATTTCATGTTCCAGTGATGTTTCTTTTGCTCGGACATGGTGGGCTGACGGCAGGGTCGCGCGGGATGCGGCCTTCGGTTTTGGCGACCCGGGGCTGTTTCGTGAAGATCCAAGGATCACTTGGAACCGCTCATCGAAACCATCGGCAATACCGGGCGTCATCCCGGCAATCGCGGGGAGCACGGAATCGTCCAACGTTGGACGGGTTGGAATTGGGACTCATCACTGGAGTCGCGGGCAGCACTTGAGTTATTTCCGAAGGCTTGGCCTGTTTGGGACGTGCCCCTATGCACCGGGCGCGAACTGGATGCGAACGCGGCTCGATGTTGCAGGTCGAGACGGGGCAGCGGATGCCCTCGTTGCCAACTCGCAGGCATCAGTGCCGCAGCAGCTAGAACTCTTCAGCGTCAACCTTGGCCGGAGCATCTGCTGCATCGCTGCTCAAAATCAACCGCCGTTCCAAACGGGTGAGATTTCCCGGCGAAGGATCAAGTCGTGCTGGTTCCAAGGCGGCCGCTAATGCCGCGCCAACCGCTTCCTCGTCCAAGTTCATTCCCACGGCGACCAGCGCGTCATTGGCCGGATCGCTGTGGGCCGCTGCTTTCGCGAAATGGATCTGCCGGCCCACCATATTGACCAGGAAACGCTGCGTGCCGCGATCGGTGCGCAGTTTTACATGCCCCTTGAGCCGGTAGGCCGCAACCGGCGGGTGCTCCAGCAGGTCCAAGAGGGCACCCGGATCCGCCGCTTCGGGGCAGCGCACCGTCACCGCGTTGGCGTGCGGAGCATGCTCGTGGTCGTGGTGCGGGCGGGAGGCAGCCGCCAACGGCAACTCGTCGATCGGGTCTTCGTTCAGGGCGATGTCGAAGACCAGCTCGGGGTCTATGGCGGCGTGCGACGCCGGGATGATGGCAACGTGCGGGTTGATTTCGCGGATCCGTCCGCTGATCCTGGCCAGGACCGCGTCGCGGTGTTCCGGGGCAATGCGGTCCAGCTTGTTGACCACCGCCATGCTGGTGGCGCTGAAGCGGGCCGGGGCCATCGCCGCGGTATCCACGGTGTGCTCATGCTCCACCGCGTCGATCACGTCGATGATGCCGCCGAAGCGTACCCCGTGGGCCTTGCCGAAACGCAGCAGCCGATCCACGTTCAGCGGGTCGGCCGCGCCGCTGGCCTCCACGATGATGGCATCCAGGCGCAGCTTCGGCTGGCCCAGCTTCTCCAGCAGCTCGTCCAGGCCGCTGCTATCGGACAGGCAGCAAACGCAGCCGCCGGCAATGGATTCGGCCGCATCGATCTGGCCGGTGATCAGCCCGGTATCCACGTTGACCTTGCCGATGTCGTTGATGATGACCCCGACGCGGGTACCCGGGCGGGTCAGCAAGCGGTTGAGCAGGCTGGTCTTGCCTGCACCCAGATATCCGGTGAGCACGATGACAGGGATCAATGCCGGCTCCTTTTCACTTCGACAAGCGGGCCGAATCCATTCTCCTTGCAGGGCCAACCGTTGCCGCGTGCTGACACGCCTGCCAGAAGATGGTTACCAGGAAGGCAAAACCGGAATCGGGCCATCGGCCTCGATATGCCGGGCCTGGCCGCGGGCCAGCCATTCGATCAAGCCTTCGCGGTCCGAGCGCACCTTCAGCGCGCCATCGCCGATGACCCATTCGTCGCCCTCTTCGGTCACCAGCGTCATGCCCGGAGCGTTCTTCACGCGCATAGTCCGCACGGCGGCCTCGACGGCGTTCTCCTGGGAATCCGGATCGGCTTCCTCGATGGTCCACGCGGTATCCAGATCATGGTGGTGGATGACCACCTCTGAGATGCGCAGGGCCACGATGGAGGTCGCCGGAATGATCTTGCCGTGAAGGTCCACCTCTTCCACGGCCAGTTCGCCGCTGAGCCGTTCGCACTGCTCGGCGAAGTATGCGGCGGCGTCCTGGAACTTCTTGACCAGTTCCTCGCGCGGCAGGGCCGCCAGCTCGTCGATCTCCGCGTCGCGGGCCTCGCGCGAGGCGTAGAGCTCCTGCGGTTCTCCGCTGGTGGCCCAGTCGATGAGCTTGACCAGGCTCCGGCCGTTGGAGGCCAAGTGCGCAATGACCTGCGCCCGGCTCCAGCCTTCGCACAGCGAGGCGGCGGCCATTTCTTCGGTGGACAGGGTTTCGATCGTGGCCGACATCATCGCGGTTTCGCGGTTGAGTCGTGACAGGTCCGAGTGCAAACGAGCAGTATTGATCATGAAGTCACCCTACCAACGCGGGCGCTCCAGCAGTACGGGTTACGCCATAGATATCGAAAGCGACTCGATTCATATCCGCGCCGTGCGGGCCCTGGCGGTGCCTGGCTGCGACGGCAGGAAGCTGTCCAGCAGAACACGTGCCAGGCATGCTTCTTCAGGAACCAGCAGCCACGTAGCCTAGGGGGAGAAGCAAACGACCAGGAAAGCAGTCCGATGGCGAAGAAAAAGAAGAAGCAGAAGCCCAAGCAGGGGCATCCGGCACGCCTGCAAGAGGGCGTCGTCTCCCTGGACCGGGTGAAGGTGGGGCGCGGCCTGGACGCGCTCACGCCGCAGTTCGTACGCTGGTTCTCCGAGAACCGCGATGACCCAGAACTGGCCCTGATGGTCCTTGCCGCAGTGCGCGAAACCCTGGGCATCTACGCCGAAGTCGTCGGCCTGGACAAGGTTACCGATTTTGATCCGCCCAAACTGCTGGCAGTGCTCAGCTCGATGATTGAATTCGAAGAGGCCGAGAATCCCGATGCCGCCGATAATGGGCTGGGAACCATGATCTATATGGCCTGGGCGGATTACGTCGAGTTCTTGCGCGATGCCGGTCTGTGGGAGCGCGAGGCCGAAAGCCTGGAGTGGTTCCGGAAGTCGCTGGAAGCCCAGGATCCATTCGCCGGTGATGACGGCATCGATGAAAACGATGAAATTGACGAGATCATGGCATCTGACGAGGCCTCTCAAGCGGCCCTGGCTGAAATCGCCGCCATGCGGATCAGCAAGCTGGGCCGTGCCTTCTTGGCTTGGACCCTCACCGAGGGCAAGAATCTGTGGGCCAGCTTGCCGGCGTCTGAATTCTTGGAAACGGCCGCAATAGCGCTCGCCGACCAGCTGCCTCCGGAAGTCCACGAATCGCGCAGGGGCCTGATGGTTGCGGTCGTGCTCTCGGCACTGGAATCGGTCAGCGCCATCAAGCTGCCCGAACAGGGCAAGCCGGAGCGCGGCGTGACGTACGAAGACATCATGCAGCATGAAGACGCCGACTCCTTCGAGCCGAACTTCTACTTCATCCAGGCCTGCCTGGACTCGTTGCTGGAAAAGCCGGAAGGCGGCGATGACGCCAGCCTTGAAGCCTGGGGGCTGGCAGCGTTCTGGATCGTCGAGGGGATCGAAGGCAACCCGCATCGCGTGGCTGACCCGCGAGATGATCAATGGTCGCCAAAGGTATGGGAAACCGCGCATGTGCGCATGCATGAACTGCGCGTACTTGGCCTTATCGAAGATGGCGAAGCGTACTCGGTGCCCACTATCGTCCGCCTGGCGATTACCGACGTTGAACAGGATCTGCTCGATGAGGATGAATTCGACGACACTGATCTCGACGCGATGTTCGGGCCGGACGATGACGAGCCGAAACGCCTGAAGCGCGAAACACCGTATACCGGCAAGGTGCTGCAGCTGAAGCTGACCCTCAAGGACGCCAAGCCGCCGATCTGGCGTCGCGTGCTGGTGCCCATGGACCTGAACCTTGGCGACCTGCACGACATCATCCAAGCGAGCTTCGACTGGTACGACGGGCACCTGCACAGCTTCTACGAGGGTGGCTTCGGCGGCACTTCATATGGTCCAGAGATTGACGACATGGACTACCAGAAGAACGAAGCGGAAACCCTGGTTTCCTCGTTGCTGCAGAAGGAAAAAGACCGCCTGGATTACCTGTACGACTTCGGGGACAACTGGGAAGTGCGCATCGACGTCGAGAAGATCCTGGATGCCGATGGCGGCCAGCTGCCGCGATGCACCGGCGGCCGGCGCATGGCTCCGATGGAGGACAGCGGCGGGATCGGTGGCTGGGAAGCCAAGCTGGATATTCTCGATGATCCGACGGACCCGGAGTACGAGGAAGTGCAAGACTGGCTTTCGAACTTCGGTTACGAAGAGGAATACGAGATCGATCCGGCGTATTTCAACAAGGACGAAGTCAATGCCCACCTGGAGTTCGAGTTCTAGGCGGCTGATTCAAGCCAGTGAAAATGCCCGTGGGTTGCCAAACTTTCAAACTTGGCAACCCACGGGCATTTTTGGTTTTCGGCTGGTTGGCCCTCTGGCCTAGTCGTCGTCTAGCGCGGCTCCATGCGGCGTCGCTCCGCCTTCATCGGTCCAGTCCTGGCCAACTTCATCATTCAAAGCAGGGTCGGAAATGGTATCGGGCTCTTCGGCCTCTGCCTTGTGCAGTCGGGCTTCAGGGTTGTTCTCGCTCATAAATCCATCCCTCTCGTTGCTTGGAATGCCAACCTAGCAAGAACCGCTGGGCATCAGAAGCTGCAGAACCCGCTTTTCAGGAACCCCTAAGGTAAACGTCAGCGCGCTTGGCTCGGGGCCACAGTCGATGCACGGATAACGAGCTTGGGAGTGAAAACGAATTGCTCGCGGACCGCTTGATCGCCCGCTTCTGCTTCGCGCAGCAAGACGTCGACAGCGGTTCGCCCGATTTCTTCTGCTGGCTGGCGCACGGTGGTAATCGGGATGACGGCCGACTCGGCGAAGTCGATATTGTCGTATCCCACCAGAGCAATATCCTCGGGAACACTGAGTTCGCCGGACATCACCAGGGCCTGCAGTATGCCCAACGCGAGCAGGTCGTTGGCCGCAAAGATCCCGTCGGGGCGCTGTGCAGGATCCATGGCAAGAATACGCTCTCCGGCTGCCCGTCCTTCCAGCACAGTCAGGTTCTTGGTAGGCATGTGCTCCAGCACGGCATCCGGGGCTTGGGCCAATACCGATTGGGCTCCCGTTAATCGGTGCTGGACCTGTTCGATGCTCTGCGGTCCGCCGACGAAGGTGATCCGCTTTCTGCCAATGTCCAGCAGGTGCCGTACGGCAATTCTTCCGCCTTCCACATCGTCCACGGAGACCGATGAAAAGCTGCGGTCGCCACTTCCGCGGTCCACCAGCACCACTGGCGTGCCCGCTTCGCGGATCCGCCAGAGCCGGCTCAAGTCGCTGTGCAAGGGGGAGATGAGTACTCCGGCGACGCGTTGCTCTTCGAAGAGATCCAGCAGTTGCTGTTCGGTGCTCAGGGAATTGTCGCTGGCTCCCATCAGCACGGTGTAGCCGTTGTCCAAGGCACGATGCTGGGCGCCCTGGGTGACGTCCATGAAGAACGGGTTGCGTGCATCGAGGACGACGAGCCCGAAGCTCCGGCTGCGGCCGGCACGCAGTTGCCTGGCCGCATCGTTGCGGACAAAGCCGAGCTTCTCGATGGCTGCGGTGACCTTGGAAACGGTGTGTTCGGAAACAACCTGGGGCCGGTTGAGCACGTTGGAGACGGTGCCTACAGAAACGCCCGCCTCGGCGGCAACTTCCTTGACGCTGACGGCCACAGAGCTTTCCTGTTCTTCGGTGAGTTGTTCTTCTGCGAGTATAACTGGCGCACGGATGGGAACTGGAATCCCAACAGCTTTTTGAAAGGATTCAAAAGAATGCGGCATTCGATCGACCGACCGCTTGCAATTCAAGTGTGACCTGCTCTACACTCGAATTTCGAAGCGATTGAAACGATTCATTTTTGTGCAAAGCGAATCGGATCGCACAGTTTTGCCCACCCAGTTCCAGCGCTCCGGAAGAGTAGTACGATGCGAGTTTGCTTTCAATTGCAGGTCAATCCCGACCTGATCGACGAGTATGTGTCGCGCCACCGGGAAGTGTGGCCGCAGATGCTCCAAGCCATCGAAGAAGCCGGGCGTCGCAACTACTCACTCTTTCTGCGCGAGGACGGGTTGCTGATCGGCTATTACGAAACCGATGACGACAGCGCTGCCCAGGCCGCCTTGGACTCCGACCCGCGCACCGCAGCGTGGGAAGCGGAAATGAGCCGATTCTTCCTCAGCCTGGGCGGCCGGCCAGATCAGCAAGCGCCGCGTCTGCGCGAGGTCTTCAATCTCGAAAACCAGCTGGCCGCACTTGCCGCATCCCAGCAGTAGTAGCCCGCAGAATTACTAGAAATGGAGAGTTCCATGAGCTCGAAGCTGAGCCCTGAGCACCTGCAAATCCTTGACCGCCTTGCCATCGAAGTCCCTTCCTGGGCCTATGGAAATTCGGGCACCCGCTTCAAGGTCTATTCGACCCCCGGGACCCCGCGCGATCCCTTCGAAAAAATCGCCGATGCGGCTGAAGTCAACCGATTGACCGGACTGGCTCCCTCGGTGGCCCTGCACATTCCGTGGGACAAGGTCGAGGACTTCACCGTGCTGCGCGAGCATGCAGAAGGCCTGGGCGTCAGCCTCGGAACCATCAATTCGAATACCTTCCAGGATGACGATTACAAGTTCGGCGCCTTGACCCATGAGGATCCGAAGATCCGCCGCAAGGCAATCGACCACCACCTCGAATGCATCGACGTAATGGATGCCACCGGAAGCCAGGACCTGAAAATCTGGCTGGCAGAGGGCTCGAACTATCCAGGCCAAGCGGATATGCGCGGGCGCCAGGACCGGCTAGGCGATTCGCTGGCCGAAATATATGCGCGGCTTTCCAGAGACCAGCGCCTGGTGCTGGAGTACAAGTTCTTCGAACCGTCCTTCTACCACACCGACGTGCCCGACTGGGGAACGTCCTATGCCCAGGTTGCGGCCTTGGGGGATCGGGCCATGGTTTGCCTGGACACCGGGCACCATGCGCCAGGCACCAATATCGAGTTCATCGTGATGCAGCTGCTGCGGCTTGGCAAGCTCGGATCCTTCGACTTCAATTCCCGCTTCTACGCGGATGACGACTTGATCGTTGGCTCGGCAGACCCGTATCAGCTGTTCCGCATCATGGCCGAGGTGATCCGCGGTGGCGGACTGGACCAGGACACGCCTGTGGCCTTCATGCTCGATCAGTGCCACAACGTGGAAAACAAGATCCTGGGCCAGATCAGAAGCGTCCAGAACGTGCAGGAAATGACGGCCCGGGCGTTGCTGATCGACCGCGTAGCGCTGACTGAAGCACAGATTTCCGGTGATGTCCTGGCCGCCAACGAGATCTTCATGGATGCCTTCTACACCGACGTGCGGGCCGACCTGGAAGCATGGCGCGCAACGCGCGGCCTGCCAGCCGATCCGATGCAGGCCTTCCGCACCTCCGATTACCAGAGCCGAATCGAAGCATCGCGCGCTGGTGGCGTGCAAGCAGGATGGGGAGCCTGATCATGAACACCGCAGCAAAGAAGCGCGGCATCTCCGGGTGGAAAGCCACCATTGCCGTAGCCATGAGCAATTACATAGAAGCCGGAGCCATCATTGCGCTGGCCACCAGCCTCAGCCTGTGGCAGGGCGCGTTCGGATTCGACGACGCGCTGGTCGGTGTCATCGCTGCCGTGTCGGCCAACGCGTTCGGCGCGGCCCTGGGTGCACTGATCGGCGGACCGCTCTGCGACCGTCTGGGCCGCAAGTTCATCTATACCTACGACCTGATCGTGTTCATGGTCGGCGCCCTGATGATCACCTTCTCCTCCGGTACGAGCCTGCTGATCATCGGCGTGGTCCTCATGGGCATTGCCGTGGGCGCAGGCGTTCCAGCCTCCTGGACCTACATTGCCGAGGAGGCTCCGCAGGAATCGCGTGCTGCGCACGTGGGCACCGCTCAGCTGGCGTGGTCGATTGGCCCAGCCATCGGTTTCGCGCTGGCGATCCTGGTTGAGCCTTGGGGCGTGAACGGCTCCCGGGCAATCTTCTTCCATCTTTTCCTGATCGCCGCTGTCACTTGGTGGGTCCGCCGCGGATTGCCCGAGTCCAGGAGGTGGAAGGAGCAACGTGCCGCGGAAACGGCTGCTGGCGTGAAAGCCTCGTTCTTCTCCGGCATGCGCGGGCTGCTGGCCGACCGCCGCAACTGGAGCGCGCTCTTCTTCCTGCTCGGCGTCTATGGGCTATGGAATACCGTGGCAGGGCAGGCTGGCATTTTCCAGCCTCGCGTCTATGCTGCCGCTGGCGTTGAATCCGCTACCCAGCAGAACCTGCTCCAGGTGCTGGTCTGGGTGCTGACCGCCGCCGCAACCTATTTCGGATTCATGAAATACGGAGACCAGGTCTCGCGGCGTTGGCTCTACTTCGGTGGCGCCCTGCTGGGTGTTGCGGCCTGGACCGTGCTGATCTTCGCTCCTCCAGGTGCCTTCTCCCTGCTGTTCTACGCAGTGGCCTGGGGCATCTCGGCGGGTATCGGCGCGCAGGCTTTCTACGGGCTATGGACCGCGGAGCTCTTCGCCACGCGCTACCGCGCCAGTGCACAGGGCGTGCTGTTCATGCTTGCCCGGGTGCTTGTCGGCCTGCTCTCGTTGGTGTTCCCGGTACTGCTCACCAACCTGGGCTTGGAAAAGCTTGGCCTCCTGATCATCGGCCTGCTGGTCGTCGCGTTGCTGATCGGCACCATTTGGGCGCCGGAAACGCGAGGCAAGTCGCTGGAAGAGATCGAACTGGAGCGCTATGGATATGAAACCAGGGCCACCAAAGTCGACGCCTGAGAACCACTGCCCCCATGCACATTAACGAGTCGGAAGACAAGAACACCATGAGCAACACCATCGCGACACGCACCACCGCACAGGAACTGATTCAACGATCCAACCGGTTGGGTGCAGACAAGAAGAACACCAACTACGCCGGTGGAAACACCTCGGCCAAGGGCACCGCGAAAGACCCGGTCACCGGTGAGCAAATTGAGCTGCTCTGGGTCAAGGGATCGGGCGGGGACCTCGGCACGTTGACCGAAAAGGGGCTGTCGACCCTGCGCCTGGACCGCATGCGCTCGCTGGTGGACGCCTACCCGGGCGTGGAGCGCGAAGACGAGATGGTCGCGGCCTTCGATTACTGCCTGCACGGCAAGGGAGGCGCCGCGCCATCCATTGATACCGCAATGCATGGGCTGGTCAACGCAAACCACGTCGACCACTTGCACCCGGACTCCGGCATTGCCATTGCCACTGCCAAGGACGGCCGGGAGCTGACCGCAAGGATCTTCGGCGACAAGGTGGCTTGGGTTGACTGGCGCCGCCCCGGATTCCAGCTGGGACTGGATATTGCCGCGATCAAGGACGCCAATCCGCAAGCCGTGGGCTGCATCCTCGGCGGCCATGGCATCACCGCCTGGGGAGATACCTCCCAGGAATCCGAGTCCAACTCGCTGTGGATCATCGACACCGCCGCTGCCTACCTTGACGAGCACGGCGCACCGGAGCCCTTCGGTCCTGTGGTTCCCGGATTCGAGCCGCTGGACGAGGAGGAGCGCCGGACCCGCGCCGCCGCATTGGCCCCGAGCATCCGCGGCCTGGCCAGCACCGACAAGCCCATGGTGGGGCACTTCAGCGATGACCAGCGAGTCCTGGATTTCCTCTCGCGCCAGAAGCTGGCGCAGCTGGCGGCCCTGGGCACCAGCTGCCCGGACCACTTCCTGCGCACCAAGATCAAGCCGATGGTGCTGGATCTTCCCGCTACCGCAGGCGTATCGGAGCAGATCGCTCGCCTGGAAGAACTGCATGCGCAGTACCGTGCTGACTACCAGGCCTACTACGAGGCCCACAAGGACCTGGACTCTCCGGCGATGCGCGGGGCCGACCCGCTGATCGTGCTGGTCCCGGGCGTCGGCATGTTCTCCTATGGGGCGAATAAGCAGACCGCACGGGTCGCTGGCGAGTTCTACCTCAATGCCATCAACGTCATGCGCGGCGCCGAAGCGGTCTCCAGCTATACGCCGATTTCCGATGCCGAGAAGTTCCGCATTGAATACTGGGCGCTGGAGGAAGCCAAGCTGCAGCGCATGCCCAAGCCCAAATCCCATGCCGGGCGCATCGCCCTGGTCACCGGTGCCGCGTCGGGCATCGGCAAGGCCGTGGCGCAGCGGCTGGCAGCCGAGGGAGCCTGCGTGGTCATCGCAGACCTGGACCTGGACAAGGCGCAGGCCGCCGCGGCGGAGCTGGGTACAGCAGATGTGGCCGTTGGCGTCGCCGCCAACGTGGCCGATGCGCACGCCGTGCAACGTGCCATCGATGAGGCGGTGCTGGCATTTGGCGGATTGGACCTGGTGGTGAACAACGCGGGCCTCTCGCTTTCAAAGCCCTTGCTGGAAACCACCGAGGCCGACTGGGACCTGCAGCATGATGTGATGGCCAAGGGATCGTTCCTGGTTTCCAAGGCCGCGGCCAAGGTGCTGATCGAGCAGAAGCTCGGCGGCGATATCATCTACATTTCCTCCAAGAACTCGGTCTTCGCAGGTCCGAACAATATTGCCTACTCGGCCACGAAGGCCGACCAGGCGCATCAGGTGCGCTTGCTGGCCGTAGAATTGGGCGAGCATGGCGTGCGCGTGAACGGCATCAACCCCGATGGCGTAGTGCGCGGCTCCGGGATCTTCGCCTCCGGCTGGGGTGCCCAGCGTGCGGCGACCTATGGCGTGGCAGAGGAGGATCTGGGGCAGTTCTACGCAAACCGCACGATCCTGAAGCGCGAGGTCATCCCGGAGAACATTGCCGATGCCGTGTTCGTGCTGACCGGGCCGGAACTGACCCGGACCACCGGATTGCACATTCCGGTGGATTCCGGAGTGGCGGCAGCCTTCCTGCGATGAGCAAGCAAGCAGAGAGCGCGCCGGTCGCAGCTATCGACCTCGGCGCCACCAGCGGACGTGTCATGATCGGCCAGATGGTGGACGGGAAGCTCCAGCTCACTGCCGTCCACCGTTTCGCCAACGGACCGGTTCCGCTGTCGAGCCTGGAACCAGGGGCGCGGCAAGAAGCGCTGGCCTGGGATATCGATGAGCTCTGGGCGCAAATTCGCCACGGCCTCTCGCTGGCTTTCGCGCAGCGCGGGGATATCGCCAGCATCGGGGTGGACTCCTGGGCGGTGGACTATGCGTTGCTCAAGGACGGCAAGCGCCTGGGAGAAGTGCGGCATTACCGGGATCCGCGCAATGAGCGCGCGGTTGCTGCGCTGGAACAGAAATTCAGCCGGCGCGAGTTGTTTGCACGCAATGGGCTGCAATTCCTTCCGTTCAACACCGTGTACCAGTTGCAAGCCGAGAAGTTGGAAAACCGGTTGGCGAACGCCGAGGCGCTGCTGCTGGTTCCCGACTATTTCAACTGGATGCTCACAGGGCATCGGCGCAGCGAGTGGACGAACGCTTCCACTACCGGGTTGCTGAACCACAGCACCGGTACATGGGACGAGGATCTGGTTGCTGAACTGGGGCTTTCGGGAAAGCTCGCGCAGCTAGTGCACCCTGGCCAGCCGGTGGGCGCACTGCTGCCCGAGCTGGCTGCGGAATTCGGAGCCAGCCACGAAGTCCAGGTAGTGGCGGTCGCTTCCCATGACACGGCCAGCGCAGTGGTCGCGACCCCGCTCTCCAGCGGGCAATCCGCCTATATCTCTTGCGGAACGTGGGGATTGGTTGGTGTGGAGCTGGACCGCCCGGTACTCACCGAGCAAGCGCATCAAGCGGGATTCACCAACGAGCTGGGGCTGGATTCCAGTGTCCGGTTCCTGAAGAACGTCGCCGGAACCTTTCTGCTCAGCGAGTCGATCCGCCAATGGAACGACGACGCGGAAGCCGCCGGAAGGGAAGAAACCAGCTTGGAGCAGCTCCTTGCCGAGGCCGCGGAATTGCCTGTTCCGCAGGTGCTGATCGATCCTCAAAGCGAGCGGTTCCTGGCTCCTGGCCAGATGGCCCAGCGCATCTGCGATGCGGTGGAAGCCGCCGGCGGGCAGCGCCCGTGCTCACCTGCCGAAGTGATCAGGGTGGTCGTCGAGTCGCTGGCTCAGAGTTTCGCCCGCCAAGCTGCAGAAGCCGCGCGGTTGGGTGGATTCGAGCTGGAGAACATCCATATTGTCGGAGGCGGCTCGCAAGGCCAGCTGCTGTGCCAGCGCACTGCAGACCATGCGCGCGTGCCGGTCATTTCCGGACCCGTGGAATGCACCGCCCTGGGCAACGTGCTCGTGCAGTTGCAAGCGGCTATGCCTGCGGGCGGTGATGCATTGAACCTGCGCGACGTGGTGCGCGACTCGGTGCCGCTAGGCGCCTACGCCCCGTCGCAGGCCCTGAAGCTGGCCTAGATCCGTGTGGGATATCTAGGCCGTCGTTGACCCTCCAGCCCGATGGGGCTGGAGGGTCGAACTTTTTACACCTTGCGCTGCACGAATACCACGGCATCCTCCAGGGTCGCCGGATTGCCATCGGGACCGATGATGGTGCGTTCGCGGACCTCGGCGCACAGCACCTCCCACTGCGCCGGATCCAGAGCCAAAGCTTCCAGTTCCTCTTCGGGGCTGGGGAACACGGGCATCTGGTGATCGGGCTTGCTGGCGAAGGACGGCATCGATGCATGGGACAGGGCCAGCAGGTGGCCGCCGGGTGCGACCAGGGTCGCTGCCTTGCGCAGGAAGCTGGCGCGAGGGAATTCAAAGGGTGCCTGGAAGAAGCTCAAGGTCACCAGGTCGAAGGTTTCCCCGGTATTCCACGCAGCCAGATCCGAGGCGATGAAGCGGGTCTGCCCCGCGTCCAGGCCGTGCTTGGCCGCTTCTTCCTGCGCGCGCTTCACCGCGGTGGGCGAGATGTCGACTCCGGTAGCCTTCCAGCCGTGGGTGGCCAGCCACAGCGCATCGCCTCCCTCCCCGCAGCCGATATCCAGCGACGTGCCGGGGGCCAGCGGGGCGACAAGGTTCTCGATGACCTGGTTGACCTTGCCTGACCAGACCCGCTCGGACTGGCCGTAGTGGTTCTCCCAGAAGGCGACATCATCATGTTCTTTGGTGTGGTGTTCGTGGTGGTGGCTCATTTTCGTTGTTCCCCATTCGTCAGTAAGGCCGTTGTTATCGACCCTACTGACGATCGACCCCATGCGCGATCAGTTTTGCGCCAGAGGCAAGAATCGCTGCTCCTACCTTGCACTGACCTTGCCGAAGAGCCGGGCAATGGATGCGAGGATCATTGGCCGGCAGGCCAGCCAGGCGCCGGCGATTACGAGCAGCGAGAGCGCGAAGAAGAGCAGTCCGGTCCAGTTATCCGCGTACGCGGCTGGATCCGTGGAACCCTGGGCCGCGTACATGTGGTTCAGGTTGCGCAGCGCCCCGGTGGAGAACACCAGGATCACGTGCACGAGGATGAACACAGCGAAGTACAGCATGGTTGGGAAGTGCAGCGCGCGGGCAACCTCGATCGGGTACTTCGCGGTCAATGCTGGCATGTTCTTCGGCCAGAAGGCGCTGAGCCGGAAGCCGGTGATCGCCGCGACCGGGGCCGCGATGAATACGGTGGTGAAGTAGGCCAGCTGCTGCAGCGAGTTGTAGTTCACCCAGCCGTTTTCGGTGGGCCAATCCAGCGTCAGGTACTGCAAGGCCGCCGAAATCGCGTTGGGGAAGACCTCCCACGACGTCGGGACGATGCGCATCCAGTGGCCTGTGGCGAACAGCAGCACGAGGAACACCAGGCCATTGATGATCCACAGCAGGTCTAGACCCTGATGCAGCCAGAGGTTGATGCTCACCTTCGGGCTGCGCTTCGAGGACCAATAGGCAGGCGGCTTCTTCTGGTGCCTGACCAGCATGCCAGAACGGATGATCAGGACCATCAGGAAGAAGTTGAAGAAGTGGTTCCATGCCAGCCAGCCAGGGAACCCGAGAGGTGCCGAGTCCGGCAGGTGGTACTCACCCGGGTAGCGTTCCATGAATGACTCCACGGCATCGATGCCGGCAATGCCGCGGGCAACGAGCACCACGGCGGTGGCGATGCCCAAGGCGCAGAATGCGCCAAGGATTCCAGCCAGCACCCACTGCTTGGTCGTCAGCGGGCCATGCTTGGCCGCTTCTTTCTTGCTCTTTGCCGCTGCCTGGGGTGCCGGCTTGGTCGCGCGCCCGGCGGCCGGCGCGTTACTTGCCGCGGCTGCTGGCGCGGCAGGTTCCTGCGCACCCATGCGGGTACGGGCAGGAGCAGCCTGCGCCTCGGCGGCCGCAGGCTCCGAGGCCAGCGCGGCGCCGGATGCCTGGGCCACCGGATCTGCGGGTGCTGGCTCTGCCCTCGGCGGGGTGGCCGGTGCGGCCTGGGCCTGGGCAGCTTCCGCAACCGGTGCCGGCGGGAGCGCAGGCGCTGGAGCCGCTGGAGCTGCGGCAACAACGGGAGTTGCCACGAATGAACTTGGCGGCCACGGTTCTGCACCGGCGGTGCGCGGCAGGCCACGGCGAACTGCTGGTGCCCCGGCACTGGAAACCGCTGTGGCCGGGGCGGTACCCGCGGTGGCAACTGGTTCGGGGGCCGCCGGCGCTGATTCAGCTACCGGTTCGGCAACCGGTTCGCCAACTAGCTCGGCAACCGGCTCGGGTGCTGGTGCAGCGGAAGCGTTCTGCGATGCGGCTGGAGCGTTCGCGGCGACCGGCGTTCCCGCAGGCGGCCACGGCCCGCCGCCGGCAACCCGTGGCAGGCCCTGGCGAAGAAGCCCGGCAACCGCGCCCTGATCTGCAACAGGTTCCGCGGCCGGTGCGCTGGCTCCGGAACTAGCAGATGCTTGGCCAGGCGTTGGTTCCGCAGGCACCGACGGGCCAACGGGCTGGTCGAGAACTGGTTCTGCAGCATCCTCGACCGCGCTAGGCCCTGCCGGGACCGCGGCGCCTGCAGCGGGAGCGAACAGCTCGGCTGGCGGCCAGGGATCGCCGCCTGCCACGCGCGGCAGCCCCTGGCGGATGGATTGGTTTGGTGCGTTCATGGCGATCAGGCCTTGCGTGCTTCCAAGGCGGAAATCAGCTGGGGCACGACCTTGAAGACATCCCCCACCACGCCGAAGTCGGCGATCTCGAAGATCGGCGCATCGGCATCCTTGTTGATGGCGATGATGGTCTTGGCGGTCTGCATGCCCGCCTTGTGCTGGATGGCTCCGGAAATGCCCAGTGCCACGTACAGCTGGGGAGAAACTGCCACGCCGGTCTGGCCCACCTGGGCGGCATGCTCGACGTATCCGGCATCCACCGCCGCACGCGACGCGCCCACGGCAGCGCCCAAGGCATCGGCCAGCTGGTGCACCAGGTCGAACTGCTCCGCGCTGCCCAACCCGCGGCCACCGGAGACCACGCGTGCCGCGGAACGCAGCTCGGGACGGGTGGATGCCGTTTCGGCCGTTCTCAGTTCCTTGACCTCGACCTCCGGCTTGGCGCTGGCGGCTACCTCCAGCGGGATCGCGCTCGCCGGTTGGGCCTGGGCACGCTCTTCGATGCTGCCCACGCGCACGGTGATCACCGGCGCGCCGAAGGTCGGGGCGCTGTGGGTCGAATACGCGCCGCCGTAGATCGAGTGGGCTGCGATGATTCCCTGGTCATCACGCGAAACACCGAGCGCATCGACGCTCAGCGCCAAGCGGTGGCGCACCGCGAAGCGTGCGGCCACTTCGCGCGAAGCCAGGGTATGCCCCAGCAGCACGGCTTGTGGCTGGATTTGCCCGAAGGCCTGCTGCAGCGCGTCAGCCATCGGCGCGGTCAGCACCGGAGAATCGACGGCGGCGGTGAGTACCTGCGCGGCGCCAGACTCGCTGGCTTGCGCCGCCAGTGAATCAAGGGATCCGGCCGGAGCGGCGAGAAGCGCTACCGGGGTGCCCACGGCAGAGGCGGCGCCGAGCAGTTCCGCGTGGTTCTTGGCCAGCGTTCCAGTGGCCGTGGTCTCGAGGAAAACAAGAATTGAATCAGAAGCAAAGGAAGTCATGGTTTTCTTTCCGCTCACACCAGGTTGTTCTTGACGAGGAATTCGGCCACTGCGTTACCGGCATCGCCGTCATCGGCAATGACAGTTCCGGCGGTGCGGGGCGGGCGCTGGGCCACCGAAACCATGATGGAACGCGCAGTATCCGCAGGCAGGGACTCGACGCCCAAATCGGCCAGGGACAGGGACTCGACCGGTTTCTTCTTCGCGGCCATGATGCCCTTGAAATTCGGGAAGCGGGCATCTGGCAATGCCTCGGTGATCGAAGCGACCGCTGGCAATGGAGCGCTGATCTGGGCGGCAGCGCCATCCAGCTCGCGCAATCCGCTGATCGCGCCGTCGGCAATTTCTACCGAGGACAACGAGGTCGCCGCCGGAAGATCAAGCAGCTCGGCCAGCATGACCGGGAGCATGCCCGCGGAGCCGTCGGTGGACATGTTGCCGGTGAGGACCAGATCGTAGCTGCCTCGGCGCAAAGCCGCCGCCAGGACCTGCGCGGTGAGGACCAGATCGGCGCCGAGAAGCTCCTCGTCGCTGATATGCACGGCGCTGGCAGCACCCATGGCCAAACCCTTGCGCAGGGTGGCCTGAGCTGAATCCGGGCCCATGGTCAGCACGGTGATTTCAGTTCCAGGGTTCGCATCAGCATGCTTCAGCGCAACTTCCAGGGTCCGCTCGCCGATTTCATCGAGCACCACTTCTGAAGCGGCACGGTCGGCCAGGCCGGTCTCCAGATCCAGCAGGCGGTCCTCTCCGGTATCTGGGACTTCTTTGATCAAAACCGCGATCTTCATTATTTTCTCCCTCTTATCGCAGTAGCATCTGCCAGGACAGCCGATGGCCGGAAATCACCAATGATCCGGGGCTTCGCGGACCACTGAAGCGGCCCCCGCCGAAACTACTAGGAAATCCAAGTTCATTAATAGGCCACGGCGCAGATTTTCTGCAGAGCTGAAAGCATTGTGTCGCAGGCTACGTCTGTCTTTGCTGTTCATCTTGTCGGATTCAGCGCCATTGGTCAATGAAAGTGGACAAGAAAACAGCAAGTGAGCACCTTGAACACCAAAGGTCCACGGTCCGGCGGGGTCATCCGGGCATGCTTCCACGCAGGTGAGCCGCATCGCGCTATTCGCCCGGCTTCGGGCGGGCACCGTAGGCTTTAACCAGAGACCAATTTCGGAACCAAAGGACGGCTCATGGCCAGCAAAAAGCGTCAAGGCAAGAAGAACTCGGGCGCAGGAAATCCTGCCAAGGCGGCAGCGCGCGGTCGCAGCGTGTTCCTGATCCAGGCTGAACAGCAGATCAATGCGCTTCGCCAGGACTACACAACTTGGGTAGCGCAGCAGGTTCCTGCCTTTTCGCCTGAACAGGCGGCGCAGGCAGCGGGCATGCAGCTGGACGTCATCGGGCAGATCGCCGGCCAGTACGCCGAGAACGCCCGCAGCTCGAACCTGTTCGACCTGGACATCGATGTCTTCGGCGAGACTCTGGCCGAGCACCTGGGCAACCTGCCGGAATCCTTGGCTCCGGAGCCGATCTTCACCACATGGCTGGAATACTTCAGCTTCATCGAGCAGCGCATGCTCTGGCAGGGCCCTGCGGAGAACCTCGAAGCCCTGCGCGAGATGCTGGAAGATACGCTCAATGGTTTTGCCGAGGGCGACGCGGAGCTATGCGGATTGCTGCGCGAAACCAGGTTGTTCAGCCAGGTCAAGGCCTATGCCCAGGCGGTGGCCGAAGGCGTGGACATGGAGGACTTCAGTGCAGCAGCCGAAGCGCCGCGCGCCAAGGTATTGACTGCCGTTGGCCTGGATGCCGAAACCTTCGACCCGGAAGGCCCGGCGCCACTAGCCTTCAACTACATCTGGAGCGCCGGCCGGATGTCCGTCGTGGAGTCGGAAGGATCGGTGTTGCGCACGGATCCGGACGCCTACGAATTGCTGGTTGCCGGCGAGGAAGCGGGCAGCGCGCAGCTGCTCTTCGAGATGGCTGTCGGCTGCGTCCAGGCGCACCTGAACCCGACCTTCGATGTCACCTTGCGGGATGAAGCCCATTACCTGGTGCTGCGTAACCTGCTGGTCACCGCATCCACCGGCCGCGAAGGGGACTTGGAGGGCCTGCGCCGCAACTGCGGTCCGAAGATCTACGATGCCGTGCTTCCAGAAGCCCGCATCGCCATGGATTCCTTGGTCGGCTACGGTCTGATTTCCAAGGACGGCGAGCACTACAGCATCGACGAGCGCCTGGTTCCGGTCATCTCCGCCGGCATCTCAGAGGTCGAGGCCTTCTTCGAAGAAGCCGAATAAGGCAGGGGATGATACCCGCAGCGGCACCAGTCTGCGGGTATCATCCAACCTAGGAAGATATTCGCTAGTAGCAAGCAGGCAATCGCTAATGGGCAAGAAAAATAATCGGCCAATGAGCTGGCTGCCTGCAGCCAGCGGGATCCTCTTCGCGGTGCTGCTGCTGATCGTGGATCCGCTGATCGCGGATGCCCCATGGTGGTCCGAACCCGACCTGTGGGTGCCCTTGGCGTTCCCGCTGCTTCCATGGCTGGCAGTTGCCGGCGTGATGGCATGGCTGGGAAGCGCAACCGAGCGCTGGCTGCACGCTCTGGTGTTCAGCTTCAGCGCCCTGGCCGCCGGGGTGATTCCCGGCCTTTTCTGGACGCTACTGCTCTTTGACGCTTTCCCGGATTCCGCCAGCCCGCAGCTTCCCATGGCCGTCTCGCTATTCTCGGGTGCGGTGGCAATTGTGCTGGGTGCAGTTGCAGGCGGGCGGGCAATTTTCAGGGGTTTCAGGAAGGCCCGGCTGGCCGCCGTGGCGAACTAGGCGGCGGAGCGAAGCCCCTGGAGGCTATCGAGCCTGGTCGTCCTGCCGCGAGGCAGCGATGGAGATCAGTTTCCGCAGCACCTCCAGGTCGATGTCCTCCAGCTTTTTCACGTACACGCAACCGGCTCCCTCGGTGTATTTGCCCAGCTGCGGCAAGAGCTGGGCGCCCTCGGGAAGGTCCTTCAGCCCGTAGAGCGAGAGCTGGGCCTTGCGCGGCGAGAAACCGGTCTTGGGCCAGATGCCCGTGGTGCGCGCATTGGCAGGGGAGATGTAGGTGTAGCTTCCGTAGCCCACCATGCTCGGTCCCCACATCACCGGCTGCTCGCCGGTGGCTTCGCGGAAGATGCGGTCCAGTTCGTGGCCGTCAACCCGGCGCTTGGCCGGGGTTGCCGCCTCAATGAATTCCTCCACGCTGGCCTCAGTTGGAAGGGTCTTCTGACTTGTTGGCAAGTGATGCCTCCTCGGGTGCTCCAGGTGATTCGGCCTGGAAAATTGTCGACAGCTTGCGGTACTGGCTGGTGCCCATGGCCAGCAGCGCCACCACAATCATGATCAGCCCGCCGGCCAGGAATATCAAGGCGATGCCGCGCGCCTGGCCTTGCCCCACCAGCCAGCCGAATCGGTCGTCGCCCGCTGGCGAGCGCATGAAGGGGATGACCAGGTACTGGGCTATCGGCGCGATCAGGAAAGCGGTAATCGGCGCCGCGGCGGCTTCCATCATCTGGGCGAAGCCGAACACCCGGCCCTGGCGGCGGAAGGTGACCACCTTCTGGATCACCGTTTGCTCCGAGGCTTCCACCGCCGGGATCAGCATCATGTAGAGCCAGATGCCCAGCACATAGAGCCACGTCCATTCGCGGATGGTGAAGATCGCGCCGAGGAATCCCATGACGGCAACCAGCAGGAGCATGGTGCGGATCGGGTTGGCCCCCAGGCCGAACTTGGCGATGGCCAAGCCGCCGATGATGAAGCCGGTGGATGCCAGCCCGAAGGTGATGCCCCAGGCTTCGACCGGCATGATGGTCAGCCCGTAGGGATCCATCAGCGCCATGTAGGTGCCGCCGATGAAGTTGTTGAACATCGAGAAGATGATCAGCGCGAATAGGCCAGGGATGGCCATCACTGTAGTGAAGCCCAGGCGCAGGTCGCTGGTCTTGGTCCGCCCTTCCTCCTTTTCCGGTTCCTCCTCCGGGATGGAGATGCCCAAAAGGTGCAGCATCGTGACCACGACCATCACGATGGCAATGGCCAGCGTCCATCCCATCCCCAGCAGCCCGATGGACAGCCCGGAGAACACGCTGGTGATGATGAAGGCGATGCCCTGCACCGTGCCTACCAGTCCGTTGGCGTTGGCATGGCGCTCGACCGGGATCAGCAAGGTGACCGTCGTGGACAGCGCGATGCCTCGCATCTGCTCCACGATCGCGCCGAACAGGATGACCAGGCAGAAGATCCAGAACTGCCATCCTCCGATATCCAGGATGTCCTTCGTGGGCAGCCAGAGGTAGATCAGCCCAGCCAGGGAAAAGGCCACAGCGGTGATCATCGCGGAGAAGACGAAGACCGATTTCTTGCGGTGGTTGTCCACGATCGTCCCGAAAACCATGGAGAACACGGAGATCAGCAGCATGAATGCGCCGCCGATGATGCCGGTGGCCATGACGTTCTCGGTCTCCAGGTACACCCAGAAGGTCAGCGCGAACCACAGGTAGCTGGTGGTGAGGTTCGCGACGGCGGTGTTGACCAGTATGTGCATGAAAGAGCGCTGGCCCTGCGGCGGAACTTCGGGGTTCTGGCCGTGGGCCGGCGGGAGATCAGGGGGTCCTTCATCGCGCATGGGCAAGCCTGCTTCGAAAAAGTGGCTGGTGGTCGTAGCAAAAGAATACGCCGATGCATTGATAGGCAACAGGTGTGAATTCAGACGATCGAAAACATAGTAGTCAGATGCCTAGCCCAAGCCTAGGCATAACCCTAGTGTGACCGCCCGCACTTTCTGCCAAGGTTGAATCCATGCAAACCGGCTGCAGCGGTTTCCCCTTTAAACGAGCATTGAATGGACGGAGCACACCACGCCATGACCGAGACCCTGAACGAGGTATCCAGCCTGCTGGATAACGCGCTGGTTGACAGCCCGGAAACCGGAGAGTTCCGCGCCAACCGAAATATCTTCACCGACGAAGAGATTTTCGAGATGGAAATGAAGCACATCTGGGAAGGCAACTGGGTGTACCTGGCCCACGAGTCCCAGGTCCCGAACATCGGCGACTACTACACCACCAACATCGGCCGCCAGCCCATCATCATCTCGCGCAACAAGCAGGGCGAACTCAATGCGCTGATCAACGCCTGCAGCCACCGCGGAGCCATGCTCTGCCGGCGCAAGACCGATAACCGCACCACCTTCACCTGCCCGTTCCATGGCTGGACCTTCAACAACTCCGGCAAGCTGCTCAAGGTCAAGGATTCGCGGGGAGCTGGCTACCCGGAGCAGTTCAACAAGGACGGCTCCCACGATTTGACCAAGGTCGCCCGTTTCGAGAACTACCGCGGTTTCCTCTTCGGCTCGCTGAACGCCGATGTCCTGCCGCTGGAAGAGCACCTGGGCGAGGCCACGAAGATCATCGACATGATGGTTGACCAGTCCGAAGAAGGCTTGGAAGTGCTGCGCGGCGCCTCGACCTACACCTATGACGGCAACTGGAAGCTGCAGGCGGAGAACGGCGCCGACGGCTACCACGTCTCGGCCACCCACTGGAACTACGCCGCCACCCAGGCCCGCCGCGCCAACGGCGAATCCTCCAACGACACCAAGACCATGGACGCCGGCGGCTGGGACAAGCAGAAGGGCGGCTACTACTCCTTCGAGCACGGCCACCTGCTGCTGTGGACCGAATGGCTGGACCCGGCCAACCGCCCGCTGGCCGAGAAGCGCGACGAGCTGGTTGCCAAGTTCGGCGAAGCCAAGGCCGACTGGATGATCGGCATTTCGCGCAACCTGTGCCTGTACCCGAACGTGTACCTGATGGACCAGTTCGGCTCGCAGATCCGCGTCTTCCGGCCGATCTCCGTGGACAAGACCGAGGTGACCATCTACTGCTTCGCCCCGGTGGGCGAATCGGACACCGCGCGCGCGGCCCGCATCCGCCAGTACGAGGACTTCTTCAACGCCTCGGGCATGGCCACCCCGGATGACCTGGAAGAATTCCGCTCCTGCCAGAAGACCTACCTGGCCACCTCGGCGCAGTGGAATGACCTCTCGCGCGGCCAGGCCCACCAGATCACCGGCCCGGATGAGAACGCGGACAAGGTGGGCCTGAAGCCCATCTCCTCCGGAGCGCGCACCGAGGACGAGGGCTTGTACCCGATCCAGCACGGCTACTGGCTGCAGACCATGCGCCAAGCCGTGGATAACGAACGCGAAGCACAGAACTAAGGTCGAAGGGACAAGACAGATGAGCACCATCGCACTGACCGAGGCGCCGACTTCCAACGGCGCAGTCACCACCGCGGATATCGCGCAGTTCCTCTACCAGGAAGCCCGCTTCCTCGATGACCGCGACTTCGACCGTTGGCTGGACTGCTACCACCCGGAAGCCACCTTCTGGATGCCGGCCTGGGCCGATGACGAGCAGCTGACCGAAGATCCGCAGCGCGAGATCTCGCTGATCTACTACGCTAACCGCGGCGGCCTGGAAGACCGCGTCTTCCGCATCAAGACCGACCGCTCCTCGGCCACCTCGCTGCCCGAGCCGCGCACCGGGCACAACATCACCAACGTGGAGATCGTTGCAGTGGACGGCGACAAGGTGGACATCCGCTTCAACTGGTTCACCCTGTACTACCGCTACCAGAACGTGGACACCTACTTCGGCACCTCGTTCTACACGATCGACTACTCCGGCACTGCGCCGGTGATCACCGCGAAGAAGGTCGTCCTGAAAAACGACTACATCCACCACGTCGTGGACATCTACCACATTTAAGCGACACCCATTGGGCGGCGGGGCCAGTGCAGGCCCCGCCGAATCGCCCATCCCCGAATCCTGTGAAATGAGCATGCCATGTCCCACCAGGTAGCCCTCGCCTTTGAAGACGGAATCACCCGCTTCATCAAGGTCGGCGCGAACGAAACCGTCGCCGATGCCTCCTACAAAGCCCGCATCAACATCCCGCTGGACTGCCGCGACGGCGCCTGCGGCACCTGCAAGGCCTTCTGCGAGTCGGGCAAGTACGACGGCGGCGACTACATCGAAGAAGCCTTGACCGACGACGAGGCAGAGGCCGGATACTGCCTGCCCTGCCAGATGGTCCCCGAATCCGACCTCGTGCTGCAGATCCCGACCACCTCGGATGTCGCCAAGACCTCGGCCGCCTCCTTCGAATCCACGCTGAGCGAGATCCGCCGCATCTCCGAAACCACCTACGCCTTCAGCCTCGAGGTGGACAAGCGCGAAGACCTCTCCTTCCTGCCCGGCCAGTACGTGAACATCGAGGTGCCCGGCTCCGGCGGGCAGACCCGTTCCTACTCCTTCAGCTCGGGCCCGGAAGTGGACATCGTCTCCTTCCTGATCCGCATCACCGATGGCGGTCTGATGTCCACCTACATGCGCGATACCGCGCAGGTGGGCGACCGCATCACCTTCACCGGCCCGATGGGCAGCTTCTTCCTGCGCGAACCCAAGCGCCAATCGCTGCTGCTCGCCGGCGGCACCGGCCTGGCCCCGCTGCTGGCCATCCTGGAGAAGCTGGCCGGCATGGACAACCCGCACCCGGTGCACCTGATCTACGGCGTGAACACCGACATCGACCTGGTCGAACTCGATGTGCTGCAGGACTACACCCAGCGCATCGCGGGCTTCAGCTTCGACACCGTGGTGGGTGACCCTGACAGCGCTTCACAGAAGAAGGGCTACGTCACCAACCACTTCGAGCCGCAGCACCTGGCCGAGGGCGACGTGGATATCTACCTTTGCGGCCCGCCTCCGATGGTGGAGGGCGTGCGCCGCCACCTGGAAGCCGAAGGCCTCAAGCCGCAGAATTTCTACTACGAGAAGTTCGCGCTGGCCGTCGTTCCGGACGCCGAGCCTGCCGCCCCGGCTGCCGAGGCGCCCGCCGCGCAAGCCGCCGCCGACCAGGGCTACGAAATCGGCGAGGAATTCACCGTCACCAATGACGCCTTCCACGAATTCCTGTTCAAGGCCGTGGGCAACGAGCACCTGCTGCAGGCCTACCGCCGCCTGGACGTGCCTGCGCTGATGGCCGCCGTGCTGCGCCAGGAGCACTGGATCGACGGGGCCGTCGACGCCGACCACCTGGGCATTGTCGCCGCTTTCGAAAAGCAGGACATCGCCGCTGCCCGCGCGGCGATCACCGCGCACAACCAGCACGCCAAGGCCACCATGGCCGCCGCTTCCAAGGCAGCGGCCCAGTGAGCGCCGGGCTGCCCGAGTCCTTCCATCCGGGCCGCTTTGCCGGCAAGGTCGTCATGGTCACCGGCGCCGCCCAGGGCATCGGCTGGTCCGTGGCCCGGCGCATCGCCGCCGAGGGCGGGGAAATGGTGCTCGTGGACCGCGCGGCGCTGATCCACGAGGTGGCCGGGGCTCTGCGCGCCGACGGCGCCACCGCGTTGAGCGTGACCGCCGACCTGGAAACCTACGAGGGCGCGCTGGCTGCGGTCACCGCCGCGAAGGACCAGTTCGGACGCATCGATGTGCTGGTCAACAACGTGGGCGGAACCATTTGGGCCAAGCCCTACGAGCACTACGCGCCCGAGGAGATCGAAAAGGAAATCCGGCGATCGCTGTTCCCGACCTTGTGGATGTGCCGTGCGGTCTTCGAGGAAATGGTCCAGGCCCGATCCGGAACCATCGTGAACGTCTCCTCGGTCGCCACCCGCGGCATGAACCGCGTCCCGTACGCGGCGGCCAAGGGCGGGGTCAAGGCCATCACCTCGGCGCTGGCCATGGAGGGCGCCGAGTTGGGCATCCGCGTGGTCGCCACCGCGCCGGGCGGCACCGAAGCCCCTGAGCGGGTAGTCAAGCGCGGGCCGGCGCCCACCGGCGAGCAGGAAAAGGCCTGGTACCAGGCCATCGTGGACCAGACCGTGGACTCCACCTTGCTCAAGCGCTACGGCACCTTGGACGAGCAGTCGGCGCCCATCGTGTTCCTGGCCTCGGATGAGGCCTCCTACATCACCGGTTCCACCCTCGCGGTGGCCGGAGGAGACCTCGGCTAGCGGCAGTCCCGGCACCACAAACGCACCACCATGGAACAAACGGCTCGTGATCACGGGCCGTTTGTTCCATCCAGCACCATTCCGGCCGTGCTTCCAGCGCCGGGCACGTATTTTCCGGGGAACAACGAGGTTCCCCGGTCACCGCAAACGAACGGAAAAACACGTGAATACCAGCCCAATGACATCCAGCACTGCCGCCAATGGCGCCGTGCGCTGGGTGGTGGTGATCGCCGCCATCGCCCTGATCTTCGACGGCTACGACCTGGTGGTTTTCGGAACCATCGTCTCCACGCTGCTGGCGGACCCCAGCCAGCTCGGCCAGCTCGATGAAGCCGCCGCCGGATTGCTGGGCAGCTACGCGCTGCTCGGCGTGATGGTCGGTGCGCTGTCCACCGGCGCGATCGGCGACTACATCGGCCGGCGCAAGGCGATGATCACCGGCATCATCTGGTTCTCCGTCGGCATGGGCCTGACCGCGTTGGCCCCCGACACCCTGTGGTTCGGCATCCTGCGCTTCCTCACCGGCATGGGCGTGGGTGCGATCGTGGCCACCGCTGGCGCGGTGGTGGCCGAGTTCGCCCCGAAGAACCGCCGCAACTACTACAACGCGATCGTCTACTCGGGCGTGCCGGCCGGAGGCGTGCTCGCCTCGCTGCTGGCCATGGTGCTCAGCGACGTGATCGGCTGGCGCGGGCTGTTCCTCATCGGCGCGCTGCCGCTGCTGTTCCTGCTGCCGATGGCCTGGTTCAAGCTGCCCGAATCCCCGCAGTGGCTGCTCTCCCGCGGCCGCGTGGCTGAAGCCCGCGAGGTGGCTGCGCGCACCGGAATGCTGCTGGAACTTCCCAGCGACGCCGATGCCGGGCAGCTGAAGGCCGAACGTGTGGGCTTCGCCGCGCTGGCCACCAGGCGCTACGCGCTGCCTACCGCACTGCTGGGCATGATGAGCTTCGCCGGACTGCTGCTGACCTATGGGCTGAACACCTGGATGCCGGAAATCATGCAGCAGGCAGGCTACGGCAAGTCCCATTCGCTGCTCTTCTTGCTGGTGCTGAACCTCGCCGCGGTCTTCGGCGGGCTGCTGGCTTCGGTGGCCGCCGACCGGGTCGGCCCCAAGCAGGTCGTGGCGCTGACCTTCTTCCTGGCCGCGCTGGCAATGGTGCTGCTGACCCTCAAGCTCCCGCTGGGCTTGCTGTTGTCCCTGGTGGCAGTGGCAGGTGTGGGAACCATCGGCACGCAGGTGCTGATCTACGGATTTGTGTCGAACTACTACCACAGTGCCGCCCGCGGGGCCGGGGTGGCCTGGTGCGCCGGATTCGGCAGGCTGGGCGGGATCTTCGGCCCGCTGCTGGGCGGACTGCTGCTTTCGGCGGGAGTTTCCCCGGGAACCGCATTCTATGTCTTCGCCGCAGTTGCTATCGTTGGAACGCTGGTCACCACCTGCGTCCCGATGACCCGTTCGGACGCGCAGCGCAGCGCGCAAGAAGAGCTGGCTGCCGCGGGAGCAGGGAAGTAGCAGCACATCGAAACGCAACGCGGCGACGCAGGAAGGCTGGTGAACGCCATGCTCAGTGCCCAGCAGGGCCAGGATGCGCTCATCGGCCTTTCCCGCGAAGTCCAGCAAACTGGCAGTACCCTGGCCGTGCTGAAGGGTCCGCGCGGCAGCGGCAAGAGCACCATCATCAAGGCGCTGCTAACCCGGTTGGCCAGCCAATCGGTGCAGCTGGTGACCGCTTCGCGCTGGGAAACCGCGCAGCCCGGAGCCGCCTTGGGCCCGTTGCTGCAACGCAGCCACGCAGGCTCGGCCGGGGCGCTGGGCGAGGCCTTGCTGGAATACCTGCGCAGGGAGGCGCCGCAACCCCGTGTGCTGGTGCTGGAAAATGCGCAATGGGTCGATGACCTGAGCTTCCAGGCGCTGCACTACGCCTGGCGCCGCTTGCGCAATGAACCGGTACTCATCGTGCTGGTGATGCGCGACCAGAACCTGGCCAGGCTTTCACCGGAAACCCGGGAATTCCTGGCCGACAGCCAATTGAAGATCCTGCAGCTTCAAGTGCCCGATCCAACGCATGCGCGCGAGATTATCTGCGCCAGGACGGGGATCGACCTGCCGCCCATGGCCGTCGAGCAGCTGGTGGACTACACCGAGGGCAACCTGCAGGTGGTCATCGAGCTGGCCCAGGAGAATCCGGAGCACAGCTGGGAGCAGTTCGACCGCTGGCCGCCTGCCCCTCACGCCCTGTCGTTGCACGTCATCGAGCTATTGGAGGGGTTGGAACCGCGGGCGCGGGCGCTGCTGGAAGCGGCTGCGGTGCTCGGCGCGCAGGCCCGGATCGACAATATCGCCAAGCTGGTGGGCGAGGATGATCCGCTGCTGCCGATCCAGCAGATTCTCGACTCCTCGCTGGCGCAAACCCACGGCCATAGCGGGAAGGTGCGGCTCGGGTTCGAGAACGCATTGACCCAAATGGCTGTCTACCATCAGATCCCGCTGAGCACCCGCATCCGGTTGCATGCTTGCGCCGCGGACATCGTCGAGGACCAGGGGGCCAAGCTGGGCCATCGGGCCGATGCGAGCATCCTGCCCGATGGCCGCTTGTCGATGGAACTGCAAGACTACGCGCGGTCCCAAGGCAAGCGGGGCGAGTGGTCTTCGGCCGCTACCGCGTACTTCAGGGCCATGCACTTGTCCCCGGAACCGATGCGCCGCGACTCCCTGCTGCTCAACGCAGTGGATGCGATTGTCGCCGCCGGCGAGCTGCCGCGGGCGCAAACCTTCGCGCATCAGCTTTCGAGCTTGGAAAGCAGTCCGGAACGGGACGTGCTTTCCGGATACATCTCGATCCTGCAAGGCCGCGCCAACACCGCGCAGCGCTGGCTGTCCAGTGCCTGGCAGAACGCGGTCCAGCATCAGGACAACGATGTGATGGCCGCGATCGCCCAACGCCAAGTCCTCGACTCGCTGTGCCGTTTGAAGGGGCAGAAGATCATTGACTGGGCTGAGCAATCGCTGCGCCTTGCCCAGGTGGGCAGCCCGCTGGCCATTGAGAACGCAGCCATCCAAGGGCTCGGCCTGGCAATGATGGGCCGGGCTGATGAGGGGGAACAGGTCTTGATGGACCTGCTGGCCACCCTTCCGGCGGGAGCACAGCGCCAGCGCGCGGAAATGTCACTGGGCTGGGTCTACCTCGCGACCGATCGCGTGGAGCTGGCCCGGCACGAGCTCTCCGCAGCCAGCTCCACGGACTTCAGCGATGGTTCCCTGCGCATCTCGCTGTGGGCCAAAGCCTGGTCGGCGCGCGCTGAATTCCTCATGGGCGACTGGGACCAAGCGCTGGAGACGGTTCGATCCGCGCAGTCCCTGCAGGAGCGTTCTGAAATCCAGATCCTGCGTCCGCTGATCCAGCTGACCGCGGTGCAGATTCACGCATTGCGCGGCAATTGGGAGCAGGCGGATCTGCACCTACGCAAGTCGTGGGCACGCACCGGAAGCTATGCCATTATGGAGATGCCTTACCGGATGGCGCGGGCCGAGATTGCCCGGGCGCAGGCAAACCATGAAGAGGTTGTGCGGACGCTGGAACCATTGCTTCGGCTGGACCGTACGCAGGGCATCGACCAAGCAGGTTTCTGGACCTGGCAGGATACATACGCCATGGCGCTAATCCGTTGCGAACGCCTGGATGAAGCAGAAAATTTCGTACAGCCATTGCTGGAGAGTGCTCTCGCTTCAGGCCACCAGAGCGGAGCCGCTCGATTCCTGAGCGTGCAAGGCACCTTGCTGGCAGCCCGCGGTGATATCGACGCAGCCCGTTTGGCCTTTGAAGATGCCATCCGCCGTTTGGAAGGCATCGGGTCGGTCTACCACCGGGCAAAAATTGATTTCTACTACGGGCAATGCCTGCGCCGAGCCGGCAAGCGAGCCGAATGCGTTGCGCCGTTGACCCGCGCGCTGGCGATTTTCACGCACTTCGATGCATCCGTGTACATCGACCGCTGCACTCGTGAGCTCCAGGCAAGCGGAACCGGGATGCTGCGCAGGGAGAGTGCTGACTGGTCGACGCTGACGGCGCAGGAACAAGCCGTGGCCAAGCTGGTTTGCGAAGGTGCAAGCAATCGACGTGTCGCTGAAGAGCTGTATATAGGAACCAAGACAGTGCAATACCACCTGACCAAGATCTACACGAAGCTGGCGGTCTCAAACCGTACTGAGCTTGCTGCGCTGGCGCGTTTCGACCTTGAAGGATAGTGCCTTCCGACTGAAAAAAATTTTCATTCCCGAGGGCAGCAGAACCATGCGGAGTTCGAGTTGACCTACGCGCTGTGACTGTAGATTTTTTTCATTCAGCACGAATCGCTTGAATCGAACGCGGCCGGGATTCTTGATTCAGGCCGCGTCCAGCATTGCAACCAGACTCAAAGCCGTTGCTCCTGCGAAGTATGGGTGGTGTGGTGGTGCTAGTGACTGAAAAAATTTATCGCTCGAAATCCAAATCAGGTACTGGCTCTAGCTGGTTTCGGTTCCGGGCAGGCCCTCATCTTGGCCGAGCCCCAGTACTCGCCGCACTTCGGGGGTCAATTGCACCTCGCAGGCCGCAGCCTCCTGGGGACGTTGAGGACAACGATCGTTGACATGATCAAATTTCTCCACGTTGTCCACGCTCTCGGGAACCGTGATTGACCGCAGCCCGTGCGGAGATACCCACGTCTTGGAGCCATCCGGGCAAGCGAAGACCTTCCAGCCAAGCGCGTGCTTGTACATCTGATGCTGCTTGCACAAGAGATGAGTGTTCTGCCGGGTAGTGTGGCCGCCCTGCCCATACGCTTCGATGTGATCAATTTCCGAACGATCGGGCAGGCGGCGGCAACCAGGGAAACCGCAATGCTGGTCGCGGTAACGCAGCAAATCGCGCAACCCCTGGGAAGGCCGATATTTCTTGGGCTCCACATCAATTGCGGCTCCCGTCCACGGGTCGGTCAGAACGCGCTGGAACGACGGAGCATCCGCGGCGATTTCCAACGCTACGCCGATTGGGATCGGCCCGTAACCTTCCAAATCAGCGAGGGCGCGAGCGGGATTCGCGAGCATTTCAATGGCTGGGATCGTGATGGCAACCCGTGGCTTCAGCGGCATGCCTTCCATTCCGGGCCAGCCATGCAGATACACGTCCGCAAGCACATCGGCTTCAACCTGCGTTTGCGTGCGCAGATCCTTGGAATCAGTGATCTGGGCGGCTGCCTGCTTTATCGAGTTGCGAATCGAATGGATGACATCAGCGCGGTGATGCAGCTGCAAGGTAGCCATGCCATTCTCCTCATTCCACACCTTGAGATTACGGGCTGCGAATGCGTTCTTCTGCCGGTTCTCTGCCGAATTGGGATTCATCCGGTCGTGAAAGCGACGGGCCCGCTGGTAGACGGTCTCGTCGCAGGCTGTTCTTGCCAGAGGCAGCAAATTTTCCTCCATGCGGCCGACCTGCTCCGGGGAAAGGTCTTGCGAGTATTTGACGATGTCGTGGGCGGCCTTAACGGTAATCTCACCTGCAGCGAGCGCGGCAAGGGTGGCTTTGCAGGCGTGGCGCAAGCCCTTGGCATGGAACATCCGCTTGCTGGCTTTACGGACGGATTCGCGCAATGCGACAGCTGACTCAGCTACGAAATTGGAGTTGATGACCTGCTCGCTGCCACGGTCTATGCCATAGTATTCGGCACTCTTGCTGGCTTCGGCTTCCTCGTCTGGGGTGTGGGCATGCTCGGTGGCAATCAGGTCATTGAAGGACGCGCTGACCTGCTCGACTCCGTCTGCCAGTAAAACGCAGATAGCGGCTTCAGCGCTGCTCATCAGGCGTTGGAGTTTCTTCAGGCGTTCCAATGCGTCTCCGGGCCCATCCACGGGGCCCGCATTGAATAGTTCGTCGGCAACCTGCTTGATGGGTCCGAAGAACAACTGGTGCTCGCGATGGGCGTCGAGCGCTGACGCTCTGTGCGACTCCATGCGGGTGCCCGGCGGGCGCAGTGGAAGGCGATGTTCATCGTCGTGATCGTCTAGATATGCGGGAATAGTCATAGTTAACGTTCGCGCAGATTATCGACAGTATCTTCTGGTTCGAAACCAATTGTGGATAAGTTCTAGAAAGTTTATACGAATGCGATTAAGCGTGATTCCGGCGCGAAAATCGCTAGATCAGGGAAGGCAGTAATGGGTGCCGTGCTAGTTGCTAGTTGGATGCAGGGGGCGCGGCGGGCGGGTGAAGGCAGTTCGGATGCCAAAGGCTGCCATGGCTGCGAGTATGGCAAAGGCGAGGACGCTGGCCATGTACAGGGGTGCGGCTAGATCCGCGGCGGCATCGGCGTTCCAATCGGCAAAGGTGTCGCCCACCGAGTTCATATTGGCGAAGGAAGCGAAGAAATAAGCCGGTGCGCCTAAGGCAATGATCAGGCTCCAAGCTCCGATAGCCGCCCAGGCGGGCAGCTTGCGTCCGGCGGAAACTACCGGAACGAGCCAAGAAATGGCGAGGGCGGTTCCAGTGGCTGCGAAGACCCACCCTCCAAGCGAGTCGTAATTCTGGTCCATTGAGGCCATCTCGGAAATGGTTTCATCGAGGGAGAGTCCACTTGCTGCGGTCACGGCCCAATTGTTCATGAGCAGTGAGCCGTAAGCCGCGTAAGCCACGATCATGGCGAACCCGGAGATGGCTAGAAGTTTACGCATGTCAGTAGCCTAACAGTGCACTAGTCAACTCGGTGGGATAACCAATACGCGTATGAGTTGGGCGTCCATGCTACTTCCTTGCACGATCAAGCTGTCCTGAGGCCAGCTGCCTGTATTCCAGTGCAAGAATCCGTGAATCAGATGCCCTTAGTCGGTAAGGTGCATTATGTGCCGATCGGGAGCCCAAAGCGATCGCGCGAGCGATACCACCCAGCGCCGCAATGAGGCGCCAACCGTTAGAAGGAGACTAGGGATGATCTTCACCAAAAAAGGCGACGCCGCAGTTCTGGCCAAGCTCAGCACAGCTCCAGCACCCTATCGCGAGATTGCCGAACGGCTTCACACCATAATCATGCAGAGCGCACCATCGCTGGAGCCGATCGTCCGCTGGGGACTTCCGTTTTACGTCCGGGATGGCAAAGACGTCTGCTACATCAAGCCTGACAAGGACTTCGTAGCTTTCGGTTTTGGAGAAGTCGTGAATCCTGCCTACGAGGAAGGCTCCCACATGCATCCAGTTGCATGGACTATCACCTCGCTGGATTCTGCAACGGAAGACAGGATCCGGGACCTGGTGAAGAAGGCCGCGGGCTGATCCCGAGCAAGCTAGCTGGCCGCAAGATGAACAGTGCGCCCGCTGCAGGCAGCCGCATTGCCTGGAGTCCGTCCTCAAGTGCGCCGAAGGTCCCGGCAGCGTCATTGCTGTCGGGACCTTCCGCTTCGCGTCGGTAGTACTGAGGGCAAAAGCCTAGGCGGCAAGCATCGAGGTGCCGTGCTCCTCTTCTGGCATCCATCCGGTCCAGGCCCAGTGGTTCTGGGGTTCGCTGGCATCGGCAGCTCGGTGCGCGATGGATTGGGGTTGGAACTTCCCGGCTGGATCGTTCAGTGTTGAAGCATTCATGCTGCGCTCCCATTGGATTGGCGGGTGTTCGCCCGTTCGTCGAGGTTCCGGGTACGGCAACGGCGGGGGTCCGGCCAATGCTGCCGGGACCCCCGCCGTGTTGAGGCGCGCTGGGGCTTACTTCACAGGGTCGAGCACGAAGTCGTAGGTGACCTGCTTGCCGTTGCCCGATGCTGCTGGGTGCACGTCGAGCATCAGTTCCGGCTTCACCGCGGTGGCGATGTCGTCGTCGTTGTGCGCATCGCCCGGGAAGTACAGCTGGGCGGTGAGCAACTCGTGGCCCTCGGCGGAGACCTTCAGGTGCAGGTGCGCTGGGCGCCACGCGTGCCAGCCGGCGGCGGCGATCAGCTGGCCGCAGGCGCCGTCGGTCGGGATCTGGTACGGGGCTGGCTGCATGGTGTTGATCTGGAAGTTGCCTTCCTCGTCAGCAATGAAGGTGCCGCGCAGGTTCCACTCGGGGATGCCAGGGGCGAACTGCGAGTAGAAGCCCTGTTCGTCTGCGTGCCACAGCTCGATCTTGGCGTTCTTCAGCGCCGAGCCGTCGGTGGAGCGGACCTGGCCCTGGAAGAGCAGGTTGGTGCCCTTCTCGTCCTCGCGCATCGAGATGGTGGCAGGGGTGTTCTGCGAAGGCGCTTCGGGCACGTAGTAAGGGCCTTCGATCGAGCCCTTGTTGCCTTCGCGGTGGTCGGTGGCGACCTCTTCCACCGAGTGCTCCAGCCACACGTCCAGGAACAATGGCCATTCGCCGTCGTCGCCAACCTTGATCAACCATGCCTTCAGGGCATTGAACTCGTCGTAGCTCACGCGCTCTTCGAGGATGATGTCGTTGGCGGCCTTGACGAGCTTGGAAGCAAGCATGTTCACGCGCTCGGTGGAGGTCGCGATGCTGCCGAGCTTGCCGGAGTTGCGGAAGCTGTCGGTGGCGGCGTTGCCGGACTTGGCTGCAGTTGCGTCTGCTGGAGTTTCAGTGGTCATGGTGACTCCCCTAAATTATGTGGTGTGGCGGATGCGGATCCATACTGTGACCCCCATCATCCCGGGTGATTGATATTCAATGTAGTGCAGCGTCTATGCCAAGTGAAATACTCATTTGTCGGCCATTGGAACGTTTTGAATATCAATGCTTGTGGGCTGGGACACGGAGGGAATCCGCCGGTCCGGAAAAGTCCTAGGCCAGCGAATTCGGATGCTTGGCCAGCGCGGTGACCTTGATCTTCATGTACGGGTACATCGGGAAGCCGCTGAGGATTTCGTGCAGTTCGTCGTTGGATTCGACGTTGTACAGCGAGTGGTTCGCGTACTCGCCGACCACGCGCCAGATGCCCTGCATCTTGCCGCTGCGCTGCAGGCTTGCGGAGTACTCCTTTTCCCGGGCCTGGAAGTCAGCGACTTGCTCATTGGTCAGGTGGTCCGGGAAAACAACGTCCATACGGGCGAGGAACAACATGGGGATCTCCTTTAGTTCGAGGTGGAAAGCACGTGGTCCTGGCGGTAGCGCGCCAGCTTGGATTCGTCGATGGCGGCGCCCACGCCGGGCACGGTGCGTACCGGAATGCGGCCGTTGACGATCTGCAGCGGCTCGGCGAGCAGGTCATCGGCCATGTCCAGGAAATTGGACAATTCGCCGGCGCGGCGGCTGGTGGCTTCGAAGGCCGCGCCGAAGGTCACCGTGGCCAGCGAACCGACCTGGGTGTCGATCTGGTTGCCCATGGTGACATCCACGCCCAGCCCGGTGCACAGGCCCAGGATTTCGGTGGCTTCGGTGAAGCCCGAGCGGGCGGTCTTGATGCAGATCGCGTTCGCGCCGCCGGAGAGCAGCTCGCGCGAGGCATCGCCCGCGGTGGGCGCGGACTCGTCGGCGACGATCGGGATCGGGGAGCGTTCGACCAGGCGGCGTCGGCTCATCGCTTCCTTGGCATCGCACGGCTCTTCGAGCATGGTCAGACCCAGGCCCTCGGTCTGGCGCAGCACCTCCATGGACTCGTTCGCGCTCCAGCCGCGGTTGGCGTCCAGGTAGAGCTCCACGTCCTCGCCCAGCCCTTCGCGCAGCACGCGGCAGGCCTCGATGTCCGGGGCGAGCGGGCGGCGGCCGACCTTGAGCTTGAAGGTGGTGATGCCGTACTGCTCGCCGAAGCGCAGGGCCTCGTCGAGCAGCGCCTGGGCGGGCTTGAAGCCGAGCATGTGGCTCACGCGCATCGAGTCGGTGAAGCCGCCGAGCAGCTTGTGCACCGGCGTGCCCAGCGCCTGGCCGATGGCGTCCCAGACGGCGATGTCGATCGCGCCCTTGGCCACCTGGTTGTGGATGGTCCTATCCAGCACCTGGCGGATCTTGGCGCGGTCCATGATCTCCAGGCCGATCAGCTGCGGGGCGAAGACATCCTGCACGATCGCGACGATGGACTTCTGCGTCTCGCCGTAGGTGTACGGGCGCGGCGGGGCGTCGGCGGTGCCGATCACGCCTTCGTCGGTGTGCACGCGGATGAGCACGTGCTCGGCGGTGTGCACCTCGCCGCTGGCAAAGCGCAGCGGGTGGTTGTAGGGGATGGCGTAGGGGATTGTTTCAATCCGCTGGATTCGCATCGGGGTCCAGCCTTTCTAGGGGGTTGAGCAATGTGCAAAGTTCCAGGAAGTTGCGCACCAGCGCAGACTCGTTGCCGGCCTTCCAGGCGATCGCCAGGTCGACGGCCGGTGCGTTGCGCAGCGGCCGGAAGGTGATCCGGGTGCTGTGCGGCAGGTAGTGCGTGGTGGGCAGCAACCCGATGCCCAGGCCCGCGGCGACGAAGGTGAGCAGGGTGGAAGTCTCGCTGGCCACCTGCGCGATCTGCGGGGCGAAGCCCACTCGGCGGCAGGAGTCCATGATGATGTTGTTCACCGCGGAGGATGGCGGGTAGCAGATGAACTTCTCGCCAGCCAGCTGTTCCAGGTCCAGCTCATCGTGGGCGGCGAGCGGGTGGCCCAGCGGCAGCGCCACGGCCAGGTGGTCGCGGTCCAGCAGCATGTAGTCCACCTCGGTGCCGCGCACCGGCGGGCGCAGGATGGCCAGGTCCAGGCGTCCCTCGACCAGTCCCTCGACCATCTGCGGGGTGAGCATTTCGCCCTGCACATTCAGCTGCAGGCCCGGCATCTGCTGGGAGCTGGCTTCGATGAGCTTGGGCATGATGCGCGAGGTGGCGCTGCCGGTGGAACCCAGTCGCAGCACGCCCAGCGCGCCTTGGCCCACGGTGCGCACATCGCGGGAGAGCTGGTCGAGCTCTGCAAGCAGGATGCGCCCGCGGCGCAGCAGCAGCTCACCGGCGTTGGTCAGTTCCACCTTGCGCGTGGTGCGGATCAGCAGCTGGGTATCCAGGGTCTCTTCGAGCTGCTTGATCTGCTGGGAGAGCGGGGGCTGCGCGATATGCAGGCGCGCCGCTGCGCGGCCGAAATGGCGTTCTTCGGCGACGGCGACAAAGTAGCGAAGTAGTCTCGTGTCCATGGTGCTCCGATCGTCGGACCGCGCGTCGAATGCGCAGAAGACGCTTGCTGGCAACTCTAACGCGGCGGTCCAAGAGGGTGAAATACTTATTCTGGGTCGATTGAGAGTCTACAAGTATGAATGACTGGGCCGCACTGTATTCGACGATTGATTTACAGACCTGAATCATGCCGGGAGGCACTGGACTGCCACGGACCGCCACGGCCCCATGTCGCCACTTGGCCACCAGCATGGCTCCTTCCTGGCGCTTGGCAGCGGGACAGCTCGCGGCTAGGGTGTGAATGTGACGCTGGGCACATGTTTCGTGTCCGCGCCAATTCCGACGAGGCGATCCATGAAGGGGTACGCAGATGAAGGCTTATGCCCAGGGCGAGAGCGGACCGCAGCTGATCGAAGAGACGATCGGAGCCAACTTCGAACGCACCGCTGCCCGCTTCGGCCCGGCAGAAGCACTGGTGGAAGCGGCCAGCGGACGGCGTTGGTCATGGAGTGACCTGGATGCGCAGATCAACGCCCTGGCCAAGGGCCTGCTGGCCGCCGGCCTGGAGGCGGGAGACCGGGTGGGCATCTGGGCGCCTAACTGCGCGGAATGGGTATTCGCGCAATACGCCACCGCGAAGATCGGCGTCATCCTGGTCAACGTCAATCCTGCCTACCGCACCCACGAATACGCCTACGCGGTCAACCACTCCGGGGTGCGCCTGCTGCTGGCGGTCTCCGAATTCAAGACCAGCAACTACCGTTCGATGGTGGAGGCGACCCGCGCCGACACCCCGAGCCTCGAACGCGTGGTCTACGTGGACACCGGGGACTTCGCGCAATTGCTGGCCGAGGGCGAGCAGGTCAGCGACGAGGAGCTGGCCCGGCATCTGGCGGCCACCAAGCCCGGGGATCCGATCAACATCCAGTACACCTCGGGCACCACCGGCTACCCCAAGGGCGCGGTGCTCAGCCACCGCAACATCCTGAATAACGGCTACCAGGTCACCGGCATGATCGACCTGGACGAGCATGACCGGCTGTGCATCCCGGTGCCGTTCTACCACTGCTTCGGCATGGTGATGGGCAACCTGGGCTGCACCTCCCGGGGCGCGACCATCGTCATCCCGGCCCCGGGCTTCGAAGCCGACACCACGCTGCGGGTAGTGGCGGAGGAGAAGTGCACGGGCCTGTACGGGGTGCCCACGATGTTCATCGCCATGCAGAACCTGCCCAATTTCAAGGTCTTCGACCTCTCGTCGCTGCGCACCGGCATCATGGCCGGATCCATCTGCCCGGTCGAGGTGATGCGCCGCTGCATCGACGAGATGGGCATGGACGGGGTGTCCATTGCCTACGGCATGACCGAGACCTCGCCGGTCTCCTGCCAGACCCGCAGCGACGACGATATCGAGCGCCGCACCTCCACCATCGGCCGGGTGCACCCGCATGTGGAAATCAAGGTGGTGGACCCGGTGAGCGGGGAAACCCTCCAGCGCGGGGAAACCGGCGAATACTGCACCCGCGGCTACTCGGTGATGCTCGGCTACTGGAACGACGAAGACAAGACCCGGGCGGCCATCGACGACGAGGGCTGGATGCACACCGGCGACTTGGCGGTGATGCGCGAGGACGGGTACTGCACCATCGTGGGCCGCATCAAGGACATGGTGATCCGCGGCGGGGAGAACATCTACCCGGCGGAAATCGAGGAATTCCTCTACAAGCATCCGGATATCGAGGACGTGCAGGTGATCGGGGTGCCCGATGAGAAGTACGGCGAGGCGATCTGCGCCTGCATCCGCATGAGGGACGGCCGCGAACCCCTGGACGTCGCGGCCATCGGCGAATACTGCACCGGGCATCTGGCGCATTACAAGATCCCCGCCTACGTGCAGATCCTGCAGGATTTCCCGACCACCGTCACCGGGAAGATCCGCAAGAACCAGCTGCGCGAGGATGCGGCGAAAGTGCTCGAACTGTAGCCAAATGCCACCAGGCAGGGGCGCAAGGCACAGCGTTGCTTTGGGTGGAGGTGACCTTGGACATAAATACTGCGTCGATGATTTTTCCGACTGCTAGTTTTCCAAGTAGCTTGCCTTGGGCAAGCCCGGCATGATTCGCTGATCCAGATCAGGTCCAGGCCAGGGGTTGCCAAGGAATCCGAACGTGAATGGGGCGCGTACTTGCAGAAACATTTCAGCCGCTTAGTGGGCATCGCTGTCATTTTGATCGTCGTTCTCGCGGCCTCGCTCTTGGCCTGGGCGTTGAGCATGAGCGGGAAGCCTGCGCTGATGTGGAACCCGATCGAGGTCCATATCGGAAAACTCTGGACTACTTTCTACAGCACCGAGCTGCCGGATCTGTCCATCCTCGCTTTCGCCGTCGCCGCAGCAGTCTTCCTGGTGCTGCTGGTGGTCCTGGGCGAACGCTTTGTCACCTGGCGCTATCGCCGGACGCCGATCCAGAAATCGAGCCGGCCGCTGGCGCCCAAAGCGGTGATGGCCCGGACGCGGGGCATCTACGCCGGGCCGGTGACCGTGACCGTGCTGATCCCGGCGCACAATGAAGAAGCCTCCCTGCCGTACACCCTGAAAGCACTGGAAGAGCAGAGCTTTGCCCCCTCGAGCATCATCGTGGTTGCCGACAACTGCACCGACCGGACCGTGCAAGTTGCCCGCGAGCACGGGGTCGAGGTGTTCGAATCGGTGGAGAACAAGCACAAGAAGGGCGGCGCGCTGAACCAGGCGCTGCACTCCATCCTGCCCGGGATGGGCGATAACGACTGCGTCATGGTGATGGATGCCGACAGCCAGATCGGCGCGGACTTCCTGGCAACCGCCCGGGACCGCTTCACCTGGGACCGCGCGCTGATGTCCGTGGGCGGGCTGTTCCACGGAGAAGAGGGCCATGGGCTGATCGGCCAGTTCCAGCGCAATGAGTACACCCGCTACCAACGCGAAATCGGCCGTCGCGACGGCCGGGTCTTCGTGCTGACCGGAACGGCCTCGGTATTCCGCGCGACGGCCCTGCGCGAAGTGGCTGCGGCGCGCGGGAGCATGCTGCCGGGCACCTGCGGCGAGGTCTACGACACGGAGGCTCTGACCGAAGACAACGAACTGACCATCGCGCTGAAAACCCTCGGCGCGCTGACCACATCGCCGCAGGACTGCACGGTGGTCACCGAGCTGATGCCCAACTGGAAGATGCTGTGGGCGCAGCGGCTGCGCTGGCAGCGCGGCGCCTTGGAGAACCTGGGCGCGTACGGAGTCACCCCGCAGACCACGCGGTACTGGGCCCAGCAGATCGGCATCGGCTACGGCGTGATCGCGCTGTTCAGCTATTTCGCGCTGATGATCATCATGCTGGTCTCCATGGACAACTGGGTGTGGTTCCCCTTCTGGATGCTGCTTGGAGCGCTCTTCGCTGTCGAGCGCGTGGTCACGGTCTGGCACGGCGGCTGGAAAGCCAGGATCATCGCCGCGCTGGTGATTCCGGAATTGGTCTATGACGCCTTCCTGGACCTTGCGTTCCTCAAGGGCGTAGGGGATATCGCGTTTGCCCGGAGCGCGGATTGGAAGCACGTCGACCACGCGGGCGCCGCACGTAAGGAAAGCACCTCATGATGAATCACCTCGTCCAGATTCCACATGGAATCATTCTTCCCGAGAGCGTTCTGCTCAGTGATTGGTTCGCGGTGCTCGCTTCGTTCGTCGCGATCAACACCGTGCTCTATCTGGTCCTGGGACTGGCCAAGCTGCTGCCGGTGATCCGGATCCGCAGCTCGCGGGGACGGGAACGGCGCTCAGAAACCCGGAATATCGATCCCGAGGCGTCCGTGTAGCTCATGCATCGCAGCTGGCAACCCCGCAAGCTCTATGCCCGGGCTGAAATAGAAGCCCTGCGCATAGTCGAAGTCCAGCTTCCGGGCCAGATCCAGATGTTCACCGGTTTCGATCCCCTCGACCAGAGTTCTGGCACCGATCTCGCGGGCAGCGGCCAGCAGGATGCCAACGTGTTCGCGAGCCTGCGTCGATGCCAGGTAGCGGATGAAAAGCGAACGGTCCAGCTTCACAATGTGCGGCTTCAGCCGGAGGATGCGCCCCCGCGTTGCATAGCCGATGCCGGCATCGTCAACCAGCAGCAGGCAGCCGAGCTCATCTGCATGGATGCGGGCGGCATCGCAAACTTCCGGCGCGGACTGCTCGTGCAGTTCCAGGCCCCAGAGCAGCCGGGGATCGAGTGCCGGCTCTGAGTGCGCGAACGCCCTGATCGCTGGACCCGAAGCATTCATGGTGAGCAGCAGCCCGTCGGGCAGGCCTTGGCTGGATTCGACAATGCGCTCCAGAGCGCGAAGCTCAAGTTCTACCAGGTTGCCTTCGGTCCGGGCCGCGGAGAAATGCTCGTCAGGGCTGCGCCCGTCGCTGAAGCGCGCCAGTGCCTCGAAACCCAGCAGCGTTGTGGAACGCAGGTTGATCAATGGCTGGAATACGAACTTCATGGACTACCTAACCTGGCGGTATGGGCTGGCAACTTGATTGCTGATTAGGCTGTTGCTACGAATGAGATCTTACCGCGCCACTGGCCGGGATCACGCGGTTAAGATGAATTAAAGAGAAAGCGGGTGATGGCATGCCGAGGACAATGGATCGGCGGTCAAACGACGACGGAATTTGGTGGAGCCGGTTCCTGCCAGCCAGGCTCCGCCGCATCAAGCGATTGGAAGTGGCTGTCACAGGGATGGTGGCAGTTTTCCTGCTGCTTTTCTATGTGGTCAACCTGGGCAATGATTTCAGCTCTCCGCTCTTCCAGAAGCTGGCGGTAGCCAGGGTTGCCGGGGCGCTGGGGCTGGTGATCGCCGTGTGGTGGATGCTGGATCGTTTTCCGTTGTGGATCGCCTATCTCGGGGCCCTGGCCGAACTGTCGGCCTTCGTGGTCTTCGTGGGTTTTTCGCTAAACCATGAGCAGATCGTCTTCAGGCTCCAGGAATTTCCGCTCATCGCACTGTACATGTCGTGGCTCTTTCCCCCGGCCGTCACCCGGTGGACCATCTACCCGATCATGGCTTTCACGATTCCCTACTCGGTGTTCTTCGGCCCTGCTGTGGGCACCGAGCACCAAAGCGGGCTGTTGAACGTGCTGAGCTTGGTCTTCTTCACCGTCGCCGGGATGTTCGTCGGCCTCTACGTCAAGCGCCGGTTCCGCCAGCAAACCCAGATCGACGCATTGACCGGGGCCTTGAACCGCGTCGGGCTGGCCGTGCGCGGCGATGCCGCCTTGCTCTCCTCCCGGAAATACCGCAGGCCCCTGGCTGTGGCGCTGCTGGACCTGGACGGATTCAAGGAGATCAACGACCAAGGCGGCCACGAAGCCGGGGATCTTGCCTTGAAGCAACTGGTGCGGCATCTGCGCAGTGCCACGCGGGCCGGGGACCTGGTCAGCCGCTTGGGCGGCGATGAATTCGTGCTGGTTTTCCCTAATACGACCCGTGGCCAGGCTCAGGTGCTGATGGAGCGCATCGAGCTTACATCGCCGCTGGCGTGGAGCTTCGGAACGGCAGAAGCCCGCACGGATGACAACTTGAGCACGATGATTCTCCGTGCCGACCGGGACATGTACTCCTCCAAGCGCCTGCGGACGGCCGAACGCGGAAAGAGCGCGGAGGGAAGCTGAGCTCCGTGCCCTAGTTCAGCTTCCCGCCCAGGCGGTCCTGCATCTTCTGGCTGGCCTCGTTCAGGCCGCGGATTTCCACGGTTTTCCCGTAGTTCTGGTACTTGGTGCGGATCGAGTCCAGGGCGGCGATGGTCGAGGCGTCCCACAGGTGCGAATCGGACATGTCGATGATGACCTTCTCGGGGTCCTGCGCGTAGTCGAACTGGGTGTACAGGTCGTTCGAGGAGGCGAAGAACAGTTCGCCGTTGACCTTGTACACGGCGGCATCCGGGGTTGCGCTGCGATCCACGGTGACCATATGCGCCACGCGATTGGCGAAAAGCACCATCGCCGAGAGGATGCCCGCCCCCACGCCGATGGCCAGGTTGCTGGTGATCACGGTGAGCGCCACGGTGATGGCCATGACGAAGGTTTCGCTCTTGGGCATCATCTTCAGCGTGCTCGGTCGGATGGAATGCCAGTCGAAGGTGGTCGCCGAAACCACGATCATCACCGCCACCAGGGCCGCCATCGGAATCTGCGCGACAATGTCGCCGAGCAGCACCGCGAGCAGCAGCATGAAGATGCCGGCGAAGGCGGTGGAGATGCGGGTGCGCCCGCCGGAGACCTTCACGCCCACCATGGTCTGGCCGATCATCGCGCAGCCGCAGATGCCGCCGAAGAAGCCGGTGACGATATTCGCGGTGCCCTGTGCCCAGGACTCGCGGGTCTTGCTTGACGGGGTATCGGTGATGTCATCGACCAGCTTGGCGGTCAGCAGCGATTCGAGCAGCCCCACGAAGGCCACCGCGATCGCGTAGGGCGCGATGATCTGCAGGGTCTCCAGGTCCAGCGGCACCCCGGGCAGGTGGAAGATCGGCAGCGAATCAGGCAGTTCGCCCTTGCCGCCCACGGTCGGAACGGCGACCTTGGCAAAGATGGTGATCGCGGTGAGCACCACGATGGCGATCAGCGGAGCCGGAACCGCCTTGGTGATCTTCGGGAAGAAGCACACGATGGCCACGCCCAGGATCACCAGCGGGTAGACCATCCACGGGACATTGCGCAGCTCGGGCATCTGCGCCCAGAAAATCGAGATGGCCAGGCCGTTGACGAAGCCGATCATCACCTGGCGCGGGATGAAGCGCAGCAGCTTGGCCACGCCCAGCAGCGCCAGTGATACCTGGATGATGCCGGCCAGGACCACCGTGGCGAAGAGATACTCCACCCCGTGGGTGCGCACCAGCGGTGCGACCACCAGAGCCACCGCGCCGGCAGCTGCCGAAATCATCGCCGGGCGCCCGCCGGTGATCGCGATGACCACCGACATCGTGAAGGACGCGAAGATGCCCACGCGCGGGTCGACTCCGGCGATCACGGTGAAGGCGATGACCTCGGGGATCAGTGCCAGGGAGACTACCAGGCCGGCGAGCAGCTCTGTCTTGAGCAATCGCGGGGACTTCAGGGTGCGCAGCACCGACTGTCGTTGCAGGGGCGTCAGTTCAGCGGTCGCGGTACTCACCGGGGCTCCGTTTCGTCAGATGTCCCAGGGAAGGGAAATTGGGAACCCGTCTACGTTATCGCACCTATGCCCGATTGGGCTCAGGGCTGCAGATCGGACGCAGGCGCTGACCGTCATTCGGGAGGTACGCGCTCGCCGGTTGGGAGAATGAACAGATTGCTCAACAGTCAGAGCCCAGGCCTGGTACTCTCCACGAGGTCTTTACTGAGAAAGCACCGTTTCCTGCCAAATTACGCTGCGGAGCCAATCAATCCACGGTGGGTTGTGGTTACGACTACTGAATGTTCCTATCGACGAGATTTCCATTCCGCTGTCGAAGTTTCGTGGTGACGAGCGGTGCATGCTCGAATCCACATGGAGGAAGGTCGGTACTTTGTTCGCACGGATTTCATCAGTGCTGCGCGGTCCTGCGAATCGTTACTTTGGTGCCGGTGAGGGGTGAATATCAAAATTGCCGTCACAACCCTGCTGTGGGTCTAAGTCGGAGAAATTGAAGCGCACGGTAGGCACAGCCGACTTTTTTAACTGCTGAACCAGATCGTATGGCCTCCATCGGCATGCCACATGACCGGAGGCCAAATGCAGTGTCTGAATCACAATATTGAATTGTAGGCTCGATGGCTCGTCTGCTGGTCTGACAGTCGGTTGCATGAGCAATGCTGAAAATTTCAGCGATGTTCGGTACGGGTCAACCTGTCTCCTTTGGTGCGGCCATCATCACGCTGAGAAGCCACGCCTGGTTTGCCCCCTTTTCACGTTCGGCAACTTCACATACTGGCGTAAGGAACTGGATGCTTATCACAAAAGCTCGCCGACACCGCGAAGGTTTATTTCACCGAGGCTGACTCTGTGCAGATATTGACCCGGTGCTTCTTGCTCAGCGGTGTCCCGACTGCAATATAGGCCTGTAGGCTGTGGGGACTCCATGATTCCGAAGATTGGATTCCCATCGCCATCCTCGTCGTACGGCAATAAAGTAGTATGCGTGAGATACAGAATGCCGCCCCCTGTCAGTTCCATGCCTTCAGTATTCTGGACCTTCCGAGCTTCCCAGCTGACTTGAGTTTCTGGGTACTTTTCCTGAATCTCATAGCATTCACGCTCACTGGCCACGATCGCAATTATTGGCTCTATGTGTTCTAGATCTGGAAACGGGCTGGGTTGTTTACCGTAGACAACGAAAACCATCAGTTCCTCTGAATATTTCGATCTAAGACGATTCTTGATTTTTGTCAGGATATTGCTTAGAGGCGCATCGAACCCCCTTCTGCACAGGAGCATAAGCATCAGCATAGTAAGTCTTGCCATTGTAGACAATTGTTCCGAGGGTGCGACCTGACCAAGTGGTCGTTTTTGCAGATTTACATGTCAGCGCGTGATTTGTCTGCTGGAAGACAGTCGGGTAGTAGGTGCCATTATGTTTACCAGCTTTTATCTTTTGGGCTGGCTGGCCAATCGCGCGACCACCCTTGACCCACCACGCAAGCCGCTTAAAACGTGCCTGGGAAGAATGGTGGATCGCAGTGACTTTCTTGGTGCAATAGGTAGTGGATTTGAAGCCACCCGTCTCGTACTTCCCGGATTTTCTGGTGTGAAAACCTTCGGCCACGATCTTGCAAGGCCCATAGTTAACCTTTGCCATGGTCCCCACGTTGAATCCCGCTTGACGCAGTTCATCCATCATGTTCATTTTGGCTACTGCTTCGGCAGGTGATGCCGCTTCAATGTAGTTGGATTCTGCAGAGGTCTTTTCGGAGAAAAAATCTTTCGTTGAAAGGGCGTATTCCGAGGACTGCTGCAACGTGTAGGTTTCGCCAACCGGAGTTTCAACAGCTTGCGCCGTCCCTGGCGATACAGTCACCAAATACAATGCAAGGGGTAATGCGACAAAGGAAAATTTCATCATTATGGTCTAAGTTGAATATTAAACATTTAGATATGAATGGGACGTTTTTATTATCGATAGTAGTGTAACCGATTTTCGAGAATCTACCATTGGTCCAAGTCCGCACATGGAATTTAGGTTCCACGGCCGCGGGGTGCGGTTATTAGGAACTTTGGCCATTCTGATACCCCTGGTAGCCCTGATCGCAGCTCTCCTTCCATGCCGTAATCATGATGCCCAAATTCTCCTTCGCACGGTCGATGCCGTTGGTTACGAGATCTTGGGCCGCGCCTTCGTATTTCTCGATGGTTAGACATAAGGTTCTGCTTACAAGGAGCCCATAACCGTCAGCCGGAGCTGCGATATAGGAGTCAAGCGAAATTAATAGTCACAATTCAGTCACTCCGGATGTTTTAAGCCCGACGTTAATGCATATAGGACAGGCTCGACTTAGCCCCTCAGCCGACCGATTCACATCGGGGTCACTAAATCAGGTCGCAGATGGCACCTAGATCGTAAGACTTGTGGACGGACCAGGCTGTTGCCGAGGACCGCGGATAAAAGTATTGAGAAATTCAGGACATGATAGCCCCGGGGGGCGAATCGGGGTTAGATTCACGAACGACTTTCAATGCCAAAATGTATACCCTTTTCGATATGTCCATCCATGAAAGCGTGTGTGAGCGGAGCCAAAAGTTGCAGGTGAGCGAGCTGCGATCGACCGGAACAAGTGTTTGCCGAACGTGGGGTATCGTCATGGTAAGTAGTGCCTCCGAGGTGGAACAAGGGCAAGGCGCTATTGAGGCCAGAGGGCGGGTCGTTGATCCAATCTGTTCAATAAAGGGCGAGTAGCTCTGTAGGGCAGCTCACTTAAAGTGGGCACCCAACTACCCGACTATCCGCCGGCCGGTTAAAATCGTAACCCCGGCGAATTGCTTTGCCGGGGTTACTCGATCATCACTCGCACCTTCATGAGGTATTTACCACTGTAGGGTGCAAAGCTATGCCGGCGCTGAGCGCCAACTGCAGGTTTGGGGAATTGCTTCAACTCCATGAGGGCGGGCCGCAGGGCCGGCGGACTGCTGGACACGAGCAAAAAGGTTTTGGATACAGAAACTGGCACTGTCGCAAGACCGACAGTGCCAGTTTCTACGTCATCACTCGCACCTTCATGAGGTACTTAATACTCTAAGTTGGCATTCTGTGGATGCGGTAAGCATGCACTGCGCGTAGGCCATGGATCCCTGGAGGTGAACTAGATCTTCTCCGGGGCGGGCTTGGCCAGTGCCGGGATGCACAGGGCGATCAACCCCGCCAGCAAGGAGATTCCCGCACCGAGCCACAGGGTCATGTGGAACCCGGCTTCGGAGGGCAGCACCGTGCCGTGGAAGTCGGTGGTCATCTGGGCCAAAACCAGGCCAATCACTGCCGCACCCGAGGTGGTACCCAGCGAACGCATCAGGGTGTTGAAGCCGTTGGCGGCACCGGTTTCGCTGCGTGGCACTGCGCCCATGATGATGGCTGGCATTGCGCCGTAGGCCAGGGCCACGCCAGAGTTGATGACCAGGCTGGTGATCAGCAGGCCCCAGAGGCTGCCCATGCCAATCTGGCCCACCGCGTAGCCAGCGGACATGATGAAAATACCCAGCACCAGGGTGAACTTTGGGCCCTTGGCGCTGGTCAGTCGACCGCCCACAGGGGAGAGGAAGAGCATCATCAGGCCGGCTGGAGCCATCCAGAGGCCGGCGGCCAGTACGCCCTGCCCCAGTCCGTAGCCTGCCTCGGTAGGCATCTGCAGGATCTGCGGCATCACCAGCGAGCTGGAATACATGCCGAAGCCCACGAAGATCGAGGCGATATTGGTCAACAGCACCCGGGGTATTGCGGCGGTGCGCAGGTCCACCAGCGGTGCACTGGTGCGTAGTTCCCATACTCCCCACAGCAGGAAGACGATGACCGCGCCGATCAGCAGGCTCAGTACCAGCGGGGAAGCCCAGCCCCAGGTGGAGCCCTTGGAAACGCCGAGCATCAGGGCGATCAAGCCGATGGCCAGGCCGATGGCACCAAGCCAATCGAAGCGGGTTTTCGCGCCGATGGTTGGAATTGCCGGAATGAACTTCAAGATCAGTGCGGCCACCACAACGGTAATCGCCGAACCGAAGAAGAACAGCACGCGCCAGGAAGAGAACTCGATCAGCGCTGCGGAGAGCGGCAGGCCGATCGCACCGCCCACACCAAGGGTGGCTGAAACCGTGGCGATGGCTGCCGGCAGATGCGCCTTATCCACGAGGTCGCGCAACATTGCGATACCCAGAGGGATCATGCCTGAACCAAAGCCTTGCAAGGCCCGGCCGATGATCATGACGGTGACATTTGGTGCCAGGGCACAGATGATTCCACCGAGGATCAGCGGGATGGCCAGGATCAGGATCATTCGGCGTTTGCCGAACATATCACCGAGACGACCGGAAATCGGCATCACTACGGCAGCTGCCAGCAGGGTCGCGGTGATGATCCATGCGGTGTTATCCGGTGAGGTGCTGAAGATTCCAGGCAGCTGGGGGATCAGTGGGGCAACCATCGTCTGGGTGAGCGATGAGGCGATGCCTGCCGTGGCGAGGATGCCGACGGCGAGTCCGGATTTCGGATGTCCGGTGGGGGTGGGGTTGGGCACAAGAGCCTTCCGGGATAAATGTGTAAGCTACATACTGTATGTATTTTACACATTGGAGAAGTTCGGAATGAAGCGCCATCTGGAACAGATCGAATACGAGCAGCTCATGCTCAGCCGCTACACCATCGCGCAGCAGCGCCAGTTCGGTGGTGTCGATCGCAGCGTGTACCTGCTGATGAGTCGCATTCAGGCCCAGGGTCCGCTGAGTATCGCGGAACTAAGCCACGGGCTGAGGTTGGACAACTCCACCCTGCAACGCCAGGTAACCCATGGAATCGACGATGGCTACCTAGAACGCATCGCAGATCCCGATGGCCATATTGCGCGTAAGATCACGCTGACCGACCTGGGGTTGGCGAAGCTGGAGCATGCCCGCGAAGTAACCCTCCATGCCCTGGATCGAATCCTGAATGAGTGGGAGGCTGAGGATGTTGAGCAGTTCGCCGGCTACCTGCAGCGCTTCAACGCTTCCATCGAGGAGTACCGCGACTCCCAGCGGGACTAATCACGAACTCGGTTAAAGAAAGATTCCCGCCGGGCAATATCCGACGGGAATCCTTACGATCATCACTCGCACCTTCAAGAGGTGTTCTAAACTCTAATGCCGCTTTCTGTGCCATTCCTTTGGCAGAGCTAGCTATTAGCGATGCACGTGAAAAGCATCTGCGAGCCAGACAAATGCACATAAGCAGGCCCCGAACTTCGCTCGAACTACAGTCAAAAGACCATAGGTGCAGGTCTCAAGAGTGCCTAGGCTGATGGGTATGACTTCAACCCAGCATTCGATGCCCTGCAAGGTGGCCATTGTGCCCGACTCCTTCAAGGGAAGTGCCCGCGCCAGCGGGGTAGCCGCGGCCTTGGCACGAGGCTTCAGCAAGGGTGCGGCTAGCCGGTCGCGGGCGGTCGAGATTACCGCGGTGCCCTTCGCCGACGGCGGCGAGGGAACCCTTGAAGCGCTGATCGACACCTGGGGGACCGAGGCGATCGCACTGGAGACCACCGACGCCTTGGGGCGCCCGGTCACCTCCCGGCTGGGGCTTTCGGCCGACGGGAAAATCGCGGTGGTGGAAGCGGCCGAAGCAGCCGGGTTGCCGCAGGTGAGCGACGTGCCACGGCAACCACTGGATGCCACTACCTATGGGTTGGGCACACTGGTATCTCACGCGCTGGACCTAGGGGTCGCCCGGATCATCCTGTGCCTAGGCGGTTCAGCAACCACCGATGGCGGAACGGGTTTGCTCAGCGCACTGGGCGCAAAATTCTTGGACGCCAACGGGGAGCAGCTTCCCGCAGGGGGCGGGGCACTGAACCAGCTGTCGCGGATCGACGTTTCGCAGCTGGATGCCCGGGCCGGGCAGGTTAACTGGCAAATCGCCTGCGATGTCACCAACCCGCTACTGGGCGCCAAGGGTGCGGCTGCGATCTTCGGTCCGCAAAAGGGCGCCAGTGAAAATGATGTCCAGATTCTGGATCAGGGGTTGGCGCAACTGGCCGATGTTTTGGAAGCCAATACCGGCCGGGCACTGCGTGAGCAGCCGGGCATGGGGGCTGCCGGCGGGATTGCGGTGAGCCTAGGGTCCTACTTCGAGGTGGAGCTGGTGCCGGGCTGGGATTTGGTGGCCAAGGTACTTGGTGCCCATGAAATTCTGGCCGACGCTGACCTGGTGATCACCGGTGAAGGCCGGCTGGATGCGCAATCCTTGGACGGCAAGGTAGTTTCCGGGGTGCTGCAGGCTGCCGGTGAACAGGCCGAGGTGATCGTGGTGGCCGGTTCGGTGCAGCTGTCCGATGAGCAGCTGGAGGCCTCGGGAATCCTGGCCGCGTACTCGATTGCGCCAGGTCCGGCCACGCTGGCAGAACTTTCAGCAAACACCATGGAGCTAGCCGAGCGCACAGCTTTCAGCGTGGCCCGAACCTTCCTGCGCTAGGCGCTAGAAAATATCCAGCTTGAGCAGGCCGGCATCCAGAATAATCTTGGCCGAAGCCTCATAGTGGGTTCGCAAGCGCGCAGCCAAGGCAGGTGCATCCCGATCAAGTGCCGCCTGCAGCAGGGCCTCATGCTCGGCCTCAACATTTCGGTGCGTGGCACCCTGCGAAGCGGCCGCCCAACGCCGGTAGAGCAAGGTGGAATTGGCCAGGTTGGCCGACAGCTCAAGGATCGGCGGGCAGGCGCATGGAGCCAGCAGCAGCTGATGGAAATCGCGGTGCGCCTTACCCCATTCAGGGGTGAACTGCTCCGGGTTATCTTGTTGCCGGCGCGGTGCCTTGGACAGCCTGTAATGCGTGGCAATCAGCGCGGACTCCCACTCCAGATCCCCGCGGGTGATGGCCAGATTGACCGCCAATTCCTCGGTGACACAGCGCAGCTCGGTCTGATCCTGCAACTGCTGCAGGTTCAGCTCCGGTACGAAAAATCCACGGTTGGGGATCGCCGCCACCAAACCCTCACCGGAAAGCCGAGTGACGGATTCGCGGATAACGGTGGTGCTGGTGGAAAAACGCTGGGCCAGATGCGGGGGAGCAAGGCGCTCGCCGGGCATCCACGCGCCATCAAGGATGGCTTCGCGGATGCCGGACAGGGCAGCTTCTGCTGGCCTAGCCACGAGTTCCTTGCTTGGCGGCACCGAAGGTGCGCAGCACGGTGGCCTTGGCGCTGAGCGCTTCCAGAAGTTGGTCGACCTCGCGTGCTGGTGCAATGCCTGCTACATAGTAGTCTGGACGCACCAGCAGTACGGTACCGGTGGCGGTATCGAAGACCCGGTTGATGTCCTTGGCCCTCACGCTATCGCCGTCCTGATTGGTGAAGACCAGCTGGGATCCGGCAGCCACCTCAATGGTGTTCCAGCCGGCCGACAGCAGCTCGTCGAGCATCACAGTGGCGCCATTGACCTCAAGGTTTGGCTGCGGAAGCATGCGACCGGCAAAGTTCTGGGCCAGGTGCGGAACCCCGGAAACCGGTGCGGCGACGGTGCCGGTGGTGTAGTGAGGCTGCTTGAGGAAGCGCATGCCGGTTAGCCAGCGGTTCAGCGGTGGGATGATGCGGGTGCTGGTGACCACGGCATCGCGCACGCGGGTGATCACGGGGTTGGTGTTCATCACTACCCAGCCGATGCGCTTGGAAAGCTTGACCATTTCCTCGGCATGCGGGCGACGCTCGGTTTCGTAGTCATTGATGAGCACTTCGCTTGCTTCACCCTTGATGACCGCGGCCAGGCGCCAGGCAGCACCCACGGCGTCGCGGATGCCGGCGTTCAGCCCCTGCCCGGCGAAGGGCGGCATCAGGTGCGCGGCGTCGCCGGCCAACAGGATGCGTCCCTTGCGGTAGGTGTCGGCGATGCGCTGGTGTGCGGTGTAGACCGCGGCGCGGCGTACGGAGACCACGTTGGTGTCCTGGAATGGTGCGACCAGGGCGGTGATGGATTCGGGGGTGATCATCGCGTCGCCATCTTCGTGATCGAAGAGCATGAATTCATAGCGGCGGCGGCCACCGACCCCGGGGACCACTACGGCCGGGCGCTGCCCGTTGCAGTGGAAGGACGCGAAAGGTTCGGGGTTGCCGGGCACATCCAGCAGATCCACCACGATCCAGCGTTCGGTTTGGGTGGAACCCTGCAGGCCGATGCCCAGTTCGCGGCGGGTGAAGGAGCGACCGCCGTCGCAGGCAAGTACCCATTTGGCTTTGAACTCGAGGGCGGTTTCTTCGCCTTCTGCTACTGCGTAGGGGTTCTGCCCGGTGTCTGCTGCCTTGGAGCCGTTGAATCCGGTGGTGGCTTCGCCGGTGCGGGTGGCGTGCACGATCACGTGGTCGGCATGCTGTTCGATCCTGGTGGCCGCGGTGGCGTAGTGCAGGCCCAGGTTCTGGCGCAGTGTGGCGGCCTCGTAGAGCAGGCCTTCCATGATTGGCTGGTCGAACTGGCTCTTGCCGGGCTGGCCTAGGCGGGGTGTGCCGGGGCGAACGTCGGCAATGACCTTGCCGCCCAGGCCGAAGTAGCGGGCACCGGTGTCCACGAGCATCTGCGGTCCCAGCTCATCCATGATTCCCAGGTGCGCCATGACGCGCAGGGTTTCATCGGTGGCGCTGATGGCACGTGGCTCATCGCCACTGCCCGGGTTCTTCTCGATCAATGCAACCTGCAGGCCGGTATCTGCCAGCAGGTTGGCGGCGGTCAGGCCGGTGGGACCCGAGCCGATGACCAGGACGTCGATTTCATGAGACTGTGCCACTGCCCGCTACTTCCTTTGTGCTTCGTGTATTAACAGTGCGCGGCTGCGCGTCAGGCGGTGGCGCCGGCGGTGGCCTGTGCGCCGGCCAGCAGCGTAGCCTCGTCGGCCACGGTGTTGCGCAGGATGCCCAGGCCGGTGATCTCGACCTCGACGACGTCGCCGTGGTTGATCAGGCCCTCTGGACCGTAGAACAGGCCCACTCCGCCCGGGGTGCCGGTGACGATCACGTCGCCCGGGTTCAGCTGGGTGAAGCCGGTGACGTAGTTGATCAGGGTGGGGATGTCGAAGACCAGGTTGGATACCGGGGCGTTCTGGCGCACTTCGCCGTTCACGCGGGTTTCCAGTACGGCGGTGGTGATGTCGCCCAGATCGGCTGCGGGAACCAGGTACGGTCCGAAGCCGCCGGTGCCCGGGAAGTTCTTGCCCGGGATCCACTGGCTGGCGGCCTTCTGCCAGTCGCGCACCGAGAAGTCGTTGTAGCAGGCGTAGCCGGCGATGTGGTCCCAGGCGTCTTCCTTCTCCACGTGGAAGGCTTCCTTGGAGATGACCAGGGCCATTTCGCCCTCGTAGTCGAACTTGGTGGTGGAAGTCGGCTTGACCGCAGGAGCCAGGTGGCCCATCTGCGAGTCGGCGAAGCGGGTGAAGACGGTCGGTGCGGTCTGCCCGGTCTTGCCCGACTCTTCCTGGTGGGCCAGGTAGTTCACGCCGATGCAGATGATCTTGCCCGGGTTGGTCACCGAGGGCAGGAAGTCGATCTCGGCCTCGGCAATGGTTGGCGCGCCGGACAGGTCCAGCTGGGTGCCGAAGATGCCCTTTTCGATCGCGTCGCGGGTATTGGCGGCCAGGTTCTTGCCGGTGGGGCCCAAGTCGTAGACGGTGCCGTCGATGGACACGCCCCAGGTTTCGGTGCCGTCAGCTGCCTTGAAGGATACGTACTGCATGGTGGTGCCTTTCGGGTGTTCTAGATGAAGGTTTTCAGTTCGGTGACAGTGGGAATGCCGAAGGTGCGGAAGTCCTCGGTGCGGCGGTTGGACCACATGTTCCACCAGTTCTCGTCTTCGCCCCAGACAATGGGATCGCGCTCATCGTCGTAGATCTGCTCCAAATCGGTGTAGAGCTCCACGACCGCGCCGGAGGTTTCCACGTAGTAGGCGGCGATGTTGTGGCCGGCGCCGTGGCGGACCGGGCCCCAGATCAGTTCGCGGCCGGCCGCGCCCAGGCGGTCGCCGAGCTTGGCGAGGTCGCCGATCGACTGGACCTGCCAGGCGTGGTGGTGGAAGGTGCCCTGGCCCTTGATCAGCGCGATGCCGTGGTGATCCGGGTTGCAGCGCATGAAGTAGGCGAAGTCATCCCCGATGACATCCGAGAGGCGGAAGTCGAAGATCCGGCGCAAAAATTCCATCATGCCGCGCACGTCGCGCGGGTGGAAATTGATGTGGCCGTAGCGGTCCGGGCCGAAGGAAAGCAGGCCGCGGTCGTTGTGCTGCATGCCGGTGTAGACCTCGAAGATCCAGCCTTCGGGGCCGATGAACGAGAAACCGTCCTGCACGCCGGCGGAGAGCGGGGTTTCGGAGACGATTCTGAAGTTCTCGTTAGCTACGCGCTTGCGGATCTCGCGCAGCGCGTCGCCGTTCTGCGCGATCAGGCCCAGGGAGTGGATGCCGTTGACTTCGGACTCGACGTAGGTCAGCTCGTGGTGCACTGAGTTCGCTGCGAGGTAGGCCTCGTTGCCGGTGCGTTCGGTGACGCGCAGGCCGAGCAGCTGCGTGGCGTCGAAGATGGATCCTTCGATGTCATTGGTCTGGATGGACACGTGGCCCATTTCCCTGATTAATCCCCAAGCCATGGTGGATCCCTTCTGTAGACGATAAAAATATTATGATCTAGATAATTAGATTATTCACATTAAGTTAGATTGTCTAGTGTTTTCGGAAAAAGACTCGCGCGCCTGCCCGAGCAGACCTGCTGGTCCGCAAGAACAGGCGCGCAAAGACTAGGCCAAGACCGGGCGTCTGGTGCTGAACTGACGCTGAATTTCGCGCTTGATCAGGCCTGTTTCCCCCAGTGCTGTCAGCGATTGAGCACCCTTCTGATGCACAGCAAGAGCGTTATTATCGCTGGTAGCTGCGGTTCCCAGGCGGATAAATGACCCTAGGGCATCACCCAGAACCTTCGCCGTTTGCTCGAAGAGCTCATCGGCCACGCCATCGAGCATCGGGGCATCCTGCCAGTGCTCGCGGTTGCCAAAGAGGAACGGCAGCTCTAAGCAGTGGGCCGAACCAGCGTGAGGCAACGGGGAGCGAACTTCGAAGCCCAGGAGCTGCACCTGGATGCCGGCAGCGGCTGCCGCATCGGCCAATTCCACGGCATAGAGTTGAATCTGGTGCAGGCTCATCGCCCTAACCATGAGTGACTTGGCCGTTGCTTGCGGTTCTGCGGCAATCAGTGCGTCGAAGACTTCTTGCGGTTCATTGAAGTTCCCTGCAATAAACCCGCGCACACTATCGAGGGTGAATGCCTGCTCGGGGGCCATGCCAATGAAGGCACTTGCCTCATCGGCGGTGTAGGACAGCAATAGCTGCTTCACATGCAGGCGTTCGACTGCCCGCGCGGTATCAAAAAGATCCGCCGGAACGGACTCATCGGCACTCGGGTAGAGGCCCAAGCCGCGCCCGGCCCAAGCCTGGGCCAGTGCTGTGCCGGCAGCCAAGAGCTGCTCGGAGCTGGCCTCGGCCAAGGCGGTGCCATTAAGCGCTTGGGCCATCACCGCATTGCGTTCCTGCGCCTGGGTTTCACCCATCGGAGGCTGGAAGGACAGCGAACCAACGTAGAGCCTGTCGAACAGTCCACGGGCTGCCTCAAGCTGGGCCAATGCGAAGGCCCAGAAGGCACCTGCGGACTGGCCTGCCAGGGTGACTTCCTGCGGGTTGCCACCGAGCTCAGCAATATTGCGCTGTACCCATTCGAGGGCCAAGAGCAGTTCTTCGGGCGGCGTATTCCCGCCGCCCACCTGCTGGTTGTGGGCCAGCAATCCGATGCGGTAGTTGACCACGGCCACCACGCAGTTCTGCTTCTCGGCAAAGTCCTGCGCGTCGTACCAGCGCACGGTGCCGGCGCCGGAAACGAAGCCGCCGCCGGGAAGGAAAACCATCACCGGAAGGTCCTTGGCATCCTGCGGAGCAAAGACTGCAACCTGGAAAGCATCCTCGGACTGGGGCAGTTCCTGCAGGGCAGGGCCCAGCAGCCAGTCGAGCGAACCTGGGGCCTGCGGGAAAATTGCCGGCTGCGCTGCGGTGAGTCCGGTGGCTTCACTGGGGTTGCCGAAGCGCCCGGCGCTGCGCTGCGCGTAGCTGTAAACCCCCATGCCTAGCCGATTTCCGTGTACTGCGACTGGTCGACCGCGCGGGTGATGTTCCAGTACTCGACGATCGGGTAAGGCCAGATCTGCGAGACGCGGCCGAACTTGTTCTTGTACCAGGTGTGCACCTCGGGGTGGCCCCAGGCCTTCTGCGCGTTGGCGGCATCGAGATCCGCCACGAACGCATCGAGCACCTCCTGCTTCAGGTCCAGTGCCTTCAGATCCTTCTCCAGCACAATGTTCAGTGCATCCAGGATGTAGGTCAGGCCGTACTCGATCATCGAGAACAGCGAGCCGTTGACCACATGCCCGGTATTCGGTCCGGAAACGATGAACAGGTTCGGGAAACCCGGCACGGTGGCCCCGGCAAAGGCGGTGGCGTTGCCGCCCCAGTATTCGTGGATGTCCTTGCCCTCGCGGCCGGTGATGCGCAGCGGCTCGAGGAATTCGGAAGCCTGGAAGCCGGTGGCGTAGATGATGACGTCCAGCTCGTGCAGGGTGCCGTCGCCATCGATGATCCCGGCCTCGGTCATTTCGCTCATGCCCGAGGTGACCAGGGTGGTCTGCGGCTTCTTCAGGCTCTTGGCCCACACGCCGTTATCGCGCAGCATGCGCTTGCCGCCCACGATGTAGTCCGGGGTGACCTTGGCCAGCAGGTCCGGGCGATCGGCGTACTGCTCCTTGAGCATCTCGGTCAGCTGCTGGCGCACGCTCTCGTTGACCGCGGACACTGAACCTTCCTTGGTCCAGTTAGGATCCGCGGCGGTGGTGTGCTGGCGGCCCTCGACGCCCAGCCAGTGCTGCCAGAAGCGCAGCCACTGGCCGTACTGCGGCAGGTGCTCGACTAGCCAGGTCACCGATTCGGGCATGTCCTCGTAGTAGAACGGGGTAGGCAGCATCCAAGGGGAGGAGCGCTGGAAGATCTTGAGCTCTTCGACCTCGTCCACGATGGCTGGGACGATCTGGTAGGCGCTGGCGCCGGTGCCGATGACGGCAACTTTCTTGCCCTTCAAATCGATGCCCGGCTTCCATTCGGCCGAATGCACGTGGATGCCGGCGAACGTGTCGTGGCCCGGGGTATCGGGGAACTTCGGGCGGTCCAGCTGGCCGACGGCGGTCAGGACGGTATTGAAGCGGCGTTCCTGGACTTCGCCGCCGTCCACGATCATGGACAGTACCCAGCGTCCGTCTTCTTCATCCCAGGTAGCCGAAAGCACCTCGGTGCCCATCTGGATGTTCTGCGTGATGCCGCCGCGTTCTGCGACGTCGCGGGTGTACTTGTGGATCTCGGGGCCTTCGGAGAACTGCTGGGGCCAGTCATCGCGCTGCGCGAAGGAGAATGAATAGGCGTAGTTGGGGGTATCGAGGCGCACGCCCGGATAGGTGTTCTTCCACCAGGTACCGCCCACTTCGTGGCCCTTCTCGAAGACGGTGTAGTCCAAACCGGCCTGCTTCAGGCGGTAGGCGGCAGCCATGCCGGCCACGCCCGAGCCGATGACGGCCACGGTGAAGTCGCGGGTGGGAGCAACCTGTTCCTTGGTGAAGGCCGGTGCGCCGCTCACTTCGGGAACCAATGCCATGTCGTGCTTGAGCATCTGGTGGTAATCGGTGGTGGCCTGGTTGGTGATCCAGTCCAGGATCGTGGTGGCCTGCTCGTCGTCCAGGGTCTCCACTGAGGTGATTTTTTCATCGCGGATCCGGCGCAGTGCTTCGAAGGCCAATTCGCGGGCCGCTTCCTGAGCTGCGGCGTCCATGCCGCCGTGCGGCTGGCCCACGGTATCAACCGGCGGCTGCGGTGGACGCAGCTCATCACGAAGGATCGAGTAATCGCCGGTTGCCGCGGCCAGGGCCACCATCAGTGGCGGCAGGTCGGTGCTTGCAACGATCTTGCGCAGCTGCTCGTCGCTTTCGGTGATAGCAGAGTAGTTTGCGCGCCAGTACAGGTCATCTACCTGTTTGGTGGCGGCGGTCTCGATCAGTGATTCGCTCATTGGTTACTCCTAGCAAGTCTTTTCGGGCCGTGCGCGACAGGGCCGGCAGGCGCGTGATGTAACCAGTGTCACCTCTTGGTTATGCATAAGTCAACTAAAAATGTATTCTTTGCCGACTTTGGTATGATTTGTGTCATGGCGAAACGCACCGATTCAGAGACGATGTCAAAGCACATCCGCGACACCCTGCGCACCGATATCCTGGATGGGCGCTGGGAACCAGGTGCCCGGCTGCAGCTCACGCATCTTTCTGAGCATTACGAAACCTCGAGTACGGTCATTCGCGAAGCGTTGACCCGGCTGGTGGGGGACAAGCTAGTCACCCTTCGCCCTAACAAGGGATTCTTCGTCCCCGAGCTGTCGCTGGCAGAACTGACCGACATTGTGGAGATGCGTTGCGTCAACGAGCAGCTGGCGATCTCGCTGGGCTTCGAGCGTGCACCGTTGGAGTGGGAGAGCGAGCTGATGGCCGCGCACCACACCCTGGAGCGCACCCCGCGCCGTTCGGACGAAGACCCGGATAATCACACCCCGGCATGGAATCACGCGCACCAGAACTTCCATGACAAGCTCGTAGAGGCCTGTGGTGTTCCGCTGCTCACCGAGGTGACTCGCACCCTGTCTGATTTGATTCAGCTCTACGGGCGCTGGGCCGGGCCGGCAACTCGCGACGCCAAGCGCGATCTGGATAAGGAGCACCGCGACATCCTGAACGCCGCATTGGATCGCGATGCCGACTTGGCGGGGCAGCTGTTGCGCGCCCACTACGAAACCACGCTCAGCGCGGTGAAAAATGGCGGCGAGGTGGGCTTGGCCTGCTTGCCGCACGTCAAGCTGCTCAAGTAGCCAGAACCTTCACGGCAAGTCCGCACCCGGGTCGGGATGGGCGGATCTGCGAGCCTGTTTTGCGGCGCCTCCGCGGCAACCCAGCTTCAGACGTCAGAATCGCGATTTTCGCGTGGGAATGCGCCTGTTCGAGAAACTGGAGCGCAAGGATTCTACGGCTTGGAGAGCCTGGCCTTCGCCGGTTCCGATGTTTTCTTCAACCCAAGTGAAGTAGCGATGGGCTTCATTCAGGATTCCAGGAATGAAGTCGCTGGGGTCAACGCGGTGCTTCAGCTGGTTCACAGTGAAAAGCGTCGACCGTCCCCTCGCTTCCAGGCGAAGTGGTACGGGCTGGCCTGGAAACAGCCGTTCAGCCGAACCCGTTTGCAGGTACTCCTCGACAAGTTCAATCAACTCGAACCAGATTCCCGTCACTTCACCCCACAGCTCGCCCGGAATCAAAACGATCCCGTGGTACGACAGGGAGAGGAAACCTTCACTGCCGTACGGGTTTCTGTTCAATCGATCCCGCCAAATGCCGGCGGCGCGTTCAGGCTCCTGGAACATGCTCACCAGGTAGTTTTCGGGATGCGCGACGAAATCGTCGAGGTCCGTCACCGTGTGCGGAACCAAGATATACGGTTCGCTCTGTACGGCTTGCTCTTTCATCTCACCTTGATTCGTGCCGAGGGCCGGAATGGATGGCTCGGCCCCATGCTGGCGAGCAATTGGTGCGTGGCGTTGTTCCCGTTGCCATACGTTGCATTCGCTGGCTTGTCCCACTGGTTTTCAGTCTACTTTGCTCCTGCTTGATAGGGGGCAGGCACTGGATTGCGAGCGTCATTGGCGGTCAGGCTTGTCGAGTTGCCACCTGTTCTATCCGAATTGCGCCCACTACCCTGTCCTGCCAGCTCCGCTGGGATATTATCGGGATACGGCCTGCATCTTGGCAAGAAATCCTCTTGCCGCTGGTGCGGCAAGGGGATTGTTGCGGCTCAAGCGCCAATGCCTAGCTCTGGACGCTTGAACGATCCTCGCGGAAGCGTGCAGGCCAGACGCCCTGCTTGCCCGGGGCCAGGACGCCCGCTGGATCCAGCGCATCCTTGATTTTCTCCTGCAGGCGGCGTGCTGCGTTGCCGTTGAAATCGAAGCCGTCGGCAATGCGGTCCATGTAGTCCACGTGGCTGCGGTACGGTGCGTAGCCGCGGGCGCGGGCAGCATCGAGCAGCTCGGAGTACAGGGCGCGCGCACGGGTGAGCATCTCTTCGTTGCCGCGCTCGAAGAAGATCATCGTCACATGAACCATATGGCGCGGATACAGGTGGTACCCGATGTACAGGTCGAATCCGTGCTTCTCGTAGAGCTTCTTGGCTTCCTGGTAGAACTCGGCCACCAGTTCGCCACGAGCCGGGATGATCGGCGCAGCGTCGATGTGTCCGCCGTTTTCGGCGGCCCAGCCCACGGTGGACAGCGGCTTCAAGGTCGGGACGCCTGCCATCTGGGTGCGGTCCTGGGTGGCGATGTCCTCATGCTGCAAGGCCAGGCCCTCTTCGCCCGAGTAGAACCGGGCGTCAACGCGGGCACCGGGGATCACGCTGATCCGGTCCTTGACGATCTGCAGTCGGCGTTCGCATAGTTCACGGTCGCCGTAGAAAGCGAACTTGCAGTTCCACTGGCCAATACCGAATTCCTGGCGCATTTCTTCCAGGCGCCAGTCCGGAATGGAGCCTTCGCCGTCCCAGAAGTCGGCACGGGATCCGCGCATGGTCGCGGCGCGGACGACGTTGCCGCACAGCGCGTTGTTCTGGATGATTTCCTCGCGGCGCAGAGCCGTGAGGATGTCGATCAGCTGCGGCAGGTGCGCCTCGTCATCGACGAAAATATCGCCATTGACGTAGGTGTGCGGTGCTGGCATCAGCCACAGGCCGACCTGGGTAACCACTCCGTAGTTGGACTGGGTGAACAGCCCATCCAAGGTCGGGCCGAAGCCTCCCTGGAAGATCGGGCCCAGCTCGGTGCCGTCCATCGCTCCCATGCCGGTGCGGACCAGGTCGCCATCGGGCATGACTACTTCCATGCCGCACAGGGACTTCACGTGGTCGCCCAGCGGGGTCATGCCGTAGCCGCGGTCGAGCATATTGCCCATCACCGAGCCCCAGCCCAGCGCCGGCACCGACATCCACACCTTCAGGCCGCGTTCCTTGATGTATTCGAAGAGGTCGAAGAAGGTGACGCCGGGCTCCACCACGGCGTAGCACAGGCGGTCATCTACGGTGATGATGCGGTTCATGCGGCTCAGGTCCAGCGCCACCATGCCGGTATCGCGTGGCTCCGGGCCGCCGTAGCCCAGATTCTTGCCACAGGAGAAGGTCCACAACGCGACCTCGTGCTCGGTGGCCAATTTGACGATGCCTTGGACTTCTTGGGTGTTGGCCGGGCGGACACCGGGCCACGGGGCACGGCCCGGGTTCAACGGGTAGGGATCAAGATAGCCCTCGGAATCTCCCAAGGGAACAACGTTTTCTGCGCCAACGATTTCCTTGGCTGCCCGAAGAAATTCTTCACGACGATCCATGATTCACCCTTCTACTGGCCACCGGCTAGCGCCGCGGCCTCACTGTCTTAATCTAAAAATCTTGTTTTGTTTGCGGTCATCATCAATAAGCTTGATGTCATGAGCCTTGTGTCCCACCCGCAGCTGACCTTGCGCCAGCTCTGGCATTTCGTTGTCGCTGCCGAAGCCGGAACCATGGCCGAAGCCGCCCGGCGACTGCACCTCGCGCCCTCGGCGATCTCCATGTCCATCGCCGAACTCGAGCGCATCGTCGGTGCCGAGCTGGCCGTCAAGCGCCGGGCCAAGGGGCTGACGCTGACCGCGAGTGGCAAGACGGTGCTGCTCCAGGCCCGCGAGCTGCTTGACCGGGCCCATGATCTGGAGACCATGGGGCAAGGAACCCGCGAAGAGCTTGCCGGCCCGCTGACAGTTGGCTGCTTCATGCCCTTGGGCCCGGTCATCATTCCTCCGATGCTCAGCGCCTTCGCCCAGCAATGCCCGAAAGTGGAGGTCGATTTCCTGGAGGGGTTCCACCAGGAAATGCAGGATGCACTGCTGGATGGTTCCATCGATGTCGCCTTCCTCTACGGATCGGAGATCTCCCCGGCCCTGCGTTCGGCCACCGTGGCGATAGCCGAAGCACAGATACTGCTGCCTTCGGGGCATCCGCTGGCGGGCAACCCCTCGGTGTCGCTTCGTGAAATTGCCGAGGAGCCGCTGGTCCTCTTCGAATCCGAGCCGATCACCCAGCGCATTCTCGGCCTGTACCAGGGCAGCGGGCTGGAACCGATGATCCGGCACCGCTCGCGTTCCTATGCGACCGTGCGCTCGCTGGTCAGTACCGGCCGCGGGGTGGCTGTGCTGTTCCAGCAGCCGGCCCTGGAAGCACCCTATGAAGAGCTGAACGTGGTGCTCAAGCCGCTGAAACTCGATGACGAAAATATCGCCGTGGTTCCGGTTTCGGTGGCTTGGCCCCGCAGTTCGCGGCTGAACTCCCGTGCCCAAGCCTGGGTGGAAGTCGCCGCGGAACTCTTCGAGAATGCGGGCCGGCGCAGCTAGCGGCTAGACGCGCGTGCGGATCGAGGACGGGTAGGACAATCCGAAGTTATTCCGCAGGGTGGTGCCCTCGTATTCGGTGCGGAAGTAGCCACGATTCTGCAATTCAGGGATCAGCTTGTCGCAGATGAGCTTGAAGCCGCCTGGGTTGAACGGGGCGTTCAGGTTGAAGCCGTCGCAGGCCTTGGAATCGAACCAGTCGATCATGCGGTCTGCCACTGCCGAGGCGGTGCCGGCCATCCACTGGTGTCCGGTGGAGCGGGCCAGGTCAACGATCAGCTCGCGCAGGGTCATGCCCTGGTCCACCGACTTGCGGCGGTAGATCTGGTAGCGCGAACCCAGGGCGGGGTCATCGGAGAACCACTCGGCGGGAATCTTCTCGTTGAAGTCCAGCGAGGACAGATCCATCTTCAGATCGGCACCCACCTGCACGCGGCCGTTTTCCAGGTGGATGTGGTTGGCCAGTTCCTCGGCCAGCTCATCTGCTTCGGCCTGGGTGTCGCCGAGGATCGGCAGGATGCCCGGGATGATCTTGATGTCGTTGGGGTTGCGGCCCTTGGCAGCCGCCATCGCCTTGAACTTGGCGTAAAACTCCACCGATGGTTCCTTCAGCGGCTGCGCGGTGTAGATGCCATCGGCCACCGAGGAGCCCAGTTCCATGCCTGGTCCCGAGGAGCCGGCCTGCACCAGCACCGGGCGGCCTTGCGGGCTGCGCGGCATGTTGATCGGGCCCTGCACCTTGAAGAATTCGCCCTCATGGTTGATCGGATGGATCTTGTCGGTGTCCACGTACCATGCCGACTCCTTGTCGTTGGTGACGGCGTCGTCTTCCCACGAATCCCACAACTGGTTGGCTACCTCGACGAACTCGGTGGCGCGGCGGTAGCGGGTGGCCGGATCCGGCGCGCAGTCCATGCCGAAGTTCTGGAAACCATCGGAGCTGGTCACGATGTTCCACCCGGCGCGGCCACCTGACATGTGGTCCAGTCCGGCCATCTGGCGGGCCAGGTTGTAAGGCTCCGAGAAGGAAGTGGAAACGGTTCCGATCAGGCCAATGTTCTTGGTGCGTGCTGCCAGTGCGGAAAGTACCGAGATCGGCTCGTAGAAGCCGTTCATCTTAATATCGCCGCGCATTACGGTGTTGGCATGGACGATGTCGCCGAAGAAGATGGCGTCCAGCTTGGCGTCTTCAGCCATCTTGGTCAGGTCGTAGACGAATTCCAGGTTGGCCAGCTCTTCGGAGCGCGAGCCATCCATGCGCCACGAATCCTTGTGGTAGCCAGCGGGGAGCATGAAGGTCGTGAGCACCATGTGCTGGGGGTTCTTGGGAGTCATTGAAACTCATCCTTTCCTGCGGATGTGACGGGAAGCACTGAGTCCATGGTTTCAAGAGTCTCTAAAGTCGTAAATGGAGAACTTTTGCGCCATAGCGTTCAGAAAAATTGATGTTTGGTGTTAAAAGCTGGTCCGCGTATCAACTGATACGCGGACCGGTGCCGGGGTTCAGGCGTTCAGCTTTGCGTTGGACGGCGCTGACGCGGCTGCCTTGGGAGGCAGGGCGGCGCCTTCCGGGCTGATGCGGATGGCGACCAGTCCGACGATCAGGATTGCCACCCAGAAGATGCCTACGGCGGTGATGCCGAAGCTGACGGCCAGCGCGGTGCAGATCATCGGGGTGAAGCCGGCCCCAAGGGTCGAGGAGCCCTGGTAGGCCAGTGAGGCGCCGGTGTAGCGGACATCAGCTGGGAACAGCTCGGAGATGTAGGCGCCGATCGGTCCGGCCAGGATGCCCTGGATGACGCCGTTGCCGACGATGACTGCAACTGCGAAGCCCCAGCCGGTGCCGTTGCTCATCAGGAAGACTGCCGGGAAGGCCCAGAGGATGCCGGCGGTGCCGCCGATGGTCAGGATCATCTTCCGGCCGTACTTGTCCGAGAGCTTGGCGGCCAGCAGGCAGATCACGATGGTGACCATGGCCGCGTAGCCCTTGGTGTTCAGCACAAAGGAGCGGTCCACGCCCTGGGCCGCTGCTTCGGAAACGCCCCACGAAGTCAGCACGCCCTGGCAGGTGTAGAAGCCAAGGGAAGCGATCAGGGTGATGATGACGGTGCGCGAATGGTTCTTCAGCACCAGCGAGATAGGAGTCTTGCGCTCCTGCTTGCGCTCGGCGGCCTTGGCATCCAGCTCCTGGAAGACCGGAGTTTCTGCGACCTTCAGGCGGATCACCATGCCGATGATGATCAGGACTGCCGAGAAGATGAACGGAATGCGCCAGCCCCATTCCAGGAACGCATCACCGGTGGAGAAGGAGATGAAGGAAACCAGGAAGGTGGCCAGCAGGCCACCGGCCGGTGCGCCGGCGTTAGCGAAGGAAGCTGCGAAACCGCGCTTGGAAGCGGGTGCATGTTCCAGGGCCATCAGGGTGGCGCCGCCCCATTCGCCGCCAACTGCGACTCCCTGGACCACGCGGAGCAAGACCAGGATGACCGGGGCAGCTGCGCCAATGGTTGCGGTAGTCGGCAATAGGCCAATGGCAACGGTGGCTACGCCCATCATCATCATGGAAAGCACCAGCATCTTCTTGCGGCCAAGGCGGTCGCCGAAGTGGCCGAAGACAATGCCGCCCAGCGGGCGGGCAATGTATCCGACGGCCAAGGTGCCGAAGGAGGCGAAGAGTGCCAAGCCCGGGCTCAGGTTGCCGAAGAAGACCTTGTCGAAAATCAGCGACGCCGCAGTGGCGTACAAGATGAAGTCGTAGTACTCGATGACGCTGCCCAAGAAGCTGGATCCGAGAATGCGGCGCAAATCCTTGGTGTTGAGGGAGTCGCTTGGCTCCATTGCCGGCACTGGCTGGTTCTGTTGCGAGTCGGACACGTCGAGAACCCTTCCTGATCGCTGATGTGACTTAAGCCATAGTGGCTCATTTCACTAACCTTGTCCACTTTTTACGCATTTTAAGACGGATAATATTTTCTTTGGCCCTTGAAAACCGCGTAATCTTGCGGGTTTGGAAAAATTCTTCGGCCCAGAGCTTGATCTGGGTCACATGAGTTATATAAACTGATGCACAGAATATATTTTTGAACCCGCTCAGCGGGACGCCCGATAAGGAGCAGCGAAGATGAGTGCACGCACTGGAGAGCAGTACCTGGCAGGGCTCAAGGATTCCCGCGAGGTCTGGCTGGGCGATCAGCGCATTGACGTTACCGAGCACCCGGCATTTGCCGGCTCGATCAACGGCATGGCCGCCTACTTCGACTACCAGCACAAGTACGCCGATGACTGCCTGATGAACGACGAACAGACTGGCGAACAGCACAACGTCTCCCTGCTGCGTCCCAAGAACGCAGAAGACATCGCCCGCCGCCACCGCGCGTTCGACCGCCTGGCCCGCTACTCCAATGGCATGCTCGGCCGCACCCCCGACTACGTCAACGTGGTGCTCGCCGGCCACGCCTCGCGCCCGGACATCTTCGCCAAGTCCGGCGACCCGGTCTACTACGAGCGTCTGGAGAACTACTGGCGCCATGTGCAGGAAAACGACCTGGCGCTGACCCACACCATCGTGCACGCGGCCATCGACAAGTCGGTTGGCGAACTGCAGGGCATCAATGAAGAGCTGACCTTGCGCGTGGTGGACCGCACCGCTGAAGGCCTGATCGTGCGCGGCGCGAAGATGCTCGCCACCCTGGGCCCGATCGCCGACGAGCTCTATGTCTACCCGGCGGTGCCCATCCAGAAGGGCTACGAGGAATACGCGCTGTCCTTCGCGATCCCGGTCGCCACCAGCGGCGTGGTCTCGGTCTGCCGCGACCACTACGGCGTGGACCAGCCGGTAGTGGACAAGCCGTTCTCCTCGCGCTTCGACGAGCAGGATGCGGTCATCATCTTCGACGACGTGCTGGTCCCTTGGGATCGCGTGTTCATCGACGGCCAGCTCGATGTCTACAATTCCCTGAACGCCGGCACCGCCACCGGCAACACCCAGCAGCAGACCGCCATCCGCGCCTCGGTGAAGCTGGAGTTCGCCTACGACCTGTGCGTGCAGATGGCCAAGGTCACCGCCACCGACAACAAGCCGGACACCGCATCGATGCTCGGCGAGATCTATTCCTACCTGCGCATCGCCCGCGCCGTGATCCACTCGGCCGAGGTCAACGCGTCCGAATGTGGCGGCGGGGCGTTCTTCTGCCACGACGACATCTCCGCGCTGCGCACCATGATGCCCATCTGGATGGCCCGCGTGAACGACATCATCAAGTCCATGGGCAGCCACAACCTGCTGGCCACCCCGACCGCGGCCTCCTTCGAGGACCCGCGCCTGGGCCCACTGCTCAAGAAGTACCTGCCGGGAGCCAACGGCATCGCGCCGGAGGAACGCGCCAAGATCTTCCGCACCGCTTGGGACTTCGCCGGATCCGCCCTGGGCAGCCGCATCGAACTGTACGAGCGCTTCTACCTGGGGTCGGTCAGCCGTGCCCGCGGGCTGGATCACCGCAAGGCGCAGATGAAGGGCGAGACCGGTGCCTTCGAGGCGATGTTCGCCGAGGTGGGCATCAGCCCGGTGATCGCCGAGCAGGCCGCACTGGACCTGGACGCCGCGGCAACGCGCGCCTAGGGAAGCAGGAAAATCATGGCTAACCCGACGCCCGATGTGCTCGATGCGCTGCTCGAGCACCTGCTGGAAACCCAGTACGGCCAGCTGCCGACGGCCACGATCCAGCGCGTGAACCAGCGCCTGCTGGATTCGGTGGGCGTTGGGCTAGCAGGGCACCGCGCCGACGACATTGCCGGACTCATCGAAGCGGCGCAGGCCTGGGGCCACGGCGATGAAGCAACCGTGCTGGGTACCGGAATCAAGCTTCCGGCCACCTCCGCGGCCTTCGTCAACGCGGCCCTGATCCGCTCCTTCGACTTCGAACCGGTGGAAGCCGAAGGCCCGGCCGGCAAGCAGGTCGCCGCCCACATCTCCGGAACCACCGTGGCCGTCGTGCTGGCCCTGGCCGAAGCCACCGGCGCCACCGGAGAAGAAGCACTGGCCGCTCTGGCGCTGGGCGATGACCTGGCAGCCCGCCTGGCCATCGCCGGCGGCTTCGACGTGTACTCGGGGCAGGATAATACCGGCACCTTGAATGCCCTGGCCGCCGCTGGAATCGCCAGCCGGATGCTGGGCCTGGACAAGGCGCAGGCACGCCATGCCATCGGCATTGCGGTCAACCAGGCTTCGGGCAATGTGGCGGCGATCTTCGATGGGGCCAACGGCTTCAAGCTGCCCATGGCCTTCGCCGCCCGCGCCGGAATTTCCGCCGCGCAGCTGGCCAAAGCCGGCATGAAGGCGGCGGATGATCCGCTGACCGGCAAGCACGGCTACTTCCAGCTGTTCGGCATCGACGCGCAGCCGGAACTGGCGGTGGCGGATCTTGGCGTGAGCTTCCATGGGGACTGCACGATCAAGCCCTTTGCCAGTTGCCGGGCCGCGCAGCCTTCGCTGCAGGCCTGCGCGGAACTGGTGGCCGACGGCACGGTGGGCTACAAGGACATCGAATGCCTCACCGTCCACCTGAGCGAGCGGACCCTGAACGGATTCGTCGGGGCGCGCTTCGAGGCGGGGGACACCCGCACCGTGGCAGCCCTGTTCTCGGTGCACGCCACCGCGGCGATCGCCTTGATCCACGGAACGGTTCGCCCCGAGCACCTGACCGCCAGCGCGCTGGCGGACCCGGAGCTGGCGCAGATGCTCGGGCGCATCGAGCTAGCCGGCACCCTGCCCAACAGCCAGCGGCTGACGGCGGAGATCACTGCACGGCTGCGCAGCGGCGAGGTGCGCCACGTGCGCGTGGAGCACCCGGACGGAAACATCTTGCGCACACCCCTGGAGCATGACCAGGTAGTTGAGAAGTTCTCGAAGAATCTCGAGTTCTCGCATCCAGAACTGGCAGCACGCAAGGACGCGTTGCAGCACCAGCTCGAACACCTCGCCAGCGCACCGGATCTGACTGATCTGATGGCGGCGCTGGACCCCGCTAGAAACTTCACCCCGAATTACCAGGAGCAACTCCCATGAGCATCACCAACCTTGAATCGGTCACCCCAGTAGACATGAACACCTTCCGCAACGTCGTCGGCCACTTCGCCTCCGGCGTCACGGTGATCACCACGGCCGTGGACGGCCAGCTCTACGGCACCACCGCTTCGGCAGTGTCCTCCCTGTCGATGGAACCGCCAATGATGCTCGCTTGCCTGAACCGCTCCAGCTCCACCCATGACCGGGTAGTTGAAGCAGGCGTCTTCGGCATCAACATCCTGGCCGAGGACCAGGGCGCGCTGGCCTTCCACTTCGGCCGCAAGGGCGAGGACAAGTTCGCCACCGTGCCGCATACCCTCTCCGCGGAGGGCATCCCGCTGATTGACGGCGCATTGGCCACGATCGTATGCCATGTGGCCGAAACCCCGACCGGCGGTACCCACACCGTCTTCCTGGGACTGGTCAGCCACGCTGAAGCCCATGACCGCGAACCGCTGGCCTACTACCGCGGAACCATGGGCCGCCTCGAGCCCACCAAGGAGTTGGCTGCCTACCAGGCCACCCGCACCTGGGTGCTGCTGCGCACCAGTCCACTGGGCGAAGACCTCGACGTGGATGCCATCGCCGCGGCTTCCCGGGCCGACGCTGATCATGTAGCCAACGCGCTGGTGAAGCTGGAAAGCGAGCACCTGGTCTTCCGCACCGAAACCGGAAAATACCAGCCAAAGCCGATTACCGCAGAATTGACCGATTCGGCCTACGACTCGCGCGCCACCATCGAGTCCGGGGTGATCGCCTCGCACCTGGGCAAGATTTCCGAAGAGACCATTTCCAGCCTGCGCGAGATCACCGCGAAGCTGGCTGACCTGCGTGAGACTTCGGAATCCGACCTGGAAGAGTTCTTGGCCCTGAATGTCGCCTACCACGATGCTCTGGTTGGCGTTGCCGGCTCCAGCCAGCTGGTGGATTCCTTCCGCCGTTTGGGAATTGGCACCGTCTGGCGCCAAGCGCTGACCGCAGAGCAGTGGTCGCGCCAGCTGGACCACCGCCACGTTGCAGAATTGACCGAAGCGCTGGCTGCCGGTGACGCGCCAGCGGCCCAGGCAGCGCTTGCCGCGCACACCGAGTTCGGCAAGGCGCTGGCTCGTGAAGCAGTGGCCCGCCATGGCGGCCAGGTTTAGGCATTGAGGCGATAGCCACTGTGGAAAGGCGGCAGGTTGGAAGATCCAGCCTGCCGCCGTGGCTTTATAAAGCGTCGAAGTGCGGGCCTATTGGGCTGTGGCCCCGACAAAGAGGCGCAGCTTCCACTGGCCGCCGGTCTTGGCCCACACCGTGCGGTTGGCAGTTGCCAGATGCTTTTCGACGCCTCCGGAAATCAGATGCATTTTCATGCTGCCTTCGACGACCACCACGTTGCCCTCCTGGGTAACGGACTCGAAGTCGTGGCTGAGCGCCAAATATTCGACGGCTCCGGAACCGAGCAGTTCCAGCAATGAGTCGCGGTCATCGACACGACCGGTGGAGTGGGTGTACTGCAAATCCGGCTCAAGCAGGTTCCCCAAGGTTTCGAGGTCACGGGCGAGCATGGCCGAAAGGCGCCGTTCTTCTGCGATGCGCAGTTCCGATTCAAGTGCCGCAGGGTCAATAGTCGTCAACGGTGATGGCTCCTAAGTAGCGTTTGGTTCGTAGGCAATCTACCAATAAGCAGTGGCGATGTGCGGATATTAGCGAGTGCTTTTACTGGGTGAGATGGAGTTTCAGGGTTGATCCCAGAAGTGGAAACTATCAGCCGAGGGTATGAGCCGGGCACGGGATAGTTACCTCGCATCGCTGATTCCCCGGGCCGCGGAAATTTCTACGATGGAATCATGCTCAAGAAAAAGTACCTCGCCACTGGCGCGCTCGCCCTTCCCTTCGCTCTCCTGCTCACCGGCTGCAGCGGTTCTGATCTCTTCGTCGACAAGTACGATGAATCCACCACTCGAACTGCCAAAACTTCAGAGAAGGCCGTGGCCGATGGCGTGCTGCCCGACTGGGTTCCGTCCGGCGGCACCGACGTTCAGCTGGTCCAGCGCAATACCGGCGCTGAACGCATCTTCATGCTGAACTACGACGGCAAGCTGGACAGCGAACAGTGCAAGGCGCTGGAAACCGTTGGGAATCCGACCGAAGCCGAACTGGCCAAGGCCTACGCTTCTGACCCGCGCACCAAGAACCTCGAGCCTGACGAGATCTCAGCTACCCGCACCTTGGATGCCGACTGGTGGCCAGCCGATGGCCAAAGCGAGACGACTGATCTGTGCGGGCGCTTCTGGGTCCATCAGTCAGAGGGCAAGCTCTATGCCTTTGCTCCGGACATGGTTGCCCAGGTCCAAGCCATCGAGAAGGAGCGGGCCGCCAAGGAAGGCAAATAGAGGCTGGCCGCCACTAGCTGGGCTGCAGGCCGCGAACCAGGAAACTGGTTCGCGGCCTGCAGCTTGTTGCTCATGCGGATCAGAAGCGGATCACGCTGCGGGCGATGGACCCGGTTTCCTGCTTTGCATAGGCTTCGTTGATCTCGTCGAGCTGGATCTCCTGCGCCACCAGGTCATCGAGATTCAACCGGCCCTGCAGATAGAGCTCGGCGTAGTAGGGAATGTCATTGCGGACCGTGGAGGAGCCCATGTAGATGCCGTGGAGATTGCGCTGCGGGATCAGCAGGTCCAGCATGATATTCATTTCCAGCGGCTTGCCCTGGGGAATGCCGATGAAATACACGTGTCCGCCGGTTTTGGCGACTTCCAGGGCCTGGCGCTGCGTGGGGGCAATGCCGATGGCTTCGAAGGAATGGTGGACTCCGCGGCCGGTGATGGCGCGGATGGCGCTGACCACGTCTTCCGTGCCGCCGTTGATGACATGGGTGGCTCCGAATTTCTTGGCCAGCTCCAGCTTCTCTGGCTGCAGGTCAATGCCGATGATGGTCTTGGCGCCGGCCAGCTTGGCTCCCTGGATGACATTCAGGCCGATGCCGCCCAAGCCGATGACCGCGACGGTTTCCCCGGGGGAAACCTTGGCGGCGTTGAGCACCGCGCCCACGCCGGTGGCTGTCGCGCAGCCAAGCACAGCAGCCTGCGCGAATGGGATTTCCTTGGGCACCCTGACCAGCTTGTTCTGGTGCAGGACCGTGTACTCGGCGAAACCGGCCACGCCGAAGCCTTCTACGCGCTCGCCGTTGCGCGTCAAGCGTGCCGGGGTATCCGGTCCGCGCAGCGCATGCTGGGGATTCAAGCAGCGGTAGGTCGCTCCGTTGACGCATTCTTCGCAGCTCCCGCAGAAGCTGATTTCCGTGGCGATGACATGGTCTCCCACTTCGAAGTCGGTGGCTTCGGGGCCTAGCGCGATGACGGTGCCGGCCATTTCGTGGCCGACCACCATCGGCAAGGGGCGCCCGCGGTCTACGGTGGCAACTATGTGATCCGAGTGGCACAGGCCTGCGGCTTCGACCTTCACCAGAACTTCTTGCCCCCGCGGCTCGTCGACTTCGAGTTCCTCGATGCTGAAACCTTCGCCGATGGAGTTGATGACCGCTGCGCGCATTGCAGATCCTTCGTTAGATTCTTCTTCTAAAAATGCATTATTTCTAATAGTATATTTTTATTAGTGTTCTGCGTCACCCCCTTTGCGCGACTATTTTCCGGAGGAAGCATGAAAGCAGCAGTCGTTTCTGAAGTTGCCGGCTCTTTTGATGTCCTGGACATCAGCATTGACAACCCCGAAGCCCATGAAGTCCTCATTGACGTGAAGGCCAGCGGCCTGTGCCACTCGGATTTGCACGTGGCGACGTCGGACATCGGCTTCCCCATGCCAGCGGTGCTCGGCCACGAAGTCTCGGGTCTGGTCGTGGGCGTCGGTTCGGCTGTCACCTCGCTCTCGGTGGGGGACCGCGTGGTGACTTCTCCAGTGCACAGCTGCGGGGTCTGCAAGGGATGCCGCACCGGCAAACCCTACCAGTGCCGCGTGCCCTCGCACACCGACCGCACCGCGCAGCAGAATCCGCGATTGTCCCTGGGTGGGCAGCGGCTCACCCAGTTCATCGGTGTTGGCGGCTTCGCGGAACAGGTGCTGGTGCATGAGAACACCGTCGTAAGGGTTCCGGACGCTATCCCGTTCGACCGCGCGGCGCTGCTTGGCTGTGGAGTGGTCACGGGTGCTGGCGCGGCTATTAATACCGCGCGCATCCGTCCAGGCGATACCGTTGCCGTGATCGGCGCCGGTGGTGTCGGGCTGAACGTCATCCAGGGCGCGAAACTGGCTGGCGCGACCCGCATCATCGCTATCGACCTGCAGCCGGCCAAGCTGGAGCTGGCCAAGGTCTTCGGTGCCACCGACGTCATCAACGGCGGGGAGGGCGATGCGGTGGAAACCGTCAAGCGGATTGCTGGCGGGGGAGTGACGCATGCCTTCGAGGTCATCGGCCTGCAAGCCACCAGCGAGCAGGCGGTGGCCATGCTGGAAATCGGCGGCACCGCGTACCTGATTGGCGTTCACAAGCCCGGCGCGCAGATCAGCATCACCCCATTTGGAGACCTGATGGGACGCCAGAAGGGCATCCGTGGCGTGGCCATGGGGTCGAGCAACATCCAGGTGGACATCCCCATGTACGCCGAGTTGTATCTGCAGGGCCGTTTCAAGCTCGACGAACTGGTGTCAGCGCATATCAGCTTGGATGAAATCGACAAGGGATACGAGCAGCTGCGTGGCGGTGCGGTGGCCCGAAGCGTGATTACCTTCTAGATTTATCGACGCCGGTCGCTGAACGAAGCAAGGCCAGCAGTCCACTGATCTGCTGGCCTTGTTTCATGTTCTGGGGGTGCTGCTACTCTCCGGTCTGCGCGCGGCGCTGTATGCGCGTGGCGTACAAGACGCAGCCCAGCAACCCGATGAAGCTGAGCGCAACCGCCACGGACCCGGTGATGCCGGGCAGGTGCTGGTTCCAGGTCATGTTCAGGGTGACAAGCAGAGACACCAGAAATCCTCCGGTGAGGTAACTGATTGCCGAACTCATGGTGAACCTTCCGTGGGCAGAACGTGCTCCCGTGAGCCTAGCATCGCGCCAGTCCCTGTCCAAGGATTTGCCGGTGCTGGTTATTTGCGAGACGCGTGCTCCCAGAGCACTTCATCCACTGTTACGGGCTTGTCAATGAGCTCGAAGCGTGCCATTGCATCCAGGCCTGACTGGGAAGCCTCTGCATCGAACGCGGTGCCTGCCAAGGCGAACCGCGTTGGAGCTTTTTCCACCGGAATCTGGTTGACCTCGGCGTGTATCTTCTGCACTTCCTCGAGGTTTGCTGCATCGGAGTAGAACTCCACTGCCTCTTTCATGGCCGATACGAAGGCCTTGGCAGTATCTGGATTCGCACCGGCCCACTGGGAAGTGCTTAGCCACAAAGTGCCCGGCTGATTCCCCTGGTACTCGCGGACCGGGTTGCCCAAGGAGGGGAAGCCGGCCGCAATCATCTGGTGGTAGAAGACGTCGCTGGGGACGACCGCGTCAACGGTCCCGGTCTCCACCGCGGCCTGCATCCCGGCGTAGGGCATGCCCACTTCGCTGAACTCCTCGGCGCCCACCCCTGCGTCTTCCAGGGCTTGGAAGACCGGCAGATCGCTGCCGGTCTTCACGCCGATGACACCGATGGTCTTGCCCTTGAGATCGGCAAGCCTCGCAATCCCAGAGTCCTTGGCGACGAGCACTCCGGAGTTATCGACGTTCGGGTCGACCACGCCATTCGAAGCCAGCGCTTCGATCGGCAGGCCCTTTGACACGGAGGTGGCGACGTTGACCCAGGAACCGGTGGCGATGTCCACCTCGCCGGAGATAGCAGAAGCAATCTGGGCGGCGGGGTCTGCGCCATTGATGATTTCAACGTCCAAGCCATGGTCTTCGAAGAAGCCTTGGGATTCGGCGAGGTAAGCCGGCTCGAACTGGATGCCGGCCACCGAGACCTTCAGCGGGATCAAGCCGCCCGGTGTTTCGGCGCCTTGCCCAGCGTTGCCGCAAGAGGCCAAGGCCATGGTGGAAACGAGCAGGACCGCGGACAGGGGCAGGGCCCGGCGCGCGGAAGATGGAGTTCTCAAGATGGCCTCGTCGTGCTTGAAGGGGATATGAAGTGGCAGGCAATCAGCTGAAATCTGTGATGACCGAACGGGCAACGCCCTGCCCGGCCTTCATCGCTGCGAAGCCCTCGTTGATCTGCGAGATATGAAGTTCCCGGGCAACGAGCGCGTCGAGCTTGAGGCGCCCGGCAAGATAGTGCTCGGTGTATTTGGGGACATCACGTTGCGGGCTGGAAGAGCCCATATAGATCCCGTGCAGGCTGCGCTGCGGCCCAATGATGTCGGACATGGCATCCAGCGGCAGTTGCGCGCCGGGCTTATGCAACCCGACCAGATAGGCATCCCCGCCTACACGGGTCATGCGCACCGCCTGCAAGCTGGTGGCCTGCAGGCCGATCATCTCGAAGGAATGATCCACCCCGCCGCCGGTGATTTCCTGGACCTTGGCGACAGCGTCTCCACTGCCGCCATTGATCGTGTGCGTTGCCCCGAATTCGCGGGCCAGTTCCAGCTTCTCATCGCTCAGATCCACTGCGATGATCTTCGAAGCGCCGGCGATCTGGGCGGCATTGATCGCGTTCAACCCGATGCCTCCAGCGCCAATGACTGCGACGGATTGCCCCTGGGCCACCTGGGCGGAGTTGAACACTGCCCCGGCACCGGTCAGCGTGGAGCAGGCCATCACCGCGGCTTGGGCGAAGGGCAGCTCCTCGGGAATCCTTACTGCCTGGTTGGCATGCACCAAGGTGTACTGGGAAAATCCGCCGGTGCCGAACATCTGCATCACCGGCTGATCCTTGCAGCTGGCGCGCGGTGCTTGGCCGGCCGTGCGCAGCGTGCTGGGGCGGTTGGCGCAACGGTATTCCTGGCCCGAAAGGCACAGGGCGCACTGCGCGCAGTATTGGATCAAGCTGGCCAGCACGTGGTCTCCCGCAGTGAAACCGCAGGCTTGGTTGCCGGTGCTGAGCACCACCCCGGCAACTTCATGGCCCAGCAGCAGCGGGGCAGGAAGGCCCAGATCCATGCCCGCCAGGTGGGCATCGGACTGGCACAGTCCAACTGCTTTGACTTCGATCAGCAATTCCGCGCCCAGCGGAGCATCAACGTGGATGTCCTCAATGCTGAAGCTGCCATCGCCGTGCCTTGCCAGTGCTGCCCGTGCGCTGAGTGCCATGGGGATCAGTCCTGGCGCAGGCGCACGAGGATCCGTGCGCGGGCCTCGGTGAAGCGCGGGTCAGCCTTGGTGGCCAGCTGGTCGCGGGTCTCGCCGAAACCGGTGACGATCTCGTCGACTACGGTGGCCGGCTTCTCCGCGATCACGACCACCTTGTCGGCCAGGTACAGCGCCTCGTCGATGTCGTGGGTGACCAGCAGGATCGTCACACCCAGCTTGTGCTGCAAGTCCAGCACGAGGTCTTCGAGGTCGAAGCGGGTCTGCGCATCAACCGAGGCGAAGGGCTCATCCATGAGCAGCACCTTCGCGTTGTAGGCCAAGGCGCGGGCAATGGCCACGCGCTGCTGCATGCCTCCTGACATTTCCCAGGGGAACTTGCCGCCTTGGCCTTCAAGGCCCACGGCAGCCAGATGCTCATCGGCCAGCTTGTTGCGCTCGGCCTTGCCGATGCCCTTGCCCTGCAGCGGGAAGGCCACGTTTTCGCGGGTGGTCATCCACGGCATCAGCGAACGCGAGTAGTCCTGGAAGACCACGGCGAGATCGGGGTGCGGGCCGTTGATCTTCGTGCCGGAAACCTCGATGGTTCCGGCTTTTGGCTTCAGCAAGCCGGAAAGGCATCGCAGCAAGGTGGTCTTGCCGACGCCCGACGGGCCGACTATCGAGATGAACTGGCCATACTCCACGTCCAGATCCAAATTCTCCAGGATCTTGTTTTCGGCCGGGCCGGCGCCATAGCTCATGGACATGCCGCGAACCTTCATGAGCAATGGTTTGGTTTCCATGGTCGTTTCAACGGGTGCTTGGGTGGTCATGGGATTCTCCTTGGTCAGAAGATGGAAGGTCGGACGGAAACGGAGGCTACTGGGCGCCGGAGGCGTGGTACCAGCGCAGGATCCGTTTTTCGACGAGCACGAAGAGGATCGAGATGATGTAGCCGATGACACCGACCAGCAGTGCGCCGGCCCATGTCTCCGGAACCTTGAAGGTGGCCGAGGAATTCAGGATGTAGAAGCCCAGGCCTTCAATGGAGGCGAACATTTCCGAAACCACCATCACGGTGATGCCGATCGGCAATGCGACGCGGATACCGGCCACGATCTGCGGGGTGGCACCGGGCAGGATCACGCGGCGGAAGTGCAGGCCCCGGGGAATGCGGTAGACCTTGGAGAACTTGCGCACCGTTGGCTCGATGCCCAAGATGCCGTCGATGGTGTTCAGCAGGATCGGCCACATGCAGGCGAAGGCGATGGTGCCCATCTTCGGGCCCTGCCCCATGCCGAAGACGCCGATGATCATCGGAACCAGTGCTGCCTGCGGGACAGCGCGGAAGAAGTGGATGATCGGGTCAACGATCTTCAGCAGCAACGGGACTTCGCCCAGCAGCAGTCCGCCGCAGATGCCGAAGAAGGCAGCCAGGGCCAAGCCGACAAAGAGATTGGACAGCGAGTACCAGGCGCCGGAAATAATCACGCCGTTGCCCAGGTCGCGGACCAAGGCTTCGAGGATGGACTCCAGCGAGGGGATGAAGAAGTTCGTGGAGTTTGCCGAGCCGAACCACCAAGCCGCAACCACGGCAACGATGAGCCATGAAGAAACCAGTATCTTGCGTCCGGCGGCCGCCGAGGAACTCGGAGCCTTGGCTTTCGAAGCGCGTGATGGCACTGCGGGGGCGTTCAAAGTTGCGTTAGTCATCGTTCTGCCTCTTCCACTTCAGCAAACGGTTTTCGGCCTGTTGCAAGAGCAGGGCGATGGCCCATCCGGTCAGGCCGGCGAAGAACAGGTAGGCGAAGGCCAGATCCCAACGCTGCGCCTGCTGCATCAGCGTGATCTGGCGTCCAATGCCTGGCGCCTGGGAGATCACTTCAACGCCCACCGCCACCAGGATGGCGATGGCCGAGGAAATGCGCACACCGGTCGCGATCAGCGGCAGGGCAGAAGGCAGCAGGACCTTGGTGAAGCGCAGCATCGGCGGGATGCGGAAGACGGCGACGGTGTCGGCAACCGCGGCTTCCTGGCGGCGTGCACCGTAGATGGTCTGGATCAGCACTGGCCACAGGCAGGACAGCGCGACGACGACGATTTCCATCATGGTGTTCGAGCCGAGCAGCATGATCACTACCGGCATCAGGGCCAGTACCGGGAACGAACGGCCGAAATCGATCAGAATCGAGGTGGAGTTGTCGAGGAAGCGAACTGATCCAATGACCAGGCCCAGGACGACACCCACGACCGAAGCAATGAGCCAGCCGGTGAGGGCTGCGAGCAGGGTCTTGCCTAGCCCGCCCCAGAAGGCCGCTTGGCCCAGGGCTTCGGAGATGGCAGAGAAGATCTTTTCCACGCCGGGGAGCATGGAGGGCATGGTTCCTGAGGCGATCACCAGTTGCCAGATGCCCAGCAGGGCGGCGATGGCCACGATGCGCAGGGTCCAGAGCAGACCCGGTGAAATCGTTGACTCTTTCATGGGAATCCTTGAGTAAGCAGTTGCAAGCTAGGGGTGCTGGTGGCGCCAGCGCAGGGGATGGCGCCACCGGTGGGGCGAAGAGGACGTGGGCTACTTGGCGTCTGCCGAAGCCCGGGTAGGGGCTTCGTCCCAGAGCACATCTTCGACGATGACCTTGTTCTCGACCAGGCCGAAGTGGACCATGGCATCGATGCCGGATTGGGCTTCAGCCACGTTGAAGGTGACGTCCGCCGGGACGAAGGTCTTGGGCGCATCGGCTACATCGATCTGGTTGGCTTCGGCGTGGACCTTGCGGACTTCCTCCAGATTGGCCGGGTCCGAGTAGAACTTCACGGCATCCTGCATAGCTGCGTCGAACTTCTTGGCGGTCTCGCCATTCTGCTCCAGCCACTGCTTCTGCACGGTCCAAACGGTTACCGGCATGCTGGACTGGAATTCCTGTACCGGGTTGGAGATGGTCTGGTAGCCCTTCTCCAGCATCTGGTGGTAGAAGGAGTCGGCAGGCACTACTGCATCCACGGTGCCTTGTTCCAAGGCCGCTTCCATGCCCGCGTAGGGAACAGCAACTTCAGTGACTTCCTTTTCCTTCACGCCGGCCGCTTCCAATGCCTGGAGCACGGGGATGTCGCCACCGGACTTCACGCCAACTACGCCAATGGTCTTGCCCTTCAGGTCTGCCAGTTCCTTGACCCCGGAATCCTTGGCCACCATGACACCGGAGTTGTCGGCTTCCGGGTCGACCATGCCGTTGCCGCCAATGACCTGGATCGGAACACCTTGGGAGAAAGAGGTGGCGACGTTGATCCACGAGCCGATGGCAACGTTCACGTCACCGGAGACCACCTGGGCCAGCAGCGCGGCGGGGTCGGCGCCATTGACCAATTCAACGTCCAGGCCCTGGTCCTCGAAGTAGCCCTTCTCTTCAGCGATGCGTGCGGTTTCGAACTGGATCGGAGCAATGGCGACGCGCAGCTTCACCGGGCCGTCGGCGCTGGCCTCCTCACTGGATCCGCACGCGGCCAGGGTGCCGATTGCGAGGGCAGAGACTGCGAGGCCGGAGAAGGCCTTCCGTGCAAAACGTCGTTTCGTGACCATGGGGATCTCCTTGAAAGCTTGGTGCCTAGGCGAAGGCTGCGAGTTGTCGACCGGGGTCGGCTCCCGGAAGAAGAAGTACATTGAGCATCAAAATGTATTCCTTGAATCACAATATATCTTTAGTATGATTGTGTGGCAAGACTCACATTCAAAATGATGCCAACGACGAAGCGCGCCGGGCAGACCAGGAGATACATTCCATGACAGCAACAGATCTTTCCGCCGTTCCGCTGGCTCAGCAGCTTCGCGCCGCTTTGGCGGCCACGCCCCTTCCGCTGGTGATCAATGGCCAGGAGGTCGCTGGCTCGGGGGAAAAGCTGCCGGTAACCGATCCCTCCACTGGCCAGCTGCTGACCGAGACGACGGCTGCCACCGCAGCGGACATCGACCGCGCAGTAGCTGCCGCCCGTGCAGCGTTCGAGTCCGGGCCCTGGGCAGAAATGACCCCGGCAGCACGCCAGCGGGCGCTGCACCGCTTCGCTGACGCATTGGAAGCGAACCTCGATGAATTGGCTACCCTGGAGTCCCTGAACTGCGGGAAGCCCTTCAACGTCGCCCGCTTTGGCGAGCTGCCCGCGGGCATCGAAACCTTGCGCTACTTCGCCGGCTGGGCCACCAAGCTCAACGGCGAAACCCGCGAGATTTCCCTGCCAGGAACCTGGCACGCCTATACCCAGCGCCAAGCCTTGGGCGTGGCCGCACTGATCGTGCCATGGAATGTCCCCTTCACCATTGCGCTGTCCAAGGTGGCTCCGGCGCTGGCGTCCGGTTGCACCGTCGTGCTCAAGCCCGCGGAGCTGACCCCGCTGACCGCCGTGCGCATGGCGCAGATTGCGCTTGAAGCAGGCATCCCGGCCGGTGTGCTGAACGTTGTCCAGGGTTTGGGGCCGGTGGCCGGCCAAGCGCTCGCCGACCATCCGGATGTCGACAAGCTCTCCTTCACCGGATCCACCGCGGTAGGCAAGAAGCTGCTGGCGTCGGCAGCGGGCAATCTCAAGCGGCTGAGCCTTGAGCTGGGCGGCAAATCCCCGGTGGTGATCTATCCCGACGCGGATCTGGACAAGGCCATTCCGGCCGCGGCCATGAGCATCTTCGGCAACTCCGGCCAGGTCTGCGCGGCAGGGTCGCGACTGTATGTCCACGAAGACATCGCAGACCAGGTCATCGAAGGCATCGCCGGATTCGCGAAGAGCCTCAAGCTGGGCGCTGGCCTGGCAGACGGAACCCAGCTGGGCCCGCTGATCTCCCAGGTGCAGCGCGAGCGCGTGCTGGGGTACATCGAGGCGGGCATCGCTGATGGCGCGGAACTCGTTGCCGGTGGCTTGGCCGAAGGCGGAGAAGGATTCTTCGTGCAGCCGACCGTGCTGAAAAATGTCAGTCCGGACATGTCCATCGCCAAGGATGAGATCTTCGGGCCGGTGCTCTCGGTCAGCACCTTCGGCGACGAGGATTCGCTGGCTGAGGTGCTGCGCCGGGCCAACGACACCGACTACGGCCTCAATTCGGTGATCTTCACCCAGGACATTTCCCGCGCGTTGACCTTCGCCAAGAAAATCCAGGCCGGCAACGTCAGGGTGAATACCGGTGCCGGCATGGATGCGAACATGCCGTTCGGCGGATTCAAGCAGTCGGGGTGGGGCGCCGAAAATGGCCGTGAAGGCATCGAGGCCTACACCTCGCTGAAGTCGGTCACCGTCAAGCTCGACTAGCGGCAATGTTCTATTCCGGGACTGCTTTGCGCAGTCCCGGGCCGTTAGGATGAGCTCATGAGCGAAAAGGAGCAACCCCGGCTGGCTAGCGCGTTGGCGCAGAAAGTCGTCGACACGATTGCGCCGACCATCAACCGCAATGTGAACATCATGAATGCTCACGGAGTCATCATTGCTTCTACGGATGCTGCGCGTATCGGTACCCACCACGACGGCAGCGCAGAGGCGATCCGACGCAACGGCATCATCCGTGTCAGCCAGGCCGACGGCTCGGCCGGAACCCAGCCAGGGGTCAATGTGCCGCTGGTGCTGAACGACCAGCTCTGCGGCGTTGTGGGCGTGACCGGAGCTCCCCACGAGGTGGAACCGCTGGCCGGCCTGATTGCATTGACCGTTCAATTGCTCTTTGCCCAAGAACGCGAGCACTCTCGCAGCGCGCGGCGCGAGACCGAAGCCCGCGACATTATTTCTGCGTTGATCGCCGGTCGCGTTGCACCTGAAGTGATCGACCGCTCGCTCGCAGCGCATGGTTTGCGCGGGCCGAAATGCATTGAAGCTTGGCTGCCCCGAAGCGTGGGGGATCCGTCGCTCGAAGAGCCGGCGAAGGATCATCACCGCACGTCATGGATTAGCCTTTCCGGCGCGTACTGGAGGCTTTGCGCTGCCAGTGAGACAGCTTTCGCTCCCGAGCGCATGGACCAGGAACGTTTCCTGGTCTCCGCGCCTGTCGAAAAGGCCGAGGATCTCATGGCCGAAACCGAAGTGCTGCGCGTATTGGTGGGCTATCCGGCACTCGTGCCATCCCACGCGCGGCGCCGCATGTGGAGCCGGGAAATTGCTGTGGCTATCGCCCGCACCCCAGCCCGCAGCCTGGACCATGCAGCTGCTCCAGCGATGCAGCTCAATGAGGAACAAGCCAGAACCCTGCTGGTCGTTGCGACAGCTGCTTCGATGAGCCAAGCAGCCACGGATCTGCATATTCACCGCAATACCTTGGTTCAAAGACTTGAGCGGATAAGCCAGGTCAGCGGCATCGATATTCGGCGGTCCAGCGAGTCCCTGAAACTCCAGCATGCCATCTACGCGAGAGTGGCCTTGGGCCAGCTGCATGTTTTCTAGGCCCTGGAAACTAGGGGAGCTGGCGCCGGGGCTGGGAAGGGTGGGATGTTTGCACACATTGGCTCTTTCGAACCCAGGCAAATGTGGTCGTGTGCCCATAGGTATTCGGGGTCACTTTTCCTAGTATTGGCAGGATGATCGATCTTTGCGCCCGAAACCCGGGGTGGCACGGTGGCATCTAGCCCAACGGGCAAAGCCTTGAGCGGCTTTGCCGATAGGGCTGGTCCACCCGTTGAGCCATTGCGGGCTGGGCGCATTGAACTACCGATATTGGCAAAGGAGCCAACCCGCCGTGTACGAACTGCTAGTTCTGCTGATCCTTGTTGTGGCCATCGTGATGGTCACAGCACGCTTGAAGATCAGCCCATTTCTCGCCCTCGTTGGCGCCGCTATCCTGGCGGCCTTCGCCTACCGGATTCCGCTGGCCGACGTGGCTTCGACGGTCACCACGGCTTTCGGCAGCACCATGGGAAATATCGGACTGGTGATCCTGTTCGGAACAATGATCGGTGTCATCCTGGAGAAATCCGGCGCCGCGATCTCCATGGCAGATGCGCTGATCAAGGTCCTGGGTACCCGGTTCCCCAACCTGACGCTATCGATTATCGGCTACATCGTTTCCATTCCGGTCTTCTGCGACTCGGGATACGTGGTGCTCAACTCGCTGCGCAAAGCGATCACCCTGCGTACCGGGATCTCTGGGCTGGCAACTTCCATCGCCCTGATGACCGGCCTGTACGCGACCCACACCATGGTGCCTCCAACTCCGGGCCCGCTGGCCGCAGCCGAAAGCATCGGCATTGCCGATAACTTGGGCTTGATCATCGCTGTCGGATTGCCCGTTGCGGCCATCTCGGCCCTTGCCGGCTTGGCCTACGCCAGCCGCTTCAACAAGTCCAAATGGACCCCGTTGCCAAGCGACGACCACAATGACATCTCCGAACTCGACTATGAGCAGCTGCGTGCAAGCTTCGGAAAATTGCCCAGCCCGGCGCTGGCCTTCATGCCGATCCTGGTTCCGCTGGTGCTGATCTGTGCCGCATCCATTGCGAAGCTGCCCTCGCACCCGATGGGCGAAGGCGCTGCCCTGGAAATCCTTTCCTTCCTGGGGACGCCAGTTATTGCGCTGATCTTCGGCTTGATCTCATCGACTTTTCTTTTGAGCGGTGGCAGCAAGCTGGCGGTCTTCAATGAGCAGATGAACGAAGCTGTACGCACCGCTGCTCCGATCTTGCTGATCACCGGTGCCGGCGCCGGCTTCGGGGCGGTCCTGGCCGCGTCGGATCTGACCACGATTCTTTCGGATTCACTCAGCGGACTGGGCTTGGGCCTGGCTGTGCCATTCCTGATCGCCGCTGCACTGAAGTCCGCCCAGGGCTCGTCCACCGTCTCAATGGTGACCACTTCCGCGCTGGTCGCTCCGATGCTCGGCTCCCTGGGCTTGGGTTCGGAGCTGGGCATGGTGCTATCCGTATTGGCAGTAGGCGCCGGTGCGATGGTTGTCTCGCACGCCAACGACTCCTACTTCTGGGTCGTCTCGCAGCTCAGCCGCATTCCGGTGATCACCGCCTACAAGACCCTGAGCGTGGCTACCGCCATCCAGGGCACCGCGGGGTTCCTGACTGTACTGGTCCTGGGAGCCGTACTGCTTTAGCAGCACGCCTTCCAAGAAAGCAGCGGATCGCGCCATCGGCAGATGGCGCGATCCGTTGCTTTAAGCAGTGCTGGATTAGCCCAGGCCTGCCGCCGGGAAGCTCCGCGCGGCCTTATTCGCTGTGGCAGTCGAGATCACCAGCAACGCGATGGCGGCCAGGTAGCCGGTTCCGGTCGCGGCGAAGGCGAAACCGAATTGGCCCAGCAGGCAGAGAACTGCTGCGCTGGCCAATGCCGCCCAACCGGCCCAGGAAGCCGCGGCAAGCAGGGGCGCAGCCTGCTGATGCCCGGCGAACCAGGCGTCATCGCTGGCCAAGGTGTGGCGCGTCTTGATGCCGATCGCCGCATTGCGAGCGAGCTTCCGGTCCCGTGCCATCGGGGCGAGGAACGCTGCGACCAGCGTTATGCTCAGCAACCCGAACATGAAGGCAATCACGCCTGCTGGATCCACTTGCCGCCTCTTCTGCCGATTGATCTTGAATGGCCATTCTATGCGGTCGCATGGAAGTGCCCTGATCCACGCTGTGTTCCCAATCGATGCCTGCGGGAACGTTCTTGAGATCCAGTTCCGGCATGCCAATTGCGTCATGCGAAGGTCATATGACGTCTTATCTGCCCGTTTTCCGGCAGGGCGAAGGCGCGAAGATGACGTATTTTGTCCTGCTGTTCCTCCGCATGACAGCGCCCTTCCCGAGGACCTGCCAGTAATGCTTGACTCGGAGCACAACCCATCCAGAGCGGCTGAGAGACCTGGCTCCGAGACGCCGCAGCAAGCCTGCACCAGCAGGTAGTGCTAACGCCAGGTTCGATGGAACTCCCGGGTCTAGAAGCATGAACTTCTGTTCGGGATCCCTCGTTCAATTTGTCTAAGAGAGGGACGACATGACTCGTACTCGTCCGAACGCCTTGAAAGTTCTGGCTTCAGCGATGGCGGCAGCAACACTGCTGACTGGCTGCTCGCTGAAAGAACCACGGCCGGAAATAGCGCCGGTTGTGGCGCAAAGCAGTAATCCGCAAGCCGAGCATAAGCTCGACAACGTTCCTTCACTCAAAGGCAAAAAGGTCGGCATCGCGGCCAAGGATATCCTGCACGACTACTCGCGCGTGGTCTACCAGCAGATCCAAGAGCGCATCAAAGAGCTCGGCGGCGAGGTCATCGCTACCCAAGCCGAAGCCAAAGACGAGAAGCACGTCTCTGACGTAGAAAACCTGATCACCCAGTCGCCCGATGCCATCGTGGTGATCCTGGGCGATGCCCAAACGCTCACTCCTGCCTTGGCCAAGGTGGACGCCGCCGGGATCCCGCTGTTCACCATCGATTTCCAAAGCGAATACTCGAAGAACAACGTCACCAGCGACAACTGGAACGTCGGCACCACGCTGGCTCGCACCATGGCTGAAGACCTCCACGGCAAGGGGAAGATTCTGGTCTTCAACGGCTTCCCCGGTGTGACTCCCTGCCGGATCCGCTACAACAGCCTGAACCTGGTGCTGGAAGACTACCCAAATATCGAGAAGATCACCCCGGAACTCCAGGACAAATACGAAGGCACCATCGAGGATGCCAAAAACCAGATCCAGGACCAACTGCGCAGGCTGCCCGAGGGCGAAGTTGACGCGATTTGGTCCTGCTGGGACATGCCGCTGATCGGTGCCGCGCAGGCCATCGATCCCACTGGTGGCGACATCAAGCTGTATGGAGTGGACGCAGAGCCCGGGGCCCTGGATTTGATAGCGAACCCGGACAGTTCATACCAGTTCACCGTCGCTCAGCCCACCAAGCAGATTGCCGCTGCCTCGGCCACTAATATCGCCCTGTTCCTCGATGGGCAAACCGATCTGGTTCCGAGCACCAGCTATGCCGAGCCGATTTTTGTCGACAAGGACAACGTGAATCAGGTGCGCCATGACAACGGAATCTAAGGAACTGCTGAGCATGGCCGCCATCAACAAGTCCTTTGGCACGGTCGCCGTGCTCGACCATGTGCACCTGCAGCTTCGGGCCGGAGAGGTTCTGGGCCTAGTGGGCGAAAACGGAGCTGGAAAATCCACCCTGATCAAGATACTCACCGGGCTGTACACCCTGGACTCGGGGCAGATCGAACTTGCCGGCCAGCCGGTGCAAATTCGCCGGCCTGCCGATGCCGAAGCGCTAGGCATTGAAGTGATTCACCAGGACCGCCATCTGGCCGGCCGCTTGACCGTCGCCGAACAGCTGTACCTGGGCACCGCGAAGAGTCGTGGGCTCTGGCGCCACGAGCGCACCGCGCAGGCAGCAGCCCGGGCGGATATTTTGCGAACCACCGGCCAGGAGCTGGACACCGGTGCCTTCGTTGATGAGCTCAGCGTTGCCCAGCAGCAGCTGATCCAGATTGCCCGTGCCGTACTGGCCGAACCCAAGGTGCTGATTCTCGATGAGCCGACGGCACCGTTGGCCAATGATGAAGTTGAACAGCTCTTCGGCACGATCCGGCATCTGCGGGACCGCGGGGTAGGGATCATTTTCATCTCGCATTATCTCCAGGAACTGCGGCAGATCACCGACCGGATTACGGTGCTGCGCAACGGCAGAAATGCCGGTGACGCCAGTTTCGCGGACGGTGACAGTATCGAAGATGTCATCGGCTTGATGCTGGGCAACCAGGTTAACGAGTTCTCGCACCAGAGGCGCGAGCCGCCCGCCGTTCAGGGCGAGCCTGCCCTTGAACTGGTGGACCTCTCGGTGGCCGGAACATTGAGCGGCATCAATATCTCGGTGGCGCCCGGAGAAATCGTGGCCGTCACCGGATTGGTGGGATCGGGGATTGAGGTGCTCGCCGACGCGGCCACCGGCAATCGTGCGCATACCGGCTCGGCGCTGCTGCACGGCCGGCCGGTGGCATCTGCGGCGGACTTTGCCGCCCGGGCAGGCGCCTACGTCCCGTCGAACCGGCATTCAGATGGCATCTTCCTGCGCAACACCGTGCGCGAAAATATTGCAGCGGCCAGCCTGCGAAAGCTTGGCCGCCGCCTGGGCTTGTTGAATGCGCGCAAAGAGCGGGACACAGCCAGCGAACTGGTGCAGCGCCTGGATATCCGTCCGGCGAATCCAGAAGCCGTGGCTTCGGGTTTGTCCGGCGGCAACCAGCAGAAAGCGGTATTGGCCCGCTGGTTGGCCAAGGGATCGGACGCGCTCGTCTTTGACCAACCCACCTCGGGCGTCGACGTGGGAAGCCGTGCGCATATCTACGCGCAGATTTCCCAGTTGGTCCAGCAGGGAGCCGCCGCGCTGTTGGTCAGCGTTGACCTGGAAGAAGTAGTGGGACTGGCCGATCGAGTGCTGGTGCTCTATCGCGGTCGGATCATCGCCGAACTGCCGTCGAGCGAGGCGAGTACGGAAAGAATTCTTCACTTGGCATCCAGCGGCCAAACCGCCGGAACATCACGCGAAGAGGTCAAAGCATGAGCGCCACCCTTGTTCCGGTCGACGAAGCACCTGCGCCTGGCGCGTCCCGCACGAAGCCGAGATTGGCGGCCTGGATCGGCTACGCCGGCATCACCGCGGTGCTGCTGCTCTTTGCCTTCGGTTCCCCATTTTTCTTGACGGCTTCGAATATCGCCACCATCCTGACCCAAGCGTCGGTCTTCGGCATTGCCGGGGTGGGGCTGGCCATTGTGATCATCGCTGGCGGCGACGACGTGCTCAACGGAGGCATCGACCTGTCCACCGGCGCGGTGGCAGGACTAGCCGGAACGGTGACCGCGCTGGCCGCGGCTGCCGGAACCCCGGGCATGGTCGCGGTGCTCTACGGGGTCCTCGTTGCCACCGCGATCGGCGTCGTCAATGGCCTCTCGGTCACCTTTGGCCTGCGTCCGCTGCTGGCCACCTTGGCCACCATGGGGGTGGCCGCTTCGCTGGAACTGGTCTTCAGCCAGAACTTGAAGATCGCCGTTACCGGTGGCTTCTTCGAAGCGGCGCGGGGCAGCGTGCTCTTCGGCATCCCATTGGTGGCCTGGCTTATGGCGCTCATCGGGGCAGCGGTGTGGTGGGTATATGGCAAAACCAGCTGGGGAGTGAATTCCTATGCGGTTGGCCAGAATCCGACCGCCGCGCAGGTGGCGGGACTTGACCCGCGCCGATACCGGCTAGCTAGCTATGTGCTCAGCTCGGCGTTGGCTGGCCTGGCCGGAACGCTGCTGGTGGCAAGGCTTTCGGCCGCCGTTCCAGGCATCGGAACCCAAATTCTCCTGGACATCATCCTGGTGGCCTACATGTCCATGATCTTTTCGCGCAGGCGGCTGGTCAGTGTGGTCGGCACCGTTCTGGCCGCGGTATTTGTGGCCGCCCTGGATAACGGATTGACGCTGCTGGGCGTGGCCAGCCAGTGGGTGGGTGCTGCCAAGGGCCTGCTGATCCTGCTGGTCTTGGCCAGCGTGACCCTGCGCGGAAGGAAGAACCGATGAGCACCATTGAAACCCTGGCCGCACCCGTGGAGCCGAGCCCCGGACCGGTCGCAGCCTACAGCGGAAAGAAACGCGGCACGCTTCAAGCATCGAGGCTGGTGGCTCCGGGTACGTTGGCCCTGATCCTCATCGTGTTCTCGGTGCTCAGCCCGGTGTTTTTCACCGTGGGAAACCTCTTCGGAATCCTGGGGCAGGTGGCTTTGCTCGCCTTGGCCGCCATCGGGTTGACCCTGGTGGTGCGCGCCGGAGGCATCGACCTGTCGATTGGCGTGGCCCTGGATCTGGGAGCCTTGGCCAGCGCTTGGCTGATCCATGACGGCTACCGTGCGTGGGTGGCCGTGGTCGGCGGGCTGCTTTGCGCCTTGGCGGTGGGAGCGGTGAATGCGCTGCTGATCGTGATCCTGCGAATCCCGGCTTTCCTGGCTACGCTGAGCGTGTGGTTTGCCGGCACCAGCGTGCAGCAGCTGCTCACCGGCGGCGGCGCACCGATCTACCTGTCGGCGCCCCTGGTGCCGGACGGTTTTGCCGTGATCGGGCGCGGATACTTCCTGGGCATTGACGCCGCCATCGTCAACGCGGTCTCCATCTCCCTGGTGGTGGCCCTGCTGCTTGGCATCACCCGCTACGGGCGGAAGCTGACCATGGCCGGCGAACAGCCGAGCGCCGCAAGAATATCTGGCCTGCGGACCAATGCGCTGATCGCCAGCGCCTACCTGTTGTGCGCGGTGATCGCCGGATTCGCCGGAGTGGTGCTGGCAGCACGCTCCAACGGATATGTCCCGGGCAGCGGACAGGCCTATCTGATGGATGCCATTGGCGCGGTCTTCATCGGGGCAACCATCAGCCGCTACGGGCGAGTGTCCGTGGGCGGAACGCTGATCGGCGTGGTGATTTTTGGCCTGCTGGATAACGGGCTGAACCTGATTGGCCTGTCCTTCTTCTGGCAAGACCTGGCCCGAGGGCTGGTTCTCCTGTCCATCCTGCTCGCCGCCGTGGTGCTCGGGAGGGCCAAGAGTCGGCCGGCCACCGGCATCTTCGCGCTATTGCGCACGACCAAGCATCAGGCACTGACGAACACCGCGAAGGGAAACAGAAAATAATGGGCAAGCGCATCCACCTTAACGCCTTTGACATGACCTGCGTCAGCCACCAGAGCCCTGGGCTGTGGCGGCACCCGCAGAATCGAGCCGACGAATACAACACCCTTGAATACTGGGTGGATCTGGCCAAGACCCTGGAGCGCGGTGGCTTTGATGCCCTGTTCCTCGCCGATGTACTTGGCATCTATGACGTGTACCAGAATTCCAGCGGTCCAGCCTTGCTCGATGCCGACCAGGTGCCACTGAACGATCCCTTCATGCAGGTTTCCGCCATGGCCGCGGCCACGAAGAATCTCGGTTTCGCGGTGACCAGCGCGCTGACCTATGAGCGACCCTACGCGCTGGCCCGGAAGTTCTCCTCGCTGGACCACCTCACCCGCGGGCGCATCGGTTGGAACGTGGTGACTAGCTACTTGGAGTCGGCGGCCCGCAATCTGGGCATGGCCAGGCAGCTGGATCACGACGCCCGCTACGACATTGCCGATGAATTCATGGACGTGGTCTACAAGCTCTGGGAGGGATCATGGGAGGAAGACGCGGTTCTCAAGGACCGCGAACGTGGCGTCTACACCGACCCTTCCAAGGTGCATCCGATTAACCATCACGGCCAGTACTTCAACGTGCCGGGCATCCATCTTTCCGAGCCTTCCATCCAGCGCACCCCGGCGATCTTCCAAGCGGGCGCTTCTTCGCGCGGCCGGCGCTTTGGCGCGCAGCATGCCGAGGGCATCTTCCTGAATTCGATCAATACCGCGGTCACCCGCCGCCAGACCGATGCGATCCGCGATGAGTTCGAACTGGTGGGTCGGCCCCGGGACGCCGCCAAAATCTATGCGCTGATGACCACTGTGGTGGCTGATTCAGACGCGCAGGCGCAGAAGCTCTACCGCGAATACCAGTCCTATGCCTCGCGCGAAGGTGCCATGGCATTCTATGGCGGGTGGTCGGGCTTGGACCTGAGCCAGTACGCGCCGGATGAGGAGCTGCAATATCTGGAAACCAACGCGGCGCGATCGGCGGTATCGATTTTCACTACAGCGAATCCGCAGCAGAAGTGGACCCCGAATGCCATCGCCGACTACCTCGGAGTTGGCGGCATCGGACCGGTGCTCGTCGGTTCGCCGGAAACCGTGGCGGACGAAATCGAGCGTTGGGTGGATGAATCAGGATTGGACGGGATCAACTTGGCCTATGCCATCACCCCAGGTTCCTTCGAGCAGTTCACCGATCTGGTGGTTCCCGAGTTGCGGAAGCGCGGAAGAACTTGGGCAGGATACGAAGGCAACACCCTGCGCGAATATCTGGCGGGTCCCGGCACGACGCGAGTGGCTGACGATCACCCGGCAGCCGCCTATCGCGGGGCTTATGCGGGAAAGGCCTCGGCAGCGGAATCCCAAGCGAGCCAAACACCTGAAGCTGTACTAGGCGCCCGGTGACACATGAGGAAATATGACGGCCACTGAGGCCCCTGTGAAGGCCTCGAAAATGTCGATTCATGACGATGTTCCGTCCTATGACATCTTCCCTGCCAAGCGGAGGCCGTCGGTGCTTCACTGATGGAGAACAACCCATCCAGAGCGGCTGAGAGACCTGGCTCCGAGACGCCGCAGCAAGCCTGCACTCCGCAGGTAGTGCTAACGCCAGGTTCGATGGATCCGCAGATTTTCTGCATCCTTCGGAATCCATAGCCCAAGAGGAGAACGAAGATGACTGTACTGGATACCCAATTGCCGCGCGTGCCCTACACCGGCACTGCTGATGAAGCTGAACTGGCTCATTGGCGCGACGTCGCCCAGCAAGTAGCTGACAAGCTGGCGGCTGACGCGCTCGAACGCGACCGAAAGAACGCCCAGCCTTTCGCCGAAGTGCAGCTGCTGCGCGAAGCCGGGTTGCTCAATCTCTTGGTGCCTGCAGAATTCGGCGGAGCCGGAGCCCATTGGGAAACGGCTTTCGAAGCGGTCCGCATACTGGCCGCAGCCGATGGCTCCATCTCGCAGTTGCTGGCTTACCACTACATCAACCAGTCCGGCATTGCGTTCTACGCCCCAGCAGAAGCGCAAGGGGCATGGTGGCAGCGCACCGTGGAAGGTGGCTGGCTCTGGGGCGATTCGGTGAATCCAGTTGATCCGGATTTGACGCTGAGCGCCGAAGGGGACGGCTACCGACTGAATGGAGCCAAGCGATTCTCCACGGGTTCCGGTGTTGGCGAGGTCATCGTCATCAACGCGCTGGTCCAGGGCGGAGAATACGACGGGCAGATTCTCGCGTTGGTTCTGTCACGCGATATCGATGGCTTGGAAATCGTTGACGACTGGGACTACCTGGGACAGCGGCTGAGCGCGTCGAATTCCTTGAAGTTCCACAACGTGCGGCTCGAAGCAGGGGACTTGCTGGGATTCGTCACCGATGAACCGGTCTCCACCCTGCTTACCCCCGGTATCCAGCTGGCCTTCGCCAACTTCTACCTGGGCATCGCCCAGGGAGCACTGGAGCGCGGCAAGCAGATCTTGCTGGGCCGCAAGAACGCCTGGCTGTTCTCGCAGGCAGAGACCTACTCGCAGGACCCGATCTTCCAGCGCACCGTCGGAGAGCTCAAAGCCCGCACTGCAGCAGTGGCGGCGCTGACCGAGAAGCTGGGCCGGAAATTCGATGCCCTGCTCTCGAAGGCCGGGGAAGTCACCCAGCCCGAACGAGCGGCGTTGGCCGTGGAAATTGCTGAAGCCAAGGTGGTCTCCACTGAGGTGGGAGTGGATGTGGCGAACCGGATCTTCGAGGTGACCGGTTCATCTTCGACTGCGAACTCGGTGGGCCTGGACCTGTACTGGCGCAATGTGCGCACCCATTCGCTGCACGACCCAGTGGACTACAAGAAGATCGAGGTCGGCGCCTACTTCCTGCGCGGAGAGTCCCAGCCGCTCTCGCTGTACACCTAAGAAAACTTCTCCCGGATTGGACTGAACGATGACTGTACTTGCAACTGGCAATCGACTCGCAGGCCTCAAAAACCGCTTCGCACCGCTCTTCGCGCGCATTGCGCAGGGTGCAGCTGAACGCGACCGCACCGGCGAATTGCCCTACCAGCAGGTCGCGGACCTGGCCGCTGCCGGCTTTGGCGCGGTTCGGGTCCCGGAATCGCACGGGGGTGCCGGTGCTACGCTGCCCGAACTCTTCGAGCTCTTCGTGGATCTCGCGGCGGCGGATTCCAATATTGCCCAAGCGCTGCGCGCTCACTTCGCCTTCGTCGAGGACCGTCTGGTTGCGGCCCCCGGTCAGGGGCGCGACAAGTGGCTGGCCCGCTTCGTGGCGGGAGAACTGGTGGGCAACTCCTGGACCGAGGTCGGCACCGTCAAGGTCGGGGACGTGATCACCAAGGTCACCCCGGACGGCGAGGGAAGATTCAAGCTCAACGGCACCAAGTACTACTCCACCGGCTCGATCTTCGCCGACTGGCTCGATACCTACGCAGAGCGCACCGACACCGGAAAGCGCGTGATCGCCGCAGTCAACCGCCACCAGCCCGGCGTCGAGCTGGCCGATGACTGGGATGGCTTCGGCCAGCGCACCACGGGTACCGGCACCTCCACCTTCACCGATGCGATTGTCGCCGAAGAAGACCTCATCGACTTCGATACGCGTTTCAAGTACCAGACAGCTTTCTACCAGCAGGTGCTGCTCGCTGTTCTGGCCGGCTCCGCCAAAGCAGCCGAGCGCGACTTCGCCGCCGAGCTGAAGGCGCGCAAGCGGACCTTCAGCCATGCCGCGGCCAATCTGGCGGCCGAAGACCCGCAGCTGCTGCAGGTGATCGGCGAGGTCTCCGCGGCGGCCTTCGCTGCCGCGGCAACGGTGGAACGAGTGTCGACGGCATTGCAGGGAGCCTATGAAACTGCGCAGGCGCTGCACACCGGCGAGGTGACCGGGGAAGAGGACGAAGCAGCCAACGATGCGGCAGAGCTGGCCAGCGCCCAGGCGCAGGTGGTGCTCACGCCATTGGTCCTCAACGCAATCACCCACGCTTTCGATGCGCTGGCCGCCAGCGCCACGAGCGTTACCAAGAACCTGGACCGGCACTGGCGCAATGCCCGTACCGCCGGCAACCACAACCCCTGGGTGTTCAAGGCGCGGTTGATTGGCGACCTGGCGGTCAATGGCACCGAGCTTCCGCGCGTGTGGGCGATTGGTGCATCAAAGTAGATTCCATGGTCTTGCGGGTCCAGCATTCTTTGCCGATGCTGGGCCCGTGGTCGTCGGCCCGGGGCAATTGATCGACCATCGTTCCAGTCGCCTGACGGATAGCTGCCGGCCTTGGCCCTAGCGCACCTGGGTAACCGTGCCACTTGCGATATGGAAGATATCCAAGTCGCGGGGCACGAAGAGGCCGCCAGAAAACTGTTTCGAAGCCCGCTGCCAAACTTCCATTCCAGATCCAGCGGGAACCAAATGATGCAGCGCCAAGTTCCGTGCTCCAGCCCGCTGGGCGATTCGACCTGCGTCTTCTGCGGTGGTGTGCGCGCGCTGATGATGTCCCATGCTCGCTTCCAGTTCGGAGGATGAAGCATGCGGGTAGCTACGAGCCATGGCCTCCAGATCAATAGCTTCATGGAACAGCAAGTCGCAGCCTTTGGACAGGCGCGCAAGATTTGCGCTTGGCGCTGTATCGCCGGAAACCACGACCGATCCATATCTCGAATCAAAGCGGAATGCGAATGCCGGAGCGATAGGTTGGTGCTGGACCAGGATAGCGCTAATTTTTACATGCCGATCAGCGTATATTTCAAAAGGCGCCATGTCCGGATGGTTGCTGTGGTTGGGGTGGAAGCCTGTGCCGGCGGGAATCTCGATATCTACGCCATGGAAAATATCCGAAATATCAGGTGCCGCCGAATCCCGTCGGCGATCGTTGAGATCTGTCGCATGGGCGCGCAGCAGCAAGTTGACCATGGCGTTGGTCCCGGGTGTGGGCGACTGCGGAAATATGGCTTCCGGCTCTTCGGCCGCTGTCTGCATCGAGGGCAGCACTCCTCGATCACCCGGTCCGAAAACAGGAACCTGCCGACCCTCGGTGCCGCGGAACCCAAGGCCGCCCAGGACCATGACGGAATTCAGGTCAATGACGTGGTCTGAATGCTGATGGGTAATGAAAATTCCGCGCAGGGCAGTGGGGTGAATCCCGATCTCAGCCAGGCCCAAACCGACGCCATGGCCGCAATCCACCAAGTAAGCGTGGCCGTCCACAACGATCGCGGTAGAAATTCCGCGACGGTGACCGGTTCCTGGATCCGGCCTCAATAGCGGGCCGCCAGCAGTTCCAAGCGCCACTGCATGCATTCCGGTCTTCATCACTGGCTTCATCTGTCTCCTGTAGACGGGTTATTTCATCGGCAAGCTGATGCCATCATCCGCGGAGGCAATGAAGTAGTCAAGGAATAATAGATTATTCGCCTCATAACATTTTCTAGTTGGCAGCGGTCCGCTGCCCGCTGGCTAGACTGGGCGGGTGATCAACTACACCCTGCGCCAGCTGCAGTACTTCGTCGCCGTCGCTGAACTCGGCTCCATCTCCGCCGCAGCGAAGCAGTGCCATATTTCCCAGGCAGCCATGTCCCAGTCCATGGACGAGCTGGAACGCGCCGTCGGCTCGCAGCTGCTGGTGCGCAGACGTGCCCGCGGCGTGGTGCTCACGGCTGTCGGCACCGACTTCCTGCTGGACTCGCGGGCCCTGGTGCGCCATGCCGAAGAAGTGCAGGACCAGATTGTCGAACGCCAGACCAAGCTCTCCGGCCCTTTGGTGATCGGCTGCTATTCCTCGCTGGCCGCTTTCTGGATCCCGGTGATCTGCGAACGCTTCACCAATGTGCACCCGGACTTGCAGGTCACCCTCGTGGAGGGGGACGGGGCCGACCTGCAGGAGCGTATGCTCAAGGGCCACCTGGATGCGGTGCTCACCCATACCCGCCACCTGCTGCCGCAGGTCTCTTCGCGTACGGTGATGTCGGGCCGGCCCTATGTGCTGGTGGGAGGCAATCACCGGCTGGCCGATCGCACCTCCGTCGCCTTGAGCGAACTGGCCGACGACGACTTCGTCTCCCTGGACATCCCCACGGTGCGCGATAACCAGCTGGTGAATCTTCGCATGTCGGGCTTGGACCCCAAGGTGCGGTGGAGTTCGCAGAGCTTCGAGGCGGTGCGCGGGATGGTGGCTCGGGGTTTGGGCTATACCGTTCTGGTGCAGCGCCCGCCGGTCAACCTGAGCTACGACGGCTTGCCGCTGTCGGTATTGGAGATCGAGGGCGAGGTTGGCGTGAGCGATATCTGCGTGGCCTACACCGCTTCGGACCGCCCTAGCTTGCGGCTGCGCGCGTTCTTGGATTTCTGCGAGGAAGCCGGAGCCGAGAAAGAGCGCAAGGCCGGTTAGAACCCGTAGGTTCCAACCGGCCTGCGCTCCAGCCAGTCGGGAGGCTAGTGGCTCATTTCCTCGGCCTCGAGGTCGGCGTCGCGGCCTTCCTTGATGCCGCGCATGGCCAGGGCGGCGACGATGAATGCGGCGGCCCAAACGGCTCCGGCGATCCACAGCGATCCGCCGCCCAGCAGCACCAGGCCTGCAATGATCATCGGGGTGAAACCCGCGCCCACGGTGGAGGAGAGCTGGTAGACCAGCGAAGCGCCGGTGTAGCGGATGCGGGTTGGGAACAGCTCCGCGGTGAACGCGCCGAACGGCCCGAAGATGAAGGCCTGGATGATGCCGTTGGCCACGAACAGCGCGATGGCGAACAGCCACAGCTGGCCCAGTTCCAGCATCCACATGATCGGCAGGGCGGCCACGGCGCCGGCGAGGATGCCGACCATCATGACCGGGCGGCGGCCCAGCTTGTCTGAATAGCGCGATGAAACCCAGATGCCCACCACGGTCAACGCGGCGCCAATGGCCTTGATGTTCAGCACCGCAGTGCGGTCCATGCCGACTTCCTCGACCACGTAGGAGATGGCCCAGACGGTCATCAGGCCCTGCACCGTGTAGGAGCTCATGCCCACCAGGGTTCCGCGGATGACGGACTTCGGGTACTTGGTGATGACCTCCATGAAGGGGGTCTTGCGCTCTTCTGCCTTGTTTTCCAACGCGAGGAACAGCGGGGACTCGGTGACCTTCAGCCGGATGACCAGCCCGATGCCCACCAGCGCGATGCTGATCAGGAACGGAATGCGCCAGCCCCAGGCCAGGAACTGCTCATTGGGCATGAGCGAGACGGCCGAGACTGCCAACGTGGCCATCACGGCGCCGGCCGGGCCGCCCATGTTCGCGAAGCTCGCCGCGAAGCCGCGGCGCTCCTTCGGCGCGTGCTCCAGTGCCATCAGCATGGCCCCGCCCCATTCGCCGCCCACGGCCAGGCCCTGGACGATGCGCAAGATGATCAGCGCGATCGGGGCCAGCATGCCGATCTGCGCGGTGGGAGGAAGCAGGCCGATCAGTGTCGAGGCACCGCCCATCATCGCCATCGAGGTGATCAGCACGCCCTTGCGGCCGATCTTGTCGCCGAAGTGGCCGAACACGATGCCGCCCAGCGGTCGGGCCAGATATCCCACGGCCAAGGTGGCAAAGGAAGCGAAGATGGCTACGCCCGGGGTCAGGCCAACGAAGAAGACCTTGTTGAAGACCAGCGAGGCCGCGGTGGCGTAGAGGATGAAATCGTAGAATTCGATTGCGCTGCCGATGAAGCTGGAAGCCAGGATCCGGCGCATCTGCGGGGATTTCAGCGAGGGAACCAACGCTTGTGCCTCCACGCCGTTGCCATTATTCAGGGTGCTGCTCATCGTACTGCCGCCATTTCACTGTTGACGCGGGAAAAGGATATCGTGTCCAGATCGTTGGGCACTAGGTAGTTGCCGGAGAATTTCGCGGCGTGGGCTTCCCAGACCTGCAAAGGCGTAGTTCCGGGGACCAGATGGTGCAGGGCCAGAGTGCGCGCCCCGGCCTCGTGCGCGATCTCGATCGCCTGCTCCGGCGAGGTGTGCGAGGCGCGGTGGTGGTCCATCGAAGCCTGGGCTTCCAAGGTGCCAACCGAACCGTAGGCGCGTTGCACCCAGTCGAAGTCGATGGCCTCATGAAGCAGCAGGTCGGTATCCTTCGCCAGGGCCACCAGGTTCTGGCAGGGCGCGGTGTCTCCGGAAATGGCCACCGAGCCTTCTGCGGTATCGAAGCGGAAGGCGAAGGCCGGAGCGATCGGCGGGTGCTTGACCAGTGTTGCAGTCACCGTGACCAGCTCGTCGCGGTAGATCTCGAACGGCGTGAACCCCTTCGGCGTCGGGTTCTCGTTGGGGTGGTACCCGGTGCCGGCCGGAATCTCGATGTCCGAGGCGATGAAGTGGTCCAGCGGGGAGGGACGCAGGGCGTCGATCACGCGGTCGTTCAAGTCCGTGGCGTAGGCCTGCATCAGGTGGTCGAACATCGAGGCGGTTCCCGGAGTCGCGTTCTGCGGGTAGAGCGGCTGCGGGGCGGTCACTGCGCGCGGGGAGGCAGGTGGCAGGGCGCCGCGGTCGCCGGGGCCGATGATGGAAATCGGAGCCTTGCCCGCTGGCAGGGTGAACATTCCGAAGATGGCCAGCGAAGCCAGGTCGATGGTGTGATCGGAGTGCAAGTGCGTGAGGAAGATGCCGCGAAGGTTCGCAGGGGTGAAGCCGGCTTTAATCAGCTGGTTGCCCACGCCGGTTCCGGCATCCACCAGGTAGACGCTTTCGCCCACGACTACGGCGGTGGAAATTCCCGCCCGCTTGCCGGCGTTCTCGCCAGTCCACCAGCGGGGTCCGCCGGCGGTGCCCAGCGTAACGACGTGGGGATTGAGATTGGTGGAGGCCATGGAATGCGCCCTTTCTTTGGTTCAAGTGCTGCATTCAATTCTTATGCGCTGGATCACATTCGTAAAACTGTTTTTATCAACCAACTAAATAGGTTTAGCCGATAATAGGTTGGGTATGCTCATAGCATCGACGCAAACCAAGGAGGGTCATGTCCGAGCAAGATCGCAGCCGGCTTTCACGCTGGATATTGCCACGGGGCAGTGAGCCTGACCCGCGCTTCACGCTGGCCAACGAGCGCACCTTCTTGGCCTGGATTCGAACTTCGCTAGCCTTCCTCGCGGGCGGCACAGCGCTGGAGGCATTCGCCGCAGAGGCCTTCCCGTCGCCAGTTCGCACCTGGCTGGCGGTGCTGGTGATCGGCGTCGGCATCCTGATTGCTGCCGGTGCAGCCGTGCGCTGGGTCCGCGTGGAACGCAGCATGCGCACCGGCAGGCCGTTGCCGATTCCCGCCATTGTCCCGCTGCTGGCATTCGGTGCCGTGGTGGCCTCACTGGCGGCGATCGCCATGATTTTCGGGTCCCTCAGCTCGTGATGAAAGAGCCCATCGAGATCAGCGACCCGGGGTTGCAGCCAGAGCGCACCGTCTTCGCGTGGAACCGGACAATGGTTTCATTTCTCGTGGTTTCCGCGGTCTTCCTGCGCTGGCTTCCGCACTATGGCCTGGCCGTGATCCTGCTGATTGCGATATCTTCCTCGATGGCATTCGGGATTCTGCTCTCGCAGCGTGCCCGGTACCGGAAAATGGCGCAAGGCGTGAAGGCTGAACGCGTCAGCGCGGATGTTCTCGCCGTGCTGCTGACAACAGCGGTGCTGCTGGCTCTAGGCGCTTGCGCGATCATCCTTGTGCTCGGCGCCTAGTTCCGGGTGCTCGCCAGGCGCAGGTTTATCGAGGCTGCGGCAGTAGCGGCCAGAGGAGTTGCAGGCGCGGTGCGAGTGCTGTTCCGGCCCTATTGCGAATGCCCGGGCCGGTGCAGCCAGTCCAGGCGCTCTAGCTGTACCGGTGCTGGGACCCGGATTTACCGAAGGGTCAGGGCCCATGGAGCTCGAGAATCTCCGCGGAGCTGAATGCTACCGATTCCGCGAGCTTTTGCACCGCTGCATAACGCTGTGACTCCGCATCGATATCCTTGTGGAACTGGGAATTTCTTTCGTCCCTATCAGCCTCGAACTTCTTTCCGGCGAGAGCCATCTCCCGGGCAATTAATGCTGCCAATCCGTCACGCAGTTGTTCCAGGGAGGTGTTGGAAATTTCCAATCTTCGGTTAGCTGCGCTCAGAACGGCATCAGGGTAGCCGGCGGCATCGAGTTGGCCGCGCATGAAATCGCTGGTCAAGAACTCTGTTTCCTCGGCTGCGGGCTGGCGGTTGAAAACGGCGGTAACCCGGTACGCGCCGGGCGCCTTGTCGCTGAGCAAAGTTCCCGGCAGAGAGTTCATGAGCACCGGGCCTATCTTCAGCGGCTGGTGCTTCTTGCCAAGAGTGCGGGAGAAGTCCATCATGGCTTTTCCTTTCCATGTCCGTTCCATGCCGGCGACCAGGGTGCTCTGCCGTGGGCAGCAGCGCCTGGCGCCAGCTCAGCTAGGCCTGCCGTAGGGTTGCTTGGCCCGTAGCAGGCAAGATGTCCACGCGGCGCTCTGGTCCCTGTAGTGGTTCTTGCGAACTGTAGGCAACCTTGCGCCATCCGCATGAGGTGCAGGTCCAGAGCACTTCACGCATCGTTACCAGCATGTCCTGGCGCTGGCCAGCTTCGTGGCCGCCTTCGTTGTCCCATCTCTTGAGCTGGTTTTGATCATCGACGAATCGACGGGTTTCTGTTTCAACCAAGGTATTTCTGTAGCACCTCGGACAGCTGTTCGGCTTGTTCATGACATTCCCTCCGTTGCTGCATAGTCGTTTTTATTGCCGTGCTCTGCCCTCGGTGCTGCAGTTCAAGGCCGGTTCCACGGGAAACGCCGTACCATTTCTTGAGTTGGGCATCGCGGGGACCGCGGCAGTTGTGCGCGTACTGCCGTTTTGCACTGTCGGCTTCAAAGGTATTGTCCGGCTGTGCTGGTTGCATGATTCGCCACTAGCGGACCGAACCGGTCTGTGGGCTGCTGGAGCAAAACTGTGATTCGTTCCTGGCGGGCAACCCTTATCGGGCAAATGGAAGAAGCGCAAGGAAACGGGCAGTTAATTCGAGCCGCCTCGATAAAGATCCCGGTTCAACACTGCTGCGTTAATCTGAACGCCGTCCTCGGCAATGAGGAGGGCACAAAAGCTCTACGCCGGTAGGAAGTGCTTCCGATGACGGCATTTCTACGGAAGTTAGATCCAATTCCAGTCTACTCCGGTTTCCCGATTGTGGACCGGAAAATGGCCAAGTGAAGCGACGAAGGGTGCCCGCGGCTGCAACGGCTTGTGTTGCCGAGGGGCGTCACCCTGTCGCGGTCCGGGCCATGGCGCGGGAGGCCAGCGGAAACCGCCATCGGCTAATGCGGGGCCCGATCTTGAATGTTCCGGAGTTCGGGGTCCAACGGGCGGGAATACGCGTACAGTGAAAATACCGGTCCAGCTCGAATTCGCTGTAAAATGGGATGATTCGCGATGCAGGCTGACGCTAGATTCAAGATGCCGTTCAATTTCGCCCAGGTGGTTATTGCGGCTTTCGGAGCCATGGGGCTTAGCACCTTGGCCTATTTTGTTGCCAGGGTTATCGGCGCATCCATGGAGTACTCCGGAGGCTTATTCCGGAACCTGGATTTCATCCACATCGTGCGATTCACTGCCCTGCCCATTCTCATTCTCGGCTTCCTGACCTTCTTGATCGGCCGGGCCAAGCCGGGCTTCTGCCGCATCGCCCAGTGGGTCGGCGTTGCCGCCGTCTTGACCTCAGCGGTGGTGCAGTGGTTCTTCGCCGAGGACTGGGGGACCGCGCTGACCCTGGCGATTATGCACCTGGTTGTTGCAGCGTCTTGGTATATCGCGGTGAACTACTCGAATAGGAAGTTCAACGAGATCGCGGCCCTGGAAAACCTATAGCCCTGCTAAGTGTCGCGGTTCTCACGGGCTCCTGAGAGCCGTGGCACAGGCACTCGGGAATAGAATAGTTGCGAACTATCAACAATTCTAGGAGTGCCATGACGTCTCAGGGACAACCCAATAGCCCATTCAATTTCATTCAGGTGATTATCGGTGCGCTGGGTACCAGCTACCTGAATGTCATCATTTTCTTCCTGTCTGGCGCCGCTGGGGCATCCCGCCGGATTGGTCCTAATTCAACTGATGTTGTCGCCTTTGACCACCTGTTGCAGTTCACGTTGATCCCGATTCTGTTCTTCGGCCTGGTGGTCTTCCTGATCGGACGGGCAAACAAGGGCATTTGCAAGATCGCGCAGTGGGCTGGCTTGCTCATCGCGGTAGTCTCGATCGTTTTCCCGATCATGAACGCAGCAGATGCCGCTACCGCTGTGGGCCTGTCCCTGATCCATATCGTGACCGGTATCGGCTGGTTCTTCTCGGTGCACTACGGCAACAAGGAGCTCCACGTTCCTTCCAAGGACGTAGCGCTCGTCTAAGCACGAAAAGCAAAACCTCGCAGAGCGATCAGCAATGATCTGTTCTGCGAGGTTTTCCGTTAAGCCGTGAGAGCTGCTGGTGCTGATTCGGGCTACACCCCAACTTTCTCGAGCTGAGGATGCTCGTAGGCTTTGCGCATGCGCGGCAAGAACAGCAGGCTGACGGCTGCCGCAAGGCACAGCACTGCAGCGGTAATCCACGCGGCCAGGTAGCTGCCGGTGGTTTCCCGCGACAGCCCTGCGGTCAGCGAGCCGGCGCCTGCGCCGATCATGTGGAAGGCGAAGACCCAGCCGAAGACCACGGTGGCTCTAACCGGACCGAAGTACTGGCGGCAGAGCATCACGGTAGGAGGCACGGTGGCCACCCAGTCCAAACCGTAGAAGACAATGAAGATCCACATCAGCGGCTCGACGGTTGGACCCATCAGCGAGTGCAGGAACATCAGGGACAGTCCGCGCAACGCGTAGTACACCGCAAGCAGCAGCCACGGGCGTACACGGTCGGTCAGCCACCCGGAGAACACCGTGCCGAAGATATCGAAAATGCCAACCAGCGCCAGCAACCCGGAAGCGGTCGTTGCCGGCATGCCATGGTCGTGCGCCGCAGGGATGAAGTGCGTCTGCACCAGCCCGTTGGTAGACCATCCGCAGATCCAGAAGGTCATCGCCAAGACCCAGAATGCCGGGTAGCGTGAGGCCGCGAACAGGGCCTTGAGAGTCGCGGCAGCCATCGAACCCTGCTGCGTTCCGGATGCCGGCGCGGCTGCAGCTCCGGCCCCGCCGTAAGGCAGTACACCGGCTTCGGCAGGGGAATTGGCGAAGGGCCAGCGCAGCAACGGGATGATCAGCACCGCGAAGACCGCAACAACCAGAGCCGCGGCCCTCCATGAGTACTGCTCGATGATCAGCACAATGCTTGGCAGGAACACCAGCTGGCCGGCGGCATTCGCGCCGGAGAAGATGCCCATCACCAGGCCGCGCCGTTCGCAGAACCAGCGGTTGGCAACCACAGAACCGAAAACCAACGCCATCGCCCCGGTGCCCAGTCCAACCAGCACACCCCAGAGCGCCCACAACTGCCAGATCTGGCTGATGAACACGGACAATCCGGCTCCGGAGGCCACCAATGCCAGAGCGATGGCAGCCACCTTGCGCATGGAATACCGTTCCAGCAAAGTCGCGGCGAAAGGAGCTGCCAGGCCGTAGACCACCAGGTTGATGGTCACCGCGGTCGATAACTGGGAGCGGAGCCAGCCGAATTCGGATTCAAGTGGTTCAAAGAACGCGCCGGTGGTCGAGCGGAACGCCGCCGTGGCGACTAGCGCCAGCGTGGTCACGATGGCGACCAGCCAGGCTCGATGGATCCGCAATGGCTTCGGGGAGTTCAATCGCATGCTCCTTCTGGGTGTTGCTTTAAGAATTGCACCGGCGCTAACAGGCGTTGGAGTTCGTGACGTGCGAAGAACAAATATTGATGTCCGAAACAGGTGGAGCGCCTTGCCTCGCCGGGATTAGCTGTGCATGGCGAAGCGCGGCAGACTCAGTTTTTGCGCCTGATCGGCTCTGCTTATTCGCTATGCGGGGTCGTTGCCGTTGCTGGGGTTCTGGCGCCGGCTGCGAGGGTGCCGGTCCTGCGGCTGCACTGCACCCAGCGCCTGCCGCGGAAAGGTTTTTAGCTTGGCCCCGGAAGGCGGTTCGTCCTGGTCCAGCGGATCGGCCATGGACGATGGGGCAGCGGAGGCTTGGCCTGTTGCGGCTGCCTCGGCGGTTTGGGCCGTCACCGGGGCATCGCGGATCACCGGCATCCTGCGTGGCGGCAGCGGACGACGTTGGTGCACGAGATAAATCAGCATGGCCAGGGCCTTGTGCATGACCACGATGGTGAAGATGGCCGATCCGGCATAGCAGCCCCAGGCGACCAGGTGAAGCGTGGTCACTTCAAGGACGTTCAGCTCCAGCGAGCCGTTGAACATCATGACGGCGCCGATTTGCTGGATGACCATGCCGAGCACGGCCAACCCCACCGCAAACCAGAAATACACCAGGGTATCGGCTCCGGGTTTCTTCACGACAGGCATTTGAACCTCCGTTGGCCAGCTGTCGGCGGTCATTGCTACACACTGTAGCCCATGGCGGGAAACAGCTTATCTGCCCAAGGTGGCCCGGGCCTGGCGCAGCAGCGGCTCATCGACCATCTGCCCTTCGAAAGCGAAAACTCCGGGATTCGCCTCCGCGGCGTCGAGGATCCGCCGGGCACGTTCCCGTTCTGCTTCGGTTGGTGCGAACGCCTCGCGAATGACCGGCATCTGGTTCGGGTGGATCGAGGCTTTCGCGGCGAATCCCGAGGCCTTGGCATCGCGGGACTCCTCGCCCAGGCCTTTGAGATCTGGAATATCGAGGTACACGGAATCAATTGCGGCCTTGCCTTGGGCCACCGCATGCAGCAGCACCTGCGACCGCGCGAACCGTGCCACCTCGCGGTAGCTGCCATCGTGGCCGCGCGAGGATGTGCCGCCGAGCGAGGCGATCAGGTCTTCCGCGCCCCACATCAGCGCGACGACATTCTGCGCCCCGGCAATGTCCGAGGCATTGGTGATGCCCTTGGCGGTTTCGCACAGTGCCAGCACGTCGTAGCCTGCCAGCGCGGCCGGCTGCGCCGCCGATTCGCACTTGGGCAGCATCACGGTGCGGTAGGCCGTTTGCCCCAGCGCTGCCAGGTCCTTGGCGAAGTGCTCGCTATCGACCGGGTTCACGCGCACGATGACCCGCGCGGGATCCAGCGGCGTATCCAGCAAGGCGCGGCGGGCCGCGTCCTTGTTCCCGGCAGCCACAGCGTCTTCCAGATCGATGATGACCGCATCGGCACGCTGTGCCGCCTTGGCGTAGCGCTCGGGCCGGTCGGCCGGGCAGAACAGCAGGGAAGGGCCCATCAGGAAGCTAGCCATTGGAGCTTTCCCCCTTGGGTTCCAGCGAATCCAAGTGCGCCTGCTGGGTCCACATCAGGCAGGTGCGGGTGGCGGTGGCAACGATGTCGCCGTGCTGGTTGCGGCCGGTGTGAGTCATGGACGCCAGGCCCTGCCCGGGGCGGGACTTCGATTCGCGCAGTGCGGTGATCTCGGTTTCGGTGTAGAGGGTATCGCCGTGGAACATCGGGTGCGGGAAGCGCACGTCATTGATGCCCAGCTGCCCCACGATGGTGCCCTCGGTCAGCTGGCCCACCGACTGCCCAATCATGGTGCTCAGGGTGAGCAGGGAGTTGACCAGCGGCTTGCCGAAGGGCTGGGTGGATGCCCATGCCGCGTCCAGGTGCAGTCCCTGGTTGTTCATGGTCATCGTCGTGAACGCGACGTTATCCGCTTCGGTCAGGGTGCGCCCGGGCTTGTGCACGTAGGTGGCCCCCAGCTGCAGCTCATCGAAGTAGAGGCCGCGCTGCTCGACACGTTTGTGGGTTTGCTCGCTCATGCGTCCTGCTCCTGATGCTGTGCTTCGGATGGCTGCGCTGCTTCCACGGTGGCCACGACCTGCTTGGCCTTGACCAGATCCCCGGTCTTCAACCCGGTCATGCGCACGATGCCGTCCGCGGGGGAGAAGAGCTGGTGCTCCATCTTCATCGCTTCGATGCTCAGCAGCAGCTGGCCTTCGGCGACCGCATCGCCATCGGCCGCCTGCACGTTGATCACGGTGCCGGGCATGGGCGAGAGGACATGCGGGGAGAAGGTCCCGGATTGCTTGGCGATGGTGGCCAGCTGGCGTTCGAGGACTTCTTCGCGGGGCAGCTTGCGCACCGCCGCGGTCCAGCCTTCCTCGCACAGCCACAGCGTGCCATCGGCGGCGAAGGCATGCTGTAGTGCTGTGTGCTGGCCGTTGACGGACAGGGTTCCATCCGGTTCCTGCCGCACGGTGAATTCTTCGGCGCCCACGCGCACCCGGCTCGAATCGGGATCCCTGAGCAATGCGGTCCTGCCCTCGGCGGCCTCGACGTCGAAGTGCCCGATGCTGGCCCGGCGATGCTGGGACCGCCAGCCGTCGCGCAGGCCCCACGGGGTATTCGCGGCTGGAATGCGCCGATCCTCCAGATGCGCTGCCAGTGCCAGTTCGCGGGACCCGACCTGGCGGAAGGCGAACTGGTCCATCTTCCGCTCGATCAGGTTGGTGTCCAGGGCTCCGGCGGCCACATCCTCGTCGGCCAGCAGCAGCCGCAGGTATTCGCTGTTGGTCAGCACGCCCAGCACCACGGTGCTGGCTAGTGCCTTATCCAAGCGGGCCAGCGCCTCGGTGCGATCCGGGCCCCAGGCGATGAGCTTGGAAAGCATCGGATCGTAGTGGGCGCTGATCGCCAGGCCGTCGCGCAGCGAGGAATCCACCCGGACATTCTCCGGCTCGCGCACGTGCAGCACGGTGCCCACCGAGGGCAGGAAGCCGGAGGACGGGTCTTCGGCGTAGAGCCGGGCCTCGATGGCATGGCCTTCCAATGCCACCTGGTCCTGGGTGAAGTCCAGTGGCTGTCCGGCCGCGATGCGCACCTGCCACTGGACCAGATCCAGCTTTGCGCCGTTCACCCGCACGACTTCCTCGGTGACCGGGTGCTCCACCTGCAAGCGGGTATTCATTTCCATGAAGAAGAATTCGTCGGGGTTCTGGTCGCTCACCAGGAACTCGACAGTTCCGGCGCCGACGTAGCCCACCGATTGCGCAGCGGCCACCGCGGCGGCGCCAATGCGCTCGCGGATCGCCGCGCCGTGCTCCAGATTCTCGAACAGCGGAGCCGGGGCTTCCTCGATGACCTTCTGGTGGCGGCGCTGCAAGGAGCATTCGCGTTCGCCCAGGTGCACGGTGTTCCCGTGCGCATCGGCCAGGATCTGCACCTCGATATGCCGCGGATTGCGCACCAGGCGTTCGAGGAACAGGGTGTCATCGCCGAAAGCATTGCGTGCGGTGCGCCGGGCGCTGGCCAGCGCTTCGGACAGTTCTGCGGCGGAATCCACGGCGAACATGCCCTTGCCGCCGCCGCCGGCCGAAGGCTTGATCAGCAGCGGGAAGCCGACGTCCGCGGCAGCGGCGAGCAGCTGCTGATCGCCGAGGCCGGGTTCGGCGATGCCGGGAACCACCGGCACCTGGTGGGAGAGGACATGGTTCTTGGAACGGATCTTGTCGCCCATGAGATTGATGGAGTTCACCGGCGGGCCGATGAAGGTGATGCCGGCAGCCTCCAGCGCACGGGCGAAGTCCACGTTCTCGGAGAGGAACCCATAGCCCGGGTGCACCGCCTGGGCACCGGTGTGCCGGCAAGCGGCGATCACCGCGTCGATATCCAGGTAGCTTTCATTGGCAGCAGCCGCGCCGATGCGCACCGCGCGATCGGCTTCGGACACATGCAGCGCCCCGGCATCGGCATCGGAGTAGACGGCGACCGATTCGATGCCCAGCGCCCGCAGGGTACGGATGATGCGCACCGCGATTTCTCCGCGGTTGGCGATCAGGACAGTGTCAAAGAGCTTCGTAGTCATGGTGTTTTCCTCGTACTACATCCGGAAGAGGCCGAAGCTGGTCTCCGGCAGCGGCTGGCGGGCGCAGACATCCAGGGCCATGCCGAGCACCCGGCGGGTATCTGCCGGGTCGATGACCCCGTCGTCCCATAATCTGGCGGTGGAATAGTAGGGGTTTCCCTGGGTTTCATACTGCTCGCGGATCGGGGCCCTGAACGATTCCTCCTCCTCGGCGCTCCAGCTGCCGCCGCCCGACTCGATTCCGTCGCGCTTGACCGTGGAGAGCACCGAGGCGGCCTGGGCCCCGCCCATCACCGAGATGCGCGCGGCCGGCCACATCCACAAGAAGCGCGGGGAGTAGGCCCGGCCGCACATCGAGTAGTTCCCGGCGCCGAAGGAGCCTCCGATGACCACCGTCAGCTTGGGCACCCGGGCGGTGGCCACGGCGGTGACCATCTTGGCCCCGTGCTTGGCGATGCCGTCCGCCTCGTAGTCGCGGCCCACCATGAATCCGGCGAGGTTCTGCAAGAAGAGCAGCGGGATGCCGCGCTGGTCGCACAGCTCGATGAAGTGCGCGCCCTTCATCGCGGATTCGGAGAACAGCACGCCGTTGTTGGCGATGATGCCTACCCGGTGCCCGTGGATCTGCGCGAAGCCGGTGACCAGGGTGGTGCCGTAGTCGGCCTTGAATTCGTGGAACTCGCTGGCATCGATGATGCGGGCGATGATCTCGTGCACGTCGTAGGGCGCGTTGACATCCACCGGCACCACCCCGGCCAGTTCACTGCCCGGGTAGAGCGGCTCGGCGACCTGGCTCTCGATGGTCCACGCGGGGGCCGGGTTGGCCGGCAGGGTGGAGACGATATCGCGGATGATCATCAGCGCGTGCTCGTCGTTCTCGGCCAGGTGGTCCACCACGCCCGAGGTCTTGGCGTGCAGGTCGCCGCCGCCCAGCTCCTCGGCGGTGACGATCTCCCCGATGGCGGCCTTCACCAGCGGTGGTCCGCCCAGGAAGATGGTGCCCTGGTTGCGCACGATGACCGTCTCGTCGCTCATTGCCGGAACGTAGGCGCCGCCGGCGGTGCAGGAACCGAGCACCGCGGCCAGCTGCGGGATCTTCTTCGCGGAGAGCTGCGCCTGGTTGTAGAAGATGCGCCCGAAGTGCTCGCGGTCCGGGAAGACCTCGTCCTGCATGGGCAGGAACGCCCCGCCCGAATCCACCAGGTAGATGCAGGGCAGGCTGTTCTCCAGCGCGATTTCCTGGGCGCGCAGGTGCTTCTTGACCGTCATCGGGAAGTAGGTGCCGCCCTTGACGGTGGCGTCGTTGGCGATGACCAGCACGTGGCGGCCGTGCACCAGGCCGATGCCGGCGATCATTCCGGCGCCGGGGCTGGCGCCGTCATACATGTCCTCGGCGGCCAGCGGTGCGATTTCCAGGAAGGGCGAGCCGTCGTCCAGCAGCGCGTCTACGCGTTCGCGGGGCAGCAGCTTGCCGCGATCCACATGGCGCTGCCGGGACTTCTCGGAGCCGCCGCGCGCAGCGCGTTCGAGCCGTTCGTGCAGTTCGGCCAGCAGCGGTGCCTGGTCGGCGGCGTTGCGCTCGAACTGCTCGGGGTTCAAGTGGGAGGAGAGGGTCTTCACGAAGTCAGTCCTTGCTGGTCGGTTCGCTGGCGATCACCCGGGGTACGGGCAGCTGCTGCGCAGGCAACGGGAATTCGTCGGGCACGGCCAGGATGCGCATGGCCAGGGAAATGAAGTTCAACTGCACTTGGGCCAGTGTGAGCCGGCCGTCCTTGCGGTACCAGTGCGAGACACCGGTCCCCATTTCCATCAGTGCCAAGCGGGCGATGCCCAGGTCCACGGTGCTGAAGCTGCCCTGGCGCTCACCGGCCTGAAGCGCGTCGGCGAAGAGCTGCTCGTAGGCGTCGCGCAGTTCCTGCATCTGCTCGCGGGCCTTGGCCGATAGCGCGCGCATCTCGTATTCGGTGACACGTGCGGTGCTGGGATTGGTGGCGGTGAACCCCACGTGGAAGGCCACGAGCAACGCGAGCTGGCGTACCGGGTCCTTGCTGCCGGCCAGCGCCTGCTCGGCACCGGAGATCATGGCGGCCAGGCAGTCGTTCATGATGCCCACCAGCAGGTCTTCCTTGCCGCCGACGTAATGGTAGAGGGTCGCCGAGTTCAGTCCTACGGCACTGCCTAGTTCGCGGATGCCGGTGGCGGCGAAACCGCGCTGGGCAAAGCAGGCTACGGCTGCTTGCTGGACCTTTCCCAGTTCCATGGACACCACCCTGTGACTCAAGAGCCAATCAATCGATTGACTGCTTCCATCCAACCGAAGAAAAAGTGTGGTGTCAATCACCATCTTCCGCGGACGGGGACACCGAGTGGCGCTGCCATCCGCACCTCATGCAACGCTCATGTCAAAAGGGGCCGAAATATGACGTTTGCTATTTATGAATCAAATGCAAAACACTAGACTGCCTGATGTTATTTACTTTCAAGCTCTAGTTAATTCTGCTGGGCAGCTGATCAGACGCCACTGGAAGGCATGATGCCGCAACCTGAACCACGTTTCCTCAACCGCCAAAACCCAACCCCAGCCGGACCGTCGCGCCGCGGCCTGCTCGCCGGTGCCTCCGGGCTCATTGCCCTGGCCGGACTGGCAGCCTGCGCATCACCGCAGGCCACGGACGCGGACAGGGCAAACCTCGCCGGACCCCCGCAGACCCCCGATGAAGTGCTGCAGGTACTGCGCGCCGGGAACCAGCGCTACGCCGACGGCATGCCAGAACGCCCCAATCAAGCAACTGAACGGCGCAGCGAGCAGGCCGAGCACCAGAACCCCTTCGCCCTGATCCACGGCTGCGTGGATTCCCGCGTGACCCCCGAGCTCCTGTTCGACCAGGGGATCGGAGACCTGTTCGTCACCCGGACCGCCGGCGGAGTGCTCGATGACACCTTGGTTGGCAGCATGGAATTCGCTGTTTCCAGTCCCTATTCGGTCCCGTTGCTGGTGATCCTCGGCCATACGGCCTGTGGTGCGGTGGCGGGCACCTTGAAGGCAATGGAAGAAGATGCCAAGAATCCGCAATTGCCCGGCGAGATGGTCGACTTCACTGAACAGATTGCTCCTGTAGCACGCAAGGCAAAAGTTGAAGGTTCGGGTAGCGAAGAGGTGGACCAAGTGGTGCAGGCCAATGCCCGTGCCGTCACCGAGCAGCTACTGGAGCGATCTGCCATCATTCGCGAGGCAGTGCAAGAAAAGCGGACCCGGGTGGTGGCAGCTGTCTACGACCTGGACAGCGGAGAAGTGCGCTGGCTCGATGGCTAGCTCCGATTTTCCGGTTGCGAATTAACCAGAAGTTCCCGCCGGTGGAACCGGCGGGAACTTCTGCGATCATCACTCGCACCCTCGCTGAGGTTGTTTCTACGATATTGACAATGCCTATGGCCACGCTGAGCGCAGGCTCCACGGCGGCAGGGCATCTGGCGAACGGGGCGATCCAGCTACTGGACCAGCTGGGCTTCCAAGGTTGCAGCCGAAACGCGAATACCGGCGGATGGCCAGCTCGCCGCTATCCTGATGCAGCTGGTCAGACGCAAAACACCCATTCCCGGGCCTTTCGGCACGGTTTCGGGATTTGCCAGCAGGTGCACTGGTACTCTCGACGCTGGATGCTAGTGAAGCATTCCCCGTGAAGAATCCGCATGCACGTGCAGTGAAAGGCCCCATGGCAGCCAGCGAATCCAGCGTCAACTCCCGCGCCCGCGCTGCAGTCGCGGCCCTGTTCCTCACAAACGGAGCACTCTTTGCCAATATGGCGCCGCGCCTTCCCGAGCTGAAGCGGGAACTGGAATTGGACACCGCCGGCTACGGCTTGCTGGTCACCGCATGGCCTGTTGGGGCAATCCTTGCAGGGTTGGCTGCAGGTGCGCTGGTGCGCCGTTTTGGTTCCGCGCAGGTTGCCGTCGTGGGCACGATAGTTACCGGTGCTGCCTTGCTGGCCGCCGGCAGCGCGCCGGGCGTGGTCTTGGTCGTGCTGGCTTTTGCCCTGGGCGGCGCCATGGATTCGATTACGGATGTCGGGCAGAACGCGCACGGGCTGGTGGTGCAACGGCGCTATGGGCGTTCGATACTGAATTCCTTCCACGCATTGTGGTCTGTCGGAGCGGTGATCGGCGGTTTGATGGCCGCCGGAGCGATCCAGATGAACTTGGCATTGCCAGTGCATTTGGGCATATCGATGGTGCTCTTCGCCGCGGTGGCACTGACTGCCCTGAAATTCTGCCTGCCTCGATCCGCCGAACTGGCGGTCATAGAACCTGTTGCACCACCTGCACCCGGAACTGCCCGGGCCGCGGCCCCCGCAGGATCCCGCGGACGGCTGCTGCTGATGATGAGCGCCCTGGTCTTGATCTCCGTAGCCGGAGTAATGGTTGAAGACGCCGGGAATTCATGGTCCACGCTGTATCTTGGCCAGCTGGGGCCGCCAGCGGCGCTGGCGGCCAGCGGGTTCATCGCTCTGGTCGGGGCCCAGTTCATTGGCCGAATTCTCGGCGATGGCATGGTCAACCGCTTTGGCCAGCGCGGCATGGCCCAGTTCGGGGGAGCGCTAATAGCAATCGGTATGGGTCTGGCGTTGTTCTTCCCCACGGTTCCGGGCACGCTGCTGGGATTTGCCGCGGCTGGATTCGGCTCGGCAACCCTGGTCCCGGCGGTGATGGACCAGGCCGACAAGCTGCCCGGCCTGCCTCCGGGAACTGGGCTGAGCATCGTCTCCTGGCTCATGCGATTGGGCTTCTTGTTCTCGCCACCGCTAGTTGGTTTCCTTGCCGAGAACTTCGGGTTGCGCATGGCCCTGATGGTGTTCCCCATTGCGGGACTTGTGGTGCTTGCTTGCTCGCCAGTGCTGCGTGGAAAAAGCCCGCGGAGCGATGGAACAGGGGAGCAAGGAAGCCGTAGCTAGTTTTCGCCCCGAAGCGTGATGGACTCGATGGCTTCTCCGTGCAGGTCTTCAATGACCAGATTAACTACCAGTTCCCTCCAGCTGATCAACGGGCTGATGGCACAGCGAACATAGTCAAGGACTTGCTGCTCGATAACCTGGACCGAACTATCCCCAGCCATGCTGACATGGCATTGCACCCTCCAGTTAAGGTGGGGAATCTGCGTGTCAGTCGCCTTGATCTCCATGTAGTTCAATTGCGCTGTCGGCGACTCGGAAAATGCCGCTCGAATCGCCTTGATTAATTCCAGGGACGATACGCGTTTGGCCAGTCCCGTGCCCGCATCTTGCACATCCCACATCCGCTGGAACGGCGAGTGCTCGGCTATTTTGCCCAATATTCGCTGCGAGAATGCTTCAGGCTGGTGCTCCGGGGTCGAGCTGTGCAGCAGTTGGGTGATGAATCCGTTCTGGTCCTTGAGCCGCTGCCGTTCGGCGTGGCACCACCGGCACTGCAATTCGTGCAGATCTGCAGGTTCATCCAGGTTCAGCAAAACGTCTTCGGTAGTACGTCCGCAGGGAAGGGTTTTCATGACACCGCCTCGCTGATTGCATTGCGTGCCCGTGCGAGTCGCCCTCGCACAGTTGATTCTGAAACGTTGGTCACCAGGGCCGCTTCCTTATAGCTCATGCCTTGGAGCGCGACCAGTACGAACGCCTGGCGAAGCGCCGAAGGCAATCCGTTGATGATCTGCCAGGCATCGGCAATCTCGCCGCGTTGCACGGCGACGTTTTCTGGCAATTCACGGTCAGGGACTGGGGTTTGCTCTAGCACTTCATCATCCACGGTTTGCTGGTCATTGGCACGCTGGCGGATGCGATCAAGACAAATATTTCGTGCCATGCGGTAGAGCCAAGTCTTGAACGCGGCACGTTCGCGCAGCGAGCCCAATGACTGCCACGCGCGGATCCAGGCATCCTGGGTGGCATCCTCCGCATCGTGCCAGCTGCTGAAAAAAGTCTTGCAGTATTGGCGCAGGCCGGGTGTCAGCGCGGTGACGAGTTCGCCGAAGGCCTCGGGGTCCCCCTCCATTGAACGACCAACAAGCACGGTCAACCGGGTCGGTTCCAAACACCCCTCCTTAAGTGATCTATATCACACTCGTAATGTGTGAGGATTAATCTGTAGCTCTCGTCTGTATGAGTGTAAGGCACAAAAATATCCGTTCAATGAATGAGGAGACCATCATGGTGCAACGCGATTCACAAGGGCCAATCATCAAGCCAACCGGCGAAGAGCTGGAACGCCAGGCCAAGGCAAAGGCCGCAAATGACACGCCGGTCCACGAAGAGCTGCGCGGTCCGCTGCACACCGAACTGGGCAAGACGACCATCGAAGACCGTGTGGTCCAGAAGATTGCCAGCATCGCCACCCGCGAAGTTTCCGGCGTATACGCCATGGGCAACGCCGCCCGCCGGACCTTCAACTCGCTGGCCGAACGCATCCCCGGTGCCCAAGCCAACGCGGCCGGAGGCGTGAGCGTCGAAAAGGGCGAGCAGCAGACCGCCATCGACGTGTCGATCGTAGTTTCCTACGGGTTCTCGATCGTTGAGGTCTCCAACGAGATCCGTTCGAATATCATCGCCCAGGTTGAACGCGCCACCGGTCTGGAAGTCATCGAGGTAAACATTGAAGTCACCGACGTGCACCTGCCAGAAGACGATGACGATGACGCCGAGCCCCGCGATGGCCTGAAATAACTGTCCTCATCTAAGGAGCAGAACATGTTACACGTCAAGTGGGGTTTGGCCATCGGCTGCCTAGCCGGATTGCTGATTGCCTTCGGATCATTCACGCAGTTCGTGGTGGTGGCATTCTTCGCCATCATCGGCGCTGGAGTCGGATGGCTTTTGCAGGACAGGGTTGACCTCGGCCAAGTGTTCAGCAAACGTCGGCGGTGAAGCAGATGGCAGAGCTGTCCTCTAGCCGTGGAAGCACCACGGTGAACACGGCCGTCTATTCAAAAATCGCTGCCCAAGCAGCCTATAAGGTGCCAGTTGTCGGCTCTGCCGCGGGTGGGATCCTGGGGTTGGGGAAGTACAAGGATTTTGACAGCCGGCCCAAGGCCAAGGCCGAGGTGCTTGGAAGTGCAGTGGTGGTCGATTTGGACCTTGGATTGAGCTATCCGAGCAATGTCCAGCAAGCCTGCGAAGACGTGCGGAACATGGTTGCGGCTGATCTGCGCAAGTATCTGGGCGTTGAGCAGGTGCAAACCGATATACGGGTGAGCTGGATGTCAACGCCGGATGAAGGAACTAGCAACAGGAGGCTGCGATGAGCAGGTTCTGGCACGTTCGCAGTGCCCGCACCCTGGCCTTGATGATCAGCTTCATCGTCGTGTTGGCCACGAGCATTCTCCTGGCGCTATCCTGCCTGCTGCGTTTGACCAGCGGACAATGGCCCGGTTTTGCCCAGCAGGGCATTAACGCGGTCAGCAACTTGCGCTTCAATGACAACCTGGCAGTGATCGCCATGGTGGTTCTTGCGGTGCTCGGTCTGCTGCTGTTGCTCAGCGCGCTCATTCCAGGGCCCCGGCAGAGCATCCTGCTGACTACCGATGATCCTTCAGCGGGGTCGGAACAGGCAATCTCATGCCGTGGAATATCAACCTTGGTGGGGCATGAGGTCGAGCGAACCGATTCGGTGACCCGCGCGAGCGTGAAAACCAGCCCGGCCCTGGTCCAGGTTACCGTGCAGACTCCAGCCCACTCGGTTCAGCGCGTGCGGGAAAACGCGCAGGCGCGGGCGCAGCGTGTGATCGACGGGTTGCCATTGCAGCGCGCTCCCAAGGTCAAGGTCTCAGTGCAACGCCGAGGGGGAAACTAGAAATGTTCAGAACGCATGTGGTGCGCCAACGACTTATTCTGGCAATCTTCGGTTTGGTCCTGCTGGCGGCCGGTGCCTCGGGCCTCGCAGCAGTCTGGTGGGGGCTTGGCCAAGGCGCTGGCCTCGGCCAAGCCCGGATTGCCAGCAGCCTGCCGATCGATCAGCAGTACCTGCTGCCACTGGGACTCGCGCTCGGAATTGCCGGCATCGTGCTCTCGCTGGCGGTGCTGATCACTGCCATTCCGCGCCGCCCATCGGCGCATGAATTCAGATACGAATCGAGCAGCGAAGGAGTCAGCGAGATCGAGACTTCGGTAATAGCCAAAGCCGCGGAAACGGCCGCTCGAACGCAACCGGAAATCGTGGATGCGAACGTTCGAATTGGCGGCAATGCAGCTGAACCCGTGCTTTATGCGCGATTCACCCTGCGCGCCGACGCTCCGGCGAATCGAGGGATCGAGCTGGTCAATGGCCGCGTGGTACCTGACCTTGAAATGGTGCTGGGGGTGCCTTTCTCCCGCAAGCACATCTCGTTCAGCTTCCAGAAGCCGGAAAAGCAGGATTCGAATAAGGCCGTGCTCATCTGAGCCGGCCCAGGAAAACAAAAAATAGCCATTAACGGCACGGGCATCGTGCCGCATCTCTTGGGGAAGTAGGAATGCATGGGAATAATCGGTTGGATCATCCTTGGCCTCGTTGCCGGTGCGATCGCGAAGGCAATCAAGCCCGGAAAGCAGGGAGGCGGCTGGCTTGCCACGCTGCTGCTCGGCGTGGTCGGGGCGGTGCTGGGAGGCTGGATTGGCTCGGCAGTTTTCGGTGTCGGAGTGAGCGAGTTCTGGTCATTGTCCACCTGGCTGCTGGCCATCGGCGGCTCGCTGCTGGTCCTGGTCATTTGGGGTTTTGTCAGCAGCAAACGCGACTAGGGGCATGCGCTGAACTGCCTGCAGCCTGATGGCGCTGGCTAATGGGAACGGGCGGGATCCTTATGGATCCCGCCCGTTTCCTTCTGCCGCAACGCCTGCATGATGCCGGTGGGAACCTGCAGTGCCCAGGACAGCGCGGGGCCAGGTGCAGCGCGAATCATCCAGCTTGGCATGCAAGGCGCCCTCCGCTACGAAGGCCATCATCGACAGGACCAGGCAGATCCCAGTCGAGCGAACGTGGCGGCTAGGACCGCCTGGAAACCGTAGGGCTAGGACCGCCTGGAAACCGTAGGGCTAGGCTTGGGGAATGGAAGATGCGCTGAAAAAGATCAGCTGGCCGGTACGCACTGAACGCCTGTCCCTGCGTCGCGTGAATTCGGCTGATGTGGAAGACCTCTGGCTCTACCGGCAGCTTGCCGATGTCACCCAGTGGATTACCGCTGGCCCAGCAACCGTGGAAGAATTCCGTTCGCTGTTCTTCGCGAAGGACTATCCGCTGAGGAACCTGGCTGTGGAACTGGACACCGGGCAGGGGACCCAGCTGATTGGCACGGTCATGCTGGATATCGTGGATGGCTGGGGGCAAAGCGAAATTGAGCAGCGCGTCAAGGGCGTTGAGGGCAACCTCGGCTGGAGCTTCGATCCCTCCTTCGGTGGCAAGGGCTACGCCACTGAAGCCGTTGCCGCTGCCATGGGCCTGTGCTTCGGCCCTCTTGGCCTGCGCAGGGTTACTGCCGAATGCTTTGCCGCCAATGAGCCATCATGGAGACTGATGGAGCGTTTGGGGATGCGCAAGGAATTCCATGGCCGCAAGGACAGCCTGCATCGCAGCGGTGAATGGATGGATTCCGTGGGCTACGCGCTGTTGGCTGAGGAATGGACGGCCCAGGCCTCCTGCTAAAGGATGAGGGATGGATCCTTGATCACCGGTGTGTTCTTTGAAAGGCTGGAAGGGAACAGCACCACCCCAGCGAGCTAGGCGGTCCCATGGGCAAATCAACGCGCACCAGTGTTCTTTTGGCGCTGGCAACCGCCGCTATTCTGCTCATGGCGCTGTCGGAGGAACCTACCTGGGGGTTGCTCGTAGGCAGCTGGACCTTGATGCTTTGGGGTTGGACTGGCAGTCCGAAGCCCCAGGAAATCACCGTCGATGCACAGGGGCTCTCACCCCGGGATGTGAAGGAATACCGCCGTCAGCATCCGGGCGTGACGATGGTTGACGCGATCAATGCGCTGGGGAAGTCCAAGCAATAGCAAAAGCAGGGCCCGCAGTGCGGGTGAATGGATGCAGTTGAGCCCCATGAACTAGTTGTCGTTCACGGGGCTCAACTTTTGGTGTTCATGGCGTTGCCTAGTAGTAAACCGCCAGCGGGCCATTGGGGCCCGGGATGACCTTTACCGGGGTTTCGAAGACCTTGGTCAACACCTCATCGCACATGATTTCATCAGGGGTGCCGAACTCGACGACCTTGCCCTGCTTCATTGCGCAGATGTAGTCGGCGTAGTGGCCGGCGAAGTTGATGTCGTGCAGCACGATCACGATGGTGCGGTTCAGCTCGCGGGCAGCGCGCTGCAGGTGCTGCATCATCACTACCGAGTGCTTCATGTCCAGGTTGTTCAGCGGCTCATCGAGCAGCACCGTGTCGGTGTCCTGGGCCAGGACCATGGCCACGTAGGCGCGCTGGCGCTGGCCTCCGGAGAGCTCATCGAGGTAGCGGCTTTCCAATTCGCCCAGGTCCAGGAAGTCGATGGAGCGCGAGATGATCTCTTCATCGGCCTGGGTCAACCGGCCCTTGGAGTGCGGGTAGCGGCCGAAGCCCACCAGCTGGCGCACGGTCAGGCGGGTCACGAAGTGGTTTTCCTGGCGCAGGATCGAGACGATCTTGGCCAGATCCTTCGAGTTGGTCTTGGATACGTCGTAGCCGGAGACCTCGATGGAACCCTGGTCGATGCCCAGCAGGCGCCCGACCATGGTGAGCATGGTGGACTTGCCGGCGCCGTTCGGGCCTACCAGGGCGGTGATGCCGCCGGTGGGGATTTCCAAGCTGACCGGGCCGATGGAGACCGTGGAGCTGTACTTCTTGCTGACGGAATTGAGGGTAATCACAGCCGGCCCTTTCGCAGGATGAAGATCAGGAATGTAATGCCGCCGACGGCTTCGATGATGATGCCGACCACGCCTTCTGCGTAGAAGATGTTCTTCATGACGAAGTAGGCGCCGGCCAGGACCACGAAGCCGATGAGGAAGGACATCGGGTAGATGTAGCGGTGGTCGTAGGTGTCCGCCAGCTGGTAGGCCAAGGTGGCCACCAGGAAGCCGAGGAAGGTCAGCGGGCCCACCAGTGCGGTGGTGACCGCCATGAGAATCGATACGAAGAACAAGGTCTTCATGACCTCGCGGCGGTGGTTGATCCCCAGGTTGATGGTGGTTTCCTTGCCCAAGGCCAGGATGTTCATCTTCTTCGAGGACAGCACCAGGTAGCCGCCGGCAATGGCCACCAGCGGGATGGCCACCGGCATGTAGCTCATGTCGGCGTTGGCCATCGAGCCGAACAGGCGTGCGGTGAGGACATCGAATTCGCTCGGGGTCAGCAGGCGCTGCATGAAGGTCGAGATCGAGCCCAGCCCGGTGCCGATGATGATGCCCACCAGCAGCATGATCTGGATGTTGCCCAGCTTGCCCGAAAGCAGCCAGCCGTACAGCGCCACCGAGAGGCCCACCATGATCGCCACCTGCAGGACGAACTGGCTGACTCCGGTGAAGAAGGTCACCCCGGCAACGCCCAGCACGAAGATCGCACCGGTCTGCACCACCCGGTACAAGGCTTCGAAGCCCATGATCGACGGGGTGATGATGCGGTTGTTGGTCACCGTTTGGAAAGCCACCGTGGCGATGGACTGGCAGGCGGCCACGATCACCATGGTCAGGATGTTGCTGGCGCGCAGCTTGGCGATGATCCAGAATCCGTCGGAGCCAAATGGCATGGGGTTATCCCAGGCGAGTAGGCCGATCCCGAAGAACAGGGCCAGCCCGATCATGATGGACAGGGTGATCCAGTAGCGCTTGCGGACCTTCTTGGTGGGCAGCGGCCCGGCAGAACGGGCGGAGTGGTGGATGCCCAAAGCGGGATGAGTCATGAGATTAGCCAACTTTACGCTGCCTCAGAAGCAGGAAGATGAAGACGGCCGCGCCGAGTACGCCCAGGATCAGGGAGACCGGGACCTCGAACGGCATGATGATGGTGCGGCCGATCAGGTCGCACACCGTGGTGATCGCGATGCCCAGCAGGCAGACCCAGGGCAGGTTGCTGCGCAGGTCGTCACCGCGGACCATCGAGACGATATTCGGCACGATCAGGCCGAGGAATGGCAGGTTGCCGATGACCACGGTGACCACGCCGGTGGCGACCGCGATCAGCGCGGTGCCCAGCAGCATCACCTGGCGGTAATTCAGCCCGACGTTGGTGGCGATTTCCTCGCCGAGCCCTGCTACGGTGAAGCGGTCGGCCACGATGTAGATGGCAATGGCGACGATGGCCACGATCCACAGCACCTCGTACTGCCCGCGGATCACAGAGGTGAAGGAACCAGCCAGCCAGATGCCCATGGACTGCAGCTTGTCGGTGGACAGCGCGAAGAAGGTGGAGAAGGCGCCGACCACGGAACCGAGCATGATGCCCACGATCGGCACGGTCAGCGAGGCCTTGAGCGAAATGCGCTGCAAGAACAGGAAGAAGATCATGGTGCCGATGAAGGCGAAGACAATCGCGACGCTCATCTTGGCCAGCAGCGACGCGCTGGGGAAGAGTACCAGCATGGTCAGTAGGCCCAGGCCCGCCCATTCGGTGGTGCCGGTGGTGGTCGGCTCCACGAAGCGGTTCTGGGTCAGCAACTGCATCACCAATCCGCTCATGGCCATGGCCGCTCCGGCCAGTACCAGCGCAAGGGTGCGCGGAATGCGGGTGACGGCGAACATCATGGCGCCGTCGTCCATGCCGAAGATGTCGTAGACGCCGGTGAACAGGGAGAACGCCAGCAGCACCAGTACTGCGAGGATGCCCAATGCGAGTTTTCCGGAAAGGGCCTTGCTCTTGGTCCGGGCTGGGGAGGTCGTGCTTGTCATTATGCCGCCGTGGAAATAAGTGGTGGGAAAACAGCTCTAGTGGCGAAGCCGGAATACGGCTTCGCCACTAGCTGGCTGGGGTGTCCGGAATGCTACTTGGCAGCTTCCAGCGCGTCAGCGAAAGTATTCAGGAACTCGGTGTAGGTCTGGATGCTCTCGTTGGTGTAGGTGTCAGCAGGCATGACGACAACCTGGGATTCCTTCGAGGCGGTGACATTCTGCAGCGCCTCGGACTTCTCCAGCAGGTCCTTTGCCGGCTGGTAGTCCGCACCGTCGGCTTCAACCGCTGCGTCGCGGTCCATGACGATGATCCAGTCCGGGTTGGACTTGGCGATGGCTTCGACCGAAACGTCGTCGCCCTCGTGGTCGGTGGAGGATTCGTCGAGCTTCAGCGCCGGGGTCAGGCCCAGGAAGTCGAACATCGGGCCGACGGTGCGGCCGGTGGTAGGAGCCGAGTAGCCCAGCTCGCCGCCCGAGGCGATCAGGCCCATGACGGTCTGGTCCTTGTCGTAGGCATCGGTGACGCGCTTCTCGGCGGCTTCGAAGTCCTCAACGAGCTTTTTGGCCTCGGCCTGCTTGCCGAAGATCTCGCCCAGGGTGGTGACCTGGCGTTCCAGCTCAGCGTCAAATGGCTCGCCTTCGCGTGGGTCCAGCGAAATGATGGCGGCTTCCGGAGCCAGTTCCTTGAACTTCGCGGCGTGCTGGGTGTAGCGCTGGCCGTTGATGATCAGGTCAGGGTCGACGGTGACAACTGATTCCAGGTTCGGTTCCTTGTGGCTGCCCAAGTCCAGGATGTTCTCGTCCTTGGTGTAGGAGATGGTATCCGGCATCAGCGAGACAGCGCCTGCGGTGAGCTTGATGCCCCAGGAATCCAGGGTCTCGAAGGTGCGGTTATCCGTGGCAACGACAGACTTCGCGGGAACCTCGATCTTCTTCTCACCTTCATTGTCGGTGATGGTGACGGTCTTGGTGTCGCCAGCCTTGGCCTCAGCTGCCGTATCGGTAGCGGAACCGCAAGCGGTCAGTGACAGTGCGGCGATGCTCAGCAGTGCGGCAGCGCGAAGCTTCATGGAGGACATGTATTCCTTCTTCGGACAGCAACCGGCGTTGGTTGCGCTATTGAGTGATCTGATAATTAGCTTAGCCTTATCTGAGCGAATTAAGCCAAACGGCTCTTATGTTAGCTAGGTCACCCAAATGCGCGAATTCAAGGCTGGAACCGTCCGCAAATGCGGCTCTTGATGAGGCTTGCCCCAGCTGACTGGGCTATTTCAGGGAGAAATAACGATCATCGGCCTTGTTTAATTAGTGTCCGAAGGCATGGAGGAAGCTGCGTCAGGCAGCGTAATGAATTGCACCTCCAGCTCATTGCATGAGCCGAGCCATGGCGCAGATGCTGCCATTGATGCCCGTTTTGCGCGCCGGTATCAGGCTGCCGGGTAGGTGATCCGCGACTGCTGGTCGATCACCGCGCCAGGGCTCAGCTCGGCAGGTTTGGCCGGATGCCCATCGATGATGTGGAATACCTCGGCACCGCGGGCCAGCAGATGATCAGCAATGATCCTGCGATGGCAACGCCACCATACAGCTTCGGCGCACATGATCGCCGTCTTCTGGCCGGCGGCCCGCGCCTGCAACCGCTGGAGCGCCTGCAGGAAATCGTCCCCGAGGGCATGGTCGGCGTAATTATGGAAGCTGCGGTTCGTCCACCATGCGTTGACTGCGAAATCGACGCTTCGGCTCACAGGACGCCTGCCGGTCAGCGCTTCCGCGTGGTGCAGGCTGATTCCTGCCGTGCTCAAGGAGGCTTCCAAGGCATCCGCATTGAACTGCGGGAATTTGCGGGGGCCGGCGAGTTTGCGGACATCCACAACATTCGTGACTCCGTACTGCGTTAGCAGTGCGAGGAAATCCTCGATGGATCGTGCCGAATGTCCAATGGTGAAAATTCCAGCGGGCAAAATGCTGGCTCCTTGGGTGGGGAAGGGGCGGGGCTAATGCTGATCGTGCTTGGCGGAGCTGAGGACTAGTTGGAGCAGCTCTTCGACTTCGGCAGCACGGGACTGCCAGTAGCCGGTGTCGAGCCCGAAGCCGAGTGTTGCTTCATCGGCGCGTTTCTTGAAATAGTCCCGGTGGTCCTCCAGCGCATTGGCCAGGTCCGCGAATTGGTCATTGCTCAGTTCCAAGTTCAAGGTTCTCTGCTTCATGAGCTTCATCCTGGGTCGAGTGCGAATTCTATGAACCCGAGCGTACGCCCATTGCCAACCGAAATGACCGCTATCAAGCTGGCACTCAGAAAGTCGTCGCCGAAGCTCGCCGGGAATAGGCTCGTGGCAGGCCTTGTTGTGCCGAATACGAGCATCGATCAGAAGGAGCAGTTCATGGCTGAAGAAAATCGAGTAGTTCTCATTGGCGGACATGGGAAGGTTGCCCTGCTGGCAGCGCCCAAGCTGGTTGGGCGCGGCTACGCGGTCAACTCGCTGATCCGCAACCCGGAGCATGCAGCCGACATCAGCGCCACGGGCGCCACCCCAGTAGTCATCGACATCGAAAGCGCTGGCGTGGATCAGTTGGCCCAGGCCTTTTCCGGTGCAAGCGCCATCGTCTTCTCCGCAGGTGCCGGTGGCGGCAACGAGCATCGCACCCGCGCCGTGGACTATGATGCCGCGGTGCGTTCCATGCAGGCTGCCAAGCAGGCCGGCGTGGACCGCTTCGTGATGGTCTCCTACAGCCGCGCCCTGGTGGATGTGGACAGCCTGGATCCGGCCAACTCGTTCTACACCTATGCCAAGGCCAAGCACGACGCCGACGCGTACTTGCGCGGCACGGAGCTGGACTACACGATCCTGGGCCCGGGGGCGCTGACCCTGGAACCGGCCAGCCAGCGCGTGGTGCTGGCTGACAAGGCAGGCAAGGTGAACGGAGCAGACGTTGAAGGCGAGGCATCTCAGACCTCGCGCGAGAACGTCGCCGAAGTGATCACCCATGTGGTGGCCAATAATGCAGCACGCCGCTCCACCGTGAACTTCTACAACGGCAACATGCCGATCGTGGAAGCGATCGTCTAGGAATGCGCAGCCGCAGCCCTGCCTCCGCAACGGGGGCAGGGCTGTTCTGCATCTGCGGATGAAAGTTCCGCGGCTTCCACTGAGTGGATGCGGGGCCTTCTGCCTGCGGGCAAGCGGTGGGATCATGTGCCCATGACCAAACTAGAACCCGCTGCGAATCACTACGGGCGCGATGTCTCGAGCAGGATCGGGAGCGCCGGACCCGGCCTGTTCGAGCAGTACCCGCTGCTGGCCAAGCTGTGGGAGGACGCCAAGGAGCTTCTCGCGGTCCGGAGCAATGATGCGCACGCCCTGTATTCGGTGTCCTTGGCCCAGCAGCTGCTGGGCCATCACCCGCAAGCCGATGCCAATATCGTGCTGCCGGCCATGCTGCTGCACGATATCGGCTGGTCTGCCGTGGATCCGGCCCTCGTGCTGGGCGCTATTGCACCGGGTGCGGGCAATGCCGAGCTGGGCCAGGTCCAGATCACCGACTGGGAGAAGGTCTATGCCGCGATCCCGCATCAGGATATCTTCACGGAACGCAAGATCGACCGGCCCGGAGCCCTGGTTGTCGTCCGCCCGGACATGTATGTCGCCCAGGTCTTGCCGTTGACTGCCCGCGCGGAACTGGCCGAGTTCTTCTCGAAGAACATGGCGTTGCCGAAGGTGCCTGAATTCTCCTAGGCCAATCCGGTCCTCGATGGAGAGCAGGGCAAGAAGAAAACCCCGGTGCCGAAGCACCGGGGTTTCCTTTTGTCATCACTCGCACCTTCATGAGGTACTTATAACTCTAGGACGGCTGACTGTGAGCGCGCTGGGCTGAGCCTGCCATTTGGCTTGGCATTCAGAGACCCGCCGGAACGACGGCCGCCGGAGTCATGGGAAAGCCGGTCACGGTCTTGGGCCGCGGGGGAGCGTAGGTGCGCACCTTGGAGGTGCTCAGCCCCATGCGGACCAGCGACTCCGCGATGGTCACCGCTGCGCGCACGCCATCAACAATTGGCACGCCGGTGGCCAGCCGCACCTGTTCCTCCAGCTCGGCCATGCCGCCGCAGCCCAGGCAGATCACTTCGGCCTTGTCGTGCTCCACTGCCTGGCGGGATTGCTCGACGATGGCCGCTACCGCGCGCTGCGGATCGGATTCCAGTTCCAGCACGCCCAGCCCGCTGGCGCGCACCGAGGCGAGCCGGTCGGTCAGGCCGGCCAGTTTCAGCCGGTCCTCGATCAGCGGCACCGTGCGGTCCAGCGTGGTGACCACCGAATACTTGTGGCCGAGGAATTGCGCCGTGGAGGCGGCGGCTTCGGTAATGTCCACGACCGGGACATCCAGCAGTTCCTGCAGGCCCTCGCGGCCGTGCTCGCCGTAGCCTGCTTGGATGACCGCGTCGAATGGCTCGGTGTAGCGGACCACCTTGTCCATTACGGCGATGGCCGCCAGATAGCTTTCGAAATTGCCTTCGCAGGAGTCCGCCCCGAAATCCGGGGTCAGCTCGACGATCTCGGTGCCGGGCGAGGCGACCTGCCGTGCGGAATCCCCGATGGCGCGGGTCATGGACTGCGTGGTGTTGACGTTCAGGATCAGAATGCGCATGAGTTGTCCTAATGGGTTGGTGCCACGGCGATCGGCTCGCCATCGATGTCTGCCAGATCGTGCTGGCGCTTGGCCAAGGCCAGGTAGGCCAGGGCGCCGGCGCCCGAACCCAGGAACCAGGCGAACGGGCCGACCACGTGCAAGGCGGGGACGAAGGCCAGCACCAGTGCGATCACCGAGCTGATCACCAGTGCCCCGACGGCCCGGTAGTTCACGCCGCGGGTGAAGTAGTAGGTGCCTTCGGCATCCGAGCGGTACAAGTCCATGACGTTGATCCGGGCTTTGCGGATCAGCCAGTAGTCGGCCATGATGATGCCGAACAGCGGGCCGAGCAGCGCGCCCAGGCCGCCCAGGAAGTAGTTGATGATCTCGGGGGAGTTGTACAAGTTCCAGGGCAGGATGACCAGGCCGATGACTCCGGAGATCAGTGCGGCGGTGCGGAAGTTCAGCTTCTTCGGGAGCAGGTTGGTCAATGCGTAGGTCGGTGCCACGAAATTGGCCATCAGGTTCACCGCGATGGTCAGCACCAGCAGGGCGGCGGAGGCCAGCAATAGCAGCAAGGTGTTCGGGATCGCGCCCACAATATCCGACGGCGAGGTGATGACCTGGCCGTTGATGGAGAACTGCGTACCGGTCAGGACCACCACGATGGCGCCGAAGAACATCATGTTCAGCGGGATGCCGAAGAAGTTGCCCTTCACGATCGCCTTCTTGGAGGATGCGCCACGGGTGAAGTCGCAGAAGTTCAGGACGAAGGTGCCGTAGATCGAGACCCACAGGGCGGCTGCGCCGAACATCGCGGTCCACATCTCGATGCCGGTCTTCGATTCGCCGGTGCTCATCGAGACGTTGAAACCCGATTCGAAGAGCATCCAGATGGCCAGGCCCAGGAAGGTGGCCAGGATGACCGGGCCAGCGAAGGCCTCGTACTTGCGGATCATCTCCATGCCGTAGCTGACGATGACCAGCTGCACCGCCCAGAGGGCGACGAAGCAGATCCAGCCCAGGGCGTTCAGTCCCAGGAAGCTGGTCTGCTCCAGGGCTGCGGACCCCGGGGCCACGGCAATCACCATGACGGCGAGGACCTGGGCGGCGAGGTAGGTCTGGATGCCGAACCAGGCAATGGCCACGGCCCCGCGCAGCAGCGCGGGAATCTGGGCGCCGTTGATGCCGAAGGCGATGCGGCTCATCACCGGGAAAGGGACACCGGTTTTCTCGCCCATGAACCCCGAGAAGTTCAGCAGCGCGAAGAGCAGGACCGCTCCAATGCCCAGCGCGCCGAGGATCTGCCAGCCGCTCATGCCCAGCGCGAAGAGCCCGATGGCGAAGGTGTAGTTGCCCAGCGAGTGCACGTCGTTGGCCCACAGGGTGAAGATGCTGTAAGAGCTCCAGGTGCGCCCGGAGCGGGTGGTTGGTGCCAGGTCCTGGTTGTAGAGCGACGCGCTCAACTCGAAGGGATTGGCCCGGTCGATAGCGGGCCGGTTTTCCTGCGGTGCGGCCTCGGGCACCATTTCAGGGGTCTTTTGCGACATGATGGACATCCTTGTCAAAGGGTCATGCATCCGGGCAGGCGCATTCGGGCGCACTGCGGCAAGGGAAGATGACAGATCTGGGGAAGCGGAGCGTTCAGGGGAACGGCCCGTGCCTGCCTGCGGGGACGCAGGACAGGTAGGCGGGCCCGCTTACGGGTAGATCGGCTGTCCGAAATTAACGTAGAACTCGGCCGGCGAGCCGAGAAGCGGCATGGCCGGGCGCGGCGCAACGGCAAGCCGCTGTGCGCTGTGCGTGATGCACGGTGGAAAAAGCATGGCTGCTCCTGAGCTAGGAAGTCACTCCGAGATATGTGCCAGGTGAGTAACCACCACTGTATGCACTGGATCACATTCCCGCAATAGAAAATGATAATTTCACCAGATGGTATTTTGGCCGGATTCCGGAGCCTTTTATTCCATTCCCGGAATCCGCTGATGAGCCTGCTTTTATCAGGATCGCACCGGGCGCCATTCCTGTCCTGATGCCACTGCAGCGCACTTCTGTGCGACTCTGCGCGCATCGGCACTTCGTCCCGAAACCTTCTTGACAGTGATTGGCGTCTCGTCCTAGAGTTTTCATAAAGCAAAAGCTAACTTCCATAAAGCGGAATCTTTGGAAGATGTTCTTGAAGGGAAATCCAGTGTCCTACACTCTGAACTGCTCGATCCTCCTCACCGAGTTGCCGCTGCTGCAGCGCGCGGATGCCGCCAAGCAGGCGGGTTTCGACAGCGTCGAATTCTGGTGGCCATTTGGCGAAGCCGCACCCTCCGGCAAGCAGGTCGACGAATTTCTCGCCTCGCTGGCCAACGCGGGCGTCCAGCTGGACGGATTGAACTTCTTCGCCGGCGACATGCCGGCAGGCGACCGCGGACTGGTTTCATGGCTGGGGCGCGAGTCCGAATTCAAGGACAATGTCGACGCCGTCGTGGCCATCGCCGAAGCTACCGGCTGCAAGGCCTTCAACGCCCTGTACGGCAACCGCATCGAGGGCGCCGACCCGGCGGCCCAGGATGCGCTGGCCTTGGAGAACCTGGTGTCCGCGGCCCAGGGCGTGGCCAAGGTCGGCGGCACCGTGCTGATCGAGCCGGTCTCCGGCACGGAAGCCTACCCGCTGAAAACTGCGGCCCAGGCGCTTGCAGTCGTCGAGGCTGTCAAGGCCCAGGGCGAAGGGAACATCGCGCTGCTGGCCGACTTCTACCACCTGTCAGTCAACGGCGATGACGTCGCCGCCGTCATTGAAGCGCATGCCAAGGACTTCGGCCATATCCAGATCGCCGATGCACCGGGCCGCGGAGCTCCGGGCACCGGGGACCTGCCGCTGCAGGACTGGATCAAGCGCTCGCGCGAGTTGGGCTACACCGGCAACGTCGCCCTGGAGTACAAGCAGGAAGCGGCCACCGCCTTCGACTGGCTCCAGAACGCCAGCAGCAGCGCCGCAGTCTAGAGAACACCTTTTCGCACAAGAATTTTTGGAGAATCACATGTCGCAGAACATCGCCTTCATCGGACTGGGCATCATGGGCCTGCCGATGGCCAAGAACCTGGTCAACGCCGGCTATCACGTCACCGGCTACAACCGCAGCGACAAGGCCGGCAACGAGCTGGCCGCCGCTGGCGGAACCAAGGCCGCCTCCATCGCGCAAGCCGTGGCCAATGCAGACGTGGTCATCACCATGGTCCCGGATTCCCCGGACGTCCAGGCTGTCACCCTCGGCGAAGAGGGCGTCTTCGCCAACGCGAAGGCCGGAGCCCTGTGGATCGACAACTCCTCGATCCGTCCCGACGTGGCCGTCGAGCTTGCGGCCTCGGCCCGAGACGCCGGACTGCGCCCGCTCGATGCCCCGGTTTCCGGCGGCGAAGCAGGGGCCATCGAGGGCGTGCTGTCCATCATGGTCGGCGGCGAGCAGGCCGACTTCGAGGCTGCCGCCCCGGTCCTGGAAGCTATGGGCAAGACCATCGTGCTGGTGGGCCCTTCGGGCTCGGGGCAGACGGTCAAGGCGGCCAACCAGCTGATCGTCGCCGCCAACATCCAGGCCCTGTCCGAAGCCGTGGTCTTCCTCGAAGCCTATGGCGTGGACACCGACGCGGCCATCAAGGTCCTCGGCGGCGGCCTGGCCGGCTCCAAGGTGCTTGACCAGAAGGCCCAGAAGATCCTGGACCGCGAATTCGCCCCGGGCTTCCGCCTGGCCCTGCACAACAAGGACATGGGCATCGTGACCTCCGCGGCCCGCGAAGCAGGCGTCGTGCTGCCCCTGGGAGCATTGGTCGCCCAGCTGGTCACCTCCACCGTGGCTTCCGGCGACGGGGCACTGGACCATTCGGGCCTCTTCCGCGGGGTGCAGCGCCTGGCCGGAAAGATCGACGCCCCGGTCCCTGCCTAGCACCACCAAATCTTCCTACGGCGGGGACAACTAGGTAACCCGCTTCTTCAGCTAGCGGCCGCGCAATACCGGCTACGCTCCGGTGCCGCCGGACCCCTGGTACACGGCAGGGGCCCGACGCGCCGTATCCGCTGCGCAATGGGCTTTGTTCCAGTTCATCGCCGCTAGCTGGTGCTCAAGGAAGCGGCGTTGTGGTGACTCATGCACCTTGGCTTCCCGCCGTAGGTATCCTTCTTTTCTTCTTCTCGTTCCAAAGGACGTATTCCCATGCCTAAGATGCGCGCAATCGACGCCGTCGTCCAGATCCTGGCCAAGGAGGGCGCCACCGAGGCGTTCGGCCTGCCAGGAGCCGCGATCAACCCGCTGTACTCGGCCATGAAGGCTCACGGCGGCATCCGCCACACCCTGCACCGCCACGTCGAGGGGGCCAGCCACGCCGCCGACGGCTACTCGCGGGCCACTGGCAAGATCGGCCTGTGCCTGGGCACCTCCGGTCCTGCCGGCACCGACATGATCACCGGCTTGTACGCCGCGATCGCCGACTCCATCCCGATGCTGTGCATCACCGGGCAGGCCCCGACCAATGTGCTGCACAAGGAGGACTTCCAGGCCGTGGACATCGAGTCCATCGCCAAGCCGGTGACCAAGTACGCCTCGACCGTGCTGGAGCCGGGACTGGTTCCGGGCACCTTCGCCAAGGCTTTCCAGATCATGCGCTCGGGCCGCCCGGGCCCGGCCCTGATCGACCTGCCGATCAACGTGCAAATGGCCGAGATCGACTTCGACATCGATGCCTACGAGCCGTTGCCGGTGGAAAAGCCGAAGGCCACGCGCGGCCAGGCCGAGAAGATCGTGGACCTGCTGCTCTCCGGAAGCAAGCCGATCATCATCGCCGGCGGCGGCGTGATCAACGCCAACGCCAGCGCGCAGCTGGTCGAACTCGCCGAGGAATTGGACATCCCGGTCTCCCCGACCCTGATGGGCTGGGGCGCCATCCCGGATGACCACCGCCTGCAGTCGGGCATGGTCGGCATCCAGACCCACACCAAGTACGGCAACCAGACCTTCCTGGAATCGGATATGGTGCTGGGCCTGGGCAACCGCTGGGCCAACCGCCACACCGGGGATCTGGCCACCTACCGCGCCGGACGCAAATTCATCCACGTGGATATCGAAGGCACGCAGATCGGCCGGGTGTTCTCCCCGGACCTGGGAATCACCTCGGATGCCGGGGCCGCCATCGAAGCCATCCTGGAAGTCGTGCGCGAGCGCAAGGCCGCCGGCACCCTGCCGGACTACTCGGCCTGGGCCAACGAGGCCACGGCCCGCAAGTCCACCGGGCACCGCAAGACCAACTTCGAGAACGTGCCGATCAAGCCGCAGCGCGTCTACCAGGAAATGAACGCCGCCTTCGGCCAGGGCACTACCTACGTGTCCACCATCGGGCTCAGCCAGATCGCCGGTGCGCAGATGCTGCATGTCTACAAGCCGCGCAACTGGATCAACGCCGGACAGGCCGGCCCGCTGGGCTGGACCGGACCGGCCGCCCTGGGCGTCGTGCGCGGCAAGCCGGGGGAAAAGGTCGTGGCCCTCTCCGGAGACTACGATTTCCAGTTCATGATCGAGGAGCTGGCCGTCGGCGCCCAGTTCAAGCTGCCGTACGTGCACGTGGTGGTCAACAACTCCTACCTCGGACTGATCCGCCAATCGCAGCGCGCCTTCGAGATGGATTACCACGTGTCCCTGGGCTTCGATAACATCAACTCCCCGGAAACCAACGGCTACGGCGTGGACCATGTGAAGGTCGCCGAGGGCCTGGGCTGCAAGGCCGTGCGCGTCGAGGATCCGAGCCAGCTGGCTGCCGGATTCGCGCAGGCCAATGCGCTGGCCGAAGAGCACCAGGTGCCAGTTGTGGTGGAAGTGATCCTGGAAAAGGTCACCAACATCGCCATGGGCGCGCAGCTGGATGCCGTCAATGAATTCGAAGACCTGGCCTTGGACGCCGCCGATGCACCAACCGCGTTGGTGCCGATGGCAGCCTCGGCCACCGTGGGTGCGTGAAAGGGCAGTCGTCGCTGACCTGCAACCCGCAAAGTTTGGCGCGGGGCACCGGTTCACCAATACGGGTGTGCCCCGCGCCACAACAACCTAGACTTGGCATAGAGCTGCCGAGCCCCAAGAACACCTAGCAATTAACGAGTAGGAACGCCTCATGAGCATCAACGAAGCTGTTGGCCGCACATCGTCCCAAGCCACCGAAACCACCTATGACCTGGTGCTGCGCGGGCAGCAAGTGCTGGCCGGGCAGGAAATCGCCCCGCGGGAAATCGGTGTGCGCGACGGAAAGATCGTCGCCGTGCAGGAATTGGGTGCTGGACTGGCCGCAGAGCGCGTCATCGAGGTGGCCGCCGACGAGGTCCTGCTGCCCGGACTCGTTGATACCCATGTGCACGTGAACGAGCCAGGCCGCACCGAATGGGAAGGCTTCGAGTCGGCTACCAAGGCCGCCGCTGCCGGCGGGGTGACCACCATCGTGGACATGCCGCTGAACTCCATCCCGCCCACGGTGAACCTCGAAGCGCTGGAAATCAAGCGCGCGGCCGCTTCCAAGAACGCCTATGTCAACGTCGGCTTCTGGGGCGGTGCCATCCCGGGCAACAAGAAGGATCTGCGCGAGCTGCACGAAGCCGGAGTCTTCGGCTTCAAATGCTTCCTGCTGCATTCGGGCGTCGACGAGTTCCCGTCCCTGAGTGTTGGCGAGATGGAAGAGGACATGGCCGAACTGGCGTCCTTCGACTCGCTGATGATCGTGCACGCTGAGGACTCCGATATCATCGGCAACTCCCCGCAACCGGTGGGCGGCAAGTACGCCGGCTTCCTGGACTCGCGCCCGCGCGATGCCGAGAACACCGCCATCGCGCAGGTGATCGAACGCGCCCGCACAACCGGAGTGCGCGCCCACGTGCTGCACCTGTCCAGCTCGGATGCGCTCCAGATGATCCGCGAGGCGAAGGCCGAGGGCGTGCTGCTCACCGTGGAAACCTGCCCGCACTACCTGACCTTGCTGGCCGAGGACATCCCCGACGGCGCCACAGCCTTCAAATGCTGCCCTCCGATCCGCGAGAATGACAACCGCGAGCTGCTGTGGAAGGGCCTGGAGGAAGGCATCATCGACTGCATCGTTTCGGACCATTCCCCGTCCACCATTGACCTCAAGGATGTGGAGAACGGCGACTTCGGCGTGGCCTGGGGCGGGGTGGCCTCGCTGCAGCTGGGCCTGCCCCTGATCTGGAGCGAGGCGAAGAAGCGCGGACTGAAGCTGGAACAGGTCGTGCAGTGGATGGGCCTGAATCCCGCGAAGCTTGCCGGACTGGGCTCCAAGGGCAGCATCGAGGTAGGCAAGGACGCGGACTTCGCGGTCTTCGCTCCGGAGGACACCTTCGAGGTGGACGTCCAGAAGCTGCACCACAAGAACCCGATCTCCCCGTACCAGGGCAAGACCCTGAACGGCGTAGTCCGCCGGTCCATCATTGCCGGGACCGATGTGGATTTCCAGAATCCAACGGGTCAGCTGATCCGCCGCGAGAGCTAGGAACCGGTACCTCGCAAAGCCCCTGTCCGCAGGACGGGGGCTCTGCTGCGCCGTGGGCAATAATAGCCCCGGCGTGCTTTGGCCACCACAGATTCGCAGTGTATTCACCGGTGGTACGCAGGCTATTTCCCTGGCGCATAACAAACAGGTATCGATTGGATGTGGCGTTAAAGGATTGGGCTGCCCAGCTCATAGACTGTCAGCACTATGGGGATAGAGCAGCCGTCACTCTGAATACAGGAAATGGGTATGAACGCGATTACTGCTGCTTCGATAATGAGCAAAGAAGTCGACGATCTGGCGTTGGGCGAAGTGGTCCAGGCGTCGCTGGTCTTCGGCGCAATCCTCATGGCTGTGCTCCTTGCCTTCGGGCTCAAGACCTATGCCCATTGGCGCCGTCATGCCAACGGCACTCCAGCTGATCAGCGTCCGGCCGAGCGTGATGAGGCTCCGAGTCCAGCAAGCGGTACCCGGAAACTTCCAGCACCGCGGATTGAAGTGCTTTCGGCGCTCGGGGACCTGCGCCGGACCGGGGCCTTGAAGCGCGGTTTAGAGGACAGCAGATGAAGACAGGGATTCGGCCGGACGCAACGGGATAGTTAGTCAAAGACGAGATTGGTAGTCTCAAGCCCATGCAGGGCCGCACTTGGCTTGGCCCACGCGATAACGGGCTGGAGGTATAGCGGTGGTTGAAGCAACCCGGGTGCACCCGGCCTTGCCACGCCTCTTGCTGGTGCGCGCAGCGCCCGAAACCGGGCGGATCTGGTTCGCGAAATCCTGGATGGGGACCGGAAGGGTGCCGTCCATGATTTCTCGGAGCGGCCATTCGAGGTGCTGGAAGAACTCGAGAAGATTTCCCTGCTGCTAGCCCGAGACCCGCAACTCCATGCCGCAGTGGTGCTTGCACCGGGGCATACGGTGTGCTGAGGGTTTGGTTGACACTTCGACCGCATGACCAAGCTTTGGTTATGCGCAAACGAAGGAACAAAAGCCATGCCAAGAATCTTCACCGAAGAATTCAAGAAGGCCGCAGTCGCTCTCGTCGAATCAGTGATGTCGCAGAAGCAAGTCGCTGCGGATCTGTGAGTCTCAAAGACAGCACTGCAAACTTGGGTTCGCGATGCCCGCTACCAATCCCACGGATTCGCCCCATCCTCCGATGCTGACGAATGCAAAGAAATGATCCAGGCTCTCAAACGGATCCGGGAGCTCGAATTGGAGAACGAAGTGCCGCGCAAGGCTGCAGCTTACTTATCCCAGCCGCACATCCGTTGCCCAATATATTGGGCCCGTTCGTCCAAGAATTAGTCGCCAGAACAGGCAGTAAACGCATTTCTGTGGCGGTGACGCGCCGGGTCTTGGGATTCAGCACCCAGGCGTATTACAAGTAGCTGAAGAGCCCCGTCTCTGAGCGGCGGGTGTGGAGGCTGTGTCGTGAGGCTGCAATCCGCTTAGTGATCAGTCAACACAAGCGCAAGCACGTTCCGGCAGGCCCTGTGGTGCATGATGACCTTAGTGCAGCGGAACTTCACCGCCGAGCGGCCCAACCAGTTGTGGTTGACCTATATCATCGAGCACCACACGAGTGAGGAAAAGCTATACCTATGCGCGATCAAAGACGTCTTCATCAACCGGATCGTTGGCTATTCAATGGATTCGCGGATTAACGTCCAACTGGCTGTCAACGCCGTGGAAATGGCAGTGGCGCACCGAGGCCATCCGTGTGGGGTCACAGTTCACAGCGACCGTGGCAGCCAATTCCGATCCAGGAAATTCACCCAGGCTCTCGAGCGTCAGGGGCTGGTTGGTTCGATGGGCAGGGTTGGGGCAGCTGGTGACAATGCGGCTATGGAGTCGTTCTTCAACATGCTGCAGAAGAACGTGTTGGACCGTCGCTGGTGGTCCTCCCGCCAGGAACTTCGTCTGGCCATTGTTGGGTACCTGGAGGGGAGGTATAACCGCAAGAGCAGGCGACGAGGTTTTGGGGAAAATGACCGCGAGCCAGTTCGAGGCTACAATGTTCGAGTCTGTCGCTCTGGCAGAATAAACCTTCGTGTCAACCAAACCCTCAGCAGACCCCGCAGCAGGGCTATTCCTCAACCTGCGAAGCCCCTGGTGGTTTCAACTTTGGTGACCTGGAAGCGGATGAATGGGCACACCTCATGCCCAATTCGAGGATGACCTCTCCATTCGGGCCGCGTGCGTGCCCGCTGGCCAGCTGCTGTGGCATGCCTTTCCTGATGATGCAGGAAGGCGTTTACCTGGCAGGATCAGACCCCTACTTCCACGATCCCACGGACATGAAAATCACGTATGCCAGAGTCGGCAAGATCGACAAGCTCTACGACTCCAATGGCAACTACATCGTCGCCCAGTTGACCGAAGCATTGTATTCGGAATTCGAGTTCCACGAAGCCCAAGGTCACTCCCTGCTGGTCAAAACCGGGGATGTGGTGAGAAGGGAAAACCGCTGGGCAAACCGGGTGCTACCGGCAATTCCAGCGGCATCCACGTCCACCTCCAGACCAACAACCCGAAAACTTCAGGTTTCGACCGCCCAGCAATCAACAACGGCAATACCTATGACCCGGTATCGATCCTTCGACAGCAAAAAGTGAACATCCAAAGACCCCCCCAAACTCATGAGCCTCGCCCTGGTGGCGGCACGCGTTACAGAGCTGGCCGGATGCACCAGTGCGGGAACAGACGCCGAACCTATCAGTTTCCCGCCCATGACGGCTATGCGGACACCAACTGCCAGTAGCCCCTCCCTAAGCAGCGGCCCCAAGCACGGGGATGCTGTGGATGATCCCGCCAAAATCGAATTGACCAAGCAAAGCAGCAATGTTCATGACCACCTGGAAACCGAACAAGGATTTCAACCGCACCGCAGCTGAACTGCGCGCCCGCAAGCTCATGACCAGCGAACGGCCCAAAGAGGTCATCGGCTCGGAACGGCCCTCAACCGGTGTTGAATGGTTGACAGCCGCAGAAAAGAAGGCGACCAGCAAGCCCTCGGTGAAGCTGATGGCAGAGCGCCACGAGCCAGACCGTTGCGGTCACCGCCACCTGGCAATGGGTCGCCAAGAACGGAGTATCCTGGGCTGGGGAGGGAATCAGACGTTCTTCTCCACTTTCACCGACACCGCACCGTACAAGGTTCACGACTACGTTTCATTGAGCAAATAAGCAGCCTGGACGGCGCTGCCGATTTGCCTCTTGGAAAAGACAAAGCGACATGAGAACTACAGAAAGATCCTGCGGGCCCGCATTCTCGAGGTTCTATGCGTTACGACATGCACCGCTGGCAGCAAAAATGGTACGGAATCCTCCGCTTATCGTGCGGTCCAGCATGTCGGCAAACCGAAGATACGGATTTACAGCTAGGCTAGTTTCGTTTGCTAGATTTTCAGATCCAACCACTGGGCGGCGAATCGTTTTTTCCCCCAAGAATAACGATTCCCAGTGGGCCCGCTGGTTTTCCCCAAAAACTTGCGGGTTGCTTTCCTTGCCGATGAGAAGACCCCGCGTGCATTGACAGCGGGGGTCTTCTCATCAAGGGACTGATGCTGGTTATGCAGCCACACACCCAAGAAGTGTTCTTCTTCAGCATTACAGGCCGTAGATTCCCAAGCAGACCATTTGCTGGCATTCAGTCTCCCAATACCAGTGTGGCATCACCATTCGGCGATTCTTCCCATGCTTCTTCGACCACCTGGATCAAATGAGTGACGGAACTAAGGATTGCCGGTGATTCCGATGGGCCCGATAACAAACCATCTCTGTATCTTTTCAGCGCTTCATACAAGGCGTAGCTGGAATCATCATCTTCCATCCGGATAGTGAGCGAGTATGGAACGAAATGCTTGTCAGAATCCATGATTCCTGCTTGATTGTCGTGTCGGAGAACTATCCGCGGCGTATTTGATTGGATGGGCGCTCAGCCGAGATACCGAAGACGTATCTCTCGTGAGAGGTTTGGCTGTTATCGGAATACTTCTAACTCTGCATGCTGTTGGAAGCCGTAAACAGCAAATGGTACTCATGTGTTTTCTTCAGCCATGCGCTTCGAGGCGCGGGTATGTCTGTTGGCCTGCGCGTAGCCAGCGCGCCAGACGAATGCAACTGCCGCTAGAAGCACAGCGCTCAGGACTACGGCCCACCACGGAAAGCCAGGTAGTTCGGATTTTTCTGCTGCGGCGAGTTCATCTGCTGGTGGAGTCGGTGTTACTCGCACTGCATTGACGAGAATCCTGTGGCTGTTCAGCCCGAGAGGAGTGCAGGTAACAAGTGTCAGCATGTCGGTATTGGCGACAGGGAGTATAGCTTCGGTTTCGTCTGGGTCAATGACCACCGTTTTTACAACTTCGTAGGTTAAAGTCTGATCGAGCACCGAAACAGTTAGGCGGTCTCCGATCTGTGCCCGATCCAGATGGGTGAATAGCGTAGATTCCGGTAGTCCGCGGTGCGCTGTCAATACAGAACGGGTTTCATTTCCACCGACCGGCAGCGAAGTTCCCTCCAGATGGCCAATGCCGCGTTGCAGTGTTTCGTCACTTGTGCCGTGGTAAATAGGAAGGTCAATGTCGAGAGATTCATATCGAAGGCGCCCCATGAACCCGTTGCCGGTGGTGTCCAGCATTGAATCGTAGTCCAACTTTTCTTCAGCGACGTTGATATCACTGCTGGCGATGTTCTCATTGGCCCGGTATACCGCGCCACTAGCTAAGGCGTCATTGTACTCATGGGCGCGGCTAATCTGTTCTGCCCGATATGCTGCGTCATTGGTCGGAGCTTCTCGCATCTCGTTGAGCGCCATCTCAGTCACGCGGGACTGCTCGCGCTGCGAGAACCATGACGCCGTGCGAGGATACATGAAAGTCATGACTCCTGCGAGGATCAGGATGGCCGCGAGGCTCTCCAGCCAGGGCAGCTTCCAACTCCGATGGCGCCCGCTGTGCGGTGCGTGACGCCTAAGTCTCGATGTACTCACTAGTTTTCCTCATAGGTGGTGAAATAGATTTGGCGGCGGCACATGAATGCACCGCCGCCAAATTCTGGGCCTTTATACGTTCAGGCCAGCTGGAGCTTAGGCATCCTGCTTGTTGTTACGGCGACGGGCTGCGAGGAGGAGTCCTCCGCCTGCCGCAACGATTACCAGTCCGCCTACGGTCAGCAGGATCGTGCCCTGAGCACCGGTCATCGGAAGATCTGGACCTTCAGTCTTGGCGTTCACCACGGTCATCGAATTGACATTGTTCTCACCCGGGGTGATGGTGACAGGATTGTCGATTGGCGTTGCGGTGTGGCCAGCTGGAACCACAGTTTCATAAACGCAGTAGTCCTTGGATGGGGCAGGCGCCGCTGGACCGTTGTCAACGTTGGTGATCCAAAGGCCCAGAGGGCTGCTGGCTGGGGTGGTGTGGCTCCACTGCACAAGACCGTTGGCATCGGAGGTGCCGGTGGCCACGGTGCCATTAGCTGGAGCTTCTGCCGGGCAGGTCTCACCGGTGAGGTTGAAGACCTGGAACTCAGCGCCTGCCAGCTTTAGCGCGTTGGGCTTGGAATCATCGGTCTTCAGAATCGAGAGTTGTCCCCAATAGGTGTAAGGAACTTGTTCGCCTGGAACCGTGGTGCCGTTGAAGGTGCTCTTGTAATCGTCGTTCGGGATAGCCCCGTTGCCGACAGAAATCACGGTGGTGTCGAAGCTAAGAGCGATGCTTTCGCCCATATTCGCATCGAGCACTGCGCGGCCAGCTGCGGTGAAGGTCCACACGGCGTTTCCAGTGACGTTGTAGTGGGTTCCTTGAACAAGTGGCGTACCTCCGACCGTGGCAACTGTCGAGTCAGCTACGTAGCGCAGGCGGGAATCGAGGGCGTCGCGAACGATGGCTTCAGTGAACTTCTCGCCATTGTTAAGGGTAGGTACTGGAACGTTCAGCGTCCAGGTCACATCGCTGCCTACGGTCAGTTCGGACTGTGCAGGATCGATGGTCTTGGTTGGTTCATCCAGGATCTGGTTCTTCGGGTCGGCTACTACGTTGTAGTTCCAGCCGCTGCCTTCGGCACCTTCAGAGGTAGGGATCGAAACATAGAAGTCCGGGACCTTGGAGACGATGTTGTTTTGGCCTGGGTCAGTTTCGCGAACGAAGTAGACACCTAAGTCCAAGTTGAAAACAGTAGAGCCATCCACTGTCGACTGGGCAACATCGGTCCCTGAAATCAAGCAGTACGGCGCGGAAGGAGCAGCTGGTGCTGAGTTGAACAATCCGTTCAAGCCGTTCCAGTCGGTAGCCGCAGACAGATCGATTGGATCACATGAATTCCCTGCGTTGAGCTTACCGACCTGCTGCACGGTGAATTCAACCCCATCAAGCAAGTTTTCGGGGTCAGGAGTTTCCTCAGTACCAACTGGTGAACCCGAATACTTGTTCACCGTCAGGGTGCCGCTAGACGGAGCGCCCGGCTGGTCGGGGCCCACAGCTGCAAAGGCAGGTGAACCAAGAAGCAGCAGCCCGCTAGCTGCGATCGAGATGGCTCCAATGGCGGCGGTTGCGCGCCTTAGGAGCGGATTCTTAACGGTCATTGTTTTTCCGTTTTCCTTTCGTTCCCTCACCGCGCATCGGGTTCGGGTGGACTGATGAATTGTTCTTCGAGTGGATTCGAGATGAGGGATTAGTGTGCGCATGATGCGGGTTTTACAAGGAGGTATTGATGTTATGAAACCCCCTGACGGCGTTTGCGCAGACGGATAAGCCCTGCACCAACAAGACCCGCGGCCAGGATCCCGCCACCGAGCATGCTGTAGAAATCACTGCCTAGCCCGCCAGTCAGTGGTATTGCCGGGCCCTCGCGCCGGGTGTTCTCAATTGGGCCGAGGTCGAGAGTCAGGGTATCGGCAGATACTTCAAACACGAGTGGGTTTTCGAGTGGGTAATAGCCAGCTGGTGCTTTGGTTTCTTCCAACTGGTATTCTCCCCATGGCAATTCAGGTATCTTGAAGCCGCCTGCCCGCGGATCACGGTCTGCACCGGTGCACGAAGAAGCTTCCTGCGCGGTGCAGTCCTGGATTGCTAGCCCCTGCCCGCCATTGAAATTCGATGGCCCGGTGAGCGTCCACTGCGATCCGGAGAGGGCCTTGCCGGCCTCGTCGATCTTTTCCCAGAGAACTGCTCCGCTCTTGGGCTTATTGGTGAAGGTGCATTCAGCAACGTCACCTGGTTTAAGACCTGTCAGGACTGAAGCCGCTGAAGAGAGGCTTTTTTCTGCTTTGGCTCCGCCGGCACTAGTCACCGAGCACACACCGCTGACGAAGTCGTACCCGGTCTGCATGGTCTCGCTGATAGTCACGTTGGCAGTGGCCGTAGGATTGTTCGGAAAATTAATAGCCCATGGTGTCGCGACCTCGCCATCGGCACCAGTCAGCGCGGTTGGCGGGGTGCTGATGCTGGTTCCAGAACTGCTTCCGGCTGCCAGGGTGGCGCCTACGGTCCAGTTGTTGGCTGGTTTAGGGTTCTGTCCCTTGAAATCCTGAAGGTGCTTTCCGATTGATACGCTTGCCGGTTTCAAGCTGTTGACGAACGTGCAGTCAACTACGTCCCCGGGAACGATTCCAGCTGCAGGATTGTTGTCCGGACCGGTCAAAGCGATAGTCGTTTTGGTTCCGTCAAGCTTGGTCACGTCGCATTTTCCGCTAGCGAATTTGTAACCGTCCTGCATGACTTCGCGTACTTTCAGGTCAGCTTTGTGGGTGCTTGCACCGAATTGGAAACGCCATGAGGACGATCCTTCCGCATTCGTCTGCTGCGTAGTTGCTGATGGGCTAGAAGATACGGAGCCGGTTACAGATTGCGCAGCAGCGCCTACAGTCCAGTTCCTTCCTGGCTGAGGGTTCTCACCTTTTGAGTCGGTGACTTGCTTGTGGACGTTCACTTGCGCGATGAGCGGTGAATTGTAGAACCGGCATTCCACTGCTTGGCCGCTGGAAGGAATCGTGATTTTTCCTGCAGTACCTGTGCCTTGAACGGTTTGAACGCCATCGACCAGACAACGGTAGCTAGAGGCGTAGTTGCTTAGGGTTGTGGTTCCTGCGGCGGTTTCCGCGAAATGCAGTTCGACATTGCGTACAGTCGGCAGGGGACCAACACGCTCGGGCTGCTGCCCATTAGCGTTGCCAGTAGTTGTTGCCGTGCCGATGACAGTGCCGCTAGCGCTTCCCTGGCGTAGGGACAAACCGAATTGATCACCTGATGCTACACGTCCACCTTCAACAAACTTCTCAATGGTGATGGTCGGCGGTGATCCGCATGATGCGAGGTCCGTACTTCCGCCGAAATTCGAGCTCACGACGGTTTTCGGATTGCTCCACCCAGGCATGTCATAAGATTGCACAATATCGCCCGAGCTCAGATAACCCTTGCCGTCGGCGTCGAAGGCCACACCGTTGACGTTGGTCGTGGTGTTATTAACCGTGTTACTGACTGACGAAGTGATAATTCCGCCATTCGCAGACGCCAGATTAGCTGCCGTCACAGAGTATATGGTCGCAGTGCTTCCGGAGCCACGGACAACGAAGAGGTTTCCGTTCGCATCGAAACCCATGTCGCCGTTCGCCGCAGCGGTGGATCCAGTATCTGTAGCGATCCGCCCTTTGTAAGAGATCGCATTTGTCGCAGGATTGTATTCCCATAGCTGGAATGACCGTGTGCTATTGCCGGTAGGGGTGTAGCCGCCGATGTAATAGCGACCGGTGCCCAGATCGACTGCTCCTGCAACGAATACTGCCGAACGATTCAGTGTGCTGGAGTTTACCGCAGCGCCGGTGGTGGACCAGGAACCTGTGTTGACGTCGAAACGGTAAACCGTGGCACCTAGCGTGTCCGTGCTGCGGTGGTAAGCGAATACTGTGGATCCGCCGGCACCGATTCCTAGGCCGTTCATCTGCATGTTTGCCTGGTTGACAGCACTGCCCAGGTTTGAAACAGCTCCACCTGGTGCGACGGCACGGATTTGTCCAGCAGAGGTCAGCCCGTAGACATATCCGGGACCACAGATTGGGGAATAGGTTGCCGCAGCTCTAAGAGCTCTGGACTCCACTACGGAAGCACCCGACTCTTTGGCTGTTGGTTCCGAAGAACTTGGCTCTGGCTCCGGGTCAGTGGTTGACTCGACCGACTTCGAGCTGGAGGGGGACGGCGCTGGTGTTTCCGAAGGATTGTTCAGGAGAGCCGAGGGGAGCGATTCGTCGGTTATACCGGACGACTCTTCCAAGGAGGAGCCCGATGGCTGCGCAGATTCGGAAACTTCAGGGCCGGCAGTGGACGCTGGACTCTGGGATGCCATTACTGAAAGTTCGCCAGTGTCGGAAGTGGTGCTGGACAATGGCGTGGCAAATGCGGCCCCGGAGTGCTGAAAACTTAGGCTTCCGATTGCAACGAGAGCTGCGCAGAAAATGAGCCAGTTCCGAGCTCTTCGGTGCTGAAGAACATCCCGGCCTTGGGAGTTTCTTGGCGCTGGCAGGCCGCTAGGCAACTTGGTTCTGCCGTTACTTTTGCGAGTGCGACGATTCTCGTAGTGCTTGCCCAGCATTTATCGTTCCCCAACTGATGAAAGGCGTGGGGAAGAATGTCACTAGGAAAAGGAAACAAAACCAGAGAGAACTCGCATTAAGCGTTTAACGAAAAATCCCCAAGGTAATAAATCCAGGCCCCCACACCTGAATGTATGATTCGGGATCAACCTACCAAGGAGTTGATGAATAGTCATCTTTGGACTTAGTAACATTTCGTAATAAAGTTTGCTCTCATGCATTTCGATGGGTGCATTCGGGGCCGCTATCCTAGGCCCGACCAAGGGCGTCGATGAGTTGTCCGGTGTCCAATTTGGCATAGCCTCCGCCCACGTCGGATTAACTGGTGGATGGACGTTCTCGCAGCTATTTCTACTTCCTGAGAGGGGCATCCTTCCGAAAACTGGCAAGCATTTCGGTGTGGAAAGAGGGTGGGCTTGATACCAGGCTTGTCGAGCTGGTTAGTGAAGTCGTTCGGCGCTATGTGCGCGATGGCATCAACGTCACCGAGCTGATGTTTCCCAGTTGCGCGTTCGGCGATGAGGACTTGGAGAATTTCGCGAAGTTCAGCGAGTGCCCTGATTGGCCGAGGTCGGCTGACGGAACGATCGATTCTATGTCAGATTAAATCTACCTATAGCGGTCAAACCCGGTCACCTCCATCATGAAGAAAGTGGCTGGAACTCTGGACGAAGCCGGTCCGGTGCTCACCATGGATGTGCGATCACCTGCCAACGAAGATCCGAGGGGGACGTCCTGATCCCGGCCAAGATTACGGGCAGCTTCTGAACGTTGTTGACCGCCTGAACATCTGGAATTTTCGGGGCATCGCATCGTCCAATCGGGTTTCGACAGACGAATTGGTGTAGCGGTACATGAAGCAGGAACCTGAAAATTATTCCTTGGAAATCGGGCGTTGGGAAGGCGCAGGCTCCATGCACAGCAGATCCGTGAGCAAGGAACTGCGAAATGCCGAGGGCCATTCGTTGCTGCATGTCTCCGCTACGCCACTTCGTTGATGGACGACAGCGTGGGGTCCGCATTGGAGGGGGCTTCGAGCCAATTTCCTGCTACTCGCCAGGATGCGGACCAGCCGTGGAATCTATACGAACTCCGGCTCGAAGAAAAAATTCCAAATTAATACGGATTCTTGCGTCATGATTCCCTTTTCCGCGTATCTAAGTGGTGTAGGCGCTGAACTGGGCAACAAGGAATTATGAGGTTTCGAGACGTCCAGTTGTCTTATGGGGAAGGTGCTGACGGGTGGGCGAGTTGCAAGTTTGGGGGATGGAACTCGCCCACCTTTCGGGATTTTCAGGTCCATTTCACAGATATATTGGAAAAATCCTGATATGTTCTAGAGGATGAAAGTGGCGCCCAAACTCGGGCGGCATCGTCGACGGGGCGCAGGTTGCCGTTAGTCGGCCCCAGGGGTTGGGGAATCTTTGGGGGGCGGCTGCGAGCACCTGCCTTGTCGCACGAAACGTTATGGGGACGTAGTGACAATTGATTCTGGGGCACGCTTTACTGAAGTCGGCGATGCAGATTTAATTCGTGGTGTTAGGACAGGAAGCCGCGAAGCCCAGGAGCACCTGTATCGACGGCACAAGCAAGTGGCGCTGAATGTAGCGTTCAGGCATACGAACTCTCCTTCCGACGCCGAGGATGTTGTCTCTGAAGCTTTCTTGCGGGTCTTCCGCATCATCGAGCGTGGGGCAGGACCGGATGAGTTCTTCCGCGCCTATTTAATGACTGCGGTATCCCGTGAAGCTTTTTCCAGGAATAAGTCGGCCACGAAGCAAATTGCTGTCGAGGATGTCCAGGAATTCCTTCCAGGCGATGCACACGCGGACGAAGCGATGGAACGCCATGAATCCAACTTTGCCATCGCTGCGTTCAATGCCTTGACCGAACGCTGGAAGACGGTGCTATGGCTCACCGAAGTAGAGGAGCTGCCGCCGAGAGACGTCGCGCCAATTCTAGGAATGACACCCAACGCGGTTTCAGCATTGGCGGTACGGGCGCGCGAGGGATTGCGTGAAGCCTACTTGGCCGCGCACATGAATGGTCGGTCTGGGGTTCCTGCAAATTGCGCCGACATTCGAGAGCATTTGCCTGCCTTTATCCGAGGTACGTTGGGGATCCGGAAGGAGCGTGATGTCAAAGAGCATTTGAAATCGTGCCCGAACTGCGCAGTAGTGTTCGGGGAATTGAACGAAATCGGTGCCACGTTGCGCGCTTATGTCCTTCCTCTGTTTGTTGGCGGGATAACTGCGCTGGGGATTCCTGCCTCGGGAGGTATTGCTGGAATGGGATTTTCAGCTGCCTCAGCAACGGTGTCTGCGGGAGCTACTGCTGGTACAGCATCCGCTGATGCATCGGGCGCCGGATTGAGCATAACGGGAGGAAGCAGCCTGGCCGTCACTTTGGGCATTGGGTTGGTGAGCGTCGCCGTAACCGCGTCCGCTATCGGCCTGATACCGAAACTGATTGTTCAGGAGGAAAGGGAACGGGCCGCACCGTCCAGCGCGGACCAGACCCAGCCGCAGGTGCAAGGTGTTGAAGCCCCGATAGCTGGGGCCCAGCCACCCGTCGTAATGAGTCGTGCCATGTTCTTGCGAGACATGATTGCGCAGACTGTTCCTGATGCGAAGGACGCACCAGCAATCACGAACCAAGTGGAGTCGCCATTCAGTAATCCATTTTCTCCGCTGACACGTGTGCCAGCGGCTATGCCGTCGCCTGAAGAGATCTCTGAATCTACTCTTGATTCGACTCCGGAACCAACTCCGGAACTGACGGTGGAGCCTACTCCGGAACCAACCCTTGAGCCGACGGTGGAGCCGACTCCGGAACCGACCCTTGAACCGACGGTGGAGCCGACGGTGGAGCCTACTCCGGAACCGACCCTTGAACCGACGGTGGAGCCGACGGTGGAGCCTACTCCGGAACCGACGGTGGAGCCGACGGTTGAGCCGACTCCGGAACCGACTCCGGAACCGACCCTTGAACCGACGGTTGAGCCGACTCCGGAACCGACCCTTGAACCGACGGTGGAGCCGACGGTTGAGCCGACTCAGGAACCGACCCTTGAACCGACGGTGGAGCCGACGGTTGAGCCGACTCAGGAACCGACCCCTGAACCAACCCCTGAACCGACGGTGGAGCCGACTCAGGAACCGACCCCTGAACCGACGGTGGAGCCGACGGTGGAGCCTACTCCGGAACCGACCCCTGAACCGACGGTGGAGCCGACGGTTGAGCCGACGGTTGAGCCGACTCAGGAACCAACCCCTGAACCGACGGTGGAGCCGACGGTTGAGCCGACTCAGGAACCAACCCTTGAGCCGACGGTGGAGCCTACTCCGGAACCGACCCCTGAACCAACGGTGGAGCCGACCCCAGAACCATCCCCTGAGCCGACGGTGGAGCCTACGGTTGAGCCGAGCGCTGAGCCGGAAGACGGCCAGGCCGGTTCTGAATTCCAGGTCGCCATGACGCAAGAGGAAGGCGGATTCTTTGCGAATTACACCTTCGATATCAGCGGAGCTTCGGAAAGCGATCCCATAAGTTTCGAGGTGCGGCTCAACTGGCTTTGGCTGGATAACATGACCTACGAGGGGAATTGCATTCCCTCGAACGTAAGAGCCAATTCATTCAGGCTTACCTGCGAAGGCCCAGCAACGTTAAAGTTGAAGCAGTTCTACCTGCTTGGAGACCGGGCTATCGCATTTGAGAGCCGAGGGAACTCGAAGGAGAAGTTCGAATTCAAGATTCCAGGACTCTAGACGCAGTCCAACCGTCCTCCCATAGCCATTCCAGGGCCATGCGGAATGTCCTTCGCGGCTAGGATCGACACATGGCAGAAAATTCCATGCCTGAGCTGCCTCCCGTCGATGCAGAAGCTGCTGAACAGATGTGGTTTGAGTATCTGGCGAGCAAAGGGATTCCGCGGGCCGATGCACCGCACCATGTCGCCGAATCCTTCGGGGACCATCCCGCGCTTGCTGATGAGCTTCTGGATGAAATGCTGCACGGAACCAAGCGAGCGACTTCGTCTCTGGCTAGCGACTACGTTTATTACAACGAACGTGTCCCGCAACCTGAAGACCACTGCATTGTCTGCGATGGCCAAGGGCAGCCGCGAGCAATTTTGCGCGTGCTTTCCGTCGAGCGCTCCACGTTCTTCGAGGTAGGCGCGGAGTTTGCCGCGGCCGAGGGAGAAGGGGATCTCTCGTTGGAATACTGGCGCGCAGAACATAAGAAATTCTGGCGCCGTACGCAGAAATCCATAGGAATCGATTGGAAACCTGAAGACACCGCCAAAGCCGGGGGAGAGTTGGTCTTGGAACGCTTTGAAATTTGCTGGCCAGAGGAGCATGCCGACTAGCCGGTCGAACTTCGTCACGCTGGCCTGCGGTCGAGAATACGCAGGCGTAGGGTGGATGCAGTGGGTTTCCCGTGAACGAAGCCCGGACAAGAAAGGTTGAATATGTCGATTGTCGTCATCAATGCCCTATCGGTTCCCGGCGAAGCTGGACCGGAACTGGAGAAGCGTTTCGCTGCTCGCAAGCATTCGGTGGATTCTTCACCGGGGTTCGAGGGGTTCAAGCTGCTGCGTCCGGTCAACGGTGGAGACCAGTACTTCGTTTACACCCAGTGGGCAACCCGCGAGGACTTCGAGAACTGGCGCACGCAGCGCGCTGACGCGGCGCATGCTGGCAGTGGCGCCAAGAAGCCAGTGGCCAGCGGCGCTGAACTTCTGGAATTCGAGATCGTCGAACTCTAAGTGTTGCAACAGGCGGAAAACGTCTCGATACCATCATGGTATCGGGGCGTTTTCTGCATTCAGGGCTCTTTGCCTACCTGCGTCCCTTGAGCTGGCGTCGTGCGGAATCGGCCAGCAGCGCCGCGCCGAGGGCGATGCAAAGCAGTGCGCCGATCAGGAAGGTCATGTTGATGCCTTCGGGACCAGCCTCGCCGTTGAGCCCCGGGTGGGTGGCGATAATGGCGGCGGAAATCGCCGTGCCGAAGGATGAGCCTACGGTACGCAGCACCTGGTTGAAACTTACCGAGCTGCCTAGCTCCTTGGCCGCCACGCTGCGGGCGATCAACGCCGGCATGGCCGCATAGCTTGCACCCATGCCGATGCCGAAGACCAGCATGCTAAACAGGATCTCCCAGAGCGCCGAGTGGAGCAGCCAGAGCATGGTGCCCGCAGCGGCCATGATGATCGCTCCAAGGGGGAGCATGACCTGGATGCCAACACGTTTTGCCAGTATGCGAACTGTGCGGTTGGCGGCCAAGCTGCCTACCGAGAGCGGGAAGATGACAAATCCTGCCCAGAAGACCGGCAGGCTCAGCCCGTAGCCAGTTGCCGCATCTGCCTGGGCTACCAGTGATGATACGGACATGCCGATATACAGTGCGGCGCCCAGGGCGATGGCCGAGATATTGGCCAAGAGGACTTCGCCCTGCTTGAGCGTGCGCAGATTAATCAGCGGGTGGCCAAGGCTGTTTTCCACCCTCACCCAGATGATCAGCACGATGACCGAGAAAGCGCCCAAAGCAAGCGTTGCAGGTGAAGCCCAGCCCCACTTGGGCCCCTCGGATATGGCCAGCAGCAGGGAGGTGAGCCCCAGGGCCAGCAAGCCGGAGCCGGTGTAGTCGAAGGGACGTTGCTCGGCCTGGGTATCGGGGCCTGCAGGAACAACTTTCCACACCACGCAGATGGTGGCCAGCACGAATAGCGCACCGAACCAGAACGCGTAGGAGTAGTCGAAAATGCCAGCGATGATGCCGGTCAATGGATAGCCGATGCCGATTCCGGAAGCAACCGTCACCGACAAGGTGGAGATGGTGTTCTGCAGGTGCTCGGCCGCTACATAGCGCCTGGCGATGGCGATGGTGACCGGAACAATGCCGTAGGACAATCCCTGGAGCACGCGTCCGGCAAGGAACACGCCAAAGCTCGGTGCGGACGCTGCCATGACAGAGCCTACGAACATGGCCGCCAGCGAGACGAGCAGCAGCCGCTTCTTATGCGGTCCATCGCTGAGGCGTCCCATGATGGGTGTTGCCACGGCGCCGGCCAGCAGATTCACGGTGAGCATCCACTGGGCGGCGGCAATATCGACATTGAACCGCAAGGAAATCGAGGGGACCAGCAGCATGCCCAGCGAGGAGACGATTGCCGTGGCCAGCGCGGCGAAGACCAGCGTGGGCACCAGCGGGCTCTGGTTGGATGCGTTGCGGCTCATGGGCGGACCGCGGTATTGATTTTCTTGAGCGCGGGCAAGGCGGAGCGGATCAGGGAACGGTCCTCCTCGCTCAGGTTCTCGCCCATGGCTTGGAGCAGCGCGGTCCGGCCGAGCAGGATTTCCTGGTCCAGCTTTTGGCGGCCGTCATCGGTGAGCTGGAACCAGAGCTTGCGGCGGTCGGCCTCGTCCCGGTGCCGCTCGATCAGTCCGAGGCCTTCCAATTCCTTGGTCGTCAGCGAGATGGCCTGCTGGCTGACCCCGATGGCCTGGCTCATCCGGGCGGCACTGGCCCGGCCTTCGGTGGCCAAGGTGTGCAGGATTCCCAGTTTGCCCGGGGAGATGGATCGTGCCGTGCGTATCAGGCTCAGCAATGGCGAAAGCACCTCGAGCATTTGCTGGGGAAGGTCTGCGGGCTCGGGATCAATTTCCATAGCTATAGAATACAATTAACTTGTACAAGCTTCTTGTGGAATGCTCGTGAGGCTGCACACTGCCCCGATCCATCGGGCGCGAGAAGGCGGTACTCGCTCGCTTGGCCCCGTGGCTCGCAGGCATGTCGCCGTAGTAAGTGGTTGTCGTTTTGGTGCGCTCCTGATGGATTCCGGCTCGTGCCGCGCACTCCTGGCCCTGCGCCGGGACCGCGTGTGCGCCGCAGGGAAAATGCCTTCCGGACCCTGTTGGCCGGCATGTGCAAGACCTGGATGGGCTAGCGGGGGATCCGGTCGCGTGGCGCTTGGATGCCGGGGGTGTTCCGGGCGGCAGAAAACCCTTGACCGGCGTTCGGTAGGTGCTCTAGGCTTCAAGATAACCTGATATACCAGTCGGATACTAAGGGGTTCCGGCGGCCTGGACCGTGGTCCTGCGCGCCGGAAATCCCGCCGAACGGTGCAGGGATCAACTTCCATGCGTCCCGAACGAGGGGAAACCCCATTGATCTCCAATGAAACTGTCAGCAGCTACCTTGAGCGGCTTGCCTCGGGCGCCCCGACGCCAGGAGGGGGCGCGGCCGCGGGCCTGCATGCGGCGCAGGGCGCGGCATTGGTGTCCATGGTTGCCGAATTCACTTCCGGACCGCGGTACGCGGACGTCCAGGAGCAGGCCCAGCAGATTTCCGAGCATGCCCGGCTGCTGATGCGCCAGGGGCTCTTCGCCGCTCAGGAAGACGAAAGGCTGTTCGGCGCCCTGGGTGCCGCGTACAAGCTGCCCAAGGAAAGCAGCGAGCAGAAGTCGGAGCGCAGCGCGGCAATTCAAAACGCCACCATCGCCGCCGCCGCACCGCTGGTCTCTACCGTCGAGGCCTCCATTGAGGTCATCAAGCTGGGCCAGCGCCTGCTGCCCATTGGCAACCGATCGGTTCTCAGCGACGTGGCCGCCGCGGCCGAAGCTGCCCGGGCGGCCTTGGCTACCGCGCTGGCCACCCTGGAAATGAACATCAGCTCAATCAAGGACATCGCCCAGCGCGACCGGCTGGTCCAGGCGGCCAGCCAGGCCAGCGAGGCGATCGCCCACGCCGAAGAGCTCAGCGCGCACGCCCGTGCGGTGGTGGCAGCATGACGGCACGCAATCTAGCCGGGCAGCCGGTGGCTGAAGCGATCCGCGCCCGCACCGCAGAACTGGTGGTGCGCATGGCCAGCGAGGGCACCAGTGTCCGGATCGCGGTCGTGCTGGCCACCGATAACGAGGCCACCGCCTGGTATGTGCGCTCGATCGAACGGGCCGCCGCGCAGCTCGGGGTGGACTGCCAGGTCGTGGATCTGACCGGGTCCGGCCAGGAGCAGCTGTCCGAAGCGATCACCGCTTTGAACGAGGACAGCTCGGTGCACGGAATCATCTTGCAGACCCCGTTGCCGCCAGGGGTGGATGCCGCGGCGCTGGTGGCGCTGATCGACCCGGCCAAGGACATTGACGGGGCCAATCCGCTGAGCCTGGGACGGCTCAGTGTCGGCCAGCCGGCCTTTGCCCCGGCTACCGCACGCTCGGTCATCGAGATCCTGGAGCACTACCGGATCCCGCTGTCCGGGCAGCATGTCGCGGTGGTCGGACGCTCTGCGGTGGTGGGCAAGCCGTTGGCCCAGCTGCTGCTGCAGCGCGATGCCACGGTGAGCATCTGCCATTCGAGGACCGTCGATCTGGCCCAGTTAACGAAGTCCGCCGCGGTGGTCGTCATGGCCGTGGGCAAGGCGAACCTGCTTACCGGCAGTGAGGTGGATGAAACCTCCGTGGTGATCGATGTCGGAACTAATGTCAACGCTGAAGGCAAGCTGGTGGGGGACGTCCATGCGGCATCGGTGCGCCCGCTGGTGCGGGCCCTGAGCCCGGTTCCGGGGGGCGTGGGCACGGTAACCACAGCGTTGCTGGTCCTTCATGCCGCGCAAGCCGCGGAGGCAAGCCTGCAGGCGGCCCCGGCGAAGGGAGCGCGCATGGCCGGACGCCGGTAGCTGGCTGGCCGGTGTTCCGGGTTCCGCTGCGGGCAAGCCAGCGTGCAGCGGAACCCGGAATGCCGGAACCGCAATTGCCATGGCGAAGCGAATTACGTGCACAGTGCACGCCGGAGGGGAACATGAACTGGGATCTGCCGCCGGCCAGATGCACCACGTGCCGCCGCCGCATCATCGATTGGGAGGTTGATGATGCGGTGGCTTTCTGCTGCCCGCCGGTTTTAGTTCGCCCGGGTTAATGCCGCTGGCCTGGCGATTTCTCCCCGGGCTCCCTTGCGTCTACCTTCGCTCGGAAACGGGCGCCAGGGCGTTCAAGGCCGCCTCGGATGCGGCCCCGCTGGGAGCGTTGCCGCGCAAGCACTGGATAGCTTCGCCAGTATGTCACGTAGGGAATTTTGGTGCCCGGAAGGCAGTTCAACCAAAGGGGATAGCTGCTGCGAAGAGCGGCAGGCACCCGCAATGCCGGACTTTGCTGAAGGGAAATGGAATGCCAACGCTGGGAATCATCGGAAGCGGGAATATCGGATCTGCAATCGCCCGATTGGCCGTTGCCGCGAATGTGAACGTGGTGATTGCGAATTCCCGCGGAGTCCAATCGCTGCAGGAACTCGTGGCCGAGCTGGGGCCGCTGGCCGCAGCCGGCACGGTTCAAGAGGTGGCCGAAGCGGGCGAAGCCGTGGTGCTGTCCATTCCGCTCGCTGCGGTACGTGAGCTGCCAGCCGGGTTGCTGCGCGGCAAGACAGTGCTGGACACCAGCAACTACTATCCATCCAGGGATGCACGCATTGCCGAACTCGACAGCGGGACGATGACGACCAGCGAACTGGTGGCGAGCTGGCTCGATGGTGCTCGCTATGTCAAAGCCTTCGGCAACATCCTGGCCCACCACATTCCGCTGCTGGCCCGTCCCGCCGAGGCTGCTGGCCGCTCTGCGCTTCCCATTGCCTCCGATGATTCCCAAGCGAAGGAGCAAGCAGCGGCAATCATCGAACGCCTCGGCTTCGATACGCTGGACGCGGGCGCGCTCGCGGAAACGTGGAAATTCGAGCCCGAATCCGCCGGATATACGCGCATCTACCTGGCGGATTCCACGACCCCGGATGACCAGCTGCTTTCCTCGATTCCAGCGCCAACACCAGCGGACCAGGTCAAGGCAGCACTGGATTCCGCGGCTCGCGTGAATGTTGCCGAACGCGCCTTCTGAGCGGCCCGTTGCCCTCCAGCGGAAGGCCATCCGCGGCCGCTATCGGCAGGGCACCCCTATTAAGAGGCATGAATGCATGGCGTACCGCCTCGGCGTGCAGGCAGCCACGCAGGTTAACGACGACAGGCCGGGCACCGCTCGCATGAGCGGTGCCCGGCCCCGGGTACGTGCGTCTAGCCGCTAGCTGGCCGAAGTGGCCAGCGAAACTCCGCGCAAGCGGTCCATCTGCGGATCGTACAGCGGATCATCGACCACGGTGGCGGCAATCTGCTTGCCGAAGTACTCGATCGCCACCGGGTCTCCGGTTTCCACCGAGATCGGCAGCCACGCGTAGGCGATCGGCTTGCGGACCGTGTATCCGTAGGCGGCGCTGGTGACGTAGCCGGAAGGCTTGCCATCCACGTAGACCGGTTCCTTGCCCAGGACCATGGACACGCCATCATCCACGGTCAGGCAGCGCAGGCGCTTGGTGGCCGCCGCGGCACGTTCGGCCAGCGCCGACTTGCCCACGAAGTCCGCGGTCTTGGCGGCCTTCACCGCGAAGCCCAAACCGGCCTGTTCCGGTTCGTGCTCGCTGGTCATATCGGTGCCGAAGGAACGGAAGCCCTTCTCCAGCCGCATGGAGTTGAACGCCTCGCGCCCGCCGGCAATGATGCCGTGCTCCTGCCCGGCTTCGAAGATCGCATCCCAGAGCTTGGCGCTGACATCCGCCGAGGCGTAGAGCTCCCAGCCGAATTCGCCCACGTAGGACAGGCGCATCGCGGTGACCGGGATGCCGGCGATGGAGATCTGCTTGGTGCGGAAGTACTTCAGCCCCTCGTTGCCCATATCGTCGTCGCTGATCTTGGCCATGACCTGTGGGGCCAGCGGGCCCCACAGGCCGATGCAGGAAGTCCCGGCGGTGATATCGCGAACTGCCACCCACTGGCCCGGGTTGGCCTCATTGAACTTGCGCGCTTCGCGGTCCAGGTAGGCGACATCCACGTTGGAGTTGATGCCGGCCTGGTAGACCTGTTCGGAGAGCCGGGCCACGGTGATGTCGCTGGTGATGCCGCCGGCATGGTCCAGCAGCAGGGTGTAGCTGACCATGCCCGGGGCACGCAGCATATTCGCCGTGGTCAAGCCCTGGAGCATCGGCCCGGCACCGGGGCCGGTGACTTCCACGCGCTTGAGCGGGGTCATGTCGAACATGGCCACCGCGGTGCGGGTCTTCCAGGCTTCCACCGCGGCAATCGGCGAGTGGAATTTGCTTGACCAGCTGTCGCGCTCCGGGGCCGCCCACTCCGCCGGCAATTCATCGAGCAGCGCGGCGTTGGCCTCGTACCAGTGCGGGCGCTCCCAGCCGGTGCCCTCCAGGAAGAAGGCGCCCAGCTTCTGCTGGCTGGAGTAGAACGGGCTGGTGCGCACGGCGCGGGGCTTGGTGCGCGGTTCCAGCGGGTGGCGGACATCGTAGATTTCCACGAAGTTCTGCTGCGAGGTCTCGCTGACGTACTCCTTGGTGGTTTGCACGTCCTCGAAGCGGTTCAGGTCGCAGTCGCTCAGGTCCGTCGTGGAGGTGCCGGTGGTGATCAGCTCGGCCACGGCCTTGGCGATGCCCGGCGCGTGGGTGACCCACACGGCCTCGGCCGCGAAGAAGCCGTCCACTTCCCTGGACTGGCCTACCAGCGAGCCGCCGTCCGGGGTGAAGGAGAAGATGCCGTTGAAGCCGCGCTGGATCCGGGTATTGCGCAGATCCGGCAGCAGCTCCTGGCTGGCTTCCCATTCGGCGGCGAAGTCCTGCGGGGTGAATTCCAGTGAGGAAGGCATCCGCTCGTGGGTGATCTCTTCCGGGCGGTAGGCCTGCAAGGTGTCCAGGTCCACCGGCATCGGGCGGTGGGCGTAGGAGCCGATGCCGATGCGATCTCCCCACTCGCGGTAGTAGAGGTCGCGGTCCTGGTAGCGCAGGATCGGGCGGCTGGCACCGGCCGGCAGCTCGTTCACTCCGGCCAGCGAGGGCGCCGGGGTGCTCCAGGCGAACTGGTGGCCCAGCGGCAGCAGCGGGATCGAGGTGCCCACCATCTTGCCGATATTCGGTCCCCAGAAGCCCGCGCAGGAGACCACGATGTCCGCCGCGAAGCGCTCCTCGCCGCAGATCACCGCGGCGACCTTGCCGCCGGAGACCTCGATATCGGTGACGATGGTGCGGTCGCGGAACTCGACTCCCGCGGCCTTGGCGCGTTCCATGACCAGCGCGGTGCCCTTGGCGGCCAGGGCCAGCCCGTCGCCCGGGGTGAACAGCCCGCCCAGGACCTTCTCCGGGTTGAGCATCGGGAACTTCGCCAGGCAGGCGGCGGCGTCGATGACTTCGGCGTCGACCCCGTAGGAGCGGTTCCAGCCGGCACGGCGATGCAGGTCAGCCAGGCGCTCATCGGTGGTGGCGATTTCCAGCCCGCCCACCGGAAGGAAGGAGCCGCGCCCGTCGGCGCCCACCAGGCCGGTGAGCTTCTCGATGGTGTACTGCGCGAATTCGGTCATGGACTTGGACGGGTTGGACGAGAAGACCAGGCCCGGGGCGTGCGAGGTGGAGCCGCCGGGAAGATCCAGCGGACCCTGCTCGATGACCAGGGTATTGGTGTGGCCCAGCGCGGCCAGTTCGTCTGCGAGGTTGGCGCCGACGATGCCGGCGCCGATGATGAGGATCCGAGGGGAAAGACGGGACATGGGGACTCCTTGAAAGCTGATGGTGTGGTGGTGGCCGGCGCGGCTAGGCGTCGATGACCAGATCCGATTGGGCGGTGGAGCAGCAGGGCAGGAACTTCCCGGCCGCGATTTCACGGGCGCGGATGCCGCCCTGGTGGTTCATCGCCACCTCGCCTTCGAGCTTGACGACCTTGCACGAGCCGCACATGCCCTCCTGGCAGTTGGCGCCGATGCGCACCCCGGCCCGCTGGGCGACACCCAGGATGTGCTCCTGGGAACTGATCCGGACATTCACCGCGGTGCGCAGGAAGGTCATGGTCAGCTCGCCTTCGCCCACGGTGGGGAAGGAAGCGGTATCCGGCGGGTCCTGCGCGGGAACCAGCGGCGCGGCTGGCGGCAGCGGGGCATTGGAATCGACCGCCACCAGCTTCTGGCCGCTGGCCTCGATGGTGCCGCTCTGGTCGTACTCGGGTTCGTACATCCCCAGCTCCGGCGGCTGGCTCTCGTAGAACTCCTCCACGGATTCGGCCACCTCCTCGGCGATGGACCCGGCCAGAGCGATTTCCTCCTGGTATTCGAGCAGCGTCTTGCGGTCCCCGGAGAAGAACTCCATGAACACCGAGGTGTCATCCACCCCGGCCTCGCGCAGCAGCTGGGTGGCCGAATTCAGGTACCCTTCCGGCCCGCAGGCGAACACCTTGCGGCCATTGGCATCCGGGGCCACCGCGTCGATCATCGCCGTGGTCAGCCGCCCGGCAAAGCCCTTCCAGCTCTTGGGCTTGGCCCGGTCGCCCAGCGAGTAGAACACCTTGATCCGCGAATCGACCTGCGCGATGTATTCCAGCTCGGGCCAGAAGGCGAAGTCCCCGGGCACGGTGCCGTGGCAGAGCACCACCACATCGGCCTGGCCGGGCAGCGAGTGGATGGTGCGCACCATCGACATGATCGGGGTGATCCCGGCTCCGGCCGCAAGGAACAGGTAGCGGGCGCGCCGGTCGGAATCGCCCAGGTGGAAGGCGCCCACCGGGCCGAGCATCTCCAGCACCATGCCCGGACGCAGGTTCTCATGCGCCCAGGAGGAGACCAGGCCCTTGGGATCGCGCTTGATGCTGACATTGAAGGTCCAGGGCACGGTGGGCGCGCTGGAAATCGAGTAGCTGCGGTCCACCGGGTCCTGGTCTTCGCCGTGCACCGGGAAGGCGACGTTCAGGTACTGCCCGGCGCGGAAGGCCAGCGGGGCGCCGTCGGCGCGGCGGAAGACGAAGGTCATCAGCCCGCCGGCTTCCTCGATGGTCTGCACGCATTCGGCCAGGAACTCCTGGGGGTGCCATGGTCCCAGCGCGCGGGCCGCGCTCGCCGGGCCTTCCTGGGAACTGAGGACCCGGTTCCACGGCATTTCCAGCCCGCGGATGCGCTGGGCCGCTACGCTCGATGCCAGCTGGGCGCCTGCGCTCATGCCAGGTGCTCCAGCACGCGCTGGGTGTACCAGTTGATGAACGCCTCGACCTGGTATTCGCTCTTCATGTACGGGCCCGGCTGGTAGGCGGGGCTGGCTGCGCCCTTCTGGCACAGCTCGACGAAGGCCTTGTCCTGCAGGTTGGTCTGCTTCCAGGTGTGGGTGAGCTTCTCCAGATCGTAGTCGTCTCCTTCGACCGCGTCATCGGCCACCAGCCAGGTGGTGCGCACCAGGGTCTGGTGCTCGTTGATCGGGAAGGCGGCGAAGGTGATCACGTGGTCGGACTGGAAGTGGAACCAGCTGTTGGGCTGCAGGTGCATGGAGCAGCGGCCCAGCCGGAAGTCGCGCAGCTCGCCGAGCAGCTTCTTGGACAGGCGGTGCCCGTCGGCGGAGAAGGATTCCCCGTCGCCGTCCAGGGATTCGCGGGAGATGCGGATGCCGGCGATGCGGGTGTCCAGCTGCTCCACGACCTCGTAGGGCAATCCGTAGCGGCGGCAGCGTTCCTCCAGGGCCGCCTGGGCTTGCTGGTTGCGTTCCCATACCTCTTCCAGGTGCGGCGGAACGGTGTCGTCGCTCAGCCCCCAGGTGGGGAACAGCGAGCAGGCCAGCTCGGGGTGCCCGTCGCAGTGGTAGCACTCGCGGTTGTTCTCCATCACCAGCTTCCAGTTGCCCTCCTCGATGATGTCCTGCTGGTAGGCGACCTTGGCGCGGGCGATATCGTGCGGGGCCAGGTAGGGCTCGAAGATGCCGGCGACCTCGTCGAAGTCCGCCGGCGGGTCCTGGGCCAGGGAAACGAAGACCAGCCCGGCATGGACCCGGCCGTGGGCGCGCTTGAGCGCGAAGCAGCTCTTGTCGAACTTGCCTTCGCCCGGGGCGGAGGCGTGGATCAGGTCCCCTTCGGGGGAGTAGGTCCACGAGTGGTAGCCGCAGACCAGGTTCCCGGTGCTGCCCGAAGCTTCGGTGAGCACGCGGGCGCCGCGGTGCCGGCAGACGTTGTGCAGCACGTTGACCCCGCCCTCCTCGGTGCGCAGCACGATCAGCGAATGCGGACCGTAGTCCACGGTCACGTAGTCCCCGGGCTCGGGGATCTCGGCAATGCTCGCGGCGAACAGCCAGTGGGTCCCGAAGATGGCCTGCATTTCGACATCGAATACTGAGGGGTCGGTGTACAGCGGGGCTTCGAGCGAGTAGCCCTTGCGCCGGTTGCGGAAGAGTTCGGTGATCTCGGCGAGCTGTTCTTGGTTCACCGACGTAGCGAGCTTCCCACGCGTAGTGCGCGGTGCGCTTACCGAAGCGGTCATCTGTTACTCCTTGGAACACGACGCGGCTGGCGTCCTCGGGCTGTGGTTGCGCGGGCCGATGTGAGGCCGGTCACCGCATGAATCGAGACTAGGAAGAAATAGTCGGCAAGAAAAGCGCAAGAAATTGAACGGAACCGTGCACAATTGGTGCATGATCGATCCACGCTTCGCCACCCTGCGGGTCTTCTCCTCCACGGGCTCGGTAGCGCGCACCGCGGAACTGACCGGCTACTCGGCTTCGGCGGTCTCCGCGCAGCTGCGCGAACTGCAGCGCACCCTGGGCATCAAGCTGATCACCAAGGAGGGCCGCGGGGTGCGGCTGACCTCCGCGGGCCGGCATTTCGTTGCGGGCCTGGACGGGATTGTGACGCAATGGGAGCTGCTCGCGGCGTCCGCGCGCAACGCCTCCGGGCAGGTGCAGGGGCAGTTCGGCCTGGGCGGTTTCTCCACCGCTGCCGCGCAGCTGCTTGCCCCGCTGGCCGCGAACCTGCGAGCCACTCGGCCCGATACCGAGGTGCAGCTGATCGAAGCGCAGCCGCAGCGCTGCCTGGACTTGCTGCTCGCGGAGCGGATCGACCTGGCCGTGATCGTGGCCAGCCAGACGTCCGGGGGTTCTGCCGCCAGGGACCGGTTCGAGCAGACCGTGCTGCTCGATGACCCGCTGGATGTGGTGCTGCCCGCCACGCACCGGCTGGCGCAGCACAAGTCCGTGGCCCTGGAGGACCTGGCCGATGACCCGTGGATCTCCGAATCCGGGCAGTCGGTCTACCGGGCGCTGTTCGTTGCCGCCTTCACTTCGCTGGGGGTCACCCCGCATATCGCCCACGAGGCGGTGGAGTGGGAAACCATGATCGCGTTCATCGGGGCGGGCCTGGGTGTGGGGCTGCTGCCCCGGCTGGCCACCCTGGGCGATGCGCAGAATGTGGTGCGCCGCCGGATTTCCGGGGCGGCCAAGCCCTCGCGGCGCATCGTGGCGGTGACCCGCAAGGGCAGCCGCGGCTCGCCGCTGATCGAGGAATCCCTGGAAATCCTGCAGCGCACAGCCAAGGACATCATTTTCCTGCGCTCGGCCGAGGAACTGGACGGGTAGCCGGCCGCTGGCGGGCTGCCGGACCCGGCGGATTTCTCGCCGGGCTATTGACATGGATCACATCCAGTGGTCAGACTTGGGCACATCCGATTTGGTATCCAACTGATATTTCAAGGAAGTGGTCCGCTATGGGCAACTTGGCAGTAAGCTACGCCGGGGCAGGCAAGGTCGAGCTGATCGACACCCCGTACCCCGAATTCGAATTGAAGGACGGGCCCGGGGTCCACCCGGCAAACGTCGGGCGGCAGGTGCACCACGGGGTCATCCTGCGGACCATCGCCACCAACATCTGCGGTTCGGACCAGCACATGGTCCGCGGCCGCACCACCGCCCCCGTCGGGTTGGTGCTGGGCCACGAGATCACCGGCGAAGTGGTGGAAGTAGGCCGCGATGTGGAATTCCTCAAGGTCGGCGACGTCGTCTCGGTGCCCTTCAACATCTCCTGCGGCCGCTGCCGCAACTGCAAGGTCGGGCAAACCGGCATCTGCCTGAACGTCAATCCCGACCGCCCCGGCTCCGCCTACGGCTACGTGGACATGGGCGGCTGGGTGGGCGGCCAGGCCGAATACGTGCTGGTGCCCTACGCGGACTGGAACGCCCTGAAATTCCCCGACCGCGACCAGGCCATGGAGAAGATCCTGGACCTGGCCATGCTCTCGGACATCTTCCCGACCGGCTACCACGGAGCCATCGGCGCCGGGGTCACCGTCGGCTCCACCGTCTATGTCGCCGGCGCCGGCCCGGTGGGCCTGGCCGCGGCCACCTCCGCGCAGCTGCTGGGTGCGGCCACCGTGATTGTCGGGGACCTGAACGCCGACCGGCTGGCCCAGGCGCGCAGCTTCGGCTGCGAAACCGTGGACGTCTCGCAGGGCGACCCCGCCGAGCAGATCGCCCAGATCCTGGGCGTGCCCGAGGTCGACTGCGGCATCGACGCGGTGGGCTTCGAAGCGCGCGGGCACGGGCACGACGCTGGCAAGGAGCAGCCTGCCACGGTGCTCAATTCGCTGATGGAAATCACCCGTGCCGGCGGCAGCCTGGGCATCCCGGGGCTCTATGTCACCGGGGATCCGGGCGCCGAGGACGAAGCGGCCAAGGTCGGTTCGCTGTCCATGCGCTTCGGCCTGGGCTTCGCCAAGTCCCACACCTTCGTCACGGGCCAGTGCCCGGTGATGAAGTACCACCGCGGGCTGATGCAGGCGATCCTCTCGGACAAGGTCTCGATTGCCAAGAACGTCAACGCCACGGCCATTGGCTTGGACCGGGCCCCGCAGGGCTACGCGGCCTTCGACGAAGGCGCCGCGCAGAAGTTCGTGCTCGACCCGCACGGGCTGATCAGCGCCTGATCCGCGCTTGACGCGCATTTAACCGCTGCCCGCCGTGCCGGCCGGGAACAATTCCCGGCCTGCACGGCGCACTTCCGGCCGGCTCTTGAGCCCGGCCGATTTGCCGGCCCCGGCCACCACTCACGAGCAACCCCGGGACCCCGGCTGATTCGGCGCGCCCGCATTCCCCTGCCGGCCCGCCACCTATTGCCTTTATTGAAGGAAACCGAAATGAAACGCACTGAGCAACCCGTGAACGACCTGGTCAGCGAGCTGCACTCGGCTCGCCGGCGCCGGCCCAGAAGATACCTGTCCTCCGGCACCGACTACTGGGTCTTCGGCATTGCCGGACTCCTCGCCCTGGCGTTCATCGCCTGGGGCTTCGCTTCGCCCGAAGGGCTGGGCTCCGCGGCCGGGAAGGCCCTGGACTGGGTGATTACGAACACCGGCTGGGTCTTCGTGATCGCCGCGACCGTTTTCACCCTGTTCGTGCTGGTGGTCGCGGCCAAGAGCTTCGGGCGCATCCCGCTGGGCAAGGACGGGGAGAAGCCGCAGTTCAGCACGGTTTCCTGGATCTCGATGATGTTCGCCACCGGCATGGGCATCGGGCTGGTCTTCTACGGGGTGGGCGAACCGCTGTACTTCTACATGTCTCCGCCGCCGGAAACCGTGGGCGGGCAGACCTCGGCCGCGGTGGGCACGGCCATGGGCACCACCATGTTCCACTGGACGCTGTTCCCCTGGGCCATGTACGCGATTGTCGGGCTGGGCATGGCCTACGGCAGCTTCCGGCTGGGCCGCCCGCAGCTGTTCTCCTCGATGTTCACCTCGATCTTCGGAGAAAGGGTCGTCCACGGCTGGGGCGGGAAGACGATCAACATCCTGGCTATCCTGGCCACGCTTTTCGGCTCGGCCTGCTCGCTGGGGCTCGGCGCGCTGCAGATCGGCGGCGGCATCCAGTCCGCCGGGCTGCTGTCCTCGGTGGGTTCGGGGGTCCTGGTACTGATCATTGCGGTGCTCACCGCCTTGTTCGTGGCCTCGGCCGTCTCCGGAATCGAGCGCGGCATCCAGTGGCTGTCCAATATCAACATGGTGCTGGCGGTGATCCTGGCGCTGATCGTGTTCATCGGCGGGCCGACGCTGTTCATCCTGAACGTGATTCCCAATGCGGTGGGCTCCTTCATCGCGGATCTGCCGGAAATGGCATCGCGGACCGCGGCTTCCGGGGATGGCGACATGGCCGCGTGGCTTTCCTCCTGGACCATCTTCTACTGGGCCTGGTGGGTTTCCTGGACCCCGTTCGTTGGCCTGTTCATCGCGAGGATCTCGCGCGGGCGCAGCATCCGCCAGTTCGTCACCGGGGTGCTGCTGGTACCTTCCACCGTCACGCTGTTCTGGTTCGCCATCTTCGGCGGCGGCGCCATCGGCCTGCAGGAGCGGGCCGAGCGCAACGGGGACTTGGGCCAGGCGCTGGCCCAGATGGTGGACGGGGCCCCGGACATCGACTTCAACTCGGTGCTCTTCGAGCTGCTGGGCGCACTGCCATTCCCCGAATGGTTCTCCATTGCGCTGATGGCTCTGGCCGTGGTCCTGATTGCCATCTTCTTCGTCACCGGGGCGGACTCCGCCTCGATCGTGATGGGCGCGCTGAGCGAACGCGGCGCGCAGGAGCCCTCGAAGAAGTCGGTGGTCTTCTGGGGCGTCTCGGTGGGAGCGGTGGCCGCGGTCATGCTGCTGGCCGGCGGGGACCATCCGGCGGCGGCCCTGAACGGGCTGAAGAACATCACCATCGTCTCGGCGCTGCCCTTCGTGCTGGTGATGCTGCTGCTGTGCGTGGCGCTGTGGAAGGACCTGTGCCGTGATCCGCTGGTGCTGCGCGGCAAGGTGGCGATGGAGGTGCTGGAGCAGGCGGTGGATGACGGAATCGACCGCCACGAAGGCGAGCAGTTCAGCCTGATGACCAGGGAGAACTCCATTGTGGCCGCGTCGGGCCTGCCGGCTGGAGACCGGCCGGAGCCGGTGGCCCAGGAGCTGGAAGCCCCGGTGCGCGAACCGCAGCCGCGGCCCGAAACTGATCTGGAACCCGAGGGCGCCGGCCGCTAGCGGCCGGTTCGCGTCCCCGGCATCCAGCTAGGGTGCGCGGCGCAGGGCCTGCTCGAAGTGGGCCACATGCTCGGAGACCAGCCGCGCTGCCAGCTGCGCGTCGCCGTCGAGGATGGCGCGCAGCAGGGCCGAATGCTCGGAAATGTGCTCTGCGATCGGAGGCATCTGGTCGATGACCAGGCACCAGATCCGGGTCACCAGATTATCCAGGCGCACCAGGGTTTCCTCCAGGTACTTGTTGGCCGCCGCATTGTAGATGAGCCGGTGGATGCGCACATCCAGCAGCAGCAGCGAACGCTGGTCCAGGGCGGGATCCAGGGCATCGATCTGCTGCAGGTAACTGGCCAGCTGCTCGCGGATCTGCGGGTCCTTGTTCGCGGCCGCGTTGCGCGCGGCCAGCGGCTCGAGCACCTGGCGCATTTCGGAGATGTAGTTCAGCTCATGGAAATCCACGGCCGTGGCGAAGGTGCCGCGGCGCGGATAGGACACCACCAGATGGTCGGTTTCCAGCCGCTTGAGAGCCTCGCGCATCGGGGTGCGCCCAATGCCCAGTTCTTCGGCCAGCTGCGGCTCGTGGATCGGGTGCGTCGGAGCGATTTCGAGCAGCACCAGCCGGTCGCGCAATGCGTTGTAGGCTCGATCAGCCATCGAGCCTTGCTCGGTGGCGGCGCTGGTCAGTTCGGTGGGCCTTGGCATATCGCTCTCTATCACTGTTCAAAAATCAATTGCCGACACCCAAAGAGTATCGCCCCGGCTTCGATTTGGGCGCTTTTCCTGTGCCGATGCGCTCAACAGCCCTTGGCTTGCCGGCCAGCGGCAGAGCGGAAAACCGTACTGGGGGCGCTGGGAAAGGCGCCAGGAAGAACCGCCGGAAAAGTTGTTGACGCTGTGCTGAAGCACACATAGTATTGTGATCATCAATTGATATATCAGTATCCGGCCAGAGGTTGGCGGGTCTGCCCGCAGCTGCTTCCGAAGGCAGGGGCGGCGCGCAGTTCCGCTGGGAAAACTCAGTCCGGACGGCTTTGAATCCGCGGCGCAGAGCACTGCGCGGAAGCCAGGTGCAACCGCATGAAAATCCCCCGAAAAACCACTACGAGCCATGGCGAAGCTAATGCCATCTCGGCGAAATCAAGGAGCGGCACGATGACCGAACCGAACAACAAGTATGTCCTGACCCTCACCTGCGCCGAGCGCCCGGGCATCGTGCATGCGGTCACCGGGTTGCTGCTCAAGCACCATGGCGACATCCGGGAGCTCAAGCAGCATGACGACCAGCTTTCCGGGACGCTCTTCATGCGCATCGAATTCGAGGTCGCCGCGGCGGAGGATATCCCCGCTGAGATCGCCGAACTCGAGTCGGGTCTCGGCCAACTCGCCGATGAGCACCAGGCGACCTGGGGTTTGCGCCCGGCCGGCAACAAGAAGCGCGTGGTGGTGATGGTCTCCAAGTTCGGCCATTGCCTGCATGACCTGCTGTTCCGCGCCCGGATGGGGGAGCTGCCGGTGGAGATCGCGGCAGTAGTCTCCAACCACCCGGACCACCGGCAGCAGGTCGAGTGGAACGGGATTCCGTTCTTCCATATTCCTGTCACCCCTGAGACCAAGCCCGAAGCCGAGTCCAAGCTGATGGACCTGGTGGAGCGCTTCGAGGTGGATCTGGTGGTGCTGGCCCGCTACATGCAGGTGCTCTCCGATGACCTCACCCGCAAGCTCACCGGCCGGGCCATCAACATCCACCATTCGTTCCTGCCCTCTTTCAAGGGGGCCAAGCCCTACCACCAGGCCTTCGAACGCGGGGTGAAGACCGTGGGCGCCACGGCGCACTACGTGAATTCGGAGTTGGACGAGGGGCCGATCATCACCCAGCGCGTCCAGGAAGTGGACCACAGCTACGCGCCCGAGCACCTGGTGGCCGCCGGACGCGATACCGAGTGCAAAGCCCTGTCCGATGCGGTGCGCTGGCACTGCGAAGACCGGGTCTTCCTCAGCGGCTCGCGCACTGTGGTGCTGCGCTAGCACCCTCCGGGCCAAAGGCCCCGGCGGGGATTCTACGGACATCATATGACGATGCCCGCCGAACCCGGCCGGGGCCTTTGCTGTTGCCCGCCGTTTGGGCCCGGAGGCGCTCGACCGGAGGCGCAAAGGCCGGGAAGACAGTGCGGTCGAATGCAGGGGCACGGAAGTTTTCCCAAGTTAACCTAGGAATTATCCTTGTCTTGGCCACTGGGGCTATGCAAGGCTATGGATCAAGCGGGTGCTTGTGACCCAGCTCATGAAATAAGAACCAGCGGCTCCCAGAAGGAATGTGTCGATGTTTGGACTACCGGCGTTCACGACCATGGTCATCATCGGGGTTCCGGCCCTCTGGGTGATCTACACAGCTGTTTTCCTGTGGCTCAGCCGCGGCTGGAAGCGCGAGGATGCGAAGGAGCAGCAGTGAGCATCGAGATCCTGTTCCTGGTCATCTATTTCATCGCCATGGCCGCCATCGGCTTCTGGGCGATGAAGCGAGGCAAGCAAGATGCCGAAGGGTTCCTGCTCGGCGGACGCAGCCTCGGCCCCGGCGTCACCGCGCTGCGGCTGCAGAGTTCTTCCATGTCCGGCTACATGTTCATGGGTGCCGGATCCATGGGCTACACCCAAGGCTATTTCAGCATGTGGTACGCGCTGGGCGACCTGGGCGGCGGCATCCTGAACCTCTCGGTCCTGGGCCGGCGCATGCGCAAGCTATCCCAGATCCTGGGTTCCATCACCTCCATCGAGTACCTGGAGCACCGCTACCCCTCGAAGTGGATCCGGCTCATCGCCGCTCCCGTTGCGCTGTTCTGCATGTTCTTCTACGTCCTGGCCCAGTTCATCGCCGGCGGCCGCGGATTGGAAATGGTCTCTGGGGTTTCCTTCCCGGTGGCCTTGGCGATCGCCATCGGCGTGATTGTCCTCTATACCTTCCTTGGCGGCTACCTGGCTGTGGCCTACACCGACTTCGTGCAGGCCATCATCATGGTGGTCGGCATGGTCTGGATCCTGGTTGCCACGCTGATGGCCGTGGGCGGTTTCACCAAGGGCAATGAGACTGTGGGCGGGATCAACCCCAACCTGCTGACCATGTGGGGAGCGGATCTGGGCTACCAGGGACAGTGGGGAGTCATTCTCGGTGCGCTGCTGGTCTTCTCCATCGGCTACATGGGCTGGCCGCACGTGGTGGTCAGCCACATGGCCATGAAGAAGCCATCGGTGGCACGCATCGCAGGGGTCTACTCATTGGTATTCAACCTGCTGTTCATCCCCGGCCCCTACCTGGTGGGCCTGTTCGCGCTGATCCTGCTGCCCAACCTGGCCAACCCGGAAACCGCGATCTTCGAGGTCGCCGACGCGGTGCTGCCGACCTTCGCTGTGGGCATCGTCATGGCAGCGATCATGGCAGCCATCATGTCCACCGCCGATGCCCTGCTGCTGCAGGCCGGCACCATCGCCAGCCAGGACATCTACGCCCGGTTCATCAACAAGAAGATGAGCGATGCGCAGATGGTCTGGGTCTCGCGGATCACCGTGCTGGCCCTGGCCATCATCGGCTATGGCATTGCCGCTTTTGATCCTCCCGCGGTGGCCGCCGTGGTGATCTTCTCAACGACCGTGCTGGGCAGCGCCTTTGTCCCTTCCTATATCTGCGCGGTGTGGTGGAAGAAGGCCAATACCGTTGGCGCGATCTCATCGATGGCCGCCGGCACCCTGGTCTCGGTGCTCTGGCAGGTGTCCGGCGCGCCGGATGCCACCGGCATTGATCCGATGGTCACCGGCATCCTGGCATCCACCGCGGCCATGGTCATCGGCAGCCTGGCCAGCCAGAAGTCGCATCCCGTGCCGGAGCATATTGGCCGGGCCCTGGATGAGACTGCGAAGATCGGCCCGATCCCGAAGAAGATGCTCATGGGCCAGGATGCACTGCTGGCCAGCCAGGCGGAAATGGCGGCCCGCGGTGAATGAACTGGTGCTGAAAACCTTGGTCGATGACCAGGACGCGCAACGCATCCTTGCCGCCAAGGCGCCAGGGCTGAGAGTCGAGTCGGCCAAGCTGCGCCATCATCCCTTTGCGGGGTTCATCTTCGAGGTGCCGCAGCTGGCCGGGCGGTCAGGGCAGGCGCACGCCTTGGTGGACTACTACTCGGGCAAGGCCTTCGTCTGCGATCCGTGGCAAGCCGAAGATGCGGAAACCGGCCAAGTGCTGGACCGGGTGGCTGATCCGCAGTGGAACACCATCGATTTCGACACCGCACGCCGGCGGGCCAAGGCCCTGCTGTCCACCGCGGCGCTGCGCCGGGCCCGGCTGGCCTGGCGCGGCGGGGTCCGGGAAAAGAGCAGTGTCGCAAAGGTCTGGAAACCCAACTGGATGATCGAAGCGAGCCTGGAGAAAAAGTCCTACCGCGTCATGGTGGACGGACTGAACGGCGGCTACTTCATCATCGGCAGCTGAGACTGGAAACGCCGGAGGACGGCGCAATGACCAAGATCCATCCCACCACAGGAAGACATCGGAGATTCAATGAAGAATATGCCAAAGCAGTTCCCCGCTCAGTTGCTGAAGAAGGGCTCCTGCATCGTTGTCGGCTCGGCACTGTTCCTCGGCTTGGGGCTTGTCCCGGCCAATGCCGTAGGCAACGGGCCGGACTACACCGGAAATGAAACCATCAACACCTCGATCCTGCATACGCACGAGTCGATGGCCGCCGAACTGCGCAAGCAGGATGCCAAGCAATCGGCGATGGAACTGGAAGTCATCGGCCAATCCGCCAAGGGACGCGATCTGTTCCTGGCCAAGTACCTTTCTAACCCGGAAAATCCCACGATCATGTTCCTCACCCAGCAGCACGGCAACGAGCAGCTGACCACCGAGGGGACCCTGGAAGTGATCAAGCACCTGGGCTCGGGGCGGATGAAGGAGGTGCTCAAGGACGTCAACATCCTGGTGGTGCCGATGCTGAACCCGGATGGCGCCATGGGCGATGTGGACTTCCCGCTCGATGACTACATCGCCTCGGGGGACCGGCACCTGACCCGTTACAACGCCAACAACGTGGACATCAACCGGGACCACGTGGCCAAGACGCAACCGGAAATCCAGGCGCTGCACAACAATGTGCTCTCCGCCTACGGCATCGACTACATGATCGACCTGCACCATCAGGGCACCCGCTCGGCGGTGGACGGCAAGCTGGTGTCCGGCTCGATCCTCTACCCGACGACCCCGGACGTGCCTGAGGAAGTCCGCGAGGGTTCCAAGCGCCTGGGCGCAGTGGTCTACCAGAATGTCGACCGGACCGGCTGGGGCCACTTGGGCAAGTACGTGGGCGGGACCGCCAACACCATTGCGCGCAATGGCATCGCGGCCGAATACGGCATTTCCACCTTGCTCTTCGAAATGCGCGGCATGAGCGATCACAGCAACCCGGATTATGTCCTGGGACAGAAATCCAATGGCTACTTGCGCCAGCAGACCATCCTGACCCTGGAGAGCACCATCAAGGCGGTAGCCGATGGCTCCGTGGAAACCATGGATACCTCCTTCTGGGACAGCCTGCCGGAGCAGTCGACGTTGCCCGGAGAAGAGGCTGACGAATAGCCGATCCAGTTGATGGCGGGCCCGCAAGGGCCCGCCATTGTCCTGCCTGGAGCAGGAGAACCGCGCTCGGCCCGAAGCGCTGCTGGCCCTAGGGGCGCATGCGGTACGTTTCTACTAGCACTGTCCATACCGGCAAGGAAGCTGAACCATGCTCATCCGCAATGCCCGCCCCTGGGGCGGTCCGCCCAGCGACATCCTGATTGGCGACGGCAAGATTTCAGCGATCTCCGTGCACGACCCGCAGCAGGTGCGCAACCTGGCAGATGTCGATGGCCGGGGGCGCATCCTTCTCCCCTCCTTCTCCGACGTGCATGTGCACCTGGATTCCACGCGCATCGGCCTGCCCTTCCGCGAGCACACTGGACGCCCGGGGGTGTGGGGCATGATGAGCAACGACCGCGAAAACTGGCGGGATGCGGAGATCCCGCTGCCCGAGCGCGTGGCCGGAACCCTGGAACGGATGATCGCCCGCGGCACCACGCGGGTGCGTTCCTTCGCCCAGGTGGATGTGGATTCCAAGCTGGAGAAATACGAGGCCGTGGTGGCCGCGAAAAAGAAGTTCGCCAACGAGGCCGAGGTGCAGATCATGGTCTTCCCGCAGGCAGGGATCCTGCGCGAGCCGGGTACCGTCAAGCACCTCGAGGATGCGCTGGAAGCCGGCGCCGATGCCATGGGCGGCATCGACCCCTGCGCACTGGACCGCGACCCGGTCCGCCACCTCGACGTGGTGTTCGGGCTGGCCGATAAATACCAGGTGGACATCGACGTGCACCTGCACGAGCCCGGTGCGCTCGCCGTCTTCTCGGCAGAGCTGATTGCCGAACGCACCCGGGCGCTGGGCATGCAGGGCCGGGTCAACCTGTCCCATGCCTACGAGCTGGGCAGCGTCAGCGAGGCTGCCAGCCGCCGGCTGATCGACACCTTCGCCGAGCTGGACATCTCGCTGACTTCCGTTGCGCCCAGCACCTCCAATCATCTGCCGCTGGTGGACCTGGTTGGAGCCGGGGTGCGCTTCGGCCTGGGCGAGGACGGGCAGCGCGACTACTGGAGCCCCTACGGGAACTGCGATCTGCTGGACCGGACCTGGCAGCTGGCTTTCGTCAACGGGTTCCGCCAGGACGAACTGATCGGGCATGCGCTGGCCGTGGCCACCATGGGCGGTGCCTCGATCATGGACCGCTCGGTGCCGCGCCTGGCTTCGGTGGCCGACCGCCCAGGGGTGGCCGTGGGGGACCGGGCCGACCTGGTGCTGGTGGATGGCGAGAGCATTGCCTCCACCGTGATGGACCGGGGCACCGACCGCACCGTCATCCACGACGGGCGGGTGGTGGCCGAAGGGTTGAAAGTGCTCTCGGTCGAAAAACCGTACTGACGGGACGTGCTACCGCTAGCGGTGGCGCAGCGAAGCCACCCACGGCTCGCCGAAGATCAGCTGGGTGCGGCAGTGCGCCACCTGGGGCAGTGCCAGCAACTTGTCGATGATCAGTGTCTGGAGCTCAGTGCTGTTGGCCACCGCGACATGGACCAGATAGTCCTCGCTGCCGCTGACGTTGTACAGCGCCAGGGTTTCGGGCAAAGCGAGGGCCTTCTGCACGAAGTCGTTGGCGGTGTCGCGGGCGTGCGGACGGATCTGGATTCCCAAAAACGCCTGCTCGCCTTTGCCCAGCAGGCTAGGCAGTACATGGGCGCGGGTAGCCACGATGGTGCCATTGCGGCGCATGCGCCGGATCCGCTCCAGGCAGGTGCTGGGCGCGACCCCCACCTCGGCCGCGATCTGCTTGTTCGGCATCGTGGCATCAACCTGCAGCAATTCCAGTATTGCCCAATCTACCGAATCCAATTCGGGAGATTTGATTGATTTCATTTCTGAGTCACTCATGGACTGATTCTAGCGAATTTGACCCCTAGTCTGAATCTGGAATAGCAGTTGAGGCTGGAGGGATGGCATGGGGATCGAATCATGGGTGGCATTTGCCCTGGCGCTATTGGTGGCGTTGGCAGTGCCCGGCCCCGACCTGGCCCTGGTGGTGCAGGCGGCCACGCGCTCGGTCCAGCAAGGCGTGTCCACGGCTGCAGGAGTAGTCACCGGGCTGATGTTGCATGCGCTGCTGGCGGTGGCCGGGTTGACCGCGCTGCTGATTTCGGCGCCAGGGGCCATGGCCGCCGCCCAGATTCTGGGTGCCGTGGTGCTGCTGTGGATGGGGGCCAGCATGCTGCGCGCCGGATTGCCTCGGGCGGACAGCACCGTGCCGGCCCAGACCCCACAGGCCCGGAGCGGCTACGCCCGCGGGCTGCTCACCAATGCAACCAACCCCAAGGCACTGCTGTTCTTCGCTGCCATCCTGCCGCAGTTCATCGGGCAAGCCGAAGGCGCCTCAGTCCGGACCGCGTTGCTTTGCGCGACGGTGGTCCTCGGGGCCGGTCTGTGGTGGGCCGGGGCCATCACGGTCATCCGGTTCTCCGGAGTGCATCGATCGCCATCCGCCGGCCGCATCGTGACCTTGGCCGGCGGGGTATCCTTGGTGGCAATTGCCCTCGGACTGCTAGCTGCCGCGGTGCTGGGGCTGGCTGATCCGATTGCCGGATGGCACCGGTAAACCACGAAATCGATAGGGCGCTCATCGGCTGCCTGTTGGAAAGGAAGAGCAAATGACCCGCATTCTGATTGCCGGTGCCGGTGCGACCGGCGGCGCGCTGGGAGCACGCCTGCTGGCGGCCGGAAGGGACGTGACTTTTCTGGTGCGCGAACGCCGCCAGGCCCAGCTTGCCGATCATGGGCTGCGCTTCAGCGCCCCGGATTCCCAAGGTACCTGGCCGGTTCGGGCAGTCACCGCTATCGCGGGTGAAGAGCCCTTCGACCTGGTGATCGTCGCGGTCAAAGCCCCGGCGCTGGCCTCGCTGATCCCGGAACTGGCCGGCGCTATGGGAAATCGCACCCGCATCCTGCCGCTGCTCAACGGAATGGCCCATATCGACGCCCTGGAGCAGGCCTTCGGCGGGCGGGTGCTCGGCGGCATTGTGAAGATCGTTGCCACGCTGGATGAGCAGGCAGTCGTCCAGCAGCTGACCGGCCTGTGCCAGCTGGGTCTCGGCGGTCTGCACGGACAGGAGATCCCCGAGCCGATCATCGAGGCTCTTGATGTGGGTGGCATCGAGCTTGGAGTGCTCGACGATGTTCTCGCCCGGCTCTGGGAGAAGTGGGCTTTCATCGCCGCGGCCGGGGTGATCACCTGCCTGTTCCGCGGGAATATCGGCGATATCCTCGCCGCCGGGGGAGAGCCCAAGATCCGCGAAGCCGTCGGCGAATGCGAACGGATCGCGTCCGCGGCCGGCTATCCGGTCAGCGAGGCGGGGCATGAGCAGTCCATCGGGCTGCTGACCGAGCCGGGCAGCTCGTTCACCGCCTCGCTCTACCGCGACCTGGGCCACGGCACTCCTGTCGAGGCCGAGCACATCATCGGGGATCTGGCCGCCCGGGCGCAGCAGCTGGGTGTGGCCGCCCCGCTGCTGGATGCCGTGCTGCTCCAGCTGCGCACCCACCAGCAATCGCTGGACCGTGCCGGCACCTCCGCCACCGGATAGACTGAAGGCCGCGGTGCCGGAACCTGAAAGTCCCTGCGCCGCGGCCTTCGAAGGCAGCAAGCTATGTGGCGCGCAGCGCGACGAACGTCGCCGAAACGACCTCGGTGACCGCGCGCTCCCAGTCGCCGAGCAAGCCCAGCACGTTCTGCCCATCGGAACGGCGGCCTTCCAGCTGCCCAGCCAGTGCGGCCAGCGTCGCGGTGCGCAGCTCGGTGTTCAAATTGACCTTGCCCACCGCGAAGGAAATGGACCGCGAGAGGTCCGCAGGCGCGATGCCCGACGCCCCGTGCAGCACCAGCGGCACCGTTGATTCGGCGTGGATGGCTTCAAGCACATCCCAGTGGATTTTCGGTTCGCCCTTGTACCGGCCATGGACATTGCCGATGGCCACGGCCAGCAGCTGCGCGCCGCTGTCCTGGACGAACCGGGCCACCTGCGCCGGATCGGTCAGCTGGGAGGCGCTCTGCTCAAAGGCCTTGTCCTCGTTGCCCGGCAGGGCACCCAGCTCGGCTTCCAGCACCACCTCAGGGCCGATCAGCGAACGAACCTGCTGGACGAAGGCGGTATTCTCCTCCAGCGTCCCGGCCGAGCCGTCGGCCAGCACCGCGGTGGCGCCGGCTTGCACCGCCCGCACGATCAGCTGCGCGTCGCTGGCGTGGTCCAGCTGGATGGCTATCGGAACGGCGGCCTGCTCGCCCAGGGTGCGCAGGGCGGAGATCAGCCGCAGGCCCGCGGTGGAGCTGGCGGCCTTCGGCGCGACATTCAGGATGACCGCGCGGTCCTGGGCTTCGGCCTCGGCGACCACGGCCAGCGCGGTGGTGAAGTCGTAGCAGGTGAAGGCGGGGACGGCGTGCCCTGCGGCAATGGCCTGGGCGGCCATCTGGTTCATGGGGGTGAGCATCGGGATGATTACACTCCTGCAGCGGTGATGATGGCGTAGGTAATGGCGGTGAGCGCGAACCCGGCCACGCCCAGCACCGTGGTCAGCACGGTCCAGGTGCGCAGGCCCTCGGCCACGGACAGGCCCAGGAAGCGGGTGACAATCCAGAAGCCCGAGTCGTTCACGTGGCTCAGGCCGAAGGCGCCGAAGCCCACAGCGACCAGGATCAGCACCGTCTGCACGGTGGAGAAATCGCCGGCTTCCACGGCTGCGGCCAGCAGGCCGGTGGTGGTGATAATTGCGACCGTTGCAGAGCCCTGCGAGGCGCGAAGGATGGCGGCCAGGATGAAGGCCATCACGATGATCGGCAGGCCGGCCGCAGCCAGGGACTGCGCCAGCACGGTGCCGATGCCCGATTCGGTGAGCACCTTGCCGAACACCCCGCCGGCGCCGGTCACCAGGATCACGATGGCCGCCGGGGCCAGGGCCGAATCCATGACCTTGCCGGTCTGCTCGCTGCTCCAGCCGCTGCGCACGCCCAGCAGGTAGTAGGAAACTAGCACGGTGACCAGCAGCGCGACAGCAGGGGATCCGACAAAGCCCAGGATGTTGGCCGCAGTGGATTCAGCGGCCACCAGGGAACCGCCCACGGTGCCGAGCATGATCATCACGATCGGCAGCAGGATCATGGAAATGACCATGGACGAGGTCGGGGCCTTGGTCTTGGCCAGGGTGGTGCCGGTTCCGGAAGCGCCGAAGGATTCGAACTGCTCTGCGGTTTCCGGAAGCATCGGGATCTCGCGGCGGTTGATGCGCTTGGCCACGAAGTAGCTCAAGACGCCCAGCGGGGCGCAGAACGCCAGGCCCAGGATGGTGGCCCAGCCGATATCGGCGCCGAGGATCTCTGCGCCGCCGACCACACCTGGATGCGGCGGAACCACTACGTGGATGGCCAGCATGATTGCGCCCACCGGCAGGCCGATCTTCACCGGCGGGACGCCCAGGGCCTTGGCGAAGCCGTAGATGATCGGCACCAGCACGATGAAGCCCACGTCGAAGAACACCGGAATGGCCAGCAGGAAGGCCGCGGTGGTCAGCGCGGCGATCACCCGGCGCGGGCCGAAGAGCGCGGTGAAGCGGGTGGAAAGCACCTGGGCTCCGCCGGAAATCTCAATGACCTTGCCGAGCATCGCGCCCAGGCCCACCAGTACGGCGACGCTGCCCAGCGTGCCGCCCATGCCCTCGGTGACCAGGCCGGCCACCTCCTGGATGGGGATGCCCGCGGCCAGGGCCACGAGCATGCTGACCAGCAGCAGGACAATGAAGGCGGGCATCTTGAACTTGATGACGCCGAGCAGCAGCAGGGCCACTCCGGCCACTGCGATCAGTAGCAGCATTAGCGGGCTCATGGGTTGTGTCGTCTCCTTTGACGCGGTGCGCGGGTGTCGAACTCGCGCGCTGATGACTTTACTGGGCAGCCTTCGGGGCTACGACCTTGATGACAGCGGAATCGTCGGCCGCGGCCAGCTCGTGGGCTTCGCCCAGCAAGTAGAGCTGTTCGGCCGCCGAGGCCACCGGGGTGGACAGGTGCAGGGAGCGGGCCGCGGAGGTCACGATGCCCATGTCCTTGACGAAGATGTCCAGGCGCGAGAGCACTTCGGCACCATCCTCGGAGTAGGCCTCGAGCATGCGAGGGCCGCGGTTGCCGAGCATGAAGGAGTTCGCGGCGCCGGCCTGCAGCGCTTCCAGGGTGGTGGCCTGGTCCAGGCCGAGCTTGTCCGCCAGGGCCAGGGCCTCCGCGGCCGCGGCGATGTGCACGCCGCACAGCAGCTGGTTCACCGTCTTCAGGGCCTGGCCATCGCCGGGCTTGTCGCCCACGATGCTCAGGGTGGAGGCCAGCAGCTCCAGCACCGGGCGGACCTTCTCCAGCTGAGCCGGCTCGGCGCCGACCACGATCAGCAGGTCGCCTTCGCCGGCGCGCACCGGGCCGCCGGAGAGCGGCGCGTCCACCAGGCCCAAGCCCAGTTCGGCCAGGCGCTTGGCGGTGGCGGGCACTGCTTCCAGGCCAACGGTGGAGGTCAGGATGACCACTGCGCCGGCTTTGAGCTGCCCGGCCACGCCCTGCTCGCCGAAGAGCACGGCATCCAGCTGCTCGCCGTTGCGTACTGCCAGCAGCAGTGCATCAGCGCCGGTGACCGCTTCGCGGGCGGAAGCGAAGGTAGTGATGCCCGACTGGCTGGCCAGGGCCATGCGTTCGGCCGAGATGTCGAATCCGTTGACTTCCAGCTTGGTGGCCAGGCGGGTTGCCATGGGCAGGCCCATGGCGCCCAGGCCGAGGACTGCAACTTTGGTAGTGCTCATTGGGATCTCCAGGAAATTGTAAAGATGGTTAGAAAGTGGCGCTCAGCTTGGCGGTGACGGCGGTCAGCGAGCTGTCGTCGCCCACGTTGCCGGCGAAGACGATGTAGGGGATGCCGGCGGCAGGTCCGTCCACCGATTCCCAGAGCGAGACAATGCCCGGGAGCATCGGCCCGCGCACGATGGCATGGCGGATTTCCAGGCCATGGGCGGCGACATCCGAGGAGGTGATCCCGCCCTTGGCGATCACGAAGCGCGGGGGAGTGGCGTGCAGGATCAGGTTGACGACCGAAACCACCGCAGCGCTCACGGTGCGGGCGATCTCCAGCGACTGCGCCGCGTCATCGGTTTTCACCAGCTTGCGCGAGGTGTGCACGATGACATCCTGGGTGGCCAGGGCGGCGCTGATCTGCGCGGCCTTGCCCTTCAGGTAGGCCTCGGAGCCGTCGGCGAGGATTTCCGGGACGTCCAGCTCGATCACCGTGGCATTCGAGTGCCGGCTGGTCAGGTCGGCCAGCTGGCGGGTGGTCACGCCCACGTGGGAGCCCACCACGATCAGCCCGCCGGCGGTGCGCCGCTCGGCGCCGTTGCCCGCGTAGATCTCCTCGGCGGACAATGGCTGGCGCTGCTGCTGGCCGATGCGGGCACGCACGAAGGGCGGGCCCACGCGGCACAGCACGCGGGTTCCGGCAGCTTCGGCCTGCTGCAGGCCCTCGGACAAGGCCAGCAGGTCGTTTTCCGTGACGATATCCGCGGTGGCGACCTGTGCGTTGGAAGCTTCGGCCAGGCGAGTGGCGATGGAGGAAGCGCCGGAACGGATGGTGTCCAAGTCCAGGACCATCACGTCCTTGGCCGCGATGCGCCCGGCGGTCTTCTCGGCGACGTAGTCCGGCAGATAGCTGGTGCTGAATCCGAAGGTGGCGTCTTTGGCAAACTCAGTCTCGCTGACCTTGGCGACCTGGCCATCGATGGTGCGCATGTAATGCTCGCCGGCCACGGTGATCCGCCCGGCTTCGCCGAAAGCAGGAACCATCAGCACGGCATCCACCGAGGAATCCGGATCCACGGCCGCTGCGGTGGCGGCCAAGGTGTCGGTTTCCAACGGGAAATGCCCGCGCAGGGTGGAGTCGCTACGGCTGACAAAGGACACCGACAGGCCGGTTTCCGCCGCTGCCTGCAAGGCGGCCCGGGCCACCTGCTCATTGCGCAGTGCGGCGTCGGCGGCGTCCAGGGAGCGGGTGTTGGTGAGCACGTAGACGGCCAGCGGGCGTTCGCCATCCAGCTGCAGGGCGAAGGCCCAGCGGAAGTCCTCGACGTCCCAGCTGGTGAGCACCGGAAGGTTGCTGACCGATTGGGTTCCGGTCGGGTCGTCATCCAGGACCACCAGCACGCTGCCGGTGAAGCGCGCGGCCTCGGCGATTTTCGCGGGCGCGATCTCGCGCTCCGGGAGGTATCCGGCGAGCAACTCGGACTCAAGCATGGTCAAGGACTCCTTTGTCATTGGGCAACGTCTCTGCATCATAGGTAAGATGTCAGACATCTGTCATGACGATTAGTGTTACATGGATCGCGGTCAGCCGCAACTGCCTGCGGGACATAGACTGGACAGGTCTTTGGCGGGATGAATTGTCCCGGGGATGGAGGAAGCATGGCCCGGAAGTCATTGGTCGTAGAGGTCGCCGACAGCGTCTTGGACCGCATAGTCAGCGGTGAACTGTCGGTTGACGAGTTGATTCCTGGCGAGCTGGAACTCTGCGAGACCCTGGAAGTCAGCCGGATGACGGTGCGCGAAGCGATCAAGACACTCGCGGCGCAGAACATCATCCGCGTCGAACGGGGCCGCGGGACCTATGTGAATCCGGTCAACATGTGGAACTCGCTGGAGGCGGTAGTACGCGCCACAACCGCCGGCGTGGGGGCGGCCGCGGCCGCCGTGCAGCTGATCGAGTTGCGCCGCATGCTGGAAACCGGCGCCTGCGAGCTGGCCGCCTCGCGGATCACCGAGGAGCAGCTGGCAGTCATGGGCGAACTGCTCGAAGCCATGCGCGCCGCACACGCGGCCGCCGATCTGGACGGCTTTGTCGAAGCGGACCTGGAATTCCACGACGTGATCCTGCGGGCCTCGGGAAATGTTTTCGTTTCGGCGCTCTACGAGCCGCTGGGCCGAGTGCTCTCCTCACGGCGGCGTGAGACCAGCGCCTTCGCGCAGATCCAGCAGCACGCCATCGCCGAGCATGAGCACATCCTGGTTGCGCTTCAGCGGCACGACAGCTCCCAAGCCCGCCAGGCAATGGACAACCACATGCAGCAGACCCTCGATGACCTGAACACTTTCGTGCTCAATCGATAGCAACCCAGCCAGTTTTCGTTTGGCGCCGCGGAACGGGCAAGCGAGTTGAAGGTGGAGCTGTCCGTGTCGCCGAGCCGGCCAATTAGGAGAATCCTCTGTTCAAGGCGCTAGGCGAAGCAGGCAGAGGCTCGGCACCCTGGCAGGAACGCGGGATCCCGGGATACGGGGTGCATCCCTGCGTGCTGGGCCATGAACAGCTGACCGGGATGCACAGCAATGACGCAGAATCCGAGATCAGGCGTTGAAACTCTCGGCGAGCAGGCGATAGGCATCCAACCTGTCTGCCGGGTCGCAGACCAAGGTATTGAGCATCAGCTCATCGGCGCTGTGCTCTTCTGCCAAGGCCAGCAGCCGGTCGCGGACCTGGTCCGGGGTGCCTACGATCAGCGCTTGGCTGCGCTCCTTGGCACGGGCCCGTTCCTGCGCATTCCACGGGTGGCTCGCCGCTGTTGCCGTCGAGGGGATCGGTCCATCGTGGCCGAGGTCCTTGCGCACGCGCCAGAGCAAGAGCGCATTGGCCAGGGCCTGCGCCTTCTCTTCGGTTGAGGCGGTGGCAAAGCGAACGGCCAGCACGGTGTGGGCGGCGTGACCCGCATTGGCCGAGGCCTCGCGGTAGGCCCGGGTGGCAGGCTCGCCGCCAGCAGGGCGCAGGAAGTGCCCATGGACGTAGCCCGCCCCGAGCATTCCAGGCAAGGGCGCGGTGGAACCGCCAGCGCCCAGTACCCAGACGCGGCCTGCCGGTTCGGTATCCGAGGGCTCATGGACGGCGTCCGAATCATGCACCAGGGCGGCAATCTTCTGCGCGTAATGCGGGTCCGAGAGTGCAGCGCGGCCCACGCCGATGTCCACCCGGTCCGGGTGCACGGCGGCCAGCAGGCCCATGGCTTCGGAGACCTTCTGCGCCTGGTAGTACGGCAGCAAGATGGCACCGGTGCCGACCCGAATGGTCTCCGTGCGTTCCAAAGCCAGCGCGGTCATCATTTCCGGGGCGGCACTGGCGAAGGATTTCGAGTGGTGGTGCTCGGCAAACCAGATGCGGTGGTAGCCCAGCGCTTCCGCATCCTGAGCCAATTGCAGGCCGCTGGACAAGGCCTGGCCTGCGGTGGGGGCATGCTCGGTGAGCGGGACCTGGTCAAGTATGGAAAGCCTCATGCAGGCAGGCCTGCTTTGCGATTCTCCGGGGCAAGCTGCAGCTGCATGATCATGTCCTTTCAACGGCGAGGGTCCAGTCAGTGAGCTTACCGCGTTGCGCAGGGCAGCGGGGCATCCAAGACGCGGCAAGCAGGGGAGCGCTGGCGATCCTTGCCTCCACCCTGAGGGGGGGAGGCGGGGCAACGGATATCATTCCCGGTCGGGAGGACATCGCCGGCGCGCGGAACTAGTGTTGACACGTAGAGAAAGCAGCAGCTGCGTCCACCTGAGAAAAGGAATCCCATGCACGGCACTTCGCGTTCAGCATCCAACCGCACTTCGACCTGGCTGGCGGCCAGTTCCGCAGCGCTTGTCCTCGGCATGGGCCTGACTGGATGCGGCGCCATTGAAAGCTTCGACAAATCGACTGCGGATGCCTGGGCGGTGACCTACGAGATCACCGTGAGCGGGGAAGCCGCCGATGCGCTGAGTGATGTGTCCTACCTGGACTCGCCCAGCCGCGGCGAAGACTCGGCCGAAGTGACCGAGCAAGCGGTGGCCACGACCAGCGGTGCTGGCAAGAACAGCGAATCAATCTGGACTGCGCAGAGCGTCATCACGGCCGAAAAGGATGCAGCCATCGCGGCTACGCCTGCCGCAGGCAGCACCGCCACCTGCCGGATCCTGCTCGACGGGGTAAAGGAGATCGCGGCGCAAACCGGCAAGCCCGGCGAACGCGTGGAATGCGCCGTAACGACCCCTGCCTTCGGGGAAAAATTGAACCCGGCATCAGCCAAACCATGATCGGAGCGGGTATCGGAAGCATTTGATGAGTAGTTGGCGTGCTCCGAAACCAAGTGAGCATCCCCAGAGATCGGGGGAGTGCCAGCGCCTATCTGGCACTAGCCACGAAGATAAAATGCGAAGCCCTGCAGCTATCAAACAGCTGTAACCCTGCGGCAGTCCGCGAATGCAATTGCCCTTCATCAAGTTAATTTTCGACGATTTATAGAAAGCAAATTCTCTAGTAGTTGACTCATTCGCCATATGATGCGATCAGCACGACGGTGCGCTTCGGGAGTCGGACTTTGAATGGAGATGGGGTATAGGATGGCACCTTCAGAGAAGCCAGTACAAACCACCACCGACGGGCGCTACCTGATAATCAAGGGGCGGCGGTGGAGAGCCAGTGATCCCTCGATCCCTGCGAAATTACGACAAGAGCTGGTCAACGAGCTGATGTCAGCCCGCCGGGCAGTCAAGCAAGGCGAAATCGGCGCTAGCAAGCGTGTGAATAATGCCAAGCTCGCACTGGGCGAACGTGGACAGCCGTGGTGGGAGGAGCCGGAATCGGATTCAATGGGAGAGCGAATCCGCGCGACCATTCGCAGCTTGCTGAGCCATAGGGCAAACACGTCAATCTGCCCGAGTGATGTTGCACGCATAGTGGGCGGGCCGGACGAAGGGTGGCGTAAGTACATGGGACAAGTGCGCCAGATTGCCGCGGCATTGGCCGTGCAAGGTGAAGTCGTTGCAACTCAAAATGGCGAGCCCGTGGAAGCTGACGGTGTCAAAGGGCCAATTCGGATTAGACGCCGACACCCAGGCGAATAAAATTGCCCGATCTCTAGGGGAAGAACCGAGAATATGCTGGCACCGAGGTCTTCATGCCCGGTGAAGAGGGAGTGCTTCGGGCAAGGAGCCGACCCTCTAGACGCCGTGCTCGGTGACCATGAGCCGGCTGTGGTCGCTAAGCTATCGACCGTAATGCTGGAGCGCTTTAAAGAGGCAGTAGCTGTCGTCTTCGCGGTCAATATCGAGCATAACTCGGTTGGGGATGAACTTTTTCGCTGAGCTCCTGGAATCCGTCCTTAAATGTTTAACTGCCGAAGTTCCAACGAAAGGAAGCAGTCGACTGAAGTGGACGCTGCGTCCCAGGTAACTTTACGTGCTGATGGTGAGCATTTCTTAATGATTTTCACGAAAAGGCGTCATTGAAAGGGAACTGGCAGACAGAAGATCCCGGTTCGAAGGCTACGAAAGGGGAGCATCATCGCTTCATGGGTAATGCCATCACGCTTTGTGCACTTTGTTGTGGCTTAGTGGCTGTTCTGGATCCTGGTATCCGCAACCCTGGATAGAGGACCAAGGCCAACAACTAGCCCCCAGAAGAAGCCCGGTTCTGGCCCATTAGCGGTCCAACCCAACATGGGTATTGACCAGCCATGAGAATGAGCCAGGACCGCTGGGCTGAAGGGCTTACTGGCTGGCGCCCGCCGCGACGGGCGCTTCTGCGTGGCAGCGTTCCGGGAGAGGATATCGAGCCGGTGAGGTGGTTCGCGACTGCATAGCGGGGCAGGCTGGGATCTTGTGGGCGACGGCAGTATTCTTCCAGAATTTCACACGGAACTCGGCAATGAGCTCGGTCGCCAGGCGTTCGAAGAACTCTTCCATGGTGAGTCGATCAGCGCAGGCCCTGGTGACTTTCAGTGCTGCTTGGGGGACGGTGACATGCATCATGTGCAGTTCTTCGGTTTGCGGATCGAGCATGGCCACCAGCACTGCACGGCCATGGATTGATGCCATGCCCATGGCATCGTTGAGCGATTCGGCAGGCTGCGTCATGACGATCGGCATTCCCTGCGCCCAGCCGTAGTCGGACAGGTGGGACTTGCCTTCACGGGTGGCGAGAAAATCAGCGACTCTGACTGCGGTTCGGGTTCGTGCGATTCGACCTGGCATTTTAGATACTTCCCTTTCGTGCACTGCTCATGAAAAATATCGATGTGGACGTAATTCTCCGCAGTGAGATGCGCTTCGGAAAGGTCCCGTCGTTTTGGTGGTGCCGCTCTTGGCGTGCGGCGGGTGCTGCAGATCCTAGGCCATGCTCAAATCTGCATGGGATCCATCTGATTCACTTCCCAAACTGGTAGGTTCGAACCCTAAACCAGTGGTGGGGGCCAGCGAAGGTGCGGCGGAAGGCTGATCGAGCCAATGGGCTGGGAGTCCAGCTTCGGGCGCGTGCTCTGGTGCTGCGAGCAGGCTCTCCTTGCCGGCGACGGCGAACTGCAGATTCTTCACCTCGAATCGGACACCGAGCGCTGTCTCCATCTGCGGCATGAGGGTGTCGTTGACATATTGCATCAGCGAGGATACGTCCCGTTCACTCTTCGCGGTGCAGGCCAAATTCACGACCAGCTGCTCCGGGGACCCGGTAATGGTGCATATTGCTGAATGCACCGCGTCCCGGCTCCGACATTCTTCAGAGGCGAAGGCGGCGATCTTGTGGATTCGCGTGGTCCACGAATTGGTGTCATGCATCGTTGTTTCTACGGGAACTGCTAAGGATTCTTTCATCTTTCACTCCGGTACTGATAGCTGTTTCGTAGTAGAATATCTTTAGACAAGCTAACTATTAGATAGGTTACATGATTTTTTCTGTGTTGAGCAAGCTGGACCTCGCGAAGAAGGGTATTGGAACCCCAGGGGTTGCGGGCATGGCGTTCGCATCCGGCGGAAGGAGTTTTCATGAGTAGGTATCAAGCCAGTGGGTATTGGTACGGCGAGGGCCGTTCGGTGCCCGAAGCGGTGGATTTGCTGAATCTGATGCGCAAGTACCGTGAGGCGGAGCGCAAGATGCGAGCTGCGACCCGCGGTTCGATGGGAATGAATGAGACCGATATGTCGGCGCTGCGCTTCCTGCTCGCTGCGCACCGTAAGGGGTTGGTTCCCCGCCAGCGGGATTTTGCTGAGGAACTGGGGATCTCCAATGCCTCGGTGTCGGTATTGATCGACCGGTTATGCCGCGATGGGTATGCCGAGCGTATTGTGCATCCTGCAGATCGGCGGTCTGTGGGAATTGTGCCCACTGACTACAGTGATACGGACGTTCGAGGAACGCTGCATCGGATGCATGAGCAGATGATGGATGCCGTATCCACGCTCTCCGAGGCCGAGAGGGTTGCGGTTGCCAAGTTCCTGAAGGCCATGATCCGCAGCGTCGAGATCGAGGACGAGCCAAGCCAGCCTTCCAGGGGGAAATCTCAGATGGCGGAGAGCACCGCGTCTTCCCGGTAGGTGCAGAGCGCATAGCACCGCTTTATCCACGCTGGAAGATCTGACCGATACCTTAGTTAGCAGACCGACCAAGGGATAGTAGCCCGTTTAGTTTCCTTCAGTGATTTTGATTCTCCACGTGCTCCAGTTGAGTGATCGTCTGACGCGCGAGGGGCCTAGTTCCTGTGTTTTTGAAGACAGGTTTCTGAGGAAAACCTTGTGGTAGCTGTCGCAGGCAACTTGGACGCGTAAGTTAGACGAAACCAGAAAGTATTTAGCCTTTCTAACAAGTTAGGATGATGCAAATGCCACGAAAGCACGTTGATGTAAGTGTCAGTCATGCTGAGTTCGAGGATCTGAATAACGCTCTGGAGGACCATCGAGATGGTTTCAAGAAGATGGCCGAAGAAGCGACTAATGGCTTCGGCTTAGAGCCGGCCTACTGGGAAGGGCGGGCCCAGGAAGTCGAGGGTCTACGCGAGACGATTCACGAGCACAGTACTGACGAGCTCGAACAGAGCGAGTCTTCCACCAAGGAAGCGGACACTGGCCCCGAGGTTGATTCGGCTCGGGATCGGGACTTTGAATCCGATTCTCGCCAGTGAGCATCCGGCGCAGGCATGCGAGAGGCACTTCCTCATACGGCAACGGTCCACCACTATTCCGTGGTGGACCGTTGCTTTGCAGGTGCAGTTAGGCACGCTTGCGCGTGAACAATCCCCAAATCACCAATACGATCAGCGACCCGCCGATGGCCAGGAGCCAGCTGGACAGGGACCAGAACTGGTCCACGCCTTCGCCGAAGACTGCTGAGCCGATCCGGCCACCTACGATTGCGCCGACGATGCCCAGCAGCAAAGTAGCGAGCCATCCGCCGCCCTGCTCTCCGGGTTTGATGGCCTTGGCAATAGCACCGGCGATCAGTCCCAAAACGATCCAACTTAAAATATCCATGGGTTCTTCTCGACTAGTTCGTATTGGGTCTTGCCCGTTGGCGGTGACACTCGCCCCTTGTCCAGCAAGCTACCCGCAGCTGCCATCCAGCAGGCGCACAGCGAACGGCACGTGGCGGCGATAGAATTGCAAGGAGCCGCCGAGGTGTACCCGGCGGGCGGGAAGGCAAAGCAAAGCAGTGGACCCAAGGATTTCATCGCGCAAGGACAGGCAGAACTTTCCTGCCGCTGCGCTGCCCTCGGGCCGCGGCCTGCCTGCCCTGAGGCAGATCCTCGGTTTCCTGCTGCGCGTGCTGAAGCTTGGGCACGTGCGCGTTTTCCGCTACCTGGCGGTGATCACCACCTTGCAGGCAGCTAATGGCTTGCTGGTCATCCCTGCGATCAAGTACCTCTTCGGCCTGACGCTGGAAATCAGCAAGCTGAACAACGTCACCGACCGGACCTACACCGTGCTGCTGGCCCATCCGGTCTCGGTGCTGCTCCTGCTGGCCATCGCGGTGCTGGCACTGGGCGCGGTGAGCGTGCAGTTCGTAGCACTGATCGTGATGGTCAACCGCCAGCAATCCGGGAAGCCTCCCAACCTGCGGGCCGAGTGCCGCGAGACCGCCGACTGCCTTGGCCGGATGCTGTCCTACCCCTCGCCGCTGATGATGGTGTACTTTTTCCTCGCCCTGCCGCTGGGCGGCTTGGGCCTGTCTTCGGTGCTGATCCAGGGTGTGGGGATCCCGCCCTTCGTGACCCGCGAGTACCTCAAGGCGCCGCTGAGCACGGGGATCTACCTGCTGATGATCGGGGCGATCATCTACGCCAACCTCCGCCTGGTGCTCACCTTGCCGCTGCTGGCTGTCGGGCCCAAGCGGCCGCTGGCTGCCTTGGGCACCAGCCTGAAGGCCACGCACCGCAACAGCCTGCGCTACCTGCTGCTGATCGGGATCCCGCTGGGAGTTCGCGCCCTGTGCGCCTCGCTGCTGGTCGAGGCGCTGGTATGGACCTCGGATCTGGCCGCCAGCCTGCTCGGCGTGCAGAACTCCGCGCTGGTGGCGACCCTGTGCATCGGCGTGGGACACACGCTCGGTTTCCTGCTGATCGGAGCCGCGACCGTGGTGGCGATCCAGATTGTGGTGGCCCTGAGCCGCGAGCACCTGGCACTGCCCGTCACCCTGCAGGAGCGCTCGCAGCGGCATCGCAGCGCGCAGTCGCGCGCACTGAAGGCCACCGCCGGGACCGCGGCCGCGGCCTTGGTGCTTTCAGCGAGCTTTGCCGCATCCCCTGCCTTGGGGCAGACCGCAACGGGAGCCGGGGACGCGCAGATCCTGGCCCACCGCGGCTACTCGGCGGGCGGGGTGGAAAACACCTTGGGAGCCCTGGAAGCCGCGGCAACGCATCAGGCCGACATCGTCGAGGCCGATTTCCAGGAAACCGCGGACGGGCATTTCGTAGCCAGCCACGATACCAACCTGCTGGTGGTCGCCGGGGTGAACCGGAACATCCACGAGATGACCCTGGCCGAAGTCCGGAAGGTCACCGTGCGCGAAGGCGGCTTCGCCGACCGCATCCCCACCATGCAGGAGTACCTGGAGCACGCCGATGAGCTGGGCATCCCGGTGCTCGTGGAGCTGAAGGTCACCGGCCACGAATCCAAGGGCTACCTGGAGCGCTTCCTGGCGCAGCTGGACGCTACCGGGACCACCACGCAGAACATCTACCATTCGCTCAGCCCCCGGGCAGTCAAGGAAATCAAGGCGCAGCGCCCCGAGCTGCGGGTCGGGCTGACCGTGGCCATGAGCGTGGGCGGGCTGCCGAAGGCGAACGCCGATTTCTACACCCTGGAGCAGGCCTCCTTCACCCGCGAATTCCTGGAGCAGGCCCACGCGCTGGACCGGGAGGTGTATGCCTGGACCGTTAATGACGAGTCCACCATCCGCGAGCTGCTGGGCCTCGGCGTGGACGGCATCGTCACCGACAACGTGGAACTGGCCATCCGGGACCGCTACCTGGTGGCCAACAACCCCGCCACGGAGTACCGGGTGGGTTCCGCGCTGGCGTACCTGGACATCTTCCGCTAGATTCCGGCGCTCAGGGCGTCTCCGGATAGGTGCCATCGCCCAAATCCGGATTTGCCAGCGACTGCAACGGATCATGCAAGAACACCCGACGCCCTTCATTGCGCAGCCGGCGCAGCCCTTCCAAGGTCATTCGCCGGGCCACATCGGTGAAGGAGAAGACCCGGGAAATATCCACATGCACGTCTCCGTCGAAACGCGACTCGGACATGATATCGAGCAGTTCGGCAGCAGCGGTGAACTGCACGTTGCCCTGCAGCGAGAAGGTCTCGCGCGTGCCGCCGCGCTGCACGTCGATGACATCGAGCCGGCCATGGCTCGGGGCCAGCAGGTGCATGCCCATGTCCGTGGACAGCCGCTCGAAGGCCCGCCGCGCCCGCTGGCTGTTGCCGTGCGAATCCAGCCGCGGCGAGAACGCGCCGATGCCCACCTGGTCCGGCAGCACGCCCACCAGCCCGCCGGCCACCCCGCTCTTGGCGGGGATCCCGACGCGGGTCAGCCAGTCGCCGGCCCCGTCGTACATTCCGGCCACCGCCATCACCGACATCACCTGGCGGGCCGTGGCCTCGTCCATGATCCGCTCGTGCGTGCACGGCTGCACCCCGCCATTGGCCAAGGTGGCGGCCATCGCCGACAGATCCGCCACGGTGACCAGGATGGAGCACTGGCGGGTGTAGCCGGTGACCACCTCATGCGGGTCATCGCCGATGATCCCGTGCTTGCGCAGCATGTGGGCCATGGACAGGTTGTGGTCCGCGGTGCCCAGCTCCGAGTTGAAGACCGCTTCGTCGATGCGCAGCCGGCGCCCGGCCAGTGCGGAGAACAAATCCAGTGCCCGGTCAACGCGCTGCTCGCCGGTGGCGTCGGCGCCGACCATCAGGCCGTGGGCGGCGATCGCCCCGGCATTGATCATCGGGTTCTTCGGCCGATTGGTGCCATCCTCCAGCGACAGCTCGTTGAAGGCCTCGCCCGAAGGCTCCACCCCGATATGTTCCAGCACATGCTCCAGCCCGCGGTCCATGATGGCCGCCGCGTAGGCGAAGGGCTTGGAGATGGACTGGATGGTGAACTCGATCCCGGCATCCCCGGCGCTGTAGGTGCTGCCCATGGCGGTGGTCACGGCCAGGGCGAAGAAATCCGGATTGGCGTCGGCCAGTTCGGGAATGTAGCCGGCGCGCTGCCCGGAGGTGTCGTCGCGCAGCGCATCGAGCACTTCGTGGAGGTAATCGGGAATCGGATTCTTCATGGTGCCATTTCCTCTTGGATCTCGGGTGGATTCTGCCATTGTTCCGGTTACGGCCCACCCTATCGGCAAGAGCGCCCTATGCCGTGTACCCATGCTTACGGCCGGTCAGAAAGTGCCTGCAGAAGTTGCTGGAATTCTGGGACGTTCAGCCGCGCAGGGCTTTGCCGTGCGGGGACTTCTATGGGGACAGAAAGCTGGCCCCGATCATAAGGAGAGAGATCATGAAATGCAGGCTGATCATGCGTGCAATTTCGGATTCATCCAGCCTTCTGGCGGATTTGCCGATGCCTTCGCGCATTGCAGTGCAATTCAGAGCTTCGGATTCATGAGCGTCGAAGAAGGCCAATCAGTCGAATACAAGATTGAAGCGGGACCGCCGAAGGATGCCGTGATGGGCGATGAGGATCTGGCCGGCAACCACTCGCTGCTGAGGCTGCTCTGATTTGGATTTCACTGCCACTATCGCGCCTGGAGTCTCGGACAGGATGGCTGCTGCAGGACACTGTTGTCCTCTTGGGATTGCCGCATTCTCGCCTGTCGATAATGCGTATAGGCCCAGCCGCGTGGCACCGGGGAAACTGGCAGTAGGCCCTGTTTCTGCAGGGATGTGCTGCTTACCGAAAGGACGTCATCGTGTACTTTATTGTCGTTAAATTCAAAGTCAAGCCGGATTGCTCAGACCGCTGGCCGGATCTGGTGCGCAGTTTCACCGAGTCAACCCGTGCGGAACCAGGCAACCTTTGGTTTGATTGGTCGCGCAGCCTTGAAGACCCCAACGAATTCGTTCTGGTTGAAGCCTTCCAGGACGACGCAGCTGGAGACCACGTGGGCAGCGACCACTTCAAGCAGGCCATGATCGACATGGCGCCGGCCCTGGTTGAAACTCCGCGCATTGTCAGCCGGCAGATCGAAGGCGATACCTGGGACCGCATGGGCGAATTGGAAATCAGCTAGCAACTTTTGCGATGAACCCTGAAATTGCTGGGGCAAGGCCAGCGGCAGCTGCGACTCATATTGAAGTTCCCAGCTCACCTCGACAAGATGGGGTTATGGGATATAACGATTCACTAGCTGGCCTTGCTTCAGTTCAAAAAGCATTCGCCTTGCTGGACGTGGTGGCCGCGCATAACCGGGGTATGGCTGCCAAGGAGATCGCTGCAGAACTGCAGATGCCCTTGCCTACCGTTTATCGCCTGCTCAAGACCTTGACCGTGTCGGGCCACCTGGTCCACCTGCGCGATGAAGGGCTCTATGCCCTGGGCTACAAGCTTCACGCCCTGGATAACTCGCTGCGCCGGCAGGTAGGCACCCCGCCTTCGGTGGCGCGCTTGATCCGCGAATTGCATGTGCGGGCCGATGCCGCCGCCTACTACGCAGTGCACCGCGGAGAAGATATCGTGGTGGCCCACGTCGTTGAGTCGCCACTGCGCCCGCGCATCACCCCCATGGGCTTCGGGTTCAACAATGGTGCCCATGCGACCGCCTTCGGCAAAGTGCTGTTGGCGGCCATGGATGCCGAACGCTGCCACGCCTACCTGGACAAGCACGGCATGCCCGGGATGACCTCCGCGACCATCTGCGATCCGCAGGTCTTTGCCGCAGAACTGGACGCCGTACGCGAGACCGGCATTGCCATCGAACGCGAAGAATTCATCCGAGGCGCCTCCTGCATGGCCGCCCCGGTAACCACGGGCGCCGGGCAAGTCATCGGATCGGTGGCAGTTTCCATGGACCCGGCCGAATTCCAGACCCGCCACCGAGACGTCTCCGTCCTGCTGCGCGATGTGGCTTCGCGGGTGAGCCGCGCGCTGCGGGGCACCTCGATGCTAGGCGCAGCTTGCGCCGACTAACGAGGTGCCCGGACAGCCTACAACTTGGCCTGGGCCATTTGCTCGACGATGTACTCGGCCTGGCGGATGGCCAGCGCCACGATGGTCAAGGTCGGGTTGGCCGCGGCTCCAGTGGTGAATTGCGAGCCATCGGAGATGAACAGATTCGCAACATCATGGGCCTGGCCGAAAGCGTTGACCACCCCGTCTTCAGGACGCTGGCTCATTCGCGCCGTACCGAGATTATGCGTCGACGGGTACGGGGGAGTGTGGTGCGTGGACCGCGCGCCCACTGCCTCGAAGAGCAGCGAACCCTGCTGGTAGCCGTGCGTTCGCATGGCGAGGTCATTGGAGTGGTCGTCAAAATGGACATTCGGCACCGGCAGGCCCAAGCGGTCGCTCACCGTGTTGTTCAGCGTGATTCGATTGCTTTCCTGCGGCATATCCTCACCGGTAATCCACATGCCCGCAGTGTTCAAGTAGTCGTCCAGCAGCGTAGTGAATTCCGGTCCCCAGCCGCCGGGCTCCACGAAGCTGGCGAGGAACGCCGGCCCCAACGCGATGGTTTCCATGTAATAGCCACCGCAGAATCCGCGATCCGGATCATGGCGGGATTCGTCGGCAATCAGCCCGGCCATCGTCTCGCCCCGGTGCATGTTCACCGGCTGGTCGAACTTGGCATAGACGCTGCCGGTGGTGTGGCGCATGTAGTTGCGGCCCAGCTGGCCCGAGGAGTTCGCCAATCCATCGGGGAACAGCGGCGAAGCTGACAGCATCAGCAAGCGAGGGGTTTCAATGGCGTTGCCGGCCACCGCCACGATGCGTGCTTTTTGGCGCTGCGGGTTCCCTTCGGAATCTATGTAGATGACTCCGTCCACCTTGCCGGCAGCAGTATGGGTAACTTGAACAGCATGCGATTCGGGACGCAAATCCAGCAGGCCGGTGCGCAGCGACTTCGGGATTTCCGAGACCATTGTGGACCATTTGGATTTGTTCTTGTCGCCCTGGAAGTTGAACCCATCCTGGATGGATGCTGGGCGGCCGTCGTAGGGTTCGGCATTGGTTGCGTAGGGCCCGGTGGCATACTGGCGGTAGCCCAGGCGCTGGGCTCCATTGGCAAAAACCTTGTAGTTGTTGTTGGCCGGCAGCGCGGGACGCCCGTGGCGGTGGGTGCTGCCCATCTTCTGCTCGGCACGGTCGTAGTACGGTGCCAAATCGTCCAGGGTGATGGGCCAGTCCAGCAGGTTGGCCCCGTCGACCCGGCCGTAGGTGCTGCGCGCCTTGAACTCATGTGCCTTGAATCGCGGGGTGGCCCCGGACCAGTGGGTGGTGGTGCCTCCGACCGCCTTGACGATCCAGGCCGGCAGATTGGGGAAGTCGCGGGCCACGCGCCATGACCCCGAGGTGGTCCGCGGATCCAGCCAAGCCATCTGGTTGAAGGCGGCCCATTCGTCCTGGTGGTAGTCCTCATTCTTCAGATACGGGCCAGCCTCCAGCATGACCACCTTGACTCCCTTGGAAACCAGCTCATGGGCCAAAGTTCCGCCGCCGGCACCGGAGCCGATGACGACAACTACCGAGTCGTCGTCATGGTCGTGCACTGCCGATTGCTCTTCGGTGCTCATCGGGTTGTCCCTTCCTCGAGGATTCCTGAATCACCCAGGACGTTGTCCACGGGCTTGCTGCTGGTTTCCGGTGCGTAGGCTTTCACGGCGTAGGGAAGCGGGCCCTGGTCTTGTACGGGCTCTCCGCTTTCCTCGATGCGCGGTTCGGGCAACCAATTCAGATCATTGAAACCGCGGTTCACGTAGCCGCCCTTGGAGAAGGATTCGCCTTCGTAGCCCAGGGCCTGATGCACTTCGGGGTCATCGTAGAAATTGAGGACTACGGTGCGGCGGATGAAGGCGAAGAACTCCAGATCCGCGATGCGCTTGAGCACCGCCAGTGCACGGTCATCGGGAAGATCCAGGAAATGCTCTTCGCTGAGCGTATCCAGGGTCATCAAGCCCTGGGTCAAAGCCATGCGGAACCAGCTGGATTCGGCTGAAGCCTCGATGATTTTCTCTGTCATGCGCTCGTAGGGCCCATCCGGGAACTGCGGGTGCGGAAACGAAACCCGAATGATCCGGGTCAAGATCCGCCGAGCCTCATCCGAGAGCTCCAGGGCGTTGAGAGATGAATATTTTGCTGGGAACACCATTGTTGTCACCTCGATTATTAGACGGTTAGGTCAGTTCCTGCGCTGATTCTGCAGGGAAACCGGCAGTGAAGCCTTACTTGGATTATGTAGTGCACGTCACAGTGCTGCCAGCGTCGTTATCGGCTGGTGAGAATGGCCCGGCAACTCGCTCGGCGCCACGTTGCGGGCATTATCGCTCTGCGAGAACGAAGCTATCCCCGGAGCGAGCGCGGGCCCCAAGCTGGGCAGACTCGACGGGCCAAGGGGCCGCTTCAAAGTCCGAGCAGCATCTAACAGGAGGAATCACCATGGCAGGATCCACCGCAGGGGTCGCACTCATCACCGGAGCAGGACGAGGGATTGGAAGGGCCATCGCCGAGCGCCTGGCTGATGATGGGCAGGACATCATCGTTGCCGATGTCCCGGGAGCCCAGGAGAACGTGGATGAGGTCATCGCCGCCGTCCAGCAGCGCGGGCGCCGTGCGGTCGGGGTAGCCGGAGACGTGTCGAACCCCGAAGACGTGGAACGGATGATCAAGGAGGGTACCGAAGTCTTGGGCGACCTGACGGTGTTCGTGGCCAACGCCGGCATTGCGCAGGTTGACGAGATCCTGGACGTGAAACCCGAGGCGTTGGACCGCATGCTCGACGTGAACATCAAAGGCGTCTTCTATTCCTACCAGCTGGCGGCCAAGCGCTTCATTGAGCAGGGCAGCGGCGGGAAAATCATTGGCGCGGCATCCATCGTTGCTTTCCGTCCGTTTCCCATCCTCGCCTCGTATTCGGCCACCAAATGGGCGGTGCGAGGACTGACCCAAGCGGCCGCCATGGAGTTCGCCAAACACAACATCACCGTCAATTCCTATGCGCCGGGCGTGGTGGGAACCGCGATGTGGGATTTGATTGACGAGCGGCTCACGGCGCGTGAAGGAACCCCGAGGGGCAGTGCCCTGCAGGCGCAGGTGGACAACATTCTGGCTGGCCGTGTTTCCGAGCCGGAGGACGTCGCCAAGCTGGTGAGTTATTTGGCAGGGCCGGACTCGGACCACATGACTGGCCAGACTGTCTTGATCGATGGCGGCATCAACTTCTCCTGACGCATGGGCATTGACGAGGTTCGCCATGGAGCACTGTAGCTCCGCGGCGAACCTCTTCGCTGTTGGGTGAGCCGGCAAGCGGCCGGCTCAGTGCCCACCGCCCAGGCATTTGCGCATCTTCAAGCAAGCGGTAGTCAGCCCTTCGACGTCCGCATTCTTGGGAGCCGTGCCTGACGATGACGAAATTCTGCGGGTCTTCGGCCTAGTTGAACTGCGTGTCCAGGTCGTTGGAAGAAGCTAAGAGCAATACGCCAGTGAGCCACGCCCGTCAGGAACCGCCGAAGACGGTAGCGCCCGGAAATAGAGCTTCTCCTTCTTGGGCGCCATGCGCCGGACCAGCGTATTTCGCGGACTTAAAAGAAGCCAATGGATCTGAACCGAAGATACAGGTTTGTTGAATCTCCGGCATAGCCGATCAGCTCGGCTGCCGGTAATCTTGTGAAATCTCTATGCAAGAGCAGGGGATTGGGCAAACAATTGTACGGTTCAACCAATTTGGCGCGCAGCATGCCGGATAATTGATGGAACACAGCAGGCCGGAGGAAGATACTCCGGTCGGAAGGGAATGATGGACGCTTCAGGCGACAGTAGATCTCATAGTTCCAACCCTCTGCCCGGAAGGCATGCCGGCCAGGCTCCGCAGGTCAGGGGGTGCATGTAATTGGAATGGATCTCGCTACTCATAGCGCTTCTCCTCATTCTCGGTTGCGGATTATTCGTTGCCGCTGAATTCGCGCTGATCACGGTTAACCGGAATCAGGTCAAGCAGGCCGCCGCGAACGGCGACCGCCGTGCCTCCGGTGTTCTCAAGGGCATGGAAACATTGTCCACCCAGCTTTCGGGCGCCCAGCTGGGCATCACGCTTACCAACCTCGGCATCGGCTTCCTCGCCGAGCCGGCCATCGCGGCCCTGGTCGTCGGGCCGCTGCAGAACTTCGGCCTCGACGAAACCCTGGCCCGCTCGGTCTCCATTGCCATTGCGCTGATCCTGGCCACCATCTTGACCATGGTCTTCGGCGAATTGGTTCCCAAGAACCTGGCCATTGCCAAGCCTTTCGAAACAGCCAAGGCCGTGGTGGGGTTCCAGCGCGGCTTCAGCGTCGTGACCAAGCCCTTCCTTACATTCTTCAACGGCAACGCCAACTGGATTGTCCGCCGCTTCGGCATCGAGCCGCAAGAAGAGCTGGCCTCGACCCGCTCGGCCGAGGAACTGGTGGCCTTGGTGGGGCACTCGGCCCGCGAGGGACTGCTTCCCTCGGAAACTGCCGAAATGCTGCGCCGGACCGTGGCCTTCGGCAACCGCCGGGCCCATGATGTGATGACCGCCCGATCGCGGATGATCACCGTGACCGCCCAGGAGACGGTGCACGAAGTGCTGGAGCTTGCCGCGCGGACCGGGCATTCCCGCTTCCCGCTGGTGGACGAGGGCGGGCACCGCGTGCTGGGCATGGTGCACATCCGCGCCTTGCTCGCCATCCCCTACGCGCAGCGGCAGCAGTCCGCGGCCGGGGACAGTGCAGAAGATGCCTTCCTGGTCCCGGATACCATCGAGCTCGATGAGCTGATGGACCAGATGCGCAACGGCGGGCTGCAACTGGCGGTACTGATCGACGAGACCGGCGACGTCGCCGGGATGCTCACGCTGGAAGACCTCGTGGAGGAAATCGTCGGCGAAGTGCGCGATGAGCACGACCCGGAGGATTCCACCATCCAGGTGCTCTCCGGGAACTCCTGGCGGCTGGATGCGGCACTGCGGCCGGATGAGGCCAATGAGCTGCTGGGCTGCCAGATCCCCGAGGACTCGGACTACGAGACCTTGGCAGGAATGCTGACCGTGCAGCTGGGCAAGTTCGGCGAGGTGGGCGATGTCGTGCGCCTCGTGGTCCCGGGCGAGCCCGGTGGACCGCATAAGGAACTTGAATTCACCATCCACGCCACCGATGGGCAGCGGATCGCCAGTGTCGATGTGACGGTGTCCGAGCAGGCAGAAGGGGAGGACGCGCGATGAGCGACCTTATGGGAATTCTGGTGACGGTCGCGCTGCTGGCAGCGAACTTCTACTTTGTCGGCGCCGAATTCGCGCTGATCTCCGCACGCCGGAGCATCATCGAGCCCAAGGCCATGGACGGCAGCCGCAGCGCCAAGATGACGCTGTGGGCCATCGAGAACGTTTCGCTGGTCATGGCCGGTGCCCAGCTGGGCATCACGGTCTGCTCGCTGGCGCTGGGCTATGTCACCAAGCCGCTGGTGAAGTACGCGGTGGCCGGGCCCTTCGAAGCCATCGGCGTTCCGGCAGGCATGATCGACGCGCTGTCCTACGCGATTGCGCTGATCGCGGTGACCTACCTGCACGTGGTGCTTGCCGAGATGGTGCCCAAGAACATGGCGTTGGCCGGACCCGAGCGCATGGCGCTGATCCTGGGCCCGAGCATGGTCATCCTGGTCAAGGTGCTGCGCCCGGTGCTGTGGCTGATGAATGCCATGGGCAACCTGGTGCTGCGGATCTTCGGCGTCGTTCCGAAGAACGAAGTGGCCAGCACCTTTACCCGCGACGAGGTCTCTTCCATGGTGGCCGAATCCCGGGAGGGAGGCCTGCTCGATGCGCATGACGAGCAGCTGCTGCTGGGCGCCTTGCACTTCGATGCCCGGAGCATCGAGTCCGTGGCGATCAGCTTCGAGAAGGTGCAGACCTTGCCGGTGGATGCCACGATAGAGCAGATCGAGGCGGCGGCCGCGCATGGCTTCTCGCGCTTCCCGCTGGTGGACGCCGGCGGCACCCCGGTGGGCTATGTCCACGTCAAGGACGTGCTGGGCGCCGACGCGCAAGCCCGGACGCGGCCGCTGCAGCCCAGCGGCATCCGCGAGCTGCCGTCCTTCGGGCAGCAGCAGAGCGTGCGCACCGCGCTGCAGGAAATGCAGCTCTCCGGAGCCCATTTGGCCCTGGTGCGTGATGGCGAATCGGGCAAGGTCACCGGCATGGTGACCTTGGAAGACATGCTCGCAGAGCTGGTCGGCCAGATCAGGGACGAGCACCGCAGCGCAAGCTAGCCGCGCAAGCCGGACAATAAAGCACCGGGCAGGGGCTGGAGGCAGGATGGGACATCTCGGGCCTCCAGCTCTGCTCGTCCAGGGCATCACGGCGCCTTGGCACAGGGGGAATCCTGCGCGAGAGCACCAGCGCCGCCCCGAGCGGTGCGAAGCCCGTAGCCAGCAGCTATTCGACGTCGGACTGAACATGGCTGCCAGGAGAACGTGAACTATCCTTCCCACGCGGCCCAGAGCTGGGCATAGCGCCCACCGGCTGCCAGCAATTCCTCATGGCTGCCATCCTCGATAATCTGACCGTGCTCCATCACAATGATCCGGTGGGCCAAACGCGCTTGGGAGAGACGGTGGGCAATCACCAAGGCGGTGCGCCCGGCAGCCAGCGCGGCGGCGGCCATGTCCAGGGTCCGCGAATTGCTGGATCCGGACTCGGCCGTGGCCTCATCCATCACAATGATGCGCGGGTTGAGCAGTGCAATGCGGACCAACGCCAGGTGCTGTTGTTCGTGGGCCGTCAATTGATGCCCATCGGAGCCGAGCAGGGTATCAAGGCCTTCGGGCAGCGCATTAATCCAGCCAGCGTGACAGGTTTCCAACGCCTGCTGAATCCGGGCATCGGTGCACGGCGCCGTGGATCCCAGCAGCAAGTTCTCCCGGACGGTTCCCGCAAAGACATGGGTCTCCTGCGAAATTAATGCGATGTTGCGGCGCAGGGTCGCGGTGTCCAGGGCGGCCAGCGCGGTTCCATCCAACGCGGCGGTGCCTGAGCTCGGCTCGATGACGCCGGACAAGATCTTGGCTGCTGTGGATTTCCCGGCGCCGGTCGAACCGACCAAGGCGACGCACTGGCCATCGCGCAGATGCAGGTCGAGATTGCCCAGGACCTGCGGGCCGGTCTCAAAACGGTGGCTGACACCACTTAGAATCAGTCCCTCGGCAGGGGAAGAAGCTGAGGGAACCGCGGATCTGGCCAGCGGGGTGCGCCGAGCGGCCAGCAACACTCCGGTCACCCGGCGCAACGCGATCCCCGCTTCCTGGAGCATGTCGAACAAGGTGACCACCTCGGAGATCGGGTCGAACAGCCGATGGTAGAGCAGAGCCGCGGTGGTGACAGCGCCAACCGTCGCTGCATTGGCCTGGACCAGGAAGAACCCCGAGGTCAGCAGCGCGGCCATGGTGATGAATTCGGCCCGGTTGTTGCGTGCGAAGTAGCGGGTCAGCATGCGGAAAACCCGGTCCGCGACGTGGCGTGAATCGTCGCTTGCGTGTTCAAGGGCATCGATTTGCGTTTGCGCCCAGCCTTGCGAATGCAGCATAGCCCGGCCATGGAATGCGTTCAAGAAGGTATTGGTGCGTCGAGCGAGGATCTCGCGTTCTTCGCGGTAGAGCGGTGCGCTGCGTGGCAGGTACCAGCGCAGCGAGAGCAGGTACATCGGGACAGCGATCAGCCCGGTGAGCCCCAGCACCCAGTGCAGGGTGAACAGCCCTGGAACCGACAGCACCAGCAGCGTGCCGGCGGACAACAACGCGGGCAGCAGCCAGGCTACTGCCTGGGAGATCAGGCGCGAGTCATCCGAGACACGCGAGACAAGCTCGCCATCACCGGCGCGCTCCAGGATTCCCGACTCCAGGTGGAGCGCGTGCTCTACCGCGTCCTCGCGCAGCGTGGCCACCGTCGGCTCAGCAATGCGCGCGTACAGCACCCGGGCGTACCAGGTCAGCAGCGCGCCGCCGAGCAAGGAGGCGGCAATGGAGGCCAGGCACCACACCAGGGCGGAGCCCGGTGCGCCGGTGCCCAGCGCATCCACCAGGATGCCAATGGCAAACGGCGGGACCATGGCCGTTGCGGAGGCAGCCAGGGTGATCACGGATGCCCAGGTGATCAGCAGGCGGTGCGGGCGAAGCGTTCGCCGCAGTGCCCGCCAGGCCGCAGCGGCGCTGGCGGTCGGCAGGGCGGGAGCGGAGGGTTCTGCCCGGTCGTGAACAGCGCTCATCGGCCGACCACCTTTTCATAGGTCGTATTTTCTGCAAGTGCGCGGTGGGTGGAACGCGTGATGCTTCCATCGGCCGCGAGGAAAAGCACCTCATCTGCGGCATGCAGCAGGGTGGGGGATGTGCTCAGCACCAGCAAGGTGCCTGCCCCGGCTCCGTTGCTGGCGGCATGCGCGCGCAGCTGGACCAGGCCCTGGGCGATGTTCGCCTCGGTGACCGAATCCACTGCGCTGGTTGGATCGTGCAGCACGCGCGCCAACGGTCCGCCGGATAATGCGCGGGCCAGTGCGATGCGTTGACGCTGGCCGCCGGAAAGGTTATGTCCACGGCCCTGGACCTGGTGTTCGAGCCCATCGGGCAGCGTGCCCAGCAGCTCGTCGACGCCGCTGGCGCGCAGCAGCAGCTGCAGGGTCTGCGGGTCGGGCAGCGCTGCGTCGCCCACAATGTTTTCCTTCACGCTGCCCTCGATGAGGTGCGCCTGATGCGGGGCCATGCGCAGCAGCTGCGGCAGGTAGGCGGGATCGATCTGCGCGGCGTCGATTCCATCAACCAGCAGCCGCGCGGCCGCCGCCGCTGTACCTTCGCGGACTGCCGCGGTGCCAGGATTTTCCGAGCCTTCGCTGAGCAGCTTGGCCAGCCGGTGGCGCATGCTGTCGTTGGCGCAGACCAGCACGGTGAACCTGCCGGGCACGAAAACCAGCGGGCGTTCGCCAAGCCCGGGCACATCCAAGGCAAGTGCTGCATCCGGCTGGGCCGCCGGACGCCGGGTTCCGGGTTGCCGCCCGCCGTCGGCCAGCAATGCGGCAACGCGATCCGCCGCGGCGATGGACCGGGTGCCGGCTTCCACCGTTGAGACCAGGGTGCCCAGCGGCGTGGACAAGAACTGGGCCACGCCCAGCACACCCAGCAAGGTGCCGATGCCCATGGCTCCTTCAGCAACCTGCCAGGCGCCCAGGCTGGCGGCGGACAGCAGGACCAGCCCCGAGATCAATACCTGGGCGCCCTCGATCCGTCCGGTGGCCGAAGCGGAGGCCACCCCCGCGGTGGCGGCGCTGCGGCTGGCGGCACGGTAGCGCTCGGATGCCTGGTCCTGGCCGCCGATGCCACGCAGTACCTGGACTCCTGCCATGAGATCGGCGGCCGCCGCGCCGGATGCGGCGATATCGGACTGCAACCGGTCGCTGGCCCGGCTCAATCTGGGGGTCAGCCAGCGCAGGGCGGCCATGCCCAGTGGCGTGATGGCCAGCACCGCCAGGCCAACCCAGAGGTTGGCCCAGAGCAGGTATCCGGCGCAGACCAGCAGGCCCGCCAAGGCGCTGAAGCCCAGGGAAGCCTGGCGGATGATCGTCGCGGTGACGGTGGTGTCCACCGAGGTGATGGCAGCAATTTCCCCGGGCATCCGTGCGGTGGCAGGCCGATAGCCGGGGTCCAAGACATGCTCGGCGATCCGGGTTCGCATCAGGTGCACCTGGCGGTTCATTCCGGAGTTGCCCAGCCGTGCACCCAAGCGGTAGCCGGAGGACAGCATGAGGAAGCACAGGCCGAGGGCGGCGAGCCACACCACCAGCAGCGGCAAGCTTTGCCCGGCGATGGCGTGGTCGATGGTGGCACCGACCAGCGCGGGGACAAGCGCTTCGCCCGCTGTCCAGCAGGAAAGGAGGGCGATGGCGCCGATGATGCGGCCGCGTTCGGCTCGCAGCATGCCGCGCAGCAGAGTGCGCCCGGTGAGCATAGATGAGGACATGCTACCCATAATATGCTATTAATTATTTTCGTAACTCACATAGGTTAGCCTATGCTCAGTGCCGATTTGTGGTGCGCTCCGTGGGACCTCGCAGTCCACGCACCCGGCGGCCGACCGTTTAAGGATCACCCGCATGACCCGCAAGATCACTCGCACTTTGTTGGCCCCAGCCGCGCTGCTTGCCGCCACGGCCTTGGCCCTGACCGGCTGCGGCCAGTCCTCCGAGGCCTCCCAGGCGCCATCGTCCCCGGCGGCCGAAGGAACCCCGCTGAAGACCGTGGACCCGCAAGGCCACGAAGTTTCGCTGGAGCAGCAACCCGCCGCAGCCCTGGGTTTCTACACCACCGACGTGGATATCCTGACCATCCTGGAGGTGCCGCTGGCCGCTGAACAGCCGATTCGCGGCGACTCCGGCTTCACTACCTTCCCGGACTACTTCGACCAAGAAGCCTTGGAGGGGGTCACCCCGTTCGCCAACTACCCGGAATTCAACTACGAGCGCGTCCTCGGCGCCGCCCCGGACTTCATCCTCAACGGCCTAGGGTATGACGCCGAGGTGCATGAGAAGCTCGCGGCCATTGCCCCGACCTACACGACCAACGCCTTTGACGGCGAAACGTGGCAGTCGCACTTCGAGCGGACCGCCAAGGACCTCGACCGGCAGGCCCAGTACGACCGGTGGCTGCAGGACTACCAGCAGGCGGGTGCCGAAGCCAAAGCCGCTATCGACGAAGCCGGAAACGGCGACCTGACCGTCGCCACCCTGGGGTACTGGGATGGCAAGGTCAACGTCGACTGCTACGCCTACCTCGAATGCGGAGTCTTTGACACCATTGGCCTGGAGACCACCGAGTTGAGCCGCGAAAAAGGCCTGTCGCTGAGCTTGGAGGAACTGGACCGGCTCAAGGACGTGGACGCGGTGTGGATGTCCACCGGCGTTGGCGAGGATGCGAAGGCCGAGCTGGACAAGTCCATCGCCTCCATGGCCAAGTCGCCCTACTGGAAGGATCTGCCCTTTGTGAAGAATGAGCGGATCTACATCTACAACATGGAAATGGCCTACGGTTCGCCGTCGGGCGCCACAGCGTTCCTGCAGCAGGTCCGCAGCGACCTCGCCGGATAATCCAGCCATGGCCGCATCCGTCCGGCCCCGTCAAGTTTCCCGGCCGGACGGATACGGCCATTGCCTGCGCCTGAGCGCAGCTCAACCACCCCTCCTGCGTTCGCACTTCAAGCAGCCGACGCCCCCAGATTCAGGATCCTTTCATGGAAATTTTTGAAGCAACCGTGCAATCCACCCGCCTGCTCTCGCCTACGCTGAAGCGGCTGCGCTTCGCGGTGCAGGGCTTCACCAGCACGGGGGTCGGCGACGAATATGTTCGCCTGTTTTTCCCGCATACCGAGGACCGCAGCCTGCTGTGCCTTCCGGTAGCCGATGGGGATACCTGGCGCACGCCTCCGGGGCAGCCGGACGCGCCAATGCGCACCTACACCATCCGCGACTGCGGCGAGGGGTGGATCGATATCGATTTCGTGGTCCATGACGGAGGCATTGCCGCCGCGTGGGCACTGGCCGCCGAACCAGGAGACCGGATCGGCTTGAACTCACCGACCGGGCTGTACGATTGCCCGCCGGAAGCAACCTCGCAGGTGCTGATCTGCGACCTGACCGGGCTGCCGGCCGCGGTACGGCTGGTGGAACTGACCGGTGAACAGGTGCGCACCGAGCTGGTGGTGGAGATCCCGGATGAGGCCTCGCGCCTGGACCTGTCGGGTTTGCCGAACCTGGGCGTGCAGTGGATTGTGGCCGGAAACGGCGTGGCCCCCAGCGTGTTGCCCAAGGTGGCACGCAAGGCGGTTGAGGCGGCGGCCGGATCGGAAACCCGCCCGTACGTCTGGGTGGCCGGGCAATCCGCTGCGCTGCGTGAGATCCGCAAGATGCTGCACCGGGAACTGCGGTGGCCAAGCACCCAATACAAGGTGATTGGCTACTGGGTCGAGCAAGCCGAGAAGTGGCGTGCCCAGTGGGATGCCTTGGATGCCGGTATAAAGGAGGCCCTTGATGCCCTCTGGGACAGCTTCGAAGACCACGACGAGGCATTGATCGCATACGAGTCCGAACTTGCACGCCTGGGGCTCTGAGCACGGTGGCAACCACACGGGACCCCGGGCTGTTGCTGGCCCCACCCGGCGCAGCACCACCGGGCAGCGCGGCCGGTACCGATGCGGACCAACGGCACCGGGTGCTGGTGGGTTCACCGGGAGCCAAGCTGGTATGGCTTGCCGGCCTGATTGCCCTGTTGGCGTTCACGGTGCTGTGCTCGCTGGCCTTCGGCAGCCGCCAGATCGACCTGTCCGTGGCCTGGCAGACCATCACCAATCCCTCCTTCAATACCGATGAGGCGCAGGTCATCCGGCAGTTGCGGGTTCCACGTACGGCCCTGGGCGTTCTGGCCGGGGTCGCGTTGGGCGTAGCCGGGGCCCTGATCCAGGCGCTGACCCGCAACCCGCTGGCGGATCCAGGCATCCTGGGCGTCAACGCCGGAGCCCAATTCTCCTTGGTGATGGCAAGTTTTGCTTTCGGTTCGCTGAGTGTGCTCGGTGCCATCTGGTGGGCCTTGGGCGGTGCGCTCGCCGCAACCTTGGCGGTATACGGATTAACCCTCTCCAAGGGAGGACGCGCCGCCGACCCGTCGACCTTGGTGCTGGCTGGTGTGGCCTTCGGCGCGGTGCTGTCGGGGATCACCACCGCGCTGGTGCTGCTGCGTCCGCAGATTTTCGACATGATGCGGGTATACACCGCAGGAAATCTCAACGGCCACGAGCTTCCAGCAGTGCTGCTGATTGTCCCCTTCGTGGCAGTGGGCCTTGCCATCGCGCTGTGCTGCGCCGGGTCGCTGAATGCGATTGCCCTGGGGGATGCTCCGGCCAAGGCGCTGGGCGTGCGCATCGCCCCGGTGCGGATCGCGGTCATCGCCGCGGTGACATTGCTCTGCGGCGCGGCAACCGCGCTGGCAGGCCCGATTGGTTTCGTCGGGCTCATGATTCCGCACGTGGTGCGCTGGCTGTTTGGCGTGCAACAGGGCTGGATCCTGATTTTCACCATCGTCCTGGCCCCTGTGCTGCTGCTTGGTTCCGACATCCTGGGCCGGGTGATCCTGCCCAATGCGGAGGTCTCGGCGGGAATCATCACCGCCTTTGCCGGTGCACCTGTGCTCTTGGCCTTGGCCCGGCGCAAGAACGCGAGTACCCTATGAGCCTCAAGCCCCTGATCCCAGCACCGGCTGAGGCAGCCGGTGCGCGTGTGCAAGGGTGCCAGGTGCCAACCGGACGACGGGAAGTGCGGATCGGTCGTGGCCGTTGGAGTTGGCGGCTTGATCGCACCTCGCTGCTGGTGGGTACGGCCCTGGCCCTGTGCGGGCTGCTGGTTGGGCTCATATCCCTGGCCCTCGGGGATGTGCGTGTGCCGATGGACCAGGTGATTCCCGCGCTGCTGGGAAACTCCGAGCACCGTTATGAAGTGGTGGTCCGCGACTGGCGGCTGACCCGGGTGGTCCTGGCACTGGCATTCGGATTCGCCCTCGGAATCTCTGGTGCACTCTTCCAATCGTTGACCCGGAACCCCCTGGGCAGCCCGGACGTGATTGGCTTCAGTTCGGGGGCTTACACCGCGGCGCTGGCGCTGATGCTTTTCACCACCGCGAGTGCCGCACAGATTGCCGTGGGTTCCATTGCCGGAGGCCTGGCGGCCGCGGCATTGGTTTTCATGATCGCCAGCCGCAACGGGACCACAGGGTTCCGGCTCATTGTGGTCGGTATTGGCGTTGGCGCCATGCTGGCCTCGGCCAACACGTTCATGCTGTTGGCAGCTCAACGCCAGGTAGCCATGTCTGCAGCGGTATGGGGTGCTGGTTCGCTGAACTCGGTCGGCAATGCCGTAGTGGGTCCTTCGCTGCTGGGCATTGGCATTTTCGCGCTTGCCGCGGTTCTGCTGCAACGCCATGCCCGGATCCTGGAATGCGGGGATCCGCTGGCCATTTCGCTGGGCGTGAATGCCAAGCTGGTGCGCGCGTCGATGGTGGTTGTAGGAGTTGGCCTGGTGGCGGTGGCCACCGCGGCGGCTGGGCCGATCGCCTTCGTGGCCCTGGTGGCCCCGCAGATCTCGGCCCGGCTCAGCGGCCGTGCCGAGCTGGACCTCGTTCCGGCTGGATGCTTCGGAGCGTTGCTGCTGGTGTCGGCGGACACCGTGGCACGCATAGCTTTCATGCCGATCCAGCTGCCGGTCGGCATTGTGACCGTCTGCCTTGGCGGAGTGTATTTGATTTGGCTATTGATAAGGGAGAGTCGCGCATGAGCGCATTGGGAACCGAACCCGCTCAGCAGGCAGCCGACGCGGTAAGAGCGGGCATGGTGGCGCGGAAGCCAGCGCCTCGGCTTGAGGTGCAGGGGGTGCAGCTGGGATATGGCCGTGAGCCAGTCATCGATTGCCTCGATGCGTCCTTCGAAGCGGGCAAATTCACCGCGATCATCGGGCCCAACGGCTGCGGCAAGTCCACGCTGCTCAGCGCGCTGGCCAGGTTGCTGAAGCCCATGGCCGGCCGGGTGCTGCTGGATGGCAACCCCATCGCATCCTACAAGCCCAAGGCCTATGCACGGGAAGTGTCGCTGTTGAGCCAGCAAGCCATCGCTCCCTCGGGGATCACCGTTGCCCAGCTGGTAGCCCGCGGCCGCTTCCCGCATCAGAAGCTGCTGGCCCAGCATAGCGAGCAGGATGAAGCGGCGGTCCACGCTGCACTGGCCGCGACCGGAACCCTTCCCTTGGCCACCCGCCGGCTGGCCGAGCTTTCCGGCGGCCAGCGCCAGAGGGTCTGGGCGGCCACCACCTTGGCCCAGCAGGCACCCATTCTGCTGCTGGATGAGCCGACAACCTATCTGGATGTCGCCCATCAGGTGGAGCTGCTGGACCTGTTCGCCCGGCAACGCGATGCGGGAAAAACCGTGGTCGCGGTGCTGCACGACATCAATCAGGCAGTGCGATACGCCGACACCGTGGTGATGATGCGTGGCGGAAAGATACTGGCTTCCGGCGCACCAGAAGATGTCATTACGGCGCAGAGCCTTGGCGAGGCATTTGGCGTGCACTGCGAGATTCACCCCGATCCGGTGACATCCGGTCCGATGATGGTCGCCGTCCCCGGCAGGCTGCGTCACGAGTCCGCGCCGAAATCAGTCGATTGATAGCTCGGATCCGGGGTAGCCCACGGCGCAAGATGCTGCCATGGGCAAGAACCCGGTCGCTTGGTTGAGCCTTGGTGGGGGAGTTTAGAGACCATCCCATGAACCGGGCTGGATACGAGCCTCCTGACTGCTTGGGAACCGGTCCGGATAGCCGGGGCTCTTGGTGCGCAAGTTTGGCTGACGGGGTAGTTCCCGCAGCCTTTTGTGCAGTGGTCAAGCGCCGCGGGCTGGCATCAGCTACCGGGATCGCCGAGCGCACTCGAAGGGCGAGTTCTTACGCGAAAGCAGCAAGGTCAGCATTGCCCCGAGCAGCGCGAAGCCTGTGGTCAGCAACCAGGTGGCATTCCAGCCGCCGGTGATTGTGGCCACGGATGCCAGCAGCATCGGGCCGGTGAAGTTGCCGATGTTGAAGATCTGCTGGGTCAAGCCCATCGAGGCAGGGGCCGAACCGCCGGGCGGAGCCAGATCGACCACCACGCGGGTCATGGTGGTCGGGATGGCCGCTCCGGCCAGCGAGAAGAAGCCAACGCAGATCATCTGGATCCACAGCAACCCAGGCGGGTAGTCGAAGGCGAAGGTGCAAAACGATGCCAGGGACATCAGCGCGAAGCCGGCTAGCAGCAGCGTGCGCCCATTGGCGCCACGCTGGAGCAGCCCTCCGCAGAGGATCGCGCCCACCGCGTTCAGCCCGCCCACCACGGCGGAAGCCAAACCACCGGCCACCGGATCCAGGCCGAATTCCTCGTAGATGGTGGGCAGGAACCCCACTACTGCCATCCATTGCACCGTGTAGCAGCCGAAAATCAGGCCGCTGATCCACACGCGCGATGCCCGGGCGGTGATGGCGATGCGCCGGGCGGCCTCACGCAGGGCCGCCGATCCGGCGGGTTCATCCGCACCCACGAACTTGAGGATCAGCGGAATCGGCAGCAGGGTGATGAACGCGAGGATGCCCCACCACAGGTGCCATGACAGGTGCTGGAGCACCAGCGCCGTGGAGAAGACCCCGATGAAGGTGGCCATGCCCATGTAGGCGGCCCACCACCCCACGGCCATGTTCAGGTTCCGGATGGGGGCATGGAGGCGCACCAGCCCCGGCCCCATGACGGTCGCCATGATCACGCCCGCCCCTTCCAGGACGCGGGTGGCCAGCAGCAGCGGCGCGCTGGGGGACAAGGCGCCCAGTGCGCTGCCCAGCACCAGCAGCAGCAAGCCGAGGATCAGCGTGCGGCGCTGGGAGATGACTTCCGAAAGCAGGGAAACGGCCAGGCCGCCGGCCATGCCGGCTACCTGCACCACGCCCAGCAGCACGCCGGAGAAAATCAGCGAGAAGCCCAGTTCGTCCTGGATCACGGTCAGCGCGGGGGCGAGCTTCCAGATGTGCAGGCCGGCCATCACGCCGGAGGCTACGATGATGATCCAGGCCGCGTTGGTCCGTTGCTGGACTTGTTCCATTTTGGCTTGCACTGCCGCCGATGCCTCCTCGCATAGGACGCGCCAACTGGTGCTCGGCGCTATTGTCCACTTCGGATTGTGGCACGGGCCGGGCAGCGATCCGGCATTCGTGTCATTGAACGGGAATCCCTGCCGGCGGCACTCCGGGCTGGATCCACTAGCCCAGGGCGAATTCTCCTTCGGCAGGTTGCAGGTGCGAGCTGAGAGTTCGCCGATATTTCCCGGGCGTTGCATTGCAGCACGAGTCCTCGGAGTAGTTTGGAGGCCAACCCGGCCGATCAAGCTCAGGAGGAATGATGTTCCGGCACAGTTCGTCCCGCACCCGGCAAGTGGAGGCAGCAGCGGCTCTTGGATGCGTCTTCATGGCGACAGCCTGCTTCCCAGCGGTGCCGGTGGACCCCGAAGGAACCCTGGACACGGTTCGTTCCGGGACACTTCGGGCCGGAGTATCTCCTGCTTCGGATTTCGTGGAAATCCGGGATGGAGTACCCCAGGGCGCCGAACCAGCGCTCATAGAAGACTTTGCCCAGCATGCAGGTGCCGAAATCCAATGGACCATTGGTGGCGAAGAACAGCTAGTGAAGCAGCTGGAAGCAGGCCAGCTGGATTTGGTGGCGGGAGGCATCACCTCCAAGACGCCGTGGTCGGAAAAGGCTGGAGTCACTCGTCCCTACACGACCGCCATTGACGCCAAGGGCAAGGAAAGGAAAATAGTCCTGCTCGTGCCTCCAGGCGAAAATGCTTTCCTGTCCGAGCTGGAGTACTTCCTGGACCAGACGCAGGAGATGCCATGAGAAACGCTGCCGGAACGCACTTGCCTCCCGAGCAACGCGAACTCTTGGCGCGCGCTGCGAAGCTCGAGTGGATCAGCATCGGATACACGGCGCTCACCATTACCCTTGTGGCACTAGTGGTGGGAAATTCGCAGGCCATGCGCACAGCGTGGATCGAAGACATGCTCTCAGTCCTGCCGCAGCTGGCCTTTTTGGCATCACTGCAGTTCACCCGGAGGGCTCGTCGGCGCTCGCACCCCTACGGCTACCACCGGTCCATGGGAGCCGGACATCTGGTCGCAGGAGTGGCGTTGCTCGTCGTCGGAGCGATGCTCGCGTACGAATCGGTATCGGCTCTGGTTAAACTGGAGCACCCGACCATCGGAACCATGAACCTGTTTGGCCATACGGTATGGCAAGGATGGATCATGATGGCGGTCATGGCCCTGATCGCGGCACCGGCCGTGGTGCTGGGACGGTTGAAAATCAAGATTGCCCAACCGCTGCACAATAAGCTGCTCTACGCCGACTCCAAGATGGCCAAGGCCGACTGGCAGACCAATGCTGCTTCGATCGTCGGTGTCGCCGGAATCGGCGTTGGATTGTGGTGGCTTGATTCCACCGCGGCTCTGGTGATCGCTGCCGGCATTCTCAAGGACGGCTGGGACAGCACGAAGTCCGCAACCTCGGATTTGCTGGATCGCCGTTCCAAAGGTGTCGACGGCACGGATCCACACCCGCTGATCCCGGCCATGGAGGTACAGCTCCATTCCCTGGACTGGGTTCGCACTGCGGGATTGAGGGTCCGCGAACTCGGCCAGGTCCAGCACACGGAAGCGTTCATCGTTCCGGAATCCGAAACCGTGACGCTTGCCCAATCCGAGGAAGCGCGGAAAGTGCTTGAGGGAACCGACTGGAAAGCATATGACGTGGTGGTGACGATAGTTCCCGAGCTGCCTGAGTTCCTCAAGCAGGGCTGAAATTCGAGGTCTAGGCCCCCGCCTGGAGCGCAGTGGAAGCACGGCGATCCGGCGAGGAAAACCGGCGAGGCAGGGTGCTGGCGCTGGAGCTAGCAGCCCGCCTCGGCTGCCCCGCCGGACTAGCCGATATCGGTGGGTGACGTGGCTACTTGGCCAGGCCAGTCGTTGCGCACAAAGCAGGGAATCTCATGGATTGCCGCGCTATGGGACCAGAAAGCGACGCGAAAGGGCATCATTTTCTCCGTGTGCTGCCGGGAGCAGAGTTCGCTGATGGTGGTTCCAGCTGGCAAATGGGGAACTTTGGGAAACAGCGGGCTGGGTACCGTGATGTGCCATAGCTGCAGGTCATCGGTTTGGTCATCGTCAAGAACCATGAGTACAGCCCGGCCATGGACCGATACGAAGCCCATTACTTCATCTACTGGATCAGTGCGTTGCGCGAATACCACGGGCATGCCCTCCATCCAGCCGTACGCAGTGAGATGGGTTCTGGCCTCGGGGCAATGCAAAAGTTTTTCGACGCGGTGCATGGCGCGCATATTTAGTTCAGGCATGTTCATTTAATCCTCCGCTGATGGCAGCTCTCCGAAAGGTGACCGCCCACGAAGTTCTGCGGCATAAAGCCGCGGAATCCCCCGGGTTTCGCCTTTGGCGCTCGGTGTTCATCGTGGAGTGTTCTTCTGATAATACATCTTGTTTCCAACCGCCGAGCGGCGCCTTATGTGGACACATGCCCAATGTGGTGCAATTCGCAGGTTTTCAAGTGGGATGTCCCTGCGCAAGCAGTGGAGCAGAGATCCATTTAGCAGAACGAGATTGCCGGGTTAACTAGAGTCGAAGAATTGAATGAATAGCGAATGGGCACTTTCCTGTTTCGCCTCTTAAAGCTGTGGATCGAAGTAATTCTGCACTCAATACCCAGAGCGTTTTGGACCGCGCAGGTCCCGGAAAAGCTTCAGATGCCTGAAGCGGCGCGTATCAACGAGCCGGTCAAGTGCTTGGAAGGAATATAACTGTAGGCTATATAACCCTCGTTGGTCTCGCTTGGCTTGAAATCTTTCGTTAGTCCGGCTCATGATCGAAGCGTTGCGTCTAGCCCGGTGTTGGTCTTGCTCTTCAGGACCGTGTCGGGTTGCTGGGTGCTGATCTTTGGCGTAAAAAGGTACGGTCGTTGCAACGCCTGATTGTTCAGGATGTTGCAACGACCGTTAGAACCCGTCGACCGCCTGCCCCGCTTTTGGGGTGATCGGCCTAAACGCGCTTAGCGTGCCTGGATGTCCGCAGCCTGAGGTCCCTTTGGACCGGATTCAAGCTTGTATTCGACCGATTGTCCTTCTTCAAGATTCTTGAATCCGAAACTCTGAATTGCGCTGTAATGCGCGAAAACGTCAGCGGATCCATCAGAAGGCTCAATGAAACCGAAGCCCTTTTCGGAGTTGAACCACTTTACAGTGCCAGTAGCCATGTGTATTCCTAAATCGTAATTCGCGATATGTCGCGATTTGAGCTTGTGCCACCGTAGCAGCACTGAAGCCATTATTTTTGTTGCATCCCGTGAAACTTAATCAAGCATGAATAGCTTGGAGAGCCAGAACATCGAATTCTGAGTTCTGGAGTAAGAATTCACTGGAGACGCATGTAATAGCGGTCGAAGAGGTTCTATAGAAACGCAGTTTCAAACCGACTGCCCCACCACGGAAGTGGGGACGAATATTTCAAGTGACGCGATTCGCTCTCATGGGAAAAGATACCGAGGAAACGCTTATTAAAAATCCAAGGGAGGAACAATAGGAATTTTCAATTTTCCTTATTGGCTCTAATATCTAGACTACCATGAGTAGCTCACTTAATCTCGCCGGTTTGCTGTGAGGGGAAGTCGAAGTCCTGCCCGGGACGCCGATTTCGTTGTTCTGTGCCTGCAGCAAAACCGTTATGGGATTCGGTATCCGGAGATCATTGGGCACTCGAAAGGATCCCGGGCCGATAGCCCGACCTTGTTCAGGTAGGTGATCACCTGTGCGTAGGATTCGCGGACACTGGCCACGGTGTATGGCACCTGGTGCTCGTCGCAGTACTGGCGCACGATGCGCGAGACGCCGGCCAGGTTGGCGCGCGGCATGGACGGGAACAGGTGGTGCTCCACCTGGTAGTTCAATCCGCCGTAGACGTGGGAGAGCACGCGGTTTCCCCAGCTGGACTTGGCCATGACATTGCGTCCGGTCAGTACCTGGCGGGAGAAGAAGTCGATGCGGGCGTCCTGGGGAACCATCGGCATGCCCTTGTGGTTCGGGGCGAAGGAGGCACCCATGTAGACGCCGAAGACTGCCAGCTGCACGCCGAGGAAGGCGAAAGCCATGCCCACTGGCAGGAAGTAGAACACGATCGCCAGGTAGATGGCGATGCGCAGTGCAATGCCGGTCATCTCGCGCTTGCGGTTCTTGACCCGGCCGGCCTTGAACAGGTACTTGATCGAATGCATATGCAGATTCAAGCCCTCAAGGGTGAGCAGCGGGAAGAACAGGTAGCCCTGGCGGTTGGTGATCCACTTGAGCAGGCCGCGCTGGCGCTTGGCGTCCTCGGTCTGGAAGGAGATGGTGTCCCACTCGATGTCCGGATCCTTGCCCACGGTATTGGGGGTGGCGTGGTGCTTGTTGTGCTTGTTCATCCACCACTGGTAGCTGATGCCCACGACGATATTGGCCAGGAACTGGCCCAGCTTGTCATTGCGCTTGTGCGAAGCCAGGATCTGGCGGTGTGCCGCCTCGTGCGCCAGGAACGCGAATTGGGTGAGCAGCAGGCCCAAGGCTGTGGCCATCAGCAACTGGAACCAGCTGTCGCCTAGGAGGATGAAACCGGTAACGGTGCCGGCTAGCAGCACCGTCAGTACGATGCCCAACCCGAAATAGTGCCCGCGGCGGCGACCGACCAGTCCAGCTTCGGTGACCAACTTCTTGACGTGGAAGAAACTTTGAGGATCACCGGGTTTAACGGTGGGTGCTGGAACGTCCAGCAGAGAACTGCGAGGCAAATATAATCCTTGATTGAAAGAGCTCGCTGCGTCGTGAACAATAAATTACCCGACCGAGCCTATTACCCCCATTCTACTCAGGTTCACGGCCGCTCTCGCTGTTCTTCCGCTGTCAGATTCTGCTCTTTCACATATTTCTTTGAGTTCTATCCAGCTTTGAGAGCCAGTGACGCTGCGATGCGTGTGAGCGCTTCCTCGTTGCCGATCTGCAGCAGCTCAGCGATCATCGCGACCATTGCTTCACCTAGCCGTGCAAGGATCGCCACGGCTTGCGTGTTGCCTCCTTCCAGCTCGGAGGCGATGATCAGGAAGGCTTCTCGGTCTTGGCGGACCAGTGATGTCAGTAGTGCGATACCTAGTGCTGCTTCAGGGCTGTTGCCCATGAGATATTCCCATCGATGAAGATAAATTCGGATGTTTCTTCCGTACACGCGGCGCAACGTCGGCAGCATCTTGAGCCTAGCAGGGTATTGAGGGAGCAGCTTCTCGTTATACAGCGCCTGCCAAGCGCCCAGCGCTGGAGCCCGAATAATCGATCGCAGTAGGGCCCATGGAGCAACTGTAGTAACTCTGTGAAACTTCCAGTGCCTCTGAAGTGCCCGGGCCCACTGCTTCAAAGCTGTGATATTAGTGGCTTAGGGGCATGACTCTCCTTGATTAGCGAGCACGGACCTGACGACCAGTGCGGCCCTGAAAGTTCGTTATTAGAAAGTGCGAGCGAGTGATTGATGCCAAGTAATTGGTCCCTTGCTGGAGTAGCAGACGGGCCTACTCGATACTAAAGTGGCAACGCGACAGCCCTAGGGAACCTGTTTTTCATCTTGGGGAAATGAACGAGTCGACACCTAGCAGTTGGGTGTGGATATGGAGCAAAAGATTCTGGACCGGGTTTGTTGTCAGAGGTGCGAGCAACTTCTGGGCGCCAGTATTGTCGGCAGTTTTACACGGCATGACCTGCTTACTTGCCAGATTGAATGTGCCAATAAGAGTGGGCGGCGACAGGTGCTCCCTGACGACTCCGGTAAGTTCTGCCTCTAATCGGTTGCCATCATGATCCCAACCCAATCCCGGTCGTAGCTCCCACTGGCTATGGAAAAGCTGGGACAAGACATCATGTCGAGATTGGCCGGCCGACAGCCCTATGTTCCTCAGGGATAAGGTGCTGTCGAGAACATAGCTGGGGAGCACGATCAGGGGCTACCTTGGCTTTTCCTCCCAATGGTGGTTATATCCCGGGGATGCTGGCACGATCATTCTACTGCCACTATTGCTGACCGTGCGATCAGTGTGAACGAAGGAGCATCATGCATCTGCCCGTACCCCGCGGAGACCTGTCCCAAGCGCTGAACAATGCGTTGCTGTGCAACCCCTCGGAGGAATACGCGGCCTATCTGGCAACGGTCGCAAGAGATCGGTTGGCTGCGGCTTCGGATGTGCTGGATGACGGGGACCTGCAGCTGAGCCTTTTCGTGCTCTACGAACTGCACTATCGGGGATTCGAAGAAGTCGATGACCGCTGGGAATGGAACCCCGGGCTCATTTCGCTTCGGGCCCGGATCGAGGAGGGTTTCGAGCAAGCGCTGCGCGAGGCGGCAGGCCCGATTCCAAGCGTGGAACCCAGCTCCGCGAAGGTGGCCCAAGCCCTGTTCGAGCTCGCAGCTGATGATGCTGGACCGTCGGTCTCGAAATTCATCCAGCGCAAGGCCACTGCCGGCCAAGCAGGCGAATTCCTGATTCTCAAGTCGATCTACCAGCTCAAGGAAGCTGATCCGCATACCTGGGCGATCCCGAAACTCGAAGGCCGTGCAAAAGCCGCCATGGTGGAGATCCAGGCTGATGAATACGGAAATGGGCAGCTGCCGCGAATGCATAGCGAGCTGTTCAGGCAGACGATGAAGGGCCTGGGGTTGCGTGATGATTTCGGCGCGTACGTGGACCGCATTCCGGCGGTGACGCTGGCGGCAGTGAACATGATTTCGCTCTTCGGCATGCACCGGCGCCTGCGGGGAGCCATCACTGGCCACCTGGCGTTGTACGAGATGACTTCCTCGATACCCCAGGCCGCTTATGCCCGCGGGTTCCGGCGCTTGGGATATGAATCCCCGGTGACCGATTACTTCGATGAGCATGTGGAAGCTGATGCGGTCCATGAGCAAATCGCCGGCCGCGACCTGGCGGGCGGACTGGCTGAAGACGAACCGGATCTGGTGCCCGACATACTCTTCGGAGCCCAAGCCGCGGCAGCGGTTGACGCGTTGGCCGGCGCGAAGTACCTGGACGCGTGGGAAGCTGGCAGATCGGCGTTGCATGCCGGAGCGGGGGCAGTGGTATGAGCGAGGGGCACAGCGCTTCGGAAGTGGCCATGATTACCGTTTGCCCGCAGGGCCCCTTGCTGCTCAGGGGAGATTTTGAAATCGTGGATGCCGAGGGGCAATCCATCGAGGCCCGGAAAGGGCCCGTCGCGCTATGCCGCTGCGGGGGCTCTGCCATCAAGCCTTTTTGCGATGGCACGCACAAGCTCATGAAGTTCGAGCGCCCGAAGTAGGGCACTGGATCCTGAAATGGGCTATTGCGCATCTGGTCCGCAGCGGGCCGGCGCTGCCGGCACCTGCATCGTTTGATGCCGTTTGCCGAGCTGCCTGCGCGGACGCGGGAATGCGGCTAGTTGGTGGATCCCGGATGGCGCGATCCCAGCCGACTGGAATGCAGTTGCGTCAAGCCTGTCTAGGGCTTGGCAACCAAGCTGGAGCCCAGGGATTCCAGGGCGCCGGGGACCACGGAGTAGTACGCCCACACCCCGCGCTTTTCGCGGTGCAGGATTCCGGCCTCCACCAGGATTTTCAGGTGGTGCGAGACCGTCGGCTGCTTGAGGCCCAATGGTTCGGGCAGGTCGCAGACGCACGTCTCGGCCGATTCGCTGGCGGAGACGATGGACAGGATGCGCAGGCGGTTGGGATCGCCCAGGGCCTTGAAGCGCAGCGCCAACGCTTCGGCCTGCCCGGCGTTGAGGATTGCCTCGCCTTGGGATGGCGTGCAGCAGGCGTCGGCTGCCGGTACTGGGGAAGTTCCTCCGGCAGGATTCACGGTGGCTGTGCTCACGGGCCTTGGCTCTTTTCTTCTGGCGCCAGAGATTGACAAACGTCGATATGTTTCATCATACTCAAAACATCGACAATCGTCGATGCCTATTCTTGGAGTGATGAATCAGTGGCACCCGCGCCTGCGCTAGACACTGCCCCCGTGGCGGCAAAACTTTCCTTCCTGGACCGCTACCTGGCCCTGTGGATCCTGCTGGCCATGGGCGTCGGCTTGGGTCTGGGCCGCATCTTCCCTCAGCTGGGCGAGCTGCTGGACCGCTTCACCGTGGCCGGGGTCTCGGTACCCATCGCCATCGGCCTGCTGGTCATGATGTATCCGGTGCTGGCCAAGGTCCGCTACAACGAAACCGGCCGCGTGCTGGCCGACAAGAAGCTGATGATCACCTCGCTGGTGATCAACTGGGTCCTGGCCCCGGCGTTCATGTTCGTCCTGGCCTGGGTATTCCTGGCAGACCTGCCCGAATACCGCACCGGCCTGATCATTGTGGGCCTGGCCCGCTGCATCGCCATGGTGTTCATCTGGAATGATCTGGCCTGCGGGGACCGGGAAGCGGCCGCGGTGCTGGTGGCCATCAACTCGGTCTTCCAGGTCATCGCCTTCGGTGCCCTGGGCTGGTTCTACCTGCAGCTGCTGCCATCGTGGCTGGGGCTGGAAACCACCAGCGCCGAGTTCTCCATTGCCGCCATCACCGCCTCGGTGCTGGTCTTCCTGGGCATTCCGCTGGTGGCCGGCTACCTGACCCGCACCCTGGGCGAAAAGGCCAAGGGCCGCGACTGGTACGAGGGAAAATTCCTGCCGAAAATCGGGCCGTGGGCACTGTACGGGCTGCTGTTCACCATCGTGCTGCTCTTCGCATTGCAGGGCGATAACATCATCTCCAAGCCCCTGGATGTGCTGCGCATGGCGATCCCGCTGCTGATCTACTTCGTGGTGGTCTTCGGCGCCGGAATGCTCATCGGCCACTGGCTGAAGCTGGGCTACCCGCGCACCACCACCTTGGCGTTCACTGCCGCCGGCAACAACTTCGAGCTGGCCATCGCGGTAGCCATCGCCACCTTCGGTGCCACCAGCGGCCAGGCCCTGGCCGGCGTGGTCGGCCCGCTGATCGAGGTGCCGATCCTGGTTGCCTTGGTCTACGTGGCCCTGTGGGCCCGTAAATTCTTCCCGGCTGTAAGCACTTCCACTACTTCTTCCTAAGGACAACACCCATGACTGCTGCCGAAAAGCCTTCAGTTCTCTTTGTCTGCGTGCACAACGCAGGACGCTCCCAGATGGCCGCGGCCTTCCTCTCCCACCTCTCCGGAGGGCGCATTGAGGTCCGCTCGGCCGGATCCGCCCCAGCCGACTCGGTCAACCCGGCCGCCGTGGAAGCCATGAAAGAAGTCGGCATCGACATGTCGGCGCAAACCCCGAGGGTGCTGACCACCCAAGCCGTGAAGGACTCCGATGTGGTGATCACCATGGGCTGCGGAGATGCCTGCCCATTCTTCCCGGGCAAGCGCTATGAAGATTGGAAGCTGGAAGACCCCGCAGGGCAGGGCATTGACGGTGTGCGGCCAATCCGTGATGAAATCCGTGCCCGGATTGAGAACCTCATCGCCGACCTGCTGCCGGCCAGCTAAGCGCAGACCGTCTCCAGAATTCCAGTAGCCAAGGAGAAACCCATGCAGGAGAACCTTCCAGTCATCGTCATCGGCGCCGGCCCCATCGGCCTAGCCACCGCCGCCCACCTGCGCGAACGCGGGCAGGAAGTGCTTGTCCTGGAAGCTGGGGACAGCGCAGGCGCCGCAATAGCCCAGTGGTCCCACATCAAACTCTTCTCCCCATGGCGCTTCAATATCGATGCGGCCGCCCGCCGGCTGCTGGAAACGCGCAGCGAGGGATACGCCGGGGGCTGGGAAGCACCGCGGATCACCAAGCTTCCCACCGGCGCGGAGTTGGTCAGCGAATATCTCCAACCGCTGGCCGCCCACCCCCAACTGTCACCGCGCATCCGCTACGGCCACCGCGTGGCGAAAATCAGCCGCGTGCTGGCCGACGGCCGCGGTGCCGACAAGGCACGCACCGCGCACCGCGATGAAGCCCCGTTCCTGGTGCGCACCGAAACTCCTGGCGGCCCGGTGGATCTTCTCGGCCGTGCCGTGGTTGATGCCAGTGGCACCTGGAACCAGCCAAGCCCGGTAGGCCGGGCCGGAATCCAGGCCATCGGCGAAGCGCAGGCGCGCGAGCGCGGCTTCCTCATCTGCGGGCTGCCTGATCCGCTGGGCGCCGATGAGCAGGAGCTCGCGGGCAAGAAATTGCTGGTGCTTGGCGCCGGGCATTCGGCGGCGAATACCGTCATTGCCCTGGGCCGGTTGCAGAAGAAGTTCCCGGACACCCGGATCCTCTGGGGCCTGCGCGGGGCGGCCAACCCGATCCGGCTCTACGGTGGCGGAGCTGCTGACCAGCTTCCAGCCCGGGGCCAGCTGGGCACGTCGCTGCGCCGGCTGGTGGAGAACGGCAACGTGGAACTGCTGGAAAATGTCTCCGTCGCTTCGATGAGCGCGGGGGAGCGGCTGTCCGTATCGTTGGCTGACGGACGGGAGCTGGGCGTTGACCGCATCATCGCGGCCACCGGTTTCCGCCCGGATCTGCAGATGCTCTCCGAACTGCGCCTGGACCTGGATGAATGCGTTGAAGCCCCGCGCCAGCTCGGGCCATTGATCGACCCGGAATTCCACAGCTGCGGAACGGTCAGTGCACATGGCGAAAAGCAGTTGGCGCACCCGGAAAAGAACTTCTACATCGTTGGAATGAAGAGCTATGGGCGTGCTCCAACCTTCTTGATGGCTACCGGCTATGAGCAGGTGCGCTCCATTGCCGCCGCCTTGTCCGGCGATACCGCCGCGGCAGGGCGGGTTGAGCTGGATCTTCCGGAAACCGGGGTCTGCTCCACGGATCTGGGCGGCTCCTGCGATGCCCCTGCGGCCAGCGGTACCACCTGCGGAACCGAGCCTGCCGAAGCTGCCGGCTGCTGCAGCTCGCCACAGCCGGTGAACTTGGGCTTGCCCACTGGAACGCTGCACGGCAATACCGAGTTGACACGGGCAAGGTAACGGGATTCCATCCTTGCCTGGCCCAGCGAACGACTGGAAGTCACGGGACTATTCATAGATCGTGCATCAGCAAAACCGCCCCGCTGCGGTTCTGCTGATTTTGTACGCCCGGCATGGGCATTTACTTGGAGGTGAAAGTCCTCTAAAGGAGAAGGACTCTTCAATCATTGTTGAAGCACTGAAGATTCTGAAGATACGACGGACGAGAGAGCGTTTGATGCATCGACGGATCTCCCGATCAGTTTTACCCTCAGCTCGACGCTTTTCAACATAGTTGCGTATTTCCTCATCATAAGTCATACGCGTCACTGTTGCTAAGTACAGGGCTGAATTCAACGACCGATCGCCGCCACGATTAAGCCGGTGTCTGATTGTGTTCCCCGACGACGCAGGAATTGGATTCACCCCAGCCAGGCAGGCAAACGCCGCCTCATCACGCACTCGCCCTTCACGAGACCACGCGACGAAGCACTTCGCCACGGTGATTGCTTGAAGCCGATGTCGCGCAATGGTCCGGTTTTTGGGAGGATCTTGCCGCCTTGCCCGCGGGGGATGAGTCCTTGACGTGGAAATCCGATCGGCTGGGCGCCACGGGAGCGGCGCCGAGTGGCTCGGTATATCCGTACCACCAGAAATTGATCCGCGGAGAATGGCTGAATCAAATTCTTGCAAGCAATCCGGAAGGCGAACATGAATCCGTAGCGCAGATGCTCAAGCGACGCGGCATACAGCTGCGCTGCGAACCCGGTCGGAGCCTGCTGGACGGTTGCGGGATGACGCTTGCCCAGGTGGCTTTCGTCAAGACCCGCAGCGATGGGCTGCCGCTAGTGGGCCTGCATATGAACAGAACCCAGTGCCGCTCAACGTCGGCGGACTTCCTGGTGGATCCATTGCTCCTCCAAACAGGCACACCACGAAGAGAGCGCGTCGCGCTTAGCGCGTTTTTGGTGGGGGCTTATTGCATCGAGGAAGAGCTGATCCTACGGCGTCGTTTCGAATTCCCCCAGGGCGTGGCCGCAGGAGACCTCGTGGTATTTCCGAATACTGGCGGATATTTGATGCACATCATCGAGAGCGGATCCCATCAGCTGCCCCTAGCCAACAACCTTCGGCGCAGTGGCCAGGGGTGGGTTCGAGATGATATCGACTCGATGATTCTGAGCTGAAATTCCTACATCACCGCGTGGGCTCCGCCGTCAACCACCAGATGTGAACCAGTGACCCACTTGGCCTCATCTGAGGCGAAATAAAGTCCGGCGTACGCAACCGCCAGTGGATCGCCCGGCTTGCCGGAGATCGTGCGTTCAACGATCGGCGCTACCGGTGCTTTATCGCCCAGCTCGGCATACATGGCCAGGATCGGTGGGGTGGCCATGACGCCGGGGCTGACGCAATTGACTCGAACGCCCACCGCGATACCCTCCGCGGCTAGCTGCTTGGTCAACGCAATGACTGCACCCTTAGCGGCGGCGTGAGCTGCCTGCGGCAAGGCGCGCGCGCCTTGGACTCCGGCCACCGAACCGATATTCACAATTGCGCCACCAGATTTGGCCAAATGCGGCCACGCGCTCTGGCAGGCATGCCAGACCAGATCCAGTTCGTTCTGGATGGTGAAGCGGTAATCCTCACCGTTCATTTGGGCGAAGGGCGCAAATTTAGGCATGCTCGCATTGTTGTAGAGCACATCAACCTTGCCGAAGCGTTCGACGGCGCCGTTGATCCAGGCATCGATTGCCTCGCGCTGGCCCAGATCCACCGGAGCGCTGGAATCGATAGTGCCACCCTCGGCTTCGATGAGCCGAACCGTTTCCGCCGCGCTTTCCTCGTTGAGATCACAACCGACCACTGTGGCGCCTTCGCGGGCAAAAAGCCTTGCGGTTTCCCGGCCCATGCCACCGCCGATACCTGTAAGCAGGACAATTTTTCCAGCTAGACGACCATCTGTCATGATGATTTCTCCATTTACTTAGATGCCTGTAGTTGACCTTATGCAATCACCTTCTTTTTACCGGTGGAACCCACAAGGAACCGATGGTGCAGTGCGTGCACACTTCTGTGCACGCACTGCACCATCGAGTGAGAGCTGCCCCACACAGGGCCAAGCTGGAGCACCATGGAACTCACACAATAGCTTCACCTTCAGCGCTATTTAGGAGACCTGAAAAGATGAGCAATACCTCTGAGACCACTACCCGTCCGCTTCCTCCGGGAGTCACCGAAGCCGACCTGGACAACGCCTTGGCAGCTTTCGCCGAGGCCATCGGAGCCGAGAATGTCGCTACCGAGGCCGAATCCCTGGAAGACTTCCAGGATCCCTTCCAGGTCCCGGGCACTGCCACCAATGTGCCCTCCGGCGTTGTCAGTCCCCGGAGCACCGAGGACGTGCAGGCGATCGTGAAGATTGCCAACCAATACAAGATCCCGCTGTGGCCCATCGGCCGCGGCAAGAACAACGGCTACGGCGGTGCGGCACCGCAGGTGCGCGGCTCGGTGATGCTCTCCTTCCGGGAGATGAATAAGGTCCTGGAGATCAACGAAGAACTCGGCTACGCCATCGTGGAGCCGGGCGTGAGCTGGTACGACCTGCATGACGCCATCGAGGCCGGCGGGCATAACCTCGTGGCCTCCATCGTGGACATCGGTTGGGGAGGGGTCGTCTCCAATACGCTGGAGCATGGGCTGACCTACATGCCGTACTCGATCGACCAGGCCTCGCACTGCGGCTTCGAGGTGGTGCTGCCCAATGGGGACCTCATGCGCACCGGCTCAGGCGCCATGGACAACAACCCGACCTGGCCGCTGTACAAGCGCGGCCTAGGCCCGACCTCTACCGAGATGTTCATGCAGTCGAACTATGGCATCGTCACCAAGATGGGCTACTGGCTGATGCCCAAGCCTGAAACGTACATGCCATTGTGGCTGCGCGTCTGGGATGAGGAGCAGATGCCCGCGGTGGTCGATGCGCTGCGCGAGCTCATGCTCGACGGCACCATCGACATGCGCCCGCAGCTGTCCAACACGCTGTGCATGGCTTCAATGCTCACCACCCGCGCCGAGTGGTACGCCGGCGAGGGCCCGATGCCGGAAGAGGTCATCGACAAGATTGCCAAGGAGATGGGACTTGGGCGTTGGATGATGCGCTTTGCGCTCTATGGCGACGAGGCCGTGGTCGACCATAACTTCGCCAAGCTTGAGGCGCGTTTCCTGCAGATCCCGAGTGTTGACTTGGTGGGCCAGAAGCATGGGAAGGAAGCCTGGGAGACGCTGCCCAACCCGCACGAGCGGGTGCAGATCGGGGTGCCGAGCCAGGACCTGTACAAGATGGCAGGCTGGTCCGGCGGCGAAGAAGGCGGCCACGTCGATTTCTCGCCGGTTATTCCGCTCACCGGGAAGAATGCGATTGCCGCGCAGAAGATGATGCGGGAAATGTGTGCCGAGGCGGGACTTGATTTCCTCGGCGGCATGCTTCCGATCAATGCGCGGTCGACCACGTTCATCAACGTGATCGCCTTCGATACGAAGAATCCCGAACAGGTCGCCAATGCGTATGCCCTGGCCAAGCGGATGGTGGCTGAGGCTGGCAAGCGCGGTTACGGCGAGTACCGGGCGCACCTGTCCTTCATGGACCTGGCGGCTGAGCAATTCGGCTTCAACGACCACGCGCTGCGCCGCTTCAACGAGCAGATCAAGGACACGCTTGATCCGATTGGGATCATCGCTCCGGGCAAGTCGGGGATCTGGGGCACTCGCCTGCGCGAAGCCGGCTACCCGCAGGCCTAAGCGAACTCAGGGTGCTAGCCCCTGCCGTCAGAGTGGGGGCTAGCACCCTGACGTTTTCTCATCAGTAATGAATTTCGGGCAGCAACGACGCTGCCCACGAACTTGAAATAATAGGAGCAATACGTGGCAGATTCTGAAAGCCCGGCGCCGGAAAGCCAAAACGACGTGCGACCTATTCACCCTGATGTCAAAAGCGCACGGCGGCGAGCATTTCTGGGCGCAAATGCTGGACATGCAATCGAATTCTATGACTACGGTGTTTATGGATTTCTGGCTGCCTACATGGCGGCAAACTTCTTCCCCAGCACTGATCCGGTAGCTGGACTTCTGGCTTCCTTTGCCGTGTTTGCCCTGAGTTTCTTTATCCGTCCGCTTGGTGGGCTGGTTTTTGGTCCAATGGCCGACAAAGTTGGGCGCAAGAAAACCCTTCTGACGGTGCTGTTGATGATGTCAGGGTCAACATTTCTGATCGGGCTGCTTCCTACTTATCATCAGATTGGAGTACTCGCCCCAGTTCTGCTGGTTCTGGCACGATTGATCCAAGGCCTTTCGGCCGGTGGCGAAGTAGGCACAGCCACCGCGTTCGTGGTCGAATACTCGGGACCAAAACGCCGTGGCTATTCGGTGAGCTGGTTGATGCTGACCGCGGTACTTGGTTTCCTAGTCGGGTCGGCTACTTCGAACGGACTGGCAAATGTTCTTGGTGACGAATCCATGTCGCAGTGGGGTTGGCGTATCCCGTTCCTCTTGGCTGGACCCTTAGGCGCTATCGCGATCTATATTCGGCTCAAGCTCGAGGATAGCCCGGTATTTCGGGCTTTGGAATCCTCCGGTGACATCGAAGAGAGCCCGATTCGGGCGGCGTCGAGAATGCCCCGGGTGCTTATGCTGACGTTTGCTTCCATCGTCATGCATGCGTCGATTTTCTACCTGGTATCAAGCTACCTGGGCGTACATTTGCGTACTGTCATGAATTTTGATTCCGGCATGGTGCTCTGGGTATCGGTGGGCTCCTTGTTCTATGCCGCACTGCTGATGCCTATTTTTGGTCACCTGTCAGATCTTGTTGATCGTCGTAATCTTCTCCTTGCGGCATCGATCGCTGGCTGCATCACCATGCCCGCATTCTTTTTGCTGTCACCGGGCGCATCCAACCCTGTATTTTTCTTGTATCTCTGGGCTGTTGTCACGAATTTCGGCCTCTTTTCTTCCTCGGTCAATGCATTATTGGCAGATCTGATTCCCGCGAGAATTCGTGCCACGGTGGTAGCTTTTTCTTTCAATACTCCGATTGCGCTCTTTGGCGGGACAACGCCGCTTATTGCCACATGGCTCACCGACGTGACGGGTGATGTTACATCGCCTGCATGGTACTTCCTAGGCACTGCGCTGGTCACGACAGTGGCACTGCTGGTGATCAAGAAGAGGGATTTCATCCAGGAACCCGCGGTATTGGGAAACATCGTCAAAGCTGAGCATAGATTAACGAGCTGATCCTGTATCCAACACTTGGTTAGCTGCAACGTTCGTTACTACTGAGGAACAAATATGTGTGTTGATATACCGAATGAAATTCGTGCAGGCATTGGCCGACGTAGTCTCATGGCCGGGCTCGGCCTAGGCGCCGCAGGACTTGCACTCACTGCTTGCACCCCAAGTGAGACAAAAGCGGCGCAAGCCGGAGAGCAACGGCAGTTTGCCCCGGTGCCGAGCGTCGGCGCGAGAACTCGACTCGTCCTACTTGGTACGGCAGGCGGACCTACCCAGTTCCCGGGTAGCGAACATGCAGGCATAGCGTCCGCGTTGGCAGTTGGCGATCGCTACTACCTTATCGATACGGGACATGGAGTACTTTCGCAGTTGCACAAGGCAAATCTAGGCCCAGAGCATGCCTCGGCCCAAGACGGACCGCTTGACGTATTGGGAGGTATATTCCTGACGCATTTGCACTCGGACCACGTGGTGGATTTAAACAATATCCTGGTCAATGGAATATATAACGGTTTGCAGAGCGTGGAAAAAATTCCTGTTTGGGGTCCCGGCAATCGCAACGCGCTGCCACCGTTGTTCGGCAAGGGGCCTGCACCTTCGCCAATCAGTCCGGCCAACCCAACGCCGGGTACCAAGGAAATGACCGAACTGATGGTGCAGTTATTTGCCACGGATTTGAATGACAGAATCTTTGACAACAGAAAACCTTCACCCGCTCAATTATGGGAGGGCATGGATGTTCCCGTTCCAGAAAAGTACCTGGGCAACCCCAATGGTGCCCCGGCTCCAAGCATGGAACCGTTCACGTTTTTCGAGGATGACCGGGTTAAAGTCTCCGCCATTCTTGTGAATCATGCCCCGGTGTTCCCGGCATTGGCCTACCGCTTTGACACGGACGACGGATCGGTAGTGTTTTCCGGGGATACTGCCAGATGCTCGAATCTCATCCGGCTGGCCCAAGGTGCCGACGTGCTGGTGCATGAGGTGATCGATGAGGATTGGGTGGCCCAATTGTTCCCTGAACCACGTGATGAAGCAACCGAGGGTTTGTATCAGCACCTATTGCAGGCACACACCCTGAAGACCGAGGTTGGACCTATTGCCGCCGAAGCGGGTGTGGGCACTCTTGTGCTCTCGCACCTTGTCCCTGTGGTGCAATCCGAATCCGTGTGGGCAGCCTGCGCCAAGGGATTTGACGGTCAGCTGGTTGTTGGCCGCGATTTAGATGTCATTGACGTTGGAAAGTAGCGCAGACAGTACTCGCCAATGCCTCCGGGCTAGGTGACTGAGAAGATTTCACGCTAAGCAGCTAGCCGGGCATCCCGTGGTGAGTAACCATGTACTTCGCGGAACGCCCGGCTGAAGCTTGCCGGGTGCAGATATCCCCATTTGGCCGCAATCGAGGCAACGGACCTTTCCGGGAAACGTCGTAGTTCCCCGGCGGCGCCTTCCAGACGGCGTTCGCGAATCCATGCCGAGACGCCTAGCCCGGTTTGCGCGAAGAGCTTGTGCACGTAGCGGGTCGAAACGTAGTGGGCCTGTGCGATCAGTTCGGGCCCGAGCTGCGGATCGTGGAGTTGGTCCAGCGCGAAGCGTTGCATCTGCGCCAAGAGGGTCTGCGGCCGGGTGGCTAATGCCGAAGGGTTTTCTCGTTGGAACAAGTTGGCCAGCATGGGCAGTAGCATTTGTGCGGCGCTTGGTCCGTCCCGTTCATCCAAGTTGCCGCCGAGCGCGGTGCGTGCCAGGTTCGCCAAGAACGGTGCCGTCAAGGTAGTGAGGCCACCTCTACTGCCGCCGCCAACCCGAATGGCGGTCTGGCCGACGATGGTTTCAGCCCGAGTACCAATGAACCACTTGGGAACGCTGAATACAAGCACCTCGAAGTCCCCGCGGCTTTCAAAGATTGAGGGAGTTGAGGTGTCTTGGCAGGCTAAGTCGCCGGGTCGCAGCAGGCATTGGCGTTCATCTTGCCCTATGAGAATCTCGCCCTTAGTGAGCAAATAGAGCAAGATGCTTTCCGGGTCGGCTGCAGCGATCATCTGCTGGGTGCGTGCCACCCGGTGTGCGAGTCCTTGGATGGACTGCACTGCCACCGAGCCAAGCTGGCCGCTGGCCAAGCGTGCTTCGAAAGACGGGGACACAAATTTCTCGACGCGCATGGGGAAGAAGCGTTCGGCAATCCCTGCGGACCAGTAATCCCGGCGCTCGGCGGCGGGCACCGAACGGGTGTCGAGTACGGCGGTCATCGTTGCGCCCCGAAGGAAAAAATGAGCATGGTTGCCATGACCTTTCCCCAAAAAGTTCGATTCGTATCGTTTCGATTGTAATTCGGGTCACACGATAAAGCAATGAGTGGGCCCTGGACTCAGCGCGCTTTGAGGAAAATTTGTCTTTGAGTTGAACGGGGATAGTCAGCTTGGTTCGCTGGCCTCCAACGCCTCGATGGCATAATCGATGACGGCTCGGGCGCGGGCGCTGGGTGTAAATCCTGTCGGCCAGACGGCAACCACCGAGGTCACTCCGCTGCGCGGATTTAGGTGGCGCGTCACCAGGCCCAGCCCCTCGCTCGACACCGGGATCTGGTTGGGACGTGACATCAGCAGGCTGTAGCCAAGGCCGCGCCCGACCAATGCACGCACGAGGTCGATCTGCGGAACGATGGCGCCGAATATCGGGGTCAGCTCGCGCTGGGAGAACATCAATTGCGTGTAATCAGAGCTTGGGGCGGTATCGAGCATGATCAACGGCTTGGCTGCCAAATCGGCCAGATCGATAGACTGCGCACTAGCCAGCGGATCGGACTGCGCAAGCACCGCCATCACTTCAGTTTCATAAACAACACTGCGCTGCAAAGTTGCCGGCAACCCGATATCGTAAACGACCGCAACATCGAGCGAACCGTCCGCCAAGGCGGGCAGAAGGTCGGAGTGGTCTCCTACGGTGATGCGGATTTCCACTTCAGGGTGCAGTCTTGCAATCCCTTCCAGTACCGCTGGCAGGACGTTGCTGGCTAATCCCGTATAACAGCCCAGTGAGACCGGGCCGCGCAATTCACCGCTGACTTCGGAGAGCTCTCCAGCCAAGGAATCAGTGGCACGCAAAATTTCGCTGGCCCGCGAGGCGAAATGCGTTCCGGCGGGGGTGAGGTACATGCCGCGCGCCTTGCGCCGCACGCAAAGCTGCTCACCTACGGCCGTTTCCAGTTCGGTGATCGCGTGAGACAGCGCAGAATCTGACATGTGCAGGGACTGCGCAGCGGAGCTCAAAGTCTGGTGCTTAGGCAGCTGGGCAAATAATTCCAATTGGCGCAGGGTGAATTTAGCCAACAGCTATTTCCTAACTAATCGAAGAAGTATCGCTAATATTCGCAGTTTACTGTTGGTTAGTCCGATGTGACACTTAGTGAAACAACGAACCCAGGCCCAAGCTAGGAGCCAACCATGAGCGCGAACACAGCCCGTTGCCCAATGGGACATGGAACTACCGAACTGCCCGAACAAGCCGAGAGTCGCCCGTCGCATGTAGGCGGCGTACAACATTCTGGAGCAAAAGAGGTTCCGGTAGTCAATTGGCTTCAACCGGCGCAGCTGCTCGCAGATCCGTATGGGAGTTATGCCCGGCTGCGTACCGAAGCCCCGGTCGCCTGGGTGCCGATGCTCAACAAATTCCTCGTCACCAGTTATGCCGGATGCCATGAAATTGAGCAGGATCAGAGCATCTTCAGCGCTAATGTCTCCGGATCAACCATGAATCGTGCCATCGGAGCGCACCCGATGCTGCGCAAAGATGATCCGGAACACGCCACTGATCGACTTGCGGTCAATCCGGTACTGCGACCGAAGAACATCAAGGAAGCCTGGGCAGAGGTGTTTGCCCGCAATGCTGATATCTACCTCGATGAGTTGGAGGACGTTGGTCCGGATAACGCCGATCTTAACCGCGACTATGCAGCCCCGTTGGCCGCCAAAAACCTCGGAGATTTGGTGGGTTTGAAGGACGTCGATGTTCAAACGGTACGCACCTGGTCGCACGACTTTATTGCCGGGATAGGAAATGTCTTAGATGACCCGGAGATCTGGAGGCGTTGCGAGTCATCCACGGAGCAAGCCGACGCGCTGATCAACGAACTCATTCCGCACTATCAACTGCACCCCAATGCATCCATGCTTTCGGCCTGGGCCAACAGTGGTTTACCCGATGCAAATATCGCGGCCAACGTGAAGCTAAGCATTTCCGGAGGCATGAACGAACCGCAACATATGGTCACCAATATCGTGTGGGCACTGAGCAACCATCCCGACCAACGAGAGCAAGTCCTGGCTGATCCTACGCGGTGGGCCGCGGTCTTTGATGAGGCCGTGCGTTGGCTCTCTCCTATCGGCATGTACCCACGAGAAACCACCGTGGACACGGTGTTGGAAGGGGTTAGGATTCCGGCCGGCTCGGGTATCGCAGTGGTGGTTGCCGCGGCCAACCATGACCCTGCCCAGTTCGGGGAAAACGCGGCGGACTTTGATATCAACCGGCCTAAAAAATCAAACCTCGCCTTTGGTGCTGGAGTGCACCTGTGCGCGGGGCATTGGGCGGCGAAGAGTGCCATTGGCCAGATCGCCGTGCCGAAAGCCTATGAACGGTTCCCCGGGCTGCGCATTGAAGAATCTCGCCCAGGGCAATGGGCAGGGTGGGTCTTCCGTGGGTTGACCAGCCTTCCGGTCACCTGGAACTGAGCAACCAAGAAACTTTTAGAGGAGCAAACATGCCTAGCATTACCTTTACCCAGCCAGACGGAACCGCGCAACGACTCGAAGTTGAGCAGGGAACCACCTTGATGCGCGCTGCGGTGAGCAATGGAATTGACGGAATCGTGGGGGAATGCGGCGGACAGGCGATGTGCGCAACCTGCCACGTGTACATCCGTCCGGAATATGCGGACGCACTTCCCGAACTCGGAGCGGACGAGGACGAAATGCTTGACTGCACTGCGGCAGAACGCACTGAACGTTCACGGTTGGGCTGCCAGATCAGCACCGGGGCATCGCTGCCCGAAATTATTGTTGATATTCCCGCGGGCCAGGTGTAGTCATGAGCGTAGTAATCATAGGCGGCGGTCAAAGCGCGCTGCAGGTTGCAGATTCGCTGCGCGGCAACGGATATACCGAGCAGATCACAATTGTTGCCGATGAGGCCGGGCTTCCATACCAACGGCCACCGTTGTCCAAGGACTTCCTCTCTCCGCAAGGCACACCCAAGCCATTGCCGCTGCGTGGTGAAAATTTCTTTTCGCAGAAAAGCATCAACCTGCTCGACGGCGTTAGCGCCATCGACATCGACCGCCCGAACCGCCAGGTGGCACTGTCCAACGGAAACTCCCTAGGGTATACGCATTTGGTACTCGCTACCGGTGCGCGTAACAGGCTCATTGAATGTCCGGGTTCGAAGCTCGATGGCGTGCATTCGCTGCGCACGTTGGACGATGTACAGGATCTGCACGCTGCGTTGCCCGCGGCCAAAAATGTGGTGGTCGTTGGGGCGGGATTTATCGGGCTCGAATTTGCTGCGGCCGCCAGAGCCCACGACTGCCATGTGACGGTGCTGGAATTCGCCGCACGCCCAATGGCCCGTGCGCTCAGTGAGCCGATGAGCCAGTGGTTCGCGCAAGCTCACCGGGACCTTGGTGTCGAGTTGCGGCTGAACGAGGGAATCGAAAGTTTCGAAGCGGCGGGTGGGGGAGAAGTGATGGCTGCGGTCTCGAGCACCGGGCAGCGATACCCGGCGGATCTGGTGTTAGTGGGCGTTGGAGTTTTACCCAACGTAGCTCTGGCTGAAAATGCCGGGTTGGAGACCTCGAACGGAATCGTGGTGGATCAGTGCCTGCGCACCTCGGATCCCAGCATCTTTGCCTTGGGCGACTGCGCCAATTTCCCTAATGTGCATTCGCCGGGCCGAACACGGCTTGAATCGGTGCAAAATGCTACGGACCAAGCTAGGCATTTAGCCGGCAGTATTCTCGGCGACGAGAGCCCTTATGCGGATCTCCCATGGTTCTGGTCCACCCAAGGACCTTACCGCTTACAAATAGCTGGCCTCAGCCAAGCTGGCGACGATACCCTGGTGCTCGGCGATCCCCGGACCGCGAAATTTTCGGTGCTGTGTTTCCGAGGTGAGGCCTTGGCGGCGGTCGAATCGGTCAACTTGCCGGCAGATCATCTGGCAGCCCGGAAGCTGATCGGAGCAGGAACCCGCATCACCCGCGCCGAGGCCGAAGAAGCAGGATTCGCGCTGAAAAATCGGGCGCGAGTCATTGCAGGAGCCGTCTGATCGGATTATCGCTGATGTTTGGTTTGGGTTCTTCCTTGTGGAAGCCGACGGAAGCTTAAAATCTTGGAAGCGCCAGAGTGATTGTGTACGTTTCGTATTGAATGCGAAAACGCGTATGGTTGTGCCATGGCAATTAGAAGTGAAGGTAGTCGTCGAGCGATTCTCGAAGCAACCATGAAGTTGCTCGACAATTCAGGGTCCGCCGGTGTTTCCGTTCAGAAACTATCAATCGAGCGTATCGCCCGCGAGGCCGGAGTCAGCAAAACCACCATTTACCGTTGGTGGCCTAGCAAGGTTGCGGTGGTCATTGATACGTTCTTGGATAATCACGTAGCTCGCACTCCGGTTCGTGAAGATATCCCGGCTATCGATGCTCTGCGCGAGCACCTCAAATCCTTGACGGAGGTCTACGCCGGCGGCGAGGGCCGCCTGGTGGCCCAGCTCGTCGGTGAGTGCCAGCAGGATCACGCGGCGCTGACTGAGTTCAAGGATCGTTTCTGGAATCCGCGTGCGGCAGCGGTAAGTGCGCTCATTGAACGGGTTATGGACGAGGGTGCGATGCGCTCGGACCTTGATCCGATGATGGTGACCGAGATGCTTTATGCTCCGGTGTATTTCCGACTGCTTGTTGAGTCTGGACCTCTGGACGCGGCCGCGGTTACCGAGATTTTGGAAACCGCCCTGGAGGGTCTCGCGGTGAGAAAATAAGACTCAAGAAATCCCTGCACCTTCACGAGCTCAGCTCGTGAAGGTGCAGGGATTTTTTCATGAGAAAAGTAGTTCACATTAGCCATAAACGATCATTATCCTTGTGGGATACGATACGGTTCGTATATATTTATTTCAGAGCGCATGGATGGAACTTTTTTTACTCTATGGCGCAGGCCTGAGCTATTTTCATGCCAATCAAAACATTTCACGCGGGCTGCGGAGCTGAACCAGGCACGCTGCCGCCATGAAAGGAATCGTCAACGTGAGTACAGCCATTGCAGCGAATGATGCGGTGATAGTCGCCTATAGCAGGACGCCTATCGGTCGTGCACGCAAGGGTTCCCTTGCGGGGGAACGCCCGGAAGATCTTGGGTTAGCCGCAGTGCGCGGTGCTATGGCCAAGCTCCCGCAGCTCCAGGGCGAGCACATCGCCGACTCCTACTTCGGCTGCGCCATGCCGCAGGGCGCGCAAGGGGACAATGTGGGCCGCCGAATTATGGTGCTCGCCGGACTGGACAATGTACCCGCGGCGACGGTGAATCGATTTTGCGCATCCTCGTTGCAAGCTATCTCTATGGCAGCCCAAGCGATCCGTTCAGGGGACGGAGAGGTGTTCGTGGTCGGAGGCGTTGAATCAACGAGCAGCACCCCACCGATCACCGACTCTCCATACCCCGGGTTCGCGCAATCCGCCCACCGTGCTGACGAGCTCTTTGAATCCGGTGCGCAGTGGAGCGACCCGCGAACCGCAGGCCAACTGCCTGATATTTACATCTCCATGGGCAAGACCGCAGAATTTGTTGCCCGGAAAACCGGTACGACAAGAGCGGACCAAGATCAATGGGCGCTGACCTCTCAATTACGCGCTTCCCAAGCAGTTAAGGACGGGTACTTCGCACGGGAAATCACGCCGTTCACCACCGTTGCCGGCATGCTGGTGAAAGATGATGACGGGCCGCGGCCGAGCACCAGCTTGGAAACGCTATCCGGACTAAAGCCGGTATTCCATGAATCCGGCACAGTGACCGCCGGCAATGCAAGCCCGTTGAACGACGGAGCCTCCGCGTTAGTCGTGATGAGCGCACAACGCGCGGATGAACTGGGATTGACCCCGCTGGCACGTATTCTGGGCAGCGCAGCCAGCGGACTGTCCCCTGAAATTATGGGTCTAGGACCTGTGGAGTCTTCCCGGCGCCTGCTTCAGCGACTGGGCTTGGGAATCAATGACATTGACATTGTGGAACTCAATGAGGCATTCGCCGCACAGGTAGTTCCTACGGTGCGGGAATTGGGTGCCGACCCGGAGAAGGTCAACCCCTTTGGCGGTGCCATTGCTCTGGGTCACCCATTTGGTGCCACAGGTGCCAGGCTTGTGGGCACTCTGGTCAATGGATTGCAAGCCAAGGATGGAGCTCTCGGTTTGGCGACGCTTTGCGTGGGTGGCGGCCAGGGGATGGCGATGGTTGTGGAGCGTTTATCATGAGTCAACAAGCCCAGATTGCCGAACCGGCACACTCGATGCTTGCCGCAGACAAGAGTCTGGAACGGCTTGGGATCCGCGTGTTGAGCGCCAGCAAAGGGCGCGCCACCGCGGTTTTGCAGGTGGAAGCCGATATGGCCAACGGACACGGCATTGCCCACGGTGGCTACGTTTTTGCCGTGGCGGATACCGCATTTGCCATGGCTGCGAACACCTTCGGCGCGGGCATTGCCACGGCCGAGGCCGATATCTCTTATCTCAGCCCGGCCCATATTGGCGAAGAGCTGGTGGCGCAGGCCGAAGTGACTTTCCATGAAGGGCGGCGAATGATTGTCGACGTCCTGGTGCGTGCCGGAAAGCGAACTGTGGCGGTTTATCGGGGCAGTGGACGAGCATTGCGCACGGGGACCGAACCGACTATGTAATGTCCAACGACAAGGCACCCGAGGAATGCTCAATCTCCTCGGGTGCCTTTTGTACTTCAATGACCAGAAGCACATAGCAAAACTGCGCCCGAGTTCCGTCTGGAATCCGGACGCAGTTTCCTAGTGGACTACTTCTTGGCGTCCTTGGACACCTTGGCGTTGGCCAGCTTGTCGGCAAGTCCCATCAGCGACGGTGACCCTGCTGCGGCAATGACAAAGGCATCTACCGGACGCTTCAGCTTGGTAGCCAAGGATTCTTCGGCACCGTCCAGTGCAGCTTCACGACCCATGGCAGGGTTCAGGTGGCAACGAACCGGGACGTTGAGAATCAATCGACGCAAGCATGAATTGTCATGGTCGCACCAGTTGATCTTTTCCTGTTGGCCTTGGAGTACCTTATTGGGGAATTCGGGGTCGGCCAGCAGCTGGCGGGCGAGCATAATTCCGTCGGCATAGCCGTCCTCGATTGCTTGCGCAGCCTGCTGCGGTTCGTAGGTGTTGCTGAGCAAGAGCGGAACATTCGGCAAATACTTGCGGAAGATCTGCGGCTCGCTGTGCGCCAGCATCTGTCCTGAAGAGGACGGGAGATTGTCGTCCATAGACTCGTAATTCGCATCGGTCAGCGCGATGTACCCGACACCTTCCTTGACAACATAGGTCATGACCTCGGCAAAACCTTCCGGGCCCTGCCCATCGGGCAGATGGTCGTTCACGCTCATGCGTACGCCCACCGGGTAGTCGGGGCCGACTTCGGCACGTATCGCTCTAATAGTGTCCGCAAGGAAGCGCGCGCGGTTCTCCGCGCTGCCACCGTACTCATCGCTGCGCCAGTTGGTGCGGGGGGAGAAAAAGGATGAGTAGAGGTAGCGCATATGGGCACCGATCTCGATGCCGTCGAAGCCCGCTGCCTTGGCGCGCAGTACCGCGGCGACGGTCTCGTTCTGGACCTCGCGCAGCTCTTCCTTGGTGATTTCTTCAGGCGTTGGATTGGTCCGTCCGCCGGGGATGTACATTCCATGGGGCAAGCGTGGTGCTGCCATGCGCACCGGCTTCGGACTGGCGGCGCGGGTGGTGCGTCCCTCTCCCGGTACTCCCATGGCGCCGAAGGCCGGGAAGATCTGCGCGAAGAGGGGCACATCGTACGCGTGGACCGCGTCTACCATCTTCTTGAGTCCTGGAATGAACCGGTCATGATCAAAACGCATGAGTGGCTGGAAGGGTGCCTCCGCATATCCGCTTTCGGTGGCCACGGTGCCGCCAACGATCAGCAGACCCGCGCCGCCCTTGGCGCGGGTGGTGAGGAAAGCGATGGTCTGTTCGCTGGGACTTCCGTCCTTGGTTGGCTGCAGCACTGCCATCGGGCTGAGCACAAAGCGGTTCTTGATCGTCAGCCCGTCGATTTTCCAGGAGCTGGAAAGAACCTTGGAGGCGGACACGGTGCTGGTCTCGGTAGACATTTTTCTCCTTGAAAGGACTGCAAACGTTCGGAAAGCTCATCAGTAATTAAATTCGACTCGTTTCGTATCGTATCGCGCTTGTGACCTGGTGCATATCATTTTCGAGAATTTTTCAGACTGTGACTTGCTGAAGACTTACGCTCAGCTGGCAGAAAATGGGCCAACGAATCGCCGACTTGGGGTAATGGTCTCGATTCGCCGGAGGGGCAAGGGGGTCGACGTTGACAATGTGCCCTACGCCACTTACGGTTCAATACGAATCGAATCGTTTCGTATCTTGTAATAGTTAATGAGGGAGTACCTATGTCCAGATTCTCCAAGCCACTAGCCGCTCTTTCGGCGTTGACCGCCGGTGCGCTATTGCTGACAGGTTGCTCCGGAGCAGCCTCGTCGCAGGGCACCGAATCACAAACAGTGCCTCTCACCGTGGGAATCACTCCCATCGCCAACGCCGCACACGTCTATATCGCCGAGGAGCAAGGCTTCTTCGAGGAAGAAGGACTGGACGTCACGCCAACGACGATCCAAACCGCGGCTACGGCAATCCCTTCGCTGTTCAATGATGAACTTCAAATTGCGCTGATGGCTTCGGTTCCAACGGTGACCGCGGCATCTAAAGGATTGCCCATTAAAGTTGTGGGTGGGAGCGACAGGTACCCGCAAGATGCAAAGAACGATACGACGGCGCTGATTGCCTCGGCGGATGGCGGCGTCGAGTCGTTGAAGGACCTAGCCGGAAAAACCGTGGCGGTTGTCGGACTGAAATCCACCCCCGAACTAGCCTTGCGTGTGCTGCTCAAGAACGCAGGGGTCGATCCGGACGGGGTCAAGACCGTGGAAATCGGTTACCCAGATATGGTCCCGGCTCTTGAAACGAACCGCGTGGACGCAGCCTTCATTGTTGACCCTTTCCTGTCCAAGGCAAAAGCCGCCGGGTTGGAATTGCTCGGCCATCCATTCACCGACGGTATCGGTGGGATGACCGCCTTGCAATGGGTAGCCAGCGATGCCTTTACCAAAGAACACCCCGAAACCATACAGAAGTTTACTCGGGCCATGGACCGGGCGGGGAAATACGCGAATGACAATCCAGAAGCCATCCGTGAAGCCCTTCCAAAGTTCACCGCTCTGACGCCAGAGCTTGTCAAGAGCTCTGTTCTCCCGGTGTACGACTCAGCACTTCAGACCGCCGACATCCAAGCATTTGTCGAGCTCATGACCGAGGAAGGATTTATCGATGACGGTTACAACCCGGAAGATCTCATCTGGTCTGCAAAGTAAGAGTGATACGGAGCTGAAATCCGGCAAAATTGTTCGCGGCCCACGACCGAGGTCTATAAAGCTCCTTTCTCAGCTGTGTGTTTTTGTGCTGATTTTAGGGATCTGGCAGATTGCTGCGATGTCCGGACAGCTCGGTGCGGTACCTACGCCGTTGATTGTCGGCGGTGCGGTGCTGAGCCTGATCGTGGACGGTTCGGTATGGTCACCGCTCGCTGAAACATTGATCAGCTGGTTCGTCAGCCTGGTGCTCGCAGTGGTGATCGGTGTATTCCTAGGTTTCCCACTGGGCATAAGCAAAGTGGCCTACCGGCTATCGGTCTTTACCCTAGATTTTCTTCGTACCATTCCTGCTTTGGTGTTTGTCCCGCTGGTGGTGCTGCTTTATGGTTCTGGGATCGAGAGCACGATCCTGCTGGCCTTTGTTGGAGCCGTGTGGGCGATGATCATGCAAACCATTTACGGGGCCCGCGACTTGGAGCCGGTGGCAAGGGACACCTTCCGATCCTTTCAGGTCAGACGCTGGGATACCGTACGCCACCTGTTGATCCCCACCGCGCTGCCCTACATTGCCACCGGAATCCGGTTGGCAGCGGCCATCTGCCTGCTGATTTCCATCAGCGCGCAGATTGTCATTCCGGCAGGCGGGTTTGGAGAACAGATTGTGGCAAGTCAACTCGGTGGTGCGATTGCCCAGATGTTCGCGTACATCTTCTTGTGCGGTGTCCTCGGTGTAGGAATCGATGCGGTGTTTGCCTACTTTGAACGCCGGGTGCTGGCTTGGCATCCTTCCCACCGAAAGGTTTTGTCATGACACGGCGGATTTTCTTGCCCGCGCTGTCCGTCCTGGTTCCGGCGTTGCTAATGGCCTTGTGGTGGGCGCTGAGCGCGCAAAGTACCTCGATTTTCTTCCCTCCTTTATCAACAATCTGGGAGACCTTCAAGGAATTGTGGCTTTTTGACCTCGTTGGGGAGCACGTGGTGCCTAGTCTCTATTCGGTACTGGTGGGGTTGGGAATATCTATTGTGATCGGTGTGAGCCTGGGAATCATCCTCGGGCTCAATGAAGTGGTGGCAACAGCGGTGGGACCGCTGTTGCAGTTTATGCGTTACCTGCCGGCGGTGGCTATGTTGCCGCTTGCCATTCAACTGATGGGCATTGGCCCGGACATGCGCGTGCTGATAGTGGTGCTCGGTGCGCTCTGGCCGGTATTGCTCAACACAATTGACGGTGTGCGCGGGGTGCATCCAGCACTGAAAGATGTGGCTAGGTCCAACCGGTTGCGGCCTTCGGACTGGGTCCTGCGCGTGGTCGTCCCCAGCGCGGCTCCGCAGATCTTCGCCGGAATCCGAGCAAGCCTGGCGGTATCGGTCATTTTGATGTTCGCCAGCGAACTGCTTGGCGCGTCCCAAGGCATTGGTTACTTCATTCTCCAAGCCCAACGACAGTTCTCTTTGCCCGAGATGTGGTCCGGGATGATCCTGCTGGGCATCATCGGTTATCTACTAAATGTCATCGTCATGTTTGTCGAGCGATATGCGCTTGCCTGGCATCACCAATCACGAAGTTGAAAGCAGGTCTTCAGATGAAAACCACTACGAAGAAAATTCTTGAAGCAGACGGGCTTGGCAAGTCATTTGGTGCTAACCAAGTCCTTTCAAACGTCACCTTCTCAGTGGACCAAGGGGAATTTGTGTGCATAGTGGGCCCATCCGGCACGGGCAAGACCACGCTGCTACGTGCCTTGTCCGGATTGGGACCTGCCAATAGCGGCGAGGTTCGGGTCAATGGACGGGTGGTAGTGCAGCCACCTGCTGAACTCTCTGTGGTCTTCCAGGATTACAGCCGTTCGCTGATGCCGTGGATGAGGGTGCTCAAGAATGTCGAGCTGCCGTTGCTCCGACTCGGGCTATCCCGCACGGAACGTCGCGCTCGTGCCGAGCAGGCACTAGCCGATGTGGGTTTGGGCCATGCAGCACACCTATACCCGTGGCAGATGTCCGGCGGCATGCAGCAGCGTGCGGCCATTGCCCGTTCCTTAGCTTATAGACCCGAGATTTTGATCATGGATGAGCCGTTCGCCTCGGTTGATGCGCAGACTCGTGCGGATCTTGAAGATCTGATGCTTGATATTCGTAACCGGCTGGGTGTCACTATCGTTTTGGTGACGCACGATATCGATGAGGCTGTTTACCTGGGAGACAAGGTCATTGTGCTCTCCGGGCGGCCGACTTCTGTTTTTGCTTCCGTCGAGATCCCTTTGGGCTCCGGGCGTGACCAAATCGCCACCAAGTCCCGTCCGGAGTACTTGGAACTACGCGCAGAAATACACCGCATGATCATGCGGAAAACTGAACCCGCAACTCGCTGATCCTAAGCTATCGAGGTTGTACCCAGCCATCTGCAACGCCAACAATGCCCGCCTGTGAAACCCGGCGGGCATTGTTGAATCTGAGAGAACAAACTAAGAGTGAGGACCGGGACATTGTGGCCCCGGCTAGGGAAAAACTTCTATCTACACCAATTATCAATCGGCCCAACAAGGCCAGACAGGGGAACCACTATGTGTGATGTCTTATCCAAGGCTTTAGGCCGGCTGCCGGATACCTCCCGGCGCCGGTTCCTGCAAGGAGCCGGACTGTTGGCGGCCAGCGGAACCTTGGCCGTCAGCGGAATGCCGGCGGCGAGCGCCACTCCCGTCGCCACTACGCGAGGAAAAAACCAGTTTCGCACCAGAGTCGTGTTGCTGGGCACCTCCGGCGGTCCTCCTATGGTCAGTATGAAGCGGTACGGAGTGTCCACCGCGGTCGTTTACAAAGACCGGGTGTATCTGGTGGATCTGGGGCTGGGCTCGCAGATGCGGCTTTTGGAAGCGGGGCTGGGCGCCGAAGGCTTCGGTGGTCGAGCGTTCTCCCGCGTGCGCGGGATCTTCTTCACCCACCTGCACAGCGATCATATTGCTGAGTGGCCCGCGGCGTATGCGGTTGGCAGTATGAATCGGATTGGACTTGAGAATCCTGAACCGATCCACGTGTTCGGTCCAGGTGATCGGGGAAGCCTTCCGCGAGTCTTCCCGCCGGGACGCGAGGAACCGGATCTGTATAATCCCGAAAACCCAACGCCGGGCACCGTGGCGATGACCGGATATTTGCAACAGGCTTTCGCCTCGGATTTTAATGACCGTGCCCGAGACAGCAACTTCGACCGGCCCGAGACTACATTCTCCATACATGATATCGACCTGACCGGAATTTGGGATGTGGATTCGGAAGGCATCCCACCACGGTTATCGGCTCCTATCCAAGTTTGGCGTGACGGCGAGGTCACGGTGTCCGCGACATTGGTTGACCATCGGCCCACGGCACCAGCTTTTGCCTATCGTTTTGACACGCCGGACGGTTCGGTGGTGATCTCGGGCGACACCGGGGTGAGTGAAAACCTCATCGATTTGGCACGTGATTGCGACTACCTAGTACACGAGGTCATCGATCCGCAGTTCGCCGAGGACCTTGCGGCGACGTTGCCTCCAGAAATTGGACCGGCAGTCCGCGAACACCTGCTCAAGTCACACACGAGCATCGACCAGGTTGGCCGTGACGTGGCGGAGGTTGCAGGAGCCAAGCATCTGGTGCTGACCCATCTCGTTCCCGGTGACACGCCTGTGTCGAGGTGGCGTAAGGCATCGCGCGGGTATTCGGGGCGACTCACTGTCGGTGCCGATCTCATGAGCTTAGGTGTGGGTTCTCCTGGAGGATCCCGAGAAAGCAGCAGTTAATCCACAGTAGGCGGTTCCCCGGCCAAATGGCCGGGGAACCGCCTACTGTGCTGTCTGGAGTCAAATCTTTTGGCTTAAAACCTGTTGCGTACGTGCCGTTCGCGTCCATAGAGCGAAACCACGGCAAGGATGATGACCCCGAACACGATGCGGCTTTGCGCCTCGGACAATCCATTGCTCACAATGATCGTTGAGAGCAAGGTGAGAATCAGTGCGCCCAGCAGCGTGCGGGTATAACTGCCGTGGATTGAGCCGAAGATCGTTCCACCAACCAGCACCGCCGCTAGTCCGGAAAACAGGTAGGGATCGCCGATGGTCTGTGACCAGCCCGAACCATAGGCGGCAATGAATATCCCGGCAAGTCCAGCGAAAGCACCGGAAGCGGCAAAGACCAGAACCCAGACGATTGAGGTTCGTATTCTTGTCAGCCCCGCGGCTCTGAAGTTAACTCCCGTCGCATAAAGCCGGCGTCCTGCGGTGGTGCGGTTCAAGAAGACCCACAGGGCGACACCGAGCAGCAACACGATCAGAATGATTGGTGGGAACGGAAGCCCGAAGGTCGTTGCGCGAAGGCTGGCCAGGGAACGCAGCGAATCATGGGGTACCGAGGAATAATCGCCATCCGCCAAGAACAGCGTGGCGCCGGTTAGCGCTGCGCCGGTGCCCAGAGTGACTACCAGTGGTTGGACGGCAAAACGATGGCAGATCCAGCCAATCAGGGCGCCGATGCCGCCACACACGAGGATGGTGAGCAGTATTGCCAGCATTGGCGACAGGCCCAGTTTGCCCGTGGCATTGGCTGCCATGAAGGCGCCAAAGAGTATGTAGCCAGGCGTTGCAAGATCCAATCCACCAAGAATGACGACCAATGTTTGGCCCATCGCCGCTAGTGCCAGCAAGGATGCGATCAACAGCAACGAGGTCACCGAACGTGGGTTGAAGATGGCGGGAATGCTGATCAATAGCCAAGCCGCCAAGACGAGTAAGGCCAAGGCTTGCAATACTGGCAGCTCAACAAGTATCCGCTTGATCTTCGGGCCGAGGCGTCGTTCTGCCGAGGCCGTTTGCTTTCTGATGGTGGTGCTCTCGCTCATGATCGAACCTTCTTTAACCGTGGAGTAAGTAACGTGGCTCCCAAGACGACACCTACGACGAGCAGAGCGCCGTAGGCGAACTGAATCAGGCTAGGTGCGACGCCGGAGGCGGTCAGCAGCTGTTGGAGCAGGTAGATGCAGATGGCCCCGAACAGTGCGCCGAGCAACCCGCCTCGGCCGCCGGCCAGGCTGGTCCCGCCAAGCACCGCCGCCGCCAATCCCAGCAGCGCGTAGGTGGTGGCCAAGGAAGACTGTGAGGACTGCACAATGGCAGTTAGCGCGATACCGGCGATACCGGCGAACAAGCCGCCTACCGAGTAGGCGAGAATGCGCACCGCGGTGGTATTCACTCCAGAGCCGAACGCCGAAATATCACTTTCGCCCGTGGCCAGCAGGTTGCTGACAAAGGCAGTACGGCGCAGTCCAAACCAAATCAGAGCGGCGGCACCGATGGAGATCAGTGCGCCAGGAATGATTCCGACGCTGCCTGCGAAAATCTCGGTCCAGTTATCCGGCGCTGCAATCGGGTTTTGCGCGATGGTCAGCGACAATCCGATGAGCAGGAAAAGCATTCCGGTGGTGGCGACCACGGGGTGCAAGCGCAATACTGCGATCAGTACCCCGTTGATTGCCCCAATGGCTGCGGCCAGCAATAGCACGAGGGGCGCAGCCACCTGCCAGTTGCCCAGCCCCGCGGGAATCAGGATGGCGACAAAGAAGCAATTGATGAAAGTTGCCAGCGGGCCCACCGAAATATCGATGCCTCCGGAAAGAATGGCCGGTGTTGAGGCAAACCCTACGAGGACAAATGGGGCCAGTGTGGAAAGCGTGGCGGGAAGCCGTTGCGGAGATAAGAAGGACGGGGAAATAAGTAGGTTCAGTACCAGCAAAACGAGTGCAAGCAGCAGCGCGAAGGCGAAAGGCCAGCGTTGGAGGAGCTGTTGGACGCGGCTCATGAGTGCACCTCTGATTTCTGGCCGAAGTAGGCCGCGACGATTGATTCGGTGGATAGCTCGGGATGGGCGATTTCGGCAAATACTTGCTGATCGCGGAAGACCAAAACTCGGTCCGCCAGGTCAACGAGTTCGTCGACTTCACTGGAGAGCACCACTACGCTGAGCCCTTCGGCGCTGAGTCGGTCCAAGATTGCATAGATCTCCCGCTTGGTGCCGATATCTACTCCGCGAGTCGGGTCGTTCAGAAGCAATACCTTGGGGTCGGTGGCGAGCCATCGGGCGAGCAAGACCTTTTGCTGGTTGCCTCCGGAGAGGGTGGAAATCGCGTCTTTGGCGGTGCCGAAGCGAAGTGCCAGCGATTGGGCGAATGCGTTGAATCTCTGGGAGATGCTCTTAGTGTTCAGCAGCCCGCGGTGGCGATCTTGATGCAACGTGGGCAGAGCGAAATTCTCTTGGATGGACATCGACTCGAATAGCGATTCGCCGCGGCGTTCACGTGGCAGGTAAACCACGCCGAGGCGGTCGCCATTACGAGCAGTCAGCGGTGTCTGCGTATCTTTCTCCCCGATGCGCACTACCGTTCCCGGACCGGAGGCAACACCTGCGAGGCGTTTGATGAATAGATCTTGGCCGTGGCCTTCGAGCCCGGCCAGTCCCACGATTTCACCGGCGCGCAGTTCCAGATTGATGGCTGTCGACGTGGGCGTCAGCCGCAGGTCAAGACTTCGAAGGAGCAATTCTCCGGGCGTATGAGGTTGGCGTACCGTCACCTCGTGATTGGAGCGTCCGGTCATTTCGGAAATAAGGGCGTCGATTGACAGGTTGTCGCGTTCAACGGTGAGGACGCTGTTCCCTGAGCGCAGCACCGAGACTCGATCCGAAATTTCTGCCACCTCGTCCATCCGGTGGGAAATGAAGAGAATCGCGGTACCGAGTGTAGTGAGTCGACGCATCTCAGAAAAGAGACGGTCCCTGGTTTGTACATCCAAGGATGCCGTCGATTCGTCCAGCACAAGAACTTTCGGGCATCGGACCAGTGCCCGGGCGATGCACACCGCTTGACGTTCGGACAGTGAAAGTTGTCCCGCCGGCTGGTCCAAATCAATGTTTGGGACGATGCGGGTGAGTACTTCCTGGGCAAGCATGCGCTGTTTGGTGCGGCTTAATTTGTGTCGAAAAATGCCGTGTGAACCAAGCCAGACGTTGTCGAGTACCGTTTGGCTCCCGGCGGTTAAGACTTCTTGGAATACCGTAGCGATTCCCAAGTCCGCCGCTTGTTTGGGTGAGCGGCTGTAGACCGGTTCGCCATTAAAAGTCAGGGTTCCCGAATCTGGCCGGTGCACCCCGCCAATGATCTTTACGAGGGTGCTTTTCCCCGAACCGTTTTCGCCTAGGAGGGTGTGAATCTCACCGGGTCGGAGGTGGAGCTGGCCGTCGCTCAGTGCTTGTGTAGCGCCGAAGCGTTTGCTCACCCCCTTGAGCTCTAGGCCTGCTGGCTGATGTGTCACTGGTGGTCCCCTTTTGTGAAAATTTGTGATGCCCGCTACATTCGAAACTAGACGAACCGTACCGCATGTGTCTAGTCTTATGCGATACGCTACGAAGCGTTTCACTCGATGAGGAGTTCGATATGCAGAAAAACACCAAAATTCCACGAATCTCAAAGCTTGGGGCAGCGATTCTGGGAATTAGTGCCCTGGCATTGACGGGTTGTGCGGGAGGCACCAGTGCGGATCCTGCCGCCGACGGTGCGGCAGCAAGCAACCAATCCGGGCCTGTCGCAGACGGCGCATGTGGTTCGGTTCCCAAAGGTGCGGCCAATGATCCAAACGGCCTGTTGAAAGATTTCTCGCCAGAAATCGCTGAGGGGTACTCCCTGCATCCGGACGAGGTGCGCACGTCGGCGTGGGCCAACTACAAATCAAAGAAGACCGAGGGCTTCACCGCCGCCGTGGTGGGAATGCCACCTGCCAGCCCATTTGTTGCCTCTATGTCCGAGTCGATTCGTACAAGCCTGAAGAAGGCAGACATTGAGATCCTCGGCGAATTTGCTCCTGATGATCCCTCCAATGTGCCACTGCAACTCCAGCAGTTCAATGAGGCCCTAGCACTGAAGCCGGATGTCATCATCTATACAGCCATTGCTCCGGAACCATCGGTGGCACTGGCAAAACAGGCCTTCGATGCAGGTATCCCGTTGGTTGCCGCCCAGGTGCCTATCGACTCCGAATATGCTGTCACCGTAACGCGCAACGCCCCATTGGCGATTGCCGAAGTCACCGCAGGAACTATGCGTTCCATTGGGGGCAAGGGCGACGTGCTTCGAGTTGCCGGTATCCCAGGCATTCCAAGCTCCACCTTGGCCGATATTGGCATGGACGCCATTTTGGAAACTTGCCCGGATGTAAAGGTCGTTGGTTCGGTGACCGGATTCTTCCAGCCGGCCACCGCGCAGGCTGAGGTACAGAAGTTCCTTGCCACTAACCCGGCGGGCGTTGATGCGGTCATGCAGGCCGGAACCATGGGTGTTGGTATTCGCAATGCCTTTGAAGAAGCTGGCATGGACGTTCCACCGATTGCAGATGACGGTTCAAGCCAGGGCTTTGCCTCCTGGGCCTTGGCCAATCCCGAGTACCCATACTTCGGAACCACTACTCCATCAGTTCGCACCGGCGAAGTTTCCGTTGAGGTGGCCTTGCGCATTCTGAAGGGTGAAGGTCCGAAGATCAACCAGATTGTGGAGCCTTCGGTGCTTGTGACGCGCGAGAACCTTGAGCAGGTTGCTGACGCCACGTGGGAACCTAGCGATCTGACCGACCTGGCCGGAAGCCCGGATGACTATCTGCCCACCGAGAAGCTTGACCAGTTCTTCTCGAATCCCGGCAAATAAGGCGAACTAGGCATGAATCACGACACTGAAAATGTTGTGCCTGCTGCGCATGCACCCCGTGAGCGTCTGACTGGGCGCCACTGGCTCTACTTCACGATGATTACGCTGGTGCTGTTGACTGACGGCATGGACGTGACGATAGTCAGCCACGTTTTCCCCACGCTCATCAAAGATTGGGGAGTTTCGGTGGGCGGCGGCATCGCCTTCGTCGTCGCCGTGGGATTCCTCGCGATGGGGTTGGGCGCCATTATTTCCGGTGCCTTATCAGTGAGGTGGGGACGCAAGACTATTCTCATCCTCAGTGTCGTTATTTTCGGCTCTGCCACCGCGCTGGGAGGTACGTCCGCAGATTTTACGCAATTTGTCATCTGGCGTCTTCTTGGCTGTGTAGGAATGGGTGCCGCGATGGCCTCCGGCAACACCTTGCTGGCGGATCTGGTTCCGGCACGTAGTCGGGCCGCCCTGCTCGCAGCGGCCTATGCCGGTGTTGGACTGGGAACCACCGTTGGCGCCACCCTCGCAGGCTTCCTGCTGCCCACCGTAGGATGGCGGGCGCTGCTGATAGTTGGCGGCGTGATTCCCCTGGTGATTATCGTTGTACTGGCCTTCGTAGTACCCGAGTCACCGGCGCGCCGTGCGGCGAAGCTGGCTGGGACTATACCGGTGAAAGTGCTAGCAAAAGATCGGGTCTCGGTCCGCATTGCGCTGGGGAAGAAGTTTGTGACCACCACTTTGCTGCTGTGGATCTTTGGCTTCTTTTCGTTGGGCACTCAGCTGCTCATTGCACAGTATCTGCCTACACTGTTGCAGTTGCCGGTTCCTGGTTTGGACACGGTGCAAAGCAGCACCATTGTGGGCCTCTATGGGTTCACCAGCGTGCTGGGAAGTATCGTGCTGGGGTTGCTCCTGGCACGCGGCTCCCGATTCACGGTGATTGGTGGTGCTTTGTGTCTGGCCGCGGTAATGGCGCTGGTGGTTTCTGTGGTTCGTGAACCAAGTTTTGGTTCGTTGCTAGTCATTCTCGGTATTACCGGATTTATTTTGCCCAGTGCTTTCGGGCCAACTCGTGGAGTTCTTGCGGCCATGAGCTTCCCGGAGAGCGCGCGTGGCTTGGGCATGGGAGTCACTGAATTCGGTGGCCGTCTCGGCTCCGCGACAGGCGGGGTAGTTGGAGGAACACTGATCGCCACCGGTATGGGCTTGTCTGGTATCTTTTTGGTGCTGTTATTGCCCATCGGGGTCCTGCTTGGCGCGTTGGCTGGATTGCGTCAGCAGTCCCGGCACTTCCAAGCAGCGGAAGAAGCATTTGATGGTTCGAACGCTGCCAAACCAGGACCGAAAAGAAAAACACCATTGCAAAGCGTGGGGGACTGACCCACTGATCAATGGCGCATAGTCCGAGCGAGCTTTGAGGCTCTCGTTGCGGCGAAATATCTTCACGATACTTCGCTGCAACGGGAGTCTTTTTGCGCGCATGGCTACGCGCATCAGGCATAGCAAAAACGGTGTTCCGGCCTGAGCCATGTGTTGCTGCCACGCACTGAAAGCCCCCTGGGGAAGTATGCAATCCAAAGAGCTGGTTTGCGTTTCCTCAGGGGGCTTATGAACCCTCGTGCTGCAGTGCGCTGGCTGTTAGGCGGAGACGCGTCCGCGCATGAATTCTTCATCCGGTGAGTCGGTGACCGGAAGGCCGGAAGCTTCCAGGCTTGCGCGTAGCTGCTTCATGAAGCGGTCAGGAAGCTTGGCTGCAGGTGGACGCAGTGCACCGCCATTGAAGCCCGAAAGCCATTCCTGGTACTTCCACTGGGTGCGGTTGATCATATTGGTACCCGGGGTGGAGGTCGCGGAAACTGCGCCGTTTGCCGCGCGAGCTGGCTGGACCTTCCAGTACAGTTCCATGGCTTCTTCCCACTTGCCGGTCCGGGCCAGCTCGAACGCGTGTGGGTAGTAGTCACCCATCCAGTTGGTATTCGCAGTACCGGAGAACTGCATGTCCAAGACGGACATCAGCGGAATGATTTCGGCTTCGATGGGGCAGGAGATGACGACCTCGTCACGGAAGTGGTGGTACATCTCCATGACTCCAGGAATGCCTGGGTAACCCTGTTCTGCCTTGATCGCCACGATGCTTGGCATCGCGTCCAGTATGCGGCGTACAAACTCAACGCTCATGCCAGCCGGGTGGATGCGTTCAAATCCCCATGCTGGCAGTGGGAAGAGCATGGCTGCCATGTTCGTTTCATCGGTGAACTTCTTGGTGTAGTCGAACACCTGATCATAATTTGTTGGCCAGAAGGACGCTGGGTAGGCAAGCAGCGTGCGGTCTGCGCCCGCGGCTTCGGCCAGATTTGCGGCGTGAATGTTCTCTTCCAAGGTGCCGAAGATCGCGTGGAAGAACAACGCGAAGTCCGGACCGGCCGCTTCGCGGGCAATCGCGGTGATCCGTGCGTTTTCTTCTGGAGTCACATTCGCTTCGGCCACAATCAGCGAACCGGCGTAACCGCGTTCCTTGAGCAGCAGGATGTCATGGCGAATTGCGTTTTCATTGATTGCAGAAAAATCTGGCGTGAAAGAAGGATGGGTTACCGCGACGGTGCCGGTGAAATTCTCGCGGGCCCAGGAACGAGCTTCGGACTTGGTGTAATCCACCATGAGGTACTCCTTATTTGTGGGTTGGTGTGTTAAAAGTTAGTTATTTACGGCTTGTGACGATGCCGACGGGCATGACCGTTCCTACACCCTCTGCGCGTGCTCGGTTCAACAGCATCTCAGCGACAACAATGTCCTGCAGGCCAGAGCCCGTGGACTTGTAAATCCTGATCCCCGTCTCGGTGTCGATCTGGTTCTCAGCACTCAGCGCAGCTTGCAATGGCAGCACTACGGCGTCTACATCGATTCCGGCCGCGCGCGCGGCGATCATGTCGCCGCTGTCATGGACTACCTCTTCATAGGTGTCCACGACGATGGTGCTTGCCCGGCCAATCAGTTCGACTGGTAGTTCACGTTGGGCCGGGGTAGTAGAGCCTATGGAGACAACCGAAGCGTTGGCGCCAACCCAGTCGGCTTGCACGGTGGGCGATTCATCGCGCGAGCGTGCGGCGCAGAGGATCAGGTCCGCGCCTTCGACAGCCTCGCGAGCCGAGTTGACAGCGTGTGCCGGAGCGTCAAAAACACCGTCGAAATCCTTCGCGAAAGCTTCGCGGTTGGCCACAGTGGGGCTGAACACGCGGATATCTGCGAACTTCATCAGGTGGGAGAAGGCGGTGAGGTGGGAGCGGGCCTCGAATCCCGAGCCGATAATGCCTACGCGCAATGCGCACTGCGGCACGATAGTGGAAACTCCAACAGCGGTGGTTGAGGCGGTGCGCAAACCGGTTACCCGGTTGCCGTCTATCAGTGCCACCAAGTCTGCGGTGTTCTTATCGAACAAGGAGATCAGGTAGCTGACGGTGAGCCCATCGGTGAAAGATCCGGCGATGGACTTAGCTCCAAAAACCTTGCCGCTGGCAGGGGCCGAAGGCATGATGCGCAACCACTCTTGCGGGGACTGCGCAAAAATTCGTCCCGGGGTTCGCAGCTCGTCATTGTCGGTGCTGTAGGCCTCGCGAATTGCCTCAATAGCACTGGGCCAATCCGAGAGGTGAGCGACATCAGCGTCGGTCAAAAACAGCGGAAGGTCCTGCGGCAGATTTCCTTCTGCACTCACGGGCGTTCACTCCTTTGAAAGTCTGGAACACGACGAAGCATGCTCAATCGTGTGCACCACATCACATGGCGCTAGGGTAGATACTATCCGATACGAATCGTATCTCATATACTCGGAGCAACAGGTTTTCGAAAATGACGAAAACTTACCCCAGCAAAGGAATTGAAAACCATGGCAATCTCAACAGTGAATCCAACCACCGGCGTCACCGAACAAGTCTTTGAAGCCCACTCCACCGAAGAAGTGGAGCGCCGCATCGCCAATGTCGACGAAGCAGCCAAAATCCTGCGTGGAACCAGCTACGCGCAGCGGGCCGAATGGATGAAAGCAACCGCCCGGCTCCTGGAAGCTGAAGCCGAAGAGCTGGGAAGGCTGATCACTCTGGAGATGGGCAAGCCCATCGCGCAATCGCTCGCCGAAGTGCGCAAGTCCGCGGCGTCCATGCATTTTTATGCCGAGAATGCCGAAAAATTCTTGGCTGATGCTCCTTTGGAAGACCCGTCGGTTGTTGGCGCTTCAAAAGCGTGGACTACTTATCAGCCGTTAGGCGCCGTGCTTGCTGTGATGCCGTGGAACTACCCCATTTGGCAGGTCATACGCTTCGCGGCTCCTGCGCTGATGGCGGGCAATACTGGTCTGCTCAAGCATGCCTCGAATGTGCCACAGTCGGCAATCTACCTGGACACTCTCTTTGAACGAGGGGGCTTCCCTGCGGGGTCATTCCGCACACTGCTCATCGGTGGCGGCGCGGTCGCCCCGGTTATCGCGGATCCGCGGGTTAAGGCCGTGACCCTGACCGGTTCCGAACCTGCAGGGCGTTCGGTGGCTTCGATTGCTGCGGATCATGTGAAGAAGTCTTTGCTCGAACTGGGTGGCTCGGATCCGTTTGTTGTCATGGATTCGGCCAACGTTCCTGCTGCGGCGGCTACTGCAGTGAGGGCGCGGATTAGCAATAACGGCCAATCCTGCATCGCAGGGAAGCGTTTTATTGTGCATACCGATGTTTATGACGAATTTGCTGCCGAATTTGCCCGGCTGATGGGCCAGCTCGTGGTGGGCGACCCAATGGATCCGGCGACGCAAGTTGGGCCACTGGCCACCGCCGATGGACGCGATGAATTGGCAGGTCTCGTGGATGATGCGGTGGCCTTGGGTGCGCAGGTGCTGGTCGGGGGCTCTGCCCCGCAGGGTGAAGGATATTTCTACCTGCCTACGGTAATTGCCGGGCTGACTGACGACATGCGGCTGGTCCAGGAGGAAGCCTTTGGTCCGGTTGCCTCGCTATACCGGGTCCGGGATCGGGAAGAGGCACTGCAGGTTGCCAACCAGACCGCCTTTGGCCTCTCGAGTGCGCTGTGGACCAATGATGCCGCCGAAGAGCAGTGGTTCCTGGAGCGGCTCGAGGCAGGAGCGGTGTTCATCAACGGGATGACGGTCTCAAATCAAGAGCTGCCATTCGGTGGCATTAAGCGCTCGGGCTTTGGCCGCGAGCTCGCCGCCGAAGGAATTCGCGAATTCTGCAACCTCAAAACGGTATGGAAGGCCTAGATAGGAGCTTCGTGGCGTCCTGCCGGCCTAGCCACTTGTGTGCGGTCGTGACCGGTGTTACATTTATTCGAAACGATACGTACTGAACTTGAAGGAGCAGGATGGCAAAGATCGTTGAAGTTGACGTGGTGGTGGTTGGCGGTGGACCGGTGGGCGTTACTGCCCTGGCCTTGCTGGGCCGCGCCGGCCTTAGTGCCGTCGGAGTAGAGCGCGAGATTCAGGCGTGGCCGACGGCACGCGCCGTGCACTTTGATGGAGAGATCTTCCGTACTCTTCAATCCTTGGGAGTGGCAGAGCGCTTCGCCAAGGCCACATTGCCGATGGCCTCGATGCATATCGAGAACGAGGCGGGCGAAGTTCTGATTGCCGTGCCAACCGGCCAGCTCGGGGCGCAGGGATGGCACGACGATTTGACCTTCCACCAGCCTGAGATCGAATGCTTGTTGCATGAGGTCGTAGAGGAGCTGCCAAGCGTTGAGCTGCGCCGCGGCATGACGGTGCTTTCAGTGCGCAATGTTGGCGAAGGCGTCGAAGTTGCGGTGCAGAACGCGGACGGCGAAGAATCCTTGATCCGGGCCCGTTGGGCCATCGCAGCTGATGGGGCCCGCTCGCAGAGCCGCAAAGCGCTGAACATCGAAACCGAAAAAATCGGCGAAGATGCGCAGTGGCTGGTCGCCGATGGGATCCTTGAAGACAGCCCCGGATTGTCCTCGGACATGATCTTCTTGGGCCACCATAGCCGCCCTGCGCTGTGGATACGGCTCCCCGGCAAACGTGTGCGCATGGAGTTCATGCTCATGCCGGGGGATGACCCCGAGGAAATTACTACTCCGGCGGGCCTCGAGCGCCTCAGCCGCGGCGTGCTGCCGGCAGGTAAATTCACTGCAGACCGCCTGGCGACCTACACATTCCGCGGACGCATTTCCCAGCGGTGGCGTGCCGGCAACATTTTCCTGGCCGGCGACGCAGCCCACCAGGCTCCGCCGCTCTTCGGGCAGGGCCTGTGTGCCGGAATGCGCGACGTCGCCAATCTGGTCTGGAAGCTGGACGCAGTCAAGCGCGGCGCTGCCGATGACAGCCTGCTTGACACCTACGAGTCAGAACGCTTGCCGCACGCACGGTTCTGGGTGGAGCAGGCTGCCAATGCCGCGGGCTTCCTGCAGACCACCGATGCCGAAGTCGCCAAGCAGCGCGATGCCTTCATCCGCGCAAATCCCGCGGCCTCGGCACCCGTCGCACCCCCGCTGGGACCGGGCCTGCACGAGGGGGAAATCGACAGCCGCGCCGGACATCTGGCCACGCAGCCGATCCTCGCCGACGGGGTGCGCCTGGATGACATGGTCGGTTCCCGCTTCCTGGTGGCAACAACCCCAGAGATCTACTCCGCCGTGCCGGCTGTGCTGCGCAGCCAGCTCGAGGACAACGATTTTGTTGTCGTCTTGTTCGATTCTGCCAAGGTCGGCCGGATTCTTGAGGCCGCCAGCGCCGAGGTCGTGGTGGTCCGTCCGGACCGCTACATCCTGGGCCTCGGGGATACCCCCGAAGCACTCGAACGCATCGCTGCCAGCATCCCGAAGGTCGGCCACGACGTGCCGGCGAACCTCTAGCCCAAAAATTCTCAAGACACACCTCCGCCCAGGCGGAAAGAATTACAGGAGAACATCATGGCCTTCAGTCCAATCACACACCTGCGCCACTTCGATATCGCGGTGCCCGATTACAAAAAACAGGTTGACTTCTACAAGAACCACTGGGGATTGACCGAGATGCAGGACGACGGCGGAGTCACGTACTTTGCCGCCGAGGGGTCCCCGGAACAATACTCGGTCCGCGTGCGCGAGGCCGAAGAAAAGCGTCTTGACATGGTCGCGTTCGGCGCTGCGGACAATGCCGCGGTGGACCAGCTTGCCTCTGACCTCATTGCCAAAGGGGTCAAGCTCATCGGCGAACCCGATGACCTCAAAACGCTTGGCGGGGGATACGGCTTCCGCTTCTTCGACCTGGAAGGACGAACCATCGAGGTCTCCTCGGATGTCGAGGTGCGCAAGCACCGCAAGATCGAGGAACGCGAAGCCATCCCGGTGCGCCTATCCCACGTGGTGCTCAACTCGCCGGAACCGGAGAAGATGCTCGCTTGGTATGAGCAGCACTTGGGCTTCCGGCTCTCGGACACGCTGAACCACCCGCACATGGGGGATCTGTTCTACTTCTTGCGATGCAACTCGCAGCACCACTCCATTGCCATTGCCCGCGGCCCGCACGCCTCGCTGCAGCACGCGTCCTTCGAACTGCGCGGGATCGACGAGTACATGCGCGGTAGCGGCAAGCTGCTGCGTTCGGGATTCAAGAAGATCTGGGGTCCGGGACGGCACAGCGCCGGGGACAACACCTTCACCTACTTCCATGATCCCAACGGCAACACCATGGAATTCACCACCGAACTTGATTCGATCGATGAGGACACCTGGCACCCGAGCATTTACGACACTTCTGATCCGATGACCTCGGACCAGTGGGGCACCGGCGGGGACATGGATGAATTCATTGCCAAGGAAATGTTCAACGACAAGGACAAGGGTCTTTTCGTCCCGCCACCGGTATAGGCAAGAACATCATGGAACATGGGGGACTCATGAGGGAAACTCGCATCAGCGGATTTAAGCTGGGCACCTTCGAAGATGGCACGGAGCAATTTCCCGGGGCCGTCTTTGGGGACCGGGTCGTGGACCTGCGCAGCGTGCTGCCGGGCATCACCCGGATCGGGGATCTTTTCGCCCAGTGGGATTCCCACCTGGATGCGCTCGAGCAGCTTGACACGGCCGCCGCCGGCGGCCGTGCGCTCAAGGGCCTGAAGGTGCACCCACCGGTGCAGCCGGTGGGCACCATTATCGCCGCCGGGGCCAACTATCGTGAGCACGTCATTCAGATGAGCGTTGCCCACAAGCTGGGGAAAGAAGGTGCCGACGAGAATCAATTGGCGGCCGACGCCGCGGCCGAAATCGATGAACGCGGCCGTACAGGTGATCCATATGTCTGGACCGGGATACCCTCGGCTGTCTGCGGCGCCTATGACGACGTGCAATTGCCCGATGTCGGCGGCAACGTCGACTGGGAGCTGGAGCTAGGTGTGGTCATCGGCCGCAAGACGCACCGGGTTGCGGCAGCAGATGCCATGGATTACGTCGCCGGGTACACCATCGTCAACGATGTCACCTCGCGCGCTCTCGTGCCGCGCACCGACATCGCGATGATGGGTACCGACTGGTTCCGGTCGAAGAACCGGCCGACATTCTTCCCCACTGGTCCCTATGTGGTGCCGAAGCGGTATGTGCCGGACCCGGCAAAGCTGCGAATCCAGTTGAGCCTCAATGGCACGCTGATGCAAGATGCCCTGGCCGATGACCTGCTCTTCGACATCCCGAGCCTGATCGCCTACGCATCCTCGGTTGCAGTACTGCAGCCCGGGGATGTGCTGATCACCGGTTCGCCTGCGGGCAACGGATCGCACTGGGGCCGATTCCTGCGCGATGGAGATGTGATGGAAGCGGAGATCACCAGTCTCGGCACCCAGCGCTCGACGGTCCGCGGCCCTTCCGGGCAGCTGCCTCCCTGGTACGCAGACCGTCCGGCCGCGGTTGCCGCAGCCGGTGGGGCCGCCTGGTGATACTGCGCCAAAGCCACTTCGTACCGCCGGTACCCTATCTGCTGGCGGCCGAGCTGGGATTCCTGGAAAAGATTGAGGTGCAGTCCACCCGGACCATCTCCAGCGCGGAGCAGCTCGCCGGGCTGCTGGACGGCACCATCGATGTGGCCATCACCGCCATGGACAACTTGTTCGAATGGGACCGGGCCGGTGCCGACGTGCGTCTCATTGCTCAAGTCGAGGCGACCACCCCGCTGGGCATCTATGCGCGTGACGAGATGGCAACTATGGCGGATCTGGCTGGATGCAGGTTCGCCGTGGACGCCCCGGATAACGGTTTTGCCCTGCTTGCACGGCATCTGCTGGGCGGCGCAGGAATCGACGTGGATTATGTGGTGATCGGCGGGGTACGCGAACGATTTGAAGCACTGCTGGCTAAAGAAATCGACGCGAGTCTGCTCGGTCCGCCATTCGACAAGCTTGCTGAGCAAGCCGGTATGAGTTGTGTGTCGGAGGTGAACGAACTTCTGCCGCAGCTGCCGGGCCAAGGTCTGGTGGTGCGTACTGAGTTATTGGGATCCGAGGAGCTCACCGGATACTTGGGTGCGCTGGCACGCGGTGCCGCGGCCGGTGAATCGATGGACGCGCAAGCCGGCGTAGCGCTCCTTGAGCGTCATGGCTATCAGGCCGCCGCGGCAACTGCATGGGCTGCGCGGGCGAGGAGATTAACGGTGGATCCCATAGGCCGGGAGCTGCTTACGCAGATTCGCCGTGGACTGGGAATGCTCTCAGGCCGCAAGCCGCTGGCGGAATTGTGCGAAACCGGGCCGCTGCTGCGGGCCAGCTGATCCATGAGTTTTTGAAGCATTGCATTTCCCTAAGCACAATGCGATACTGTACGTATCGAATCTATTACTAATCAGGAGAAACCATGAAATTTGGACGCATTGCAGTAGACACCCCCGATGGCGAACAGATTCGCCTGGTTGCCGCCGAGCCGGACTCAGGCCGAGTTATCGACCTGGCAAGGGCCTATGCACTGACCTTGCAGCGCAAAGGTGCCGAACCAGAGCGCGCCCGAGCACTTGCTCTGGCGGTGCTTTCCGGAAGCCTGGCCGCGGGAATCGGGGGAGGTTCCATCTTCCTTGACGCAGCACACGACGCCTTGGCTGCAGCCGATGATGCTTCTTTTGCCATTGATGAAGTCTCTTGGCGCGCGGCCGTTGACTCCCCGGTCATCCGTGACGGGCTGACCTTTGAGAAGCACATCCAGAACTTCCACCGGATTGTTGCCAAGTCGCAGCCGGCACGCTCGATCTATGACCGCCCGGGCTTCTTCAAGGGCACCACTGCAATGTCCTACGGACATAACCAGGAACTGCCCTACCCGGATTTCACCGAACAGTTGGACTGGGAACTGGAGATTGGCTATGTCGTGGGAAAGTCCGGCAGCAACCTGACGCCGGATAACGCGATGGACCATCTCTTCGGCATCACCGTCTTCAACGACTTCAGCGCCCGCGACATCCAGGGCGCGGAAATGCCCATCGGCATGGGCCCGCAGAAGTGCAAGGACTTCGGCTACGGCATCGGTCCATGGGTCACCACAATGGACGAAATCAAATCCATTGAAGGCCTCAAAGGCCAGGTCCGGGTCAACGGCAAGGTACTTTCCGAGACCAAGGTGGAGGACTTCGTCTACACCCCAGCAGAACTTCTTGCTTATGTTTCAATCTCGGACCGCCTGCAGCCAGGGGACCTCATCGGTTCCGGCACCATGGGATTCGGCGCGGGCGTTGAAATCGGCACGTTCCTGCAGCCGGGCGACGTCATTGAGCTCGAGCTAGAGGGCGTTGGCACGCTGCGAACCCCAATCTCGGCCGAACGCGAAAAGGCCCCTTGGTGGCCAGAACCACGCCAGTACCCGCACGAAAACTGGGTCGCGTAATGTCCCGCCCACCAGTTCGCCGGGTAGTTACCGGACACAATGACCAAGGTCTCGCCGTCATCCTGTCGGACGCAGACGCACCGCACCATTTCTCCTCGGACACGATTCCAGGCTTTGGAGCCACTGTTCCGTGGATGACCAAGGCCGGTATCATCGACCACGTCAGCGACACTGACATGGCCGGTGCCGACACCGAGATTCCAAGTTTCCCGGCTCCGGGAGAGACGATTATGCGGATCGCAGATTTTCCGCCAGATTCTGTGTACCCCAAGGATGCCAACTCGGCGATTTTTGACGAGCTGGATGGTCACGAAGAAGCCGATGCGGGTGCCGAACGCAGCGGGGGAAAGCACTTCTGGTTCCACCGCACCGAATCCTTGGATTACGCGGTAGTTCTGGAAGGAGAAATCACTCTCCTGGTTGACGAGGGGGAGGCCACGATGCGGGCCGGAGACGTCGCAATCCAGCGCGCTACCAGCCACGCCTGGTCCAACCGCACGCAGCAAACGGCCCGGGTCCTTTTTGTCCTCATCGGAACCGAACCGCAATCCGCTGCGCAGATCGCCGAGCAGCGACAGGCTGCCGCCCGATCCATGGAGAGCGCATGATCACCGACGCCCGTGCCGCAGACGGCGAAGTGATCTGGCAACCGGCGCCTGAAGACGCTGTGCAGACCGCAGTGGGCCGCTTCGCGGCCTTCGTCGGCGAGCAAGGTATCAACACCGGTACCAGCTACGACGAACTGTGGGCGTGGTCGGTGGATGAGCCCGAACGGTTCTGGGAACTTTTCGCCCAGTTTGCCGGTGTCGAGTTCGGCGGAGTTGCAGGGCCTGTGCGCACTAGCGATCCGATGCCGCACACGCGCTGGTTCCCTGGACGCACGCTGAACTTCGCCCGGCACCTGCTGGAACGCCACGAGGGCCTCGCGCTGATTGGCATCAGCGAAGACGGAACCCGGCAGGAGGTCACCTTCGAGCAGTTGCGGCACGAGGTAGCCGCGCTGGCCGCGCACCTTCGCTCCCGCGGCGTGGGCCGCGGGGACCGGGTCGTGGCAATCCTGCCGAACGTCACGGAGGCCGTGACCGGACTGCTCGCTGCTGCCTCGCTCGGTGCCGTGTGGTCTGTCTGCGCACCGGAATTCGGGCCAGGCGCGATCGTTTCCCGGTTCGCCCAGCTTGATCCCAAGGTCCTCATCGCGGCGCCGGGCTACATGCTCGGCGGCAAGGATCGGGATCGCCGCGCGGAACTGGAGGAAATCCTTGCCCAGCTGCCCACCGTAGAGCACGTGATCTGGGTGGACCGCCATACCTCTGTGCCGACCGTTCCCACTCAGGCCCCCGCCGTGCACTGGGCGCAGGCGGTGTCAACGCCGGCGGAACTTGTTTTCGAAGACGTCGAGTTCAGCCACCCGCTGTGGGTCCTGTTCTCCTCCGGGACCACAGGCATCCCCAAGGGTATCCTGCACGGGCACGGAGGGGCGCTGCTTGAGGAAATGAAGATGCTCCTCATCCACTCGGACCTGCGTCCCGGGGACCGCTATTTGAACGTGGCCTCGACCAGCTGGGTGCTGTGGAATGCCATCGTCTCCGCTCTGGGTGTCGGGGCAACGGCGGTGCTGGTCGACGGAAACCCGACTTTCCCGTCGCTCGATCGGGTGTGGCAGATCACCGCCTCCGAACGGGTTGCCGTGCTCGGCGTAGGCGCAGGATTCGTCCACTCCTGCGCGAAGACCGAGCTGGTGCCGATGCGCGAGCACGACCTGCGCGCGCTGAAATCCCTGCAGGTTACCGGTTCACCGCTCTCGGCCGACGGGTATCGCTGGGTCTACTCTCATGTGGGTGATATCTGGCTGGCCTCCATGAGCGGAGGCACCGACATCGCCTCCATCTTTGTTGGAGGATCCCCGACACTTCCGGTGCACGTTGGCTACATCCAGGCTCCGGCTCTCGGGGTGCGTGTGGAGTCCTGGGACGAAGCGGGCAACCCGACCACAGGTAAGGGCGAGCTGGTAGTGACCGCGCCAATGCCTTCGATGCCGCTGAGCTTCTGGGGTGATGACGGCAGCCGCTACCATGAGAGCTACTTCGGGATTTATCCAGGAATGTGGCGCCATGGGGACTTCATCGAATTCACCAAACGCGGGATCCTGATCCACGGACGTTCGGACTCGACGTTGAACCGCAATGGGCTGCGTCTCGGTTCGGCGGACATCTACGCGGTGGTTGAAGCTCTGCCAGAAGTCGCCGAGGCCTTGGTGGTTGGAGCCGAGTTGGGCACCGATTACTACATGCCATTGTTCGTCCAGCTGGCCGAGGGGACCACACCGGAGGCCGGCCACGAGGCGATTACCAAATCTATCCGCGAGCATCTTTCAGTGCGCTACCTGCCCGACGAGATTGTCTTCATGCCGGGAATTCCGCATACGCGCACCGGGAAGAAGCTCGAGGTGCCGGTCAAGCGGCTTGTGCAAGGAGCACATCTGGAAATGGTTGCGGATCTCGGCGCAGTGGACGATCCTGAGTTGTTGCGGCAATACGCCCGCTTTGCTCAGGAGAGACAGGCGGCCATGTCCTAGCCTGTGCCAGAGCATGACGCCGACACCGCTGAGTACAACCAAGGCGCAAGTTGCTGGTGAACCACGTTTTGGTTCACCAGCAACTTGCGCCTTTTCGTGTCAACTTCAAGGGTTTCCTGATGGCAGGAGCATCCGAGGGCTGCGGACTCCGAAGTGATGCCACGCGAACGATTGCACCAATGGTCTCCACACATCGTGTCGGCTGCGGGGAGACCATTGCGCGCCCGGTACAGCCTGTGGATCGTGGAACTTTAAATGCGGGATACGGCGCTCGCCGCAGGCCTGGACCGAGTGACTTTTTCGGAAGTGCGTGCCAGCTCCGTTAGAAGGTATGTACACCAATGTTGAACTTCCTTGGGAAGCATGACCATGCCAAGACTTTGCATGATTCACTGGAGCAAACTATTAATGCGGGATCAGCACGACGATTGGAGCTGAATGAAATGCTCGTCATTGACTTAGCGATGCTCAAAACGCGGCAATACGAGGCCTGACCCAGAGAGAAATCTCGGCATTGCTGGAAGCCGGCCACCTGCATGACCTGTCTCGGACCATCAACCGGACTCTTCCGTCCCTAGCTGTGTTTGAACCGCTCCCTGCCTCGGCAATGCCGGCGATCCTGAGCATCCACAGCGACGCTGGTATGACGCTGACAGCCTTGGCAGCACAATTGGGTATGCGCCAAAGCAACACCAGCGCTGTGGTGGGTGGCCTGGTGGAACGTGGACTGGTTCGGGGGTGCCCCTATGTTCTGAGTCAAGCAATTTTCAGCTCCGGAATGTCATAGAGCGACCCGTCCCGGATCATGGCAAACAAGACCGTGAGGCGTCGGTGCGCCAACGTGATCAACGCTTGGTTGCGGCATTTTCCCTGGGCTCGTTTCCGGTCATAGTATTCTCGGCTTATCGGATCAAAGCGGATGGAGGCGAACGCCGAGAGGAAGAGCACTCGCTTGAGCCGCTTGTTACCTGAATGGCTGACGCGCTCGGACTTGATTGAAGTTCCCGACTGCCTCGTGGTTGGCGCTAGTCCAGCGTAGGAGGCCAGTGCCGCGGTGCTGGCGAAGTTTTTGCCGGAGGTCTCGGCGATGATAATCGCGGCGGTCCTGACAACGACCCCTGGCATAGATGTCAGGACAGGGTAAAGAGGGCGGGCCCACATCAAGCTGTTCTCCCCATGGCGTTTCAACATTGATGCCGCCGCCCGCCGGCTGCTGGAAACCCCAAGTGAAGGATACGCCGCAGCCGGTGAGCCTGGGATTACCCACCGGAATACTGCACGGCAACAGCGAAATGGCCGTCCACTAGGCCAGCTTGGCGATGGGGCGATAGTCCCGGAAAATTCTATGGAGCCTGGGGCAGCGCGGAATATGAACTGCTCCCCAAAAGTTGGACTGTAAAAGTCAACAACCTTTGTACCTGTCCGGCCCACTGCGGTAGCTTCATTAGAAGATTGTCCACCCTCGCGGGTGTGACCCCTCACAGTTCTGTTCCGTCGTGATTCCTACCCGGACTGGCACCGGCCAATGACGGCCACCAATCATGTCCATCACAAAAGGAAAAGCACGGTGACCGCTTTGTCTATCGTCTCTCATTGCCACCCATTTGTCGTAGGTGTCGACACCCACGCACGAAACCACGTCTACGCAATCCTTGATTCCAGCATCGGCGCATTGCTGGATACGCAATCGTTCCCCACCACCGCAACCGGCATCAACCGCGCCATCAAATGGGTTGCCCGTCGAACCAACGCCGATGCCGACACTCTCTGGGTTATCGAGGGCGCAGCGACCTACGGGGCGATCCTCACAGGCATCGTGGCTGCTCATGGATTCTCCATCGCAGAGGCACCGCGCATGGATGCGAAGAAGAATCGCGGCGTCGGAAGATCAGACGCCTTGGACTCCCACCGGATGGCCATGGCCGTGCTGCCGTTGACGGTGGAAAATTTGCGCCGTCCCCGCCTGAATGAAGGGATCCGCCAGGGTCTACGGATTCTAGTGACCGCTCGCGAATCCATGTCCAAGGGCCGCACCCGTTCGATCAACGCTTTGAATGCCTTGGCGCGAAGCAACGACCTCGGAATCGATGCACGCAGGAAGCTCACTGCGGTGCAGATCGAGGAGATCTCCCGGTGGCGTGAGCGCGAGGAAGAACTGGCGTTGAATATCGCCCGGTCCGAAGCGGCCCGTCTGGCCAAGCATATTCAGGATCTGGATGGGCAACTGAAGTCCAACAAACAGAAGCTTGACGAGTTGGTCAAGGTCAGCGAGACCGCACCCTTGCTCAAGGAAAAGGGATTCCGGGCAGTGGCTGCGGCGAAATGCCTCGTGGCATGGTCACACGGAGGACGGGTCCATAGCGACGCTGACTTCGCCTGCTTGGCCAGTGTAAACCCCATCCACGCATCATCAGGGAACACTGTGCGGCATCGGCTAAACCGAGGCGGCGATAGGAGGCTCAACAGCACCCTGCACATGGCTGCGATGACCAGAATGACCTATGACTCAGAGACCTGCGACTACGTCGAGAAACGTCGGCCCGAGGGCAAAACCGACAAGGAGATCCGACGGTGCGTCAAGCGTTATCTGGCCCGCAGAGTGTTCAGAATCCTGACGGTCTCGGCTTAGGAAAGAAGGGTTCAAGAAACGGCTTGACAAGATATAGAAGAGTCACGAATCGACGTCAGGAACGACTGAAGGGCATGGCGCCGATGGAATATCGATGCCATACCCTTGCAGCCTGAAGCAGGCCTATTATTTAGCTAGTCCAACTTTCGGAACTCAGTTCAATATCCCGCGTTGCCCCAGGCTCCATTTCTTCTCTTCAAGGCCGGGTTAGGCCCGCTTTCAGCTCACCGGCACCGGAGTGTTCCCGGCCGCCGAATCCTGCTGCGCTGCCGCGCCTCGGGTGCCGGTACGCTGCGGCGCCGGGATTCCGGCGAGCGCCACCGCGCACACGGAAGTGAGCACCAGCGCGGTGGCCGGGGCGATGGCAGTCCACGGAGCCCGCTCGACATAGCCGATGCCTTCGGCCAGCAGCAGGCCCCACTCCGGGGTGGGCGGCTGCGCGCCGAGCCCGAGGAAGCCGAGGGCGGCCAAGGCCAGTGCCACCCCGGGCAGCCGCAGCATCCCGTGCCTCAGCAGGGCCGGAAGCACCGCGGGCAGCAGATGCTGGACCCAGATCCGGCCGCGCGGCACCCCGGAGAGCGGAAGCCAGCGGATATGCGGCATGGCCCGGGCTTCGTCCAGCAGCGAGGCAGCATGCGTGGCCAGCGGAGGCCAGCTGACCCAGAGCACGGCCAGCGCCGCACCGCCCACCGACGGGCCCAGCAGGGCCGCGATGACCACCCCGGCCAGAATCGGCGGAGTCGCGTTGGCAATTACCGCCGGCCCGCGCGAGATCTCGCCTGCTGCCGCTAGCAGCAGGCCGATCAGGATTGCGCAGGCCACGATCACCAGCGCCGGGCCTACCGTGCCCAAGGTTCCGTGGGCCACGCGGGCCAGCAGATCCCGTCCGCTGGAATCGGCGCCGAATGGCAAACCGGCCCCCGGGGCTTGCAGCCTCTGGAAGGCAAGGGTGTAGGGGTCGCGCGGCAGTCCGAAAGCCAGGATGGCCAGCAGCGCGGTGCAGGTGATCGCCGCAGTCCAGCGCTGGATCCTGCCGTTGCCGCGCGCCTCGGGCGGGGCTGGCAGCGATCCTGCGGGCAGGGCGCCGCCGCGCAGCGCGCGCCGGGCCGCTGCGGTGAGCATTCCGATCAGCAGCGCCGATCCCGCCATCAGCAGCAGCCCGGCCTGCAAGGCGGGAATATCCTGCGCATTGGCCGCCCCGAGCAGATAGCGGCCAAGTCCGGGCACCGCGAAGACCTGCTCTACGGCCACGGCGCCGCCGAGCAAGCCGATGAACACCAGGCCGAGCTGGTCGATGACTGCCGCGGCGGCCCGGCGCAGCACCCCGGAGAGGATGGCCGGCGCCGGAGCTCCGGCCAGGTGCCAGATCCCGGCCCAGCGTTCGGCGGCCACCGAGGCGATGGCGTCGGCCAGCAGCCGGCCGAGTAATCCGCCGGCCGGGATGCCCAGGGCCAGCGCGGGCAGGATCGCGGTGTCCAGCCCGGTCCACCCGTAGGGCGGAAGCCATTGCAGCTGCACCGCCACCAGTACCAGCAGCAAGCTGGCCAGCAGGAATTCGGGCAAGGCGGTCAGCGCCACGCCCAGCGGCCCGGAACCTAAATGCTGCCGGTTGCGCAGCACGCGCAGCGCGGCGGGCAGCACCAGGGCGAAGGCCACGGCGAGCGCGATGATGGTGGCGAAGGCGGTGAGCGTGGCGGAGACCGACAGGGCCCGCCAGGCGCCGGGAGCGATTTCTGCCCCGCTGACCCAGGAGCTGCCCAGATCCCCGTGCAGCACCCCGGACCACCAGTGCAGGCTGGTGGCCAGCGGGCCCTGGTCCAGGCCCAGCTGCGCGCGCACGGAGGCCAACGCCTGCTCGGTGGGTTCCAGTTCGGCATAGCGTGCGCGCAGCACCGCGGCGGCCGGGTCCGTGCGCGAAAGCCAGGGCAGCGCGCCGGCTACCAGCAGCAGGGCCAGCGCGCTGAGCAGGCAGGATGCGAAGGACGGCCAGGAGAGGCGCCGCGCCTTCAGGGCGAACCAGTTCATCAGCGTTGCGGCTCCTGCTCGCTGTCCAGGCGGGTCTGCGCAGTGATCAGCTCGCGTTCGCGCGGATCCTGCGCGGCATCGCGCACGGCGGGGCCCTCGCCTTGGATCACGCGTTCGTGCAGCAGCGCGATGGCCGCGTCGGTGCCCAGGATCCGGGCTTCGGCCAGCATGATCTGCTGCTGGCGCTGTTCCCCGGCTTCGGTTTCCGAGGCCCGGGCGATGGCCTGGTCCACGTCCTTGTCGCAGAGCTGGGCGATGGCGAAGCCGCCTTCGCAGGTGAAGTCGGAGGCGAAGTACGCGACCGGGTCCCCGGAATCCAGCACGGTGGCGCGCGAGAGGATGAAGGCATCGAAGGCGCCGTCCAGTGCGTCGGCCTCGATGTACTGGTATTCGCGCACATCCTGCTTCACGATGAATCCGGCCGCTTCCAGCTGCTGCTCCAGGATCACCGCGACTTCTGGCAGTTCGGCGCGGTCGGTGAAGGTGCCCAGGGTGATTTCCACGTCCTTGACCTTGGCTGGTTCGGCACGCTGGGCCAGCAGCTGCCGGTATTCTCCAGAATCGCGCAGCCCGGCGGCGTAGGGCAGGGCCGGGCCGAGCAGGCCCTCGGCTATATCGGCGCGGTTCTCGTACACCGACTCCACGATGGCCGCCCGGTCGATGGCTTCGCGGGCCGCGGCGCGCACCGCCGGGTCGGCGAACGGGCCCTTCTCGGTGTTCAGGTACAGCGTGTTGGTGCGCGGCATCGGCACTTCGGTGAGCAGCTCCTGGTCCACCGTGGCGGCCTGCCCGGCGGGGATGGCCTCGATGACATCTGCTTCCGAGGTGCGCAGCGCGGCGGCGCGGGCGGTGCCATCGGGCACGAACTTCACGTCGATGCCCGAGGCTGCGGCCTTTTCGCCCCAGTAGCCCTCGTACCGGTCCAGGGTGGCCCCGGAAATCCCGTCTACGTCCACGATCTGGAAGGGGCCGGTGCCGTGGCCGGCCGGATCCACCCCGTTGGCGGTGTAGGCTTCGGCGGCGAAGATGGCCAGCTGCGGGCTGGAGAGCCGCTGGGGCAGCAGCGGGTCGGGGTCCGCGGTGGTGATCCGCAGTCCGTGCTCCCCGCGCACCGCGACCTTCAATGCGGTTCCGTTCAGGATGCGCGGCACCGGGGTCGAGTCGATGGCCCGCTGCAAGGAGTTCGCCACCGTTTGGGCGGTCAGCGGCTGGCCGTTGTGGAAGCTGACGCCTTCGCGGATCTCGAAGTCCCAGGCTAGCTCGCCGCTGCGTTCCCAGCTGGTAGCCAATGCCGGCTGGGCGTCCCCGGACGCGTCGAGATTGACCAGGGTTTCGGCGGTGGACCAGCGCGAGAGCTTGAACGCGTCGTCGCTGAGCGGGCTGAGCCCGGAGCGGGGCGGCTGCATGTGGGCTACGGAGATGCGGTCGGTGCTTCCGGCCTGCTCGGCGGCCGCGGAGAAGCAGCCGCTGAGGGCAAGTGCCCCGGCCAGCGGGATGGTGAGCAAAGCCAGGGTCTTGGGGCGGGGTCGATTCATGGGTGCGAGGTCCTTGGGGATGGGTGATCGGTGATGGGTGATCAGCTGGTGGGCGGGTTATCGGGACGGTGGGCGGATGGCGATGGAGCGCGAGCATTGCGCGGCCAGCTGCGGGTCATGGGTGATCAGCAGCAAGGCAATGCCCGAGTTGGCGGCGGTGGAGAGCAGCTGGCCGGCGACTGCCTGGGCGGTGTCCGGATCCAGGGCGCTGGTCGGCTCGTCCGCCACCAGCACCGAGGGGTTCACTGCCACGGCGCGGGCCAGCGCGGCCCGCTGCAACTGTCCTCCGGAGAGCTGGTGCGGGCGCCGATCCAGCAGTGCCGTGTCGAATTGCGCCAGCTCGGCAGCCCGGTCGATGCCCGTTCCGGGGCCGGCTGGGGGAGCCAGCCGGTGGATGGCCTGCTGCAGCGAGGTGCGGATGCTCCAGCGCGGCACGAAGGCGGCGGCAGGATCCTGGGGCACGCCCTGGACCAGCCGGCGGCGTGCTGGCGCGTGGCTGCGCTTCGGTGCGCTCCAGTGCTGGCCCAGCACGCGGATTTCTCCGGAGTCCGGCAGTTCCAGGCCCAGCACGATGTCGGCAAGGGTGGATTTTCCGGCGCCGGATGGCCCGGTGACGGCCACCGATTCGCCCGGGGCCAGCGTGAAGCCAAGGGGCTCCAGGACCAGGCGGCGGGCTGCGCCGTGCCCGCGCAGTGCGCTGAGCGCGGATACTTCCAAGGCGGGGATGCTCAAGCCGGTACCCGTTCCAGCCGGGGCGCGCTGGTGCTGGCGATCTTCCCGGAGTCCAGGACCAGGTGCCGGGTGGCCAGCGCCTGGGCAACTGCCGCGTCGTGGGTGACCAGCACCAGGGCCTGCTGCTGGCCCAGCAGGGTGCCCAGCAGTTCCAGGATGAGGTCCCGGGCGGTGTGGTCCAGGGCGCTGGTCGGTTCATCGGCAAGGATCACCGGGGCCTGGCTGAGCACGGCCAGGGCTATGGCGGCGCGCTGTGCTTGCCCTCCGGAGAGTTCTGCGGGACGTCGTGCGAGCAGCTGCGGATCGCCCAGCCCGGCGTCTTGCAGGATGCCGCGGACTTGCTGCGCGCTGGCGCCGGTGGCCTTGCGCAGTTGCCGTCCCAGCGGCAGCAGCGGATGCAGGGCGTCCTGGCCGCGCTGCGGGATGTAGCCGATGCGCGTTGATCCGGGAGTGCGGGTTCCGGTGAATTCCAGTCCGGGTGCCCAGTTCCCGGTGATCATCGACAGCAGCAGCGACTTGCCAGCACCCGAGGGGCCGGTGATGACCACGCGCTCGCCGGGAAGAAGCATGAACTCCTCGACGTCGAGCAGCGGGCTGGCGGCGCCGGGCAGTCCCAGGCGCGCGTTACGCAGGCACAAGGCCGGGCTGGGCGGCAGTGGGGCGCGGGGCTGGCGGGCGAGCCCGGGCTCTTCAAGAGTCATAATGAGAATCATTATCACTTAAGTTTCCTCGGCAGCGCAAATCAGCCTCCGGGATCGGCAAGGCGGCCGTGGCGGGCCGCGGCTGCTGGCCAAGCTGGGTGAATTCGCCTAATTTTTCGTGGCCGTACCGAACCTCGGCGCTTGTGCATACCGTGGAATCAGGGTGCGGCAGCAAACTGAGCAAGAGGAGAAAGCGATGATGGAGTCGTTATGGCAGGCGAAGCGTTCTTCCGGTGGCACCGGCCAATTCCAGCCGGGCGCAACCTATGACGCCATCGTCGTAGGCGCGGGGCTGACCGGGCTGGCCACCGCCGTGCTGCTGAGCCGGGCCGGATTGAGCGTCACGGTACTCGAAGCCAGGTTCGCCGGGGCCGGAACAACAGGAGCGAGCACCGCGAAGCTCAGCTTGCTGCAGGGCACGGTGCTCTCCGGGATCCGGGAGCATTGTTCCCAAGAGGTTGTGGACGCCTATGTCCAGGGGAATCTCGAAGGGCAGTCGTGGTTGTTGCGCTATCTGGAGGAGCGGGATGTCGCCGTGCAGCGGCGGGATGCCTACACGTACACCGAAGCCGAATCCGGACGTGCCAGTCTGGAGAAGGAAGCCGAGGCAGCCCGCAGCGCCGGGGTGGAGGCCAGCTGGTGCGGCCCGGACATCGGATTGCCGTTTCCCGTGGCCGCGGCGCTGGCCCTGCCTGGCCAGGCGCAATTCAACCCCATGGAAGTGCTCCAGGCCTTGGCCAGCGACCTGCGCTCGCGCGGGGGCAGAATCGTCGATGGCGTCAGGGTGCGTGATGCCAGCGCCGGCGCCCTGGCCACAGTGCATACCAGCCAAGGCGAGAACCGTGCCCAGCAGGTCATCCTGGCCACGGGTATCCCCATCCTGGATCGGGGACTGTATTTCGCCAAAGTCGAGCCATCGCGCTCCTACGTGGTCGCGTATCGAATTGATGCAGCCGCCGGTGCGCTGCCCCAGGGAATGTACCTGTCCATCGACCAGCCAGCACGTTCGCTGCGGACGGTTCCTCTCGACGGGCAGGAGCTGCTGCTGGTGGGCGGCAACGGCCATCCGGTGGGCCAGCAGCTCTCCGAGCTCGGCCAGCTCAAGGACCTGGATATCTGGACCAGAAGGCATTTCCCCGGGGCCGAACTCGCCGGCCAATGGTCGGCGCAGGACTACAGATCGGCCAATATGGTTCCGTTCGTTGGCCAATTGCCCCGCGGGGGAGGGAACATCCATGTGGCCACGGGCTACAACAAGTGGGGGATGGCCAATGCGATTGCCGCCGCCCTCCAGCTCAGCGCGAACATCCTCGGCGGAAATATCGCCTGGACGCAGGCGTTGTCGCAGCGCGCGACCACCCCGGCCGACCTGGTCGCCGGGGCGAAGATCAACTCCCGGGTTGCTGGAAAACTCGTAGAGGGATGGAAACGCTCGCTGCTTGGCGAAGCAGGCAAGGGCGCCGCGCAGGATGCAGGCGGCGTGTTTGGCGAGGAGCGGACTCCGCCCGCCGAGGGCCAAGGTCTGGTGCTGCGCGAGGGCCTGCGCCCGGTCGCCGTGTCCACAATGGTCGGGGCCACCTGCCGGGTGTCCGGGATCTGCACTCATCTAGGTGGCGTGCTGTCGTGGAATGACGCGGAGAAATCCTGGGATTGCCCGCTGCACGGGTCCAGGTTCAGTCCGGCCGGGGAAGTTTTGGAGGGGCCGGCGACGCAGGACCTCGCTGCTATCGACTCGGCAACTGGCACCGGCGGGGATTAGGAGACTGGGAAACACAGTTCAACGCCCGCGGGCCCGCCGAGTATTCATCGGCTGTGGCCAGGGAATGATTTCGGAAAGTGCAGGGATGATGATTCACTGGAATTTCAAGTACACCCGCCGTTCACATTGGACCCCAGGAGAAGTTTTGCGAACCACCGGACCTGCCCGGCCACCTCTGCCTCGAACCGCCGCTTTCACCGCGATTGCCAGCATGGGCCTGGTCCTGCTGCTTTCGGGCTGCGGGTCGGACTACCCGCTGGGAGAAGAGCAGCGCAAGGCCGCTGAATCGAATAGCTCTAGCCTCCAAGGCACGCTGACCGGCGGCGGATCAACCGCGCAGAATTCCGCCATGAACGCCTGGACCACCGAATTCTCCACCATGCACCCCCAGGTCCAGGTGCAGTACGCCTCGGTGGGCTCCGGCGCCGGACGCGCCGGGCTCCTGGCAGGCGGCACCGAATTCGCCGGATCCGACGCTTACCTGAAGGAAGAGGAAGTCCAGCGCTCCATCGAGACCTGCGGCCCGCAGGGCGCGATCAATATCCCGGCGTATATTTCCCCGATCAGCATTGCCTTCAACCTGCCGGGCATCAAGGAATTGAACATGGATGCCCCAACGATCGCCAGGATCTTCTCCGGTGAGATCCGCTCCTGGCAGGACCCGGCCATCGCCCAGCTGAACCCGCAGGTCCAGCTGCCCGACCTGCCGATCACCGGGGTGGCGCGCGCCGACGATTCGGGCACGACCGAGAACTTCACCGAGTACCTGCATGCGGTTGCTCCCGAAGCCTGGCCGCACGAGCCGGATGGCGGCTGGCCGGATGCCACCGGCCTGGAGAAGGCCCAGGGCAATGCCGGTGTGGTGACCACCGTGACCCGCGCCGTGGGCGCGGTCACCTATGCCGATGACTCCCTGGTGGATAAGTCGCTGGGCAAGGTGAAGCTGAAGGTCGGCGAGGAATTCGTGGCAGTCAGCGGGGAATCAGCGGCCAAGGCAGTGGCCGAATCGGAACGGGTCCACGGCCGCGGTGAGCACGATATCGCTCTGGAGCTGGACCGCAAGACCACCGCCGCCGGCGCGTACCCGATGGTGCTGGTCTCCTACCTGCTGTTCTGCAGCGGCTACGAGGATCCGCAGACCGTGGAACTGGCCAAGACCTTCGGCCAGTACGTCGTCAGCGACCAGGGGCAGAAGACCGCAGCCGACTCGGCCAAGAGCGCGCCGATGCCGCAGCAGCTGGCCGAAGATGCCCGCGAAGCCATCGATTCGATCACCGCGCGCTCCTGATTCGGGCGAACAGCCCTGCTGCATCCATCCGCAGGAAGGATGCAGCAGGGCTAGCTATGCAGCAGTCTTGGCCGCCGCGCGGTACGCGCGATTTCGCGACCCGAGCAGCGCCGCGCCGATGACCGCGGCCAGCAGCGAACCGCACAGCACCCCGACCTTCACGTACTGCGCTTCCTCGCCGCCCTGGCCGAAGGCCAGCTCGCCGACCAGCAGGGAGACGGTGAAGCCGATGCCTGCCACGAAGGACAGCCCCAGCACATCAGGCCATTTGATGCTGCCATCCAGCTTGATTCCCGGGAGCCTGGTGACCAGGAAGGTGGCGGCGGTGATGCCCATCGACTTGCCCAGCACCAGGCCGGCAATGATGCCCAGTGCCACCGGGCTGGCCAGCGCTTCGCCCAGTCCGGACAGGCCGCCGACCGGAACACCGGCAGCGAAGAAGGCGAACACCGGAATGGCGATGATGGATGAGGGAATGGACCACCGGTCCGCGAAGTGGGCGGCCAGGCCTTCGTGGATCACTTCGCCCTGCTCGGTGCTCCCGGTGCGCACATGCGCCCGCTGGGTGGCAATCACCGGAACCATGAAGCCCAGCAGCACGCCGGCCACCGTGGCGTGGATTCCCGAGGCATGCACCAATGCCCAGACGGTGGCGCCGAGCGGGATCAGGACCCACCAGGCGCGGACCCCGCGCTGCACTGCCAGCGCGAATGCCGCCAGTGGCAGCAGCGCGAGGAGCAGCGGCAGCCAGGCCAGGTCATCGGTGTAGAAAATGGCGATGATGGAAATGGCCAGCAGGTCATCGACCACCGCCAGCGTGAGCAGGAAGGTGCGCAGGGCAGGGGGCAGGAACTTGCCCACCACTGCGATCACGGCGATCGCGAAGGCGATATCAGTGGCTGCGGGGATTGCCCAGCCGTTGATGGCGGAGCTTCCCGATGCGGAGATGACAAGGACATAGAACAGTGCCGGCAGCGCCACGCCGCCTACGGCTGCGGCCACCGGAACGATCGCCGTGCGCGGATTGCGCAATTTGCCGACAACGAATTCTTCCTTGAGTTCCAAGCCGACAACGAAGAAGAAGATGGCGAGCAGGCCGTCAGCGGCCCAGGCTCCGACCGAGAGATTCAAGTGCAGGGACTCGGGGCCGAAACGGAAGTCGCGCAACCCCTCGTACCATGGGGCTGCAGGGGAATTGGCCAGGACCAAGGCGGCGAGGGTGGCGCAGAGCAGCAGCAGCCCGCCCATCGAGTCCTGCTTGAGGGTTTGGCGGATTCCACGCCACAGGGCGTGGGGTGCTTGGCGGGATACGCCAGTTGAGGGGTATGGCAAAGTAACGGGTCTTTCTGGGATCCGGGAAAAGGGCACGAGGGCGCGCGGAATCCACCGGAGAAAAACCAGGAATCGGGACCGCGCAACTAGTGGCGCGGTGGCGGGCAGCCGGCGATCTCGCCGTGGGCGTTGGTTCCCCAGGAACTCAACCACCCATTGGTGCCGCTGGCTAGCTTGGTCAGCAGTTTTCCCTTGGGGAAAACGGCAGCGAGAAGCCGCTGCGCATGCGTTGAGACAACCAGAGCCATGCTTCCAGTCTACAGACCAGCGATGCATTGGCCTAACTCGAGACGTCCCGGCTGCCGTGGGCCCGACGCTAATGCATCAGGCTGGCGAACATCTTCAAGCGCAGCGCCTTGGCGGTGGCCATGTGCGCCTGGATGAGTCCGCTGGCCTTGGCGCTGTCGCGCTCGCGGATGTTGTCCACGATGCACTGGTGCTCATCCAGGGATTCGGTCCACCGCGAGCCAACCGAGAGCGTGGATGTCGGGGCATGGATCTGGTGGGTGGCCAGGCGCTCCAGCAGATCCTCCAGCACCGGGTTGTGCGCGGCGCGCCAGAGCGCGCGGTGGAACTCGATGTTGGTGGCCAAGCGGGTGGCGTCATCTGGTTCGGCCAGTGCGCGGTCCCGGTCAACCAGGGCCTGCAGCCGCATCAGGTCCACTTCGGTGCGCACCGAGGCGGCTTCCTGGGCGGCCTGGCCTTCGAGCAGGATGCGCAGGTCGTAGACCTGCATGATCTGTTCGGGGTCGATTTCCTTGACGAAAAGACCGCGGGCGCGGCGCTCCAGCAGCCCTTCATGCAGCAGGCGGGTCAGGGCTTCGCGCACCGGGGTGCGGGAAACTCCAAAGCGTTCTGCCAGGGCGACCTCGCGCAGGGCATCCCCGGGCTGGAATGCGCCTTGCAGCAAGTCGTCCTTGAGCTGGGCATGGATTGAATCCGAATCGAGCTTGGCCATGATCCCCATTCTCGTCTAAGGCTGGATGGCGGGTAAAACCATTGTTCCGCCAGTACAGGCGTACTGGCGGAACAATGGGATTTAGTACTTAGGCAAGGTTACCGGCACGCCGGCCGAAGACCACACCGGCAGCCAGGCCGGAACCGCCCGGGTAGTTGGCCGAGAACAGGCCGCCGAGCATTTCGCCGCAGACGTACAGGCCTTGGATGATCTCGCCGTTCTCGTCCAGCACCTGGCCGTCGGTGTTGCCCTTCAGGCCACCGAAGGTGAAGGTGATGCCGCAGGTGACCGGGTAGGCGTAGAACGGGCCGGTCTCAAGCGGGTTGGCCCAGTTGCTCTTAGGCGGAGTTACCTTCGCGGCGCGCCCATCGAGCACGTTCGGGTCGTAGGCGATGGAGGTGTCGATGGAAGCATTGAATTCCGAGACGGTCTTGGATAGCGCCGCTGGATCCACGCCGATCTTCTGCGCCAATTCCTCAACGGTGTCGGCGATGACCTCGGAGATCTCCGGCATCTCGTACTCTTCGGCGCGCAGCATCGGACGCAGCGAAGCGTCGAAGACCTGGTAGGCGATGGAGTCCGGCTGCTGCAGGATCACCTTGCCGTACTTGGCGTAGGTCAGGTTGCGGAAGTCCGCGCCTTCATCCAGGAAGCGCTCGCCGCGGTTGTTCACGATGATCCCCAACGGGTAGGACTGGCGGGTCAGGCGGTTGGTCAGCTCGCGGTTGGATTCGTTCTTCGGGGTCAGCGCGTCCCATTGGACCGAGTGGCAGGTGCTCCAGTCCCCGCCCTTGGCAGCGCCGATTTCCAGGCCGGCGGCCAGCATCTCGCCATTGTTGAATGGGGTGCCGCGGACCTTGGCATTCTGCCAGCCTTCGCCCAGGTGCTCCTGGCGCCATTGCGGGCTGGATTCGAAGCCGCCAGCGCCGAGGATGACCGACTCGGCGCGCAGTTCCTGCTCTTCGCCGTTGGCGCGGACCTTGACGCCCACCACCTTGCCCTCTTCCACGATCAGGCCGTAGACGTCCTGCTCGAAACGGACTTCGGTGCCCAGCTTCTGGGCTACTTCCAGGTGGTCCTTCATCAGGCCTTCGCCGCCGTCGACGTTGCCCACGTGCAGGCCGCCCCAGAACAGGTAGCCGCCCTCGGGGGTCTTGTAGGTCTGGCGTTCGTACATCAGCCGGTACTTCAGGCCCAGGGATTTGAGCCAGCGCAGGCCGGGTGCTGCTTCCTTGACCAGGACTTCGGTCATTTCCTTGTCGTTGCGGCCTTCGGTTACCTTGGCGATGTCGCCGGCGTAGTCGGCCTCGGAGTAGGGCGGAACTTCGGAGAGCGGGTGGCGCTCATCGAATTCGACCAGGTCCTGCAGGTCTTCCAGGCCGTTGTGCGCGATGCGGGTTGCACCTGCGGTGTAGTAGCTGTTGCCGCCGAACTGGTCGCGCGGAGCCTTTTCCAGGAGCAGAACCTTGCGGCCGCGGGTCACTGCCGCGTGTGCTGCGGTGAAGGCCGCGTTGCCGCCGCCGACCACGATGACGTCTGCGACGTTGGCAGCGGTTTCCTGAGCATGGGTTGTCATGAGATGGCCTTTCGGAAATGAAGACGTGGGAAAACGTGGATCCGAAATTAGTGTATACACTAATGTGCATTAAAAGCCAGTGGAGTGCAGGAAATTTAGCCGACCCACGAATACCGGTGCTCGGGACGGCCTGCCGAACCGTAGCGCGGACGCAGCTGGGCCTTGCCCGCCGTGACCAGGAAGTCCAGGTAACGCCGGGCGCTGACCCGGGAGATCCCGCAAATTTCGGCAACCTCCAAGGAAGACAGGGTGCCATCCGGATGGCCCGGTGCGCTGCGCAAGGCTTCTCCGACCAGTGCCATGGTGGGCGCGGTGAAGCCCTTGGGCAATCGTTCGGTCTGGGCGCCGGTGACGGCCCCGGGGGCCAGTTCGAGGACTTCGGGGATCCTGGCATCCCCTCGTCCACTGGCGGCCTGGAGCAGCTGGTCGATCTCGGCCTGGCCCAGCTCGTCGATCTGCTCCTCTGGCTGCGCCACCGCTCCGGGCTGCTCCGAAACGCGCTGGGCATAGAGCGCCAGACGCTGCTTGAACTCGTCCACGGTGAAGGGCTTGACCAGGTAATCCTCGACGCCGTGGCCCACTGCTTGGCGCACCGCATCGCGTTCATTGTTGGCGGTAATCATGATGACGTGCGCGTCGGACCCAGCTGCGCGCAGCTGGGCCAAGACTTCCAGCCCGGTCAGATCCGGCAGGTGCACATCGAGCAAGACCAGATCCACCTGCCCGGATTGCACAAAGGGAACCACGCCGGAACCGCGCTCCAGCACGCCGACCACTTCAAAATGCTCCATGCCCTGCAGGTAGCGGCGATGCAGCCCGGCCACTGCGAAGTCGTCATCGACCACGAGTGTCTTAATCATTGAAGTAATCTCCTTGCGCGGGAACGGGAATGCTCTGCTTAACCATAGGTCGCTTCGACGGAGGCCAGGCGACGATGACCTCGGCTCCGCCCAGATCACTGGACCCGAACTTCAGCACGCCACCGCGCCGGGTCCGGATGCGGTCAACCAGGGCCAAGCCGATGCCCCGTCCGTGGACTGCTCCCGGCGCCCCGGTTTTGCTGCTGTAGCCAAGCTGCACCAGGCGGGCCGCGTCGCCTTCCTTGATGCCCGGGCCGGAATCGCTGACCGCGATGCGCATGCCGGTGGGCCCGGCGTTCAAGTGCAATGACACCACGCCGCCATCGCCGGCGGCCTCGATGGCGTTGGCCAGCAGGTTCGAGGCGACGGTGATGGCATCGTCGTCAATCGCGGTTCCGGGAACCACCGCGGAGAAAGGATTAAGCTCCAGCCGGACCCCGGCTTCGCTGGCCACGGCCTGCTTGGCAACGAATAGCGCTGACAGGGTGGGGTCGCCCAGATGCGTTTCCGGATGCTCGCCGCGAGCGCCGGAGAAACGCTGGATATGCTCCTTGGCTTCTTCGTATTCGCCGATGGACATCAGCCCCGAGAGCAGGTGCAAGCGGTTGGTGAATTCGTGGGCCTGGGCGCGCAGCGTATCGGCCAAGGACCTCTGGCCGCGCAACTCGCGCAAGGTCTCTTCCAGCTCGGTATGGTCGGTCAAGGTCAGGGTGCGTCCATAGTGCTTGGGACCCAGCATCGCCTCGCGGCGGGTGGCAATCAGCACCCGTTCTCCGGAAAGCACGTTCTGCACCGATTCGGCCTCGGGGGAGTCGCTGCGCAGCAGGTCCACCAGGCTCTGGTCCAGGACCTCTTCGGCTTGCTGGCCCACAGTGTCCTCGGGAAGGTCCAGCAGCCGGCGCGCTTCTCCGTTGACCAAGGTGAGCCGGCCATTGCCATCCACGCCCAGCACGCCGTCGCTGACTCCGTAGAGCACCGCCTGCTGCGCCTGCTTCAGCGAATCCACCTCTTCGGGATCAACCCGATAGATCCTGCGGATGGCCCGTTCGGCCAGCGCGGCCGCCAGGGAGCCGATGGCCACGGCCAGGATAATCCACGGCGCGAATGCCCAGACGATATCAACCAGGCTGGCGCGCACCTTGCTTTGCAGGATGCCCACGGAGATGGTGCCAACGATCTTCCCCTCATCGAAGACCGGTTGCTTCACCCGCAGGGTGACGCCCAGGGGGCCTTCCTCCACGCCCCTGAAGGTTTCGCCGTTGCGGATGGATTCATGATCCGAGGAAACCGGCTGGCCGATGGACCCGGGATCGGGGTGGGCCACGCGGATGCCGTTCAGATCGGCAATGGTCACATAGTCCACTCCGGATGCCGATTCGGCCAGGTGGGCCAGCGGTGCGACGACTTCGGCTGCGTTTCCGGGATCCTCGGCCAGCGCGTGGCCAATCGGGGCCAGCTGGGCCGTTTCCTCGGCCACCAGGGCGACGCGGCTGAAAGCGCTGTCCTCCACCCGGTTGATCTCGAAGCGCATCACGATCACCGAAACTGCCAGCAGCGTGATCAGCACGATGGCTAATTGCAGGAACAGGATGCGAACGCGGAAGCGCTGGCTGTTCTTTATCCATTGCATGGTGGACCCGCTTGCTCCCGTTGTTTTTATTTTCTTAATTGCCCGTTATGACCAGAACCGCATTCCCGGTGTGTTTCGGCTCACTTTGACTGCACACTGGGAAAGGCCGCACCGGGAATCGGTGAGGTGAATCACTAACAATGAGGTTACGGAAAATGGTGAGCAAACGCATCTTGAGCCGGTCCCTGTACGGCGTTGTCGTCGTGGCGGTAGCGGGACTCGCATTCACCAACGCGGCAGCGTCGGGCGGAGAGTCCTCGGCGCGGAACAAGTTGGTCATCATGGCACCTGCCTCGCCCGGCGGCGGCTGGGACGGCTTCGCCCGTGAAGCCCAGCAGGCACTGAAGTCCATCGGCGCAGTGAACAACGTGCAGGTCACGAACATCCCCGGAGCTGGCGGCACCATCGGCTTGAGCCAATTCGTGCAGATGACCGGGCGCCACGACATGCTCATGGCCACCGGAGGGGTGATGATCGGCGCAATCGAGCTGGCCAACTCCGAAGCCACCATGAAGGACGTGGAGCTGGTCGCGCGCATGTCTGATGACTACGCGGTGCTGGTAGTGCCGGCCAAGTCCGAGATCAAGACCCTGGACGAGTTCATCGCGGTCTGGAAGAAGGACCCGGGGAAAACCTCGATTGCCGGCGGTTCGCTGGGTTCGATTGACCACCTGCTCACCGGTGCGGTGGCCCAGGAAGTGGGCATCGACCCGTCCAAGGCCAACTACATCGCCTACTCCGGCGGCGGCGAGGCACTGACCTCGATGCTGGCAGGCACCACCGTTGGCGGCATGTCCGGCTATAACGAAGTAGCTGACCAGATCGAGGCCGGAAACCTGCGGGCGCTGGCCATCTCCTCGGAAGAACGGCTGCCGGGGGTCGACGTCCCGACCTTCAAGGAACAGGGAGTTGACGCGGTCATGGCCAACTGGCGCGGCTTCGTCGGTGCCCCGGGCATCACCGAAGAGGACAAGCAGGTCTTCGTGGACATGGTCCACGAAATCCATGAATCCGAGCAGTGGAAAGATGCGCTGGAGCGCAATAACTGGACCGACAGCTTCATGATCGGCAAGGAATTCGAAGACTACGTAGACAGCGAAATCGAAGTCACGGAACAAATCGTCAAGGGACTGGGACTATGAGCATTCAAGCACCCCAAGCAACAGAAGGCACCGGCAACGGCACCGGCACCCGCCGTAACGACGCCCCTGCCCAGAACTTCTTCAGCGGGCGCAGCGAACTGGTCGTCCCGGCTCTGGTACTGGCCCTGGCGGTCTTCCTGACTTGGCAGACCGCCACCATGGAGGTACTGGGCAAGTCGGTCCCCGGCCCGCAGTTCTTCCCGACCATTGTGTGCGTGCTGCTCTACGGTGTGGTCATCGCCCACACCATCCAGATTTTCCGCTCCCCGCGTGGCGGCGCAGCCGCGCCGGCCGCGGAAGAAAAGCAGTACAAGACCCAGTCGGACTGGAAGACCATGGGCATGGTGGTTGCCGGCGTCATCGGCTTCATCCTGATCCTGCCCTACGCCGGCTGGATCCTCAGCGCGGCAGCCCTGTTCTGGGTCGTTGCCCGCGCACTGGGCAGCAAGAAGGCGCTATTCGACGTGAGCATTGCACTGCTCTTCTCCTGCGTGATCCAGTTGGCTTTCAACGCCGGACTGGGATTGAACCTGCCTGCGGGATTCCTGGAAGGACTGCTCTAGATGGAACAGCTCAATCTGCTGCTTGAGGGATTCTCAAACGCACTGACCCCAATGAACTTGCTGTGGGTGCTGCTTGGTGCCCTGCTGGGCACCGCCGTAGGCGTGCTGCCCGGCCTGGGCTCGGCGATGGCCGTGGCGCTGCTGCTGCCTATTACCTTCTCGCTGGATCCCACCGCCGCGTTCATCATGTTCGCCGGCGTCTACTACGGCGGGCTGTTCGGCGACTCCACCTCCGGCATCCTGCTCAATACGCCAGGCAATTCCTCGGCGATCGCCTCGACCTTCGAAGGCCACCGGATGGCCCGCAGCGGCCTGGCCGCCAAGGCCCTGGCAACTGCGGCCATGGGCGCCTTCATAGGCGGCCTGCTGGCCACCACCGTCGTGGTGTTCTTCGCCCCGACCCTGGTCAAGCTGGCCACCGCTTTCGGTCCGGCTGAATACTTCGCGCTGGCGGTCTTCGCCTTCCTTGCAATCTCCTCGGTAGTCTCCGATTCGATCGTCAAGGGCCTGGTGGCCCTGGGCATCGGTTTGGTCTTGGCCATGGTCGGGGTGGATGGGCCTTCGGGAACCATCCGCTACACCCTGGGCCTGCCGCAGCTCTTCGACGGCATTTCCATTGTGGTGATCACCGTGGGCCTGCTGGCCCTGGGCGAAGTACTGCACATTGCCTCGCGCATCCACCGCGACCCGGAAGCCGTGAAGATCAAGCCAAGCGGCCGTCCGCGCCTGCACCGCCACGACATCAAGAAGGCCCTGCCTGCATGGCTGCGCGGTACCGCTTTCGGCCTGCCTTTCGGCATCATCCCTGCTGGCGGTTCCGAGGTGCCGACCTTCCTGGCCTACGGCACCGAAAAGCGCCTGGCCAAGCGCCGCGGCGATATCGAATTCGGCCAGATCGGTTCCATCCGAGGCGTGGCTGCTCCGGAAGCCGCTGGCAATGCCACCGCGGGCACCGCCATGGGCGCCTTGCTGGCCCTGGGCCTGCCCACCAGCGCTACCGCGGCCATCATGATCGCCGCCTTCCAGCAGTACGGCATGCAGCCAGGCCCGCTGCTGTTCGAACGCAGCGGCCCCATGGTGTGGACCCTGTTGGCCTCGCTGTTCATCGGACTGGTGATCCTGCTGGTCATGAACATGCAGTTCGCGGTGCTGTGGGCCAAGCTGCTGCTGGTTCCGCGCCACTACCTGTACGCAGGCATTACCGTGCTCTCGGTCCTCGGCGTCTACGCCATCAGCGCCGCGCTGCTGGATCTGTGGATCCTGCTGGGTGTAGGACTGGTTGGATTCGTGATGCGCCGCTACGAGATCCCCTTGGCTCCGGTTCTGATTGCAGTGATCCTCGGCCCGCTGGCCGAAACCGAGCTGCGCCGTGCACTGACCGTCTCGGAAGGCGATGCGAGCATCCTGGTTTCCAGCGGAATCACGATCACCCTGTACTCGATCCTCGCATTGACGCTGGCTTTCACCGCCTACAAGCACGTGCGTGCTAGCAAGAAGGCCAAGGAAGATGCCGAGCTGATCAACGCCTGATCATCTTCTTCCCAGCACAGCAGGCCTTGCCGCTTCTACCGCGGCAAGGCCTGCTGTGCGCGTTCAAGGCGCATGGCAGCACTGCGAAGGCCCGATCCGAAGCCGGCAGCTGGATGCTTCCTGACTGCTGCTTGCCTGCGGTAGCTGCCCAGAGCACAGTGGGCTGTGGACGATGAAAGGAGCATGAATATGCCAGACCTAGCAGGCAAGAAAGTTCTTGCGGCAGTTTCCAACCGCGGAGTCGAGCAGGATGAGCTGAAGAAGCCAGTGGAGCACTTGCGCCAAGCCGGTGCGGAAGTGGTGATCGCGGCCCCGGAGGCCGGCCAGGTCAAGTCGCTGGTCGGCGATTGGGATCTGGGGGAGGTCTTCCAAGCCGGTGAAGCGCTGGCGGCAGTGAACGAACAGGATTTCGACCTGCTGCTGATCCCCGGCGGGACGCTGAATGCCGACAATCTCCGCTTGGATGCCGATGCCCAGCGCATTGCCAAGTCCTTTGCCGGTTCGGGCCGGCCGATCGCTTCCATCTGCCATGGGCCATGGCTGCTGGTGGAAACCGGATTGGCCAAGGGCAAGACCTTGACCTCGTACACCTCGATCAAGACCGATGTCGTCAATGCCGGCGGCACCTGGAAGGACGAACAGGTTTTCCGCTGCCCGGCAAACGGCTTCGTGCTGATTACCTCGCGCAATCCAGGCGACCTTGATGCGTTCAACAGCGCCATTGCCGCGGAGCTCAGCTCCTAGCAATTGGCCGCCAGCCGGCCAAGCCGCCGTCGAAGCCAGCCTTCCGGACGGCGGCTTCGCTGCGCTGGACCGGAGCCCGTCATCCAGGGCTTTGGCGATCGAAGGGCACGCCACCACGCTGTGGTTGTCGCGTATTCTCCCACCTGTGGACGCAGGAACATGGCTGCAGATTATGACGAGGTTCGTCCGGATTTCGCCGCGGCGTCCGAGAAGACGCTCAAGGACGTGCAACAAGCCGATGCCCCCGACGCGAAGAGCGTTGTGGCCGAGCTTGAAGAAACCGACCTTTCCGATGGCGTGGAGCTCCCTGGCGCCATCGTAGAGGAAGACCTGAGCGTTGAAGTCCTCCCGCAAGCAGCGGATGAGTTCCTCTGCGCCAGTTGCTTCACTATCCGCCACCGCAGCCAAGCCGTGCAGAAGACTGGCCTAGGCGTCATCTGCCGCGACTGCGCCAGCGAACTCGCCTAGATTCCTGGGATTCCCAGAATCCCGGCGTCCGGCGATCTAGGCGTTCCAAGGCGTTGGGTATGGTGATGACGCGGAGGACTTTGCCATGGCTGCATGGACAGAGCGGGCACCCCGGCATGCCGGGGTGCCCGCTTCAGCAATTGAGCATCTGGTCAAGCCGCGTGCGGGTCTCGATGCTGTCCGGTCGCCTTGCGGGAGAGGAGCAATCCCAAGATGATCATGAGCGCACCGAGCCCCAGATGCAGCCAGTTATCGGCATCGTTCAGCGGGATGAAGTTGGCGGCGCTATCGAAATCAATGACCAGCCCGTAGACCCACAGGGCCAGGTAGATGATTCCGCCGCCAATGAGGTAGCTGCGGGCAGCAGGCACGGTTCGCGCCATCAGGTAGCCGGCAACACCGAAGAGCAGATGCACGGCATTGTGCAGGTACGAGACCTGGAAGATTCCCAGCAGCTTGGCTTCAGAGTGGTGGCCGGCACCAGAGAGCGATTCGTAGTTGGTGGTGATTCCCGGAATGAATCCGAGGACGCCGACCAGGAAGAACACGATGCCGACCGCCAGGGCGGCCTTCTGCACCAGCGGACGTGTTGCTATGACAGGATCTTTTGGATGTTCCATGATCTTGCTCCTTCATTCTGGCTGTTGCGATCGGAAGGAAACGTTGGCCAGGCATGCCGGCCGCCGTCATGCTAGCCACGCTAGGGGATTGCCGGCTGGATGGCACGGGAATCTTCCAGTACCTAGGGAACGTCCAGAATCGGTGGTGCGCGGATCGGGGCGGAACCCGGCATCCGCCGGATTCCGCCCCGATCACCGCTGCGTGCAGGTTCAGCTCCTGCGCAAAGCCAGCGCGCCAGCGCTAGCGGGTTTGCCGGCCGCCTTCCCAGCCCTCGGCCTGCACCTGTTCCTTGCGCAACTGCGCTTCGAGGCGTTCCTCCTCGATGACTGTTTCCTTTTCCAGGCTGACCCGCTCAACTGGCTCAACAGTCTTCTCCACGACGGGACGCTCCTCATGCAAGGTCACCTCCTGCTCGTCTTCAACCAGTTCTCCGCTGGTGCCAGTGGCTTCGGCATCCGTGAGGGGCTCGCGCTCAAGCCGCACTTCCTCATGGCTCACCGGCACGGTGGTGGCCACATTCTCGGTGACCACGTGCTTGCGCAGGCGCACCCTGCCGGTTTCCACGCTTTCGGTTCCCACATGCAGCCGCTCCTCGGAACGGATGGCAGAGGCCTGGGAAGTGCCGTCCACCGGATCACGCACGTCTTCCCGCGAATACTCGGCGCGGGCATCGGTCTCCGGGACGCCGAGCTGCACGGCGGCCTGGTCCGCTTCCTGGTAGGACAGGCTGTAGTAGTGGTAGAGCTCCTGTTCCTGCTCTGGGGTGAGCTGGCCCTCCGGATCGATGTTCGGGGCGTCCTTGACGGTCTGCTTGCCATAGGGCACCGAGAGCGTATCGCCGGCGACGGTTGCCTGGCTGAGCGGAACGAAGCTCTCGGAGAGGCCGAAGAGGCCCGTGCGGACGGTCGCCCATTCCGGCTGCCCGCTGCGGTCGTCAAGGAAAATCTGGCCGAATTTGCCGATCTTCTGGCCGTCGGGTCCAATGACGGTGCCGCCAATTGCGCTGAGTTCCTGAAGTTGTTCTGTGCTGATCATGGGTCTGTCCTCCTGCTGCGTTCGACTTCGGATCAATCCAGTAATTCCAGTCCGGCTGGCCAGCGGCCGGCCGGCTGAAGCTGCGCCTCCAAGTGGGCGTGACGGCCCGCAGCTTGGCTTCTTGCGGTGCTTTGCCGAGCCGCGGTGATTAGAGCGTGGCACACTTTGCAAGCCCTTGCGCTGGGGCTTGTGCTTGCATGGCCGCAAGCTCAGTAGCAGCTGTGAAAAGCGGTCAGCAAGTGCCCGGGGCAGCTATCGGGCGTAGGGCGAGGCGGGTGAACGGGTGGCTGCGGACAGCCGCGTCCGCAGCTGCTGCGAAGCTGGAAAATCGCTGGGTTTCCTGCTGGGAACGGCCGTCCTTGGCCAGCTGCCGTCTAATGTTCAGTTCGTATTGCTGCCCAGGGAAGGCGAACCAGCATCCATGACCAGGACCTTTGGGATCGAAGAGGAATTCTTCCTCGTTGATCCGGAAACTGCCACCCCGGTGCCGATGGCCGATGAGCTCAGCGCCCAGTTGCTTGGCCTCGAACTGCCGGGCACCACGGTCCACCGCGAACTTCTGGCCAGCCAGCTGGAAATCGTCACCGGAATCTGCACCTCCGCGCAAGAAGCCGTGGAAGCGCTGGTGCGGCGGCGCGCCGCCATTGAGCGGATATGCCGCGAACATCAGGTGCTTCCCTTTGCTTCGGGAACGGCGCTGGGGCTTCCGAGCACTACGGAGTTCACCAAGGGCCAGCGCTACGCAACCATCCACGAGTTCGTCCCGGGGATCGCCCGCGAGCATTTCATCAACGGACTGCACATCCATGTGCATGTCCCGGATGCCGCCGCCGGAGTCCGGGCGCTGAATGCCTTGCGCGGCTGGCTGTCGCTGATTGCGGGATTGGGCGCGAACTCTCCCATCTGGAACGGGGAGCCGACCGGCTTCGCCTCGTGGCGGACGGTGCACTACCGCAGATGGTCTGCGGCAGGCATCCCGCCGGCTTTTGCGACAGCGCAGGAATACCAGCAGCGCGTGGAGGACATGATCACCTCCGGGGCGTTGCTTGATCCGGGGCATATCGGCTGGTTTGCCCGCTTGTCGGTGAACCATCCGACCATTGAAGTGCGGGCGGCGGACACGCAGATGGCAGCCGGCGAATCCGTGGCCCTGGCTTTGCTTATCCGGGCCATCGTGGATACTGCCTCGGCAACACAGAACCCCGCCAGCACGGCAGCGTCCGAGGTTCTTGACCTGGGCCTGTGGCAGGCGGCGAAGTCGGGAGTGGAAGGCACCTATTTCGATAGCGAATCCAGGACTCTCGTGCCTGCCAAGGCCATGATCCAGCGGGTGCTCGATTACGCGGGCCGTCAATTGCAGCGCAATGGCGATGAACAATTCGTGGCCGATTACCTGGACTCGCTCGTGAATCTCGGCAATGGTGCCACGCGCCAACTCGAGAGCTGGAACCAGGGCGGAGCGAAGCAGGTTGTGGCTGATGCTGCCAAGCTATTCGCGCAAGCCTGACAGGTTTTCGCAGAAGCAACGCGAACAACCAGGGGAGCGGCGCGCAAGGAGAAATACCGCTTGTAGCGGGTTCGGCAGAAGCCTACTATCAAGGCAGGGAGTCGATCCTGCATGAACGGCCAGCACGGGGGTGCTGGGGCGGAGGAAAGTGATTCCTGCATACTCGCAACAACGAGGGGGAATCATGAGCACTCCAGCTGCAGTACCCGGGCACATGTCCAAGGAGCAGAAACGCGTCGCGGGAGCGACCATGGTGGGCACCACCGTGGAGTGGTACGACTACTTCATCTACGCCAATGCGGCGGCCCTGGTCCTGGCCCCGCAATTCTTCACTCCCGCCGAAGCGTCGCTGGGCTCCATCATCGCTTTCGCCACCGTCGGCATCAGCTTCCTCTTCCGCCCGTTGGGCGCGATCGTGATGGGCCGGGTGGGCGACAAGTACGGCCGCCGAGCGGTGCTGATCATTACCCTGGTCCTGATGGGCGTCGGCACCACATTGGTGGGCTTGCTGCCCACCTATGCGAGCATCGGCATCTGGGCTCCGATTCTCCTGATCTTCCTGCGCATCGTCCAGGGCTTCTCCGCCGGCGGCGAGTGGGGCGGTGCGGCATTGATGGCAGTGGAGCACGCGCCGGATCATGCGCGCGGCAAATTCGGCGCCTTCCCGCAGCTCGGCGTCCCGGCCGGCATGCTGCTGGCTTCCGCGGTCAGTGCCATTATCGCCGCCGTTCTCTCCGCGGAGCAGTTCATGGCCTGGGGCTGGCGCATCCCGTTCCTGCTCAGCTTCGTGCTGATCCTCATCGGCTACTACATCCGCCAGCGCGTGGAGGAATCCCCGGTCTTCGAGGAAATGGCCCGGACCAAGCAGACCGAGTCGGCCCCGCTGTCCACGCTGTTCAGCAAGCACCCCAAGAAGGTCATCCAGGCGACGCTGGTCTTCATGGGCAACAACACGGCCGGGTACATGCTCACCGGCGGCTTCATCCTGGGCTATGCAACGAACAAGCTGTTACTGCAGGCTGGCGACATCCTGAACATCATCACCATCGGCTCGCTGGCCTGGCTGATCTCCACCTGGATCGGCGGAGTGGTCTCGGACCGCATTGGCCGCAAGAAGATGTTCATCATCGGCTGGGTGCTGTTGCTGGCCTGGCTCTTCCCCCTGTTCCTGCTCATCGAAACCCGGAACCTGGCCTGGGTCACCGTGTCCCTGGTGGTCTTCGGCGCTTTCATGGGCTTCTCCTACGGTCCGTTGCCGGCGCTGTATGCCGAGTTGTTCCCGGCCCGCATCCGCCTGAGCGGTTCCTCGATCAGCTACGCCCTGGGCTCGGTGATCGGTGGCGCGTTCGCCCCGACCATTGCCGCGGCGCTGGTGGGCCAGTTCAATACCACTGTGGCGGTCTCGACTTACCTGTTCATCTGGGTGGGCGCTTCGCTGATCGCAACCCTGACCTTGAAGGATCGCACCGGAGCGGACTTGTATCCGCAGGAGGGCATCGCCGGAGAATCGGGAGGCCACACAGAAGAAGCCGGGCCCGAGCATTTATGAGGTCTGATGGCGATAGGGCAACTAGCTGCCCGTAACATCTGCGATACAAACTGCTGATATCTTGTCGCTCATGACGTTGTCCATTGAACCCGCAGACTTCGAGGATCCCTCCCTGAGAGCCTTCCTCGAAGCCCACCTTGCTGACATGGCGCCGCAGTCGCCGCTGGAGTCCCAGCATGCCTTGGACTTGGCTGCGCTACGCCAGCCAACCGTCCGGCTCTGGACAGCGCAGAAGGACCAGCGCATCGTGGGCACTTGCGCGTTGGCGGTATTAGAGCCGGGCCACGAGGAGCTCAAGAGCATGCGGACGGACCCGGACTTCCGCGGGCAAGGCGTCGCTTCCCGGTTGCTGTTCCATGCTCTGGAGGATGCCGCGCAGCGCAAGCTATCGCGCATATCCCTTGAAACGGGAGCGATGGAGTTCTTCGCACCTGCACGCTCGCTGTACCGAAAGCACGGCTTCCAGCAATGCCAGCCCTTCGGTTCCTATCTGGAGGACCCTAACAGCATCTACATGACCCGGATCCTCGAACTGGACTAACTCTTGGGCATGGCGATGCCAGGAATTCTTGCGCCCATCGCGGCAAAGGCCATGAAGGACACCAAATTCGGTCGTTTTCGGGCAGGGCTGGAGTGCCGAGGAGGTCTGGATGCAGCAAGCTTGCTTGCCGACCCGCCAAGAGCCCGCCACTGGCCGATAGCTCTTGGCCATGGCGGGCTGATTGGCTGATTGATAATTCGCACCGGAGCGGAGTTGTATCCGCATGACCGGGCAGGCATCGGCGAGTCGGGCGAGGAAGCAGAGCCGAAGCACCTGTGACTTTTCTGGTGGTACAAGTCAAACCCGAGTGGCACAACTGAATCGTTGAGGAGAGGCCCGGCTGCCGGGCTCAGGACCAGATGCGGAATAGGATGGGCTGATGAATCCATCCCCGTATCTGCAAACCCGCCGCCGCCTCGTTGCCGCCGCGCCTTCAGAGATCTTCGAACTGCTCAGGGATCCGGCCATGCACCCGGTCATCGACGGCTCAGGAACGGTGCGGGCCTCGAATGCGCAGGGCAGCAAGCTCAGCCTGGGCAGCGAGTTCGGCATGCAGATGCGTCTGGGTGTCCCGTACCGGATCAGCAATACCGTGGTGGAATTCGAGCAGGACCGGCAGATCGCTTGGCGGCACTTCAGCGGGCATCGGTGGCGCTACGAGCTGGAAGCTATAGGGTCCGGGACCATGGTCAGCGAAACCTGGGATGCGAGCCGGTTACGGCACAAGTGGGTGTTACGGATCCTAGGATTCACTCGGAGTACCGGGCCCAATATGGAACGCACCCTGGAACGGCTGGCCGCGCAGTTCCCCGAGGCCTCCGAGTAAGAGTCCCTTTGCCTTGAGTGGCGCGTCGATGACGAGGCAAAACAGCGTGCTCAGCCGCAGCGACGCGTTTTTGCGCAAGTTCACCGTGCTTATCGGCGGTCCGCTGGGGTAATACAGCAATCCGGGGCGGAACAACCCGTGCTTCTGCACCATCGAGCGAGTGCTAGTGCTCCTCAACGTGGTGGTCGCACTGGTGGCCGTCGCTTTCAAGAACGCCTACACCTGAACCTTGCTGTTCGGACTGGACCGCGCTCTTCGACGCTTGCAGGTTCGCCGAGAACGCGTCCGCCACCACGGGAACCGAATTCGACTGGGCGCTGGCATTCTTCGATCTGAACTTCTTGTAGGTGGCGGTCCGGATCGCTGGGTGCAGGCTCTGAGATGCGGCGATGGTGGTGCTAACCCCCGGGATCAACCTGGCGGCGACGAATAACTGGTACATGAGCGCGGTGGCGTTCCTGGCCGGGGTGCTTGTCGGCCGGGCGCCACAAGAAAGGTCTTCACGGGCTCTTAAAAGTTAAGCGTGGTGCAGAGTGCTCGGCAGGGCCGCAACCCTGCCGTGTATAACAATATCCGAAGCCGATAATGCCCATGATTCCTATAACCCCGACCAATCCGTTTCAGGTTCTTCGCTGTCAGATTCGCTTCCTCTTTCCTGGCGTTCGTCAGCCTCGTTCGGCTGAACACCAAAAACTCACTCCTCCACGCAGCGAATGTGCGGTACATCGACTTCACCTCAACCATTTTGTTGTTATCAGGGATTTCTGCTGCACCGCCCATCTGGATTGGAATTCATGGGTATCCGCGGCTTTCAACAGTTGCCGCACGCGCTCCTTGTTCGCATGAATCACCCCGAATTCCGCGTCAGTTCCATGATCACCTTCAATCGTTCAACCTGCTCGATCGACAGGTTCTCCTAGTTGCAGCTCAGCAGCTGCCGGTACTTGTAAGGCCGGATCAGCCGCCCGGCCGCGACGCTCGTGCACTTCGTGGGAGCTGCGCCGGCGGACCTGCATGATCATCAGAGTCGCCCGCTGAATCACGTGGAAATGATCCACGCTGACCCTAGCCTTCGGCAGATTATCTCGCACCGCCTTGCAGAATTCCGATGACTTGTAGATTGCGACGTACTGCACACTTTGATACCAATACCGTGGCCGGGATTTCTACCATCGTTTCACTGCGGTGCCACGGCGACCGTCCACGGTATCCAAGTTCTTTCCGTTATCCAGATCAGTAACCACGATCGACCAGGGCTCAATCCGCACGACTTTCCTAGTCCTGTCCCAAGCGTGGCGGACTTCGTGGAATCGGTGCTTGTCGATGTCGAATAGGCGGAGGGACATCCGGTCCACATCTAGGTATGGGACTGCCGTTTCGCGCTCAAAATGCGAAGCGTCCTAGAAGGTCTTGCCCGAGTAGCCCAACTTGCGCGAAATTTGCGTGGCGGTAGATCCCATCACGGACTTGAGCGCTTTCATCCGCTCGTCAGGCATGTAGGGATTAGTCGCAGACATGCTGATGGCTGCGATGATCTGGCCACTGCCGTCGCGGATCGGTGCGGCGACGCATCGGATGCCAGGCTCATTGTCTTCCAGATCCAAGGCGATGCCTTCTTTTGCGTAGGCTTTCATCCTGGACAGGAACGCCTCCTTGGTTTGATGCGAGGCCTGTTCTACAGGCGACTCGGAATCAAAGATGGATTCCCAGCGCAGGGGAGTATCAAGCAGGAGCGCTTTGCCGATGCCGGTGCGGCTTAGAGGCATGCGTTGTCCGACTCGTGAGCGCATTTGTGCGCCGCGAGTTCCAGGGACTTTGTCGACATAAAGCACCTGCGCTTCGTCTTCCACCGCTAGATGCACCGTGTCCTGGTACTTGCGGGCGAGCTCTTCCAAAATGGGTTTCGCAATAACAGGGACCGGGCTTTGATAGAGGGCATGGAAACCCAGCTCGATCAGTGCCGGGCCCAGGCTGAAATCGGTGCCATGGGTGCTGCGCAGGAATCCGCGCTGCACCAGGAGCTTCACCATGCGTTGCGCAGCGCTCTTTCCGATATTGGCTGCGGCTGCCACTTCATTCAGATTCGTCGCACCGCGGCCAACAGCGCGCAGAATCTCCAGTCCGCGAGCAAGTGTGAGCGTGCCCGGAGGAGGAGCGTCAATTGAATCGTCTGTGGTGGGTTCGGGATTCATGGTCATGACGTGTTCCTTGGTATGAAAAGATCAAAGTATTTCATCCCACTATATACAACACCTTTTGAACTATTGGGATACCTCCGACACTATTCAGATGTGAAGGGGAGCACAGCTGAACGATCTTGTGCAGTCCATGAAATGAAAACAGGAGTTATGACAAATATCGCCGAAGCCCAGTTGATCGCCTTGGACTGGGGAACTACGTCCGCACGCGCCTACCTCATGGGCGCCGATGGCCACACCGTGGCGGAACGCAGTGCAGCTCTTGGCATCATGCAAGTGGCCTCGAAGGCGCAAGCCGAGACCCAGTCCCTCGATGAGGCCTTCAAGGCGACGCTGACCGAACTGTGCGGCGATTGGCTGGATAACTTCGAGAATGTCCCCGTGATCGCCTGCGGAATGGTTGGCAGTCAGCAGGGCTGGACCGAAGCGGCCTACCGACCAGTTCCAGCCAATTTGGCTGATCCAGAATTCGGGTTGGCATCAGTGGAGATCGCTCCGGGCCGAACGATGCAGATCATCCCCGGCGTCTTGGACCTCAAAGAACTTCCAGACGTCATGCGCGGTGAAGAAACTCAAATCCTCGGTGCCATTGATCTTGCCGCCGTGAACGCAGATGACTCCGAAGAGCAACTGTTCCTGCTCCCGGGGACGCACTCCAAATGGGTCAAGGTCTCCGGACGCACGATTACCGAATTCTGCACTTCCATGACAGGTGAAACGTTTGCACTGCTCAGCACCCGGTCCATCCTCTCCAAGCTCATCGAGCCAGCACCATCGGCGAATTGGTCGGCCTTTGATCGAGGCGTGAAGGTATCGCAATCGGGCGAGGGCGCTGCGGATCTGATGCTCACGGCCTTCTCCGCGAGAACCTTGGTTCTGACCGAGCGTTTGGAAAAAAACGAAGTCAGTAACTATCTCTCTGGGCTGATGATCGGTGCTGAAATCCGTTCCGTTCTTGGCAAGCAAGCCACCAACGACGCCCTGTCGCTGACCATCTGCGGCAATAAGGAACTCAGCTCCAGGTACACCAGGGCGCTGAATATTTTCGGAATTGATCAGGTGCGCGAACTGCAAGGCACAGCCCCTCGGGGAATCTGGGCCGTTGCAAGCGCACAAGGCCTCCTGCAGACCCCCACGGTCTGAGCCACCAACTTGCCACACGATTTATCAAGAAAGGTTTTGCCGTGAATGAACTGACGACAACTTTGAAGGCTGCCGGACTCGTAGCCATTTTGCGAGGTCTTCATCCTTCGGAAGCTCAAGGCGTTGGCGAAGCGCTCTATGCCAGCGGTTTTCGGTCTTTGGAGGTACCGCTGAATTCCCCGGAGCCATTGAATAGCATCGAAATTTTACGCGGTGCGCTACCTGAAGACGCAGTAGTTGGTGCAGGTACTGTGCTCACCGTAGACCAAGTTCGCTCGTGCCACGAGGCGGGCTCGCAAATCATTGTTTCCCCAAACACCAACGTGCGGGTTATCCAAGAAACGGTGGCGCTGGGCATGGATTCGTTCCCAGGTGCTGCTACTCCGAGCAACGCCTTTGATGCCATTGAAGCCGGAGCGAAGAACGTCAAGATTTTCCCTGCCGAGCAAGTAGGCCTGGCGGGATTCAAGGCGTGGACCGCTGTGATTCCCTCCGGCATTGGCCTGATCCCTGTCGGGGGCATCAACGAGGAGAACATGGCGCAATGGCTGGAAGCCGGAGCCACAGGTTTTGGCATCGGCTCCTTCCTTTACAAGTCCGGACGAAGCCTTGAAGACCTGAAAACGAGGGCAGGCAATCTTGTCTCTGCCTACCAAACGATCCATGAGATGAGGAAGTCTGCATGAAAATTACAAAACTGACCACGTACATGGTGCCACCTCGCTGGTTGTTCCTGAAGATCGAAACCGACGAGGGAATTGTCGGTTGGGGCGAGCCAGTACTCGAAGGCCGCGCATCCACTGTTGCCGCAGCAGTTGAGGAACTTTCGGATTACCTCATCGGCCAGGATCCGCGAAACATCGAGGACCTTTGGACGGTAATGTACCGCGGCGGCTTCTACCGCGGTGGCGGCATCATGATGAGCGCCCTGGCCGGCATCGACCAGGCGCTGTGGGACATCAAGGGCAAAGCGCTTGGGGTTCCTGCCTACGAGCTACTCGGTGGCAAGGTGCGCGACAAGATCCGCGTGTACTCATGGATTGGCGGCGACCGCCCGTCGGATACCGCCGCCGCCGCGAAGGCCGCCGTTGAACGTGGCTTCACTGCAGTGAAAATGAACGGCACCGAAGAACTCCAGTACATCGACACCTGGGACAAGGTTCAGGGGTGCTTGGAGAACGTTCAGGCTGTCCGCGACGCAGTAGGCGAGAACGTAGGCATCGGCGTTGACTTCCATGGTCGAGTGCACAAGCCAATGGCCAAAGTCCTGCTCAAGGAACTAGAGCCCTTCAAGCTGATGTTCATTGAAGAACCGGTACTCAGTGAAAACGTGAACTCCATGCTGGAGCCATTGCGCAATTCCAGTACTCCGATTGCCTTGGGCGAGCGGCTGTTCTCCCGTTGGGACTTCAAGGATGTCTTGGCCAGCGGAGCGGTGGACATCATTCAGCCGGATCCCTCGCACTGTGGCGGCATCACCGAAGCCCGCAAGATTGCGGCGATGGCTGAAGCCTATGACGTTGCAGTCGCCTTGCACTGCCCACTTGGCCCAATCGCTCTAGCCGCGAACCTGCAGATCGATGCCGGTGCATACAACGCCTTTATCCAGGAGCAATCCCTGGGGATCCACTACAACAAATCCAACGATCTCCTTGACTACGTCAATGATCCGTCGGTCTTCGCCTACGAGGATGGCATGGTTGCCATCCCTGAAGGTCCGGGTCTGGGCATTGATGTAAATGAAGAGTACGTCATTGAACGCGCAGCTGAAGGTCATCGCTGGCGCAACCCAATTTGGCGTCACAAGGACGGATCCTTCGCAGAATGGTAAATCGTATGTCTCAGTCGACACTGTCGTCAGCTGCAACACTCAAGAGCGCTGGCAAAGCTACAAAGACGCGCTACGCCGTAGCCTTCATGTTGTTCCTCACCGTAGTAATCAACTACATGGATCGTTCAAACCTCTCGGTTGCAGCGCCGTTGATCTCCGAGGAATTCGGCCTGGACACAGCACAGCAAGGCCTGTTACTCTCTGCCTTTGGCTGGACCTATGCGGCCATGCAGCTACCGGGCGGTTGGCTTGTAGACCGAGTTCAGCCTCGTCTGCTGTACCCAATTTGCCTGGTGCTGTGGTCGGTGGCCACAATCTTCATGGGCATGGCCGGAAGCTTCATGGCTTTGATCGTGTTGCGAATGGCTGTCGGTGGCTTCGAAGCCCCTGCGTACCCAATCAACAACAAGGTGGTCACTGCCTGGTTCCCTGAACGTGAGCGCGCCACCGCTATTGGCTTCTACACCTCTGGCCAGTTCATAGGTCTCGCGCTGCTAACCCCCGTCCTGCTGTGGCTTCAGCATGCATTGACCTGGCACTGGGTCTTCGTGGTTACCGGTGCGGTAGGCGTCGTATGGGGCCTGATCTGGTTCGTCATGTACCGGAATCCGGTGGATTCCAAGAGAGCCAATGCCGCTGAAATCGAGTACATCCGCGAGGGCGGCGGACTTGTTGACCTTGGCAGCAAGAAGGCCAAGACGGTTGCACCGAAGCTGAGCAAGGCTGACTTTGCCTTGGTTTTGGGACGCAAGAAGCTGTGGGGAATCTATATTGGCCAGTTCTGCCTGACCTCCACGTTGTGGTTCTTCTTGACCTGGTTCCCAACCTACTTGGTGACCTACCGTCAGATGGATTACATCAAGACGGGATTCCTGACGTCGCTTCCATTCATCGCGGCGTTGGCCGGTGTACTGATCAGTGGTGTTCTCTCTGACCTCATGCTCAAGCGTGGGGTGAGCCTGGGTACTTCCCGCAAGCTGCCAATCATCACCGGGCTGTTGCTCTCCATGAGCATGATTGGTGCAATCTTCACGGACAGCACCGCACTGGTCATCACCTTCATGTCTATTGCCTTCTTCGGCAATGGCCTGGCTTCGATTACCTGGTCCTTGGTATCTGCACTGGCACCGTCTCGCCTGATTGGTTTGACCGGTGGCATGTTCAACTTCATCGGCAACCTGTCCTCTATTGCCACCCCAATCGTGATTGGTCTGCTGGTCTCGGCCACGGACTTCGGTCCGGCGTTCATTTACATGACGGTCATCGCGGCGGTCGGAATACTCTCCTACGTCTTCTTGGTGGGCAAGGTGCAGCGCGTCGAGGGCTAGGCGTTACCTAGAGGAAGCATCCGGGGCCCTCGGCTCCGAAACGAACGGTCGGAGGTGAACCTGAAATTTCAGGTTCACCTCCGACCGTTCGATGCTCTAGGCCGTTTATAGGGGAGTGACGTAAGCGCCGGCGATTCCGCCATCAACGAGGAACTGGCTCGCGGTGATGAACGAGGAATCATCAGATGCCAAGAAGGCAACTGACGCTGCCAGCTCATCCGGTTCTGCGAAGCGACCTAGCGGCACATGGATCAAGCGACGTGCTGCTCGCTCCGGGTCCTTGGCGAAGAGCTCCTTTAGCAGCGGGGTATTTACCGGGCCGGGGCAAAGCGCATTGACCCGGATGCCCTGCCGGGCGAACTCGACACCGAGTTCGCGGCTCATGGACAGCACCCCGCCCTTGGAAGCCGAGTAGCTGATCTGGCTGGTCGCCGCACCCATGACAGCGACGAAGGACGCGGTGTTGATGATTGAGCCCCGGCCCTGTTCCTGCATGTACGGCAGCACGTGCTTGCAGCAGTAGTACACGCTGGTCAGGTTGACCTCCTGGACCTTGCGCCAGGCGTCGATGCCGGTATCCAGGATGGAAGCGTCGTCTGCCGGGGAAATCCCCGCGTTGTTGAATGCGATATCCACCGAACCGTAGGTCGACTTGGCTGTGGCGAACAGGTTCTTGACGTCTTCCTCATTGGTGACATCGGTGCGGACGAAAAGCCCGCCGACTTCCGCGGCGGCTTTCTGGCCGATTTCCTCGGCGCAGATATCGCCAATGACCACCTTGGCGCCTTCATGGGCCAAGCGCTTGGCCGTGGCCAGCCCGATGCCGGAGGCTCCGCCGGTAATAGTGGCGACTCGTCCGGCAAGCCGATTGGTGACCAAGCCGTTGTACGGGGCAGTTTCGCTCATTTGATGGTTCTCCTTGCTAGTGATTTGTTTTAGTTGGATGATGCTTTGCGGTAAATCAGCTTTCGGTGTCAATGAAGACGTTCTTGACTTCGCTGAAGGCTTCGAGAGCATCTGGTCCCAGCTCGCGGCCGAGTCCGGATTTCTTGTAGCCGCCGAAAGGAGTGGAATAGCGCACCGAGGAATGGGAGTTCACCGACAGGTTCCCGGCCTCGACCGCGCGGGCCACGCGCAGGGCGCGGCCCACATCCCGGGTCCAGATGGATCCGGAGAGCCCGTACTCCGAGTCATTGGCAATGCGGATAGCATCGGCCTCATCCTCGAATGGGATCACCGCAACGATCGGTCCGAAGATCTCTTCGCGCAGGATCCGGTCCTGCGGATCTTCGGGAACCACGACCGTAGGCGGGAACCAGAAGCCCCCGCCCTGCGGGATCTTTCCCTGATAGGCGATATCATTGCGGGGATTTCCCTGCTCATCGAGCAGGAAGGACGACACCGTCTGCAGCTGCTTGGCGGAGACCAAAGGGCCCATCACCGTAGCTTCGTCGCTCGGATCCCCGACAGTAACCGCCGCGACGGCCTGGGTGAATAGCTCCATGAACGCATCCAGAACGCTGCGCTGCACCAGGATCCGGGAGCGGGCGCAGCAGTCCTGTCCGGCGTTGTCGAAGACACCACCCGGTGCCCGGGCGGCCGCCTTTTCGAGGTCGGCATCGGCGAAGATGATATTGGCGCTCTTGCCGCCCAGCTCCAAGGTGACACGCTTCAGCTGGTCCGCGCATCCGCGCATGATGCCCTGGCCCACTTGGGTGGAACCGGTGAAAACCACCTTGCGGACGTCAGGATGGGTGACAAAGCGCTCGCCGACTACCGAGCCCTTGCCCGCGATGACGGTGAAGACACCCTCGGGGATACCGGCCTCGCGGGCCAACTCGCCCAGGCGGATGGCGGTCAACGGTGTCAGCTCCGCTGGCTTGAGCACGACAGTATTGCCCGCAGCCAGTGCCGGGGCGAATCCCCACCCCGCGATCGGCATGGGGAAATTCCATGGAACGATGATCCCGACGACACCCAGCGGTTCGTGGAAGGTCACGTTCACTCCGCCTGCGACGGGAATCTGCTTGCCGAAGTTCCGTTCCGGGGCTGCTGCGTAGTAGTTCAGCACATCCCTGACGTTTCCGGCCTCCCAGCGGGCGTTGCCGATGGTGTGCCCGGCATTGAGCATTTCCAGCTGGGCCAGATTCTCCAGATCGCGGTCTACTGCGGCCGCGAATCTGCGCAGCAGCGCGGCGCGCTCAGCAGGAGCGACCTGGCTCCAGGCGGGAAAAGCCTCGGAGGCCCGGGCAATTGCGGCATCCGCCTGCGCGGTATCAGCCAGCGCGACGTCCTGGACTGCTTGCCCAGTCGCCGGGTTGATCACGGTAAAGGTGTCTTTCACTGCGGTATCAGTGCTCATAGCGCTTCCTGTGGTGTCGAAATAGATTTGCTGGTGGCGTAGTCATGCGCAGCCTGGATGAAAGCCTGCATGAGCCGGATATCTTCCAAGTTCTCTTCCGGGTGGAATTGCGTGCCCAGAACCCAGCCTCGGGCCTGCGGCATTTCAACGATTTCCACCGTCCCGTCGCTGGCGCGGGCGGTGACCTCCAGACCTTTGGCTACCTCCTGCAGGGACTGGTGGTGGTAGCACGGAGCACTGGCCTGGTTGCCCAGGATCTGCTCCGCCAGAGAACCATGCGCGGTGGTGAAATCCACTGTGCCGAAGACCCCGGGAGCTGGCTGGTACTTTTCGGCAGCATCCGGAAGGACATCGGGCAGGTGCTGGTTCAGGGTTCCGCCCTGCTGCACGTTGAGCACCTGGGCGCCACGGCAGATGGCGAACAGCGGAACGGCCCGCTCCAGCGCGGCGGCGGCCAAAGCCATGTCGTGCAGGTCCCGCTCGGGTTGCGCCGCCGTGCGCGGATGAGGTTGCTGCCCGTAGCTAGCAGGATCCACATCCACGCCGCCGATGACTATCAGCCCATCCAGGACGTCCAAGACGGAGGCGTCGGTGGCAACCGGTGGCAGGAGCATTGGCGTGCCACCGGCTGCAACCACCGACTTGATGTACTTGCCCGGGACAATGGCCGCGGTACTTTCCCAGACACCCCATTTGGCTTCCTGCCAGTAGGTGGTCAGCCCGATGCGCGGCCTGCGCTGCGTTGCCGGGTCCGATGGATAGTTCACTTGTCGTTGTCCTTCGTGATCAGTGGCGTTCGAAACCACGGGAAACTTCCCAGTCGGTGACCGCGGCGTTGAACTGCTCGATTTCCACGTCCGCGTAGCGGGTGTAGTGCTCCACTACTTCCTTGCCGAAGATTTCCAAAGCGATTTCCGAGTTCGCGAAGAGCTCTCGGGCCTCGGCCATGGTTTGGGGCACATGCTGGGATCCGGAGTCGTAGGCGCTTCCGGTCACCATCTCGGGCAGTTCAAGCTTCTTCTCCATGCCGTAGAGACCGGCCGCCAGCATGGCGGCCATGGCCAGGTACGGGTTGGCGTCCGCTCCGGGCAAGCGGTTCTCCATGCGTGCGCCGTATCCCTTGCCCACCAGCCGGACCGCGCAGCTGCGGTTGTCCAGACCCCAGGCGACGGCGGTAGGTGCGAAGGATCCCTTGGCGAATCGCTTGTAGGAGTTGATATTCGGGGCATAGAACAGGGTGAACTCCCGCATCGTGGCCAAGACTCCGGCGATGAAGTGGTTGTACATCTCCGTGCGTTCTCCGCGGGCTTCGTCCCAGAAGGCCAGCGAGCCATCAAGCTTGCGCAGCGACATGTGGATATGGCAGCTGGAACCTTCGCGCTGGTTGGGCTTGGCCATGAAGGTGATGGATTGCCCGCGCTGCGAGGCCATGTGCTTGGCCGAGAGCTTGTAGAAGGTGTGGTTATCGCCAGTGGTGACCACGTCGTCGTATTTGAAAGCAATCTCGTGCTGCCCGAAGTTGCACTCGCCCTTGGCCGATTCGACGATCATGCCCGATTCGTACATGGCGTTGCGGATATCGCGCAGCAACGGCTCGACGCGCATCGAACCCAGAATCGAGTAGTCGACGTTGTGCTGGTTGGCAGGGGTGAGGTTCCGGTAGCCGCGCTGCTGCGCATCTTCGTAGGAGTCGTTGAAGATCAAGAATTCCAGTTCCGTACCTGCCATGGCGCGCAAACCCAGCGCAGCGGCTTTCTCCTGCTGCGCCTTGAGCAGGGACCGCGGGGCCACTGGAACCGGACGTCCATCCGTGGTGGCCAAGTCGGTCTGGATCAGTGCCGTGCGTTCCAAGTACGGAACTGGGCGGATGGTGTCGTAATCCAGCACGAACTCCATGTCGCCGTAGCCGGTGTCCCAGCTGGTCAGCGAGTAGCCTTCCACGGTGTTCATCTCGGTATCCACTGCCAACAGGTAGTTGCAGGCTTCGGTGCCGTGGTTCAGCACGGTGTCCAGGAAGAACTGGGCGTGGACGATTTTTCCCTGGAGCCGGCCCTGCATGTCGGTGAAGGCCAGGATGACCGAATCATAGACTCCGGTGCGGATGCCCTCGGTCAGCTGTTCAACGCTTAGCATGCGTTCGTTCTTGGCGGCCTTGACGAGTTCTTGGATGTCTTGCATGGAGAATGTTCCTTCGATTGTCGGGGTGTGGTTCTGTGGCCTGGGACCGGTTTACTTCAGGGCATTTTCTTCGGACTCCAGGATGGCGAATTCTTCTTCGGGCGCGCTGGCAACCAGGCGATGCCGGCTATAGAACCAGAAGTACGCGAGTGCCAGGACGAAGACTCCTGCGGTGATTCCTGCGGCGAGGATGTCCACGACGAATGTTGCGATGAGGGCAATGACAGCAAGCACCAGGGCAATGGAAGTGGTGATGATGCCGCCCGGGGTGCGATACCCGCGGGGCAGGTCGGGTTCCTTGATCCGCAGGACAATGTGGCTCAAGTTCAGCAGCACGTAGGAGACGGTGGCTCCGAAAACCGCGATATTGATCAGCTGGTCGCCATTGCGGATGACTGCTGCCAGGATGAATCCGATGGTGCCTGGAACCAGCAGGGCCACCCACGGAGTGTGGCGGGATCCGGTAAGCGAGAGCACCCGGGGCAAGTAGCCGGCACGGGACAAGGCGAACAGCTGCCGGGAGTAGGCATAGACGATAGAGAAGAAGCTGGCCACCAATCCTGCCAGGCCCGCATAGTTCACGAAGTTCGCCAGCGCCGAATTCTGCCCGTAGGCTTCGCGCAGCGCTTCGGGAAGAGGGGAACCGGAGACGCTCATGGCTTCGGCTCCCGCGACTCCGGGCACCAGGATGAGCATGGCAGCACCGGAGAAGACCAGGAAGATGACTGCGGTAATGATGCCCTTGGGCATATCGCGTTTCGGGTCTTGCGATTCCTCGGCGGCCAGTGGGACACCCTCTACTGCGAGGAAGAACCAGATGCCGAAGACCAGCGCGGCGAGGGTTCCGGAAATGCCGAACGGCATGAAGGCTGAGGAACCGGCCGAACCGTCTGGCACGATGTCGAAGAGATTGCTTGGCTCAAAGTGCGGTATCAGGCCAAAGACGGTGACAATCAGCGCCACAATGGCGATAGCGGTGATGCCGAACATCAGCTTGAGCGCTTCGCCAACGCCCCACATGTGGATGCCGATGAAAACAATGTAGGTGACCAGGTAGACGGGCCACGAATTGGTCATCCCGAACAGGCCGAGGGCCTCGATGTAGCCGCCGATGAAGGTGGCGATCGCGGCAGGGGCCACGGCGTACTCGATGAGCACTGCCATGCCGGTGGCGAAACCGCCCAGAGGTCCCATGGCCCTGCGGGCAAATCCGTAGCCCGCGCCGGCCGTCGGCAGTGTCGATGACATTTCTGCCAGGCCGAATACCATGCAGGTGTACATGATGCCCATCAGCACGAAGGCAATGAGCAGTCCGCCCCAGCCGCCAGCGGCCAAGCCGAGATTCCAGCCTGAAAAATCACCGGAAATGACGTAGGCAATACCCAAGCCGGCAAGCAGGATCCAACCTGCGGCGCCTTTCTTGAGCTGCCTATGTCGTAGATAGTCTTTGTCGACCGATGCGTAGTCGATGTGTGAATTCTTGGTCATGTGAGCTTCCTCGGTCCATGAGTCCTGAATCTAATGGACTGAAATCAGTCCTTTGCATGCGCTCAACTGTGGCAGGGGTCACGAAGGAAAGTCAATAGGTTAGTTTGAAAATAGAGCTGGTAAGAGAAAATGAAAGGTGTTTTCTTGAACCAAATAGTGTGCCATTCTTAGATCATGGCCGAAACTAAACCATTGGATTCCCGGGATGGGATGAGGTTCCTTGGGCAAGTGCGCCGGGGAAACGTCTTCGAGGAGACTCTCGGGCAACTGTTGCGCGCCATGAGGCTAGGCGTCTTCCCGCCAGGCGAAAAATTGCCTGCGGAGAGGGAACTTGCCGAAGCCCTGGGTGTTTCACGAGCAACATTGCGCGACTCGTTGGCGGAATTGCAGAGCGCAGGCTACTTGCAGGTCCAGCGAGGCCGATACGGCGGAACGGTTGTTGCGGCTCATCCGAATTCGCATGAGAATCCATTGGATGATTCGGACCGTGCACGCATTGAGGATGTGCTGGCATTCAGATCGGTTGTTGAACCTGCCGCAGCGGAATTGGCCGCAGGGGCATCGCTCACTGCAACCCAGCGAAATAATTTGATGCTGGCGCACGAAGCCGTCAATTCAGCCGACGCGACGAACTACCGCCCGCTGGATGCCCGACTCCATGTAATGATTGCCGATTTATCGGCTTCGAGCATGCTGGCAAAAGCTGTCGCTGAAGCGCGCGACGCAACCAGCGAGCTGTTGGATCGGATTCCGTTCCTGAAACCGAATATCGCGCACTCCAGCCGCCAGCACGAGGACATCTTGAACGCCATACTCCGCGGCGATGGAGTCAGCGCGAAGAAGCTGATGCAAGAACATCTTGATGGCACTGCGACGCTGCTGCGCGGATTCCTGGATTAGCCGTTGTACAAGAACGGCAATTGGCTTCGTCGTTGGGCAGGGTCTTGTTCCAGATTTTGGTGCCGTCTTTGGTGACGGCGCAGGCCCAGTGGTCAGTTTTCCCGACGTCCAGTCCGAGGAATATCTCGATGTTTGTGGTGATCATGACTAGTGCTCCCTTGAACTAGTTCCTGTTCAAAGTCGACCAACCGCAGGTAGCAAAGTCTTACATCCACGTTATGACAGGCGTCCAGTTTTGGCGCCGCGCCCCGAATCAGCAATCACCGCGCTGCCATCCCAATCTCGGTGGCAGCACCCCCGGACTATTGGATAAGCAGGGGCAAGACACCATGCCGAGATTGGTCGGCCGACAGTCCCTATGATCCTCTTTTAGGGGCTGTCAACAACATAACGGGCTGCTGAGGAAGCAACTGAGTGCCATATGCCAGTATTTAACAGCCGCGGTTGATGGTTGTGTCCCGGAGCTGCGGGGCCGCAGTTTTGCCGTTGCGGTGTTGTTCTCCTTTTTCAGGACGAGCTGGCGGTGGTCGTTTGCGATGAACTGGCTCATGCTATATCCCTTAGTCTAGTTAATTTGTCACGTTCGATCGTTTTCGTGGGAGCTGGGCCAATCCAAATGCAGATAGACGTCGGGGGCCTATGTAGACGGGAATTGATTTGGTAACTGGAGGTCATGAATGGTGCCGTTTCGTGGAAGTCCAATGATCAGTGCCAAAATCAGGTTATGAATGAATCCTCGATGCCCTCCGAAATCTGGCACTACACCGATGCAAACGGGCTGCTTGGCATGGTTAGGGATCGAGGCCTTTGGGCCGGTTGCACTGATTTCATGAACGATGAAAAAGAAGCGATCAGAGGAATCGAGATGCTCCGATCTCGCTGGGGAAACGATGGATCAGAGACTTCAAAGCCAGAAGATGGTGAGGAAATTGAACTCGCGATAGCAAACATGGAGAGCTCGAAGGAACGTCAGTACATCGTCTCGTCTTCAGAGCAGTCGGACAGCTTGACCATGTGGCGAAATTACGGGCGCGAAGCAGTTAGCTATGCAGTTCAATTGGATCCGTCAATAAATCTGGTCCTACTCCCGATCCCGAAATACTCTGAGACGGAAGAATGGCCTGACGCTCCAGACGACTATTTGCAGCCATACTTGGAGGTGATGCAAGAAGAAGACGGTTCGACTCATAGCGTGCTAACGGGGCACCCGGATTCGGTCCATAGTCGTCAGCGCGGCGGGTGGAAGAGGGTTGAATATACTGAAGCGAAACAAATCAAGATCGTAGACGACGTAGCTGAAGCCATCATCAAGTACAGAAGCGGGCTGAAAGGCAAGCCAGGGAACGACCTTTGGCAGTTCCTTCATCAAATGCGTTGGGAAGAGCAACTGACATTGATTAAAGACCGAGGGTTTCACCATGAAGAGGAGGTCAGGTTGCATTTTTTCGGAGTAACCCCAGAATGGCGATTTGTCCATTACCGGTCGACCTCTTTGGGCGTGACACCATACATCGTACTGACAGAAGCCTCAGATCAAACTCAAGAAACTGATGGATGGGGCAGTGGCACCTTTGAATCCGCCCCCAGGAGACTTCCCATCGTTGCCGTACGCATCGGCCCCACTCGCTATCCAGACCTCGCGGAAAGAGGACTACGGAGCCTTCTCAATGAGAACGGCTACACGAACGTGGAGATACTAAAGAGTGCGGTCCCGTTTAGATAGCACCTGCGACGATCGATCACCCAAAGTGCTCTTGCTTCAACGCATTCCAACGCGCCTATGCTCTAGATACTGTCCGGACTGACTGTGGCACGGATCGTATGAGTCGCAGTAAATGAGATCACTGCGAACGTTGGTGCATCTTGAATTGAAGTTTCGCGTCGTGCTTTTTAACCGTCGAAGGAAAGTGAGGAAATCTTGGACGAGCGTCCAAAGCCTCTTGTCTGGAACCCGCAACAAAATGGCCTAATACCACCTCCGGATCGTATAGAACCACCGGCTGAAGCAGCTGAGGTCAAACGGCTGAAACGGCAGCACTACCGAAATTTTGACGAGGAGAAATTCGACCAGAGAATAGCGGATTTTGAGAAACTTGATTTCGATGACCCGGAGTTTGATCTGCTTAATGCAGTAGAAAACGTTCTTCGACAGACTCCAAACGGTGGCTACCTGCTGCCGATGAGCTGGGACGAAATTCCGCCAGGGAATATTCTATGGCGAGCTCGTTCAATAAGCAGGGAAGATCTGAACAATGGAGACATCACACCTTCGGACCTCTGGGAAGCGCCTCAGCAATATATAGGCCCGGGTCGCCTCAACGCAGCCAATGAACCCGTGCTCTACACCTGTTGGGGTCGACCACTCGGAACTCTTCTGGAAGCTAGAATCAATCAACCGCGGGACACTTTTATCCTAGTGGGGTATAAAGTCTGGAAATCGATTCCTGTCCGACGTATCGGGGTCACAAACCCAGATGCAGACCTATGCAAAGACCACCAGCGGGTTGAAGAAAAAGTATCGAGATTCCTTGCTGAATCATTGTCAATCCTTGCTTTTGATGATGACTCCCGGATCTACTCTTTTACTCGGCAACTTCTACATACTATTTACGGTCTTGAGCCCGGGTGGGAAGTGGGCTGGGCTTATGCCTCGACATTGGTGGGCCCCGATGTTCTCAATGTGGCCATAGAGCCGGAAGCAGCCCATGCAAGGTTAGAGATTGCGCATGTGATCAAAGGAGAATTCGTGGAGTTACGCGGTGATGTGATCAGTTGTGCTTTTGAAGGCTATTCAGATGGACGAGCGGCACGAAAGGGTAGGCTTGTATTTAAGGAGTTTCCGACTGATCAATTTTCCTCGCTTCAAGACTACTTTGATTTTCTCCTGTAGCTGCGAACGGCCTGTGGAAAAGAATTAAGAGCTAGGATCGGGGGTGCCCCTATGTTCTATGTCAAGCAACTTCCACCACCAGAGCATCGTAAAGCGATCCGTCGCGGATCATCGCGCACAGTACGGTCAGCCGCCGGTGGGCCAACGCGATGAGTGCTTTGTTATGCCGTTTGCCTTGGGCCCATTACCGGTCATAGTATTCCCGACTGGTCAGATCAAAGCGAATGGACGCGAACGCCGAAAGGAACAGCGCTCGTTTCTAGCGGTTGTTCCCTGAATGGCTGACCCGTTCGGACTTGATCGAAGTCCCCGACTGACGCTTGGTCGGTACCAGCCCTGTGTAGGAAGAGAATGCAGCGGCGCTGGTGAACGTCTTGCCTGAGGTCTCGGCGATGATGATCGCAGCGGTCCTGACGGCAACCCCTGGCATGGATGTCAGGACCGGGTAAAGAGGGTGGGCCTCCACCATTGCCACCACATGCGTGGCCACGTCCACACGCTGGGCGTGCAAGGAAATCAGCTGGCGCGCAAGACGCGGGATGACCAAGCCAGCAGCATCAGTGCCGACCAGTACCACCGTTTGCTCATCCAACACATCCATGATGGCGCCGGTCCACGCGATGTGCCGGCGGGCAGAGTGCTTCCTGAGTTTTGCAGCGATCCGGGCTTTGCCCGCATGCTTCAGCGCTGCTGGACTAGGCCAGGTTGCGAGGACTTCCAACACCGCATCATACGCCAGCCAAGGACCGAGGATTCGTTCCAGTGGTGGGTGGATCTGAGTGAATAGCCTGCGGATCCTATTGCTGGTCTGGGTGCCGAATAGCCCGAAATGGTACTTCTGTTCCTACGAAATGGTGTGTAATCTCGCAACATCGTGGACACCTAATCTCATCACATCGTTGACAACCGATCTCATGACTTTGTGTGTCCTGTCTCATCACTTTGTGGACACATGAACTCATGACTTCGTGGACACTATGTCTCAACAGTTCGAGAACATGACAAGTGCCCTTCCACCACACGTACGATCCATGCTCATCAACTTCGCCTCCACACAACCAGATGCCCTGAGCATCAGCGAATTCTGCAAGACTCAGAAAATCTCCCGGAGTATTTTCTATCGACTTCGACAAAGGGCAATCAACGAATCGGTTGCAGCACTCCACCCCCAATCCAGAGCACCGAGAGAGCCAGCCATGAAATACGGTCCAGAGGTGATCAACGAGTTGGTGAAGATCCGCCAGAAACTCAAAAAGGATGGTTGGGACTACGGTCCCAAAACCATTCATTACGAAGCAACGATTAACGAAGACAATTTCCCAGGCGGCAAGATTCCGTCAATTGCTACGATAGGCCGCTTGCTGGCCGGTGTCGGCCACGTGGACCGTAACCCTCGCAAGCGACCAAAATCTTCCTATGTTCCCTTCGCTAGGTCAACGGCCATGGCCCTGTGGCAGCTCGACGCTCTTGAATACCGAACCACCAAAAATCAGCTCATCACCGTGTATCAACTCATCGATGATGTCAGCAGATTCGATGTTGACTCCCGAGCTTTCCAACGTCACGAAAACAGCCAGGACGCTCACGAAGTTCTCGTGTGAGCCATCGCTGAATGCGGTGCACCACAAGAGGTGCTCAGTGATAATTCCAAAGCGTTCAACCAGTTGCGTAGAGGGACGTTCGGTGCGGTAGAAATGTTTCTCGCATCCAAGGGCAGCATGCCGATCACTGGGCTACCTGGAAGGCCTACTACTCAGGGAAAGAACGAACGGTCACACCGCACTTTGTAAGGTTCTTGATAGAGAACAAGCCACAGGATCTGGCCGATGTGCAGAGGTTGCTGAAACGGTATAGGGAACATTACAACAAACGCAGACCGCATCAATCCTTGAACCAGGTTACCCCACAGGCTGCCTGGGAACTGCTGGAGCATACACCTGCCACAGAACCGATTCACTTATCAGTATTAGAAGCAAAAGCTGCCCAATATCTTAGTAAGCATCGCTTGGTCCAACCTACGGCCAGCAGGTTGGACGTTGTCGTGTCGAAGTCGGGTGAAATCATGAAAAGAGCTCATGATGAATCGGATCCAGTGCCCTTGTTGGAATCAAACCAGATGATTGTGGAAGTCACTAAGGAAAACCGCAGAACGTTCTATCAAGGGTTCTATATTTCGTTGCCCACATCGTTCGCTCGCCGTCAGTTCATCAGGACGATTACCGACACAGATTATTGGTGTCTGACCCTGAGACTAGTGAAATTGTCATGTCGTTCCCGTTACCGATGGTGGCCTTGAAAGTTGAGGGCAAGTTCGTATCGTTGTATTCAATCAGAGGAATTCAAATGACTCTGACGACACGTCAATGGGAGAAGAAAGCTGAACAGTACCGTGCCATGATCCAGGCTCGTGAGGATCAATTGCCGACGTTCTTCGAGCATAACTAGGTGGTTTAAAGTTACCAACTGCTCAACTCGGTTGGTAGTTGGTAACTGTGTACAAAGTATTGAGGTCCAGTGTCCACGAAGTGATGAGTTTCGGTGTCTACGAAGTCCCCAGATTTCACACCAGGTAGTCGGACGTCCGGTACCAACAAACCCTATTCAGCAGCCGAGCTTCTATGTAAATGACAATCAGTAGCCTCGATTATCGGCCCCGTTAGAATCTCTAGAAATTTTCATGATCTTAAGGTCTTATGCAGAGACAATTCATCGAACCACGTGCTCCCAGTATGGACTAGGGCTTGTGAGTTGCCAAATATTGCACAATGTCTTGCTGTATATCTAGTGGCGTCTCTGGGCGCTTGGCCAATTTTGGAGCCCACGAACGACCAGGATGGAGCGTATCCCAACGCGGTCGCATACCTTTATAACGGCCTGCCCCGGGATCGTGATTGCCCAAGCCATCCACGATTACATTCCAAACTGGATTATGCATTCGAATAGCTACGACTTCGGCAAGGGGAATCCAAGTCGGGGCAACAGCCAAAGCCCTTACCTGGAAGTCCCGAACGTCTAAGTTTTCAGCGGCATCGATGGACGCGAAATGTTTTTTGATTCTCAAAAACAGTTTCGAACCTACGGGTTTGTTGGTTTGTTCAGGGTCGCCTTTCCTAGCATTTTCCGCATCAGCTTTTCCGATGTAGATTGCCCATGTGCCGGGGGCAGTAGAATTTGCGGCAGCCAGAAGCTTGTAGGCGGGATGGTCGCCGGTGTAGTAAAGCGCGTAAATGCCCGCACCATCGAATCTTTGTAATTGTTCAAGGGGTTCTACGGGACGCTCGTCGAGGGCTCGGGCGATTGATGCTCCGAGATTGTCGTAATCAAGAGGGTCAAAATGTTTGATCATATTGATAAAAACTCACGTGCGATTTTACGCTGCGCTGATTCTGCAGCGCTTTTCTTGGCGTTGTCCAACTCCAGATGTTCGACAACGCTACCCATTACGGTTTCAGCTAGCTTTACGGGCACTGCATTCCCTATCTGACGCATGGCTTCTGACCAGGCGCCGTGTAGCGCGTAGCGATCGGGGAAAGTTTGAATGCGCGCTGCTTCACGAGTCGAGTAATAGCGAACTGTTCCATCAGGAAAACGAATCATATTCTCACCACCAGGCACACCGTGCACGCCGGCTTTGAGCGCCTTACTTGGTTCGTCCAGAGGAGAGCCTGTGTGACCAGCGTAGGCACGTGCACCTAGCTGAAGACGATGATCTAACCATCCACGCGCAGTCCCCTTAGATCCCGGATGTGGAAGACCTCGTAGCGCATCTCTGACCGTGAGCCACGGTTTCTTACCATCTTCTGCTCTAAGCGCCGCTCGGACTGGGATACGGTCCATTTCGCGTACGCCATGACGCTCCCAGTAAGTACCTGAATTCTGGGCACGAAGAAGAGAAGACGCTGAATGAGTGGGTTGTGGGAAGGCCCATTCCGCGTCTACATCAGATCGGAACCCAACCATGAATATTCGATGTCGACGCTGAGGAACGCCGAAATCAGCGGCGTCTACTAACGCGGTCACCAAATGGTAGCGTAGGTCCGATCGAACTGCAGTGTGTTCTCGTTGAAGCCTCGTAAAATGTTCGATCCAGCTCTCGCCATCACGTGAACGGAGTTCAGGATGCTGGAGGCGGAGTTTGGTGAATTCAAAATAGTCTGAGAAGGATGACCGGGTTAGTCCTTTGACGTTTTCGATGACAAACGCTCGCGGGCGTAGTTTCTCAATGACTGCCGTAGTCGCCGGAAACATGTCGCGCGGGTCGTCAGCGTTACGAGCTACGCCACCGAGGGAAAATGGTTGGCATGGCGGGCCGCCGGTGACGACGTCAACTTGATCAGCACCGGGAATTGTCGACCAGTCTATGGATCGGACGTCGCCTTCGAATACCTCGATACCCCTTGTGAGGGGGTAATCGTTTGCAGCATTCTCTCGAATGGTTGTACAAGCCCAGCGGTTCCACTCCGCGGCGGCAATATGCTTAACACCTGCTAGTGAAGATCCGAGCAGCAGTCCGCCACCGCCGGCAAATAGCTCAACGCCTGTGACTGTCAAAAAAACTCCTCATTAGGTTAGAACTAACGGACAATTATACCTCCCGAACCATCCGTCGACTCCGTGCTCAAGGTCGCATCTGAAAATCGTGATGCTTTGGACCAATGTGAGATTTCTATGCTATGGCTCTTCACTCTCGTCTTGGTCGGGTAAGTGTCCATCATTGATGTTTTCGATGCCCCCAAGCGGAGTTACTACGTCGTAGCCTGACACATACGCATGGAGGATTTCGGTACGCCTCTTGAGCGCTTGACCGTCGTTGCTCGATTGTACGAGTCCGTTATATTCGCGCAATCGCACATTGTGTGGGGCAACGTAAAGAGGATCATCTTCGTTTATTTTCGCAGCTTCTCGTCTGAGATCTTCAAACTGTACAAGAATATTTCGGTTCACATTGTTTGCGAACATTTCATCCCTGAAAGCAATGTAATAGACGACCACCGTTCCAATGGATGCCAGAAGAGGATCGTCCTCCTTAAAAATTGTCGCCATTCGATCAAGGGTTTTGGTGGCATTAATCGTCAATTGCCGCATGGTTGACTCGCTAATGCGCGCTGGTTTATTGTTTTGGGGGCGTGTAGCGATAAAAAGGTCATACAGAGTCGCAGATTTAGTGTCTTGGATCTTATTCTTTGTTGAGATCTGGTGTTCTATGGCAAGGAATTTAGCGCCCAGTTCTCTGTATTTGTAGCGCGCGCTGCGAATCGGTGAGCAATTTACGAGTAGTCTATGTTCCGCTAATATATTTGCCGCATCCCTAGTCGGTACATTGAGTGAATTACGTCGTTCAGCGGCATTTAGCGATGAAGAGGCATTGAGACGCTGGAACATCTCTTCAATGAGATCTCCGCTGTCCGTAACAACTCGAACTATGGGAAGTTCGAAGTCGCGGAATTTACGAGCTAGAGAAGGATAATTCGTCTCCAACTGGCTAATGGTCATGCCCTTTGCATTGACGCCATCATCTTCGAAATAGATAAAGTCTTGCGGCAGTGCAAGGTCGCCGTGGAGGAATGCAGAGATGGCACCTAGTCGCTGTTTCCCATCGATGACTGCATATTGATATGCAAGACCCTCATCGTTTAATCGTCGTGAATTTTGCGCTTCAAAATAGAGCTTTGGAACGTCGAGACCGTTGATAATCGAATCAATTAGTAAAGCCTGGGTGCTGACTTTCCAAACGTTGCCTTCACGTTGGTATGCCGGGTTCATGTCTATCACACTCTCCATGCGGCGAAAACGCGAAATACTAATCTCTGGGAGGAGTTGCGTTTGAATTTTCACAGTGCACCCCTTTCACTCCGAATGCGTTTAGCGATACGATCTAGATCGCGGTAAATGGATACCTCATTGAAACCAAGTATGTCCAGCTGTTCGCGGAGACCTTCTTTGGCATTTCCTGGAACGATGAATGATTGCAATGCTCGAGAAGCTCTAAGCGGTTCCGCTACGTCGTCATTAGGCGATGGTAATTGAGAAACGGTAAATGTTCCGCTCTGAAACCGAATACGATCAAAAACCATTGGAGCTACTACAGACATTGGATTTCCACGATTTTCCGCGTCTTTTCCTGGTAGGTAATCGGCTAGTTTGGAGTCAGCATTCGTAAGAAGACGCGGGTGCCCGCCACCACTATCTCCTGCATCCTTATTTAGCTGATTAGGGTCAAGTGCGAAGATTTCTCCGTCTTCTTCCATATCTTGCTCACTGGCACTCGCATTTTTCTCGCACGCGAAATATAGGGCCACCAAAGGTGTTTGAGACCAGTCTAGAAGCCGGGTGGGAAGAGAATGGTGTTGAGCGAACGTGATCCACCCCCAGTCATCGAAAGCGAATTGTAAGCCTGCCGCGGCAGCTTCCTGGCGAAAGCGCGCAAGCATCGGCCTTTCTTGGCCTCTGTGACGTGGGCTGCGAAAGACAGATGGCTCTAAAGTCCAGGAGTGATCTCGATGCCCGCGGTACCACATTTCTCTTCCATCGGCAGTTATTGGAGAGAGGATATTAATTAAGTCTCCGACGGACTTGATTTGCGGCTTCGACTCTATCGACGTGGCTTCGTTCATGGAGAGAGTGTATCAATCTTGAGTCGATTTGCGTTTCATAGGATGGTTTGATTTTCTTTATTACGCGCCAAGAGTTTCTTGACAGTTTTAAAGTGTTCGGAAAACGTTCTTAAATAATCCTGCGTCCGACCATTTTCTAATTCGCGTTTAAATAATTACTGGCAAACAACTTTGAAGCGAGTCCCGTCACTTTTGTCGGCCTTAGAAGGTTCGCAATAAAATTAGATTTAATCGGTTGAATAGAGCTGTAAGTCCAAGGTGTTTCAATAAGTAATGCGCAAGCATGGGGTCTCGATATTACGGTGATTCTATAGGTTTTATCGAATGAGGGATAGTAGTTGCGGATGACATCCGGTAGCGTTGTTTGCATGGTTGGATGGGATATTTCGAGGCATCCTGAGTGGGATCTTATGTATGCTGCCGGGTGGACGGCGAGAGAAATCGCTGACCGCTGCCACAAGAATCTAGCCACGGTTCATCTGCATGTTCGAAAACGGGAAAAATACGAGCCAGGCTTCGAAGCCAAGCACAAGGCCGCGCTGGCGGCTAGGGGAATGAACCGCCCATCTACCGCATGGCGCAGACGAGCTAACGAGGCTATAGCATTTCAAACGGAACACGGGAGGCTCCCGGGTAGTAGCGGGGGTCCCGCCGAACGGTCCTTATATACGTGGATTGCGGAGCAGCGTAGGTTGTTCGAGAAAGGTCTGCTTCCCGCCAGCAAGGTTTTCCTGCTGGAAGCGATAGAGGGCTGGGAGGTGAATCTTAGACAACGAGAGATAAACGAAACTTGGCGCGGAAATCTGGCGGCTGTCGTTGAATTCCATGTCCTTTATGGCCGTCTTCCTCGATATAGAACCTATTTATCTGAGCCAGAACGTTCGATTGGGGTCTGGCTGCACAATCAACATCAACGTAGATCCAAGGATAAACTTTTGAGCTGGCGCCTTGAAGCACTAAATGAGGCTTTGCCTGGGTGGCGTAGCCGAAGATAACGGTTCAGGGGCAGTTTCTTCGAGGTGAGTGGCACCAAGTACCGTCTATAAGAGGCTGCAGGGGGCCACGGTGTAGGTCAAAGTTCAAGGACTCTCTTCGTCTCTTTTTGAACTCAATTCCAATCCGGCTCGCACTTTCAAGAGGAAACTGGATTCAGGACACAGGTTCAAGCGTTCCAGTCGTGTCTATCGGAACATTTATGATCTCTCCGTTTGCTTAGATAATTTAGTTTTATGCCAAACTCGACGGTAGCCATAATAAGCCCTGATGAGTAGCGCTGGAAAAGAACGGGGTGTGAATGTGGGCTCAACTGAGAATGCTTCACGGAAAATAGTGGAGAGGCAACAAGTACGTCTCCTGGCCGACAACGACACTGGGATCGACGACGCACTCGCCTTGGCGTACCTTAGCTCTCTCGACCATGTGCAGATAGTAGCTGTCACAAGCACCCCAGGCAATGTCGGTGTCGAGCAGGTCGCTGCGAACAATCGGGCGCTGCTCAAGCTCTGCGGAAGATCGAATGTTCCTGTCCTTAACGGTGCACATGAGCCACTCGAGATTCCTCTGGTGACTACACCAGAAACTCATGGTCCTCAAGGAGTCGGATACGCGACGCTGCCCGATTTCGAACCGGCTTCATTTGCTGCCATGGACGGCGTCAATTACTGGATTGAAGCAGCGCGTGCCAGCCCGGGGGGATTGACGGTGCTGCTCAGCGCGCCGCTGACAAACTTCGCTCTGGCACTTCGCCGTGAACCGAAGCTACCCTGGCTGCTTCGCAAAGTAGTGATCATGGGCGGTGCCTTCTACTACCAAGGCAACACCACTCCTACCGCAGAGTGGAACACTCACGTGGACCCGCACGCCGCAAAGGAAGTCTTTGCTGCCTACACTGCTGCCGCTGAACAAGGGTTGGATTCCTCGAAGCTGCCGATTGTCTGCTCTCTGGACACCACGGAACGCTTCGAAATGCAGCCCGACTTTCTGACCAAGCTCTCCATTGAAGCTGGATGCGATGAACCGGAAATAGTCCAGGCCAGCGACCCGGAAGGGAGCTTGAGCAAGTCGTCGAATCCGCTGGTGCGTTATCTCTCCGATGCCCTACGGTTCTACTTCGAATTCCATCGGCAATACGACCAGGGGTACATTGCCCACGTGCACGACTACTTTGCCGCCGGTGTTGCCGCAGGGACTCTGGACTACGAGACCCGTCCTGCAACGGTGGACGTTGAGACAGAATCACAATTGCTCTTTGGCACTACCGTGGCCGATTTCCGCAGGTTGTGGGGCAAACCCGCGAATGCCCAGGTGGTCGTGGCAAATGATCCCGAGGCAGGGTTTGCCGAGCTGGTCCAACGCCTTGGTGCGCTGGCAAGGAAACTCAACGAAAATTCCTGAGCGCAGGCAGGTGGGCTAGAATCGTCTACCGGGTCGAGGTGACATAGACCCGCCATTCGCGCGTTGCGGGAGCAATCCTGCGCGCAGCCAAACTCGTATCCCCAGGATTGCCTCATCATGTCACCGAACCTTCTCTTGCCCGAAGCATCAGCGACCCAGCTCCTGCGCCGCAGGGTGCTCGGCGCAGCTGGAACCCTGCTGCTCGTTGGAACCTACCTGTTCCTGGTCGCCACCCAACCCGCGGGAATCGTCGAAGGACTGGGCCAGGGAGTTGCCTTGGCAACTTTCGCTGCCTACCTGATTGCAGCCGTCCTGCTGCTGCTCGCTGTGCTGCCGGATCTGCCGGTCTCCGCCCTGACACTGATCCCGGTCGCGCTGGCACTGAACATCATCCTGGGCCAATTCGTCGGGTCCGTCATGGTCCCGCTCTACCTGGATTCCATCGGTACTGTTCTCGTTGGCTTTTTGGCCGGCCGCCGTGCTGGTGCCGCCACCGGTGTGCTCAGCACGCTGATCTGGTCGCTGTTTGCCCCCACCGTCTTGCCATTCGCTGCCGGAGCCGCACTGGTCGGTTTCCTTGCGGGAACCGCCGCTCGCTACGGCGCTTTGCGCCGGCCATACCTTGCCCCAATCGCGGGCCTGGTTGCCGGTGTACTGGTTGGCGTAGTCTCCTCCCCGGTGGCTGCCTTCGTCTACGGCGGCACCTCGGGTGTCGGTACCGGCGCAGTGGTTGCGGCCTTCCGCTCCATGGGCGATTCACTGCTCTCCGCGGTCACCAAGCAGGCCCTGATCTCCGACCCGGGAGACAAAGCAATTGTCTTCCTCATCGCGGCGTTGCTGGTCTTCGCCTTGCCGAAGCGCTTGAGCGGTTCTTTCGAATTCATCCGCCGCTACAAGGTGCTGGGCAAGAGCGGAAACAAGTAGGCCACCTATGAAGCGCCGCATCGCTGAGTTGCATCCTTTTACCGTGCTTTGCCTAGCCGTGTTCACCATTGCGGTAGCCACGGCTGCGAGCCGATGGTGGCTGAGCTGTGCGGTGATAGCACTTTGCTTGGCCATTGGCGCGGTTGCGGGCAAGGCCCGCAAACTCGCGACGCTCAGCGGTGCCATCATGCTCCCGACTCTCCTGTCCTTGCTGATGATCCATGGACTGGCTTCACAGGATTCCTCGGCGGTGATCGCCGCATGGGGACCAGTCAGACTGACGCTTGGGGGGATGGAGATCGCCATGGCCCTGGCCTTGCGCACCGCCGTGCTGGTGGTGGCGGGTTTGCTTTGCGGTTTGCTGATCGACAAGCACCAGCTGGTGGCAGCTATCGACTTGTCTCCGGCTCCGCCGCAGGCGGGATACCTGTTGGCATCCACGCTGTTTCTTCTTCCGCAGATGATGGAAAAGCAGCATGCCATTGGCCAAGCCCAGGCCTTGCGGAAAGCAGGAACCGGCCGGGGCTTGGCCGGCTGGCTGCAGCGCCTGAGGCTGCGAGCAGTACCGCTGGTGCTCTCCTCGGTGCAAGATGCCCATGACCGTTCGGTGCATCTGGCCGCGCGCGGTTTCCCCGCCCGCGGTGAGCACAGCAGATTGCGCCACGTCGCGGACTCGCAGATCCAAAGGGGCGTCCGCTGGGTTGCCCTGCTGTGTTCCGTGCTGGTGCCGGTAGCGATTCTGTTGCCACTCGGGGGAGCCTCATGATGGATATGGAACACCGTGCACCTGCCGGAACCACCGCGGCGCTGCACCTCAGGCTGGGAAGCTTCCGCTACTCCGAGGCGCACGCCGAGGCCTTGCGCGAGATCGAGTTGGAATTCTCCCCGGGTTCCCTGACTGTCATTGCCGGCGACTCTGGATCCGGAAAGTCCACGCTGGGCGGAGTACTCGCTGGCATGCTTCCGCGGCCAGGAGCGGACCAATGCGAGGGAACGGTCACCCTGGCGGGGCAACGGATCGATTATTCTCCGGAGCATTCGCCACGAATCGACGTCGCAGGCTGGGCCAAGCACGTGGGACTGCTGCCCCAAGATGCCGGGCTCTACCTCTCGGGGATTCGCCAGACGGTTGCAGAAGAGCTGGTCTTCGCGCGGGAGAACGAAGGAATGCCCCGTGAAGAGATGGCAGAGCTCATCGCCGAGCTATCCACGCGGCTGTCCCTGGAACATCTGCTTGAACGCGATCCCGCCAAGCTTTCAGGAGGCCAAGAACGCCTGGTCGCACTGGCCGCGTTGTCCGCAGCCAAACCTTCCATCATTGTGCTCGATGAACCGTTGGCCGGGTTGGATTCCAAGGCAACTCAGGCCGTGACCTCGATGATCACCAGGTTGCGTGCCGAGGGCACTGCACTTGTGGTGCTGAGCCGGACGGCAGAAGCATGGGACGCAGAAGCGGATTCACTGTGGAACTTGGCGGACGGTACTTTGCAGCGGGCAACTGCAGGCGCTGCAACCACTGCGTTGCTTTCCAAGTCAAAAAGACCATCTGTCCCCGCTGCATCTGCAAAGCCCTTGGTGGGCTTTTCCGGCGTGCAACTCGGATACAAAGGCGCCAGCGCCCCGGTCCTCTCCAGCCTTGACCTCGAAGTCAGTGCCGGAGAATGCGTGGGGCTGGCCGGCGCTAACGGAACGGGCAAGACGACACTGCTCAAAGCCGCCGCAGGGCTAATCAAGCCAGCTGCCGGAAAAGTGCGGGTGGCAGGTGATGCTGGGATGCTCCTGCAGAACCCTTCGGACCAGCTCTTCGAACGTACCGTAGCCCGGGAGGTCGCCTTCGGCCTTCCCAAGAAGAGCATCCAACGTGTCCGCGTGCCGTTGGTGCTTGCACAGCTGGGCCTGGAATCCTACGCGCAGACCCACCCTTATGAGCTGCCGGCTTCGGCCCGCCGGCTCGTTGCCTTGGCCACCGTGCTGGTGCGCGAACCGCAGCTGCTCCTCCTCGACGAACCAACCGAGGCGCTGGATTCGGCTGGGCTTCATTGCCTGCACGGGGCCATCGATTCGGTACTCGAACGCGGGGGAGCGGTGCTGTTCTCCTCCCACGATGAGCGGTTCATGTCGTCCACCGCGCACAGGGTGCGCCAGCTGTCGTAGCAATTTTTCTGCTGCGGGATAGGCGCCCGCGTCTGGGCCAAGCCTATTCCCGGTGCGCTCCAAGGTAATCAAGTCTCTGCGCCATGCACGCCGTACGGTGAATTCACACCCTTCTGCCCCGGTGGATTGTGGGTACTCGTCTATTCGGTCAGCCATTATTGCACCTCGCGAGCTGAGTCATCATTCCGGCCGTGCAAGGAATTGGTCCCCAAACCAAGGTAAAAACGCAGTCGTAGGTCAGCTCATCGAGAGAACTGCGCCGGCTGCTCCGCTGGTTCCTCCTCGCACCAACATTCTCTTGGCGTCACCAGATTTCATGCCTTCAACCCACGCGTACGCGAAGTGACGTGGAGGAATCGGAAGCGGCTGGCTGTTGCCGCAAAGCCCGCCTGCCCGCTTGCTTGTCACAATTGCCGACCCATGTGAAATAGAACTCCTTTACCGCTTGACGGTGTGGCCTTCGACACCCTAGTCTGTGATCACTGAATAAACACATAGTTCACCTAGTGAACGCATTGAAGGGATTCAACATGACAAAGGAGATGCGCGTTTTCGCGTTCGACTTCAACGGCCCGGCGCATCTTTCCGCTGGCACTTGGCGCCACCCGAAGGACCGGGGTGGTGAATACAAGTCGCTTGGCTACTGGGTCGAGTATGCGAAGCTCCTCGAAGCTGCCTGCTTTGACGGGATTTTCTTTGCCGACAACGATGGCTACCACGAGACCTACAAGGGCTCGGTGAACGATTCCCTGAAGGACGCCGCGCAGATCCCGGCCAATGATCCTTCGTACTTGATCCCGGCCATGGCCGCGGTAACCAAGCACCTGAGCTTCGGCGTCACCTCCTCTACCGCCTACGACGCCCCGTACAAGCTGGCCCGCAAGTTCTCCACGCTGGATCACCTGACCGATGGCCGGGTGGGATGGAACGTAGTCACCTCTTACACCAACAGCGCAGCGCGGAACATCGCCGGGCTCGAAGCCGCCGAAGCCCACGACGACCGCTACGCCCGCGCCGAGGAATTCATCACCGTGGCCATGAAGCTCTGGGAGACTTCGTGGGACGAGGACGCAGTGCTGCGCGACGCTTCGACCTCCACCTACGTGGACCCCAGCCGCGTGCACAATATCGAGCACCAGGGCGAGCACTTCAGCGTTCCGGGCATCCACTTGTGCGAACCCTCGCCGCAGCGCACCCCGGTAATCTTCCAGGCCGGCGGATCCCCGCGCGGCGTGGCCTTGGCCGCCAAGACGGCCGAGGCTGTCTTCCTGAACGCGATGACCAAGGAAACGCTGAAGAAGCAGGTCGACGGGCTGAAGGCCAAGGCGCTGGAATTCGGGCGCAACCCGGAGAACATCGCCACCTTGCAGATGATCACCGTCATCAGCGCTGCCACCGATGAAGAAGCGCAGGCCAAATACGAGGAGTACCTCAAGCTGGTCTCCTACGACGGGGCCATGGCCCGCTACAGCAGCTGGGCCGGGGTGGACCTGTCGGCCTTCGACCCGGATGTCCCGCTGAAGGAAATCGATACGAACGCCGGGCAGACCATGCTGAACTTCTTCCTGAAGATGGACCCGTCCAAGGACTGGACCACCCGCGACATCGCCGAGTACATCGGCATCGGCGGCACCTCGCCGGTCATCGTGGGCGGACCGGAAACCTGCGCGGATGAGCTGATTTCCTGGATGGACCAGACCGGAGCCAGCGGCTTCAACCTGGCCAATGCCATCAAGTTCCAGGACATCAAGGACTTCGCCGAATTCGTCGTTCCCGAGCTGCAACGCCGAGGCGCCATGCGCACCTCCTTCGAAGGATCCACCCTGCGCGAGACGCTCTTCGGAGAAGGCAACGCCCGGCTGCCCCTGGACCACCCAGGCGCAGCACTGAACCAGCAGACCACCGCACAAGCCAGCTAGGAGTTCCCCATGTCCATCATTGTGACCCCGCAGAACACGGGGATTGATCCGGCCGAATACCGCAAGGTCTTCGGCGCCCTGCCCACCGGCGTCACCGCCATCACCGGCATGACCGCCGCCGGCAAGCCCATGGGCTTCGTCGTGGGAACCTTCATGTCCCTGTCGCTGGAACCGCCACTGGTCACCTTCTGCGTCGACAAGGGCTCGAGCACCTGGCCGACTCTGCGCTCCCTGGGCCGCTTCACCGCGAACATCCTGTCCACCGAGCAGCTTCCGGTCAGCCGGGCGCTTTCCCGCAAGGGCGTGGACAAGTTCGAGGGCATCGACTACGAGATCGGTGCCAACGGCACCCCGCGCATCGCCGGCGCCTCGGCCTGGATCGACTGCGAAGTGCTCTCGGAAGTCGTTGCCGGAGACCACTACATGATTGTCGGTGGAGTGGAAACCATGGAAGCCACAGAGCGCGAAGCGCTGCTCTTCCGCGGCGGAAAATTCGGAGATTTCAACCTTTGGCCGGCACCGGCCCCAACTGCAAAGGCCTAGCATCATGGCATCAATCCTGGAACGCATCACCTCCGCCTGGACCGAGGCGTGGAGCAAGGGCAATACCGCGGCTTTCGCGGATCTGGTATCCGAAGACTACGTGCGCTACTCCAAGACCGGCGAAGAGCGCATCGATGACCTGTTGAACCAGATCACCGAATCCCACCAGGCCTTCAGCGACTTCAACATGGAAATCCTGCGGGCTATCGAGGATGACAACCTGGCAGCAATCCACTGGCGCAGCACCGGGGTGCACACCGGCGAATTCATGGGCGTCCCGCCGACCGGCCGCACGGTGACCGTGACCGGCGCGACCTTCATCAGCCACTGCGATGGCAAGGTCACCGAAGAATCGGTGGTCTGGGATCCACGCGAAATGCTTTCGGCCATGAGCATCTGGCACCTGGGCGACCAGCGGATCAAGAAGTAGCAAGCAGCAGCGACGGGGCGGCAGGCAAGCCGCCGCCCCGTCTGCCCAAGACATTCCGGCGGCCCGTGCCGCCCGAGGTGAGGATGGAGATCCCTTTGCCAATCAACATTACCCAGACTGCCCAGCGCCTGATTTCCGCCAAGGAATCACGCCAGCCATTGGAAAGCCTGATCGATCATTCCGCAGGCCCCACGGTGGCCGATGCCTTCCGCGTGCAGCAGGAGATCATCCGGCTGAATGTCGAAGCGGGAGACAGCATCTCCGGCTTCAAGCTGGGCAACATCGCCAAGGCCATGCAGAGCAAGTTCGGGGTGGATGAACCGGACTACGGCTACCTGCTGGCCAGCCAGTTCTACCCGGAGAACCTGCCGATCAGCGCCGCCGACTTCATCGAGCCTTTCATTGAGCTTGAACCTGGCTTCGTGCTGAAGAAGGACCTGGGCGGCAAGCATGTCACCGCAGCGGACGTCATGGCCGCCACCGACTTCGTGGTGCCCGCACTGGAAATCATCGACTCCCGGATTAAGGACTGGAAGATTGGCCTGTTCGACACCCTGGCCGATAACGGTTCGGTGGGAGGGGTGATTCTCGGCGGGCAGCCGCGCAAGCTCTCCGAGGTCAATCTCGCGAACCAGCCCGGTTGCATTGAATTCGACGGCCAAGAAGTGGCCCGCGGGAACACCAACGCCATCCACGGCAATCCTGTATCGGCCATCGCCTGGCTATGCCGGCGCATCGCCGAATACGGCGTGACCCTGAAGGCCGGCCAATTCATCCTGCCCGGCAGCTGCCTGGCCGCCGAGAAGATGGTCCCCGGCACGGCGGTCACCGGCCGCTTCGAAGGCTGGGGAGAAATCTCCTTCGACTACACGCCGGAACCTAGTTCCGCCACGCATTCCTGAACCGCTCCACAGAGCAGAAAAGAGCTTGAAAATGTCCCTGAGCATTGCGCCAACTACCGAAAACACCACCACCGGGCAGCTGGAAGCCTATCTTGCCGCCGCGCAGGACAGCTTCGGCACCTGGGCCGCTACCAGCCCGGCCCAGCGAGCCGGAATCCTGGACGTCGTGGGCGATGCGCTGGATGCCGCCGCGGACCAGCTGGTTCCGGTAGCCATGGCCGAGACCAACCTGCCCGAGCTGCGCCTTCGCGGGGAACTGAAGCGCACCACCTTCCAGCTGCGCTTCTTCGGGGAACTGCTGCGCGATGGCGGATACCTCGACGCGCGCATCGACCATGCCGATGCGCAGTGGCCCATGGGAGCCGCCCGCCCGGATCTGCGGCGCACCCGCATTCCGCTCGGTCCGGTCGTGGTCTTCGCGGCCAGCAACTTCCCCTTCGCCTTCTCGGTGGCCGGCGGCGACAGCGCCTCGGCGCTGGCGGCGGGCAACCCGGTCATCGTCAAGGCGCACCATGGGCATCTGGAACTCTCGCGGCTCACCGCCCAGGTGGTCAACGATGCCTTGGCTGGGGCTGGCGCGCCAGACGGGCTATTCCAGGTCGTCTTCGGAACCGAAGCCGGGCGCACCGTCCTGCTGGATCCGCGGATCAAGGCCGCAGGATTCACCGGTTCCATCCCCGGGGGCCGGGCCCTGATGGACCTGGCTGTTTCCCGCGATGAACCAATTCCCTTCTACGGGGAGCTGGGCAGCAACAACCCGGTGTTCGTCACCGAGCAGGCTGCCAGCGTGCGCGGCGAGCAGATCGTCGCCGATTTCATCGGCTCCTTCACCACCAGCGCCGGGCAGCTGTGCACCAAGCCCGGAACGCTGTTCATCCCGCGCGGCTCGGGCTTGCGCCCGTTGCTGTCAGCGGCCGTGCTCCCGGCCGGGGCCGGGCTGCTGAACCAGCGTATCCACGAAGGCTACGGGCAGGTGCTGGACCAGCTGTCCGCGCACCCCGGTGTCGAGGTGCTCTCGCAGGGCGGCGAACCGCTGGGCGAGCAGCCATCGCCCACCTTGCTGATCACCGGCATCGACGAGCTGCTGGCAGATCCGCGGGCCTTGCAGGCCGAGTGCTTCGGACCGACCGCACTGGTCGTGGAATACGACTCCGAGCAGCAGCTGGTGGCTGCGGCGCGCACCTTCGAGGGCCAGCTGACCGCAACCATCCACGGCGAAGAAGGCGACCGCGTCCAAGAGCTGGTCGCGGTGCTGGCGAACAAGGCCGGACGCGTGCTGTGGAACCAGTGGCCCACCGGGGTTTCGGTGACCTACGCCCAGCAGCATGGCGGCCCCTACCCGGCCACCACCGCGGTGGGGACCACCTCGGTCGGTGCCGCCGCCATCGAGCGGTTCGTGCGCCCGGTGGCCTACCAGAACTTCCCGCAGCATCTGCTCCCGGCACAGCTGCAGGATGCCAACCCGGATAGCGTTCCGCAGCTGGTCAACGGCCAGCCGCGCGGCCGCTGAGCGGAACCGCGAAGTACCAACACGAGGGAATAGCCCATGCATGCCATTGAAGGAATCGTCGAGCACGGAGACGCCCGCGGGCGAGAACTCGGCTTCCGCACCGCGAATATCCCCATGCTGCAAGATGACCAGCTCGATGGCGTGTGGGGTGCCGAAGTGCTGCTGCCCGATGGGCGCCAGGTGCCTGCCTGCGTGTCCATCGGCCGGCGCGCCACGTTCTACCGCACCGGCGGGCAGGTGCTGCTCGAAGCGCATCTGCTCGACTTCTCCGGGGACCTCTACGGCCAGCACCTGGTGGTGCGCCTACTGGAATTCCAGCGCCCGCAAGTTGAATATGCGGATGCTGGAACCCTGGTGGAGCAGCTGCATCGGGATGTGGCCGAGACGCGACGCGCGGCACAGCTGCGGGAAAGCGTCCTTGCATGAGCGGGATCGCAATGGCGCCCCCGGCTGCGCCGCCGTCCTGGGCGGTGCAGCGGGTGGCGACCGTCATTGAACGCCAGGGCATCCCGGTGCCGATCCGCGATGCCAAGCGCATCGCGCAAAAAGCCGGGGTGAGCAAGAGCCTGGCCCGCCGTTGCATCCACTACATGGACAGCGGGAAGTAGCTTCCTGCAGCGACCGGGCGTGCTGGAGTGGGCCCCTGGCTCCCGGGCGCTGGACGCCGCGGGCCTGAGGCGCCACCGGTAAAATTCCTGGTACCTTCTCCAACTAAGCCGCGCGAATCTCCGCGGGATCATCCCGCTATCTCGCGCGGCTTTGTGGCGCTGCCTTGGTGCCCTCGTGCCGCTATGGGCCCGGTCATATGGGCAATGCTCCTGCGCCGTCGCGGGTTTAATCCGGGACATTTCTGCGCAACGCCCAGGGCGGCAAAAATCACCTCAGTCTCCTTGTCAGCTCCATTCGTGCAGCTGAACTCCTTGAATTTCCGGGCCCCGGAGCTGGGTCCGACGATGAAATGTTTTGCTGAATGTGTTGTGCATCACCGGAGTGTCGTGTTCACTAGATAACTAGCATGATCATCTGGTGAACGTTATGAAGTTCTTGTTTCGCTATTGCAAGTGAAAATTCCACAGCAGTTCATGCGCAGCGAGAGCATCAGATCTCGAAACCAATTCCCGGCAGGAAAGAGAATACGATGAGCGAATCATCGAGAATGCAGCGTCCCGCGTTGCCCAAGGTATCGCGCAGGCTCCGCGCCGATGACTGCATTGTCGTCGACAAGAAGGAATTGCGCCGCGCACAGATCGGCGCGGGCATTGGCAATTTCATCGAATGGTATGACATCGGGGTCTACGGCTATCTGGCAGTGACCATGACCGCGGTCTTCACCGAAGGCATGGACCAGAGCATGGGCCTGCTGGTGACGCTGTTCGGTTTCGCCGTGTCCTTCATCGTCCGCCCGCTGGGCGGAATGATCCTGGGCCCGCTCGGGGACAAGATCGGCCGGCGCAAGGTCATGTTCTTCACCATCGCCCTGATGGCCGGAGCCACCACGCTGATTGGCTTGCTTCCCACCGCTGGGCAGGTCGGCCTGTGGGTGATCGTCCCGCTGTACCTGCTCAAGATGCTGCAGGGCTTCTCCACCGGCGGCGAATACTCCGGCGCCGCAACCTACGTGGCCGAGTTCTCCCCGGATGACCGCCGCGGATTCATGACCTCCCTGCTGAACTCGGGATCGATGCTCGGCTTCGCTGCCGGTGCGGCAGTTGTCGCTGCCACCTCCGCGATCACCACCTCGGCGTGGGGCGAGAATGCGATGCTCGCCGGCGGCTGGCGCATTCCGTTCCTGGTGGCACTGCCGCTGGGCATCGTGGCGATTTCGCTGCGCAGCAAGATCCCGGAATCCCCGACCTTCGAAGCGGCCCGCGAGGCTGCCGAGGTCGGCGAGGTCCATCCAATGTTCGTCCGCCACAATCTGCCGAACATCTTCCGCCACTACTGGCCGCAGATCCTCATCGGCTGCGCCTTGATCGCCGCGGACGGCACCTCCGGATATATGCTCACCAGCTACATGCCCACCTATCTCGAAGCGGAGATCGGCTCGCCAGCGGTGCATACCGCGGTGGCAGCTGTGGTGGTGCTGGTCCTCCAGGCGGTGCTGATCCCCGTGATAGCCAACTGGTCGGACAAGATCGGTCGGCGGCCGATCTACATGATGGCTACCATCGGCAACCTGGTCCTGCTGGTGCCCGCCTTTGCGCTGATGCACGTGGGAACCATGTGGTCGCTGTACCTCTCGCTGTTCATGGTGGCCCTGCCCAGCGCCTTCTTCCTGGCCCTGACCGGCTCGGTCATGTCCGAGCTGTTCCCCACCGCTTCGCGGTACGGCGGAATGGGAGTCACACACAACCTGTCGATCTCCATTTTCGGCGGAACCACGCCGCTGGTCAGCCAGATCCTGGTGAACACCACCGGCAACCACTTCGCACCGGCCTACTACATCATGTTCTTCTCGGTTATTGCGCTCTGTGCCACCTTCAAGCTGCGCGAGACGGCATCCCGTCCGCTGCTCGGTTCGGCGCCCGTGGTGCGCACGCGCGAAGAAGCGCTCGCCTTGGCCAAGGGGCAGGATGAAAATGAGCTGCTGGATACCTCCACCATGCTTCTCGCCCCAGTGCCAGCGCGTGCTCCGGAAACAAGTAGCTAGCTTCGATATGCCTCGCAGCAACCGCCCGGTGGGCGTTCCCGACGGAGGGAACGCGTATCGGGCGGTTCGCGTTGCGGGGGCCTATCCGCTGTAGTTGGTGCGTGCTGATCCGGTCTGTGTGATGGGCCAGGCCTTGCGCGCGAGGTAGAAGTCCGAGATATCCACTACTTTGCGTACGCTGCGCCCGGTCAGCAATTCGGCCTGCTTGATCCGGTAGGCCAAGGTCTGCCGGTGGATGCCCAAGAAATTCGCGGTGTGCTGCCATTGCAGGTCGCGGTCCAGCAAGGCGAAAAGGGAATCCCGGTACACGGCTACCTGGTTGCTGGAGCCTGCCAGCGGGCCGAGCACCATGCTGACGATTCGCTCGGCTTCCGAGGCGGATCGGGCCAGCAGTGACACCTGCAGTCCGGAGAATTCAACGAGTTCTCCGGGCCGGGGTTCAGAAGGAATCGCCCCCTGCGCTTCTTGCGCCGCGCCTTCGAGGTCCGCGAAGCGCTGCTGCGGTGAGCTTAGTCCGAAAGTGGCCTGCAATTCGCTGGCGATCGTCCGTAGCACCGGAAGATCCTTCTCGCGCACTACGGCGATGGAGTTGTTCTTCCACGACGTGGCTAGCGGCATCAACCCGTGCAAGGACAGGGACATCGCCACGGCATCGAGCAGCTTTCCCGGGGCGCAGGCGACCCGGAATCCGGGCTCCCCAGCGATCCATGCACCGCCATCGATATCGTGTTCGCCCAGCTTGCCGGCCAGGCCCAGTCGCAGGGAAGTTTCGGCCGCGGCGACGGCATTGCCGGCATCCTGGAGCAGCGAATTGGCATCGACCGCGAGGATCTGCTTGAGGTGCACCAGCAGCAGGGCATCCAGTTGCGCGTCGGCCGGGACGAGCAATTGGGTGGGGCGGATGGTGGACAGGGAGTGGCGGCGATGCGCATTCGTGGGCAGTGTGCCGATCACTGGGCATCCGGTCATCGTGTCCTGGACAGCAATGTCCACCGAGCACAGCTTTTCCACCCAGTCGCCGCTGCGCTTGCCCTTCCGGTTCTGCGATCCGGCTTCCTGGTACATCCGGGAAAGCAGCAGGACCGAGCGGTTCAGCTGGTTGGTGGTCACGGCGGCCACTGTCCGGGCGATCACCACGAAGGGGGTTTGCGGTCCGGTGGACAGCACCGGGAAGGTCAGTTCATCGGCCGCCTGCAGCATCTCGCGTGTGAGCTCGGGTGCGAGCCCATCCTGGCCAATGATCAGCCCTGCAATCCCCGCAGCATCCGCCTTGCGGACGAAATCGGCCTGCTCTTGGGCTTCCGCGGGGATATTCAGGCCCAGGGACATCAATAGTTCCTCGTTACCCAGCCAGCGCCACGGCTCAGCGGATTCGCTGGTCTGCGCCCAGCGCACGATGCGTCCAAGGCCTGACTGGCCGGCGATCACCTTGGTATCCAAGGCCGGATCAGAAATGAGTTTGGCGATCGTGAGCAGTTCCGCCATCTTTTCTCCAGGGTTTTGTGCGCAGTGATGAAAATAGTATGAATATCATACATCCGCATAAGTGATCTCCGGGATGCCGCACCATACAGTGGCTACCAGTACACGACTGGCACATGAAAAGGACCGGAAAACCATGGACAACACTTACGACTCAGATGTCATCATCATCGGCGCCGGCCTGGCCGGACTGACCGCCGCCCGCGAACTGGGCGCAGCCGACTACTCGGTCACCGTGCTCGAAGCGCGCGACCGCATGGGCGGCCGCCTCTACACCGAGGACCGCCTGGGCAAGCACCTGGAGCTGGGCGGAAACTGGCTGCACTGGACCCAGCCGCACGTGTGGGCCGAGGTCACCCGCTACGGACTGCGCGCGGGCCGCGGCCCGAAGTCCGAGGAGACCTTCTGGTATGCCGATGGCAAGGTGCAGCGCGGGGACCTGGCCGGCTTCATGGACCTGATCGACCACGGCATGCACGCCCTGGTAGGCGAAAGCGGAAAGCTCCTGCCGCGCCCCGACTTGGTCTCCAATGACGATCATTTCGCGCAGGCCGATCAGCTGACCTTGCAGCAGGCCCTTGACCGCCTGGATCTGAGCGATGACGAGCGGCAGGCCAATGAAGCGGCCTGGGTGGGGCATTGCAATGGGCCGCTGGACCAGGTCGGCTTCAGCGCAGCGATCCGCTGGACCGCGGCCACCTCCGGAGCATGGCGCGTCATGCATGAGGCCAGCGCCGTTTACCGGCTGGAAGATGGCAATGACCAGCTGGTCAAGGCCATTGCATCCGACGTTCCCGGAGAGATCCGCCTGAATGCGCCAGTGGCCTCGATTGCCCACGATGAGCAGGGCGCCACCGTGGTACTGGCAAGCGGCGAGAGCTTGCGCGCTCGCCGGGTCATTGTCACCGTTCCGCTGAACATCCTGCACGAGCTGGATATCCAGCCTGCGCTGTCGCCGGTCAAGCGCGAGGTGAGCCAGGCAGGTACCGCATCACAGGGGCTCAAGCTCTGGATCCGGGTGAAGGGTCCGATCAAGCCATTCTTCGCGTACTCCACCCAGGAGCACCCGCTCTCGGTGGTACGCACGGAATTCGTGGGCGAAGAGGATGCAGTACTGGTCTCCTTCGGCGCCGACGCCTCACGCTTGGACATCACCAGTATCGAGGACGTGCAGGAAGCGCTGCGTGCCTGGCGCGATGACCTGGAAGTCCTGGAAATCGCGGCCCACGACTGGAACGCGGATCCCTACGCCAAGGAAACCTGGCTCATCCACCGGCCGCAGGCCTACACCACAGGCCAAGCCGAGCTGCAGCGTGCCGAAGGGGCAGTGCACCTGGCCGGCAGCGACCTGGCCAACCTTTGGGCCGGCTTCTTCGACGGTGCCATCGAGAGCGGGTTGCGGGTATCCCGCGAGGTGCGCGCCGCACTCGAAGGGTAATCGGGCCTTGGCTCGATTTATGGGCAGAGTGTTCACCCTGCGGTCAACCGGCTAGGCTGAATAGAAGACTATTCGAAAGGCTGGTTCCCCTCCATGGGAGAAACAAGTGGAAAATCCTCTGGCGGCATGGCGGCAAACCGGTCGGTTTCACGGGCAATCGCGGTGCTGCGCGCCCTTGCCGCCAGGGGGGAACCCCTGACGGTCACGGAGATCGCCAAGCAGATCGGCTTGGCCCGGGCCACGGTCTTCCGCCTGCTGCTGACCCTGGAAGAAGAAGGGTTCGTCGACCGCCAGGACACGCACTACACCCTTGGGTGGGATCTGGCCCGCATTTCCCAGGACGTTGATCCCACCCCTGGACTGCTATCCCGAGTCAGCGACGTGGTGGTGGAGATCGCCGAGATGCTCAACGAAACGGTAACGCTGAGCGTGCGCCACGGGAAGTACGACCTGGATCTCGTGCAGCAAGCGTCTCCGCGCGCCATTGGCATGTCGATGACCGAGCTGCAGGGCCAGCGCTGGCCATTGCACGCCTCGGCTACCGGAAAGCTGCTCCTCTCCGAATTGGATAAGGAATCGATCCGCATTGCTACCGGCAGCAAGCTGGAAAAGCTGACGAGCCAAACGATCACCACATGGAAAGCCTTGGACGCCGAGCTGGATCAGATTCGCGAACGCGGCTGGGCAAGCACCATTGATGAATTGGAAGTGGGAATCATTTCCGTGGCCGTCCCGATCCGCGGCGCTGGCAACGATCTCATCGGAATGCTCGCCTACATGGCGCCGCGCCACCGCGTGGACACTGAAAAGCTGGAAGTGCAGAAGATCGAGGGCCTGCTCGAAGGCGCCAAGATGGTGCGCCGGCGCATCGTTTCGATGACCGGGGAATAGGTCCGGGCAATGCTGGCGTGCAGCAACCTGAGTCGCCTGGTTGGCTCTGCGGAGCAGTGACTGAGCTCATAGACCTTTGATTGACACGTCATCGACTTTCGAGATGGTTCGGAGTAGCGTCCAAGGTATGAGGCCAACGGAAATCCCGTGACCATCTTGAAACGGAAAGTGGGTCCATCATGGCTCAGTATGATGTAGCAGATCGTTCGGCAGTAGTCACCGGCGCCGGTTCGGGCATCGGCCAGGCTATCGCCATCCTCTTAGCCGCCAACGGAACCAAAGTGGTGGTCCAGGACCTCAATGCACAGGCCGCTGGCGCTACCGTGGAAACCATCAAGGCCGCAGGCGGAGAAGCAGTAGCTGTTGCAGGAGATGCCAGCTCTTCGGCTGTCATCGACGAAACCATCAAGGCCGCCAACGCCATGGCTCCATTGAAGATCGGCGTCAACAACGCAGGCATCGGCGGCCGCGCCGCCAAGGTGGGTGAGCTGACCGACGAGGACTGGGACAAGGTCATCTCCGTGAACCTCAACGCCGTCTTCCGCGGAACCCGCGCCCAGGCCAACGCCATGAGCGAGAACGGGGGAGGGTCCATCGTGAACATGGCCTCGATCCTCGGCTCGGTGGGCTTCGCCGGCAGCTCCGCCTACGTTTCCACGAAGCATGCCGTGGTGGGCCTGAGCAAGACGGCCGCCGTGGAGTATGCCACCTCAGGGGTACGCGTGAACAGCGTGGCCCCGGGCTTCATCGACACCCCGCTGCTGCAGCAGATGCCCAAGAAAGCCTATGACGCGCTGGTCGACAAGCACCCGATTGCCCGCTTGGGCAAGCCGGAAGAAGTGGCGGCGCTCGTGGCCTTCCTGGCCAGCGATGCCGCGTCCTTCGTGACCGGCAGCTACCACCTGGTCGACGGCGGCTACACCGCCGTATAGCCCGTCGGATCAAGCGGATGCGGTGCGGAGCTGTGCCGCATCCGCTGGTTTATTGCTCCTGGCGAGCCCGCGAATCCAAGCAATGAGCCTCAGGCGATTCCAATGCCTTGGAGCCGTTAGCCAGCTCATGTTCTTAGCCGAAACGGAATAAGTTGCTTGCGGAGGTAGTTACGCTGTGCAACTACAATTTCCAATTCAGGAGTCCCGCCCCATGGATCTGTTTTCCCCTCTCGCCCTCGGCGACCTCAAGCTCTCCAACCGCCTGGTCATGGCACCGCTCACCCGCTCCCGCTCTGGCAAGGACGGCGTGCCCAACGCAGATGTCGTCGAGTACTACCGCCAGCGCGCGTCCCTGGGCCTGATCGTCAGCGAGGGCACCTACCCGAGCTTCGCCGGCCAGGGCTTCGTCCGCCAGCCGGGCCTGGTTACCGAGGAGCAGATTGCCGGCTGGAAGAAGGTCACCGACGCGGTGCACGCCGAAGGTGGCCTCATCGTTGCCCAGGTCATGCACGCCGGACGGGTCACCCACCCGGAAACCACCGGTGCAGACTACGTCGAGGCACCAAGCGCCATCGCGGTTGAAGGCGAGTCACGCACCTATACCGGAAAGCATGCGTACCCGGTTCCGCATGCCCTGGACACCGAAGAACTCCCAAGGATCATCGAGGAATTTGTTGCCGCTTCGCGCAACGCCATCGCCGCCGGATTCGACGGCGTGGAGCTTCACGGGGCCAACGGCTACCTGCTGCACGAGTTCCTGGCGCCTTCGGCCAACACCCGCAACGACAACTACGGTGGTTCCCCGGAGAACCGGGCCAGCTTTGTCATCGAAGTCGTGACCGCAGTAGCCAACGCCATTGGCGCTGGCAAGACCGGCCTGCGCATTTCGCCGGAACACAATGTCCAGGGTGCGGTAGAAAATGATCGTGCGGATGTGCTGGCTACCTACACCGCGCTGGTCCAGGGCATCGCCCCACTGTCACTGGCCAACCTGAGCATCCTGCACCATGACCCAGCTGGCGAGCTGGTCCAGTCGCTGCGTCAGGCCTTTGGCGGACCGGTGCTGCTGAACACCGGCTTCGCGGAGATCACCACCTATGAGGAAGCCGCACGCGTGGCTGCCGAAGGCTGGGGCGAAGCGGTAGTCGTGGGACGCCCTGCGATTGCCAACCCGGACCTGGTGCGCCGGTGGAAGGAACAGCTGCCGCTGAATGAACCAGATTTTGCGACCTTCTACACTGAAGGTCCAAAGGGCTACATCGACTACCCATTCTGGGAGAACTAGCCTCTAAAACTTCTGACTTAGTTTAGATGAAGCCACCGCTTCCGTTCGTAAACGGAAGCGGTGGCTTCTCCAGATCCAGCGAGCTACACGTCATGCTCTAGAAGAGTTTGAGTTGTCGCACAGAGATGTTCGACCTTTGGATAAAGCTTGCTCGGTAGTTCGCTGTTGCCTATGGCCTCGGATTCGTTTTCGAAAACTTCTGCCATGGCGATAGGCAGAGCGTACGTCATCGCACTCACTGTCATCCGCAACCACTCTTCATCTATTTTTGCTTCACGAGCAAATCTTGACCAATGCTTTGATGAGACTCTCCCGAACTGTCGCTCGCCCCCGATGGACATGGCGGCCTTCCGCAATCCATCGTTTTTCTTCGGAAAACCGTCGTTACTAACGTGTTCGTAGGGCAAGCCAGATGCGATGTCATAAAATGGCGCAAGCTGCACACGGCCATCAGGGAGATGGAGTATCGAGTAGTTCTTGCCGTGTGCGTCGGGAGCTCCCAAAAGGTAATTTCCTATTAGGCCTTCAATGAATTTTTGAACTTCAGTTTCAGGAGCACGAGCTTCTCGAAGGGTCTTAATGATCTTGAGTGCGCTGGGTCCTCGGTTCGACTCGTACTTGTTTGTAGGTAAGGTCGAAGTGGCCTGGCAGAAGTCTTCTTGATGGACCCGATAGACGTTGTTTCCCTCAATAAGCCGATCGTACCGTTTCACCACGATTGTCGATTGCCCGTCAAACTGCGTGAAGTTGGTTTCGGCAACTTGTAATCCCATGCGTCCCAAAGTCTTCAGGCATAGGTGCTCATTGAGTGCTTGATCTCGAAAATCTTGGATGCCGGGCTTGAAAATGTGGGTTGTCGGTTCGCTGCCAGTGGCTTCATGCCATCCGTCCTGCCATCTCAAAGCGAATTTGCTTTGAGCTCCAGCTAGTGACCAGCGTTCACGACCGACAGTCCACGATCCTTTCGGAGACGAAGATAAAACCCTGATGCGTTGACCGATTTCATTGTCGTTGCAAGCCACGAGTTCACCTGCGGAACGCGTTAACTCGTCAATTTCATCCGGCCGTACGAACTGCACTGCTCCTGCACATTCAAACCCAATATGCTCAAGTAAGGCGAAGGGATTCTTTGCCGAAATGCCAAAGTCATCAGCGAACGACTGGCGGACAGCTTCGCCTTCCGGAATTAGCCCCTCGATGAACGGATCAGTAATAGAGCGCTGGTAAGGGGTCTCTCGATAGGGCATTGCCAGGGATAATCTGGCTTGTCTAGAATCTTGTGGGACGAATTGAAATTTTCTGTTACCGGAATGATCTTGTTGAAGGATTCCGACAGGCTGCCCGTATAAAAAGGTCACGAGTTCTTTCATCGCGGGCCCTGTTCGTTGTTCTCATCTTTATTGTCCGGTTCATTGCATTCGTCATTATCAAGAAGTGCTTGATCCTGCTCGCTTTCTACGTCGTTCGCGGTGCTTGAGTTGCGATCGAAAGTCGAAGCATCTGAACTAGGCAACCCTTTTCTAAGGGACTGTTGCAACGCCGATTGACCGAGATCGGAGGCGGCTAGGTTTCGGATGCCTGTTTGGTTGCGCAGTTCTTTGGCGAACTTTTGGAATGAGGATTCGCCGAGCCCCGATGCGGCTAGTTTTCGGAAGGCCGATTGACCTATGTTCGAGGGTGCCAATCTTGGGAAAGAGGACTGATCCAAACTCGAGGCTTTTCTAATTGCTTCCGACGCGGCCGGAGAGATACGAGCTATCGAATGGTAGCGGTCTTCATCTGATGACTCGATTTCGGGTTCAGCATTGAAAGAAAGATTTATTGATATCCCGAGTGCTTCAAAGGTATCTAACACCTTGCCGAGTTCAGCTCTCGTGCGTACACCCTGCTCCAGGCCTATAAGCCATTTGCGCGAAACGCCTGCGCGGTCGGCTAGGGCTTCTTGAGTGAGGCCGAGTTTCATCCGGGCATCATGCACGAATGCTCCGAGTTCCTTTTGGGTCGAAACGTCGCGATTCATGAAACCTCCTGTTGTGCACGTATATACACATTATTATAAGTGAACGTACGTGCACAATCAAGAAGGTGAATATACGTACACTTTTACGAAAGTATACGTTTGTTCACATTGATTAATGTGAATGAACGTGCGCGTAGGCTTAGGTCACTGGGCAACAGGGAGGTTTCAATAGCGAAAGCTTTTGCGTCAAATCGATCTTGATGAGCTTTTTCATTTGCGCAAAGTCCAGGTCATCTCGATCGCCGAACTTCAGCACCGGAAAAGAGTATGAGGATTTTCGGCAGTCAGAAGTGCTCTTGGTACCTCAAAATAGGGGAGCTGAACGCAGGCCAGGCGTAAAGGGAGCCGGCTATGGGTCCCTCCAAAGCGATGGTATGAATTCCCCTTACTATCACTTTCTTAGAAAATGATAGTAAGGATCCGTGTTGCTATCACTATCCGCTTGGTGGTTCGTGGTGGCGACGTAACCAGTCGAGGAGCAGCACGTGGAAAAAGGAGCGGATCAACGATCCCGTCCGGCACCATTGTCAGGGGCGACTGAACGCTTTGTTCGATGAACGTCCGGCTTTCCAGACCGTATTACCGTAACCGGTACAAGTCCGGTTGGGCCCCGCCGCATCGAGGCATAGCACAAACACCTCGAGGAGCGAGATGGGCAGACCGCAGAAGAGTCCTATGAGCCCATCAGGGTTTCGGCGGCAATGCGCATATGCTCGGAGATTTCCGCGCTGACCGCGGCCCTGTCGCCAGCTTCGATGGTGTCCACCAGCTTGAAATGCCGTGCGACATCCATATTGCGCACCCCGCGTTCGTAGCCGCCGAACATGATGGACATGCGGATGGAGCCCTCAAGCTGCTCCCAGGCATGCAGCAAGGTGTCATTCTCGGACAGCCGGCACAGAGTGCGGTGGAACTCGAGATCCGCTTCGATCCGCTCCTCGATTTCATGGCCCTCGAGTTGCTCCATGGTGCTGACCGCGGAGCGCAGTTGCGCGAGAGCGTCTGAAAGGTCTTCGCGCTGCAGCAACGTCGTTGCCGCCAGGGTTTCCAGCGAGGCACGCACCGCGAAGATGTCCTGGATTTCCTTGTTGTCCAGGTGGCGAACTGACAACCGGCCGCGTTCGCCTGCGGAGACCAAGCCTTCCTGCTCCAGCTGGCGCAAGGCTTCGCGCAAGGTGCCGCGGCTGATCTGCATGGAGGCAGACAGCTCTGTTTCCACCAGATGGGTGCCTTGCTCCAGTTCACCGGTCGTGATGGCGCGGCGCAGGGCGATCAGAGCCTGCTCGCGCAGGCTCTTTTTCCGAAGCCCCACCAAGGAAGAATCGGCCATAGCCATAAAGCGCCCCTCAATCTTGGAGATCAACTGTTGATTGTTAACTGTTGATTTTAGCGCCTTTGGCGGGTGCGTCGAGAGCAACGCACCCGCCAAAGGCGATCGTTCTGGTGGATTACCCGGCGAGCTAGCCGAGTTCGGAGAGGACCTTGGACACAATCGCGCTGATCGACAACCCATAGCGGTCATGGAGTGTTGGCAATGCGCCCGCATCCAAGAACTCATCGGGCAGGCCGATGGGAACGACCTTAGAGGAAACACCGCCGCGGATCATGGTGGAAGCCAGAGTTTCGAACAACCCGCCGATGACCGAGTGGTTTTCCAGCGTGACTACCAGACGGTCCCCGGCCACCTCCTTCAGAACTGTTTCCGAGTCGAAGGGCTTGATGGTGGGGGAGTGGACCACGGAAACGTCCACGTTGTGCTTGGCCAGTTCCTTCGCGGCATCCAGTGCGCGCATGGTCATCAGGCCGCTGGAGACGAAGACGACGTCACGTCCACCGCGTAGTACTTTTGCCTTGCCCAATTCGAAGCTGTAGTCGTATTCATCCAGGACAGTAGGCACCTTGCCGCGCAGCAGGCGCAGGTAGGTTGGCCCTTCAGAAGCCGCTAGCTGCGGCACCGATTGCTCGATGTCCACCGAATCGCAGGGATCCACGATGGTCAGGTTCGGCATCCCGCGGAAGATGGCAATGTCCTCGGTGGCCTGGTGGCTCGGGCCATAGCCGGTGGTCAGCCCGGGCAGGCCGCCCACGATATTCACATTGAGGTTCGGCTCGGCGATATCCAGGCACAGGAAGTCATAGGCCCGCCGGGCCGCGAACACCGAATAGGTGGAAGCAAAGGGGATCATGCCGGTTTCGGCGAAGCCCGCGGCGGCCCCGAACAGCAGCTGCTCGGCCATGCCCATCTGGAAGAAGCGCTCGGGATGCTGCTGGGCGAAGATGTGCATATCCGTGTACTTGCCCAGATCGGCAGTCAGGCCCACAATGCGCGGATCCTGCTCGGCCGCCTTGGCCAGGGCATGGCCGAAAGGCGCTGGCGCGGTCTTCTGGCCGGGCTCCGCGAAGGAGGCAATCATGGCCGAGGTTTTCAGTCGTGGTTTAGCGGTGGCAGACATTTAGGAGTTGCTCCCTTCGAAGCCTTCGGTGAGTTGGTCGCGGCAGATCTGCCATTCGTTGTCTTCAATGCGCATGAAGTGGGCTTTCTCGCGGTTTTCCAGCAGCGGAACGCCGCGGCCTACCTTGGTGTCGCACAGGATGACCGAGGGGCGCGAGGCGAGGGCCGCTTGGGCCGCGATGTTGTCGAAGGCCTGCAGCAGCGCTCGCGGGTCATTGCCGTTGATCCGCTGGGCATACCAGCCGAAGGCTTCCCATTTCTCGGTGACCGGTTCGGTGCGCAGCACGCCGGCGGTCGCGCCATCGGCTTGCAGGGCATTGATGTCCACCATGGCCGTCAGATGGCCCAGCTGGTGGTGTGCGGCACCCATGGCCGCTTCCCAAGTGGAGCCTTCATCGAGTTCGCCGTCGGAGAGGAAATTGATCACCCGCTGGGTCCTGTTCTGGTGGCGCAGGCCCAGGGCCATGCCCACCGCGATGGACAGGCCGTGCCCCAGCGAGCCGCCGGAGATTTCCATGCCCGGGGTGTAGGTGGACATCCCGGACATCGGAAGCCTCGAATCGTCCGACCCGTAGGTTTCCAGCTCTTCCACCGGGATGATGCCCGCTTCGGCCAATGCGGCATAGAAGCCGATGGCGTAGTGGCCGGTGGAAAGCAGGAAGCGGTCGCGGTCTTCCCAGTCCGGTTCTGCCGGACGGAAGTCCAGCTGGTCCGCGTAGACGGCCGCGAACATGTCCGCGGCGCCCAATGCTTGACCTACATATCCTTGGCCCTGCACCTCGCCCATGTTCAGCGAGTGGTGGCGGATGCGGTAGGCGGCGTCGCGGACCCTTTCGGTGCGCTGGCCCAAATTCAGCGTCTGGTTGTCGGTGGCTGCAATTGCCATGGGAAGTCCTTTCAGGTATTCAACGGGTCGGGGTTCGGGTTGGCTCACGGGGTCAGACGCAACTTGCCTGCGGATTCTCGGCGATGGCTTGGTCAGCAAGGTGGCGTTCGCGAGGGCCCCAGGTTTCCTTGGTCACCAGAGCCGCCCACAGGCCGATTAGCGCGTAGCCGATGAAGAGCGCGGCCGGGCCCATCCAGCCGAACTGCATGAAAAGCAAAGTGGTGATGAACGGGGTGAAACCGGAAACCATGGCCGAAATCTGGTAAGCCAGTGAGGCGCCGGAGGAGCGGGTCTTGGCCTGGAAGAGCTCCGGGAACCAGGCCCCCTGGGCACCTGCCATGGAGTTCTGGCAGATGGCATAGGAGATCACGATCGTGGCAATGATCATCAGGAACGAGCCGGTGTTGACCATGAGGAACATCGGAATGCCGAAGAGCGCGGCAAAGGCGCAAGCGAAGAGGTAGACGGAGCGACGTCCAACGCGGTCGGTGAGCCGGCCCCAGCGGTAGGTCGCGTAGATGCCGATGGCCGAGGCGATGCTCAAGGCGGTCAGCGTCTGCCAGTTCGCGGCCAAGCCAGTGGTGTGCAGGTAGGAAATCATGTAGGTGATGGAGACCGCGTAGCCCGCGGTCTCGGCAATGCGAAGCCCGATGCCGCGCAGGATATTGCGCCAGTCGGTGCGAATGACATCCTTGATCGGCGACTTGACGATCTGCCCTGATTTCTTCACATCATCGAAGACCGGGGACTCCGGGACCTTCGAACGGATGACCAGTCCCACGATCACCAGCAGCAGGCTGGCCAGGAACGGAACACGCCATCCCCAGTCGCCAGGCAACTGCACGCTGACCAGGAACACCAGATTGGCCAGCAGCAGCCCTACCGGGAATCCGGACTGGACAATCCCGGTGAACCTGCCCTTTTGCTTCCATGGCGCGTGTTCGTAGGTCATCAGGATTGCCCCGCCCCATTCGGCGCCGAAGGCCAGGCCCTGGACGATGCGCACGAAGACCAGAAGCGCTGGAGCCAGCACGCCGACCTGCTCGTAGGTGGGCAGCACGCCGATGAAGAATGTGGCAAGACCCATGACGATCAGCGAAGTGACAAGCACCGGCTTGCGCCCGATCTTGTCACCGAGATGGCCGCCGATGATCCCGCCCAAGGGACGGGCAGCGAAACCTACGCCCAAGGTGGCGAAGGATGCAAGCGTTCCCGTGAGCGGGTCAGCGCCGGGGAAGAATACGTGTCCGAAATACAGGGCGGCCGCGGTGCCGAAGCCGATGAAATCGTAGGTTTCAATGGTGGCTCCAACGCTGGAGCCTATCGCGACGCGCTTGGCGTCCTTGGTGCCGTGGATCGGGCCACGCATTTCTAGAGCTTCGCTGCTCATGAGTGGCTCCCTTCGTGAGTTGTGGGATGCGGGCAATTTTCATTGTTGACAGTCAACACTAATAGAAGTGTGAGCGACGGCACAAGTTCTGTCAAGAGAAAATTTAACAGTTGACTGTCAACAGTAAACAAAACTATCGTGGTGTGCACCACAAACTTCTGGTGCGTTTGTCCAGAGCAGAGCACCGCAACCACCAAGTTCGCCTCATCGTTGTTCGGGCGGGCCGTATTGAAAGCAGGAATCCGATGAATCAAACCCAGCGCACTGCAGTACTAACCGGTGCCACCTCGCCACAGGGGATCGGCATCGAAACCGCCCGGCACCTGGCCCGGGAAGGCTGGGGCATAGCGATTCTGGATCTGGACCACTCCGCATCCGAGCGCGTAGCCACGGAGATTGCAGAGGAATTTGGCGTGCCGGCATTCGGCCACCAGATCGACGTTGCCGACGAATCCTCGGTCGCCGCGGCCCAGGCGGCGGTGGCAGCCCGCGTCGCCGCGGGGGAACTGCCTCCTACCGGTGCCGTCGTGAACATCGCGGGGATTACCTCCCCGGTGGATTTCCTGGATACGACTTTGGAGATCTGGAACAAGATCATGAACGTCAACGCCACGGGCACGTACCTGGTGACTAAGGCATTCCTGCCGGAAATGATCGAGAGCGGATGGGGACGTGTGATCAACATGTCCTCTGTCTCTGCCCAGCGGGGCGGCGGAGTCTTCGGCAAAGTCCCCTATTCCTCGGCGAAAGCGGCAATCCTCGGGTTCACCAAGGCGCTGGCCCGCGAAATCTCGGCCAGCGGCGTCACCGTCAATGCGATTGCGCCGGGCGCTGTGGATACCAACATCCGTGTTGGCAGCACCGACGAGCAGGAGGCGGCCATTGCCGCGGGCATCCCCATTGGGCGCACCGCAGCCACTGGGGAAGTCGCATCGGTCATTGGCTTCTTAGCCTCAGAAGGTGCTTCCTACCTGACCGGCACCACCATTGACATCAACGGTGGCAGCCACATGCATTAGCAGTTCCTGGCTTGTGCCAGTACAAGGAAAAGAAGAAGCCAGCGGCCACGCCCCGAGAAAGTTCGGGGCGTGGCCGCTGGCCTATTGTCATGTTCTGGCGGCGGCTATCCGAACCAGGGCTTCTCGGCAGCCGCGAGAGTCCCATCGTTCTTGGCCATGTTCAGCCACTGGTTCACGTATTCCTGGAACTCGTCATCGCCCAGCGGCAGCAGGTACGCCTTCTGGGAGAAATTGAATGGCTGATCCGGGTGCACCGCGCACAGCTCGGGGTGCTCGTTGGCCACCCAGCGGGTCTCCGAGGCGTCGGTGGTCATCACGTCGGCACGCCCGGCAATGATCTCATCGAAGATCTTGTTGTTGTCCTCGAAACGGATGATCTCGCCCTTCGGGTAGTTCGCGTCGGCGAACTTCTCGTTGGTCCCGCCAATCGGAGTGATGGAACGGACCCCGGGCTGGTTGATTTCCTTGACCGTGTCGTACTTCTGCACGTTCTCGCACAAGGTGATGGGCGTCTTGCCCTCGTCCAGGGTGGCTTCGCTGTAGTAGGCCTGCTGGGCGCGTTCCATAGAAATGGATACCCCGCCCACGGCGATATCGCATTCGGAGAGGAAGTCCGGCATCAAGTCCTTCCAGGAGGTCTGGATGAACTCGGGCTCTGCGCCCATCGACTCGGCAAGATTCTTGGCCATCGTGATGTCGATTCCCGACCATTGCCCGGTGTCCGGGTCAAGATAGGTGAACGGCCGGTAGTCCCCGGTGGTGCAGACCTTCAGCGTTCCGGCTTCAGCTACGCTGGCCAGCCGGGTGCTCTCGGAAGCTGGCTCCTGGGCGTCGCCGGAATCCGGGGCTGGAGCGGAACAGCCTGCAAGGAACAAGGCTGCGCATAGGGCCAGCAATGGCAAGCGGCGGGTGATGGACGGATTCTTCTGCGAACTGTCGGTCATAGTCCATCAATCTATAAGCGGTCCAAGTCAGGGCACAAGAGTTCCGGGTTTTCTTACGCGAGCAGAAATCAGCCGGCGGAAGGAACCGCTGCGGTGAGGTCCAGCGCGGCCACGAGATCCTTGCTGTGCTGATGTTCCGCATTGCCCAGGAACTCGTTGAGCGGACGATGCTCCACCAGCTTGCCCTCGTAGAACACTGCCACGTCGTCACTCACGTAGCGGATCACGTCCATGTCGTGGGAGATGACCACCAGGCTCAGCCCCATGTGCTCGCGCAAATCAAGCAGCAGGTCTAGGACGTGGCGCTGGGCTACCGAATCCAGTGCCGAGGTGGACTCATCGCAGATCAATACCTGGGGTTCGGTCAGCAGCGCCCGCGCGATAGCCAGGCGCTGGAGCTGGCCGCCGGAGCACTGGCCGGGCCGGCGATCCAGTAATTGCTCGGCCAATCCCACCTGGGCCATGGCTTGCGTCATGCGTTCGCCGGCCTGGATTGCCGGCAGCCGGTGCACCGCCGCGCTCATCGACGTGCGGATCGAAAGCCGGGGATCGAAGGACGAGTACGGTTCCTGGGCGATCACCTGCACCCGCGTCGCTTCGCCATTGTGGTGCGTATCGATGATCTGTCCGGTCGTCGGCTCTTCCAACCCGGCCAGCAGCCTGGCGAAGGTGCTCTTGCCCGAACCGGAGCGGCCCACCACTCCCAGGACCTGGCCGCCGTGCAGGCGCAAGCTTGTGGGCTTCAATGCTGCCGGTCCCTTCGCGCGGCGCGTGTAGTTCTTGCCCGCATCCACCGCTTCCAGCAAGCATGCGGAATCCATAACGCGTGGCGTGCGCAGGGGAGGCAAGCTGGCTTCCACCAGCTCGCGTGTCTTGGCGTGACGGTCCCTGGAAAAGATCTGCGCGGTGGGGCACTGGTCCACAATTTGCCCGTCGCTGACTACTACGACGCGGTCGGCGATGTGCTGGATGCTGGCGATGTCGTGGGTGATGAACAGGACGCCCACGCCACGTTCCTGCTGCTTGCGGCGCAACAATTGCAGCACTTCGGCCTTGAGAATCGAGTCCAAGGATGACGTTGGTTCATCAGCCAAAATGAACTCCGGGTCAGCGGCCAAGGCGATGGCCAGCATGGCGCGTTGGGCCATCCCGCCGGAAAGCTGGTCCGGGCGCTGGCCGGCAATCTGCTGGGCAGGGGACAGGCCTACTTCTTCGAGCAAGGACAGCACCTGCTGCTCGTGCTGGCGGGCTTTGCCCCAGCCGTGGGCTCCCAGGGCTTCAAGCAGATGCGCGCGGATGGTCAGCCGCGGGTTCATCACGCGCTTGGGCTGCTGGAACAGCATGCTGATGCGCCGTCCGCGCACCGAGTCCATGGCCTTCTCGCCCAGCTGGTCAAGGCGCTGGCCGTCAAGCAGGATCTGGCCCTCTGCACGCAGCTGCTGGGGCAGCAGGCCGATGATCGCCTTGGTGAGCAGCGTCTTGCCGGAACCGGAACGTCCGACAACCGCCACCAATTCGCCGGCTCGCAGGGCGCCGCGTGCTTCGGAAAGCAATCGCTGATCGCCGGAGCTGACCGAAAGATCAATGAATTCAAGTTCTCTAGTCATGGGCTTCCGCCTTGGCTTCGGTGGCCAGCACGTCCTGCCCGCCCAGCACGTGGGTGATTCGATTGCCCAGCAAGGTGACGCAGAAGCTGACCAGGAAGATGGCCGCGCCCGGCGCAATCAGGCCCCAAGGGGAGCGGATGGCATGAGGCTGGGCTTCGGCCAGCATTGAACCCCAGTCGGACTGCGGCGGTTGGACGCCGATGCCCAGATAGGACAATGAGCCGAGCAATACCAGCAGCAGCCCGAAGCGCAATGCCGCCTGGGCCAGCACCGGTCCAGCCACGAAGGGCAGGACGTGGTGGCGCAGGATGAACCAGCGCGAAGCGCCGACATGCCTGGAGGCTTCGACATGGTGGGTGGATAACGCCTGGGCCGCCATGGAACGCACCAACCGTGCGGTGGGAGTCCATGCCACGACGCCCACGGAAAGCACCATGGTGAAGAATCCGGGACCCATGACCGCGATGATCAGCAGCGCAATCACGATTTCGGGCAGCGCGAGCAGCAAGTCGTTCACGCGCAGGAAGAGCTCATCCAGCCACCCGCCGCGCACCGCGCTGAGCAGGCCCAGTGCGGTGCCAACCAGCAGTGCGAACAGCGTGGTGATCAGTGCTACCGATAGCGAGAACCGGCCACCGTGCAGCACCCTGCTCAAGGTGTCGCGGCCCAGGGCATCGGTGCCCAGCAGGTGGGACAGGCTGGGACCTTGCAACCGGTCCGCCAGGTTCTGGGCGTCGGGGTTGTAGGGGGAAATCCACGGAGCGGCGATGGTCAGGACGACCACCGCCAGCAAGATGAACGCGGGAGGGAAAAGCAGGATTTCCCTGGAATGATTCCTAGCCATGTCGTACACCAATCCTCACATTGGGATCACTGATCTTGTGCACCAAGTCAACGATTCCGGTCACCACCACGGCACAGGTCACTACCACCACCACGCCGCCCTGGGCTACCGGGATATCGGCATCAACAATGGAGTCGAAGATCAGCCGGCCCATTCCGGGAATGGCAAAGATGACTTCCACGATGACCGACCCGCCCAGCAACCCGGCAAACCAGACACCCACCATGGTCCACAACGGCAGCAATCCATGGGGAACCACATGGCGAACCAAAGCTTGGGTGCTGCTCAGCCCGCGGGCACGGGCCGCCAGCACATGCTCGGAGTCCAAAGCTTGGCACACCCCCGAACGCACCGCTACGGTGAAGAAGCTGATGGGGCGCAAGGCCAGAATGAAGACCGGGAGCACCAACGAGGCAGGGGAATCGAAACCGGCAGAGGGAAGCAATGACCAACGCACCGCGAAGAGCAGGACTAACAGGGGAGCCAGCGCGTATTCGGGGATCGCGATCAGTGCATGGGTCGCAGAGGTGATCAGCCTATCGGGCCACCTCCCGGCACGGGTGGCCGAAAGCACTCCCAGGACAATGGACACGGCGATGGCCACCACCAGGGCGCTGCCGGCCAAGGACAGGGTGACGCCAATAGCCGGCAGCACCTGGTCGGCTACCGGGGTGCCGCTGATATGCGAGATGCCCATGTCTCCAGTGGCGAAGCGGCCCAGCCACCGTCCGAACTGCACCAGCATCGGGTCGTGCAGGCCGAATTGCTGTGCGTAGGCCTGCACCGTTGCCTCGTCGGCGGCCCCGATGTCCATGCGGGCGCGCAGCAAGGACCGCACGGGGTCCCCGGGGGAAACGAAGGGGACCAGGAATACCGCGAAGGATGAGAGCAGAACTGCTGCGCCGAGTCCAATGGCCCGGCGCAGCATGATGGCTAGAGGAGACACGCTAGCTGGTCTTCGCCAGATCCTTGGTCAGCACGTAGCGGGTCAGCGGGTCCTGGACATAGCCCTGGACCTTGGCTCCCACGCCGTCGATAGCCTGCTCGTTGACCAGCCAGAGGTTCGCGGCGTCGTCGGCGAGCAGATCCCCTGCCTGGCGGTACAGGTCGTGGCGCTGGGCCTCGTCCTTCTCTGCCAGTGCCTGGCCGATCAGCTGGTCGTAGTCCTTGTTGCAGTAGTGGCTCAGGTTGTAGCCGCCCTCGCAGGTGTAGTCGGACTGCAGGAAACCGATCGGATCGGCAATGTCGATCATCCGGTTGCGCTGGCTGAGGATCATGTCGTAGTTGCCGGCCAGCACATCGGGTTCTGCGGCGCCGTAGGACTTGGTCACCACATTGGCCTGCAAGCCGATCTGCTTGAGCTGCTCCTGGATGATGGCCCCCACGCCGGCGAACTCCGCGCGTTCGGTGATCGCAATGATTTCCAGCGGCTTGTCCTGCTGGTATCCGGAAGCTTCCACCAGCTTCTTGGCTTCTTCGATATTCACCTGCGGTACGGCCAGATCCGGGTTGGCCCAGGGCTCGCTCGGGGCGAAGGGGCCGGTGGCAGGCTGCGCTGCGCCTTCGTAGATGCTGGCGGCCATGGCCGGCAGATCCAGGGCCATGGTGGCGGCCTTGCGTAGCTCCCTGCTCTCGAATGGAGCGCGCGAGTTGTTCAGGTACAAGGTCGAGGTGCGAGGCGAGTCGGCCTTGAGCACGCTGATCTTGCTATCGGCTTCCAGCGCCGCCAGGCTGGTGGTCGGGATGGACATGGAAATGTCCGCTTCTCCGGTCTGGACCTGGGTGGCGCGGGTGGCGCCTTCGGTGATGTAGCGGATTTCGCCGCCGGCCAGCTTCACCTCTCCGTCCCAGTAATTCGCGTTGCGGTCCAAGGTCAGGGACTGCCCGGCTTTTTCGGAGACCGGGGCAAATGGTCCGGTGCAGTGCTTCATCGGGTCGATGCCCTTGCCGGTGTACGCGGCAGGGGAAAGCACTCCGGCGTTCACGCTGGCCATGCGGTAGGGCAGCAACGGATCCGCGGCGGGTGTGGTGACGCGCACGGTATCAGCGTCGAGGGCCTGGACCTTCTTGATGGTCTTGGGGTTCACCGCACGGGCTGGAGCGGTGGCCTCAAGGACGTGGTTCAGCGAGCCGGCAACGGCCTTGGCATCCATGGCGGTGCCATCCTGGAACAGTACGTTCTTGCGCAGCTCGAAATCCCATTCGGTATCCGAGGACTGCTTCCAGGAAGCAGCGAGCATCGGTTCAACGGTTTTGGTGCTCTGGTTGTATTTGGCCAGGGTTTCCAAGCAACCGGCGATGGAGAGCACATAGGCGTCGTCGCTTTCCAACGCCCAGTTGGATACCGGGGCGCGGAAATTGGCCACGACCACGCGGGCTTCCGAGTCCGCGGCTTGTTCCGGGGCGGAGCTCGCAGAGGTGGAGCTGCAGGCGGTCAGCGCCAGGGCAATGGCCGCAAAACCTGCGGCAACGCTCAATCGTCCAAGTTTCATGGAAATCCTTCGGTATTACGTGATGGATTGGCATCTAATGCAATAGAGCCTCGGTAAGCGTACCCTAATTAGTTGCCTCGTTTTGCTGATTATGACCCGGCAGGGAAAGCGGAGGAAAAGCCCCCGCAGAGAGCCTGGAAAGAGTGGAAGCTGAGTAGTGCAAACTTGGGGTGCCCCGTGGAAATTCTGCGAGGGCAGCGCGTCATGTGTCGCAGTTCACGCACCCTGGGTCTGCAGGCCTGAGCGCCTCACGAGCGATGCGCCAAGCCAAGAAGCAACGACCAGCGGAATGATGAGAACCAGCCACGGCAGGAATCCGGGGACGTGGCCCTGGCCGGCCTGGGACAAGAGCCAGCCCACCAGCAAATTCCCCAGTAGCACCGCCAGGCCGCCGCAACTGGACAGCAAGCCGAAGTAGGATCCGGTACCCCGGTGTCCGGCGAATCCGGGAACGAGCGAAAGAGCTGCAGGGTGCACGCTCATATGCCCCAAGGCCAGCAGGGTGACCGCGCACAAGATGCGTACCGCCGCGGTATTCTCGCCAAAAGCCGTGGCGGGGAGAAAGGCGAGTACGCCGAAACCCAGGGCGCTGGAGACATATCCGCAACGCAGGGTCGCTGCCGCGCCGATCCGTGCGGCGAGCCATGCGATGGGCAATTGCAAGCCCAGGGTCAGCACGGAGATCCACGCGAAAACCAGTCCCAGCCACTGGGTGGGCAGACCCGTGCGTTCCAATTCCAGGGGAATGGCCAAATAGAGCTGGTTGTATGCCAGCAGGTCAGAGGCATGCAAGGCGCAGAAGGCCACGAATTTCCGGTCCGCCAGGCATCGGCGCAGGCTGCCAGGCCGGGCCTGCCGCTTGGCTCGTGGCCCGGCATGATCCGGTGAAGTGCCTTCCGGAGCGTAGCGGCGCAATGCCGCAGCCAGGAACAGTCCGATGGCGATGAAGAAGATTGCCCCGAAACCTGCAACGGCCGCGAACCCCCAGTCCCACAGTGCCGCTCCCACCAACGGTCCGGCCACCGCGCCGATTTCTCCGGTGACGCTCAGCCAGGCAAAGAGCGTGGCCCGCTTGGCTCCCGTGGGTTGGCCCCTGTCGCGCGCGCTCTGGGCAGCGCCCACCAGAATGCTCAGGCCCGGAGAGAAAAGCGCCCCGCCGAATCCGGTGAGCAATGTACCAAGGATGAACAACCAGAGCTTCGGGTCGCCCAAGGACAGCGAGGCGGCCAGCGTGAGGAACCCGGCGGCGCGCACTGCGCAGCCAATAAGGATCATGCGCCGGGCACCGAAGCGATCGGCCAGGCTGCCTCCGGCCAGGAAGAGGCCCTGCTGGGCGAAGGTCCGGATGCCCAGGATCAGGCCCACCGCGGCGCCTGCCAACAGGAAGTCGTTGGCCAGCACTACGGCAAGAAAGGGAACCACGGCGTAGAAGCCGATATTGAACAGCGTCTGGGTTCCCAGCAGTACCGGGACTTCGAAGCGGGACGTGCTGGTTTTCATGGACCTCGGGGAACGGGCAGGTGCGCTGCGGGCAGATCGGGCGGACTCTTTGATCTTAGCCAACTCCGGTGCCCTGGGACGGGTCCTGCCCGCCGGGGCTGCCCGGCAGGATCCGTACCGGTCCGAGGAAACTTGCTGCCCTGTCCAAGACGCCATCCATCGCCTTCAGCTCGCATTCCCAGAGCGTCAGCGATTCCCAGCCAAGTGCCGCCAGGCTATCGCGATTGCGCTGGTCCCGGGCGATGTTGGCATCCAGCTTGGGGTTCCAGTACCCGGTATTGGATGCGGGGCGCCGCTGGCCCACCGGGCAGTCGTGGCCGTGCCAGAAGCAGCCGTTGACGAAGATGGCCTTGCGCCGGGCGCTGAAGACTAGATCCGGGGATCCGGGAAGCTTTCCGCCCCGCAGCGGGATGCCGGGATGCGCAGCACGCAGCTGGGCAACTTGCCGTGCGGGCAGGACGCCGTGCACGCTGTAGCGGTACCCGGCGGCATGCAGCAACCGGCGCAGGACCAGTTCCGGTCCGGTGTTCTTGCTGGAGATGCGCGACATGAGCGCCGAACGCTGCTCCGCCGACATGATGTCCATAGTCCATTGTGCGCCGCGAACAGGCCGCGCACTGCTGGCTGGGCTTTGGCTGGATGGCTTGCCGGTGCCATCGGATGAAACCTCTTGCAACGGTTCCCAAACCTTGGCTGCCGCAGTAGCTTGGAGCTGGAATGGCCGGCCGGGATCGGTCCGGTCAACAACAGGCAGAAGAATCGAGGGGGAGCCATGCGCGCAGCACGGTACTACGGCCAGAAGGACATCCGGATCGAGGACATCGATGAGCCGGTGCTGAAGCCCGGAACGGTGGCCATCGACGTGGCCTGGTGCGGCATCTGCGGCACCGATCTGCACGAATACCTGGAGGGCCCGATCTTCATCCCGCCGGCCGGGCATCCGCACCCGATCTCGGGAGAGAGCGCGCCGGTGACCATGGGCCATGAGTTCTCCGGAACCATTACCGCCCTGGGCGAGGGCGTCACCGGACTTGAAGTCGGCGAGCACGTCGTGGTGGAACCGTACATCATCCATGAAGATGTGGACACCGGCAAGGGCCAGCAGTACCAGCTCTCCGAGGACATGAACTTCATCGGCCTGGGCGGTCGCGGCGGAGGGCTATCGGAGAAAATTGTCGTGGAACGCCGCTGGGTGCATCCGATCGGCAAGATTCCCCTGGATGAGGCCGCGCTGATCGAGCCGCTGTCGGTGGCCCACCACGCCTTCGTCCGCTCCGGCGTCCAGGCAGGGCAGATAGCCATCGTGGGCGGTGCCGGCCCGATCGGCCTCCTGACCGCAGCGGTGCTTAAGGCCAAAGGGCTGACGGTCTACATCTCGGAACTCTCCGAGGCCCGCAAGGCCAAGGCGCGGGAAACCGGGGTTGCCGACGAGGTCTTTGATCCGAGGGACGGGGACGTGGCGGACAAGGTGCGCGAGGCGACCGGAGGACGCGGGGCCGATGCCGGATTCGAGTGCTCCTCGGTCCCGGTGGTGCTGGATATGCTCCTGGACGCGGTGGCTCCCGGCGGGGTGATCGTCAACGTTTCGATTTGGGGGCATAAGCCGCAAGTGGACATGCCCAAGCTGGTCTTGAAGGAAATCGACCTGCGCGGCACCATCGGCTACGCCAATGACCATCCGGACACCATTGCCCTGGTGCAAAGCGGCAAACTGGACCTGGCCCCGTTCATCACCGGGCGCATCGGGCTCGACGAGCTGGTTTCCGAAGGGTTCGACCAGCTGATCAACAACAATGAGGAACACGTGAAGATCATTGTTGATCCGCGGGCCTAGCCTGCAGCTATCGGGGCCAGTTGGATCACTGGCACTGGCCCCCTGGCTGCGGCTAGTGGTGGTGTTCTGCCTGTTTCATTTTCCCAATGATTCCCGGGTCGATGTCTCCCGAATGATGAGTGCCGTGCTCGGAATGCGGTACCGCCAGTTCTCCGGCGGACGAAGCTGCCAACCCCAAACTGGCAACCGCCGCAACCGCAACTGAACCGGCAAACATGCTCCCGAGGACAACTAGGCTGCTGGAACGCACTGCCCGGTGCGGATAGTTCTTCCGCCGCTTGCGCTGCCACACGAAGACCGCCAGCACCGACAGTTCAAGCAGCAGCAAGGAAGCAATAGTGAGATCCAGATTCTTCGCTCCCTCCGGGAACCCCCAAAGACCGGCAACAATGCTGGCTAAATGCACGGAGGAGACGAGCGCCAGGCAGGGGACCGCAAGCTTCACGGCAGGGGCCGCTGCCTTCAGCAGGCTGGCAACGGCGTACACCAGCGCCACCCCGGCCCAGGCCGCGGATGCTATCGCGCCGAGCCACGCCCACCACGGTGCTGAGGCGGACCCGTCGCCGAATGCCGATGCCAGGCTGGCGGAGGAGGCCGCGGCCAGCGCCGCGACTCCCAGTCCAGCGATCCCGGCATAGAGGCCGCCGAAGGTAACGGAGCCCGCAACTGCATCTCGCCCTTGCGTGGCAGGTTCGGTGGCAGGCTCCATGGCCTCGTGGGAAATCATGACCGTGCAGTATGGGCTGCTGACGTCCGGTCCTGGGACAGGCCTACCGACAGCAGGACAATCGCGCTGGCTAGGTGCAGGACGTTATCCGCACCGTTCAGGGCAATGATGTTCAGTGCTGTAGAGGCCAAGAAGAGGCCGAGGATGCCAACCAGGAGGTAGACGGCGCCCACCGTGGTGTTGGCGAGCTTGGAAGCACGCACGGATCCGAGCCCAGCGATGAGCAGTGCTGCGCCGATGGCCAGGTGGATGACGTTGTGAAGTGGATTGACCTCGAAAATGATCAGCTTCCCGCCCTCTGTTGCGAAGAAATCCACGCCGGCAGTGACAAGGAACCCGAGCAGGCCGACAAGGAGGTACACGGCCCCGAAAATCGTTGCGAGCAAGCGGTTAGGCGATGTGCGCATGGCAATCAGTCCTTCCTGGGACACGGATTCTAGTCCGTGTCGAGTTCTGCGGGTTCCGGAAGGAACCCTGTAGAAGTTCTTCGGAGAAGGACGGAAGGCGGATTGGTCTTGATTGGACTTATTTGCCGGCACCGGAGGCACCCAAGGATGCGGTAGGCGTTTTCGCATTGGTGTTCGGTTGGGGAGGCTCTGGATCCCTCGGCAAGGAAGCTGATGCGTTGAGAGAGCGAGCCGAAGATGCGTTGGGCCGAAACAGCGAATAGCAGGTCATCGTGGATCTGCGGGCTTCATCTTCGCGCTGCCAGACGCTTCGCGACTATGAGCTGAGTTTCATCTGCTCGTAAGCATCCAATGCAGCCTGCCGCGATTGCTTCAGGTCCACAATGGGCTCCGCGGCCAGCGGCGCGAATCGAGCCGTGTAGCTTCCCTGGGGATCGAATTTCTTGGCCTGCAGTTCCGGGTTGAACACCCTGAAGTACGGTGCCGCGTCGGCGCCGCTTCCAGCGACCCACTGCCAATTGGCAGTATTGCTGGCGAGATCCGCATCTACCAAGGTGTCCCAGAACCAGCGCTCGCCGACCTTCCAATGCACTTGCAGGTTCTTGACCAGCAGGCTGGCTGCCACCATCCGCACCCGGTTATGCATCCATCCGGTCTGCCAAAGCTGCTGCATGCCGGCGTCCACTAGACCGAAACCGGTGCGTCCTTGTTGCCAACAGCTCATATATTCCGCGGCCTGCGGGTCTGCCTCAGGCCAGGCCCAGTCGAAATGATCGAACTGCGCACGCAGATTCCGCTCCGGAAGCTGCGGGTGATGGTAGTACAGGTGCCAGCAGAAATCCCGCCAGGCGAGCTGGCGGCGCATCGCGGTGGCACCGTCGGAAGCCTCGGGATTTACGGCGGCCAGACGGCCCAGCGCCTCCCACATCTGGCTTGCGCTGACATGCCCCCAGCGCAAGGCGGGGGAGAGGGCAGACGTTCCGTCCAGATCGGGGCGGTCATGGTGCTCCGGGTAGTCTTCGGCGATCGATTCCAGCACCTGCTCCAGGCGCTGGCGCGCAGATGCTTCTCCGGGTTCCCATTGCGCGGCGAGCCCGTCAATCCAGTCCAAAGCCGGCAATAATTCCAAGCTCTCCAACTCGTCGCTGGCGGGAAGATTAGTGTCCGGGAGGGGTTCTTGTGCCTGTGGCGCGGGCAACGGAGGCCGGATCTCGCTGTCGCGCAACGCGTTGTAGAAGGGCGTGAAGACCTTGTAGCCGGTGTTGTTCTTGGTCAGCAGCTCCCAGGGCTCATGTAGGAGCGTCCCGCTGTAGCTGTGGGCGTGGACGCCTCGCGCGTGGAGGTCCTGCTTGATCTGCATGTCGACGGCGCGTTCGGCGTGGCCGTAGCGGCGGTTCCAGTGCACGGTCTCCACGTTGCCATCGTGCACGAGTTCGCTGATGATCCCGGCGGATGGGCCTTGGCGCAGGATGAGCGGGATTCCCAGTTTTTCCAGCGATCTGCGAAGGTCCTCCAGCGCCTGATGCAGCCACCATTTGGCCGCGCCGCCCAGCGGGCGGATGCCGGCAGATTCCTGGTCCAGGACATAGACCGCGATCACCGGACCGGAAGAAAGCGCGGCATCCAACGCGGGGTGATCGCTGGTGCGCAGATCATCGCGGAACCATACCAGATGCGTAGGCAAAGCAGACTGAGTCATTTGGGATTCTCCATGGACTCATCCTAGTGGTTATTTAGCTTAGCTAGCTAAATCACGGTGGATTCCCCGACTGGTTCAGCGCCTACCGGGCAGAGCAAGAGGCTGGTGGTTCCAATCAGAGATTGCACGCACCAGCCTCTTGCCGCGCCTAGGGATCAGGAGCCGTGATCCATCTCCTTGGCCGTGTCCTTCGCTTCGCCGTGCAGATGCTCGGCTTCGGAGTTGGCTTCGGATTTCACGGTCTGCACGGATTCCTGGGCGGAATCCCGCAGGTCCTCGGCGGCCTGCCGCGCAGGCTCCCGCAGGTCTTCGGCAATCTGCTTCGCCGCATCCTTGGCCTCTTCGGCCAGCGGTTCTGCCTTGTCCTTGACCCGCTGGACCAGCTCGGCTTCTTTCTGGGTCCCCGGAAGCAGCGACGAGGCCAGCAGTCCTGCCCCGAAGGCGATGATTCCGGCGGCCAGCGGATTGCCCTTGGTCTGCTCCACCACCCTGTGCGGTGCGTCCCTGACGGCTTCCGCGGCATCTTCACTGTAGTGGTGCAGCTGGTCACTTGTTGATTCACTGGTTCCCATGACGGAGTCCTTCACCTTCCTGAATGAGTCCTTGACCTTTTCGGATTGTCGGTGGGCAATGTGGCTGGGACTGACCCTGTCGGCAATCGCATCCACATCCTGTTGCATGTCGCCTCGTGTCTGGGCGATTTCCGCGCGGAGTTCTTCTGAATTCTTGCTCATGGTGCATCATCCTTCGGAGTAAAAGCTGATGGAATCCTCTTGACTGTCTCGGCCGTATTAGGCAGTCCCTTGATCTCTTGCATCTTCTTCTTGGCTGCGCTTGCCAAGACCAGACCGATCACCGCCCAGAGGGCGGCGACCACCAAGGCCGAGAAGCCGTAGCCAATCCAGAGCGACAATCCGAAGAAAGCCGCAACGGAAAGAAATAGCAAGACGAAATGGCCGGCAACACCGGCACCGGCATACATGCCTGCACCCTTGCCGGCGGAGCTGGCCGACTCCTTCAACTCCGTCTTTGCCAGCTCGATCTCTTGGCGAACCAGCAGCGATACGTTCTGGGTCAGGTCATTGAACAGGGCGCCGAGGGAACTGCGTTCATGTTCTGCGGAATCGGGATCTGGCGTCGTGTGAGTCATCGAATGCTCCTAGCGGTAGTCGGTGCTGCGCGGATCCCCAGGAGGGTAGGAGCGCAGCGGGTCAACATCCACCGAATCGTCATGCAGCGGGTTGCCTGCCGAATCCACGCGGGTGGTTCCCTGGAAGGACGGGGCAACCCGAACCGGACCTGGCCCGTCAACGCCCGAGGCGTTCGGTGCGCTGGTGGTGCCGGGGCGTGGTTCCTGGTCGCGGTGCCCTGTGGTGTTTTTCGGCTCGCTGGCATTCCGGGTCATACGTCCTGCCAGCAGCCCAGCGCCCAGCGCCAGCCCCAAGAAGGCGGCAGGGCGTTTGCGTGCAAATCCCTTGACCTCATCCAGCAAGTCGTGCGGCTCGCGCTGTTCGAGCCAATCGGCGGCCTGTCCGCTGTGATGCGAAGCCTGGTCCACCAGCATGGAGGCGGTTCCGCTCGCGCTGGACTGGTCGAGCATGGCGCGGAACTCATCGCTGATGTCGCGCAGGTTGGCCGCGACCTTCCGCTGCTGCGCGGAGGTCTGCTCCTTCAGGTCGGAGCCGAGTTCATCCCACAGGTGGGTGGCCTGGTCCTTGGCCTGCTCAGCGAGCATCGAGGCTTCCTGCTTGGCGCTGTCAAGCACGTGGGTGGCGGATTCCTGGCCCTCGCGCGCCAGATCCTGGGCTGCCTGCGCTTTGCCCGACGTACTGCCGCTTCCTGCGGACTGCCGGTCATCGGAATCATGCGCGTCGGCCGGTACCGGTTCGACAGTGCCCGACGGGAACAGGTCGGTTTGCGGCTCGGTCAACGGATCCGGATCTTTCAAGCCGTGGCGGACGGTTCCGGGTTGCGGGGTGCTGCGCGGGTCATCGGGGAATGGATTCGAACTGGTGTGATCGTTGGTGCTCATGTCTTCCCTTCCTCTGCTGCTGTCGTCAGCTGCGGGTGGCGCGGCAGGTGGCCGCGCATCCGGCTCCGCAGTCCGTGCGGAGCGCTGCTGGTTGCCTACGACGCTAGGCAAGAGCGCGCCGCAGGTCACAGATCGCGGCCAATCCGCAGGAAGCATTCAGGTTCGATGGCGATAGCTCGGAGCTTCCAGGAAAGCAGGAGGCAAGCGAGTAGGATCGAGCCGGATCCCGAGCGTCCAGCGCACCACCCGGCGCAGCTGCGAGGAGTCCAGCAGTACTGCAATCCCTGCTGCGGCCCAGTTCGCAGCTTTGGAGGAGCAGCGGCAGTTTCCGTGGCGAACACGCCAATACCCGACGAGTCCGGGGCATTGGCGACGGGAGCTGGAAGACTGGGCGCTAAGTGTCCAACAAGCGAATCTTCGAAGGAGCACCATGTCCACTTATGCCGTTACCAATCCCGCCACCGGCGTAGTCGAAGCAACCTACCCGACTGCCACCGATGCGCAGATCCAGGATGCCATCGCCGAGGCGCACAACGCCTACACCCAGTGGTCGGTCTCCGCACTGGAGGAACGCGTCGCCCTGCTGGAGCGGGTGGCTGACATCTACGAGGCACGCGCCGATCAGCTGGCCGCGATCATCACCCGCGAGATGGGCAAGCCCATCAAGCAGTCGCTGGGGGAAATCGGCATCGTGGCGGCGATCTACCGCTACTATGCCAAGAACGGTCCGGGGTACCTGGCCGACGAGGAGCTGGAGATCGCTTCGGGCGGCAAGGCGCTGGTGCGCAAGGAAGCGGTCGGCGCGCTGCTGGGCATCATGCCGTGGAATTTCCCGTACTACCAGGTGGCACGCTTCGCCGGGCCGAACCTGATGAACGGCAACACCATCCTGCTCAAGCACGCGCCGCAGTGCCCGGAGTCGGCGCTGGCCATGGAAGAGATCTTCAAGGAAGCAGGAGCCCCGCAAGGCGCGTATGTGAACATCTTCGCCACCAATGACCAGGTCGCGGACATCATCGCCGACCGCCGGGTGCAGGGAGTATCCCTGACCGGTTCCGAGCGCGCCGGAGCGGCCGTGGCAGAGATTGCCGGGCGCAACCTGAAGAAGGTGGTGCTGGAACTGGGCGGCTCGGATCCATTCGTGGTCTTCGACGACGCGGACGTGGCGCGCACTGCCAAGCTGGGCATGCGCGCCCGCTTCGGGAACACCGGCCAAGCCTGCAACGCGGCCAAGCGCTTCATCATCGATTCCTCGGTCTACGAGGACTTCTCCCAGGCGCTAGTGGAGCAGGTGGCCGGAATCAAGGTGGGCGACCCGGCCCAGCCGGAGAACTTCCTCGGCCCGCTGTCCTCGGCCGCGGCCCGCGACGGCTTGGCCGCACAGGTGCAGGACGCCATCGACAAGGGTGCCCAGGTCCTGGCCGGAGGCAAGCCGATCCAGGGCGAGGGCGCATTCTACGAGCCGACCATCCTTGCCGGGGTGACCCCCGAGATGCGTGCCTTCTCCGAGGAGCTCTTCGGCCCGGTCGCCGTGCTCTACAAGGTAGATGGCGAAGAAGAAGCCGTGGCCCTGGCCAACAACACCGACTACGGGCTGGGAGCTTCCATCCACACCCAGGACATGGAACGCGCAGAGCGCGTTTCCGTGCAGCTGCAAAGCGGCATGGTGGCCGTCAACGAGCCTTCGGCTTCCTACCCTGAGCTGCCATTTGGCGGCGTGAAGCGCTCGGGCATCGGCCGCGAGCTGGGCAAGTACGGCATGGACGAATTCATCAACCACAAGCTGGTGAAGATCGCTGGGCGCTAAGACAGGGGATTGCGGCAGCGGTCCTGGCTTCCCCGGAGAATTCCGGGTAAGCCAGGACCGTCAGTCGAAAATGGCCTATATGCGGTTAGCAGCGAGCCGTTGAATCAGCGGCACCTGGGCGGGGCCTCCAGTGCCCCGGCAGCTAGCTGCGCGTCATCGCCAGCGGCCACTGTTCTTCCGGGGTGAAGACTGGCAGGGCGTTGGCAATTGCCGTGTGGGTCCAATACCGAACTCGGAAGGCCAGCATGCCGCTTTCCTCCGCTTGCTCGAAGAGCGTGCAGATCCGGGTATTCGCAGGAGTCTCATCGACGATCCGGAGAGCACCGTTGGGAGGCGAGACATGGATGAAACGAAGCTGCTCGCCCTGGGCGTCCAGTATCGCCACGAGAACAGCGCAATTGTGAACGGAAGCGAGGCCCATGACGTCGTCTACCGGCTCGTTGAGTTGTGCAATGATCACGGGCATTCCTTGGATCCACCCGTACTCGCTCAGATGGGAGCGTCCTTCGCGCGACCCCAGGAGTTCGGCGACACGTTCAGCAGTCTTGGACCTGACTATACGTCCTGGCATTAGTACTACCTCCACTTTGTTCGTAACTCTCGAGTGCACCCCATAAGTCACGCCACTTCGCAGATTGCGGATTAGCCTGCCGGCAGGCAAGGCTCGCCGTCGTTGAGAAGCGGAGTGTGTTTCAAACCTAGGCCACTTGATCTGCGACCGGGAGGGGTGGCCCTGGGTTCTCAGCTAATTTTCAGGCTCAGAGGAGAGCTTTTTGAACTTAGCTTCCGGCCTAGTCAGTAGTTTGTTTGGTCTGCCGCGGACTGCCCGTCGCTAGGCTTCGTATGTACGCCGGAACGGACCGCATTTCCAACGTCCACAGCCGTGCTTGCTGTTCGCCGCAGCTGCGGGCAGATCGTTGCCGCTTCCAGAGCCAGTTGTGATGTCCAGGGACAGTGTTCTGCCCCCGCGCGCAACGACGTCGTGCCGATTAGGGACGTTTCTATCCACGCCACGCGCAGTCGAGCGCTGTAGAGTTCGGGATATGTCGAGTCCCGAGTCAGACAAGTCCGGGGTTGTCGGTCACACCGCCAGCCCCTTCAACCAGTAGTTACGACGCCCACGATCTGTGTTGGCGTATGTCTGGCGTACCCGGGGTGCTGGCCGTGGTGACAAGAAGAACCATTTCTTGATTTCTCACCTCGGAGTACTCGATGCCTTTTGCTCTCTACATGCTTGCCTTGGCGGTTTTCGTCATGGGCACTTCAGAATTCATGCTCGCGGGATTGCTCCCCGCGATCGCGACCGAGCTTGACGTCTCGGTCGGCACGGCGGGCCTGCTGACTTCGGCCTTCGCGATCGGTATGGTCATCGGCGCGCCAGTGATGGCGGCATTCGCTCGCCGTTGGCCACCGCGGCTCACGTTGATCGTCTGCCTTCTCGTGTTCGCGGGAAGCCACGTCATCGGAGCGATGACACCCGTGTTCGCTCTCCTCCTCATCACCCGGGTGCTCAGCGCTCTTGCAAACGCAGGATTCCTCGCGGTAGCACTGAGCACGGCCACTACTCTCGTGCCAGCGAACCAGAAGGGGCGTGCACTGTCGATCCTGCTCTCCGGCACGACGATCGCAACCGTCGCGGGTGTCCCCGCTGGGTCTCTGCTCGGCACAGCGTTGGGCTGGCGAACGACGTTCTGGGCAGTCGCCATCCTCTGTATTCCGGCGGTCTTCGGAGTCGTTCGAGGGATCACGAACAATGCCGGTCAGACCGCAACTGCCGGGTCCTCGCCAAGGCTTCGTGCCGAGCTCAGCCAGTTGGCGACGCCGCGGCTCATCCTGGCCATGGCACTTGGAGCGCTGATCAACGGAGGGACCTTTGCGGCGTTCACCTTCCTCGCCCCCGTAGTGACCGAGACTGCGGGGATGGCTGATGGGTGGGTGTCCTTCGCACTGGTGATGTTCGGCGTCGGATCATTCCTTGGCGTCACGATCGCTGGGCGACTGTCAGATCAACGCCCCGGCGTCGTGCTTGCAGTCGGCGGCCCGCTGCTGCTGACAGGATGGATCGGATTGGCATTGGTCGCGTCGCATCCCGTTGCGCTTATCGTCCTCGTCTTCGTTCAGGGCTTCCTGTCGTTCGGCATTGGCAGCACCTTGATCACGCGTGTGCTGTATGCAGCGTCGGCTGCTCCAACGATGGGCGGTTCGTACGCAACCGCGGCATTGAACCTCGGTGCCGCGGCGGGTCCTGTGCTTGGCGCGTTCGGGCTCGCGGCAGGGTTGGGGGTGCTCGCGCCGGTCTGGGTGGCCGCGGCATTGGCGGCGGCCGCGCTCTTGACCATGGTGCTGAGCCGGCGCACGCTTTTGGAAACCACTGCGGAGGCCAATCGATGACTGATCCAAATGCGCTGCTCACGCCTCGTACCCGTCTCCGGATAGCCCGTCTGATCGTTGAAGACGGCTATCCGGCCACGATGGCAGCGAAGATGTATATGCTCTCTCCGATCACTGCCCGGAAGGGGGCCGGTCGTTGACGGGAAGAGGGTGGGCATGGGATGCAGCATCGCTCCAGCAGGCCGCATTGCAATCCAGGCAGGACGCCCGAGCATGCCAAGAAGAAGCAGATCATCAATCTGCGCTTGCGACTTCGGCTGGTCCAGCCCAGATCGCTGCGTGACTTGGTCTCCCGGCGTCCAGGGTTCACGCGGTCCTCGCCCGTTGCCGCGTGAACCGCCTCTCCCGTATCGATCGTGTCACTGGTGAGCCCTTGCGGCGACATGGGCACCCTTATCCGGGATCGTTGATCCATGTCGATGTCACGAAGTTCGGGAATATCCCCGTCGGTGGTGGACATCGTTACGTTGGTCGGCAGCAAGGCGCACGGAACAGAACCGCCACTCCGGGACTGCCCAGAGGCAAAGACCACAAGCCGCGGACCGGAACGGCGTTCGTTCACACAGTGATCGACGACCACCCCCGAGCCGCTTATGCAGAGATCTGCATGGACGAGCGGGCAAGCACAGCGGTGGGAGTTCTCGAACGCGCTGTGGCCTGGTTCGCTGAACGGGGCGTGACCGTCGAGCGAGTCCTATCCGGCAACGGGTCGGCCTACAGATCCCACCTTTGGAGGGACTTCTGCGCTCGGCTTGGCATCAGACACAAGCGAGCACCTCCCTACCAGCCGCAGACGAACGGGACGATCGAGCGGTTCCACCGCACACTCGGGGGCGGGTGGGCTTATGCCAAGTTTTACGGTTCAAACGCCGAGCGATGCCTGGCTCTGCCCGGCTGGCTCCACTTCTACAACCACCACCGACACCACTCAGCGATTGGCTGCGCACCCTTCGCCCGACTAAACAATGTCCCTGGACCTCACAGCTAGTTCAGATTTCATGTCCGATTCATTCTGGGTTGATGGGAAAACCATGAGAATCCATCGGGCAAGCAGATGCAGCCAGGCTACGGGATCTACTGTTTCAGAATCCGCTTACGCAGAACGCAAGCCGCCGAGGCGGATGAAGCTGCGGCCATCCGGATATTCGCAGCCTAGCTGAAAGGGGATTGATCATGCGGCAATCCGTTCCGCGCAAGAAGAAAGATGAGCAGTTCCCCGCTAGTTCGCATCAGGCAGACCAGGTTAGCCAGCAGTAAGTCAACACAGGCCGGTTGCTGGTCCGACGCCCTAGCAGCCATGTTCCGGGAGGCACGAAATGAGCACCTTTGGCATTGAAGAAGAATTCTTCATGTTCGACGCAGAAACAGGGTTGCCGGCCAGCACGGATAAAGAAGCGTTACGGCAAGCGCTGGATTCGCAACGCAATGGCGAAGTGCAGAACGAACTGCTTGCTTGCCAAATAGAACATGCCAGCGCCATCTGCGAAGACCGGGATCAGGCCCTGCATGAGCTGGGAAGTTTCCGCAGTGCTCTGGCAAGCGAAGCGGCCTCCCGCGGCCTGCTGGTCGCGGGTTTGGGCGCGGCGCCGATGATTGCCCAGCAGGCTCCGGAGCTGACCGATAATGCAAGGTATCGGGAAATCGGCAACTTCGTTTCCGGAATAGCGTCAGAGCATTACATGTGCGGTTTGCACGTCCATGTGTCCATCCCTGATTCCGAAGCGGGAATTCGTGCGCTGAACTTCTTGCGCGGATGGCTGCCATTTCTTTGCGCCCTGGGCGCCAATTCTCCGTATTGGAAAGGGGGCGACAGCAACTTTTCATCGTGGAGAACCATTCACTATCGAAAGTGGTCCGTCCAGGGAATTCCGCCGTACTTCAAGGATTCGAAAGACTATGGGACTCGGCTTGCGCGAATCAATGGAACCGATGCAGTTCCCGACCCAGGCCACATCGGATGGTCCGCCCGGTTGTCGGAAAAGTACCCGACACTCGAAATTCGGGTCGCGGACTCGCAGTTGAGAGCGCAGGATTCGGTATTGCTGGCCGTGCTCATGCGAGGGCTGGTCGAGACTGCGGTGGCCGGCGAATTCGATGCGATCGAGTATCTGCCCGAAGTCCTGGACCTCTCATTGTGGCAAGCGGCCAAGAACGGAATCACCGGAGTGCACGTGGACACGCGAACCGGAGAGCAGGTCGCTGTGGAGGAACTGGCCCGCAGAATGCTCCGACTCATTGAGGGCGCACTGAAGGAACATGGAGATTACGACTATGCTGTGATTTCACTCAGGAACATGCTGGAGACAGGCAATGGAGCGGTCCGCCAGCGGGCTGCATTCGAGCGCGGTGCTTTCACGCATCTGTTGGCCAATGCCCATTCCGAGATGCAGATGTAGCTTGCCGTCCAGAGATCCTCAACGCAGTCTGCAGGATGTGGCCGGGGCCGGTTAAAGTTGGCCCCGGCTCGAAGCGTCCGGGCTGGCACCGGAAAGATCCGGGTGCGGAATCCTCTAGACTCCGAGGGAATCGCGAAGTCGCGCCACATGCCCTTGGGCGTCCACAGAATATTCAATTTGGCGGATGCTGCCGTCTTCATCGATGACTGCGGTGGAGCGCAGCGTGCCCACGACGGTCTTTCCACCGATGTTCTTTTCACCGTAGGAGCCGTAGGCTTTGGCAACTTCGTTGCCCGGGTCGGAAAGCAGCGGGAAATTCAGCGATTCATCGCTAGCGAAGGCAGCCAGCTCTTCCGGAGCGTCCGGAGAAATGCCCAGAACGGAGAATCCTGCGGCCTGCAGCGAATTGAGGTTGTCGCGGAAATCGCAGGCCTCGGTGGTGCAGCCGGGAGTCGCGGCCTTGGGGTAGAAATACACGATCACTTTCTGCCCTGAATAATCCGAAAGCGAGATGGTCTCTCCCTTGGCATCTTGCAGGGAGAAGGCTGGCGCTGGCTGGCCGGCGGTGAGCGGAGAAGAATGGGCGGTCATCGATTCAACTTTCATATAGTGATATTTTGTTTTCATTCTAATTCAGTGGATGCACTCAATGCCAGAGACTTCTGGGATATATTTCCGACGGACTTCTGGAAGGCAATAACCTCGCCATGGACCGTGTCGCACACTTCCAAGGCATCAAGGAAGGCTTGAATGCTGCAAAAGCCTGCAATCCCGTTGGCAGTTCTGCCTGCTGGAGAAGCTGTCGACCGGCCAATTGGTCACCATGCGATTCCCGCAGGCCGTCAGCCATCCGCGATGCACCAGGGCAGTGCACACCGGGCAGAAAGCTGCCCGGCACCAACGAAAACACCGAGCCGTGCAACTGGGCAGCAGCTGCGCGACCCGGTGCATCCGGTTACCGGCCAGAATGCGGCCTGCTAGCGGTTGGCGGCCTTGGCTTCGAGGGAACGCGTCCACCGTTTGGCCATGGCCTGGATGGCAGAAGCGCTTGCCCCCGAGATCACGGCGAACGCCAGCACCTTGCCTACGGCGGCCTGCTGCTGCTTTTCGGGGTTGGCCAGGGATGGCGGTTCTTCACCCATGGCTTTATGCCAGACCCCGGAGACGAGCTTGGCTCCGAGCCAGCCTGCGCCGAGCGAAATCAGGGTTCCGAAGATCTTTACCAGCAATTTCATGTTCTGCTCCTCTGTTAGTGGTTAGTTGGAGTTTGGTTCCCGGCCGGATCTGCCGGTTCCCAGCGGACCTCATCCGGTTGCTTCTCTTCGCGCCAGCCGCGCCACACCGGATGGCGCAGAAGGCGGTCCGAGGTCAGTTCGCTGTATCGGACTTCTGCCACGTATTTCGGACTCACCCAGTGGGCATCGCTTTGATGCGCTGCCGGGATGTTCTTGGCCGGGGGAGTCTTGCGTTCGATCTTTTCAAGCCGCTCGCGGATTTCGGCCAGTTGCGCGTCGCTGAATCCGGTGCCCACCCGGCCGGCGTATTCCAAGCCGCCATTTCCCGGAATGGCCAGCAGCAGCGAGGCCAGGCTGCGGCTACGCGACCCCTGTCCAGACCGCCAGCCAATCACCACAGCTTCCTGGTGCCGCTGGTGCTTGAGCTTCACCCAGCTGGTGCTGCGCCGGCCCAGCTCGTAGACGGAGTCGCGTTCCTTGGCCACCACGCCTTCCAGGCCCAGCGCACGGCTGGTCTCGATGGCCTGCTCCAAGGTCCCGGTGTGGGCCGGTGGCACCTGCACGTACTGGTGGTCGAGATCCAGGCCCGCAAGCCGTTGGCGGCGTTGCTCGTAGGGCAGAGCCGTCAGATCCACCAGTCCTGCATCCTTGTCATATGGCAGCTGCAGCACGTCGAAGACCAGGTACTGGATCCTGATGGCCGAGGCCTGCTTCGTGCGTTTCTTCCGCTGGTGGGCCACCCGTTGCTGGAGCAGCGAGAAGTCAGGGCGGCCCGAAGAATCCAGGGCGACGATTTCCCCGTCCACCACACAGCGTTCCGGCAGCAGCGAACCGAGGATTTCGAGTTCCGGGAAGTCTCCGGTCAGGTCGTGGCCGTTGCGGCTGATCAGCTTGGTTTTGGCGCCATCGACTACTGCCAACGCGCGGTAGCCGTCCCATTTCATTTCAAAGCTCCAACCCCGCTCGCCGGAGATCTCCCGAGCAGTGCCGGCAGTGGCCAGCATGGGGCGCAACGCTTGGCCCGACAGATCAGCCACGGCCTGCTTGGCGCTAGGCTCGCGAGCAGCCTCCGGTTCTCCGCCACCGGAATCAGCGGACGTTCCCGCCTCGCCTCCGCCCGGCTGTTCCTTGGCCAGCTGCAGCAGCCAATTGTCCTTGCCGCCCATCCCTGCGGCCTGGATCAGCACGAACCGCCGGTCCACTCCACCCAGCCCGCCCTCGCGGGAGCCGGTGAGCACTGCGATGACTTCTTTGCCTTCGCGCCACTTCTCGATGGTGCAACTTCCCGAATCCCAGATCGATACTTCCCCGGCACCGTATTGGCCCTTGGGGATGCTGCCTTCGAAGCTTGCGTAGGAGAGCGGATGGTCTTCGGTCATGACCGCCAAGCGCTGGATTCCTGGTTCCAGGGGTGGACCTTTGGGCACCGCCCAGGAGACCAGCACTCCGTCGTGCTCCAGGCGAAAATCCCAATGCAGCGCGCGGGCATGATGTTCCTGGATGACAAAGGAGAGGCCGGTGCCGTCCTTTCCGCCCGGCTGCATGGACTGGGAATTCCCGGATTGCTCCGGCACCGGTTCAGGTGTCAGCGCCGCATCGCGCTTGGAGCGGTAGACCGCCAGGCGATCGGGATCCTGCTGTTGTCCCGAGGCCAGCTGCGCCAGCGGATCGATTCCATCAGCAATGCGGTCCAGCACCTCGTGGAAGTCCAGCTGCTCCAACCCCGGCGCTTCGATTTCCTCCCAGGTCCGCGGGGCCGCGACAGTGGGCCGTGCGCGGCCGCGCAGAGAATACGGGCACACGGTAGTCTTCGAGGCGTTGTTCTGGCTCCAGTCCACGAACACCTTGTTCTCGCGCAGCGAGCGCTTCATGCTGGCGAGAACCAGTTGCGGATGCTCCTTCTGCAAGGTGGAGGCCAATTCCTTGGCCACCTCGTTGACTTGCTCCGAGGTGTATTTGCCATCCAGTCCGGCATAGAGGTGGATGCCCTTGGAACCGGAGGTCACTGGAAAGCTGGGCAGGTCCATGCCGTCGAGAATCTCCCGGCAGATCAAGGCGACTTCAGCGCACTGCTCCAAGCCGGCGCCCGGACCGGGATCCAGGTCCAGCACCAGCCGGTCCGGATTGGCAGGTTCCAGCGAGGAATCGAAGCGCCACTGGGGAACATGGATTTCCAGCGCAGCCACCTGGGCCATCCAGGCCAGCACCGCCTCGTTGTTGACTAGCGGATAGATATTGGAGTGGGTCTTGTGCTGCAGCTTGGCCGAGGGAATCCAGCCTGGGGCAGAGTCCTCGAGATCCTTGCGGAAAAACACCTTGCCCGGTTCTTCGGGGGTCCCCACGCCGTCCACCCAGCGCTTGCGGGTGGCCGGGCGCCACGCGGCATGCGGAATCAGCACCGGGGCCACCTGCTGGAAGTAGTCCATGACTTCGCCCTTGGTGGTCCCGGTCTGCGGGTACAGGACCTTATCCAGATTGCTGACCTTCAGCGTGTTCCCCGCGACGGTGACGGTTTGCTCCCTGCGTGCCATGCGCTGTCCTTTGCTTTGCCTTATGAGGACCAATCTTCCCGAGCGGCGCCGGGGAATCCAGCGTTCCAAGCAAGCTTTGCGTTTCGCGCTGCCGAACCTCAGCGCCGCCTGCCAGAATCACTAGGGCAGTGACACACTGGCTGGAAAGATGCTTCACTATGCCCATGCGAGCTATCTGGACTGGATCAATTGCCTTCGGCCTGGTGAACGTGCCGGTCAAGGCCTACGGCGCCACCGAGGACCACGACATCGACCTGCACCAGGTCCATGACAAGGACGGCGGACGGATCCGCTACGAGCGCCGATGCGAAGTGTGCGGGAAGAAAATCGCCTACAAGGATCTGGACAAGGCCTATGAGGACGGAGAACGGACCATTGTGCTCACCGATGAGGACATGGACGCGTTGCCTGCGGAGAAGAGCCGCGAAATCGAGGTGGTCCAGTTCGTCCCGGCCAGCCAAGTAGATCCCCTGATGCTGGAGAAGAGCTACTATCTCCAGGCGGACTCCAAATCGCCCAAGGCCTACGAGCTGTTGCGCCGAACGCTTCAGGACACCGAGAAGCTGGCAGTGGTGCGCTTCGCCCTGCGCCAGAAGACCCGGCTGGGCATCTTGCGTGTCCGATCCAAGGTGATGGTGCTGCAAACGGTCATGTGGGCGGACGAGCTGCGCGATGCCGAGGCAGTGGCACCGGAGAAATCACCGCGGATCAGCGAGCAGGAACTGAAGATGTCTGCCTCCCTGGTAGACCAGTACAGCAGTGATTTCACGCCGCACGAGTTCCAGGATGACTACCAAGCCCAGCTGCAGGCGCTGATCGAAGCGAAAATCGAGCAGGGCGAGGACCTGGATACCGAGGCGACCTTCGGTTCCCCGGACCAGAGCAGCGAGTCCGGGGAGGTCATCGATCTGATGGAGGCGCTCAAGCGCAGCATCGACGGGCGCAATGCCAAGGCCCCGGCCAAGGCAGCCAAGGATGGGAAGGCCGCGGCGGCGAAGAAACCCGCGGCGAAGAAACCTGCGAAGAAAACCGCAGCCAAGAAGCCGGCCGCGAAGAAACCAGCCACGAAGAAGGCAACGGCAAAGGAGGCCTCCTCCTCGCCACACAAGAAGAAGGCCTCCGGTTCCGGGAAGAAAAGCGCCTAGCCGCTAGGGCTTGAGCACCACCTTGATGCACGCATCCTGCTTCTTCTGGAAGGTCTCGTACATCTGCGGACCGTTCGAGAGCGGCTGCTCGTGCGTGACCAAGTCGTCCAGGCCCAGCGGATCGGCTGCATCCTCGGCCAGCGGCAGCAGCTTCTGGGTCCATGAGCGCACATTGCATTGGCCCTGTCGGATCTGGATCTGCTTGTCGAACAGCTTCACCATCGGCATCGGGGTGGCGGCCCCGGCATAGACGCCGCTGATCGACAGGGTGCCGCCGCGGCGCACGGCATCGATGGCCGAATCCAGCACGCTGGTGCGGTCCGCGGAGACGTTCTCCATGGCCAGCTGCGCGGCCTTGTCCGGCAGCAACCCGGTGGCTTGCTGGAACATCGAGGAGACCGGGGAACCATGGGCTTCCATGCCCACCGCATCGAGCACGGCATCGGGGCCTCGACCGGTGCGCCCGCGCAATTCGCCCACGGTGTCCTTGGTGAAGTCCAGGGTCTGGATGCCGTGGCGCTCAGCCATGGCGCGGCGTTCTGCCACCGGGTCGATGCCCAGCACCTCATAGCCCAGGTGCCGGCCGATGCGCGCGGCGAGCTGGCCCACCGGCCCGAGCCCGTAGACCGCGAGAGTTCCGCCGTCGGGGACATTGGCATAGTGCACGCCCTGCCACGCGGTGGGCAGGATATCGGAGAGGAAAAGGTAGCGGTGGTCGGGCAGCTGGTCGCCAACTTTCACCGCACCGTAATCGGCATGGGGCACGCGCAGGTATTCGGCTTGGCCGCCGGGCACCTGTCCGTAGAGTTCGGAGTATCCGAAGAATTGGGCGCCCTTGCCGTGCTTGCGCACCTGGGTGGTCTCGCACTGCGACTGCAGGTCGTGCTGGCACATCCAGCAGTGGCCGCAGGAGATGTTGAACGGGATGACTACCCGGTCGCCTACCGACAGCTTGGTTATGCCGCTGCCGACTTCCTGGACGATGCCCATGGTTTCGTGGCCCAGCACGTCGCCGGCATGCATGTAGGGGCCCAGCAGCTCATAGAGATGCAGGTCCGATCCGCAAATCGCGGTGGAAGTGACCTTGATGATGATGTCCCCGGGATCCTGAATCACCGGATCCGGGACATCGCTGAAACCGATCTTTCGCTTGCCTTGCCATGTCAATGCTTTCAAGAGGTTATCTCCTAGTCGTATCGTTGCCGGCGGAATACAAACGCGGATCAGTCGGTATTGAACTGGTCGGTGTCAACCTGGTCCGGGTCCTGCTCCTCGGCTGGCTGCTCGAACGCGTCTTCGTGGTCCCCGACAGAATTCTGTTTTTCCTCCGCGGGCTCATCGGGCGTTGGAGTGATCCCCGCGTGCTGCTCTTCTTCTGGCTGGTTGGATTCCATGGATGGTCCTTTCTTCATCAGATGGGCGATGGCACCGACCATTCCACACCGGGCAGCAGGCAACAAGGCAAGTTTGATGGGCATTGCCTGTGAGTCGGGGATCCCCGGAATTCCGGGGATCCAGCGTGCACTGCCGGTGCTGATTCCTGCAAGGTTGCTGAACGGCACTGCAGACCCGGGCGCGACTTCCTAGTGTGTGCTGTGGGAGCGGGCCAAGCTGCTGCCCTGAGAGCTGCGAGGTGCTGATGAGCGTGCAAGAGCCCGAGAAGCGCACGGTGGGATTAATTGCCGACCCTGGCATAGCCGACGCGATGGCCAATCGGATCGCTGCCCGGCTGGAAGGGGTCATGGAGAAGCTGCAGGAGCACGAACAGCAATGGGACGTGCAGGTAGCTCCCTTTTCCCTGCCCTTGGGGGAGAGCGGACGGGTCGCGTTGAACGACAAGGTGCCCAGGCTGCGGGAAAAGCATGGCTGGGACTTCATCATCTACCTCACCGATGCCCCGCACTATGTGCAGAACCGGCCGGTGCGTTCGGTGATTTCCGTCGAGGATGCCTCGGCCGTGCTTTCCATGCCCAGCCTCGGGATGGCCCGACCGCGCACCGTGGCACGGGAACTGGCCGAACTGGTCAGGGAATTGGCTACCGGCAAGCAGCCGGCTCCGCCTCCGACCCCGCTGGGACGGGTGATGAGCGTGCACGCCAGCCGGCAGGACGGGCAAAACGAGCAGAACCGCATCTCGAGCATCGAGGGTTTGCGCGGGCGGCTGCTGCTGATTGCCGGGATGGTGCGCAGCAACCAGCCGTGGAAACTGGTGCCGCGGCTTTCCTCCGCGATGGCAGGTGCGGCGGCCACCGGTGCTTTCGGCGTGTTCTACACGAGCATCTGGTCCATGGCCGACTACCTGCCTGCCGGGCGGCTTTCGCTGATCACGGTCTCAAGCATCCTGATCCTCACGCTCTGGCTGCTGCTGCACAACCGGTTGTGGGAGAGGCCCAAGGGCAACCGCCGCCGCGAGCGGATGGTCGTCTACAACGCGGCCACCGTGCTGACGGTCGGGTTTGCCGCGACAGTCATGTACCTGCTCCTGTTCCTCGCCCTGCTGGCCGGCTCGCTGATTGTCATTGACCAGGAATATCTCGCCTACCAGCTGCGCCACGATGTCACGATGGCCGAATACATCAACCTTGCCTGGCTGGCATCCTCGCTGGGAACCATGGGCGGGGCCATCGGCTCCAGCTTTGACGAGGTCAAGGAAGTCCAGCGCGCCACCTTCAGCCAGCGCGAATACGAGCGGAGGAATATGGAATTCACCATCAGCAAGGATGACGTGGAATGATCCCCGGGCCCTATCGCCCGGGGACCTTTTCGCCGTTCTACGGCTGGTTCTTGCCGCCGTTCACGTGCACCGTGGAACCGACCACGTAGGAAGCCTCATCGCTGGCCAGGAACACATAGGCCGGGGCCACTTCCACCGGCTGGCCGGCCCGGCCAAGCCAGGTATCGTGGCCGAACTCAGGCAGCGCTTCGATCGGCTGGCCATCCGAAGGCTGCAATGGAGTCCAGATGGGGCCGGGCGCCACGGCATTAACCCTGATGCCCTTCTTCGCTGCTTGGGACGCCAGCGACTTGGTGAAGTTGCTGATCGCGCCCTTGGTGGCGGCATAGTCCATCAGGTGATCCGAGGGATCGAAGGCCTGGATGGAGGTGGTGTTGATGATGGAGCCGCCTTCGGGAAGCACCTGCAGGGCTGCGCGGCTCAAGGCGAACATCGCGAAGATGTTCACATCGAAGGTGGCTTCGACCTGCTCGTCGCTCAGCTCTTCCAGGGACTCGACGCTGATCTGCTTGCCGGCGTTGTTCACCAGGATGTCCAAGCCATCCAGCGCGGTCACCGCCTCATCGATCAATGAATCGCGGTAATTGCGGTCCCGCAGGTCCCCGGGCAGCAGGTGAACTTCGACTCCCGCATCTTCCAGGACCCCGGCGATGGCATCGGCATCAGGCTGTTCGGCGGGCAGATAGGCCAAGGCGACCTTGGCTCCCTCGCGGGCAAAGGCGATAGCCACCGCCGCGCCAATGCCGGAGTCGCCGCCGGTGACCAGGGCGCGTTTTCCGGCCAGCCGGTCCCGGCCCTTGTAGCTGCGCTCGCCATGATCCGCCTTGGGCTTCAGATCCCGGTCCAGGCCGGGTTCCTCCTGGCGCTGTTCGGGCGGGCTGATCTTTTCCTTGCCGGCGCGGCCTTCGCTTCCGGTACCGAGCGGCTCAGTGCGGTCCTGGGGATTCTTCTCGGGCATGGGATCTCCTCCTGCTGTTGCGGCAGGACGCCGGCGCGGTGCGCTCAGCGGCGTCCGGGTTCAATTCCAGTTTGCTCCGGGCCTTCCGCTGTGCGAGGATCACCTCCACCTTCGGCGGCAACAGCCAGACTTTTTTCTGCGAAGATCCAGTTTCGCACCCCGCTGCATGAATTGTGCTACCGCTGAAGTCTGGGATTCAGCGCAAAGTCCGGCAGGGGCACTGTCCCCTGATCAGTGAAGTGGCTAGCGTGGAACGCACAGTGCTGGCACTGCAAGGAGCCAGCTGGCGAAGCGTACGAGGGAGGAAACCCATGGCAGGCAAGAGCCGGATCAAGGATGAAGAACTCTACGAGGAGCTGCGCGAGGAGGGGAACTCCAAGCAGAAGTCGGCGCGCATCGCCAACGCCGCCGCCCGCGACGGCCGGTCAGCAGTGGGCCAGCGCGGAGGCAAAGCCGGGGACTACGAGGACTGGACGGTCCGGGAACTGCAGGACCGGGCCAAGGAAATCGGGATTAATGGCCGTTCGAAAATGCGCAAGGCCGAACTCATCGAAGCCCTGCGCAATTCATAGCAGACCGCCATGGAAGGAGAAGCAATGAGTGAACGCGAGAAGCCTGAAAATCCGGCTCGCACCACCCAACCGGATGAGGATGCCCAGCCAGGGGACGAGCGCGTGGTTCGCCGCGGCAGCATCAACGAGAACACCGAAGATGAATCCGAGGAAAGGGAAGAACGCTATGACGCGGGCTGAACTTTCCCTCCAGCGAAGGGAAAAGCCATGACTGGCAAACCAGTGGACAGCACCCGCAGGCGCCGGCCAGGCCTGTGGCTGGCGATTGTGGGCGGACTGGTGGCCGTAGGATTCGCCATCTATGCGCTGCTCGCAGCGCCGGACAGCACCTCGGGGCCGCTATGGATCGTGGCCGGCTGGGGCGCATTGGTCTTCATCTACGGCCTGTACCGCATCATTCGCGGACCGAGCTCACTGGATGATCCACGCGCCGGCACCGACGCCAACGGACGGTGACGGCGATCCCTTGAGGAGAATCGCAGCAGAACAAGGGCAGAGCGTCCGGGAAAACCATGGTTTTCCCGGACGCTCTGCCCTTGCGATCCTGCTGGGCTGGGAGATCCTAGTCCTGGGAAATCCCTTCGACCAGGTTGCCGGTGCTCTGCTCGTCGTAATAGCGGGCAATATCCGCCTGGGCGAGCATTCCGACCAGCGAATGCCCGTCGATGACCGGAAGCCTGCGCACCTGGTGCTCCTGCATGGTGCGGATGGCTTCTTCGACCGAATCATCGGCTCCGATGGTGACCGGCTTGCCCTGGGCGTAATCGGCGACGTTGGTGCTGGAAGTGACCACACCGTCGGCCACGGCGTTGATGACGATGTCCCGGTCGGTGATCGTGCCGGCCAGGCGGTTGTCCTTGCCGCAGATGGGCAGCATGCCGACCTGCAAGTCCTTCATCATCTGGGCGGCCACTTGAATCGAGTCCTGCTCCTTGACGCATTTGGCAGGCGAGGTCATTAGTTCCTTGGCTGCAACCATGATCGTGCTCCTTTCGCGTATTTTTGTGGGACACCCTCCACGCTCCAGCACAGCAAGCACGTCTTCAACCATTGCCAGCGAGCTTGCAGATGCGCCCCCTCGACTCTGGCAACAGCCGATTAATCATGTACTTGTGCCGCCAATAGCTGGTAGTTGGTAGAGAACCGGGAAACGCAACGTGAGGAGAATGACCATGGGATTCATCGACAAAGCCAAAGATGCCATTTCGCATGCTGCCGACAGATTCAAGGATCCTGACAAGGACCTGGTTGAGAATCTCTGGCCGCTGGGGCAACCCGACGATGAGCACCTGCCAGCCGACTCCGGGGAACCATCAGAAGAGGACCTGGAGCAGCCCGGCAATCACCTGCCTCCTGTCCAAGGAGCCGACCCCGACCTTGACGATTCCCCGGAAGACCAGTATTCCGAAGGCGACGGGGACCGCTAGCTGTCCCATGGCCAAACCGAGTTCAGGAGGCAAACCATGCAGACCTGCGATATCTGCGGCAATGCGAGCGAAACGGTGTTCACGCTCAGCCGGAACGGGCATTCGGGCCGCTTCGACAGTTTCGAATGCGCCATCCACGCCATGGCCGAAAGATGCACGCACTGCGGTTGCGCCATTCTGGGCCACGCCGTCCACCACGGCCAGGAGGCGTACTGCTGCCAGCACTGCGCCGAACACGCTGAGCCATGAGCGCGACAAGCGACTTCAGCCATCCCGCGCTGCTGCTCATTGACCTGCAAGAAGGATTCTTCGAGGACCCGGCACTGGCGCTGGCCCGCCAGGATCTGGCAGCCCGCTGCAACCAGCTGGCCGTAGCGGCGAGGGCCTGCGGGTACCCGGTGATCAGCGTGCGCACCGTGCACAAGGAAGACAAATCCACCTGGACGCTGAAGATGCTCGAAGACGACCAGGGCTACCTGTTCGAAGGAACGGAGCAGGCCGCGTACCTGGCGGAGTTGGAACTGGACGGGGCCATCGAAGTGGTTAAGCGCCGGGACAGCGCGTTCTGGGATACGGAGCTCAAGGACCTGCTGCTGCAGCACCGCGCTAGTTCGCTGGTACTCGCCGGGGTTTCCTCCGAGACGTGCATCTCCGCCACCGCGGCCGATGCCTTCGCTGCGAACTTGCCGGTGGCGGTGGCCACCGACGCCACCGCATCGGCCGACCCGGATTTCGAAGGGACTACCTTGGAATTCATGCGCAAGCAGCATCGGCAGAAGCTGAAGACCACCTTGGAAATCATTTCCGATTGGAAACACGAGAAGGAGCTGGAATGTCACTGAATAATTCTGAATTCGACGACGTGCGCAAGGACTCGGACACGGACGAGCCGTTGGATGGGCGCGATAGCCAGCCGGCGGCTGGGTCATCGGATGCACCCCAAGCCCAGGACGCCGAGGATCCATTGCGCGGAGCAGACCGGGTGCTGGAGGAAAACGACGGCGATCCCTTGGCGCTCAATCCCGAAACGCTGCTTCCCGAACCGATTGACGGGCAGCGTCCGGTCGACGATACGCTGCTGGACTACCCCGACCAGGATGACGAGCAAGGCCTGGACGCCGAGCGGACCGCCAACCTGCCGGACCAGCGCGAAACACCCGATCAGCAGTAGCGCACCGGTGGGCTGAGAACCGCAGAAGGGGCATCCCGTGCAGGGATGCCCCTTCTGCCCTTGCCAAACCGTGGTCACGGGCGGGATTCGGCTTCCTGGGTGAAAAAGGAAATCTTGCCGCTGGCTTCCAGGATCGCCAGCCGGATGCTGCTGTAGTTCTCGATGCCAGCCTGGCGGGCGAGCATGCTCAATTCGTCCAGCCCAATGCGCTCGTTGTGCAGGGCCTTGCGGTCCAGGACCCCGTCGCGGACCAGCACAATCGGGCGGCCCTGCATCAGCTTGCCCAGCTTGGGCCAGCGCATATTGGCGAAGTTCAGCGCAGCGGCCAGGACCACCATGGTGAATACTGCCAGCAGGCTGCCGGTGAGCGAACGGTCCTCCATGGTGATCCCCTGCTGCACCAGGTCGCCCAGGACGACGAACAGCACCAGCTCGAAGGAACTGAGCTCGCCCAGGGTCGATCTGCCGGCGGCGCGCGTAACCAGCCACAGGATGATGAAGGCGGTGGCTGCGCGGATGACTATTTCCATCAGGGGATCCTCCAAGTTCTGATCTTCAGGTCGGTGCTTTCGCCGTTGGCAGTAATTCCGAGCACGCCCTTGGCGCTCGGCGACCATTCGTCCGAAGCCCGACCCGTGAGGGTGGCAACCATGTGCCGCGACCCCGGTGCCGGGGCCACCTCGAATTCAATGGTTCCATCAGCTCGGCTCGACTCGGACTCCGGTTCGGGAAAGGCCGAGAAGTCCTCGAAGAGCATGAGATAGTCCTCGCTCAGGTCCAGTGTGATGGTCTCGGTCAAAGGGTCGGCAGAGCTGATCCCAACCCTCAGCTGGATTTCATTGCCGGCACGGACCACCGCGGGAAACTGCAGCTGGACCGCGAAGCCGTCGGCCTGTCGTTCCATGCTCTTCTTCTGGTCGAATGCGCCGAGCAGAGCCGCCAGCACGAAGGCTGCAATCACGAGCAGGGCGGCGAGGCTCAGCAGCCGGCGTCTGCGATTGCTGTCCTCCGAGGTGATGTCATCCAGCGTCGAGTCGCTGATCTTGGCCTGGAAGATATTCAGCATGGGATGGGGCCCTCCTTGCGCTCTTGCTATCGAGGCTAAGCCGATTCGCCTGCGCCAGGACCAGCCGAGTTCCGGTTCACAGGCGGCATCCAGTTCGCAGCAGCTGGCGCTGGCGCCAACCTGTGCATTGCGGCCGACCGCTTGAGCCGGCCCGGAAGTGGTGCCACAGTTGCACCAGGAGGAGGAGATCATGACCGTAAACGACCGCATTGAAAGCACCGAATTGGCCTCCAGGCTGGAGGCTCTGCCGCAGTGGCGCAAGCTGGCCGGGAAGCTCTGCGCGGTGTATGAGGCCAAGAGCTCGGCAGAAGCCATCGAATTGTTCAGCGACATCGCTGCCGCAGCGCAGATGGCCAACCACCATCCTGATGTGGACTGGCGCTACAACCTCTTGTTCGTTTCGACCGTGTCCCACGACGCCGGTGGCGACATCACCGAAAGGGACCTCGCGCTGGCCTCGGAAATCACGCAGCGGGCCGCCGCCTTGCATGCCAAAGCGCGCCTGGATTTGATCAAGGTGGTGGAAATCGGCATCGACACCGACGACGCCTAAGCCATAACCGGGGATTGGGCCGCCGGCCTGGGCTACCGCGAGCAGCCCGACGGCAGCCTCGCCGATCCTGCGGGCAGGTTGCCGGCCATCTGGTTCCAGCACACCCCGACGCCTCATCCCTCCCGGCTGCATCTGGATGTGTGGGTTCCCCACACCGAAAGCGCTGGCGTGCTTTCGCAGCTGGAGAGCCAGGGTGCGGTGCTCGATGAGCGCAGCGCTCCGGGTTTCACCATAGCCAGCGACCACCAGGGCAACCGCTTCTGCATCTGCACCGAGCAGGACCGCTAGCGGCCTTGGCCTGAGCCGGCGATTTCTCCCGGTGCAATCGACCGGATTCTGGACTGTGCTGCCGGCCAGGGGATAGATTGACAGCGGATAAGCCAGCGGGGCCTTGGGGGCTCGGATGCTGGGCGCGATGGAAGGAACCCGATGGGCACTGCACAGGAAATCACCGCCTCGATCTCGCAGCAGCTGCCCTGGCAGGAGGAGCTCTATAAGCATTTCCACCGGCATCCGGAACTGGGCCTGGCCGAGCACGAGACCTCGGCGCGAATCTGCGAGGAACTGGAGGATCTGGGCTATGAAACCTGCCTGATCGGCGGTACCGGAATCGTCGGAATCCTGCGCAATGGCGAGGGGCCGGTGGTACTGGCCCGGGCCGACATGGATGCCCTGCCGGTCGCCGAGGACACCGGGCTGGAATATTCCTCCACGGTCCCCGGGGCCATGCACGCCTGCGGCCATGACATGCACATGGCCACCTTGCTGGGAGCGGCCAGGTTCCTGGCCGGGAACCGCGAGCGCTGGTCCGGCACCTATCTGGCGTTGTTCCAGCCAGCCGAGGAGACCGCCGCAGGGGCCAAGGCCATGGTGGCCGATGGGCTGGTGGAGAGGATCCCGAAGCCCGATGTGGCGCTGGCCCAGCACGTGATGCCCGTCGAAGCGGGGAGGATCGGCACCACCGCGGGACCGATCCTTTCCGCCGGCGACAGCCTGCGCATCACCGTCTACGGGCGCGGTGCGCACGGCTCGATGCCGCATAATTCGGTGGACCCGGTAGTCCTGGCCTCGTCCATCGTGCTCAAGCTGCAGACCATTGTTTCGCGTGAAACCCGGCCCGGGCAGTTCGCAGTATTGACCGTCGGCGCGTTGAATGCCGGTAGCGCCGCGAACATCATCCCGGACCGGGCCCAGCTGCTGCTGAACATTCGCACCTATGATCTCCAGCTGCGCCAGCACGTCATCGACTCCATCGAACGCATCGTGCGCGGCGAATGCGCCGCGGCCGGCTCGCCCAAGGAACCGGACTTCGAGTTCTACGACCAGTTCCCGCTGACCAGCAATGACGCGGTGGCCAACGACCGGATCACCAAGGCTTTCGAAGCCCACTTCGACCAGGGCCAGGTCTACCAGGCCGAACCGGCCACCGCCTCGGAGGACTTCAGCATCATCCCCGATTCCTTCGGCATCCCGTACACCTACTGGACGGTGGGCTGCGCGGATCCGGACGCCTATCGGGCGGCGGTCGCCGAGGGCACCGTTGCCTCGAAGATCCCGGCGAACCACTCGCCATTCTTCGCCCCGGTGATCCATCCGACCCTGGAAACCGGAACCCGCACCCAGGTGGTGGCCGCTTTGGCCTATCTGGGCCACGGGGCACCGGACTAGGCAGTACGGTGATGTCCGCCGTCCGGGGCAACTAGTGACGCCAATAGGCGAGCTGCCCGGCAAACCGATCGGTTCGCCGGGCAGCTCGCCCATCCAGTGCCACCGGCGCGTATTCAACGCCCGCGGGTATTGTGCCTATGCCACCAATGCGTAGAGCAGCCAGCACAGCGCGAAGCTCATCACGCCGATGGCGGTGGCAATCACGGTCCACGTCGACAGTGCAGTCTTCGTGGAGATGCCCAGGAAACGGCTCACCAGCCAGAAGCCCGAGTCGTTCACATGGGACAGGGTAATTGCGCCAGCGACGATCGCCACGACGATGCAGGCCAGCGCGAGCGGGGAATGGTCGCCGGAAGCGGCAACGGCCGGAGCCATCAGCCCGGCGGCCGTCGTGCCGGCCACAGTGGCGGAGCCCTGGGCGACGCGCATGATCACGGCGATCAGGAAGCCAGCCAGGATCAGCGGCATGCCCACGGCCTGGAGGCTCGAAGCCATCGCCCCGCCGATGCCGGTGGCGGTGAGGACACCACCGAAGATGCCGCCGGCGCCGGTGATCAGGATGATCGAGCAGACCGGAGCGAGCGCGTCGTCGACAACTTTCTCCAGGGCCCCGCCGATCGGGCCCCCATGTCCCCGGATGATCAGCAGGTACATGGCCAGCAAGGTGGAGATCAGCAGGGCGATGGGGGTATTGCCGATGAATACCAGGATTTGGGCCCACAGCGCATCTTCCGGTACCGACCCCGTAGCCTGCAGGGTCTTGATGCCGGTATTCATGAAAATCAGGATCAGCGGCAAGAGCAGCAGGCTGAGCACTATCCCGAAGCTTGGCGGATTCTCCTGGTCTTCTTTGGGCTTGCCCATCAGCTCGGGGACGGAAACCATCTGGGTGCGGGCGGCGAGCACCAGCGCCAGCCGGTATCCGGCAAAATACCAGGTAGGCAGGCCAACGAGCAGTCCGACCATGAGCACCAGGCCGACGTCGGCGCCGACGATTCCGGCAGCTGCCACGGGTCCCGGGTGCGGTGGCACCAGTGCGTGCATGACCAGGAATGCGCCCGCCGAGGGCAGCGCGTAGCGCAGCAGTCCGCCGCCCACCCGGCGCGCCACCGTGTAGATGATGGGCAGCATGACGATGAAGCCGGCATCGAGGAAGATGGGGAAGCCGAAGAGCAGGGAAGCAACGGACAACGCCAGCGGGGCGCGCTTCTCGCCGAACAGGCCGATCAGCTTCGCGGAGATCACCTGGGCGCCGCCGGAGGTTTCGATAATGCGTCCCAGCACCGCGCCGAATCCCACCAGCATCGCCACGGTGCCCAGCGTCTTGCCGAAGGGCCCGACGATGGTGTCGAGCAGATCCTGTGCGCCCACTCCGGCGGCGACCGCGGTCAGCAAGCTGACGATGATCAATGAGAAGAACGCATGCATGCGCACCTTCATGATCAGGAACAGCAGCAAGGCTATGGCCAGCACCGCGATCAGCAGCAGGACGGGAATGGGCAGCGTCGCCTCGGGTGCCGTAGCTGCTGCCACCCTGAGGGAGGTCAGTTGAATCATGGGGTCTCCAGTTGAATTTGGCGGGCGCGCGCTTCATCGAGCACGAGGCCGAAGTTGGCTGGGTCATGGGCGAATCGGCCCAGGAAGAGGCCATCGGCCTCGGGAAGGCGGGGGAGCAGGCCCGGGCCTGCGCTGCCACCGTAAATCAGCGCTACGGGTTTCTCGCTGAGGGTCAGTTTTTTGCGGATAATCCTCAATACGGCATTGATGTGCTCGGCGGATGCCGGTTGGGCGGCGCCAATCGCCCAGACCGGTTCATAGGCGAAGAGCACCGAGGCCGGATCGACCGCTTCTTGGGTCCCGCTGCCCAGCGCTGCGGCGATCTGCTGCAGGCATTGGCGTGCTGCGCTTGGCGCGTCGCCGTGTTCCAGCTCTCCGATGCACAGCAGGGGGCGCAGGCCGGCCGCGGCGGCAGCGCGTACCTTGGCTGCCACCACATGGTCGTCTTCACCGAAGTCTGCACGTCGTTCGGCATGCCCCAGCTCCACGATCTGCACCCCGAGTTCTGCGAGCATCCCGGCACTGACCTCACCGGTGATGGCACCCTCGGAGGCCGCACAGTTCTGTGCGGCCAATTGGCACCCTGTACCGCGCAGTATCCGCGCCGCTGATTCGAGCACCGGGAAGGACGGAGCAACAAAGGCAACGACTTCTGAGGTTGCTGTCCCTGGCGCATCGTGCGCAAGCAGTTGCTCGCGGATCCCTTCGAGCCAAGCCAGGGACCGTGCGTAGCCCAGATACATTTTTGTGCTGACGCCAATGTATTGGGATTCGGAGCGAATGATCGTGGACATGGACCGCTACTGGGCGTTCTGCGTCGCCAGGGGCGCCGGGCCGAGTTCCTTGAGCAGCTTGCCCATCTTCACGTACGCCTCGTTGCGGTAGGCGATCAGCTCCGGCAGCTGGTCCGCAGGCACATCCAAGAAGCCCCCGCCGGACTTGGTGCCCAGTTTGCCTGCCTCGATCTTTTCGGTGAGAATCCCTGGGGTGGCGAAGCGTTCAGGGAAGTCGGACTGCAGGGAGGTGTAGCAGAAGTTGTATACATCCAGCCCGGCCATGTCGGCAATCGCGAAGGGACCGAAGAACGGCAGGCGGAAGCCGAAGGTGGTGCGGACCAAGGTGTCGATGGCCTCGGCCGAGGCAACGCCGTCCTCCACCAGCTGGGTAGCTTCGTGGAAGAGCGCGTACTGCAGGCGATTCAGGACGAAACCGGTGACGTCCTTGACCACCGCTGTCTCCTTGCCGGTGGCCTCGACGTATCCGACGGCCGTGTTGATTGTTGCCTGGGAGGTTCCCTCATGGGGAATGATCTCGACGCCTGGAATGAAGGGCGAGGGATTGGAGAAATGCACGCCCAGGAAGCGCTCCGGATTAGCTACGGCACTGGCCATGTCGCCAATCGAGATGGTCGAGGTATTGGAACCGATGACGGCTTCCGGATCCGCGGCGGCGCTGATCTGCCGGAGGATGTCGTGCTTGATGGACAGGATTTCGGGGACTGCTTCCTCGATGAACTGCGCCCCGGCAACCGCTTCCTCCAAGGATGGCGCCGCCGACAGGTTCTGCTTCAGGATTTCGGTGGCGCCTTCCGGGAACAGGCCGCGGGATTCGAAATCAACAGATTCGGCCAGCAGGCGTTCCAGGTTCTTCTGCGCAACCTCTGCCGAGGTATCGGCCAAGGCTACGCGTGCACCAGCCAAGGCCAGCACCTGGCCAATGCCGCCGCCCATGTAACCCGAACCGATGATTGCTACTTTGATATCCATAATGTGTGTCTTTCTGGGAAGTTGATGAGTTGGCCTTGCAGCGGGCTTAGTTTGCTTCGGGCTCGTATGAGCAAATTGCGTCGACCTTGGCAGCGGATCCGCTGGTGGCGTCGAATTCATACCCTAGCCATTCGGTGGCCAGCTTCTTAGCCAGCTCCAATCCGATGACGCGCTGGCCGAAGGTGAGCACCTGGGCGTTGTTGCTGAGCACCGAACGCTCCACCGAGTAGGAGTCATGGGCGGTGACGGCACGGATGCCGGGAACCTTGTTGGCGGCGATCGCGACACCCAAGCCGGTGCCGCAGATCAGCAGCGCGCGGTCCGCTTCGCCCGCGGCCACCCGCCGTGCGGCGGCGACAGCAACATGCGGGTACGCCGTTGAGTCGTTGGATCCCACGCCGGCATCCACCACGGATTCTACGCGGTCATCGGCTTCGAACAGGGCTTTCAGTGCGAGCTTGTAGTCCACTCCGGCTTCGTCGTTGCCGATGATGATTTTCAGTTTCTTTTCCATAGCTTTCCTCGTTCTGCTGTGCTTCGTGGGGTCAGGCCAGGGTGCTGCTGGCGTGCTGCGTGGCGAGGCCGGCAACGATCAGGGCAAAGGAATACGCGCCCGGGTCCTGGTGGCCCAGCGATTTCTCCGACAGGGGGCGGGCCCGGCCTTTCTTCGGCCGCAAGTTCGCCGTGGCCGCCGCCGCTGCCACGGCGTTGCCGGCCGCGTCTTCCAGGACCTGGTCCACCGGATTGCCGGCGTCAATGCCTTCGCGGATGGCCTGCGCGTAGGGGAGCAGCGCATCGACCATGGTCTTGTCGCCCAGATCCGTTTTGCCCAGGGTGATGACCGCAGCGCCGAAGGACTCGACAGCGTGGGCCAGATCGGGGGCGCTGTATTGCTCGCGGTTGCCCAGCGACACTCCGATGGCGGTGATTCCGGCTCCCCAGAGGGCGCCCGAGGTTCCTCCGGCTTTCTCGCTCCATGCCTCGCCGGCGGCAGCCAGGACATCGCGCACGCTGCGGTTTCCGGCCGCGGCCTTCGCGGCACCGACCGCCGCTTCGATGCCGCGGCGCATGCCGATCCCGTGGTCGCCGTCCCCGGCGATGGCGTCGAGATCCCCGAGTTCCGCTTCGTGGCGCACGATGATTTCCCGTGTGGTTTCCAGCAGCCCGGCGGCCTGCTGGCCCAGCTGCGCCGAAGCTCCGGTGGCCACCTCGTGGGCCGATTCCTCGGTGTCGTCCACCGTGAAGTTGCGGCGCTCGGCGGTCGTGAGGTTGCCGCGCCGGAAGGCCGGAGTATCGGCCGGGGCGCTCCAGAGCCGTTCGAGTTCCTCGTCCACCCAGAACAGGGTCAGCGAGGCACCGGACATGTCCAGGCTGGTGACCAATTCACCGCATTCTGGCTCAACTACTTGCAGGCCGGCGGCGCTCAGCAGCCGCTCCACGTGGCCGAAGAGCACGAAGAGCTCCTCGTATTTGACCGTGCCCAAGCCGTTGACAAGAGGCACGACCCGGTTACCTGACTCGGCTGGACGGTCTGCCAGCAGCCGGGTGACCAGCAGCTCGGCTAGCTCGCGGGAGGTAGGCAACTGGTGCTCGGAGATCCCCGGTTCGCCGTGGATGCCCAGGCCCAGGGACATGCCCTGTTCCGGAACGTGGAATAGCGGGGCGTCGGCACCGGGCAGGGTGCAGCCGTCAAAGGCCACGCCAAGGCTCCGGGTCCGCTCGTTGGCCTTCTGCGCCAAGCGGACGGTTTCGTCGAGGTCCGCACCTTCTTCCGAAGCGGCCCCGGCGATCTTGAAGACGGTCAGGTCCCCGGCGATTCCGCGGCGTTCATGCTTGCGTTCCGGAGGGGCGCTGGCAATATCGTCAGTGACCACCACGGTGCGGGTTTCGATTCCGTCCACGGCCAGCCGTTCAGCGGCCTGGCCGAAATGCAGTACATCTCCGGCGTAGTTTCCGTAGCTGAGCAGTACCCCGCCGCCGGTGGAGGCGGCCTTGGCCACCCGGTAGATCTGCCCGGCGGAAGGCGAAGCGAAGAGATTGCCGCAGGCGGAGCCGGCAGCCAGGCCGGGCCCGACCAGGCCGGCGAAGGCCGGGTAGTGCCCCGAGCCGCCGCCGATGACGACGGCAACCTGGTTCTGCTTCATTTCGCTGGCACGAACCACGCCGCCGTCAACCCGTTCCAGGCGGTTGCGGTGCGCCGCGACCAGGCCGTCGATGGCTGCATCAGCGAATCCTGTGGGATCGTCAAAGATTTTTGTCATGTCTTCTGGAACCTGCTTGTGCTTGTCGGGAAACGGACTAGGACGCCTGGAGCTGCTGGCGGCCCTGGGCAACCAAGGGGGTGCCGAGCTGGTAGTCGGCGGTCTTGGGCAGGATCTGCTCGCGCAGGTAGCGCTGGTTGGTGGCGCTGACGCTTAGTCCGTCTCCGCCGTAGTGCTCGGTGCAGATGATGCCCTGGAAACCGTGCTCGAGGGCCACCTTGAAAGCTTCGCGGTAGCTGATCACGCCTGTTTCCAGCGGGGCCGGCATGGCGGAGAACTGCCCGCGCGCCACATTCTCATCGCGCAGGTAATTCTTCACATGCCAGTAGTTGGCGTAGGGCATGGTCTTGGCGATGAGCTCGTGGATGTCTTCGATGGGGCGGTGCACCCTCACCAGATTGCCCAGGTCCGGGTTCAGCCCGACGTTGTGCAGGTCGATGTCCTGGAGCAGGCGCACGGCCGAGTCGCCGGTGCCGATGTAGGTGTCTTCGTACATTTCCAGGGAGACCAGGAGCCCCAGCTCGGCGGCATGGGTGCCCAGCTCGCGGATTCTCGTTACCGCCTTCTCCCAGGTTTCGCTGTCGCCCACAGGATCCTGGTGGCCTTCAACTGTCCAGAACCACAGCTGCTCGCGCTGTGCGGCAGTCAGGGCCTGGTGCAAACCGAAGGAAACGACTTCGCAACCCAATTGGGCGGCGGCCTCCAGGGTGCGGTGGCTGTAGGCCAGATTCTCCTCCCAGTTCTGCGCATCGATGACGCTGCGGCGGATGGCCGAGATGGCTGGTGCGCCGACGCCGGCCGCTTGCGCGGTGGCCTTGAGCTCATCCAAGCGCTGCGTGCTGAGATCGCCGGGACGGACCCAGCCGTCGAAAAGATCGACGTTGGCGAAGCCGGCTTCGCGCACTTCGGTGAATACGTCGAGCCACACTGAGGCATCGGCGTCTTGGACGGTGCCTCCGGAGCGCAGTTCGTGGGGGAACTGCAGCAGGGCTGCGGTGATCGGCCAGTCGGCTGCGGTATAGGTCATTCTACCTCCAATATTTGAATCCAATATCCTATAGGATCTATGAAAGTGTGATCTGTGTCAATAGCTTGATCTGGAAGGTAGACCCAATGCGTGCCGACGAATATATGATGGTTTGATGGCTTCCGTCTTTTCCCAAACCTCGCTGCCCTCACGCCAGGTACTGGCTGATCGCGTGCATGAGGAGCTCCTCGCCGCCCTGATCGATGGGCGGTTTGAGGCTGACGCCGCGTTGAGCATCGACGGAATTGCCCGCGACTTGGGAGTCTCGCCGACCCCGGTGAGAGAAGCCTTGGCGCGCTTGGAACACACCGGAATGGTGCGGCGAGCGGCCCTCAAGGGCTATCGGGTGGCGCCGCTGATGACGGCAGAAGAACATGGCCAGCTGGTGGCCGTTCGGAAACTCATCGAAGCCGAGAATGCGGAACTGGCCTGCGCCCGGGCCGATGGGGACATGGTGGCACAGCTCGCCGACACCATCGAGCGGCTGCGCACCGCCCCGACCGGCGGGTCCTACAGCGAATTCCGCGACTATTGGAAAGCCGATGAGGACTTCCACCGGCTTATCGCGGAATTCACCGGCAACCCCTTCCTGCTTACCGCCTTCCAGGCCCTCGGCGGCCAGGTGCAGCGTTTCCGGCTCTTCGCCGGACGCGGCGTCACCGACGCCGATTGCGCCATCTCCGAGCACACCAGAATCCTCCAGGCCTTCGAAGCCGGGGATCCGCACGCCGCCCGAGCAGCCATGGAGAAGCATCTCGAAGGTGTCGGTCGGCGAGCGGTGGAAGACAGCAGCGAATAGCTATTGGACAGCCCCGCTAGGCTCCGCTGGGCGCAGCTTCCTGGAGCCGCTGCGAAGCCACTGCGCTCACCTTCACCGGCGTATCCATGACTCGTCCCTCCGGGACCTCGCGCACTTCACCGGTGATCGCGAAGGAACCGGCCAACGGCAGATCCTCGCTGCTGGTGCCCAGCTGGACGGCAAAGCTGCCAGGTTCCACGATGCGCCGGTTCTCCAGCCCGGTGAAGGAGGTGCGATCCGCGTGCACCAAGAAGCTCACGCGCTTGGACTCGCCTGCTTCCAGCGCCACCTTGGCAAAGCCGGCCAGCCAGCGGCGCGGCCGGACCACCGAGGAAAAATCATCGCCCAGGTAGAGCTGGATGACCTCGGCTCCCGAGCGCTCTCCGATGTTCGCGACCGTCGCCGAGATCTCCACGGTGCCGTCATTGGCGATTTCTGCAGCCGAGATCTGCAGTTCCGACAGCTCGAATCCGGTGTAGGACAATCCGTAGCCGAAGGGATACAGCGGCCGCGGATCAAGGTTGGACACGCCATCGGAGTACCAGCCTAGCGGGGGCTGGAGGTAGGTGCCGGGCTGCCCGCCGATATGATCGGGAATCTGCACCGGCAGCTTGCCCGAGGGATTGACCGCTCCGGTCAGCACCGAGGCCAGGGCCGGTCCGCCTTCCTCGCCGGGCATGAATGCCTGCACGATTCCGGCGGCCCGCTGGGCGAAGGCGCCCAGGGAGTACGGACGACCAGTCACCAGCACCAGGATGGTCGGCGTGCCGGTAGCCAGCACGGCTTCAACCAGGTCAGCCTGCCGGCCCGGCAGCGAGAGGTCCACCACATCGCACCCTTCCCCGGAGGTGCCGCGGCCAAAGAGGCCCGCGAGGTCGCCGACGGTCACAATGGCCACCTCGGCCGCGCGGGCGGCGTCCGCCGCAGCAGCGATGCCGCTGCCATCCGGATCGGTGAAATCGACACCGCGCTCGTAGCTGATCTGGGTTCCGGCAAGACCTGGCGCCGCGCGCAGCGAATCAAGAATGGACGGCAACTCAATGCCGTGGGCATCCTCGCCGAAGAAGCGCGAGAGCACGTGGTTGGTGAAGGAGTAGCAGCCCAGGTGGGCTCGCGGCTGGGAGGCCGAAGGGCCCACCACGGCGATGGATGCGGGAGCCGTCTGGGCGTCTAGCGGCAGGATCCCGGTGTTCTTGAGCAGGATGATGGATTCTTCGGCCATCTTTCGCGCATGGGCGCGGTTGGCGGGCGAGTCGAAGTCCACCTGCTCACCTTCCCAATCCGCTTCCGGCGACCATCCTGCGTCCAGCAGCCCGAGCTCGGCCTTTTGCACCAGCACGCGGCGGACCGCAGTGTCCAGCACCTGGGCATTGAGCCGGCCGTCGGACACGGCCTGGGCCAGGTTGCGGAAGGCATTGGTTTCGGGCAGCTCGACGTCCATCCCGGCGGCCAGCGAGATGATGCCGGCCTCGTCCTGGTCCTTGGCAATGCGGTGCATGGTTTCCAGGAAGCTGATGGCCCAATAATCAGAGACCACGGTTCCGGTGAAGCCCCAGCGTTCGCGCAGCACCTCGGTGAGCAGCCGGTGGCTGGCCGCGGGGGTCTCGCCGTCGATATCCGAATAGGAGTTCATCACCGACTTCACGCCGGCTTCGCGCACAGCACGTTCGAAGGGAGGAAGGATGACATCCTCGAATTCACGATGCCCGATGGTCACCGGGGCGTGGTTGCGTCCGGCGCGCGAGGCGGAGTACCCCGCGAAGTGCTTCAAGGTGGCGTGGACCCCGGAGCCCTGGATGCCGCGCACATAGGCTGTGGACAGCTCCGAGACCAGATGGGGATCTTCGCCCAGGGTTTCTTCCACTCGGCCCCAGCGGTAATCCCGTACCACGTCGAGCACCGGGGACAGTCCCAGGTGCACGCCGGCCCTCTTCATATCCGCGCCAATGCGCGTGGCCATCTCGCCCACCAGCTGCGGATCCCAGCTGGCGCCCCACGCGATCGAGGCGGGGTAGCAGGTGGCGCCCAGGGTGGTGAAACCGGTCAGGCATTCTTCATGCGCCAGGGCAGGAATGCCAAAGCGATTGGCCGCCATGACCTTGCGCTGCAGCTCGGCCAGCCGGGCCCTGCCCTCGGAGGGTTCCAGCGGTGCAGACCCGAAGGCGCGAGTGATCTGCCCCAAGCCATCAACAATTTCGGCGTCGAAACTAGCATGATCCTTGGAGAAGGTGTTTTCCATGGGGGCCACGTTGCCCTCGCCATTGCTGTTGCGCTCTGCCGGGCGAATCCAGAATGAACCGAGCTGGGAGACCTTTTCTTCGATGGTCATCTCGGCCATCAAGGCCTCGACGCGGGAGGCAATTGGCTTGCTAGCGTCATGCCAGGGGGAAATATTGGAGTTCACAATGTTCCTTTGCAGAAGTTCTTGGGGATTACTTGCTGAAGCCAGCGGTCAGGCCTGCCACTAGCTGGCGGCGGCCGAGAATGTAGGCCGCGAGGATCGGGACGCAGGAGAGGACCACGGCGGCGAGTACCGCCGGGATATCCACTGCGAATTCGCCCTGGTAGGTCCACAGGGACAAGGGCAATACGCGCACTTCCGAACTCTGGGTCAGGACCAGCGGGAAGAGGAAGCTGTTCCATACCTGCAATGCGTTGTAGATGCCCACGGCCATAATGGCTGGCTTGGATAAGGGAAGTACCAGCAACCGGAACATCTGCCAGTGGCTGGCACCATCTATCGTCATGGCCTCGTAGAGCGAGGAAGGAACATCGCGCAGGAAGTTGGTCAGGATCAGGACGCTGATCGGAATGGCGAAGGCGATGCTCGGCAGGATCAATGCCAGCAATGAGTCGTAGAGGCCCATTTTCACGATCATGTAGTAGACCGGGATGATGGTCGCCTGGATGGGGATCGCAATGCCCAGCAGGAACAGCCGGTGGCTGAACTTCGCGAAAGCTCCGCGGTTGCGCACTATCACGTAGCTTGCCAGCAGCGAAATCATCAGCACTACCGCGACCGACACCACGGTGACTAGAGCGGAATTGAAGAAGTACAGTGCAAAGTCGTTTTCCAGGACCCGGCCGTAGGCCTCGAAGCTGAGTTCCTTCGGCCATGCCAGCGGGTTGGAGCTGAAATACTCCTGGCGTGGCTTCAGGCTGGTGACCACGATGTAGTAGATCGGCACCACGGTGACCAGCAGCCAGAAGGTTGCAGCGAGACCGCCGGGAACGTTCGGAGCGTAGCCGCTCTTGGTTTGCAGTTTCATCAGGCGCCCTCCTGCTGGCTTTCCATCTTGTTGGTGTCGCTGAATTTGTTCAGCAGCAGCGAGACCAGCAGGCCCACGACCACCAGGATCACTGCAATGGCGCTGGCCGCACCCATTTGGTAGCTGCGGAACCCGGTGAGGTACATATCCAGCGGCAGGATGCGCGTGGCATTTCCCGGACCGCCGTTGGTCATCACGAACACCAGATCGAAGTAGGTCAGGGACCCGACAATCATCAGCGTGGAGCTGGTGATGACTGTGTACTTGATCTGCGGGAGCGTGACCGAGAAGAAGGTGCGCACGCGTCCCGCCCCGTCGAGCATGGCCGCCTCATTCATGGAGGTGGGGATCTGCCTGACCGCTGCTTGGTAGAGCAACGAGTGGAAGGGAACGAAGCACCACGAGATCACGAAAATCAGGACGTAGAAGACCAGGTCGGTGCTGCCGAGCCAGTCCTGGCTCAGCAGACCGATATTGAAGGCCTTGGACAATCCGAAATTCGGGTCCAGCAGCGCTTTGAAAGCGATGCCCACGGCGGCTGCGGAGAAGAGCAGCGGCAGGAAATAGAGCACCGAGTACACGGCACGATATTTCTGCTCGCCAGCCATGAACACGCCAATCAGTATGGAGATCGGCGCCTGGGTGAGGTAGCACAGCACGGTCATGGCAAAAGTGAGCCACATGGCGTTCAGCGTGACCGGGTTGGAGAAGGTCTGCTGCCAGTTGGCCATGCCCGCGAAGGACGGGGTGCCCAGCCCGTCCCAGTGCATGAACGAGAGTACGGCCACGCCCAGCAGCGGAACCAGGGCAAAGACGGCGAAGAACACTAGTGCCGGTGCCAGCAGCCAATTGCTCGGGCCGATGCTGGTGGCGCGCCGTTGGCGCGACCGCACCGGCGCAGTATGGGATTTCATCAGCATCAGGGCTACTTAATGGTCGAGTTCATGGTTTTCACAAACTGCTCCGGGGTAATGGAACCCTGGAAAATTTGCGACAGATTCGTCAGCAGGACCTGTGCCTGGTCGGGGGCCAGTGCTTGGTCCCAGGACAACTGGAAGTTCGGAGCGTCCTGCACAGACTTGTAGGCGTAGCCAAGGAAGTCCGAGTCCTCGCTAGCGGCGATGGCTTCCTCGGCACCGTCAACGGAAGGCACCAGGCCCAGGCCGATGAAGCTCTTCACCGATTCCTCATTGAGCGTGTAGTCGTTGAGGTACTCGAAAGCAGCCTGCTGGGCTTCCTCGGAGGCATCAGCCGACACCGACCAGAAGTTCGCCGGGTTGCCCACGATATTCGAGGGATCGCCCTTGCCTCCCTCGATAGTCGGGAATGGGGCGAAGCCCAGGTTCTCTTCCTCATACCACTGCGGAGCATCGGCCTTGAACCCGGCGTAGAGCCAGGATCCCTGCAGCAGCATGGCGGCCTTGTCGGTGTGAACCAGGGCGGCGTCGGCGTTCGCGTCGGCAACCACGGAGCCGAAGGAATCGCCGAAGCCGCCGGCATCGACCAGTTCCTGGATCTTGGTTAATGCCTCGGTGACCGCTGGGTGGCTCCAGGCGTCGGGCTCGTTATTCTGGATGGCTTGGAAGACCTCCGGGCCGCCGATGCGGTCGGTCAGGTAGGCGATCCACATCAGGTAGGGCCACTGGCTCTGTCCGGCGACAGCGAAGGGAGTGATGCCCTCGGCCTTGAAGGCCTTGACCACGTCGAGGGTTTCCTGCCAGGTGGTGGGGGCTTCGACGCCTACCTGCTCGAAGAGCTTCTTGTTGGTGTAGAGCACCACCGGCTGGGTGCTGTTGTTCGGGACGGCATACTGCACGCCGTTGACTTCACCGGTCTTCTCGATGGCCTCGATGGCACGTTCCTCCAGCGCATCGACCTTGCCGGTCAGATCCACGACATTGCCGTTGGCCACGTAGTCCGCTAGCGTGCCGCCGGACCAGTTGAAGATCAGTGTTGGTGCATTGCCGGCACCGACTGCGGTGCGGACCTTTTCCTTGTAGGCATCGTTGGCGAAAAAATCGGCCGCGATGGGCTGCTCCGGATTTCCCTCATTCCATTGGGCGAAGGAATCCTTGAACGCGTTCTGCTGGGTACCGGTCAGCGCCCAAGCGGAGAATTCGCCGTTGGCTTCTCCGCCCGGTTGCGCGCCGCCACAGGCGGACAGCGCCAGTGGGGCAATCATGGCTGCCGAAACCAGCAGCCGCCGCGGGGTGCTGAACTTCCGCGGAGATAAGGAGGGCGAGTTCTTGGCGTTGCGCATTGCGGGATTCCTTTGCTTGGCAGGGACGTGACAACAATCAACCGACGCATGCGAACGAAAGTTTCGGAAAGTTCGCGGCGGTGGAGAAAGGTTATAGTGTGGCGCAGGTCTCGTCAAGGATGAATTCCGAAAGTAGGAGTTTCTGAATTCCCGCTATAAATCAGCGCTAATGCAGCATTCCAGGATCGAATGTGGCGACGGTCGACGTGCGGAAATCTCCCATTAATTCGTTTTGGTCGTGAGAATGTTTCGAAAGTTTCGTAGTGGCGCTGGAAGATTTGCGATATATTATGTCGTGCATCACATGTGGTGCGAGTCGAGAGCTGGGCGATCGGCAGAACGCATGATTAGGAGGTGGCTCTGTGGTTATTCGACTTCAGGACGTTGCCGCGGCCGCGGGCGTGTCAATGTCAACGGCTTCGAAGGCGCTCAATGATCGCGGGGACGTCAGCGAGTCGGTGCGCCGGAAAATCGCGGCTATTGCCGAAGACATGGAATATGCGCCCCGCCGCCGTTCGAAAGAGAGCAATAGCCGCCAGCCAGTGGTTATCGTCTTCGACCACTTCAATAGCCCGTATGCGGCAACGGTGCTCAATGGGGCAATCCGAGCTGCGAAACGCGCGGGGGTTGAACTGGTCAATACCTGCATCGAGGGCGAGGCCCGGGGGCATGACGTGCTATCGATGGCCTGGCTGCGAGAGCAGGTGAAGAACGGCGTCGCCGGGCTGGTTCTTGTCACGACCTTCCTGGAAGACAGCAAGGTCCGCTGGTGCAGGAGCCATGAGCTGCCGGTGATCGTCATTGATCCCTCCGCGCCCAATGCGGAGCACATGGTTTCCATCGGGGCTACCAACTGGCAAGGGGGAAAGCAGGCAACTGAGCATCTCCTTGCCCTAGGGCACCGGAGAATCGGCTTCGCCAGCGGGCCGCGCCATTCGGTGCCGGCTGGGGAGAGGCTGCAGGGCTTCCGCACCGCAATGCAGGAAGCTGGCGTCCGGGTTGAAGAATCCCTTGTTGCAGGAGATAGCTTTACGCCTGAATCCGGTCGTGCGGCAGCGTTGAAAATGCTCCATGCAGAGAATCCGCCGACCGCGATCTTCGCGGTTTCCGATGATGTGGCGCTGGGCGTGCTGCGTGCGGCGGAGGAGCTGGGCATCGGGATTCCGCAGAAGCTCAGCGTGGTTGGCTTTGACGATGCGTCTGCGGCGTCGTGGATGTCGCCGCCGTTGACCACAGTGCGCCAGCCCCTGGACTCCATGGGGCAAATCGCCGTGGAGAGGCTGCTGGCGCTGGCTGATGATCCGGGCAGATTCGCCCATCCTTTCCAGTTGGAGACCAGGCTCGTGGTCCGCGAATCAACAGCCGCCTTGAAGTAGCGGCGCAAGCTGCAGGCGGGCGGTCTTCGCCGCCCCGGTGCGGTCACGCGGATTGAGCGGCTTACTGGCGTTTCAGGAATCCCGGGCGATTGTCCTGCCGGTATGTACACGGTTTATGATTAACGCCACCATGCCCGGGATCCTGCGGGAATGCGGGTACTTGCCAGTGATTGACAGAAATCAATCGCAAGGATGATTCAAAGTGTCCAAGGCGAGCGCTAGACTGGCAATCGCTCTTCAATCACGCTGCCCTTAATCCGAAGGTCCAGCATGCCGGAGAGCTTGATGCCAGCGAGGATTTCCCACATGCTTCTCAAGCTCATCTTGAAACACTCCAAGCCGTACACGGGGTGGATCATTGCCGTAGTCATTTTGCAGCTGGCCACCACCGTGGCCACTCTTTATCTCCCTAGCCTGAACGCCAGGATCATCGACGTCGGCGTGGTCGAAGCCGATATCGACTACATCTGGCGCACCGGCGGACTGATGCTGGTGGTGGCCCTCATCCAGGTAGCCACCGCGGTGGCAGCCGTCTATTTCGGGGCCAAGACCTCCATGAGCGTGGGCCGCGACATCCGCCAGTCGGTCTTCGAGAAGGTCTCGACCTTCTCGGCCCAGGACGTCAACAAATTCGGCGCCGCCACCTTGATCACGCGCGGCACCAACGACGTGCAGCAGATCCAGATGCTCACCTTGATGGCGTTGAACTTCATGATCACCGCGCCGATCATGTCCATCGGCGGCGTGATCATGGCGATCCGCGAAGATCCCGGACTGTCCTGGCTCGTTTGGGTTTCGGTACCGCTGGTGCTCATTGTCGTGGGCCTGCTGGTCATCAAGCTCATGCCGCTGTTCCGCGATATGCAGACCCGCATCGACGGGATCAACGGCGTGCTGCGCGAGCAGATCACCGGCATCCGCGTGGTGCGCGCCTTCGTGCGCGAAGAGCATGAGACGCAGCGCTATGCCGATGCCAACCAGAAGCTGACCGACCTCGGTGTCAAGGTCGGCAACCTGTTCGTGCTGATGTTCCCGGCGATCACCATGATCCTGCACCTGTCCACCGCCGCCGTGCTGTGGTTCGGCGGGCACCGGGTGGATAACAACCAGGTGGAGGTCGGCGCGCTAACCGCCTTCCTGCAGTACCTGCTGCAGATCCTGATGGCGGTCATGATGGGTACCTTCATGGCCATGATGATTCCCCGTGCCATGGTCTCGGCCGACCGCATCTCCGAGGTACTCGACAGCGAGCCGAGCATGCTCGACGCCGCCGAACGGCAAATCGCGCTGCCCACCCCGGGCACCGTGGAATTCAAGAACGTCAGCTTCGGATACCCCGGCGCCGAGGCGCCGGTGCTCAACGATATTTCCTTCACCGCCAAGCCGGGGCAGACCACTGCCATCATCGGCTCCACCGGTGCGGGCAAGACCACCTTGCTGAACCTGATCCCGCGGCTCTACGACGCCACCGAAGGCGAGATCCTGATCGGCGGGGTGCCGCTGAGGGAACTGGGACGCGACACCATTTCGCGGAACATCTCCGCGGTGCCGCAGCGCCCCTACCTGTTCTCCGGGACCATCGCCAGCAACCTGCGCTTCGGCGCCCAGGACGCTACCGAAGATGACCTGTGGGATGCGCTGAGGGTGGCCCAGGCCGACGGTTTCGTCGCCGAACGCGAAGGCCAGCTGGATTCGAAGATCTCCCAGGGCGGCACCAACGTGTCCGGCGGCCAGCGCCAGCGCCTGTGCATTGCCCGGGCCCTGGCCGCGAAGCCGAGCACCTACCTGTTCGATGATTCCTTCTCGGCACTGGATGTGAACACCGATGCCAGGCTGCGTGCGGCCCTGGCCGAACCGACCAAGGACGCCGCGGTGATCATCGTGGCCCAGCGCGTATCGACCATTACCGGTGCGGACCAGATCCTGGTCCTGGACCATGGCGAAATCGTGGCCCGGGGTACCCACGAGCAACTGCTCGAAACCTCGGAAACCTATCAGGAAATCGTGGCATCCCAGCTGAGCGTGGAGGAGGTGGCCTAAATGGCGAAGAAGCAGAAGAATATCGATCCGGAACAGCTCGAAAGCGAGCTTGCGGACGTCAATGAATTCGATGCCGCGGCGGGAGCCGACGACTGGAGCGGCGGCGCCCCGGTGCGCAAGGCCGAGCATTTCTGGCCATCGGCCAAGCGCCTGGTCGGGCTGATGTCCCCGTACAAGCTGGGCATGGTCCTGGTGTTCGCGCTGATCACCGTGTACGTGGTGCTCTCGGTGATCGCACCGCGGATCCTGGGCAAGGCCATGGACGTGATCTTCGCCGGGCTGATCGGCAAGAACATCCCGGCCGGCACGCCCGCGGAGCTGGTGATCCAGCAGCTGCGCGACTCCGGGCAGGGAACCCAGGCCGACATGCTCTCCAAGGTGGACTTCGTCCCCGGGCAGGGCATCGACTTCACCCAGCTTTCGCAGTACATCCTGATCGTGCTCTCCATGTACTTCGTCGCTTCGCTCTTCTCGTGGGCCTCGGGCTGGCTGCTGAACAAGCTGGTCATGCGCGTGGTCTACAACCTGCGCAAGGACGTCGAGGACAAGATCAACAAGCTGCCGCTGAACTACTTCGACACGCGCCAGCGGGGCGATCTGCTCTCGCGCGTGACCAACGACGTGGACAACATCCAGAATGCGCTGCAGCAGGCGCTGAGCCAGCTGGTCTCCTCGGCCATGACCGTTATCGGCATCGTGATCATGATGTTCGTGGTCTCCTGGCAGATGGCGCTGATCGCGCTGGTGGCCCTGCCGCTGTCGGCAGCTGCCGCGGGCATTATCGGCACCCGGGCGCAGAAGCTGTTCACCGCGCAGTGGAAGAACACCGGGGCGCTGAACGGGCAGATCGAGGAATCCTTCTCCGGCCACGAGCTGATGAAGGTCTTCGGCCGCGAAGCGGACATGGTGGACCGCTTCACCGCGCGCAACGAGGAACTGTACAAGGCCAGCTTCGGCGCCCAGTTCGTCTCGGGCATGATCATGCCGGTGATGAACTTCGTGTCCTACCTGGCCTACGTGGGCATCGCCGTGGTGGGCGGGCTGCGCGTGGCTTCGGGCACGATGAGCCTGGGCGACGCGACCGCGTTCATCCAGTACAGCCGCGAGTTCACCCAGCCGCTGGGCCAGATTGCCGGCGTGGCGAACATGCTGCAGTCCGGCGTGGCTTCGGCTGAACGCACCTTCGAGCTGCTGGACGCCGAGGAACAGGAACCGGACGACGCGCAGGACAGCCTTCCTGCCCGTGCCGACGGGCATGTCTCCTTCAAGAACGTGTCCTTCTCCTACTCCCCGGACAAGCCGCTGATTGAGGACCTGTCCTTCGACGCGGATCCGGGGCACACGGTGGCGATTGTCGGCCCGACCGGCGCGGGCAAGACCACGCTGGTGAACCTGGTGATGCGCTTCTACGAGCTGAATTCCGGGAAGATCATGCTCGATAACCGCGATATCACCGATCTTTCCCGCGCTGATCTGCGCTCGAAGGTGGGCATGGTGCTGCAGGACGCATGGCTGTTCGGCGGAAGCATCATGGAGAACATCCGCTACGGCCGGCTGGATGCGACCGATGAGGAAGTGATCGCGGCCGCGAAGGCGACCTTCGTGGACCGTTTCGTGCGCGCGCTGCCCGATGGCTACGACACCATCATCGACGAGGAAGGCACCAACGTGTCGGCCGGCGAGAAGCAGCTGATCACCATCGCCCGCGCGTTCGTGGCCAACCCGTCGCTGCTGATCCTGGACGAGGCGACCAGCTCGGTGGATACCCGTACCGAATTGCTGGTGCAGCAGGCGATGGCCGCGCTGCGCAGCGACCGCACCAGCTTCGTGATTGCCCACCGGCTGTCCACGATCCGCGACGCGGACACCATCTTGGTGATGGAGTCCGGCCGGATCGTGGAGCAGGGCAACCACGAGCACCTGCTGGGGACCCAGGGCGCCTACTACCGGCTGTACCAGTCGCAGTTCGCCGGCCCGGCCGAGGATGTGGATGCGAATCCGGATACGGCTGCGGTGCCCGCGGTAGCGGCCGGAGCCACGGTGGCCAGTGACATGGCACCGGAAGCAAAGGAAGAAACCGAGTAGGACCTTGAGTCGCGAAGACCCCGGCATCTGGCAGATTTTCACTGCCGGTGCCGGGGTCTTTTTGCATTGCCAGGCCTGCTTCTGATCGAACCGCTGCGGCACGCCCCCAGGCCATCGATAGCACTTGTTCCTGCAGGAAATGATGCAATATGAACATGATGCTTAGACAGTTGGAATATCTGGTGGCACTGGCCAATGAGGGACATTTTGCCCGGGCAGCTGAAGAATGCGCGGTCTCCCAGCCAGCATTATCAGAGGGCATTCGAAAACTCGAAAAGGAACTGGGCGCGCCATTGGTCCGCCGGGGCCATGCCTTCCAAGGGCTGACCGTTGAAGGCGAGACGGTTCTCAAATGGGCTCGGAAAATCCTGAAAGACCATGCCTCGCTGAGACAGGAAATCTCCCATTACGAGAATGGCCTGAATGGAACACTTCGATTGGGAACGGTTCCTGCTGCCTCTTCAACTGTTGCAACCCTCACCGACAAGTTTGCCCGTGCGCATCCGCAAGTGGGCATCAACGTCCAGGCGAGTCTCCATTCGGCGGACATCGTCCGTCAGATCAGGAACTACGAGCTTGACGCGGGCCTTATCTACGCGGAGCCGCAGGACCTAGCTGGACTGCTGGTCTATCCGCTCTATGCCGAGGAACATGTGCTGCTCACTGCGCCGGGGATGCTCCCCGAGGGCGCAACGACGGCTTGGGCGACGGCGTTGGAGTTGCCCTTATGCCTCCTCGACTCATCTCTTCGAGGGCGCCAGGTCCTCGACCAGACGCTCAGCCGGCACGATCTGGTAGTCTCGCCGCGAATCGAATGCGACTCGATAGTCACGTTGCTCGCGCATGTGTCCACCGGGAACTGGGCCAGCATAGTTCCGCGCCAGTGGTTGCCACCCTTGGGAGCTCTGCCTGGTATTGAGCTTTACAGGCTGGATGATCCGCAAGTTACCTCGCAAATTTCTCTTGTAATGGAAGACAGCAGTCCATTAACCCTGATGTCGCAGGCGCTCGAAAAGATAATTTCTAGCACATTCCCTGCGGTCGATATGCATCTCAGCAGGAATCATAAGTAGCACTTACTGAATCATCGGATCTAATTATTGGATCTGATCAATGGTAATCCCTGAACCTAGAACCAGACCCCAAGTCGCTTAGGAATTGGGCCGTGCAACTGGGAGCGGAGAGAACAGTGGAACCTGACCATCTTGAGGCACCATGGGATCCGAGGGATGCAGGCAATCAGATAATTGCCAGGACGACTCGGGATTCCATGATGACGGCAGGCAGAGCAGCTCCGGTCCCACAGTCATTGGTAAGTTCAAATTCACGCGCGGTTCGCTCGTGAATTGGCAGCTCTTCGCCATTTCGTACAGCCCAGAGATCCGCCCGGCCCTGCGCGTAGGCCTCGGATTGGGACTTCCGGGGATTGCACTGCTGCTGATTGGCAGAACGGACCTCCTTGCCTACGCTGTTTTCGGCTCCATTGTCGGGATGTACGGCCGAAATCCGCATCGCTCGCAGCGACTGAAGGACCAGGTGCTCGGAGCTGCACTGATGCTGTGTGCGGGATTTTGCGGGATCGCCATGGCCCCCTTGGGTATGCGCGGGTGGACGCTGCTTGCCGGAGGCATGTTCTGGGCGGCCTTCAGCTCATTGATCGCTGATCGATATGGGCTCAAGCCCGGCGGTGCCTTCTTTCCGCTCTTTGCGTTTGGTGCGTTGGGAACTTTGCCGGTGGGGGAACGTCCCGCCCTTGATGGCCTGGCCGCGTTCGTCGCCACCGCTCTGTTCAGCATCCTGCTCGGCCAAGCCGCACGCTTCGGACGAGTGGAAGAGTGCGGCTCGGAAGGCCTCGCGATTCCATGGCCCCGCATCCTGCGCAGGGCATGCACCTACCTGATAGTTGTTTTCCTAGCTGGAGCTGTCGGGATTACTCTGCAGGTCGAGCATCTCCAATGGACCATGGCCGGGGCGGCCGTTCCGCTTGCCGTCGGCAATGCCCGGGGCCGGTTGCGACGTGGGGCTCACCGCATCGGGGGAACCCTGGCCGGTACAGGCGTGTTGTTTGGGATCACGGCCCTGACTCCCAGCGAACTGATGATCGGCTGCTGCATCATCTTGCTGATGTTCCCAACCGAGGCCTATATGGTCCGGAACTACGGCCTTGCCCTCAGCTTTTTCACGCCGCTGATTATCCTGATGCTTCAGCTGGCTAATCCGAAGAGCGGATCCCAGATGGTGTGGGACTGCGCTATGGGAAATCTTCTCGGTGTCGTTGTCGGCATTGCGGCCGCTTCAATTTTCGAACGGCAGCCCCGAACCACGATCTAGAAACGCCGCAACTGCGGCGCGGCAGATCAGAAGCATGAACCCAGAAGAAAAATAAGACGAACGAGATCTATTAAGTAGCCGCAGGCCTACCGCAGCCCCATCGGCAGGACATAAGCTGGCCTTGAACTCGCATAATTCATCGAGGATAAGGAAAAAGCATGTCAGATGCAGCTGTGCCAACTGTTGGCGCAAAACTATCGGCAGAATTCTTGGGCACATTCGTGCTGGTCTTCGGTGGCTGTGGTTCAGCGATCTTCGCAGCCAAGGTCATCGCAGATGAAACCGTGAACATGGGCATCGGATTCCTGGGCGTAGCTCTGGCTTTCGGTTTCACTGTGCTGATCATGGCGTACGCAGTAGGGCATATCTCCGGCGGCCATTTCAACCCTGCCGTCACCCTGGGCACGGCCTTTGCCGGGCGCACCCCGTGGAAGGATGTCCTCCCGTACATCGTCACGCAGATCGTCGCTGCTTCGGTGGCGGGTGCCGTGCTGTTCTGGATCGCTTCGGGCAAGGACGGATTCAACGCAGTCGAATCCGGTTTCGCTTCCAATGGCTATGGGGAGCGATCGCCAGATGGCTATTCGCTGGTTGCGGCACTGGTCGCAGAGATCGTTTTGACTGCGATCTTCCTGTACGTGATCCTCGGCTCCACCGACAAGCGCGCGCCGCAGGGTTTCGCGCCGATCGCTATCGGCCTGTCATTGACCCTGATCCACCTGGTGTCCATTCCCATCACCAATACCTCGGTCAACCCGGCACGTTCCCTGGGCGTCGCATGGTTCGCCGGCCCTGAAGCCTTGGGCCAGGTATGGCTGTTTATCCTGGCACCGGTTATCGCTGCGGCCATTGCCGGTGTCAGCTACAAGGTGCTCTTCCCGGCCTTCGTGGACAAGGGTCGCGAAGGTTTCGACAAGAACTAGCAGATGATGGGAGCTCGCGGTTACCGCAGCTCGCTGAACCCAGTCCAGCAGACTTCGACGTCGGCTGGACTGGGTTCGTCCTTTCACGTGGAACGATGAACTTGGGAAATCCACATGGAAGGCGATTAGGCTTGTCTTATGCAACAACGGCCAGAGTACATGAACCCCTATTCGGCTCCGCGGCCCAAGCAACGCGTCTTCAACGCCGGGCAATTCACCAAGGGCGACTTCTGGACAGTTCTTGCCTACCTCGTCTTCTTTGTCGGGGGCGCAGCAGGCCTCGTCGGCTTGATCCCTGGCTACATGGGCGCCTTCTCCACCCAGGAACAGGCGCTGTTCGGGATCAACCTGATCCTGTATGTCACCTTCTTCATTCTCGCGATGATCCAGTGCGGTCCGCAGTTCTTCGAGTCGTTCAAGACCATGCGCTACCACCCCTGGGCCAAATGGCTGATGCTGCCCGGTGGCTGGTTCCTGACCATCATGGCCAACGGAATCATCGCCGCCTTGACGGGCCAAGCGGCCACCAGCGAGAACCAGGCGGCCCTGGAATCCATGGCCGGAACGGTGCCGCTGCCGGTCATGCTGGTGGTCACTGCGCTCTTCGGCCCATTCGTAGAGGAATACCTGTTCCGCCATCTGCTCATTGGCAAGCTTTCACGCAAGCTCAACGTCTGGATTTGCGCACTGATCTCCACGGTGCTGTTCGCCAGCATCCACTTCATTGGCGCGGGCATCGGCTCTTGGCTGGAAGTCGTGCCGTACTTCATGCTGGGCGTCATGATGGGTGTTGCCTACATCCTCAGCGGCAAGTCGCTGGCCTACTCCTACATGCTGCATGTCATTAACAATGCAGTAGCGTTGCTGGTGGTGTACCTGATCTACCCGCTGCTTCCTGTGGGAGCCTAGGCAGTGGCATTTACCGGACTCGAACCGAACACCCCCGCCTATCGGGGCATGCTGCTGGCGCTTTTTGCCGGCGGCGTTGCCACGTTCTCCCAGCTCTATGCGGCGCAGGGGCTGCTGCCGGTGATCGCCGGCTATTTCCACATCACCTCTTCGCACACGGCACTTGCCGTTTCATCAGCGACCCTGGGGCTGGCGTTGGCCGTGACTCCATGGGCCATCATTTCCGACCGCGTCGGGCGCCGCAAGGTCATCAGCATCGCCCTGATCTCTTCGGTTGCCCTGGGACTGCTCAGCTGCCTGTCGCCAAGCTTCGAGTTCCTGGTGGCGATCCGGTTCTTCGAGGGAATTGCCTTGGCAGGTGTTCCCGGCTCTGCACTGGCCTTCCTCGTTGACGAGGTCAATCCGCGAGCCGTTGCCGTGGCCAGCGGCACCTATATCTCCGGCACCACCCTTGGCGGGCTGGCCGGACGCTTGGTCGCCAGCTTTGTCGCAGACCCCGCCGGTTGGCGCTGGGGGGTCGCGGCAGTGAGCATCATGGCCGGCCTGGCGACGCTCTTCTTCCTGTTCAAGGCGCCCAGCGCCCAGGGCTTCGACCCCATCCACGGCCAGGACCTGCGCAGCATCGCCAAGAAGTTCGCACATGCATTGCACGGCAAGATGGCACTGGTCTACGCCCAGGGATTCTTGCTCATGGGCGGATTCGTGGCCGTCTACAACTACCTGGCTTTCCGGCTGGAAGCACCGCCCTACCTGATTCCGGCTTCGTGGGCGGCACTGGTCTTCTTGGCCTACCTTTCTGGAACCTATACCTCGGTGGCCAGCAGCAAACTCGTCGCCAAGGCTGGACGGCGAAATACCCTGCGCATCAGCATTCTCACCAGCGCCCTGGGCTTGCTGCTGACCCTGGCCGGGAACCTGGTCGTGATCATCAGCGGGTTGCTGATCTTCACCGCTGGCTTCTTCGCGGCCCACGCGGTCGCCAGCGGGTGGGTGCCGGTGCTGGCCACCGGAGCCAGGGCACAGGCCTCCAGCCTGTACAACTTGTTCTACTACGTGGGCTCGTCACTGCTTGGCTGGCTCATCGGCATCCCCTTCATGCACTACGGCTGGGCCAGCGTCGTGCTCTGCGTTGGCGCGTTGCAGGTGGTTGCCCTGATCCTGGCTTCCTTGCTCTCCAAAAGGGACCCATCCCTTCGCGGATAATTCATATTCCGCATTCGGAATACTCAACTTTGCGCGGAATATCAGGTCAGATGGTCGAATTCTCCTGATACCCACCTGGCATAGCGTTCCGCAGAGAACTGGACCACCCGGTGGGCATCGGCCTGGATGCGGGCCGCGAAGTTGTTGTAGAGGCGGTCGAACTTCACCGGCTCCAGATCCTTGGCCATGCGCCGCACCACGGCAGCCGAGAGCGGGATGCGGTTGGGGTAGCTGCGCAAGAAGGTCGCATTGCCATCGGCCACGGGGAAAACCGCGTCGCCAGCCAGCAGGACTCCGCGGCCATCGGCCCCTGCTTCCCAAACAGCCGCAGTGCTGCCCGGGAAGTGGCCGCCGAGCTGCATCAGCCTGATCCCGGGCAGCACCTCAAAAGGCTGGGACCAGGTCCTGACGGCGGCTGAGGAATACTGGACCCACTGCGCATCTTTCTCGGCGACAAGGATCGGCGCATTACCCAGCGCCTGGCTGTATTGCTGCTGCACCCCGTACATGTGCGGATGGCTCGCCACAATGGCCGCCAGCTTTCCGCGGCTATCCAGCCAATCAATGATTTCTCCGGTAATCAGCCCGGGCACGTCGAAGAGCAGGTTGCCCGCGGTGGTCTCCACGAGCAAGGAGCTTTGGCCTATGCCGATTTCGGGAGAAGCAATCGCATTCAGTCCCGGCTCCAGCGAAGTGATCGTCAGCTGGTGGCCGGCTGCTGCCAGGTCTTCGGTGCGCACCCAACGCTGGATTCCGCCCGGAATGTACTGGCGTTCATCGGCGCAGATGGGGCAGGTGCCGGTGGGTTGCGGGCCAGGCGGGAACTCCACGGCGCAACCCGCGCATTGCCAATGGCCAATATGTTCTTGTCCCATGGGAAACCTGTTTTCTGGTGGCGGTGCTGGCTGTGCCCTGCTTGCTTCCAAACCTAGTACTCGCTCCGGACGCAGGAAAGAGGACTGCACCGGGAATCCTCCTGCGCGCAAGCAAATGGTGAAAGTCCACTCTGCTTCGTAGAGTTGAGGTTGTGAATCCTTCAACCCCCACCGAATCCCCGCGGAGCTTGGCCTGGCAGATCCTTGCCTTGGCCGTTCCCGCCTTGGGCGCTTTGATCGCCGAGCCGCTGTTCTTGATGGCCGATTCGGCCATCGTGGGCCACCTTGGCGTGGCCGAGCTGGCCGGCGCCGCACTGGGCACCACGGTGCTGCACACAGCGGTGGGGTTGATGATCTTCTTGGCCTATGCCACCACGCCAGCTGTAGCCAGAGCCCTGGGTGCTGGCAATCCCGGCAAGGCCATGGCGGCGGGCCGTGATGGCATGTGGTTTGCCGTAGTCCTCGGGGTGGTGCTGTCGCTGCTCGGATACTTCAGTGCCGATCGGCTTGTGGGCTTGATGGGCGGCGAAGGGGAAACCGCTGGATTCGCCGTCGATTACATCCGCTACTCGATGCCTGGCCTGACCGCGATGCTGCTGGTCCTGGCAGCCACCGGCGTGCTGCGTGGCATGCAGGACACGAAAACACCGTTGATCGTGGCCACCGCTGGCTTCGGATTGAATATCGTCCTGAACTTCGTGCTGGTCTACTGGGCCGATATGTCCGTAGCCGGTGCCGCGCTTGGCACATCGATCGCCCAGTGGATGATGGCGGTGGTGTATTTGTGGATGATCTTGCCAAGAATCCGCAAGCAAGGAATTTCCATGGCGCCGAGCTGGTCCGGGTTCATTTCCACCGGGCAAGTCGGTTCCTGGTTGATGCTGCGCAACCTGAGCATGCGCGCGGCGTTGCTCCTCACGGTTCTTGTCGCCACCAACGCCGGCACCCAGACACTGGCAGCGCACCAGCTGGTCTTCACGATCTTCAGTTTCCTGGCCTTTGCACTGGATGCGTTGGCTATTGCGGCCCAGGCCATGATTGGCCAGGAGCTGGGCCGCGGGGATGCAGAGCAGGTCCGCAAGCTCACCGGGATCATGAGCCGCTGGGGCATCTGCTTCGGCGTGGTAACCGGGATCCTGCTGCTTGCCACCTCGTGGGTCTTCCCGATGATCTTCACCCCGGATGAGCAGATCCGCCAGCTGACCACCGTTGGGCTGTGGGTGCTGGCATTGTCCCAGCCGTTGTGCGGTTTGGTGTTCGTGCTGGACGGCGTGCTCATCGGTGCGGGGGATGCCCGCTATCTCGGGTTGGTGGGCATAGCCAACCTTGTTCTCTACGTGCCGATGCTCTGGGCGGTTCAGGTCTTTGCCAAGGATTCCACGTCAGCGATTTTGTGGATCTGGGTTGCTTTCGCCATCGGCTACATGGCAGCTCGCGGCGTGAGCCTGTCCCTGCGTGCCAGGAACAGCGCTTGGATGCGGTTGGGCAGCTGAACCCAGGCCACCGGGCCGCTCGCCAGCGATTACCCTGGAGCTTCATCGCTTGGGCGGCAATCTCATGGGCGACCGCATGGGTGCAGTGAACTGGTCGTGCCTCGGCCACCCGGATCCGGGCTGGGCAACGACTAGTGCGTTGGACTGAGGGTGCGGCCGATACCGGTACGGGTCATTGCCGTTTCCCGGACGAGGGTCTCGCGTTCGGTGCCTTCGAAGATGTTCTCGCGGACCACGAAGAAGTCCACGTCCCCTGGCTGGCGGAATTGTAGGAGGTTGCCCCACTGCGCCGAAGAAGATCGCGTCGTGCCCGCCAAGCTTCTCACTCCGGTTATCGGGCATCATCTACCGGCGAGCACGGCGATGCTGTGTGCCTGCCCATGATGCATCAATGGTTGGCCGCTAGTGATGTCCCAGCATGGCTCGGCGGATGGATTCCAGATGCAGCGTCATGGCCTCGGCGGCCGCTGAAGGATCTGAATTCTGTATGGCGGCAAAGATCGACTGGTGCTCGGCCAGCTCGTCCGATTGGGACATGTATGGCTGCATGGAAGGCAACACGTAGTGGGCTCGGGCGGTTTGCGTGAAGCAGTTCTCCAAGCTGTCCACAATGCGGGAGTTGCGCGATGCCGCGGCCAGTTCGCTATGGAAGCACTGGGCGGCATGCATGGAGGCAATGGGGTCGGAGACCGCCAGCTTTTGCTGGGCTTCAAGGTGCCCGGCCAGGGAAACTACAAGCGCTGCCGAATGCATGCTGGCTACCTGCCCCGCCACATGCGGTTCGAGCAAGCTGCGCAGTTCCAGGACTTCATAGACATCATTCATCGAGATGGCGCGAACCAGATAGCCCTTCTTGGGCAGCACCTGCAGCAGGCCCTCGCTGGTGAGCTGGCGCAGGGACTCGCGCACCGGGGTCTTGGAGACCTCGAACTCCTGGGCCAGTGCCGGTTCGATGATCAGGCTTCCCGGGGCAAGTTCCCCGCGGTTGATGCGTTCGCGCAAGGTGAGCGTGAGCTGTTCGGAGAGCGAGCTGGCCATGGTTTTCCGATTCCTAAGGGGCGTAACTTGGCGACCTGATCTAGCTATCGCTCTGGGCAACACTCTAGTCTGGGATGAAATATATTTCAGGTATCTTACGGAACACCACTTTATCGCAAGGACTACGACTGTGCCGATCACCCAGAACTCTGCCAGCACGCAGCAAGCGCGCAACCGGCGCCGGGCCCTGTTCGCCTCTGTCTTCGGCACGGCCATTGAATGGTACGACTACGCGCTGTATGGCGCGGCCGCATCGGTGGTGATCGGTCCGCTGTTCTTCGCCGGAGCCGGAGAAGCGGCGGCCTCGATCGCGTCCTTTGCGACCTTCGCGGTGGGCTTCGTGGCCCGCCCGCTGGGCGGTGTGCTCATCGGCCACCTGGGGGACCGGTTCGGGCGCCGCCCGGCCATGCTGCTCTCGGTCATCCTGATGGGCATCGCCACCGTGGGCATCGGCCTGCTGCCGACCGCGCAGACCTGGGGCGTGTGGTCCGTGGGCCTGCTGGTGCTGCTGCGCCTGATCCAGGGATTCGGCGCTGGCGCGGAACTGACCGGTGCCATGACGCTGGTGGCCGAATACGTGGAGCCGAGAAAACGCGGGTTCTACACCTCGCTGGTGCTCTCCACCCCGCCGCTGGGCATCGCCCTGGCCACCGTGTGCTTCTTCCTGGTCTCGCTGGCCGGTGACGAGGTACTGCTCGGGTGGGCCTGGCGCATCCCATTCCTGGTCTCGGCACTGCTGTTCGTCGTGGCCATCTACATCCGCAACAAGCTGGAAGAGACCCCTGACTATGCCGCCGCCATGGCCTCGGCCCGTGCCGAGCAGCAGCAGGCCAAGCTCCCCATCGTGCAGGTTTTCGCCGCGCACTGGCGCCGCGTGGCCCTGGGCTTCCTGGCCATCACCGGGCATAACGCGGTGAACTACATCCTTGCGGTCTTCGCGCTGAGCCTGATGGTCACCAGCGGCATGGAACGCAGCCATGCGTTGCTGGCGGTCACCCTGGGCTCCTTGGTCTCCGTACTGCTCACGCCGGTGGGCGGCTGGCTGGCCGATCGGTTCGGCGCTTCCAAGGTGCTGGCGGCGGGAAACATTTCAGGCTTGGTCCTGGCTTTCCCGATCTTCGCACTGATCTCCACCGGCGAGTTCGCCTTCGGATTCCTGGGCATCGCCGCCGGCTACGCGCTGGTGATCCCGTGCACTTCCGGTGCCCAAGGGGCCTTCCTCACCGAGCTGTTCCCCGTCTCGGTGCGCTTCTCCGGGATTGCCATCGCGCGCGAACTGAACGGCGCCATCGTCGCTGGGCTCTCGCCGCTGATTGCCGCTGCGCTCTTGCAGACGGGCAACGGCTCCATCGCGATGCCAGCGGGATACCTGGCGCTGTGCTGCCTGTCCTCGGCCATTGCAATCTTCATCGGCACCCGCGCAAGCTCGCGCACCCTGTACTAGACCGGCAATTTCTACCGAAGTAAAGGAACAATCCATGGGTAATCTCAAGCGCCAACTGCCCGACGTGGCCGAACTGGTCAGCCTGATGAAGTTCAAGCTCCCCTCCACTAGCCCTCGCGCCGCCCGCCTGGCCGGTGCCGCCGACATCTGGGATCTGCGCAAGATCGCCAAGCGCCGCACGCCCGCCGCGGCCTTCGACTATGTAGATGGCGCTGCCGGGCGAGAAATCACAGCGACCCGCGCCCGAGCGGTGTTCGACAACGTTGAGCTGTTGCCGCGAATCCTGCACGGAACCGCGCAGTCGGATCTTTCCACCACCATTGCCGGTGCCCCATCGGCATTGCCCTTCGGCATCGCCCCCACCGGTTTCACCCGCTTCATGCACTCCGAGGGCGAAATCGGCGGCTCGCGGGCTGCCCAGAAAGCAGGGATTCCCTTCAGCCTGTCCACCATGGGCACCCGATCCATCGAGGAGGTCGCCGAGGCGGCACCCGAGGGCCGAAAATGGTTCCAGCTCTATCTGTGGAAGGACCGGGAAAAGTCCAGGGCGCTGGTGGAACGTGCCGCTGCAGCGGGCTATGACACCTTGCTGGTCACCGTGGACACCCCGGTGGCCGGCCAACGCCACCGCGATACCCGCAACGGCATGAAGATCCCGCCGGAATTGACCGTGAAGACCGTGCTCGATGCGTCGTACCGACCCGAATGGTGGTACAACTTCTTGACCACCGATTCGCTGAAGTTCGCATCGCTGTCGGATACGTCGGCAGACCTGCCAACGATCATCAACTCCATGTTCGATTCCTCCCTGGACTTCGAGGATCTGAAATGGATCCGCGAGCTGTGGAAGGGCAAGCTCTTCGTCAAGGGCGTGCTCACCAGCGAAGACGCTGCCAAGGCCCAGGCCGCCGGTGCTGACGGACTGGTGGTCTCCAATCATGGCGGCCGGCAGCTGGACCGCGCGCCGATCGCCTTCGAGGCCTTGGGCGAAGTGCGTGCCGAAGTCGGTGAGGACATGGAAATCATCATGGATTCGGGCATCATGTCCGGCGCGGACATTGTCGCCGCGCTGTGTGCCGGAGCGGACTTCGTGCTGATTGGCCGCGCCTACCTCTACGGCCTGATGGCTGGGGGAGAGGAAGGCGTCAGCCGTGCCATCGAATTGCTGGCCAAGGAAGTGGAAGTGACTATGCAGCTGATGGGCGCGGCGAGCATCGGGGATCTGGACCAGTCTCTGATTCGCCGCCGTGGCTGATGTGATTAACCCCGGGCGAAGTGGCGGTTAGTTCTATGAGCGGTAGAATAGAAATTGTGCCTGCACCAAAAACCACCCCAGTTCAAGCTTCAGATGTTTTCCGCCCGGTCTTCCTGCGCGGCCTGACGGCCCTGGCCTATGCCCTGATGTCGATTTTCTGGATCGGCGCAGATGACAAGGTTGTCACCTACTCGACGGCAGCGTTCCTCGTTGTCACTGGCGTGTTCATGTGGCAGTACGTATCTGTGGAAAGCGCGCCGGAGAAGTCGCGCGCCCCCTACGCGCTGGGTGCGGGACTGATGCTTCTGGCTGGTATTGCTACCATCTTCGTCAGCTCGATTGCCTGGGTCGGCTATGTGGGTGCCTTTGCATTCCTGGCCGGAGGCATTGCCGAGCTCATCGTCTTTGCCAAGCATCGCGAGGCCTTCCCGCCGTTCAGGAACCAGCTGGTTACCGGCGCGGTGGGCGTGATCTTGGCCATTTCGCTGTGCTTCAGCGGTGGCATGGATGCGCACGCATTGTTCGGCCTGATTGGCGGCGGAACTATCGTTCTGGCCGTTTTCGCGCTGATTGCCGCCTTCGGCCATCGCCATGAAATGAAGGCAGCCGCCCCGACCACGATCAATTCGCCGGACCAGGAAAGCAACTAGTCTTTAGGTCTGCAGTAAAAGTAGAAACGGAGTTCCTGGTGGGAAACAACAAGAAGAAGCAACCGTGGAGCCAGTCAATCAAGGGCCCACTGAGCTTCTCGCTGATCCTGGCCATCGTCGCCGGCGTGGTCGGCCTGGTTAGCTCCACCGGCGGATCGCAGAATCCCTTGCGCTTCGATATCGGTTTGGCCTGTTTCGGCATCGCCTTTGTCGCAAGCCTGCTGGTCATCTCGGTGATGACCATGGCCGCCAAGGACAATGATCCTGACCTGGGAAAGGGGACCGGGGTAAACCGATCCTCATCCAACCCGGACAAGAAGTTTGAAGACTGATAATAAAGCTTAGCCACGCGGCATGACGCGCTGGGACTGTCCATCCACAGATAGTCCCAGCGCGTTGTCGTTTGCCGGGCCAATTGATCGAGGCAGGACGCCTCAAGCACGCACCAAGGATTTCAAGTGAGTAGCACGAGTATCTCTGATCAGCATGGCCGCACCCCACTGGGCAAGCAGCTGCGACGGCGCAAGTCCATCCAGGCGATGGCCAACGACGCCGCGAACAACGCCGGGCTCGGGACGCTCAAGCGCTCGCTGGGCGTCACCCAGCTAGTCATGATCTCCGTCGGAGCCACCCTGGGCACCGGCATCCTGGTGATCCTCGGATCTGCCGTTCCGGTCGCCGGACCGGCGATCTGGATCGCCTTCGTGCTGGCCGGCATCACCGCGCTGCTTTCGGCGGTCTCCTATGCCGAAATGGCGGGCATGGTCCCGGTCTCCGGCTCCAGCTATTCCTATTCCTACGCCACGCTGGGCGAAGGCATGGCCTGGGTGTGCGGTTGGTGCCTGGTCTTGGAATACGCAGTTTCCGCGGCAGCGGTGGCGGTGGGTGCCGGCGCCTACGTGAACCAGACGCTGGAGATCTTCGGCCTGGCTTTGCCCCAAGCCCTGGCCGCCGGCCCGGGCGACGGCGGCGTCATCAACCTCTCGGCATTGATCGTGGTCATCTTGGCGACCCTGCTGCTCGTTCGCGGTGCCCGCGAATCGGCACTGGCCAACACCGTTATGGTGATCGTGAAGATCGCCATCCTCGTCTTCTTCGTGGTGGTCGCCTTCACCGCTTTCAATGCCGGGAACTTCGCTCCGCTGCTGCCCATGGGCGCCGCGGGCGTGACCGGGGCAGCGTCCATGGTCTTCTTCTCCTACATCGGCTTCGACGCGGCCTCGACCGCCGGCGAGGAAGCCAAGAATCCGCAGAAGGACCTGCCGCGGGCGATCATGATCGCCATGGTGCTGGTAACCACCATTTACGTGCTGGTTGCCGTAGCTGCCATTGGCGCCCGGGAGTGGAACTGGTTCGCCGAGTCGGAAGCCGCCCTGGTGCAGATTGTTTCCGAAATCACCGGACAGAAGTGGATGGTCTTGGCTTTCGCCCTGGCCTCGGTGATCGCGATCGTCTCGGTGGTGCTGACCACCTTGTACGGGCAGACCCGCATCCTGCTCTCCATGGGCCGCGACGGCTTGATCCCTCGCTTCTTCGCCAAGGTTTCGCCCAGCACCCGTACCCCGGTCATCGGCACCTACGTCACCGGTGCGGTCGTGGCCATTGCCGCCTCGCTGATTCCCCTGGGCCAACTGGCCGAAGCGACCAGCATCGGCACCCTGTTCGCCTTCTCGTTGGTAGGTGTCTCGGTAATGTACCTGCGCAAAACCCAGCCGGATACCCCGCGGACCTTCCGCGTCCCGCTGTATCCGGTGACCCCGATTCTGGGCATCGCTGCCTGCCTGTTCCTGATGTTCAACCTGGCTGGCATCACCTGGCTGGTCTTCGCCATCTGGATGGCTGTGGGAGCTGCGATCTATCTGGGCTTCGGCCGCCGCAATTCGCGCCTCGGCGCCTTGGACGCCAAGGCCTATGAAGCGGAACTGAATCTCTGACACTTTCGTCATGCGCTGGGGTTGCGGGCACTGCGGGCTAAGCTGTGTGGTGGACCACTATCGCAGCTCATGAAGGAAACACCATGCACCAGGAACCGATCAGCACCGCCGACCTCTACGACCAGCATGGGGATGCACTGCAGTCCGTCTCGGCTCAATTCCAGGACTTCGGCGGGCGGCTGTCCTTCCACGGGCCGGCACGTACCGTGAAGTGCCATGAGGACAACGGCCTGGTCAAGGAGATCCTGAGCTTCCCGGGCAATGGCGCAGTGCTCGTGGTCGATGGGGGAGCATCCCTGCGTTACGCCCTGATGGGTGACATGATTGCCGCGAATGCCGAAGCTAATGGCTGGGCCGGGGTCATCATCAGCGGCGCCGTACGCGACCGTGCGGCACTGGCTGAAATGGAACTCGGGATCAAGGCACTAGGCAGCAACCCGCGCAAAACCGTCAAGCGCTCGCACGGTTCGGTGGATGAAGTGATCAGCATCTGGGATGTGAAGGTCCGGCCGGGCGCGATGGTGTACGCGGATATCGACGGGATTCTTGTCGAGAACTAGCCGCTAGCCCATCTAGCTAGGGCTTGTCGCCTGCGCCTTCCCACTCCGCCTTGAATTCCTCGGTGCCCAAAGCCTCCAAGTCCGCGCGGATCTGGACGATTAGCCGCTCAGCTTCTTCGAGGCTGGAGGTTGTCATGCGCAGAAGCACCGAATCATCTTGGCGGGAATGCACGACTACCTGGGGCTCGTTCGCTTCGTACTCTGCATCGCCCAGCGTGGCAGAAGCCAGAGCTACAACCCAACGGGCCGCGGCTTTCAATGGTCCGCTCTCAGCTGCTTCTATCCGTGCCTCGTAATCATCCGAAGCGTGGGTTTCCTGAGTCATGACCTGCCCCTTCCACTACTGCAACTGCCGGTATCCCGGTTGTGTGTTCATCATATGGCCCGGGCAAGGTAAAAGGCGAGGGGCATCGCCCAACGCCATTTTGGCCACGTGCTGGCCACCCATGCAGGAAACCTGATAGCCATGACAGGCGCTCCGCGCTGGTCACGGGCATGGGCGGTGGGCCCGAGGCCACAGCGAGCTACTCGGCCACGCTGCGGCGATGAAGTGCGCAGGGGCGCTGGCCGATCACGGACGAAACTAGACTTGGTGTGCTCAGTGTCGGGGTTCTGGCTAGTCGATACGTTTTCCGGCTTTGCGCGCACGGTAGGCGCGTACGTGCTCGCGGTTGGCGCAGTTGCCGGTATCGCAGTACAGCTTGGAGCGGTTGCGCGACAGATCCAGCAGGGCCGCCTCGCAGTCCTCCGAGGCGCAGATCCGCAGACGCTGCAATCCGCCGGAGCGGATCACTTCCGCCAGTGCCATCGCGGCGTCCACGGCCATGCGGTCGTAGAGCGGGGTGCTGTTGGTGGTGGCGTGCAGGTGGTAACCCAGCGATTCGCTCTTGATCAATTGAGGCTGGGCGTTGGCGTTGCGCAGGATCGCATTGACCCGGAAGACGGATTCTTCTTCGGTACCTATCCAGATGTTCTTCAGCTGGGAACGCAACTGGCGAATGGAGCGAAGCTCTGCCTGGTTGTGCGCGCGGGAGCCTTCGAAATTCTCGGCATCAAGGAACTCATCGAGATCAGCGACGGTGGAGAGCATATCCACGATTTGCACCTCGGTATTCAGAAGGTTCACCACGGACTTCAATGAAGCTTCGATATCTGGGGCAAAGGTCATAATTCGTTCCTGGAAGCTGGGTAGATTGACTGCCACTCAAGCCTAACCGTATCGTCATGCTCATACCCCCATTTGCCCCTGAACGGCGGCATGAAATTCTCCGCGAAAGACTTCAAAGATCCTCATGAGCGACCTGTCTGATTCCGGCCTTCCGGCCGCCACTGCCGGCAGTCCAGTACTGCGTCAAAGCCAGTCCCGGGGGATCTGGATTGCGCTGGCATCCTCCGCGGCCTTCGGGATTTCCGGCTCCTTCGCCAAGGGGCTTTTCGAAGCAGGGTGGAGTCCCACTGCGGCAGTGGCCGCACGCATGGCCGGCGCCGCGCTGGTCCTGGCGATCCCTGCGGTCCTGGCGATGCGCGGCCGCTGGACGTTGCTGCGCACCAACTGGGTGTCGATTGTGCTCTTCGGATTGTTTGGAGTGGGGGCCTGCCAGCTGTGCTATTTCTTGGCGGTGCAGCGCTTGGATGTCGGGGTGGCTTTGCTGCTGGAGTATCTGGCTCCGGTGCTCATCGTGCTGGTGCTCTGGGCCAAGCACCAGAAGCGCCCGTCGGCGGCAACGATCGCTGGCACCCTATTGTCATTGGCGGGCCTGGTGGCGGTGCTGGATCTGACCGGCGCCACGCGGATTGATCCTATCGGCGTGCTCTGGGGCTTGGGGGCAGCGGTGGGCCTGACGGTCTACTTCTTCATTAGCGCCAAGGTCGATGGCGCGCTGCCACCCATCATGCTGTCGGCTGGTGGCATGGCCGTTGGCGCGCTAACCATGCTGCTGGTTGGCGGCTTGGGAATCCTTCCAATGCAGTGGGCCGCCGGCAGCGGATCATTTGCTGGATATGAAACCCCGTGGTGGTTGGCCTTGACCGGGCTGATCCTGATCGCCACCGTGTTCTCCTACACCACCGGGGTGATGGCCGCCCGGGAACTGGGGTCCAAGGTGGCCAGCTTCATCTCGTTGACCGAGGTGCTTTTCGCGGTGCTGTGGGCTTGGCTGCTGCTCTCCGAGCTGCCGGGTGCGGTGCAGCTGTTCGGCGGCCTGCTGATTGTGTGCGGCGTGGTGCTGGTGCGTGTCGATGAACTGCGTGCGGCACGCAAGGGGATCTAAGCGGCCCGTAGGGTAAAACACGCACGCGATGCCAATTGTTGTGCGCCGGATGCCAAGGGAAAACCCGCTGACCTGTACAGGCTGGGAGAAACAAGTTTCGCAGGCATCCTAGCTGGAGGAAAACCCATGGGCAGCAAGTCGGTCATAGTCGTAGGCGCAGGTTCGGCTGGCTCGGTGGTCGCGCGCCGGCTCGTGGATGCCGGGGCGCGGGTGACCTTGTTCGAAGCTGGCTCCGAGGACACCAACCCTGCCATCCACGACCTCTCGCGCATGGGCGAGCTGTGGCATAGCAAGGACGACTGGGATTACCACACCGTCCCGATGGCCGGGGCAGCGAACAAGCCGATGCACCTGCCACGGGGCAAGGTGCTCGGCGGTTCCCACGCGCTGAATGCGACCATCTGGGTGCGCTGCGCCCCGCAGGATTTCGATGACTGGGCCAAGGACTGCGGCGAGCAGTGGGCCTGGAAGAATGTCCTGCCGATCTACAAGGAAATCGAGAACTTCTCTGGCGGCGCCAGCGAATTCCACGGCAGCGATGGGCTGGTGCCGGTGGACAACGACTACGAGCTGGATGAGATCCACCAGTCGATTATCGACGCCGCGGTGCAGTCCGGAATCGGATTCAATCCCGACTACAACGGCGAGCAGCTGGAAGGCGTTTCCAAGGAGCAGATCAACGTTGCTGGCGGCGAACGCATCAACACCTGGAAGGCCTATCTGAAGCCGGTGCGCGAGCGCATGGAAATCATCACGGATGCCGAAGTGCATTCGGTGATCCTCGAATCTGGATCCGCGGTAGGCGTGCGCTACCGGATCGGCGGGCAGCTGCAGGAGCTGCGCGCAGATGAGGTGGTGCTCAGCGCCGGTGCCCTGGGATCCCCGCAAATCCTGTTGCGCTCAGGGATCGGCCCGGCGGCCGAGCTCGAAGCCGCGGGCGTCATGCCGCTGCATGAGCTGGACCAGGTGGGAAAGAACCTGCATGACCACCTGCTGGCGCCGGTGATTGCCGAAACCACCACCCGCGCGATACCCGCCCCGCGTGCCGGGGTCTCCGTCTCGCAATCGCACATGTTCACCCGATCCCGCGAGGGCCTGGATCGCCCGGACACCCAGCCGATCTTCTTCGCCGTGCCCATGTACTCCCCGGGCATGGAACCGGTCGACGGCACTGCCTTCACCTTGCACTCCGGGATCGTCACCCCGCACAGCCGCGGCGAAATCACCCTGGGCGGGCCCGGCCTGGATGACCCGGTGAACATCGATTTGAATGTGCTGGATGATCCGCGGGATATGCAGGCATTCCTGGTATCGATGAAGCAATGCCGCGCGATGGTGGAGCAAGATGCCTTGGCCGGGGACTGGGGAGCGAGGGAAATCTACCCGGGCGAAGAAATACGCGGCGATGAGCAGCTGGAGGATTACATTCGGAACAACGTCGTGACCTACCACCACCAGGTGGGTACCTGCCGCATGGGCACGGATGCGCAGGCCGTGGTGGATCCGCAGCTGCGGGTACGCGGCTTGGAAGGGCTGCGCGTCATCGATGCCTCGATCATGCCCAAGATCACCACCGGCAACACCAATGCCCCGGCCATCCTCATCGGCGAACTGGGCGCCAAATTCCTCTTGGCTGATCTTCGGCTCTGACAGGCGGCGCACTATGGCCGTGGCCAAGGAGAACGAGCCCTCACCTTCCAAAAGACGACGATTCCGCGGACCGCAGCTGGCGATGGAACGCGCGCCAGCTGCGTGTGAGATACATCGAATAAACTGCTTCAGGGCGAAATCGTTTCAAGCTGAAATGCTATTTTGAAGGGATGAACGAACACCGGATTCCGCAGTTCCAATGGAACTCGCTGAGCTATCTCACCGCCCGAGCCGGACGCATCGGCACCCAGGAGCTCACCGAGCTGATGGAATCCGAGTCCTTGTCCCGGCATCATTTCACCATCATCTGCGCGCTGGAGGAGTTCGGCGGCATCTCCCAGAACGACTTGGCAGATCGCTCGAATGTGAACCGCGGCCATCTGGTGGCCTACCTCGATCAGCTGTCGAGCCGTGGGATCCTGGAACGCGAAGTTGATCCGGAGGACCGCCGCCGCAACGTCATCACGCTGACTCCCGAGGGCCGGAAATTCGCTGCCCGGGCGATGGAGGCTGCCTCGCATAACGAAGCCAAGGTCTTCGGCGCATTGGATGAGCCGCAGCGGGAGCAGCTGCGCGCCTTGCTGCAGCTGGTCGCTACGCAGGACGGCGAGGCACGCCAGTGAAGCGCCACTTAGAAGAAATAGTGCAGCGCAGCGTCGTCGTGGCCCCGCACCGCCCGTCGCTCATCCCGGCAGCCAAGGCGACGATCAGCCTGGCCGCGCCGCTGATCCTGTTGGCCGGCCTTGGCCGCCTTGACTGGGCAATGTATGCAGCGTTCGGCGCCTTCTGCGCGGTCTTCGGCCGTTTCGACGCGTACGCGCCGCGTTTCTGGCAGCAGCTCTCGGCAGGTATCGTGCAACTGGCCGCAATGCTGCTGGGCACCTATTTTTCGCTCATCGAGGCACCGTTCCCGGTACGCGTGCTCGTGCTGGCATTCATTGGTTTTGGCGCCAACTACGTCTCCCATGCCACGCGCTGGATGCCGCCGGGACCGGTCTTCGCGGTCTTCGCCGGCGGCGCCTGCCTGGGCATCCCGGCCACTTCGCAAAGCTTCACCGGGGTGCTGCTGGCCGGCGGCGGAACAATGGCCTTCAGCATGCTGCTGATGCTTGGCCTGTCGATGCGCAAAGCCAACCTGCTTCATACCCTGCGCTCCGGATACGCCTGGTCGCCCTCGCGCCGGGCCATGGCCCAATCGCTCCAAATGGGCACGGGCGTGCTGCTGGCGGGAATAGCAGGGCATCTGCTCAGCGACGGCCACTGGTACTGGGCCAGTCTCGGCGCGATCGCCGCAGTCACCGGCGCTGATGCCTATGCGCGGGTAGCCCGCGGGCTGCAGCGCTGCGCAGGCACCTGCATTGGCGTAGCGCTGACCGCAATAGTTTTCGCCTTCGATTCCCCGGTCTGGGTAATCCTGGCCGCTGCGCTGGCCTCGCAGTTCGTCATCGAGCTGGTGATTCTGCGCAACTATGCGGTGGGGATGGTATTCATGACGGTCACCGCACTGCTCATGGTCCACCTGGTCAGCCCTGAACCGGCCGCGTCCCTGCTCATCGACCGCATTTCCATGACGGCGCTGGGCGCTTTGGTGGGTGCGGTGCAGAGCATTGCCATTTCGCTGCTGGTGGCCCGCCGCCGCCAAGGCCGAACACCGGGGGCTACCAGTGCTCGGTGACCACCTGCGCTTCGAGCTTGCCGGCCTCGATGGAGATATGGCGGGCTAATTCAAGGTCCAGTGTTCCCAGATGCTCGGGCTGGTTGTGCGTTAGGCGCAGCTCGACGATGGTAACCCGCCACTCCAGGTGCGGATGCCGGTTGTCCTGCTCGGCGCGCAGGCCTACCTGGACAATGAACTGCAAGGCCGTGCTCGCGCAATCGAAACGGTAAGCGGCCCGCAAACCCAAGTCATCACGCTTCCAATCAGGCAAGGCGCCCAGCCTCTGATCGAATTCGAAGCGCGGTAACGGACCGGTTGATGCCATGGTTCTCTCCTCCAAGCGGCAGCGGGTCGGACTATGCAAGTGGTTGCTGCCTGCCATCATGATCGCATCGACCCCGGCTATTGCGTTAGCGATCCCAGCGACTATGCAGTTAGGCCCCGGCATCTGGTGATGCCGGGGCCTGATCGAGAGACCTGTCAAGTGCTCGGGCTACTGGCGGATGTCCTCGGCAACCTGTGCGGCGGTTTCCGCTTCGCGCTTGGCGAACGATTCCGCATCACGGTAGGTGGAGGCCTCATAGCGTTCGTGCGCCACCTTGGCCAGGTGCGCGGCGCGCAGTGCCTGGTGCTGGGGGTTGCGGCGGATGTACAGGTAGCCTGCGCCCAGGATCAGGAACCATGCCGGGGTGATCAGCAGGGCGCTGAAGGTATCGGCCTGGGTGGTTAGTGCCCACAGGATGAAGCCGAAGAAGCCGAGTACCACGTAGGGCATGACAACCCCGCCGGGCACCTTGAACTTCGAAGCATCATGAAGATGCGGGCGGCGTGCGCGGAAGACCAGGTAGCTGAGCAGGATGATGGTCCACACGAACATGAAGCACAGGGCCGAGACGGTGGTGACCAGGGTGAAGGCGCCCATCACCGAGTCGCCGCTGTAGAGCAATGCGACGCCTGCCAGCAGGAACATGCAGGAGAACATCAGTGCGTTCTTCGGCACCTTGCGGCTGGAAAGCTTGGCGAAGCCCTGCGGCGCATCGCCTTCCATGGACAGGCCGCGCAGCATCCGCGAGGTCGAATAGATCCCCGAGTTGGCGCTGGAGGTCGCGGAGGTGAGCACCACGAAGTTGATGATGCCTGCCGCACCGGCCAAGCCGGCCAGGGCGAACATGCCCACGAACGGGGACTGCTCGGCGGAGAACAGGTTCCACGGTTCCACGGTCATCAAGATGATCAAGGCTCCGACGTAGAAGAACAGGATGCGGATGGGGATCGAATTGATCGCCTTGGGCAGCGTCTTTTCCGGGTCCTTGGTTTCCGCTGCGGTCGTGCCGACCAGCTCGATGCCCACGAACGCGAACACCGCAATCTGGAAGCCGGCGACGAAGCCCATGAAGCCGGTGGGGAACATGCCGCCTTCGGTCCACAGGTTGGAGAAGGAAGCGGTGGCCGAGTCGTGCTCGAAGCCAGTGATGACCATGACCAGGCCGACCACGATCAGCGCGCCGATGGCCACGATCTTGATCAGCGCGAACCAGAATTCGGTTTCGCCGAAGGCCTTCACGGTGGCCAGGTTCAGCACCAGCAGCAGTGCGATGCAGCCCAGCGCCGGGATCCACAGCGGAAGGTCGCCCCACCAGAAGGCGACGTAGTGGGCGATGGCCACCACGTCGGCAATGCCGGTGACTACCCAGCAGAACCAGTAGGTCCAGCCGGTGAAGAACGCCGCCCACGGGCCCAGCAGATCCCCGGCGAAGTCGGCGAAGGTCTTGTATTCGAGGTTGCTCAGCAGCAGCTCGCCCATAGCGCGCATGACGAAGAAGAGCATGAAGCCAATGATCATGTAGACGAAGATGACCGACGGGCCGGCGACCGAGATGGTCTTGCCGGAGCCCATGAACAAGCCGGTGCCGATGGCGCCGCCAATGGCGATCAGCTGGATGTGACGATTGGAGAGCCCTCGTTCGAGTGCGGGGCCAGAACTGGTGGTACTCATGCTGATTGCCTTCCAGGAGTGTGGTGTGACGCCTCGAAGCGCTCCTGCCCCCAAGCCCTGAAGGCTTGGAGAGCAGCTGCTCGCTTTGAAGAACGCATCCGACTAGGAAGGATTCCAGTTGGGCATTGCGCTGCATGCTGCGCTCAGAGCAGTTGCTGCGAATGCCACGGTGAGTCCCTCGAAACTGGTGCGCTCGGTGCGGCACGGTTCTTGGTCCCTCCCCAATCTGTATTACAACCTGAGAGTTTTCACTTCCACCCGAATACTGGGTGAAGCTTGCTCCTTCGGTGAGCCCGGACGAACCTGGGCTGCTTTCCAGAGGTGCCTGTTCGTAGCGGTACAGGTGCCTGAGAGTTTCCCGGGGAGGAAATTGCTCCTACGGCGCCCGCCCATGGTGTGAGCGGATCTCTCCCGCCACGCATCAACGGCATATGTGGTGATTGCCATCACAGTATGCGCAGAAAAATGAACGTGGTGCAAGTCGCAATTTCACACTTCGGGCCCCGGATAACCGCTTGGCCACGCCAATCGTGGAAAGTGGCTGGCGAAATGGGGGATTCTCCGCTTCGTAATGATTCGGGAAGCAAGGGCATGGATGCGGCAAAGCGGGGCATCGGTTCAACCGATGCCCCGCGTGGGGAGGTACGGAGGGCTACTTCCCGAACCGTCGCAGCCGCAGCGAGTTCAGTACCACCAGCACCGAGCTGGCTGCCATGGCCGCTCCGGCGATCATCGGGTTCAGCAAGCCCAGGGCCGCAATCGGAATGCCGGCAGTGTTGTAGGCGAAAGCCCAGAACAGGTTCATCTTGATGGTGGACAGGGTTCGGGCCGACAGGTCGATGGCCTGCGTGACCTGATGCAGGTCGTTACCCATCAGGGTGATGTCCGCGGCTTCGATGGCCACATCGGTGCCCGAGCCCATGGCGATGCCGAGGTCGGCCTGCGCCAGTGCTGGCGCGTCATTCACGCCATCGCCCACCATGGCCACGACCTTGCCCTGCTCTTGCAATGAGGTGATCGCCTGGGCCTTGCCGGCAGGGAAGACCCCGGCGAATACGTCCTCGGCCTTGATGCCTACCTGGGCGGCAACCTCGGTAGCCACCGACTGGTTGTCGCCGGTCAGCAGCACCACGCGCAGGCCGCGCTCCTGGAGTTCGGCAATAGCTTTTGCGGAGCTGTCCTTGATCTTGTCCGCCACCGAGATCACTGCCTGGAACTGCTGGTCCACCGCGACCAGGATGGCGGTCGCGCCGGCCTGCTCGGCTTCCGCGAGCATGGCCTTGGCGGAGTCATCCAAGGACGCGCCCTGGGCTTCGAGCCAGCTGAAGCGGCCTACGGCAACGCGATGCCCGTTGACCGTGCCGACCACGCCGCCGCCCGGATCGGAATCGAAGTCGCTGGCTTCGGGCAGCGGGCCCAAGCCGGCTGCGGCCTTGGCGATGGCCTGGGCGATCGGATGCTCGGAATGGTGTTCCACGGCACCGGCCAAGGCCAGGACCTCATCGGGATCGACTCCGTCGATGGCCCGGGTGCCCTGATGGGCCATGACCCCGGTGGTCACGGTGCCGGTCTTGTCCAGCACGATGGTGTCCAGCTTGCGGGTATCTTCCAGGACCTGCGGCCCGCGGATCAGGATGCCCAGCTGCGCGCCGCGTCCGGTGCCGACCAGCAAGCCGATCGGGGTCGCCAGGCCCAATGCGCAGGGGCAGGCGATGACCAGCACGGCGACCGCAGCGGTGAACGCCTGGTAGGGATCGCCGCTGGCAAAGAACCAGGTCACGAACGTGAGCAGCGCAATGGCCAGTACGATCGGCACGAAGACGGAGGATATCCGGTCAGCCAGGCGGGCAATGGGCGCCTTGCCCGATTGGGCTTCGGAGACCAGCTTGCCCATCTGGGCCAAGGTGGTGTCCGCGCCAACGCGGGTAGCTTCGATCACCAGCCGGCCCGAGGCATTCAAGGTCGCGCCGGTGACTTCATCGCCGGGCCCGGCCTTCTGCGGGACCGATTCGCCCGTAAGCAGCGAGGTGTCTACCGCGCTGGCGCCGTCAATGACCACGCCGTCAGTAGCGATCTTCTCGCCGGGGCGCACCACGAAATGGTCCCCGACCTGCACCTGCCCGGCCGGGATTTTCACTTCCGCGCCGTCGCGAAGCACCACTGCATCCTTGGCGCCCAGGTTCAGCAAGGACTTCAGCGCATCGGATGCCGAGGACTTGGCGCGGTGCTCCAGGAAACGGCCCAGCAGCAGCAAGGTGGCCACGACGCCGGCAGTTTCAAAGTAGAGCGCATGCTCGGACATGGACATGCCGATATGGGCGGTCAGCTGCGGATCGAGGATCAGCTGCACTGCAGAGAAGAAGTAGGCCGCGAGCACACCGAGGGAAACCAGAGTGTCCATGGTCGAGGCCAGGTGCCGTGCGTTGACGGCCGCTGCCTTGTGGAAAGGCCAGGCGCCGTAAAAGACCACGGGAGTGGCCAGCGCGAAGGCGACCCAACCCCAATGCGGGAACTGCGCTGCGGGAATCATGGAAATGATGAACAGCGGAATGGTGAAGATCGCGGAGACCAGCAGGCGGCGCAGCAGGTGGTTGGGCACCATGTGCTCGTGCCCGCCGTGATCATGCTCCCCGTGTCCCTGGTGATCCGAACCGGCGGGTTTGGGCGGGTGCTTGAGGGAAGCGGTATAGCCGGCGGCTTGCACCGTATCGATCAGTGCCTCATCGGTGACATCGGCTGGGACCTGGACCTTGGCGGTTTCCAGGGGCAGGTTCACCGTCGCGCTGACACCGGGCAGCTTGCCGAGTTTGCGTTCCACCCGATTCACGCACGAGGCGCAGGTCATTCCCTGGATGTCCAGATCGACGGTGCGCAATTCGGGGATTGTTTCATGCGGGGCATGGGAAGTCATGATTTACGACCTTGCACTTTCTTGCCGTTGTGGCTTGGTGCCTGGCTTTTTTGCGGCTAGGCGTTAATTGCTTCGACGGTGTAACCAGCCTCGTCGATGGCATTGCGAATGCTCTCTTCGCTTACGGTTGCGCTGGTGGTGACGTTGGCGGTGGACACGCCCTTCGCATCGAGGAACACTTCCACCTCTTGCACCCCATCAAGCTCCTTGAGCTCCTCGGTGACAGAGGATACGCAGTGGCCGCAGGTCATGCCGGAGATCTTGATTTCCACATGGCTAGTCAGCGGGGTGCTCTGCTCGCGGGGAATGATCTGCAGGCCCTGGTTGGAGTTCTTTTCCGAGGAGCATCCGCAATTGCAGTTGTGGCTCATGATCTTGCTCTCTTTCGATGAATTCTGTGTGAATTGGAAATGGGTCCGTTGGGGCGCGCTCAGCGCACCAAACGGGAGATGGCGGCCGTGGCCTCGGCGATTTTGTCTTGCACGATGGATGGATCACCCGTCTCGATGGATGACTTGGCCGCATCAACCACGCAATGGCCGATATGGTCATCGATCAGCTGCACGCTGACCTTGTGCAATGCCGCGTTGATAGCGGAGATCTGGGTCAGGATGTCGATGCAGTACTTGTCTTCATCTACCATCTTGGCCACTCCGCGCACCTGGCCTTCAATGCGCTTCAGACGTCGTTCCAAGGCGCTTTTATCCGCGTGATAGCCGTGGTGCTCAGCTGTTTCATGTGGCGTGTGGTTGGTATCCATATAACGATCATACCCCCTAGGGGTATTAAGTCAAGTACCCCCTGGGGGTATCCAGCATCCCCCAGCCGGAGAGGGAAGCACGGTAGGATTTCACCCGTGAGCCACAACGAACTTCATGTGCGTCCGATTTCCGGCACCGAGCACTCATCATTCCTTGAGACCGCCCAAGACGTCAGCTTCCTGCAGCGTCCCGAATGGGCCCAGGTCAAGGGCGGCTGGCGCGGTGAATCCCTCGGCTGGTTCGAGGAAGACGAGCTGGTAGGCGCGGCACTGGTGCTGCATCGTGCAGCCCCGGTCATCAAGAAGACCCTCGCCTACATCCCCGATGGCCCGGTCATCGACTTCGGCACCTATGCTCCTGGACAGGTAATCCAGCCGCTGGCCGCCTACCTGAAGAATCGTGGCGCATTCCAGCTGAAGATGGGCCCGGGACTGGCCGTGCGCACCTGGGGTGCCGCCGCGGTGCGCAAGAACCTGGGCAAGGAAGGGTTCACCCAGCTCGCTGACCTTGAAACCCAGAGCACCTCAGGCACCGCGCTAGCGCTGAATGACGCCTTGCTGGAAATGGGCTTCTCCAAAGAAGATGTGGGACTGGACTTCGCTGCGGGCCAGCCGGAATTCGTGGCCCGCGTGGCGTTGCAAGATGATGACGGCAACCAGCTGGACGTGGACCAGGTCATGGCCAGCTACTCGGCGACCACCCGCAACGAGACCCGCAAGGCGCTGAAGAGCACCCTGGAAATCGAAGTCGGCCAGACCAAGGACATGGCCCGCTTCCATGCCCTGTACAACCACACCGCGGATCGCCAGGACTTCACCGGCCGCCCGCTGGGCTACTTCGAGAAGATGCACACCGTGCTCAACGAAGCGGTGCCGGGCTCCTGCACCCTGTACATCGCCAGCAATGAAGGCGTGGACCTGGCCGCATCCATTGTCATCCGTTCCTCGAACCTGGCCTGGTACCTGTACGGCGCTTCCTCCTCGGAGCAGCGCAAGCTGTTCGCGCCGAAGGCGATCATGCAGCACATGGTCATCGATTCCATCGAGGCAGGTTGCCGCTATCTGGACCAGGGCGGCGTGAGCGCGACCCTGGACAAGGAGCACCACCTCTCGGGGCTGACCAAGTTCAAGACCAACACCGGCTGCGACATCGTGCAGACCAACGGCGAGTGGGACCTGGCGCTGAACAAGCCCCTGGCGTGGGCCTTCGAAAAATACATGAACTGGCGCAAGAAGTAGGGAAAACACCACTTTGGCAATCGATCCAACCCAGCCATTTGTCCCGGTCATCCTCGGCGGGGACATCGGCACCTACACCTTGGCGCGCGAATTCTACGAGGCCTACGGGGTGCGCTCGGTGGTTCTGCCGGCTGCCGGCAACGGCGTCATCGAGCACTCGGTAGCCATCGAACTGCGCCCCATCGGCTCCATGGCCGACGAGGGACGCGTAGTCGCGGCCCTGGTCGAGCTGGCCGATGAGCTGAAGGCCGCGGCGGATCGGCCGCTGATGCTTTTCGGCTCCCTGGACTTCCACATCATGCTGATCGCCAAGAACCGTGAGCAGCTTGAGGAACAGTACGTCATCCCGTACCCCCAGCTGGAAACCATCGAGGGTGCGGCACTGAAAGAGAACTTCTACGCGCTCGCCGAAAAATTGGGCATCGCCCATCCGCGCACCGCCGTGTATTACCCGGGAACCCCGCTGGATTCGCTTGTAGGTTCCTTCGACTACCCGGTCATCGGCAAGCCATCGAGCTCCGCGGATTGGATCGCCGCCAAGTTCGAGGGCAAGCAGAAGATCCACACTATCGACAGCCGCGCCGACCTCGAAGCCCTGGTTTCCAGAATCGATGGCAGCGGCTACGACTCGGGGTACATCTTCCAGGAGTACATTCCGGGTGGAGATGACGCGATGCGCCTGTGCACCTACTTCGCCACCCAGGAAGAAAAGGTCATCTTCGCCGGCTACGGCGAAGTGGTGATCGAGGAGCATGCCCCGCTGGTGCTGGGCAATTCGGCCGCCATTGTCACCGGTCGCAACGATGCGATGGCCGCCGATGGCGCGCGCATGCTCGAAGAACTGGGCTGGCGCGGAATTGCCATGATCGATGCCAAATACGATCACCGCGATGGCCAGATCAAATTCTTCGAGATCAACCCGCGCCTGGGCCGCAACCACTTCTACCTGACCGCAGCCGGGGTGAACCCGGCCCGTTTCTATGTCACCGAGTTCCTCGGCGCGCAGTTCGATCAGTCGAACCCGGAAACCGACGCGGTGGTGGACACCGGCACAGGTGTCTTGCAGCTGTCGCGCCAGCGGCTATTCACCGTGCTGCCGCACCACTTGCTGCGCCGCTTCCTGGACAGCGGAACCGGCCGCAAGGCAGAAGCACTGCTCAAGGCAGGCAAGGTCTCGAACCCGTTGAAGTTCGCAGCCGAGAAGAACCCTCGCCGCAAGCTCTATCTGCTGTTGAATGCGGCCAACCACTACCGCAAGTTCAAGGCGTTCCCGCCGCGCACCCAGTAGGATTGCCCAGGCCTAGGGCCTAGGAGTGGCCGGTGGTTGCGGTTTGAAGGCGTCTCCAGGAATTGCCCACCCGTCGCGCGCCTGGACCCAGGGGCTTTGGGCGACCTGCGCCCCGTCGAGGATGTCAAGGGACGTCGGCTGGCCATCGTATTGGGGTGCGAGCTGGACCGGTTTCATCCCCTTGGCTGCGGCGATGACCAGGGCAACGGTTTCATCCGGATCCTGGGACGTTGACATGGCATTCCAATCCAGCGTCGAAATCACCGCTTCGCCGGAAGGGATGGCAACGCGTTCAAGGAGGATATCCGGTTCGGGCTGCAGCTCGATATCCGGCTGGGCATCGCCGGCCTCGTTGAGGAAATCGATCTGCGGGTAGGACTGCAACGCGCACGAGCGAGCAGAAATGTTCTTGGCGTAGACCGCCATGTACCGTGAACCGGCAGCTGCATCGGGTGCGCCGAGGGCTATTTCCAAGTCCCCCTCTGCGCACAACGGAGCTGGCTGATTCGCTGGCCAGCTTTTGACCTTGTCGGGAAGAACCACAGGCTTGGGAATCAGCCATTGTGGTTTCTTGTTTCCAACCCAGCCTTCAGCAAGGACCTCGTATCGAGGCGATGCCAGCTTGTAGGGCATGGGCTCGCCAAAGGGACCATGCCGCTCCAGCCATAAGCGGGTTTCCTTTTCCGCCTCTGCTGGCGCCTCGTTGCCGAGGACCAGGTTCAATCCGGAATGGTCAATGCTGGCGCTCTCGAAGACACCTCGCTTGGCCGCCTCGATAAGAAGCTGGAGCTCGGGAATATCAGTGCGATTCGCGGGCGAATAGCGCACGGATCGATCTGCTAGTGCCAAATCGGTGGGGTGCTTGGCCTGTGCAGCGAATTTTCCCAGCGCCAGCAGCTGCTCCAAATTAAACGCCGTGGCCGAGTAGTTAGCCGCACTTGCCGCGCCGAGCCCGCGTAGGCGGAATGCGAATGAAGCCCTCTCACCGAGAAGACCAGGCTTCGCTTGCTCTTCGCCTCCAAAGTGCGAAAAATTGTCGGAGACTTCCAGTGGGTAGGTTTTCGTCTTTGAGCCTGGGATATTCTGGGGTTCACCGGCGACAAAGGCCAGGTCGATGTTCCGCAAGCTCAGGGCATGGGCCCCAGCCTGGATCTGTTGTGCCATCTCCCGCACGATTACTTCCGCTTGTGCAGGATCGAGCTGATCCGATAGCACGAATTGCAGGTCAACTGACAGATCCGGTGCGGCCAAGACATCGTGATCCATGACCTCGGAGGACATCTGGACGCCAAGGACCCCGTCCCGGTCCTCGACGGCTGCAACGAAATCGCAAACTTCATCGGGCGCGTCGCAGGAATTCCATGGCTGCCAGATCACCAGGATGGCTGCGATAAGAGCCAGTGCGATGACGCTAGCTCCAGCGCGCAGTGAATTCATCTGGCTACTGTATCAAATGCGACCTCATGCTTGACCGCTGGTACTCCGGAAAACGATAACCGGATAATGCGAGTAAAATTTCAAGCACACGTATTGAAAGCGAGTTCCCATGAGTTTGAAAGATCGCCTGCGCGATGACAGCATCGCCCATCTGAAGGCCGGCAACGAGCTGGAGAAGACGACCCTGCGCAATATCCTCAGTGCCATCGGCACCAAGGAAAAGTCCGGAAAGAACCCCAGCGAGCTCAACGACCAGGATGTCGAGAACCTGCTTCGCAAGGAAGTCGGCAACCGCGAGGAAACTGCTGGCCTGGCCGCCAAGGACGGCCGCACCGAATTGGCTGAACGCGAATTGGCCGAAGCCGCCTTCATCTCCACGTACCTGCCCAAGATGCTTGACGAAGCGCAAGCCCAGGACATTGTCGAGAGGATCATGGCCGAACTTGCAGCCGATCACGACCTGACCATGAAGGACATGGGCCAGGCCATGAAGCTGGTCGGCGCCGAAATCGCTGGCCGCTTCGATGGCAAGGCTGTCTCCCAGATGGTGCGCGCCAAACTGGGCTAGCCAACACTGGACTTTTCATTCGGCACGGGCCGTCCAACTTTTGGGGCGGCCCGTTGCCGTAGTCCAGGCAACGGGGATGGGATCCGGGTTTTGAAGCAGATAGTCTGTGGATACCATGCCTGACTTCCCGAAAAACCGCGCCACCCTGTCCAAGGGCTCTGGCGCACTGCTGATCCTTGCCATCATCCTGGCCTCGCTGAACCTGCGTCCTGCCGTCACCTCCTTGGGGTCCCTGCTTGATCTGGTGATTGGCGACCTGCAGATGAATGGCTTCGTGGCCGGAATGATCACCGGCATCCCTCCACTGTGCTTCGCGCTGCTGGGTCCCTTGGCGCCACGGCTGGCCGGGAAGCGCGGACCGGAACTAGTGGTGGCCTCAGCCATGGGTGCTGTCCTGTTGGGCATTGCCCTGCGCGCGGTGGCTCCGGGGACCGGATTCTTCCTGCTGTGCACCGCATTGGCCCTTGCGGGCATCGCGGTGGGCAACATTCTCATGCCGGTACTGGTCAAGCGCTGGTTCCCGGGAAAGATCGGGATTGTCACCGGCGCCTACACTACGGCGGTTGCCTTGGGTGCTTCCGGAGTTGCGGGGGTCGCCGTGCCGGTGAATCAGATGCTCGGCGGAAACTGGCGCGTGGGCTTGGGATTCTGGGCAATTCTGGCCTTGCTGGCGCTGGTGCTGTGGCTTTTGGTGTACTTCGGGATGCGCAACCAAATCGCAGCCCAGCAGCAGCATCTTGCCAGTAACTCAAATGATGCGGCCGGCATCGGGCCGATGAGCAAGAACGCCACCGCATGGTGGGTGGCGTTGTTCTTCGGCGGGCAGTCCGCCGTGGCTTATATCTTCATGGGGTGGCTGCCCAAGATCTTCATCGACTTGGGAGTCTCGCCGGCATTCGCTGGATCCCTGCTGGCGATCCTGCTGGGTGTGGGCGTGCCTTTGTCCTTCGTGATGCCGGCGCTCGCTGCCAAATTCTCGAACCAGGCGCCATTGGTGATCTTCAACGGTGCCGTGGGCATCATCGCCATCATCGGCATGCTGCTTGCTCCGGTCCAGGGAGCGGTGCTGTGGGCGGTGCTGCTGGGCATTTGCGGGTCGAACTTCCCGCTGGCCTTGACCATGATCGGCTTGAAGGCCCGCACCGCCGCGGGTGTCTCGAAGCTCTCCACCTTCGGCCAGTCTGCGGGCTATCTGCTGGCGTTCCCCGGTCCGTTCCTGGTCGGGGTGCTGCACGAAACTTCGGGTTCATGGGTTGCGCCAATGTGGCTTATTGCCGGCTTGATCGTTTTCCAGACCCTGGTCGGCATCATGGCCGGGCGTCCGCGCTACATCGAGGACACGCAACTAGAGCAAGTGCGCTAGCTGGCGACTTCGCCGGTCGCGGCTGAGTCGACGTGCTTGTCGAAACCGAGATCTGCCTGGCTTCCTGCGACCCGTCCGGCCAATGAGGCATTGGCGCTTCCGGCTGCGGCGCGGTTCCTGCTGCGGCGCAGGAACGGATATTGGTTGCTGACGAATTCGTCGACCTGTTCCTTGCGGCTGGCCAGGACCAGTTCGGTCCCGCTGCCGCTGTGCACGCTTTCTTCCTGGTAGAGGATGGCGATGCGCGAAGCGACTTGCAGGTAGAAGCTGCGCTGGAATTCGCGGCGTTCAATGGTTTTCTCGGAATCGGTGTACCAGTTCGCGTAGAGCTTGCCCTCCTGTGCCCACCAGTGGGCCATGGCGGCAGTCGCCTGGACAACCAAGGAGGCGAAGAGATTCTTGACGGTAGCTACATCCGATTCATGGCCGATGATGTACAGCCTGCACGAGGTCGAGTAGTTGCTTTGCAGCATGGACACCGTGCGGAAGGCCCGGCCCACAGCGGACAGGCCATCGCGCTGTCCCAGGCGGTAGACGCCGCGCATATCGAAGTGCTCCTCGATAATGGCTTCCTTCTTCTTGCCCCGGTGGGCCGAGTCGGCATCCAGTTCCGCACGGCCGATGCCATAGCGCACCATGAGCCGTTCGGCATGTTCCTGGAAGGCCTGCGCTTCGTGCGGGAAAGTGGTGTTCTCGGCCTTGTTCAGCAATAGGGCAATGCGTTCTTTCAAGCGTTGCAGCTTTTGCTCAGAGGTGCTCATGGCTTCTTCCTTGCTAGCGGTCCGGCGGTGGCGAAGCGGTCATATCCGGTTCTCTGCATTAGTTTGCCACGAGGTGCAGAGCCCTGCTTGAGGGGCTGTGGGTAACTGCCGCCAGTGGACCCTAGCCGGTTGTGCAAACCGCGCGTAGAGTGAAGGCACCAAGCAGGTCCAGCAGGCCCGCGAACTTCGCTTCGCGGCTGGTCATCGGAGGTTGTGATGGGTGATTTTCGTGCATACACCATGGAAGAGCGGGCCACGTACCTGGCTCCTTCATGCGATCGCTGCGGGCAGCACCGCCACATAGTGTGGGAGAAGGTTGAAGGAACCCAGACCTACCGTCCGCGTGATGCGGGGTGCTCCAATGAGGCCTGCACCGCCTAGCTAGCGCAGCGTGCGGGCAGGTACCGCTCACGAGCGGATGCCCAGGCTTGCCGAGATGCGTGCCGAGGCGGCCGTAAGCACGGCTGCAATGTGGTTGCGATCGCGTTCCAGTGGCGGGTAGATGACGGCGATGGCCGCGGGCTTGCCCTGCGGGAGCACCAGCGGAACGGCAATCGAGGTTAGTCCCGGGATCACTTCGTCATGGCTGAATTCGAAGTCCTTGGCCGGGTGCTCCTGGGGATTGAGCATGGAACGGATGACCCGTCCCGGTGCGCCGTTGTCGATCGGATGGCGGGTGCCCGGGCGCTGGGCTACGGTGGCATCGGCGAGCCGGGGTTCTGCGGTGCTCAGGGTAACGGCTGCCTCGCCATCGAAGACGACAAGCAGCGCCGTCATCTGCAGCTCATCGGAGACGGTGGCCAGATGCGGTGCGGACGCGGCCTGCAGGGACTTGGCGACGTTGCGCGCCAGCGCGCCCAGGCGGGCTCCCAACTCGAGCTCGCCTGCAGGATTGCGTTCCACGAAACCGTACTGCTCGAAGGTCTTGACCAGCCGGTAGGCCATGGAGCGGTGCACGCCCAGCAGTCCGGCGAGTTCCGAGACGCTCAGCGGCGTCGCGGATTCCCCGATCAGGGTCAGTGCCTCTAGCCCGCGGCCCAGGGTCTGCGAACCGCCTTCGGTGGTTTTGCTCATGTTCCAATCATTCCATCTGGCCTGCGCAGATGCCTGCCGTGCTGTTCCCGGTGTGATCCACGTCTTGCCTACAGCCTACGTGAAAGCTACGATTGTTTCTATAGTTAGAACAGTGTCGCAATTATAGAGACAATGAAGTTCAGCGGCACAGCGATAGGGGAGCCACATTATGCAGATTCACCACAGGGGATACGTTTCCGGGGATCCACGGGTCAAGGAAGCGGCCGGCTACGGCATCGACCGCGCCGAGCAAATTCCCGATGAAATGGATGTGCTGATCGTTGGAACCGGTCCGGCGGCCGCCGTGGTGACCGCGCAGCTCTCGCGCTTCCCGAGCATCAACGCCCGCGCCATCGAGATGCGCCCGGGCCGGCTCGACGTCGGCCAGGCCGACGGCATCCAGGCCCGCTCGGTGGAAACCTTCCAGGCTTTCGGCTTCGCCAACGAGGTTGTCGAAGAGGCCTACCGCAATGTCGAAATGTGCTTCTGGACCCCGGACCCCGAGAACCCGGCGAACATCAAGCGCCATTCGCGTGCTGCCGACGACTCCACCGGAATGAGCGAATTCCCGCACATCTACGTGAACCAGTCGCGCATCCTGGACTACTTCCTGCGTGACGCCGAACGCGCGCCGGGCAAAATCACCCCGGACTACGGCGTGGAATACCTCGGCTGCGAGATCGACCCGGACGCCGAATACCCGGTGTCCGCGCGCATCAAGTACGTGGCGGGGCCGCGTACTGGCGAAGAGCGCATCGTGAAGGCCAAGTACCTGGTTGGCGGCGACGGTGCGCGCAGCCAGGTGCGCCGCTCGCTGGGCCACAAGCTGCACGGCGATGCGGCCCTGCATGCCTGGGGCGTCATGGACGTCATGGTCAACACCGACTTCCCGGACATCCAGGTCAAATGCTCCATCCAGTCCCACGTCGCGGGCAATATCCTGCTCATCCCGCGCGAGGGCGGCTACCTGGTCCGCTTCTACGTGGACCTGGGCGAGCTGACCGCCGAGGATGCCGGGGCCATCCGCAACACCCCGGTCGAGGAAATCGTGGCCACGGCCAACCGCATCATCCACCCGTACACCATGGACGTGAAGAACGTCGCCTGGTTCTCGGTCTACGAGGTGGCCCACCGCATCACCGACGGCTTCGACGACGTTTCCGATGAGGAGCGCGGCACCCGTTGCGCGCGTGCCTTCATCATGGGCGATGCCTGCCACACCCACTCGGCCAAGGCCGGGCAGGGCATGAACGTGTCCATCCAGGACGGCTTCAACCTGGGCTGGAAGCTGGCCGCCGTGCTCGAAGGCCGCGCCCCGGATGCGCTGCTGGATACCTACGCCGGGGAACGCAAGGTCATCGCGCAGAACCTGATCGACTTCGACAAGGAATGGTCCACCCTGATGGCCAAGTCGGTGGACGATTGGGAAGACCCTGACGAGCTGGAGAAGTACTACACCAAGACCCAGGAATTCCCTGCCGGGTTCATGACGCAGTACACCCAATCGCCGATCACCGCCGGCCTGGAGCACCAGGATCTGGCCCCGGGCTTCCCGGTGGGCAAGCGCTTCAAGTCCGCCGAGGTCATCCGCCGTTCTGATAACCGCTGGCGCCACTTGGGCCACTTCCACGAGGCTGACGGACGCTGGCGCATCTACGCCTTCGCCGATGCGGCAGCACCGGCACTGGAGGGCACCGCAATGGCCGACTTCGCCGCTTGGTGGAGCGCCGATCCGGCATCGCCGCGCAACCTGTACACCCCGGCGGGCGGGGACGAGGATGCCGTTTTCGATACCAAGGCCATCTACCAGCAGGACTATACGCAGGTCGAGCTGCATGATGTGCCCAAGGCCTTCCAGCCGTTGAAGGTCCCGTACGGCCTGCACGACATCAACCAGGTATTCGCAGCCGGCCACGGCCGCGACATCTTCCGCGACCGCGAAATCAGCAAGAACGGCGCCATCGTGGTGGTCCGCCCGGACCAGTACGTCGCCGGGATCTTCCCGCTGGATGCGCGTGAGGAGATCGCCGCGTTCTTCGCCGGGAACATGCTTCCGGCCAACGGCTAGAAAACCCTCTTGGCTCTTTGGCCGCACCCGACTGAACCATGGGTGCGGCCAAGGGGCCAAGCCTGCATAACTGCCGCCAAGCTGTCGCGCGCTGCTGGTAGCCTCGGGTGCATGAGCGCACTTTTCGACACGCTGCCGGTTCGCCGCGTCACCGAACATCCCAAGGCACCCATGGATCGTTCCGACTGGGCCGCCCAGATCCCGGCGGTGCAGCAACTGCTTGACGAGGGCCTTGAACTGGGCCAGCTGACTGTGCTGGTGGGGGAAAATGGCGCGGGAAAATCAACGCTCGTCGAGGCGATTGCAGCGGCCTTTGGGCTGAATGCCGAGGGCGGAACCCGCAACAGCATGCACCAGACCCAACCCACCGAATCCGGGTTGTCCTCGCACCTGCAATTGGAACGCGGAGCCGGTGCGTCCAAGGCCGGAGTGTTCTTGCGCGCAGAAACCATGCACGGGCACTTCGCCTATCTGGGCTCCATCGGCTCGCGCGGAAAGCACAATTTCCAGAGCCATGGCGAATCCTTCGTCGAGTTCTTCACCGAGCGATCGTATGTCAATGGGTTGTGGGTCTTCGACGAAGCCGAGTCAGCGCTGTCCTTCAATGGCTGCCTCATGCTGCTCTCGCATATTGCAGATCTGCTGCGTTCCGGTTCCCAGGTGATTCTCTCCACCCACTCGCCAATTCTTGCTTCCTTGCCGGAGGCGAGAATCTATGAAATTGGCGAGTGGGGAATCCGCGAATCGGACTACGACGAGTTGGACATGGTGCGGAACTGGCGGCTTTTCCTGGATGCCCCGGGACGGTACCTGCGCCATTTCAATGACTAGATTGCCGACGCAGCGTGGTCTTCGGTTAGAGCGGCGCTGCTAATTCCCCTAAGCTTTAAGCAACGGAAGACGAAGGGACGCACTATGGCCAAGAAGCGCTCAATTTGGGCTCGAATGTTCGGTATCGGCAAGGCTAACGCCAACGCCGCTTTGGATGCTCTGGAGGATCCGAAGAAGATGCTGGACCAGTCGGTTCGCGAATACACCAACAACATTGCCCAGGCCGAGCAGGCGGTTGCCCAGACCATCGGCAACCTGCGCATGGCCGAGGACGACCACGCCAAGTTCCAGCAGGAAGCCAAGGACTGGGGCAACAAGGCGCTGGCCGCGTCGAACAAGGCTGACGAATATTCTGCCGCCGGTGACAGCACCAACCAGCAGAAGTTCAACCAGCTGGCCACGGTGGCCATCCAGCGCCAGATGGACGCCGAGAAGCGCGCCAAGAACCTGGGATCCACGATCACCACCCAGCGTGATGTCGTGGCCAAGCTGAAGACCGGTCTGAACACCATGCAGACCAAGCGCCAGGAACTGGTGGCCAAGCGCGATGAGCTGGTGGCCCGCGCGCGCAATGCCAAGACCCAGAACCAGATGATGGACACCCTCAAGGCCCTGGACATCAACGACCCGACCAGCGAGATCAGCCGCTTCGAGCAGCAGATCCGCCAGGACGAAGCCAAGGTCCGCGGTGCGCAGGAACTGGCGGCCTCTTCCCTGGATGCGCAGTTCGCGCAGCTGGAAGACCTCGGTGCCGAGACCGAAGTTGATGCGCGCTTGGCAGCCTTGAAGGCCAGCAACGCCCCACAGGACATCCTCGAGGAAGCCGACGGCGCAGCGCAGATCGAAGCCGGCGCACCGCAGGTTTCCGAGATCGAAGCACGCCTGGCTGCCTTGAAGAAGAACCAGGCCTAGGTCCTAGCCACAAGCGCCAAAGCGTCCCTTCCCGGATCACTACTGATCCGGGAAGGGACGCTTTGCCTTTTTCGTGGGAACCGGGTCTAGCGGCCAACCGATTCCTGGGCGGTGCCTGCTGGATGCAAGGTGGCACTGCCTGCGGAGACATCGATCGTGATCTTGTTAGGGGAGTTCGGATCGGTGGCGAGCAGGTTCTCGACGGATCCGGCGGCCGTATTCTGCCGCAGGTCGTAGGTGGCCTCGGGCAGTTCCAGCTCCAGCGAGCCGGCGCTGACACTGCCCTCGATGCTCTTGGGCGCCGTGCCCGAGAGTTCGCCAATGAGTTCGCCGGCCGAGATATCAAACCGGGCGCTTCGGACATTGTCCAGGCGCACCGTTGCTTCCCCTGCGCCCAAGTCGATATCGGCGGTGTGCGCGCTGCCGGTGAGGTTCAGCTCCCCGGCACCGACTTCAACCACCAGGTCCTTGTAGGCGCCGACTGCGTTGAAGGATCCGGCGGACAGCTCGAAGTCCGCATCCAGCGTTCCGTTGTCCATGGATTGCGGAAGCACCAGCGTTGCCTCGTTGTCGTCGAATCCGCAGCCGAAGAAGCAGAAGTTGTCCCAGGCATTCGGGGCTTCGACGATGAGCCGATTGCGCTCCCGATGCAGCTTCCAGCTCGCGGCCTTGGCGCTTTTGACTTCAAGTGTTGCCTTGTCGGTGTCCGCAAAGACCAGATCGAAGCGTCCCGAGCTCGCCGAAACTTCCAAGGCGGTCACCCCGGAGACCTCTGCTTCGTGGACCGAATGCTCCCGGGAGACCGAAGCAAAGGCGCTGCGTGCCGTGGCGATGACCAAGGTGAGAATGACCAGCCCGCCGAGCACCGCGAGGATGATATTCAGCGGCTTGCCGTTGTTGGGTGGCGCCGGTGGGTTTGGCGGTAGCGGCATGGTTTGCGTGGTAGTCATGATCCTGTCCTGTCTGTGCGGTTGGTGCCCAGGGTTTCAATATGAGCCAGGGCTGCCAGCACGCGCCGGTTGCCCGTTCCGTCGGCTTCCAAGCCGAGTTTCTGGAAGATGGAAGTGATGTACTTTTCTACGCTGGCCTCCGAGAGGAAGAGCAGCGCGGCGATCGCCTGGTTGGATTTTCCTTCGGCCAGTGCGGCCAGGACTGTGCGTTCCCGGTCGGTCAGCTTCTGCATGCGGTCATCGTGATTGCGTCGAGTCAACAGCTGTGCCACCACTTCCTGGTCCAAGACGGTTCCACCACCTGCAATCTGCTCCAGCGAGGCAATGAACTCGCTGACATCCGCAACGCGGTCCTTGAGCAGGTAGCCGATCGCTCCGGACTGGGTGGAAATCAGTTCCGAGGCGTAGCGCTCCTCGACGTACTGGGAGAGCACCAGCACCGGCAGGTCTGGATACTTCTTGCGCAGTTCCAGCGCCGCACGGATGCCTTCATCCGTGTAGGTCGGCGGGAGGCGGACATCCAGGATGCAGACCTGCGGGAAATCATCGGCGGACGAGTTGTCCAGGAAATCCATCAGCCCGCTGGTTTCGGGCAAATCCGCGACAACATGGTGGCCGCTGTGGGCCAGCAACCTGACCAGCCCTTCACGCAGAAGGACCGAATCCTCGCAAATCAGTACGCGCATGGCACGTTCACCTCCACTGCAGTTGGCCCGCCCTGGGGGCTGTCCAGGTTGAAGGTGCCGCCGGCGGCGAGCACCCGATTATTGATTCCATCCAGGCCGCCGCCGGGGGTGATGAGCGCCCCGCCGGTGCCGTTGTCCTCGATGCGGGCCCACAGGCTTTGCTGGCCCTCATGCTCCCGGACCCTCACGGTGATCTGGCAGCGCTGGGCCCGCGAATGCTTGGCAGCATTGGTCAGCGCCTCGGCAATGGCGAAGTACACCGCCGCTTCGGCCACGCGCGGATAGCGCCCATTGAGCTGGATATCCAGGCCCACCGGGATATGCGAGCGGCCTGCGATAGCCGAGAGTGCCGCATCCAGTCCGCGGTCATCGAGTACCGACGCGTAGATTCCGCGGGTGAGCTGGCGCAGTTCGGTAATCGCGGACTTGGTTGAAGCGTGGGCTTCGGCCACCAGTTCCTTGGCCTGGCGCGGATCGCTGTCGATCTGCTGGTGCGCAAGCCCCAAGGTCATGGCCACGGAGACCAGCCGGGGCTGGACCCCATCGTGCAGGTCGCGTTCGATGCGGGTGCGCTCCACCTCTGCGGCGCGCACCGCTCCTTCGCGCTGCACCGCGGTGGTGCGCACGCGTTCGACCAGTGCACTCTCGCGGGCAATAGAGCCGACGATTCCCACGGTGACCATCCGGTGCAAGAAAACCAAGCCGATAACCACTGCTATTCCCAGCAGCGCCGCCAGCACCAGCCAAGGTGCCTGGCTTACCGGGGTCTGGAAGCCCCACAGCCCGGGAACGGTTGCCAGCGGGTCGGCACTATCTGCCTGCAAGACCGGGGCGAAGGCAACGATGGACGAACGCACGGCCATTTGCAGGGCAGTGAGCATCAGCGAGCCGGCCAGGCAGGAGAAGAGCAAGCTTCCCAGCAGCGCCCACATGCGTCCGTTGGACACATTGCGTCCGAGCGAACGGACGTATTCGCCAAAGCCTTCACGGCGGCGTGGCCGCCAGGTCAGCGGAGCGACGTCCATGTCGTAGAGGTTGCTGATTCGAGTCAGCTCGAAGCGGGCCAGGCCGAAGAGCGCATAGACCATTCCGGCCAAGACGACCAGGCCCAAACCGAGGATCGGGGTCAGCGCGACGCCTACCGAGAGCCAGGCCAGCAGCAGCGAAAACAGGATCAGGCCGGCAGACCCGAACAATGCCATATGCAGCAGCGTCATGCCCAATCTCAGCGGGGGACGGGCAGGTGCGGTGCCCGGTAGAACCTTAGGTGTCGAAGTCATACCTCAACACTAGAGCGCGCAGGTCAGCGCCAACACCGAGGGAACCGGAGTTCTTCATTATGGAAAACCCGAAGAATTTGCCTCCCAGGGTGCCCTTTGGGCTTTTCGGAGCGCAGGATGGACAGATGGACACGAACCAGGATCCGCAGGCGGCAGGAACAGCGCCCCTCGAGATCAGGCCGCTGGCCGAAGAACGCATGGACGACTTCGCGACGGTAGTGAATCCGAGCCGGAGGCAGAAGCATTGCTGGTGCTTGTCGCACCGGATCGGTGCCGTCGAGATCAGGGAACGAGGCGCAGGGGACCGGTTCGCCGCCATGCGCTCACTGAGCACCGAGCCGATTGCCCCGGGAGTGATCGCTTATCGCGCAGGGGAACCGGTGGGCTGGTGCAGCATCGCTCCGCGATCGAGGATCCCACTGCTGGAAAAGTCCAAGCTCATCAGGCCCGTGGATGATCTGGAGGCTTGGAGCATCACCTGCATGGTGGTGCGCAGCGGCTACCGCCGCCAGGGCGTGAATCGGGAAATGGTCCAAGGCGCAGTGCAGTATGCGCGGGACCTCGGGGCGCCAGCGGTCGAAGCCTACCCCGTGGATCCGGCAGGGCGGATGGACCTGACCATGGCCTTCGTCGGAACCAGGAAGATGTTCGAGCAGGCCGGGTTCGAGGTCGTCGGGGTCAGCGACGCCCAGGCCAGCAGGATGCCCCGGCTGATCATGCGCAAACTGCTCTGACCCGGTGACGCTGTGTTGCATTTGCTCCGCTTTGGCACCGGGATAAGGAACCGGCGTGAATTAGCGAGGTTCCGTCAGCGCTTCAACGCCGCGCACCCCTTCATCATCCAGACGAGGTTTGAAATACGTGGAAATGGCCGTCTTGGCTGCGTTTCCGGCGGTGACTGGCTCTCTGGCTTCAATTGCATCGAAGATAGCTCGGTCCAATGCCACCACTTTTTTCATTTCTAGGGACTCGTTGTCCGCGTGGCTCATCTGGTCATTCATGACGCTCAAGATGGCACCGGATACCGCCTCGCCACAGATCCGCAACAGGCTGTTGTGGCTGGCTTCCCATACGGCCGCGTGGAAATCGAGGTCGGCTCGGTTGAAGGATCCGGAGCCCGCAGCCGCCTCAGATTCCATGCGTTCAACTGCATCGCGCATGACCGATAATTGCTCGGAACTATGCATTACGGCCGCTAGCTGGCAGGCGGAACTCTCCAGAACGATTCTGAATTGAACCAATTCCGAGAGTGAGAGGGTAGCTATGCGCGCCATATTGGCAAAGGATCTGCCCAGATTATCCGTGGAAACCGGCAAGACAACTGGACCGCTGCGGCTACCGGGACGCGACGCAATGAGGCCTTGGCTCTGTAATACTCGCAATGCCTCGCGGACCGTTGGCCGGCTGACGGAGAACTGCACCATGAGCTCGCGTTCACTGGGAAGGTGCTGGCCAGGTTCAATTTCCTTGGACAGAATCGCTTCCTCGATTTGTTGCACTACTCGCTCGTAGGTCAATGTTGGCACGGCCGGCGTGAAAGTTAGCTTGCTCAATTGGGGCCTTCCTTTAGCTGCGAGTGGAAACGGTTAGCGGACAAGGTATTGCAGTTCTCCGGGGCGGCACCGCCCCAGTCAAATATTTCGACAACTGGTAAGACCAGAAAACTTAGTAGAAATATCAGCATATATGGTGTTGTATGGATCACATCACTCAATGGACATGTTGACCGATGGAGATCCCATGAAAGAGAAAAAGAACTACAGTCGGCTTGCGGCGACAGTGCTGGTTGGCTCTCTGGCGCTAACCGCGTGCTCTGCAGGATCAGGCGGGACTTCGTCGGAAGGCTCGGCCGAAAACACTTCAGTGACCGTCGCGCTAACTGGTGAACCGGTCAATCTGGACTTCACCACGACTGCAGGCGCTGCTATTCCGCAAGCGCTCATGTCCAATGTCTATGAAGGATTGGTCGAGATCGACCAAGAAGGAAAGATCCAGCCGTTGCTCGCCGAATCGTGGGAGCTGAGCAACGGGAACAAGACTTATACGTTCAAGCTTCGCGAAGGCGCAACCTTTTCCAATGGCGAAGCGTTCACTGCCGATGACGTCAAATTCAGTATCGAACGAGTCCAATCCGATGACTGGGTCTCTAGCTTGAAGACGAAAATGGAAATCGTGGACTCTGTCGATGTCCTCAGTGATTCCGAAGTCGCCATTACCCTGAAGCAGCCGAGTAATGCCTGGCTTTTCGACATGGGCACCTTGGTCGGAGCCATGTTCGATCCAAGCGGCGTTGACGAACTAGCTTCGACCGCCATTGGGACTGGGCCATACGAAATTGATGCGTGGAACCGCGGGCAGTCCATCGAACTCGCGACACGCGATGACTACTGGGGCGAGAAACCGCAGGTTGAAAAGGTCTCACTGCGCTACTTCGCCGATGCGGTAGCCACGACCAATGCACTTCAATCCGGCGACGTGGATGTCGTCTACAACATGCAGTCCCCGGAACTGCTGTCCCGTTTCGAATCAAATGACAAGTACCAGGTCCTTGACGGCACCTCCAATGGCGAGATCGTCTTGTCCATGAATAACAAAAAAGCTCCGTTCGATGACAAGCGCGTGCGCCAAGCCGTCATGTATGCCATCGACCGCCAAGCTGTAGTCGACACCGCATGGAACGGCTACGGCACGGTGGTGGGCGGACCGGTTCCGACCACCGACCCGTACTACGAGGATCTGAACGATATCTACCCGTACGACCCGGAGAAGGCCAAGGCGTTACTCAAGGAAGCTGGAGCCGAGAACCTGCAGATCACTTTCAAGGTTCCAACTCGCCCTTACGCAACCGCAGTCTCTGAAATAGTCGTCTCGCAACTGGCTGATGTCGGAATCGACGCTAAGATCGAGTCCTCCGAATTCCCCGCGGTCTGGCTCGACGAGGTCTTCACCAAGCACGATTACCAGATGTCGGTCGTCCTGGCAGTGGAGAGCCGAGATGTTTTGGCAATGTTCAACAACCCGGACTACTACCTGGGCTACGACAATTCAGGCATTGAGGAGCTTGCCGCAAAAGCCGATGCTGCCGACGAAGCCGGATACGTGGATGGCATGAAAAAGGTGGTTCGCACCATCGTTGATGATGCAGCTGCAGATACCCTGTTCATCTTCCCGAACATCGTGGTAGCCAAGGCAGAGGTGACCGGCATTCCGGCCAACTCCGTGACCGAAGCATTGGATATGACCAATATCGGCTGGAAATAGCTTCCATAGCCGCACCGACAAAGGGAAAATCACGTGGGTATTAGATTACTGATCAACTTGGCAAGATTCGTTGTCACTTATGTGATTGCAACGGTTGCAGTGTTCCTTTTCATGCGAGCAATTCCCGGAGATCCTGCCCAGATTGCCCTGGGTGTGAACGCCACCCCGGAGCTATTGGCCAAAACGCGAGCCGAGTTCGGGACCGATCGGCCGCTGATCGTCCAGTACTTTGACTGGGCGCTGGGGTTGCCCACCGGCAACTTCGGCACATCCTACGTCACGCGGCAAGATATCAGTCCGCTGATTGTCGACCGGGTGCAAGTCAGCCTGATCCTGGTACTGCTGGCAATGGTCCTCGCCCTGGCGATTGCGATTCCTTTCGGCACCTACGCGGCGGTCAAGCACCGCAATCCGAGCGGCATCATTGTCAGCGGAATCAGCCAGGTAGGCGTGGCCATTCCCAACTTCCTCGCCGGCATTCTGCTGGTGGTCGTCTTTGCCGTGGGCCTGGGTTGGCTTCCGGCCAACGGGTGGACACCGCCCGGCGAGGACTTCGGAGATTTCATTTCCCGCGTCGTCCTGCCGGTGCTCGCTCTGGCATCCGTGCAGGGAGCTATCCTGACTCGCTATGTCCGTTCGGCGGTGATGGAAGTGATGAACGAGGATTACTTGCGGACCGCACGGTCCAAGGGCCTCGGGAAGCTTGAATCGCTGATCAAGCATGGTCTGCGCAACGCCTCCATCCCGGTTCTGACAGTTACCAGCGTGCAGTTGGCGGCATTGATCATTGGCGCGGTGGTCATTGAACGGGTGTTTGTGATCCCAGGCCTTGGGTCCATGCTGCTCGACGCGGTGGGCAACCGCGATCTTCTTACCGTGCAATCGGTGGTCATGGTGCTCGTCGCGATTACCTTGATCATCAACTTGGTCGTGGACGTGCTCTACACAATCCTGGATCCACGCATTCGAAAGGGCGCGTAATGTCTGCAGAACCAGTTACCGCTTCAAGCACCCGTCGCAAACTCTCCGTGACGCTGCTGGTAGGCAGCATCCTCGTAGCTCTCGTGGTGCTCGCTGCACTCGTCTCCTTTGTCTGGACCCCCTTCGATCCGGTACAAGCAGTTCCCCAGGATCGCTTGCAAGGATCCAGCGTCACCCATCTGATGGGTACCGACAGGTACGGACGCGACGTCTTTTCGGGAATCCTGTACGGAGCGCGCATTACCTTGCTGGTGGGTTTGGTTGCGGTAGGCATCGCCCTGATCATAGGGACGCCGCTAGGTATTCTGGCTGGCATGCGAGGCGGCATCACCGAGGAAGTTACCATGCGTGGCGCTGATATTCTCCTCGCTTTTCCCGCGTTGCTGGTAGCGATCATGTTCGGCGCCGTATTTGGAGCCAGCACATTCACGGCCATGCTTGCAATCGGCATTGGCTCGATACCCGGCTTTGCGCGTGTTGCGCGAAGCGGCACCCTGCAGGTGATGAGCACCGAATACATCATGGCTGCCAAGGCATCCAGCCAGAGCAGCTGGCGTATCGCCCGGCGCCATGTGTTGCCCAATATCATCGGCATGGTCGTGGTGCAGTGCTCGGTATCGTTCGCAATTGCGGTACTTGCCGAAGCTGCGCTGTCCTTCCTTGGCTTGGGCACTCCACCACCGGTCCCATCCTGGGGCCGCATGCTGCAAGAATCCCAGCAATTCCTGGGGACCTTCCCGATGCTCGCCGTTTGGCCGGGCGCCGCCATTGCCGTTGCAGTGTTGGGCTTCACCTTGCTTGGTGACGGTCTGCGTGATCGGTTCGATCCGAAACTGAATGGAGATCGGTAATCCATGGATAAGAAAACAACTACCGGCGCTCTGATAGATGTCAGGGGCCTGACAATCAGCACCAAGCACCGCACGCTTGTCTCGAACTTTAATCTGCGCATGAATCCGGGGGATCGTGTAGGGCTGATTGGCGAATCTGGTTCCGGAAAGTCCATGACCACATCCGCCCTTATGGGGTTGCTCCCGGAAGGTGTCAGCGCCAGTGGCTCCATCCAGCTTGCGGGTCACCCACGGAATCTGGTCGAGGCAACTGACAGGGAACTGCAGAAAATCCGTGGCAAGGATATGAGCATGGTCTTCCAGGAGCCGCTGACCGCATTGAATCCGCTGATGAAAGTCGGTCCGCAGGTCGCGGAAATTATGACCAGTCATAAGACCGTCGCTTCAAAATCAGCGGCTCAGGCTCGTGCGGTGGAACTGCTCGGATCGGTTAAGCTCCCGGATCCGGCACGGGCCGCCCGCTCTTATCCGCACCAGCTTTCTGGAGGCCAGCGACAGCGCGCCATGCTGGCGATGGCCTTGGCGAATAACCCGGGTCTCTTGCTCTGCGATGAACCGACCACGGCTTTGGACGTTACGGTTCAACGCCAAGTTCTGGATCTGATCTTGGAATCGGTCCAAGAACGCGGCACCGGGTTGCTGTTCATCACCCATGACCTTTCGGTGGTCGCCAACGTCTGCGACCGGGTGCTGGTGATGAACAACGGCCAAGTGGTTGAAGAAGGCGATACCGGCGAGGTATTCAGCAATCCGCAACACCCTTACACCCGAGGACTGCTGGCTGCCTCGGACCTGAATGCCACAGATGCCGACGGCAGGTTATTCACCGTGGCTTCGGCCGCTTCCTACATCCCGCCTTTGGCCGAAGCGCAGCCAGTCGTGGAAGCAGCAAACGCGGAAATAAGCGATCTCCGGGAACACGACCAGGCCGCGGGGGACACTGCTCCCGAAGTGCCCTCGTTGATCAGTGTCAAGGACCTGACGCGAATCTATCCTGTCGGACGCTCGTCGCTCTTCGGGAAGCGGTCGGAGGTGCATGCGTTGAAAGGCGTTTCCTTTGACGTTGCTGCCGGGCAACGTTTCGGTGTGGTCGGTGAATCCGGTTCCGGAAAATCCACCCTCTTGCGCATCTTGGCAGGTCTGGACCAACCCACCTCAGGCAGTGTTCGTGTGGCAGGAAGCGAGGTTGCAGGGGCCAAGGAGCGGGATCTGGTCCAATTGCGCCAGCAGCTGCAGATCGTTTTCCAGGATCCCATGGGATCGCTGGATCCGCGGATGCGTGTCCGCGACATTATCGCTGAGCCTTTGCTTGTTCCGGGGCAAAAGGTGGATAGCGCCAAGCACCGGAAGATGGTCGCAGAGATGCTCGGATCGGTGGGACTGCCGGCCGATGCCGCGGAGCGCTTCCCGCATCAATTCTCCGGTGGACAGCGCCAGCGAATCTCCATTGCTCGTGCGCTGATCTGCGAGCCTCGGGTGCTGGTGGCTGATGAACCGGTCAGCGCTCTTGATGTCTCCGTCCGGGCCCAAGTACTGAACCTGCTTTCGGACTTGGTCGACGACTACCATCTGACCCTCGTCTTCGTCTCCCACGATCTTGGCGTGGTGCGGCATATCTGCGACAACGTCGTGGTGATGAATGAAGGGCGGATCGTCGAAAGCGGAACCACCGAACAGATCTATGACAGTCCGCAGCATGCGTATACGCGGACTTTGGTGAATTCATCCATGTCCCTGCGCAACGAACTGGCCCTGCGCTAGTAATGCTCATTTTCCTTGAGAGGCCATCATGTCCCAGCTTTCTGAACACACCACCGCACTGCACCAGCTGTCCGCGCAGGAACTTCACGCGTCCTATGCTGCGAAGGACATCTCGCCGGTGGATGTAGCAGAGTCGGTCATCAAACGGGTTCAGGAACGTGAACCGGTACTCAACGCGATGTACCAGTTCGATCCGGAAGACGTGCTGAGCCAGGCACGCGAAAGCGAGCAACGCTGGGCCAGCGGAACAGCGCTCGGTCCACTAGACGGGGTGCCGGCAACGGTCAAGGAGAACATAGCACGCAAGGGCATCCCGATGCCTTCGGGAACGGCCCTATCCAACCCCAAGGTGCCCACGCAGAACGCGCCGATCACCGATCGGATTCTTGAAGCCGGCGGCATCCTGGCTGGCTCGACTACGATGCCGGACTGGGGCATGCTCTCTTCGGGTGTTTCCAGCCTTCACGGAATATCGCGTAGCGCTTGGAACCCTGGATGGACCACCGGTGGCTCCAGTGCGGGTGCGGGATCGGCGGCTGCTGCTGGATACGGGCCACTGCATGTCGGCACCGACATCGGTGGATCCATTCGCCTGCCCGGCGGCTGGCAGGGGTTGGCAACACTGAAACCCAGTGCAGGATTGATTCCCCTGGATGTCCCGTACATTGGCCGGGCGGCCGGCCCGATGGGACGTACCGTGGATGACATTGCCCTTTTCATGTCAGTGCTCGGACAACCAGATATCCGTGACTATTCGGCACGGGCCTATCCGGCCATGCAATGGCAGTCAAAGCTTGGCAGCGTCCGCGGGATGAGAATCGGGTTGCAGCTTGAAGCTAACGCTGGGGTCGCTGTCGACCCCGAAATCCGATCGGCGGTGCAGTCGGTAGCGGACACTTTTGCGCAGGACGGTGCCAGGGTGGAAGAGTTGCAGCCCTTCATCGACCAAGGCATGCTTGACCAGCTTGACCGCTTTTGGCGTACCCGGTCCTGGGCCGATTTCCGTGAACTGAGCGAAAGCGAGCAGGCGAAGGTCCTGGATTACATCGTGCGCTGGTGCGAAGGAGGAGCCAAGTTCGATGGCGCCGACACGATCAGGAATTTCGGTGCGATCGACCAGATGCAGAAGGTGACCATCGCGGCTACCGCCGGGTATGACCTCATCATCTCTCCGGTCTCCCCGATGGCTGCTTTTCCTGCGGAACAACCGATGCCAGTGGTGGATCCTGACGCCACCATGGGCCATATTGCCTTCACCGTCCCGTACAACATGTCCGGTCAGCCAGCGGCTACCGTCAATTGCGGTTTCACGTCCGAGGGCAAGCCCATTGGCGTGCAGCTGGCCGGAGCAGTTGGAACCGATGACGATGTGCTTCGCGCAGCCAGCTGGTATGAGGCAGCTCGGCCAGATAGCGCCAAACCGCAGTGGTCGAACTTGGACTGAAAATCCCGTATAAGCAGGGCACAGCAACCACCGCAGTTGCTGTGTCCTGCTTGTTGTTCTGATCTGCAGTATCGGGAAATCAGCTGGTTTGCGTGGCCTGTCCGAAGGACGCCAGCGCGGCAAGAGCTGTCCGGTCATCGGCAGGTACCAGATGACCGTAGTATTCGAACAGGCTGCTGCGGGCAAGATGCTCAGCCAGATGCGCATCTTGCTTCTGGATGGCCATGAAGACCTCGTGATGATGGTCGAGGGTGCGTTGCATCAAAGCCTCGCCATCGGAACTTTGTTCAATGCTGGACGTGATGAGCTGCTCGATGGACTGGCGGACTGCTTCGCCGGTAATCTGCAGCAGTGCATGGCCGCTGGCCTGCGCGATCACGTCATGGAAATCGAGGTCTGCCTGGCTGAAAGCGCTTTGGCTCTGCGAACGCGCCGCCCGCATCCGCGCCATCGCCTTCTCGAGCTTCAATAAGTCCGCATCGGAACGTCGCGTTGCGGCCAGCGAATTGGCCGAAGATTCCATGGTCATGCGATAAATGAGCAGATCCGCGAGGCTCGACGAAGAGGTCGTGGCCAAACGGCTTATCATTTTGCGCAAAGGCGCTGACGTGGGAGAGAGGACAACCGCTCCGCGCGGATCACCCGGCCTAGAGGCAACTATCCCGTTGCTTTCCAAGACCCGCATCGCTTCACGCACCGATGAACGACTCACCTCAAACTGGGTTACAAGTTCACGCTCTCCGGGCAGATGATCCCCGATTTTCAGTTCGCCGCTAAGTACCTGGCTTTCAATGGAACTGACGATGGCTTCAAAAGCGCGCGTCTTAGTTGCAGCTGGCACCTCTGGTGTCTGTGACATCTTAAGTCGCTTTCGTGGTGGTCTGTCTGAAGAATCCTTGGCACCACCGCCTAGTTCGGTGGGGTGAAACGACCATCGATGGCGGTCCAACCGCCATCGACGGTGAGCACCGAACCAGTCACGAAGCTCGATGCCGGCGATGCAAGATAGACAATGGCTCCAGCCATTTCCTCTGGCCTGGCCCAGCGGCCCAAGGCGCTCTTCTGGGCGTAGGCGTTGTACCAGCCGGGGTTGGCCTTGATCTGTGCGGTCAGAGGGGTTTCAACAACCCCTGGGGCAACAACATTGACCCTGACACCCTGCGGGCCGAATTCGGCGGCCGCGGTACGGGCCAGCTGGACCAGTGCAGCCTTGGTGGCCGCATAGACACTTTGCCCGGGCTCGACAACTGATGCGCGAATGGACGAGATGCCAATGATGGATCCGCCGCCATTGGCTGCCAGCCGAGGTGCGAAGGCCTGGATCAGTCCGAATGAAGCCCTCAGGTTCAAATTCACCACGCGGTCGAATTCTTCCATCGTGTAGTCGACGATGCGCTTTCGGACATTCGTGGCAGCGGTGAACACCAGGGCAGCGATGTCATTGAATTCATTGGAAGCGGCCTGAACAGATTGAATATCCAGAACGTCGAGCTCGATAACCGTGGAACCGCTGCTGAGCATGTCGGCGGTCTCCTGCGCGGTTTCGACATCGCGGTCGGCGCAAATCACGTGGGCGCCGTGGGCGTCGAGGGCCAGAGCCGCTTCACGGCCAATGCCGCTGCCTGCACCGATGACCATGACGCGCTGGCCGGCAAATTGGAAGAGCTGCGTGTAATCCATTGTGTTGTCCTTCGTTTATGTTGCCTCGGGCTACGGGCGGATGATGGCCATCCGGGTGACAGTGAATTCTTCCATTGCGAAGCGGGGGCCTTCACGGCCGATCCCGGAGTCCTTGACTCCTCCATAGGGCATGATGTCTGACCGGAATCCCGGGATTTCATTCACTACGACACCGCCAACTTCCAGTTCATCGATGGCGCGGAAGGCCGTCTTCAGCGACTTGCTGTAAATGGCTGCCTGCAGTCCGTATCGTGAATCGTTCACCAGCTCAAAAGCTGCATCGAGGTCAGGCACCGTGCGCAAGCAGATGACAGGACCGAATATTTCCTCGCACCATAGTTCTGCATCGGACGGGACGCCGCTCAGAATCGTGGGCTGGATGGATTCTCCTAGCAAGCCTCCGCCGGTCAGCACCTGTGCTCCGCGTTCTTTTGCCTTCTCGATCCATGACAGCACGCGTCCGGTGGATGCCTTATTGATCAGCGGAGCCACCCGGGTCTGTTCCGAGCGGGGGTCGCCAACCGCTATTTCGCCGATGCGCGCCAGCAGCTCCCGCTGGAAGTCGCCAGCGATTTTCTCATCGAGCAGAACGCGCTGAACAGAGATGCAGGCTTGCCCGTTGGCATAGAACCCCCCGCGTAGCACGGCATCGACTGCTGCATGGATGTCGGCGTCCTCGGCGACAATGAAACCGGTGTTAGACCCCAGCTCCAGCACTGCCTTGCGTGGTGCCGCATTCTTGGCGATCTGGTGGCCGACGGCCGCGGACCCGGTGAAGGAAACCACCGCTGAGCGAGGGTCTGCGACCAATGTCTCGCCAACGTCAATGCCGCCGGTAACCAGCTGCACCGCTGCGGTGCTGACCTGATGGGCGGCGAGGGCTTCGCGGATCAAGTGCACAGCCCACAACGTGGACAGAGGAGTATTCGGTGCTGGCTTGATGATGATCGGGCACCCAGCCGCCAGCGCTGGCGCAAGCTTATGGCTGGCCAAGAGCAAAGGGTAATTGAAACCGGCGATGCCGATCACGATTCCTGCCGGTTTACGGGTCCAGTACCCAATCATGCCATCGCCGCTGGCCTGCAGATCCAGGGGTACTGTTTCGCCGCGCAGGTTCGCAACTTCTTCGGCTGCCGCGGCCCATGTGGTCAGGGTGCGCGCAACTTCTACCCGGCAGTCCACCAGGGGTTTGCCGGTTTCGAGGACCAGGAGATTCTCGAGCTCTTCGCGGTGCTCGGAAATCTTGTGATGGACCGCCAAGAGGATTGACCGCTTGGTGCCGGTGCTCAGCCTCTCAACTTCCTTGGCGACGCTTTGGGCGGCGTCCAATGCCTGGCTGGCTAGTGCCGCGGAGCCTACAGGCGCGTGCGCAACTACTGAACCATCGAAAGGGAAAATAACGGGGGCTGTTTCCGCGCAGTGCACCCACCGATCGCCGATGGGCAATCCCGCAGGGTAAGCATCTGAGTGAGAAGTCATCGTTCCTACTTTCGAATTGGCGCCATGGAAGTCCTACTGGTCTGACCAGTAGATGACCAAAGCTAATCAGTGATCTAGCTCGCAGTCAACGGGTTTGAGGAAAATGACCCTTTCACACTTCTAAAACGTTGAATTCATTGACATTAAGCGAAACTCCGGGAACAGTAATGCTCACAATTCCACTTCGGGATACCGAGAAATTCGGATGTGCGAGTACAGGCGGTGGCGGTGGCTTTTGACTGGAGGAGCAACGTTTCGCTGGCTCGGGAAACTGCTGGCGTCATCAGTGAGCGAGTCTTCTCGGGACGGTATGCGCCAGGACAAGTCTTGGCGCAGCAGCGGCTCTCCGAAGAGCTTGGCGTCAGTCGGACACCCTTGCGTGAAGCCTTTGCCTTGCTAGAGCATGAAGGCGTGGTTCAGCTCGATTCCTACGGGCGAGCCACGGTTACGAAGATGGACATAACGAATCTGCGTGAAGCACTGAAATTCCGCGAACTATTGGAATCGGCAGCCTGCGGCATGGCAGTCGATAAGATATCGAGGCCCTTGCTCGCCGACCTGCTTCAAGCGTTGCGCAACTCGGGAACCGCCACGCCACATAATGCTTCCAAGGTGCACCTATTGCTGCTGGGATCATCGGGCAATCGCTATCTTCAAGGATTCTCGACCCTTGTGCGGATAACCGAGGAAGTGCATTTGCCAGCTACCGCGTGGTTCCCGACGAATACCGGAAAACTGCGGAACCTCCAGGTAGGCATCCTGGAGTGTTTAGCCGAATCAGACGGTAAGGCTGCACAACGCCGAGTACGCGAATACTTCAACGAACTTCAAAACCACCTAGCCGCTAGTGAAAGGCCTATCCAATGAAAACCTACAGCGTTGCCGTCATCCCCGGAGACGGGATCGGCCCGGAAGTCATGGGGGGAACACTTGACGTTTTGGCTGCAGCTGAGAAGAAATTCGGCTTCGCGCTGGATCTGACTACTTATGACGCAGGTGCTAAGCATTATCTGCAGACCGGCGAGCTATGGAACCCGCAGTTGACTCGAAAGCTGCGGGGCCATGATGCCATACTCTTCGGCGCGATGGGGGATCCAGCAGTGCAGCCAGGCATACTTGAGCGCGGATTTATCCTAGCGATGCGCCAGGAATTCGAGCAGGCGGTGAACCTGCGCCCGGTCAAGCTCTACCCGGGCGTCGCCACCCCCATTGCCGGGCTGACACCTGAACGTTGCGATCTGGTGATCGTCCGTGAGAATACCGAAGGTGCCTACATTGGCCAAGGTTCGACAGTCCACGCAAATACACCTCACACTGTGGCGCTCCAAGAATCGGTCAACACCCGGCAGGGGATCTCGCGAGTAGTGGAGTATTCCTTCAAGCTGGCTATGAGCCGGCGTAAGAAACTTACCTTGTGCCATAAGAAGAACATACTTATCGAAGCTGGGAAGCTTTGGCAGGAAGTCGTGGACCACGTTTCTGGGCGCTATCCCGAAGTTGAAGTCGACTACGTTCATGTCGATGCCATGTGTTTCCATCTCCCTGTTGCCCCGGAAAGATTCGATGTAGTAGTTACCGACAATCTCTTCGGAGACATCATCACGGACCTTGGAGCCGTCATCCAGGGTGGCCTGGGCGTTGCAGCAAGCGCGAATCTCAATCTGGATGGAAACTCACCTAGCATGTTCGAAGCCATCCACGGCTCGGCTCCCGACATTGCCGGAAAGGGCTGGGCCAATCCTGTCGGTGCGATCCTGTCTGGTGCGATGATGCTCGCGCATCTAGGAGAAGAGCGGGCCGCAATGGCCATTGAATCTGCTGCCGTCAGCGTGGTGCGCGAGCTTCCCGAACTAGCCGGACCGAACATGGGGAAGGACACCTCTGGCATTGCAGACGATATTGCTCGGCTTGTATCCGAGGATTTCGTTATGGTTCCGGGTTTATCGGTGATGAAGAGCTTGTCTGCGGCACGATGAGCTTATGCCAATAGACCGACTGCACGCCATTGTCATCTAAAAGAGTGGTGGAGTTCGTTTTCCCGTCATTGCTTAGTCAACTGTTCCTTGTAGATTAGCCAATCATGGGACGGCTGTTTATGGCGATCGGGGATTCCTTTACCGAAGGCGTGGGGGACTGGGAACCGAGGCTGCCCAACGGGGTACGCGGATGGGCCGATCGCGTGGCCAAGCAGCTATCCAAAGCGGATCCCGAGTGGCAGTACGTGAACCTGGGAATCCGCAGCCGACGGCTCCAGTCGATTATCGACGAGCAGATCCCCATAGCCCTGGAACTCAGGCCGGAGGTGATCACCTTTTATGCCGGCGGCAACGACATCCTTGAATTCCGCAAGGACATGAAGGAATTCCTTGCCCGATACTCGCAAGCTGTCGAAGCCCTGGTTTCCACGGGTGCCAAGGTCCTGCTGTTCACCGGGTTCGATATCCCCGTGCACCCGGTGCTCGCCCCGTTCAAGCGGCGCAACTGGCGCTTCAATGACCACGTGCGCCGGCTCGCTGAACGCTATCCGGACTCAGTAGTGCTCGTTGACTACTGGAATTGGGAGGCGTACCGGGATAAGCGCATGTGGGATATCGACAAGCTGCACATGAATCGTGCCGGCCATCGCTACATGGCCATCAGGATCCTGGAGATCCTCGGGTATCCACACCAGCTGGTTTTCGATCCCTTTGGCGCCGCGGACCGGGTCGGATTCTGGCAGGCCACGCAGCGCGACGTGGAGTGGCTGAGGCAGTGGGTGCTGCCGATGTTCGGGCGGCGCATGCGCGGCATTACCCTGGGGGACCAGCTGCGTCCCCGCTGGCCGGAGCCGATGCATCCGGCCAAGGGGATGAAGAAGCAGTTCCGCAAGCGCCGCAAAGCAGAAGAGCTGCGGCACCTGCGGAATTCCGAGGTCGGCTAGCTGCCTAGCTGCCTGGGTTTTCCATTGCTTCTGGACTCATCCACGCGATTTCCCAGACGTGGCCATCCGGGTCCTGGACGGCTGCCTGGTACATGCCCGGGAATGGCTCATCTGCCGGGCGGTAGATGCTGCCGCCACCGGCCTCGGCCCGTGCGACGAAGTCGTCGACGCCTTCGCGGGTTTCTGCCGACAGGGCATTGAGGGTTTCGCGCAGGCCGCTTCCGAGCGCCGGCTTATCGCCGTTGACCAGGAAGCTTGCGAAGAACTCCTGGCGCAGCACCATCACGAGAATATTCTCGGCGATGATCCATGAGGTGGCATTTTCATCGGAGAACGTCGTGTTCTTGGTGAAGCCCATGGCCTCGTAGAACTTGTCGGCTCTGGCTAGATCAGCGGTCGGTAGGTTGACGAAAATCATCTGGCCCATGGGTTTCTCGCTTCTGCGTCGGGGGAATTCCTCAGTGCAAAAACAACTTTGCTGGACGCATGAACCGAGCGCAAGAGCTATGCGGGATTAACCTTGAAATGAAACAAGGCCCCGCTAGAGCACGCAGTTAAGCGCGGCCGTGCGGGGCCTTGAACCAAACCCTTGAATTCTTGAGGGCTTCGGGCATTCAAGCGGGGACTAGATCAGTGCCTTGGTGATTTCCAGCGGGATGCGATCGCGGGTGTAGGTGATGTGGTCGTAGCCGTGCGGTGCCGGCTTGCCGTCTTCGCCGATGTTCACGAAGACGATCTTCTCGATGGTCAGGATCGATTCCTGGGTGAAGATGTTGCGCACCTCTGCGCGCAGGGTGACCGAAGTCCGGCCGAAGTCGATAGCGGTCAGGCCCATCTCGATCAGGTCGCCTTCCTTTGCGGAGGCGATGAAGTTGATCTCGGACATGAACTTGGTGACAACGTGCTTGTTGCCCAGCTGGATGATCGAGTAGATCGCAGCTTCTTCGTCGATCCAGCGCAGCAGGCTGCCGCCGAACAGCGTGCCGTTTGCGTTCAAGTCTTCTGGGCGAACCCACTTGCGCGTATGAAAAGTAATACCCTTAGCCATACACGAAATGCTAAGTCAGATCGGGTGCATTGCGCTGTAAGGTGCTCCACAATGTAGGGGAAAACACATGCGATTCATGCATTGAATACCAAGTGGACGCGTGATTGGGGCGGGTGCCGGGAGAACTGGCCCAATGCTTCCTGTCTGCTCACGGCTGTTCCAAGGTGCTAAGCGGCAATGCTGTTGATAAGGTCAAATCAAGCAGCATGAATCAACGGACCCAGGACTAAAAGGCAGGTGAAGATGACCTATCCTTCGGAAGGGAATAACGAAACTATTCCCACCGATTTCGACGACGTCGTTCAGCAAGTTTCTACCGGTGAGCTGGAACATGATCGCATCGATTCCCTGCTCAAGGAAGCCCATGAGCGATACGCGGATGCAGACGACGGGCTCCTTGCCCACTACATTCCGATCCTGGGCCAAGCGGACCCCAATCTCTTTGGCATCGCCATGTCCCACGTCGGCGGCTCTGTCCACATGGTTGGCGATTGCGATCATCTGTTCTCGATCCAGTCGATCTCCAAGATGTTCGTCTACGCGCTAGTGGTGCAAGAGCACGGGCGCGAGGTCGTTCGCGAACGCATCGGCGTGAACAATACGGGCATGTCTTTCAACTCTGTGATGGCCGTGGAATTGAACAACGGCTTGCCGATGAACCCCATGGTCAATGCCGGCGCCATCGCCACGACAGCAATGATGCCCGGCAAGACCGCTGCCAAGAAGTGGGAGAACGTCCGGGAAGGGCTATCCGCCTTTGCCGGCCGGGCGCTGAGCCTGGATGACGAGGTCTACCACTCAGAATCGCTGGCCAACGAGCGCAACAAGGCCTTGGGGCATTTGCTCAAGAGCTATGGGCGGCTGGAGAACGAACCTGCGGATGCCGTTGATGTGTACACCAAGCAGTGCTCGCTGAATATCAGCGCGCATGATCTTGCCGTCATGGGCGCGACGCTGGCCGATGGCGGAGTGAACCCGGTGACCGGAAAGCGCGTCGTCGATGCAGACGTTTGCCGCGATACCCTGGCGACCGTGGCCTCCAACGGCTTGTACGAGCGTTCTGGCGAGTGGCTATTCGAGATCGGGATCCCGGCGAAGTCCGGGGTTTCTGGCGGTATTGTCGCGGTAGCTCCGGGCAAGGGTGCCATCGGCGCGTTCTCGCCGCCCTTGGATATGGCCGGGAACTCGGTGCGCGCGCAGCTGGCCATCGGGCAGCTTTCGCGTGCCATGGGCCTGAATCTGTTTGCGTCGGCGCCAGATCGGGAAAGCTGATCCCGGGCGTTTCGCGCATTATCCAAAAGGCGGATTGATTCGCTAACTAGCTAAACTTTTATGGACAGGTGGATGGCCTTTGCCGTCCATCTTTCGCCATCTGGCGCCGGATCGTTTCGAGAGTTGAAATCCTCGCGCAAAGGAACTGGTCAGCTGCTGGTTAGCAAGAATTTTCGATGGCATGAGAATACGTTTTCACGGCGGTTGTCTTGTTTCCTTTAGCGGTGCAAGCCGGCGGCATTGTCATGTGACGTCCGGGGGTTGTAAAACCTACTAAACAAGCTTTACTTAAAGTGTGTGTCACTGGGGGCACCTAAACTTTGAGGATGCGTAATTCATGAAGAAAGTAACCAAGGCAACCATTGCTGCTGTTGCAGCCGGAGCGCTGTTGCTCGGCGGCGCTGGAACGATCGCGCGCTGGCAGGCGCAGCAGACTATTGACGCGGGCACCGTGGAAACCGGCCACCTGAACTTGACGACCAACGGGGAGGGCAACTGGCAGGACATCAGCAATCCGGAAGCGCCCGAGCCGTTCGACCCGGCAACCCAGCAGCTCGTTCCCGGCGACGTCGTTGCGTTCAGCCAGACCGCCACCATCGATGCCGAAGGCAAGAACATTGCTGGATCCCTGAGCGTCGACCAGGCGGCTACGGCGCTGGGAGCGTTGGAAGGATACGTGACCGTCGCTCTGCAGGTCGACGCATCGGCGCCGGGGATTACGGAGGAAGCTGACGGCACACTGAGCTTTGCCGATCCGGGCACCTATTCAGTTCCATTCCTGATCACCGTCACCTTTGCCGAAGGAGCGGTAGGGGACACCCCGCCGTCGACCTACGACCAGCCGCTGGATCTTGAAGCGCTGACGCTGACCTTGGACCAAGTCCGCGCTTAGTCATGGATCGTGGATTGGCTGGTGCATGCCCAAACCCTTGAAGTTCGCCATAGTCGCGGTTGTGCTCTTGATGCTGGGTATCAGCGCGCAAGGCACGGCCGCAACTTGGCGCGCCGAAAGCACGGTGGATCCGCCAGCCTTGAAAACCGGTTCGCTGGCATTGCTGGCCGGTGGCGAAACCGAGCACCAGTTCGCGAAGCTGTCCGGCAGCGAGCTGATCCCCGGGGCGTTTACGCAAGCATCACTGGTGATCAGCAATGCTGGCACTGTGGACTTGACCTATCAGCTGGATGGGGCGGTCAATGCGACCGCTTCGCCGACTGCCGCTGATCGTGCCCTGTCCAGCGTTTTGCAACTGAGCATCTATTCCGGCATGGACCAAGCGGCCTGCGAAGCCGACCAGCCGTTGGCCGGGGAACGGCTGTATGCCGGGCCGCTGGGATCCACCGCCTCCTTCGCAGCTGCCAGGGTGCTGCGCGCCGCGCCGGCGATGGCGAATGAGGCCTTGTGCATTCGTGTTTCGGTTCCCTCCGGGGCACCTCAAACGGCTTCCGGCGGGAAAGTAGCGCTCAAGCTGGGGTTCGCGGGGCAGCAACGATGACAATTGGGAATCGCGTCCGGCGCAGGGAACAGCAGGAACGCACAGGGATCCGGTGGTGGTGCGGTCAGGTGCTTTCCTGGCTCGTGCTGTTCATCGTCCTTGCCCTGATTGCCGTCATGATCGTGGTTCCGAAATTGGGCGGGGCGACGGCGTATACCGTGCTCACCGGATCCATGCGGCCGCATTTGCCGCCCGGTACTTTGGTGGTGGTGAAGCCGATTGACCCACAGCACCTTCGCATTGGCGAGGTTGCCACCTACCAGCTGGAATCAGGTGAGCCTGAAGTCGTTACGCACCGTGTTTCCGCTATCGGCGCGAGCCTGGGCGGGGAAGAACAATTCATTTTCCGCGGGGATGCAAACAATGCCGATGACGAGCCGGTGCAACCCGAACAGATCCGGGGCAAGCTCTGGTATTCCGTCCCGCTCCTGGGATACGTGAACAGCGCTCTGTCACTCCAGCAGAGAACGTGGCTGACCTGGATCGCAACGAGCGGATTGATCGTGTATTCGCTGGTGATGTTCGGCGGGGCATGGCGTGAACGGCAGGGGAAAGGGCATCGATGAAGCTCCGTTTTCTTGCAGCCCGCGCGGCCATGACGGCCGTGATTCCCTGCGCGGCACTCGGTCTGGCACTGCCCGCATCAGCCGCGGAAACTGACCAGGGCCTAAGCTACAGCTTGGACGGCCGGGTCTATTCCGATGCCCCACCGCAGGTATTTGGAGGAGCCCCGGTCTTGGCGCCGGGCGTTGAATCCACAGGATCCTTGTGGATTCGCAATGACCGGGAGTCGGATATCGAAGTCCGCATCCGGACGATCGAGCCCGCTGCGTCAACCAGGATCTATTTCGAAACAGCCGGAGCCACGGTAGTCCGGTTGGAACCGGACAAAGCCGCGGAATTCGGACTGAGGGTCGGACTGCCCTGGTCGGCGAAAAATGAGTCGGAGGACCAGCAGGTGCCTTCGTTGCAGGTGCGCATCGACGCCGTCGAATTAGCAGGCGGAGATGGGCAAGCTCCGGATTCTTCGCGGCCGCCTGACGAAGGGTATTCGCCCGACAGTGATGCGCCGAGGGAAGAGCTGCCCCAATCGGATCCTCCCGAGCGGCATGATGGGCTCGGAGATACCGGGTTCCGCGGTGCGGCGCTGCTTGCGGCGGCAGGCATCGCGGGTATCGGGGGATTATCGTTGCTTGCTGCGCAACGAAGGAAACAAAAGGAACTTGAAACGGACGGAGTGGAAGAATGAGCGACCGTTCAATGCGCATCAAGGCAATTCTGTCCTTGGGCGTCCTCGTAGGATTCGGCACCGTCTCGACGCTGGCCTCATGGACCGGACAAGCGACAGCTACCTCGAACGTCAGCACGGCCACCGTTGCCCTGGGAGTTGGAGCTACTGCGACCAGCGCAACCTCGGCCAGCTACCAGATGCCCATCAGCGGCAATAACCTGTTTCCGGGCTCGACATCGGCATCCGTCGTGACAGTGAAGAACACCGGTTCCATCTCGGCGCCCTATGTTTTCGGCGGAAGAATCACCGAATCGGGCAACGCTGCGCTGGGGGCGGCACTCAATATCGTTGTAAAAACAGGCGCCACGGTCAGCGGCACCGGCTCCAGCGTTACTTGCTCGGGCGGAACCACGCTGCTGTCGAAGAACGCTGGATCCCAGTTCGGCAGTGCCTCGGCCGCCAGGCCCTTGGCCGCCGGCAGCAGCGAAACCCTGTGCGTGCAGTACTCGCTGCCAGTAACCGCGGCCAATACCCTGCAGGGCGCCACGACGGCAATCACCCTGGACTTCACCTCGACGGTGGGTTCATGAGATGAAGTTGAATCGAACTGGACCCCGCACAGGATCTTCGCTGACGCTGTTCCAGCGCCTCGTGCTGAACGCCTGCGCCGCGGCCGGGACCCTGTGCCTGGTCATGGCGGTGCTGGCGTTGGCTTTCGGGATCAAGCCCCTGGTTTTCGCCTCGGGATCAATGGGACCGGGCATCCCCACCGGTTCCCTGGGGCTGGCTGTTCCGACCGCGGTAGAGGACGTCGCCGTGGGCGACGTGGTTTCGGTGGTGATCAGTGACGAAGTGCGGGTGACGCACCGGGTTGTCGAAAAGACGGACGCGGGGCTGGTCCTCAAGGGTGATGCCAATCCCGTCGCGGACCTGCAACCGTATGCGGTGGACAGCGTCGACAAACTGCTGGCCAGTGTACCGGTCCTGGGCTACGTCGTATCGTGGCTGTCCCAGCCATGGGCCTATTTTCTCGGCGGACTGCTGTGCGCCTACCTGCTCTATGTCGCGTTCATCAAGAGGGATGGTGGAAGCGGCCGACTTTCATCCGGGCAGGGCATGAATGAGGCCGAAATGGACCCAGGCCCTTTTGCTGGTCGCGAGCATCAAGCCACTGAATTTCGGGTATCCGGAGCTAGTCGGGAATCCATGTCGCAACGATCTCGGCGACGGACCCTGATTCAGATGGCTGGCATGTTTTCAATGCTCACGTTGTGCCTTTTGCCGATTCAAATCGAACAAACCCAGGCAGCTTTCTCCAGCCAAGCGGCGGCTTCCGCCACGGCTACTGCGCTCACGGCTCTGCCCCCAGCCAACGCTAAATGCACAGGCAATGTCGGGGACCAGCAAACCATCCGATTCGATTGGTCAGTTTCCGGACCAGAACCAACGTCCTATACCATCACCGGACAACTCAATGGCAGCTCGACGGTAAAGACAGAGTCGCTTGCTGGCAACACGCGAAGCTACACGACATCCCTGTCTTCGAGCCAGGGTCTACTGGGTGCCCTGCTGGATTTGCTCGTAGGCTTCGACAGAAAATTCACGGTGGCGATCAGGGCGAATTACGGATCATGGAGTTCAGCCCCGGTGAGCTTTACTCAAATTCATGGCAGCGCTGGACTTCTGGGCAGCAACAAGCGTTTAACCTGCCAACCGCACTAGCCTGGCAGCGAATATAGACCATTGATAATCAGATCAAGGCCCACCGCAAAGGTCTTTGACGCCCGGTCCTCGTCGCCCAGGGCAGTGGCCAGTGTCTCGCTGAAAGCGCGTGTCGACTCTCCGTCGATTTCCCATACATTCTCAGGTGCCGCCGCATCCAAGGCGGATCCGAGCACAAAGGAGTCGACGATCGTGATGGCCTGTAGCCGCCGCTTCGGTTCGAACCCGGCCATAGCGAAGGCCTCGGCCAGTGCATCGTAGACGCGCAGCGTGGTGCTGTCGCGGACTGTGTGGCTGGTGAGCAGCGGGATCAGCCGTGGGTGCCTTGAATACGACTCCCAGTAGGACGTGGCAATTTGCTGTACGATCTCCTGCCAGTCGCTGGAAACGCTATCTGGCAGGCTGATCGCCGACATGGCCCGGCCTCTCATTAGCTCGATGATCTCATCCTTGCCGGACACGTGGTTGTACAGGGACGAAGCGGAGACCGAGAGGGCCTTGGCCAATTGCGGAAGCGTGAACTCGCCATGGGCGTCGACGAGCTTGAGTGCGGCATCGGCGATCGCGGCGGTGCTGAGCTTCGGCTTGGAAGGCCTGGCCATGAATTCTCCCGTTGTTGAAGGTTCTGGGTAGAGCTTACACAAATAAACGAAAGTCATTCGTTAAATCTCTTGCGCCGAGGCCGTCGCTGGACCTAATCTGTAAACGAATACCATTCGTTTAATATCTGAAGGGGAGCCCAATGCAAGAGATCCTGGCCCTTGAACCACCCGTTTCCCCAGCGCGTGCCGAAGCCAAGTCGCGCGGCGAGATCACCATTGCGCTGGTGCAGCACCGCTGGCGTGAAGACCCGCGGGAACTGCGCGGGGAACTGGAGGACGGCATTGCCCGCGCGGCCAAGCATAGCGCGCGCATCGTCTTCCTCCCGGAATTGACCCTGGGCAAATATCCGGCCTTCGAGATCCCGGACGCCGACGCCGCGGACGAGACCGCCGAGGATCTGGAGAACGGGCCGACCGTGGCCTTCGCCCGCGAGATGGCCGCGAAGTACAACCTGCACGTGCACATCTCGCTGTTCCGCAAGGCTCCGGCCGCCGACGGGTTGGGACTGAACACCGCAGTGGTTCTTTCCCCGCAGGGCCGGATCGTCGCGCTGACCAACAAGCTGCATATTCCGCGGACCGCAGGCTACTACGAGGACAAATACTTCCGCGAAGGGCCCAATGACGAGCCCTATCCGGTGCACCGCATCGCGGCGCTCGGGGACCTGGCCATGGGCCTGCCCACCTGCTGGGATGAATGGTTCAGCGAGCCGCCGCGCATCTATTCGCTGGCCGGAGCGGACCTGCTGGCCTATCCCACCGCAATCGGTTCCGAGCCGGACCACCCGGACTTCGACACCGAGCCGCTGTGGCGCCAGACCATCATCGGCAACGGCATTGCCAACGGGCTGTTCATGGTTGTCCCCAACCGGTGGGGCGACGAGGGAGCACTGGACTTCTACGGTTCGTCATTCATCTCGGACCCCTACGGCCGCATCCTGGCCCGCGCCCCGCGCGATGCCTCAGCGGTGCTCGTGGCCACCTTGGACCTGGACGCCCGGCGTGACTGGCTGGAGCTCTTCCCCTTCCTGCGCACCCGCCGTCCCGATACCTACGCGGCGCTGGCGGCGCCGCGCGAAGACGCCCAGCTGGGAGAACGGACGCAGACCCATGCCTGAGTTGCGCATGCCGGCAGAAACCGAAGCCCATGAGCGCATCTTCATGGCATTTCCCTCCGGCGGCTACACGCTGGGAGAAACCGAAGCGCAGGCCGAAGCGGCCCGCGCCGCCTGGAGCGCCGTGGCCCGGGCGGTCAGCGCTTTCACCCCGGTCACGATGGTGGTGGACCCGGCCAGCGAAGCCGCAGCCCGGCGCCATCTGGGTGATGCGGTCAGCTACTGCCTGCACCCGCTGGACGATGCCTGGATGCGTGATTCCGGCCCGAGCTTCGTGCGCACCGCACAGGGCCAGCTCAAGGCGGTGAACTGGAATTTCAACGGCTGGGGCGCGCAGAGCTGGGCGTCCTGGGACAAGGACCGACTGGTGGCGGGCCATGTCGCGCGCCTTGCTGGCGCAGAGGAGATTCGGGCGTCGATCACCAACGAGGGCGGCGGGATCCACGTGGACGGCGAGGGCACGGTACTGGCCACGCGCAGCGTCCAGCTGGATCCGGGCCGCAACCCGGGCAAGACCGAGAAGGACATAGAGGACGAGTTCGCCCGGCTGCTCGGAACCCGGAAGACCATTTGGCTCGATCGCGGGCTGAGCCGCGACAACGAGGAATTCGGCACGCGCGGCCACGTGGACATCGTCGCCTGCTTCGCCCGGCCCGGCGTGGTGCTCTACCACGACCAGCAGGATCCGCGGCACCCGGACTACGCGATTTCGCAGGCGGTGCGCGAACGGCTGGAGCAATCAACCGACGCGCAGGGACGGGCGCTGGAGCTCATTGCCGTTCCGGCGCCGACGGTGCTGCGCGATGCCGAGGACTGGGTGGACTATTCCTATATCAACCACCTGGTGACCAACGGCGGGGTCATCGCCTGCAGCTTCGATGATCCCAACGACCACCAGGCCGCGAGCATCCTGGAGGCGGCCTATCCCGGACGGGAAGTGGCCAGCGTGGATGCGCGCGAGCTGTTCGCCCGCGGCGGCGGCATCCACTGCATCACCCAGCAGCTGCCCGCCACCGAACGGGAATAGGCCCCTAGCCCAGGCCGACCGCGCGGCGGCGTTCCAGGAAGACCGGTTTCGCCGCCGTGCGAGTCGCGGAAAACAGGGGGTCGGCCGCACGCCGGCCCAGGGCCAGGTCGGCCAGGTATTCGCCGATGGCGGGCACGAATTTGAAGCCGTGGCCGCTGAATCCCGCGCCGACGGTGACCGGCCCCAGCGAATCGAGGATGAAGTGCTCGTCGGCGGTGTTGGCGTAGGTGCAGGACACCGTTTCGTAGCGCGAAGGATCCGCTCCCGGAAGCCAGCGTGCCGCGTAGTCCTGCAGTCCGCGCAGCTGCTCGTCGCTGGCCTGGTGCGGCCGGTGCTCCGGATCGATGATCCGTCCGGAACCATGCCAGCCCACCTTGATGCCTTCCCCCGGGGTGCGCATGCCGTAGATGGGCCCGAAGACGCGTGATCCGATATCCCGTGCCGGATCCAGGGTGTGGTTGAACCCCGGCCAGTGCGCCGGCAGGTCCTTCTGCGCGAAATGCACCGGGTGCTCTTCGGTGACGTGGATGGCAGGAAGCTTGAGCGCATCGCCCAGCAGCAGCGCGGTCCAAGCCCCCGCGGTGACGATGGCATGGCGGGCCCGGATAGCCGAAACGGTGCCCTGGTGCTGGACTTGCACCTCGACACGGTCATCGGCAAGCACCTGCAGAGCGGTCACCCGGTGCCCGTATTCCACGGCAGCTCCGTGCGCTACGGCCAGCTTCTGCAGCGAAGCTACCGCAAGATCGGCATTGATCTGGCCGCCGGCGGGGATATGCAGGACTTCGGTCTCGAACTTCATTCCCGCGAAACGCTCTTCTGCCGCAGCGATGCTCAGCAGCTCGCTGCCGAATCCTGCGTGGGCGAGGCTCTGCTGCATTGCCCGTTGTTCGGCAACGATTCCGTGATTGACCAATCCGGTGCGTTCCAGCAGCAGAGTGCCGGCTTGCTCGGAAAGCGAATCCCACAAAGCGTCGGAACGCTGCAGCAGGCGAAGATACTCCAGTTCGGTGTAAGCAGGATTGAAGTTGCGGGTTGCTCCGTGCGAGGCGCCCTCCATATGCCCCGGGGCAAAGCGTTCCAGCAGCAGGACCTCGTGCCCGGCAGAGGCCAGGGACCACGCGGCCGCCGAGCCCATCGCGCCGCCGCCGATAATCAGGAAATCTACGTCATTGCTCACCTCTACAGCGTAAAACTCCAACTGAAGCGGGCTCCATTCAATTGACTCATTGGCCGTGGACTAACGTAATAGAGGATGGGAATCGGGAAAGCGGAGGCAGCGTGCAACTAGTGGCGGTAATCGGCTTGGCAGCTGCGGTTTTCGTGGGCGCCTCCACGCAACGGATCTCTGGAATGGGGTTCGCGCTGGTCTCCTCGCCCTTCCTGGTCATGGTCTTGGGACCCCATGAGGGGGTCATGCTGGTCAACCTGCTCGGCGCCTGCAGCAGTTTGCTGATCTTTGCGCAGGTCTTCCGTCAGGTCGAGTACCGGAAGGTCGCCTTCATGCTCATACCGGCCATGCTCATGACCGTTCCGGGGGTTTGGCTGGCGAACTCGCTGGAGGGTCCATGGCTTTCCATCGGCATTTCGTTCATGGTGATCCTGGCACTGGTTTCGAGTTTCATGATTCGAAATCTAGCGCTGGCCCAAAGCAAGGGATTGGCCGTCGGTGCCGGGGCAGTTTCCGGTTTCATGTCGGTGACGGCCGGTGTCTCCGGCCCGGCCATCGCGGGATACGCTGTGGCCAGCCGCTGGCCGCAGGCGCAATTCGCCATCTCCGTGCAGCTCTACTTCCTGGTGCTGTCGCTGACGTCCCTGGCCGCCAAGGGCGGCATGCCTCAACTGGATTGGCAGCAGTGGGGTGCCTGTCTTGGTGCGATGGTGCTGGGCATCTTGCTGGGCAATTACCTGGCTCCGAGGATCCCGCAAAAATTCAGTCGCGCATTCGTGATACTGATTGCCTTCGGCGGTGCCTTGAGCCTCATGGCAAGCGGCTTGGTCGACTTGGCCTCCCACTAGCGCAGTGCGCTGCTGCGCGGTGTGCGGCGGCGCCGCGAGCGGTACACGTTCTTCAATGAAAATGAGAGAATGTACTCCGTGCATTCCCAATATCCCGATGTAACTCTCAGCAAACGAGTCAGCGAACTAGACATTGAGCGCCGTGCCCTGTGGGCTGGCCTGTTCTGTTCCCTATTCGGGTTGGTTGTGGGGCTCATTGTCTTTGCCGGCGAGCGTCCGCCGCTCTTTGGCGATCAGTCCGTGGGCATCGTCTCCGCCGCTTGCGGTGCTGTCTCGGCCGGAACCAGCAGCGCCTATGCTTTCCGTTCGATGCTGCGGGCACGTGAACCGTGGCTGAAGAAGATCCCCAAATGGCGCCAGATCATCACGGCCCTGGGCCTCGTATTGGTGCACGTAGCCAGTTCTGTCATGATCCTGCTGGTTGTGTTCCATTTGTTCCAACAGGCCTTCTACGGGCTGCATCTGGATGTGCTGGCAGGCGCGTTGGCGGTCAGCGTCGCCACGGGCATCTCCGCCTACCTGTCCTTGGAAGCAACCGCGCGGATCAACGCGGAATCACTTTCCGTGGTGCTGGGCATCTTCATGGGCGCTGGCGTGCTGATCAGCATGCTGCTGGCTGAAGACCAAGGCTGGTGGCAGAGCATGTTCTCTTCGCTGGGAACAACGCAGGCCGGCATGGGCTCCTTCTGGACCTTCAACCTCACCCTGGTGATTTCCGGTTTGGTGCTGGCGGCCTTCACCGAGTTCCTGACCCGCGACCTGGTCCGCCTGGCGCAGTCCTACCGTTGCCGCCCGGCGCTGGAAAGATACAGGATTGCACGAATGGTGCGTCCGCGGCCGTGGCTCGTGCGCTGGTGCCTGCTGATTGTCTCGGTCGGCATTATCGGCATTGGCTTGGTTCCCTTCGACGTGGCCATGGAAGTGCATTCGGCCTTCGTGCAGATGGTCTCGGCAGCCATGATCTTCTTGCTGCTGGGCACCGTCGTGCTGCTGCCTGGCTACCCTGCGGTGTTCCATATGCTGTCCTACGCGGCCATTGGCGCGATCTGGGCGGCCTTCCAGCTGTGGAGCGAATGGTCCTACTACAACCTGACCGGTTTCGAGCTCTCGGTCGTGGCCATCATGTTCAGCTGGATCTCGGTGTTCATCCGCACGACTTCGGCGATGACCCAGGACCGTTCAGAACCCCGAACCACCCACTCGCCTTCCGAAGTAGCCAAGGCGAAGAAGTCCGCGGCCAAGGGCGGCTGAACTTGAATATCCGTCGGAAGGCTGAAGCATTTCGCCTCTGCGGGCCGGTAGCCTGAAAATATGTTGATTGCGGAAAAGCTCTACTTGCTAATGGCCGATGACTCCGAAAAGCCGGAGACAGTTGTATCAGCTACGGGATACGGCATGAATGCTGCCATCATCACCGACTTGATGATCGCTGGGCGTGTGGCGTTGAGCGAGGATCAGCATCGGCAGATCCACCTCATCGGTGCCGGCCCCTGCCCGGATCCAGTTCTCGCCGCGCCTTTGGAAAAGCTGGAAAAGAGAGGCAATCTGAGCCTCGACGAAGCGGTGAAGATCAATTCCTTGTGCGATGCCCGCTCGCTGACCGATTCCTTGGCCAAGGCCGGGATTATCGAATACGGCGAACGCACACTGCTGGGCTTGGGCAAGCAACGGGTCCGCCTCATCAACCAGCAGATCCAGCGCCAGATCCGGACCGATTTACAAGGCGCCCTGCACGGACAGAAGATCCCGGGAACCAGCGATACCACCGTGCTCGCGATCTTGCAGGCGATAGGCCTGGTGAACCATGTGCTGGAAGACGAGCTGGCACCCATGTCGGGAAGCCAAGCGCAGTCCCGGATTGCGGAACTCGCACAGGATTCACCGGCAGCCGATTCAGCGCAACGGGCAGTGGCAGCGATGAACGCCGCCATCGTTACCCAGCGCGTCATTCCGCCCGCGCCCGGAAAGAAATAGCTGGACGGCGCCCGCAAGGAAAGACTACTGCGCGATGATTCAGCGCAGGGTGCTCAATCCCGCATCCATGACCACCTGGATAGTGGAGCGGTAATGGCTATTGAGCAGCTCGCCGAGCAGGGCTGCATTACGATCCAAGGCGGCATCCAGGATTTCCTGGTGCTCCTTCTCAACGTTGCGCTTGCCTGCGGCCTTCGACGGGGCAGCCCAGCGGCGGTACAGCTCGGTGAAGTTCGAAAGGTCGGCAGAGAGCTTGAGCATCGGCTGGCAATCGCACGGTACCAGCAATGCATGGTGGAATTCGCGGTGCGCCTCGGACCATGCGGGGTTGACGGTGCCAGGTTCCTCCGGCAAACGCCGCGGGGTGCGCGAAAGCTTGTGGTGGGCTGCGATCAAGTTCGATTCCCACGCGACATCTCCGCGCTCCACCGCCAAGCGGGCGGCCAGTGCCTCGGTGGAACACCGCAGTTCGGTGATATCCGCCAGTTCGCGCAGGTTCAGATCCGGCACGAAGAAGCCGCGGTTTGGGCGGATGACCACCAGGTTTTCCCCCGCTAGCCGTGTCAGCGATTCGCGGATCACGGTGGTGCTGGTCTCGAACTGTTCTGCCAAAGTGGTCGGCTGAAGGCGGTCGCCGGGGGACCAGAAGCCATCAAGGATGGTTCGGCGGATACCCTCCAGGGAATGAACTGATGCCTTTGCCAAGCTGACCTCTTCATGCGTGATCGATTGAATCTGATGTTAATAACAATAATCATATTCTTCGCAGGGGATAGATAATCCACGCGCACGGCGGAACAGAATACCCGGGCTATTGCTGGTAATTCGCCAAAACTGTTTACCTTCCGCCGCGTCGGTCCTAGGCTCGGGTCATGTCAGTGAAGATCCGCACGATTCAAACCGCAGTTCCCGCGACGACCCTGGCCCAGGAAGAGATCCGCGATGTCTTCGCCAGCCAGCCGAACCTGAGCCGGCTGGGTGAACGGCTCATCGCCACCTCGTTCAACTCCGCCGCGATCAGCACCAGGTACAGCTGCGTCGATGAATTCGACCTCTCCCTGCCCGAACCCGAAACTCCGCTGTTCTACGACCGGGTTGAAGGCCGGTTGCTCTCCCCGAGCACCGCCGAACGCAACGGCATCTATGCGAAGCAGGCCAGCGCGCTGTTCACGAACGCCGCGAAAAAGGCCCTCGACGCCTGCCCGGACCTTGCCCCGGAAGATATCACCCACGTCATAACCGTCTCCTGCACCGGGTTCTACAACCCGGGCCCGGACTACCAGATCGTGCGGGCGCTGGGGCTGGCACCGAGCACCGTGCGCCACCACCTTGGTTTCATGGGATGCTACGCGGCGTTCCCCGCCCTGCGCGCGGCCCGCGACTTCTGCCTGGCCGATCCTCAAGCCACCGTGCTGGTGGTCTGCGCCGAGCTGTGCACGTTGCATGTGCACAGCTCCAATGACCCGGACACCATCATGGGTTCGGCCATCTTCGCCGACGGGGCCGCGGCGGTGATCGTCTCGGCGCAGGGCAGCGGGCTGCTGCAAATGGACGGCTTCGAAACCGTGCTCACCCCGGTGGGCGAGGAGGCCATGGCCTGGAATATCGGCGACCATGGATTCGAGATGGTGCTGGGCACCTACGTTCCGCACATCATCGACGAGCACATCACCGGGGCGCTGCAGCCGCTCTTGGCCAAGGACGCCGACCCGGAACTCTCCGTGGACCGGATCCAGTATTGGGGTCTGCACCCCGGGGGCCGGGCCATCCTGGACCGGGTGCAAAACCGGCTGGGCCTGGATGACCAGCAGCTGGTGCCAGCCCGCGCGATCCTGGATCGCTACGGGAACATGTCCAGCGCCACGGTGCTATTCGTACTCAAGGAAATCCTGGAAGCGGCCTCTGCGGACCAGGGCGAAAGGGTCTGCTCCATGGCATTCGGTCCGGGGCTGACCGTGGAATCCGGGCTGTTCACCATATGCCGGCAAGGATAATGCTCCGGCTGGCGCGGGCAGCGGAAGCCATCGAGGAAATGGACCGCCCGGATTGCGACCCGGTGCTGCTGCGCCGCACCTACGCCCAGTTCCCTCTGGTGAACCGGATAGTAGCCGGCTGGCGGGGCAATTACGTGCAGTGCATCCGCCCGTTGCTGGCGCGCCGGGTCCGGGCCAGGATACTGGACGTGGGCTGCGGGGGAGGAGACATTGCGGCGAATCTGGCGCGCTGGGCGCTCGCCGACGGGTTCGAGGTGGCAGTGTGCGGTATCGACCCGGATCCCCGGGCCATCTCCTACGCCCGGCAAGCGCTGCAACGCTGCAAGCTGCCGCGCGGGGTGCTGGAATTCCGGGAAACGACCAGCACCCGGCTAGCGGCCGACGGCGAGCAGTTCGACCTGGTGCTCTCCAACCACCTGCTGCACCATCTGGGTACGGACCAGCTGCGCCAGTTGCAGGACGAGACCGAGCAATTGTGCACCGGGATCGGGTTGCACAGCGATATCCGGCGTTCCCCGGTGGCGCTGGGCCTGTTCGGGCTGGCGACCCTGCCGCTGGCAGGCAGTTCGCTGATCCGGCGCGATGGCCTGACCTCCATTCGGCGCAGCTTCGTGCCGGGGGAACTGGGGCCATTGCTCCGCCCTGGTTGGGAGGTGCGCACGCAGCGGCCCTACCGCAACCTGCTGCTCTGGGAAGCTGGCGGCCATGGATGACGCCGCGATCATCGGCGCCGGGCCGGTGGGCCTGGCGCTGGCCATAGAGCTCGCCCAAAGCGGGCATGCCGTTCGGGTTTTCGAGCAGCGCGGCGCACCGGTAGCCCACTCGCGCGCCATCGGCCTGCATCCTCCAGCGCAAGAGGTCCTGGCGCGGCTCGGCGTGGGACCGGCGGTGCAGCGCGGCGGCGTGCAGATCCGCGGCGGACTGGGGATCTCGCGCGGGCGGAGTATCGCTTCGATGGATTTCTCCACTATTGGCGGCCAATACCCGTATGTGCTGTCCTTGCCGCAGCAGGACACCGAGCAATTGCTGCGCGAGCGCTTGGAACAGCTGGCACCGGGGTCATTGATGATGGACTGCGCTTTCGAGCAGGTTCTTAAGCAGTCAGAGCAGGCGGTGGAATTTGCCGCTGGCGGCGTGGTTCACCGGGCCCTGTGGCTGGCCGGAGCCGACGGGGTCCGTTCCGCGGTCCGCAGGGATCTCGGCGTGGGCTTTGCCGGAAGGGACCATCGGGACCGCTACCTGATGGGGGACTTCCCGGAGACCACTGGGCTGGCGCACACTGCCGCGCTTTTCCTGCATCAGCAGGGGATTGTCGAATCCTTCCCGCTGCCCGCTGCGCGGCGGCGCTGGGTGGTGCGCATCGAGCAAACGCAGGTCGATGATTCGCCGGGCATGCTGGCCGAGACCATCTTGGACCGCACCGGATACCTTCTTGACGCCGAGGCCTGCACGATGACCAGCAATTTCGGCACTGCCACCCGGATGGTGCCCTCGATGCTCCATGGGCGCGTGGTGCTGCTGGGCGATGCGGCCCACCAGATCAGCCCGATCGGTGGGCAGGGGCTGAGCTTGGGGCTGGCTGATGCGCAGGCGGTGGTGCAGCTCATTGCCGCCAGGGCACCCCTTGAAGCCTTGGACGACCTGCGGCTCGGGGCCGCCCGCAGTGCGGCCCGGCGTGCGCAGGCGAACATGCTGCTGGGCCGTGCACTGCCGCGCTGGGCCGTCCCTTTGCGGGATTCGGCGTTTTCCCGGCTGGCCTCCAGTGCCTGGCTGCATGAGAAGGTGGCGCGCGACTTCACGATGACCGGTCCCGGACAGCGTTCGGTTCCCGTCGCATGACGAAATGGCAACGTTTCGAAGACTGATTGCGAATGGAGCATCTATCCGGATGGCGCCCAACGGCGCAGGAAATGCACATCGACAAGCAGCTCGCCAACGGCTCGGTCAGCGGAGAAGTCAGGGCTTACCTGGGTGAAACCGACCATGGCGAGCCCCTCTGGGGCGAAACCTTCCAGCTGGAGGCGGTCATGGCCGGCACCGGTGATACGGTGGTCACCCGCGAGCATCAAGATGGATTCCGGCACTGGAGCAAAGACCGACCGGCCTCTGCCACCAGCGGGCATCTGGGGGACATGGACCTTGCCGGTGCCGTGGGCAACCTCGGCCACCTGAAGGAATCCTTCAAGTACTGAACACTCGAATGCAGCAGTGCCGCGCCGCCGGTAGATTGGCGGTGCGGCACTGTTTTTGCGTGCCCAAACTCACCGCCAAATACTCGCGGATACATGAAACAATAGGTAGCAATGACTTCCATCGATTCCACCCCACTTTCCGCCGAAGAACGCAAGGCACTGCGCAATGAGCAGGCCGCGGCCCAGCGCGCCCAGCAGATGCGCATCTCCAAGTCCCGAGCCGAAGCCGAAGGCCGCGCCCAGGTCGTTCCAACCGCCGAAGGCTGGAAGCAGGAGATGGGTGCCGATGGTCGTCCAGAGCTGCAGTTCGCCACCAAGCGCCGTGTCTCCCAGCCGCCAACGCACCTGGCTGACCTGTCCCTGGCCGAGCGCCAGGCCAAGCTGAAGGAACTGGGACTGCCGGCCTTCCGCGCCAAGCAGCTCTCAGTGCACTACTTCCAGCACTACACCACCGACCCGGAGAAGATGAGCGATCTTCCCAAGGAGCGCCGTGCGGAACTGGCCGAGGCCATGTTCCCGAAGCTGCTCACCGAGGTCAAGCGCCTGGAAACCGATGATGGCAAGACCATCAAGTTCCTCTGGCGCCTGTTCGACGGCTCGCTGGTCGAGTCCGTGCTGATGCGCTATCCGGGCCGCATCACCCTGTGCATTTCCTCGCAGTGCGGCTGTGGCATGAACTGCCCGTTCTGCGCCACCGGCCAGGCGGGCTTGACCCGCAACATGTCCACCGCTGAAATCCTGGACCAGATCGTCCAGGCCAACCGCGTGATCGCCGAAGGCGGACTGGGCGGACGCCAGCACCCCGAGGAGCGCGTGGGCAACATCGTGTTCATGGGCATGGGCGAGCCGCTGGCCAACTACAAGCGCGTGATGAACGCCGTGCACCGCATGGTCGCCGATGCCCCTGAGGGCTTGGGCATGGCCGCCCGCGGCATCACCGTCTCCACCGTTGGCCTGGTTCCGGCGATCCGCAAGCTGACCGAGGAGAATGTCCAGGTCACCTTCGCGCTGTCGCTGCATGCGCCGGATGACGAGCTGCGCGACGAGCTGATCCCGGTCAACTCGCGCTGGAAGGTCGACGAGGCACTGGATGCCGCGTACGACTACTACGTGAAGACCGGTCGCCGCGTCTCCATCGAGTACGCGCTGATCAAGGACATGAACGACCACGAATGGCGTGCAGAAATGCTGGCCAAGAAGCTGAACGCGCGCGGCCGCGGCTGGGTGCACGTGAACCCGATTCCGCTGAACCCGGTGCCGGGCTCCATTTGGACCCGCAGCGAACCGGATATCACATCCAAGTTCGTTCGCCGCCTCGATGAGCTCGGCGTGCCAACCACGCTGCGCGATACCCGAGGCAAGGAAATCGACGGCGCCTGCGGCCAGCTCGCAGCCGACGGCGACAAGTAGCATTTACCGTGGAGACCAGCTTTCGCTGGTCTCCACGGTGCGTTAACGACCCCTCTTCGTGCAGGAGGTCTACGACTGCATGTATGGTTCTGATATGGCCGTTTCAGACCCGCTTTTCCTTGATAAGACCAATCCAGAGCTATGGAACTCGATTGGCAGATTTTCCAAAGATGTCGCCAAGTCCTACCGCGCAGCCGGAATCAGCGACCGCACCGCCGAGCTGATCAACCTGCGCGTCTCGCAGATCAATGGGTGTGCCTACTGCTTGGACCTTCACGCCCGCAAGGCACTGGACGCAGGGGAGAGTCTGCAACGCATCAACCTGCTGAGCACTTGGGATGAATGCGGCGGCCTGTTTAGCGAAGAAGAATGCGCAGCGTTGGCCATCGCAGAAGCCGCCACGGACCTGCCTAATCCCGATGAGCGCATAGCAGCGGTGGCTTCGGCCCGGCTGGTGCTCAGCGATGAGCAAGTGGCAGCCATCCAATGGATCGCCGTCGCCATGAATGCCTTCAACAGGATTTCCATCCTTTCGCGCCACCCGGTCAAGGAACGCGAACTGGAAAAGGCGGACAAATAGCAAAAGGCCGCCGTTTGCCCGGGTGGGGGTAAACGGCGGCCAATACGAACTCAGGCGTTGGCTTTGCGTACGGCTTCGGTGTAGCGGCGTTCGAATTCCTCGGCGCTGACCACTTCTCGTTCCACGCGGAATGAAGACTCGTCAATCCCCAGAACCGCAGCGATCAGTGAGCGGGTGTAAAGGGCGATCTTGCGTGATTTCCGGGTGGACGTCACATGGTCCAATTCCGGAACCCAGATGTTCCACCAGCCGCCTTCCTTGCCGACTACTGCCTTGAAAACGCGTTGCTCACTCATCTGCTGCCTTACTCTCTACGATGCTCTGACCAGCGTCTTGCCGTCTGCTTCAATACTCCACTACGTGCAGCCGTGGCGACAAGTCGTCGCTGCCGTGGGCACTACTTCGCCAGCGGCACGCCATCCTTGCCTACCGCGAAGCTCACGACGTCGTCATAGGCGCGTCGCTCGGTCTTTTCCAACTGGTATTCCGAATCCTGCTGGGGGAAAATGTGAACCGGGGTCAAGGTCGGTTTCCGTGCCGTAGCCGCCGTTCAGCGCCGCATAGGTTTCCCAATTGCCCAAAGCTGGAAGCAGCGGAACGCTGGAGGCCAAGTCCGAATGCTCGCCGGCCACATGGCCGAAGAACTCATCCCACGCCGGCTGGTATCCCGAACCCTGGGTGAGATCGCCTGCCATCATGACCAGGTCCGGATCGGCAGCTTCGATGTGCTTGAGGTTCTCGTTGAATGCGGTGGACTGGTCCAGCGGGTAGCGCAGGGTCGGTTCGCCGTTGCGGGTGGTCATGCCGAACTGCTGGTCCCATTTGGACCCCGCGCCCGGACGCTGGATGGAATCTGCGGTGTAGCCGTTGACCGGGGAGAGCTCCCACTCGCGGTGTTCGGTGCGTCCGCGTGGTTCGGTTTCAGAATCTGAGAACGCAATGATGCGCACGTTTTTCCACGCCCCGCCCTTGGGAGCTGTTTTGAAAGCCGCGCTGTGGGTTTCTCCTGATTGGGTCACGGTGTAGTTGTAGGACTTTCCGGGCAGCAGGCCCTGGAGGGTCACCGAGTGCTTGTAGTTCGAATTCGACTTCAACCACGAGCCCTGTTCCAAGCCCTCGATCTGCTGATCAAGTTCGGCCCGGGTGTATTCCATGAGATCCAGGTACTGTGGTGCGCTGCTCTGCTTCCCGGACTTTCCCAGTCCCGGTCCCGAGAGGCTTATCGTGCCCGGCTCATCGGTTTCGCTGATCCAGTTGATGGTCATCGACGTGGCAGCAGGAGCTTGGAGGTAGGGCAGTACGCGGAAACCCGGTTCTGGGGACTAGGCCGTTACCGCTGGAAGCGCGGAAGCAGCGGTTCCTGGCAGAGCAGCGGCGCTGGCTGCCGGCGCCAAGACCAACGGGATCAATACAGCGGCGGCAAGTGCGGCCGAGAGGGGCTTGTTGTTCATAGTGCGTTCTCCTGTGCGAGGTGTCGCCTGCAAAAGGCGGGTACCTTGAGGATGCCCGGGGCGCGTGCCCCAAGGGTGGATATGAGGCAAACGAAGGGTGAACTGGGTCGGTGAGCCTGCTCACCGGCTGTCTCGCGCACTAATACCAAGCTGGAGCCGATAGCCTTGAAGCAGATAGCTGAGAAGACCAAAGCGAGGGCGCTTCGGTTTTCCACGCCTGCGAAAAGAAGGACAAACAGTGCAAGCCTCCCAGCGTTCCAAGGTAGCTCCCTTTGAAGTGATGCAAATTGTTGATCAGGTCGCCACGATGCGGACCTCCGGCCACGACGTGATCTCGTTGTGCGTGGGAGAACCTGGCGGCGGTGCTCCAGCGGCCGTGAATGACCTGGCCGCGAAGCTGCATGCCGAGCATGCCGACTTCGGGTACACCTCAACTGCGGGACTGCTCGAAACCCGACAGGCCTTATCGAAGCACTACCTCGATACCTATGGCTTACAGATCCCCGCAAAGAACTTCGTGATGACCACAGGTTCCTCCGGTGCATTCCAGCTTTCGTTCTTGGCAGCCTTCGATGCTGGAGACGTGGTGGCGCTGGCCCGTCCCGGCTACCCGGCCTACGCCAATATTCTGGGTGCCCTGGGGCTGGAAGTTGTCGACCTGCCCACCGGTGCAGCGCAGCGTTACCAGCCCACCGTGCAGCTGCTTGAGGCGGCCAAGAAGGAGCATGGACGCCTCGATGGGCTGGTTGTTGCGTCGCCGAATAATCCCACCGGAACCATGTTCAGCGCAGGCGAGCTCTCGGACTTGGCCACCTGGTGCGAAGCAAATGATGTGCGGCTGATTAGCGATGAAATCTATCACGGCATTGAATTCGTCCCAGACCGCAAGGCACATACCTCGTGGGAGTTCTCCCGCTCGTCCATCGTTGTCTCCTCCTTCTCCAAATACTGGGGGATGACCGGCTGGCGCCTGGGCTGGATGATCGTGCCCGATGAGCTAGTGCCAACGGTGGACGCACTGGCTTCGAACCTCGCCTTGTGCGCTCCAGCGCCAGCACAGCGCGCGGTGGTAGCTGCCTTTGAACAGCGGAGCCTCGATGAAGCCAATGAGCGCGTGGACGAGTTCGCCCGCACCCGAGCCCACGTGTTGGAGCACTTCAGCAGCTTGGGCATCAGCGAGGCAGCTCCCGCCGATGGGGCTTTCTACCTCTACGGCCGGTTGGCCCCCGAAGTCTTGGAGCATTTCGGTTCTGCGGGCAAGTACTGCCAAGCGGTTTTGGAGCATGCGCATGTTGCGCTGACCCCTGGCGGCGACTTTGATCCGTTCGAAGGCCACCTGTTTATCCGCTTGTCCTTCGCGGCCGGATATGAGCGTGTGGCAGAAGCCCTGGAACGCGTTGCGGCTTTCCTACGGCAGAGCTTGGCAGGAAGCTAGTTTTCCACATTAGGTGAGCAATGCGCTGCGCGCGGCGCTTCAAAATGGACAGTGGATGGCAGTAACGCTTCGTTACTGCCATCCACTGTTTCAAGGAGCCACCAATGCCTGCAGTACTCGAACCTGTCGAACATGAATGCCTTGCGTGCTATTTGTATCGTGCGGTCTGCGCGCAAGGATGCGACGGGACCCATCTCTTCCTCTTGTCTTATCGCGATGCGAGCGCTCCGCGAGCTACCGCGATTGACCGGAAAATGCAGCTGCTGGGCGGATTCTGCGACTGCGAAGTGCTGGCCAATGCCATCCGCCCGATCACGCGTGAAGCGATTCAAGCCGTGGACAATGACGAAAATCTTGTCTGCAAAGGAGTACGCCGCGGCACAATCCAACCATGTGAACATTGGTTGATGCGCCGCGGCGTACAGTGGGGCGGCGGTCAGTTCCGCCGCCGAAGTGCTTGAAGATCAGTTTTCGGGGGTCTTGCTCTTCGGCTTGCGGGCCTTGAGCAGTTCAACACCAATAGGGATCACCGAGATGAGGACGATCAGGATGAAGATCAGGTCGATGTTCTCTTCGATCCAGGTGAATTGGCCCAGCCAATAACCCAGCAATGTGACGCCGATACCCCACAGGGCGGCACCGATCAGGTTGTAGAGGATGAAGGTCTTGTGGTTCATCCTCGCTACGCCAGCGATTACCGGGACGAAGGTGCGGACCACTGGAACGAAGCGTGCCAGGATCACCGCGCGGCCGCCGAACTTCTCGAAGAACTCGTGGGCCCGCTCAACGTTCTTCTGCGAGAAGAAGCGGGAATCCGGTTTCTTGAAGATGGCAGGTCCGGATTTCTTGCCAATGATGTAGCCGGTCTGGTCACCTGCGAAGGCGCAGACAAAGATCGCGGCGGCGAAGAGCCACAACGGAATTTGGATGGTGCCGGTGGCAATGAGCATGCCAACGGTGAAGAGCATCGAGTCGCCTGGCAGGAAGAAGCCCACCAGCAAGCCGGTCTCGGCGAAGACAATGGCGCAAACCAGCAGCAAGACCCATGGGCCAAGCGCGGGGTTGTTCAGGAAGACGACTGGGTTCAACCAGTCGGGCAGGAAAGCCGCGCCCATGGTTGGAGCCGCATAATCGGTCACAAGGGAAAGAAACGAAGAATGATCTAGCACAGCAAAAATCCTACGTGAGTACGCTGTGAGTTTCCCAGAGTGCCATCCGTAATCTCTGATGGGGGACAACCCGGCCACAAGGGCGAAAATCTCCAAGTTGTTCGTTGACCCGTAGTGATCATGGCTTTTCACGGGGCCAGCAACGAGAGCCGAGGGAGCATTGGGAAGCGGCAAGTTGCCAAGCTCACAGCGGGATTCGACGTAAAAGTCGGCGAGGTTGCATCGAGCCACCTGGATTCGGTCCATGACAACGGTCATGGGCAACGCATGACTTTCTGCTCTTCTGCACACCCGGCAAAGGGGGAAGACTAAGAAGCATGGAAACGCTGATTAGAACGAATGCAGTTTCGCTCAGCGGCTTGAAGAAGACCTTCTCAACGCCGCGCAGCAAAGTTGAAGCAGTCAAGGGCATTGACCTGCAGATCCAGACCGGACAGATCGTGGCCTTCCTAGGACCCAACGGAGCTGGCAAGACGACAACCGTGGACATGATCCTGGGCCTGACCCAACCCACAGGAGGGTCGGTGGAAATCCTCGGCTTGGATCCGCGCCAAGCCATCTCCGCTGGAAGGGTCTCTGCCGTCTTGCAAACCGGTGGGTTGCTGCGCGATATGACCGTCAAGGAGACAGTGTCAGTCATCGCCCACATGCATGAGCAAGCAGATCGCATTGGGCCGGTCATGGAACGCACGGGGCTGGATAAAATCGCCAAGCGGCGCGTGGGCAAATGCTCTGGCGGCGAGCAGCAGCGCATCAAGTTCGCTTTGGCTCTGCTGCCCGACCCGGATGTACTGATCCTCGATGAGCCAACTGCCGGAATGGACGTGATGGCCCGCCGGGATTTCTGGGCCACGATGCGAGAAGAAGCTACCGAAGGGCGCACCGTCATTTTCGCCACGCACTATCTGGAAGAAGCCCAGAACTTCGCAGAACGCACCGTGCTGATGAGCCAAGGCCGCATTGTCGCCGACGGCGCCACCGAAGAGCTGCGCAAGCTCATCTCCGGACGCACCGTCAGCGCTTCCTTCCCCTCGGCGGAGCATGCCGAACGAGCCGGAGCTTTTGATAATTCGGTGCAGGTAGCCGAACGCAACGGATTGCGCTTCGCTTTCCACAGCGTCGATTCGGACCGCTTCGCGGCCGCCCTGCTCGCCGACTACCAGGGCTACGACCTGGAAATTTCCTCGCCGAGCCTGGAAGAGGCCTTCATCCAGCTGACCAAGGACGCATCATGATGAGCACCTACATCCGCGTGGAATTCGCACGGCACTTCCGCGATGGGTACAACCTGATCTTCGCCCTGCTGCTGCCCGCCGCCATGTACATCCTGTTCGGCAACATCCCCAGCTACACCGAGTTCGAGCTGGGCGCAGGCAACGTGAAGTTCTATCTGATGATTTCCATGGCAGCCTACGGGGCGGCGGTCAGCACTGTGGCAATCGCCGGGACCGTGGCCACCGAAACCATGCAGGGATGGGGCAGGCAAATAGCCTTGACCAAAATGCCGCCGGCCATGTTCGTCAGCAGCAAGATGATCGTCGCGGCCACCGTAGCCGGTGCCTCGGCAGCAGTAGTCTTCGCCCTGGGCGCCGCGACTGGAGCCGAAGTGCAAGAAGGCTGGATCTGGGGAGCGAGCTACCTGATCATCCTGCTCGGCGCCATGGTCTTCGCCTGCTACGGCATCGGGGTGGGCATGGTGTTCAAATCCGAATCGGCCCTGGGCCTGGCCTCAGGCTTGATGGTGTTCTTCGCCTTCTTCGGCAATGTCTTCATGCCCCTGGAAGGAGGCATGCTCGACGCGGCCCGCTTCACCCCGATGTACGGCTACGTAGCACTGGCCCGCTACCCATTGCTCAAGGACATGCCCGCCGGAGTCGAAATGGCCCCGGACGCATTGTGGATCCCAACCGCTAACCTAGTGGCATGGGCACTCATCTTCGTTCTCTTCGCGGTACTCGCCACCAGGAAGGCCAAGGCACGCCAGTGAGCCGCAACCTGCCCGGCGCCGCGCCAGCGGACGATCCGCTCTGCGAGATCGACGAGGACCAGAAATTCTGGGATCGCCGAGGCTGGCTGATCGCCGGCGTCTGGGTGATCTTCCTGGTCTTCCCGGTGCTGGACCTTCTCGTGGAAGACTACACGCTGCCCACCCGGATCATCGGCCTGGCGCTGATCGCCCTCTTCGCCGCCGTCTACCTGCAGTCGTACGCCAAATTCTCCCAGAACATCGGGCAAGGCGGAACCAGCGCTCGCAGGGCGCATGCGAACTTCCTGGTCCTCTGCGCGATTATCGCCCTGGGCATCCCGGTCATCGGGCTGACCACCATGGGGCTCTTCCCCTTCATCACCTCCTTCGCGATCTTCTTGCTCAGCAGGAAGTGGGCCATCGCGGCCTACGCCGCGGTGCTGGTGCTCAGTTTCGCGCTGCCGATCGTCTACGGGCAGTTCATGGACGCGATCTTCCTGATCGGCCTGAACCTCGTGCTGATGGTGGTGTACGCGATTACCGTGGCCGCCATTCGGCGCTCGGCCGCAGCAGAAAAGATCCGCAGCGACTACCTGCTGGTCGCCGAGCAGGAACGCGTGGCCAGGGACGTGCATGATGGCATCGGGCATTCGCTGACCGCATTGAATTTGAAGGCGCAGCTGGCCCTGCGCCTGATGGACCAGGAACAGTACGCCCAGGCCCGCGGGGAACTGGAACAACTCAGCGCCCTGGCCGTGGACGCGCTGGACTCCGTGCGCACGACGGTGCAGGGGCTCAGCCGCCAGGACCTGGCCGGGGAACTGGCCGAGCTGCAGCAGGCGTGCGACGACAACAACCTCGAATTCACGGTGGCAGGAACCGCCGAGCAAGTCCCGATGCAGCTGCGTTCGCATGTGGCATGGATCCTGCGCGAAGCGGTCACCAATGTGCTGCGCCACGCGCACGCCAGCACCATCGTGCTGCATCTGGAACCCGGAAAAGTCAGCGTCGATGACGACGGGGATGGCCTGCAAGCCAGCACGCCAGGCCACGGCATCCGGGGAATGCAGGAACGCGCCAAGCAATTCGGTGCCAGTTGTACAGTAGGGGCATCGCGGCTGGGCGGAACCAGCGTGCAAGTGGCCTTCGAGGCAGAGGGGAGTGCAGCGTGATCCGGATTCTCATCGCCGATGACCAGCACCTGGTCCGGGGCGCACTGGCAGCCTTGCTGAACCTCGAAGAAGACATCCACGTCGTTGCGCAATGCGCCGACGGTGACGAGGTCGCCGCCGCACTGGATGCGCACCCCGCCGACATCGCGTTGCTGGATGTGCAGATGCCGCGGCACGACGGGCTGCGCACCGCAGCAGAACTCAAGGCCAGCCACGCCGAGGTGAAGGTGCTGATCCTGACCACCTTTGACCGTCCCGGATATTTCCGCCAGGCCTTCGAAGCCGGAGCGCACGGCTTCCTGGTCAAGGATTCTCCGCCGGCCGAGCTGATTGCCGCCATCCGCAGGGTCTATTGCGGGGACAAGGTAGTGGATCCGCAGCGTGCCATGCTCAGCGTGGAGAGCCGCAGCAACCCGCTAACCGGGCGTGAGCGCGAGATCCTTTCACTGGCCGCCTCAGGCTCGCCGGTATCGCAGATTGCCTCGGCGGTGCACCTGTCGGTGGGAACTGTGCGCAACCACCTGTCCAATGCGATCGGCAAAACCAGCACTGCCAACCGCATTGAGGCCGCGCGCTACGCCCGCGAGATGGGCTGGATCTAGCGCGTTACGAAGTGGGTAATCAGGCCTATGACCCAAATTGAGGAGGCCAGCAGCACGCAGCCGAATTCCACGACGATGCCCAGGCCCATGGCCTTCAACGCGGCCCAGGATGAGCCGAGCGCGCCGGAGACTTCGCGCCGGCGCACGCTTTCACCGGCGAATAGGCCCACTGCGAAACCGACGAACATGCCGATCACGGGAATGAGGAAAGCACCGGCGATGGCACCCACGACCGCAAAGAGAATGGAACCCTTGGGGATTTGATGTTCCTTGAGTTTCTTGCCGGTCAGGATCGCAGAGGCGGACCAGCCCAGCAGGGCGATCGCCATGCCCAGGCCGGCCGCCCACCAGGAAGCGCCGGAACCCAGCAGCCAGCCCCAGCCCAAGAGCGTGCCGATCGTCAGCAACGAGCCGGGCAGCACCGGGAAGATGGTGCCCAATGCCGATACAACTAGCAGCAGCCCGGCGATAATCGTGTAAATAATTTGTGCATCCACATGCCCAGTTTCGCACACTGCATCCTTGCATGAGGCGCACCGTCAAGCAGGACAAGAATTCAGGGATATTTGTTCCGAATGCCGAGCTGACGAACAAACAATTGATTAAATCCGGATAATTTCCCTTCTCTCATTGATTCCTTTTTACCTAGTCGGATATCGATTTAGATTGAAAAGCGTCGCCCGTTGGCAATGGAAAAAGAAATCAAAAGCCGGAAGGCTCTTCACACCCTAAATTGTTAGCGCTAACATTGTGACCATCGACACATTGTTCTGGTGCCGGAGACCATTCACTCCACCATTATCCGGCGGGGACCTACGAGGAGGAACTCACGATGAAACGACAGACCTTTTTGCGCACTGGCTTGGCAACGCTCAGCATCGCAGCTATGGCAGCCATGAGCGCATGCGCCGGCTCGGATTCCAGTGGCAGCGAAGGCGGAGGATCCGGTTCTGAGACCATTACCATCGGTTTCTCGCAGGTTGGCGCCGAGTCCGGGTGGCGCGCGGCGAATACCAAGGACATCCAAGACACCCTGACCGAAGAAAACGGCTTCAAGCTCAGCTTCTCTGATGCCCAGCAGAAGCAGGAGAACCAGATCCAGGCTCTGCGTTCGTACATCGCGCAGGGCGTTGACGTCCTGGCGTTTTCCCCAGTGGTAGAAACGGGCTGGGATGCTGTGCTGCAAGAAGCCAAGAGCGCCAATATCCCGGTGATCCTCACGGACCGCGCCGTTGACACCACCGATGACACGCTCTTTGCCTCGTTCATCGGCTCCGACTTCATTGAAGAAGGACAGCGGGCCGGGGATTGGGTTGTAGAGAATCTGGACAAGGACCTGAAGGTTGTCGAACTGCAGGGAACTACCGGCTCAGCACCGGCCATCGACCGCAAGGAAGGCTTCGGAAAGGCCATTGAGGGCACGGACATCGAGATTATCGACTCGCAGACCGGTGACTTCACCCGTGCAGGCGGCAAGCAGGTCATGGAAGGTTTCTTGAACTCCCATGACGATATCGATCTGGTCTTCGCCCATAACGATGACATGGGCTTGGGCGCCATTGAAGCCATCGAGGCAGCAGGCAAGAAGCCAGGCGAGGACATCAAGATTGTCACCATTGACGCGGTCAAGGACGGCATGCAGGCATTGGTTGATGGCAAGATCAACTACATCGTCGAATGCAACCCGCTGCTGGGCGAGGATTTGGCAGAAATCGCCAAGAAGGTTGTAGCCGGCGAATCTGTGGAGAAGCGCATCGTCGTTGAAGACGCCGCCTTCACCCAGGATGAAGCGGCCGAGGTCCTGGCCGATCGCACCTACTAGAAACGCAGGCAAGAGCACGAACCGGCGGGCCACAAGCTGGCCCGCCGGTTCACCACCAGGTGGCAGGACAAGCAACTCGCAGAGGCAAGTTAATGATTGATTCAACACCCATGTCACGGACTGAGGAAATCACCGTGCAGCATTCTCCTACAACGAAGCCCATCGTTCAAATGGCTGGAATTTCCGTGGAGTTCCCCGGGGTCAAAGCATTGGACAACGTTGGCTTCCGGCTTTTTCCCGGTGAAGTCCACGCCCTGATGGGGGAGAACGGCGCTGGAAAGTCTACCCTGATCAAGGCTCTGACTGGAGTGAATCCGATCGCTTCCGGAACCATCACGGTTAACGGCAACGACACCCGCTTCACAGGCCCCGCCGATGCCCGCGAACGCGGCATCTCTACGGTGTACCAAGAGGTGAATCTCTGCACCAATCTCACCGTGGCCGAAAACATCATGCTCGGCAGCGAGTCTCGCCGTTTCGGTGGTCTTGACTGGCGAACCATGCGGCGCCAGGCCCAAACCTATCTGGAGCGGATGGGGCTGAAGATAGACCCGGCCAGCTCGCTGGGGTCCCATTCATTGGCCGTCCAGCAGCTGGTGGCCATCAGCCGCGCCATGGTGGTCGACGCCAAGGTGCTGATTCTCGATGAACCGACCTCGAGCCTGGATACCGACGAGGTGGCCCAGCTCTTCGAGGTCATGCGGAAGTTGCGTGATGATGGTGTGGCGATCCTCTTCGTGTCGCACTTCCTGGACCAGATCTACGCCATTGCCGACCGCATTACCGTGCTGCGCAACGGGCAATTGGTGGAAGAACGAGAGAAGGACCAGCTGCCGCAACGTGAACTGGTCTCGCTGATGATCGCTGGCACCTCCGATGCCCAAGTGGGCGGCGCCAATGAACGCACCGCCGCAACCGAACGCGCGGCCGACGCCGAACCGTTGCTGCAGGCAGTGGGACTCGGGCGCAAGGGAGCGGTGCAGCCTTTCGATCTGGACCTCTATCCCGGGGAAGTCATCGGCTTGGCCGGCCTGCTGGGCTCAGGCCGTACCGAACTCGCGCGCCTGTTTTACGGAGCGGACAAGGCAGATGACGGGGTGATCAAGCTGGGCGGGAAACCGGTGAAGCTGCGAACTCCCCGGCAGGCCCTGGGCCGCAAAATCGCCTACACATCCGAAGACCGCAAGGGTGAAGGGGTTGTGGGGGAGCTGACCGTGGCCGAGAACATCATCCTCGGCCTGCAGGCAGCGCGCGGATGGATCCGCCCGCTGCCCAAGACCAAAGCCACCCAAATCGTGGACGCCTATATCAAGGCACTGGGCGTCCGTCCGGCCAATCCGAACGCCCTGCTCAAGAACCTCTCGGGCGGGAATCAGCAGAAAGTTCTGCTGGCCCGCTGGCTCGCCACCGCTCCGAAGCTGTTGCTCCTCGATGAGCCCACCCGCGGAATCGACATCGGCGCGAAGACCGAAATCATGAACCTGGTCTCCGAACTAGCTGAACAGGGCATGTCGGTGGTCTTCATCTCCGCTGAGCTAGAAGAAGTCCTGCGCCTCTCGGATCGCATCGTTGTGATGCGCGATCACGCCAAGGTTGCCGAAATTCCAAGCACTCCAGATGTGGATGTGCCACGCCTGATCGAAATCATCGCCACCGGGGAAGAAAACAAATGACCCGTATTTACAAGCATCGCCTGTTTTGGCCAGCGATTGCGCTGCTCGCGCTGCTGCTAGCCTGCACCATCAAGCGCCCGGACATCCTGGGCATCAGCGTGCTGGACGGGCACCTGTTCGGTGCCCCCATAGACATCCTGCGCAATAGCTCGCCGCTGCTGCTGGTTGCCGTGGGCATGACTCTGGTGATCGCCACCCGCGGCATCGACCTGTCGGTGGGTGCCACCGTCGCGATCTCCGGAGCCGTGGCGCTGACATTCATCGCCAGCTCGGCCAATCCGGGATCCGCAGGTACAGCCGTCGGCGCCGTCATCGTGGCCTTGGGGCTGTGCCTGATCCTCGGCGCATTCAACGGCGTGCTGGTGGCGAACTTCGGCATCCAGCCGATCGTCGCCACGCTGATCCTGATGACTGCCGGCCGCGGTGTGGCCATGCTGATTACCAACGGCCAGATCACCACGGTCAATAGCGCACCTTTCAGCAAACTGGCCTCGGGCTATGTGCTGGGCCTGCCGGTGGCCGCGATCATCGCTTACGGCGTGTTTGCGGTGGTGGCCCTCGTGGTACGGCGTACTGCGCTGGGCATGCTGCTCGAAGCGGTAGGCATCAACCCGGAAGCCAGCCGGCTTTCAGGGGTGAAATCAAGAACTCTGGTATTCACCGTCTATGTGTTGTGCGGCCTGCTATCGGGCCTGGCCGGACTGATCTTCGCCGGCAACACCATGGCCGCTGATGCCAACAATGCGGGACTGTTCATAGAGCTGGATGCCATTCTCGCCGTGGTTATCGGCGGCACGTCCCTGGCCGGCGGCAAGTTCAACCTCGCGGGCACCATGATTGGCGTGCTGATCATTACCACCCTGAGCCTGGCTGTGACCGTTCTGGGCGTTTCACCGCTGGTCACTTCGCTATTCAAAGCCATCGTGGTCATTGCCGTGACCTTGATGATGTCAACCCGGCTGCGCGCCATGCTCGGTTCCTTGCGCGAACGCCGCCGCTACCAGGAGGTGGGAGCATGAGCATCCTCAGTGTTCCGCGCAAGTCCGTATCCAAATTGAATGTGGACCGGCGCTACCTGCCGGTTCTGGGCACTGTGGTCGTCTTCGGGCTGATGCTCGTCATCGGCGGAGTGCGCTACGAGAATTTCCTTTCGCCCGCTGTACTATCCAACCTGTTCATCAACAATGCCCACTTGATCGTGCTGGCAGCAGGAATGACGTTCGTGATTCTCACCGGCGGCATCGACCTGTCGGTCGGTGCGGTGCTGGCCCTGTCCTCGGTCATCACCGCAACCATGCTCAATGCCGGGATCCCGTTGTCCCTGGTGCTGCCTATCGCGATTCTCAGCGGGTCGATCATCGGCCTGGGCATGGGAGTGATGATCCAGTACTTCGAGGTGCAGCCCTTCGTGGCTACCTTGGCCGGCATGTTCTTGGCCCGCGGCCTGTGCTTCATCTTCGCCCCGGAATCCGTGCCGATCCGCGATGAGGGTTTTGTCGCCCTGTCGAGCTGGGGTGTTTCTGCGGGGCGCTGGCGGTTGACCGCGGCCGTGGTCATCGCCGTGCTGGTGATTGCCGGGTCCTGGTGGGTGCTGCACCGCACCCGTTTCGGCCGCACCGTTTACGCGGTGGGCGGCGGCGAGCAATCAGCCACCCTGATGGGATTGCGTGTGGCACGCACCAAGGTGGTTGTCTACGTCATCTCCGGCACCTGTGCGGCGCTGGGCGGAATCCTCTTCGCCATGTTCTCGCGCTCGGGCTATGCGCTGACCGGTGTGGGCATGGAGCTCGACGCGATCGCCGCAGTGGTTATCGGTGGAACCCTGCTTGTCGGCGGCATGGGCTTCATTCTCGGCTCGGTGGTTGGCGTGATGGTGCTCGGACTGATCCAAACCATCATCACCTTCGAGGGAACCTTGAGTTCCTGGTGGACCAAGATCGTGATCGGCGGATTGCTGCTGATCTTCGTGGTCTTGCAACGAATTCTTACCTTGCGGCGAAATTAAGCCCGGAAGGGAAGGGCCCAGGGCCCGGTATTAGCGTACCGGGCCCTGGGTCGTATCCAGCCACCTAGCTCCAATTCGCGTACAACGAACCGGGAAGTAATAATTTCCAGCCTGGACAACAGCTTGCCCCCATTTCGCGATAGATTGCGAAGTGGGGGCATTGCTATTGCCTCTAAAACTTCTGCGGCTTGCACGCGACTGGGAGGAACCTGATGGGCAAGGACAATGAAGCACGGGTCAGCGTAGAAATAGCCGGGTCCACTGCCGTGGTGCTGCTGGATAACCCGGGCCAACTCAACGCGCTCACCAAGGACATGTGCCTGCAGCTGGTGGGCGCCTTTGCCGGCCTTTCGACCGACGACGAGGTCAGTTCCATTGTGGTTCGCGGCGCGGAAGGGAACTTCTGCGCTGGAATTGCCATCGACGAGATGGACCAGGTGCTCTTCGACCGGGACGCCGACGGGGAGCTGATCAACCATTTCGACCTGCTCGACAAGATCATCGTGGGCTGCCCGAAAACCACCATCGCGGTGGTGGAAGGCCATTGCTTTGGCGGGGCCTGGCAGCTGGCCTCGGCCTGCGATATCCAGTTGGCCTCGGATAACGTGCGACTCGCGATCACCCCAGCAAGAATCGGGCTGGTTTTCCCGCGGCCGGGCATCGAACGGCTGGTGCGTACCGTGGGGGAGCACCGGGCCAAGTACCTGCTGTTTTCCGGCGCGGAGATTTCCATTGCCGAGGCGGAACGCTGGGGCATGTTCACCCGCGTGATTGCCCATGGGCAGCTCGAAGAAGAGCTGGCCGCACTGCTGGGCAAGCTGTCCGCGAACTCGCCATATTCCATTGCGCGCACCAATGAGGCCATCAACTTGGTGCGCCAGGGAGAAGCCACCGAGGGCTGGTGGGAAGCGATGTGGGAAGAGAACGGGGCGAACGCGGACCTGGCCGAAGGCAGATCCGCGTTCTGCTCGCGCCGCACACCGGATTACGGTGGACGGCCCCAGTAGTGTTCGCTAGTCCTGCTCGGCAGTGAACTGCGCAACCAGTTCGCGCTTGAGGATCTTCCCGCTGGGACCCAGCGGGAATTCCTGGACGATCTCGATCAGCCGCGGATACTTGTACGCGGCCATCTGCTTGCTGGCCCACGCCACCAGCTCCTGCGCGCCCAGCGTGGAGCCGGCCTCCAAGGTCACCGATGCGGCAATCTCCTGTCCGTGGGTTTCGTGCGGCACCCCGTACACGGCGGCATTGGAAATCTCCGGATGGGAAACCAGTACCTCTTCGATTTCGCGCGGGTACACGTTGTAGCCGTTGCGCAGGATCATGTCCTTGGTCCGGTCCAGGATGCGCAGGTAGCCATCCTCGTCCTTGGTCCCCAGATCCCCGGTGCGGAACCAGCCATCAACCACCGCTTCGGCCGTGGCCTCGGGCCGGTTCAGGTAGCCGGAGAACAAGTTGTGCCCGCGCACCACCAGCTCGCCCAGCTCCCCGCGCGGCAGCAGCCGGATTTCATCGGGGCAGGCAGGATCGGCGATTTCCACGTCCACGCCCCAAACCGGGGTGCCCACGGTCCCGGGCCGCGGGTCGACGCCCACATGGTTGAAGCAAGCCACCGGCGAGGTCTCGGTCAGCCCGTAGCCCTCGTGGATCCGCGCGCCGAAGCGCTGCTCGAAGGCGGTGAGGATGGAAACCGGAAGCGAGGCCCCTCCGGAAATGGCGTAGCGCAGTTTTTCCGGCATCCCTTCGCGCTGCTTGCCCGCTTCGAGCAGGGCCACATACATCGTGGGCACCCCGAAGAAGACGTCGATGCCAGCCTCCAACAACAGTTCCAGGGCCCCTTCGGCGGTGAATTTGGGTAACAGCATGACCTCGGCCCCCACCCGCAGCCCGGTATTGAGCACGCAGGTCTGGCCGAAGGTGTGGAACAGCGGCAACCCGCCGAAGAGCTTGTCGCCGCGGCGCAATTCCATGGTGTTCAGCAATGTGGTGTGGGTCTGCTCGATTAACGCCAGATGCGTGCCCAGCGCACCCTTGGGCTTGCCGGTGGTGCCCGAGGTGTACAGGATCGTGGCCAGGTCTTCGGGGCGGCGCGGCAGGTAGGTGCCAATCGGCGCGGCGTGCCGGGCCAGGTCTTCTAACCGGATGGCGCCCGATTCCTCCGGAGCCAGCACGCTGAGCACCGGCACCCCGGAAGCGGCGGCCCCCGCTGCTCCTTCTGCGAGCAGGGGTGCGGCGCAGATCATCAGCTTGGCTTCGGAATCCTCCAGGATGTAGGAGATCTCGCGCGCCTTGAGCAGCGCGTGGACCGGTACCGCTACGGCGCCCAGGGCCAGAACCGCGTAGTAGGCGCGGGCGAAGTCCGTGACGTTGGGAATGAGCAAGGCCACCCGGTCGCCCGCCTCGATGCCTTGGGCTTGCAGAGCTCCGGCGTATTGCCGGGCCTGCTCCCACAGCTGCTCATAGGTGGTGCTGCGGCCATCGACGGTGATGGCGTTCAGCTCGCCGTAGCGGGCAGCCCCTTCTGCGAGGATGGCCGCCACTGAAACAGTGAGATTGGATGTGGAAACGCTCATGGTGAACTCCTCGGGTTGCCCAGCAGTGCATTGTGTGCCGTGTCACATTAAACCATATTGGAACTGCGGTTCAGTGCGAGGTATTGAGTTTCGCAATATCCTGACCGATGGAAAATTTCCATTGCTGATCTGGATAAAAAGGACATAGACTCAGCCCAAACGAGCTGGATGAATTGTGGAATGGGGAAGCGATGCCGGCACCAAGGGATCCTCGAGCCGAGCCGTGCTGGGTCGATTTGCTCACCAGCGACATGGAAGGCTCCACGCAGTTCTACGGGCAGCTTTTCGGTTGGGAAGTCCGCCATGACGAGGAAACCCGCGACGAGGGATATGCCGAGGTCTACCTCAACGGGGAAATGGTCACCGGCTTCATTGCCAATGACCCGGATTCCGAGGTGCAAGATGCCTGGACCACCTACCTGAATGTGACCGATGTGCACGCCGCCGCCTATGCCACCAAGATGCACGGCGGCAAGGTCTACCTCAAGCCCATCGACATTCCCGGCCAGGGAACCATGGCCATCATCGGGGACCCAGCGGGAACCGGCGTTGGACTCTTCCAGGCATTCCAATCAGCAGACACAACCGCCAGCCGCGCACCGGGCACCCGCATCTGGAACGAGCTGCACACCAGGCACTTCGAGGCGGTGGCCCGCTTCTACCGTGTAGCACTGGGCTGGTGCCTGTCCCCGGTCTCGGACACGGACGAATTCCGCTACCACACCTACGGCCAAGGTTCCGAGGCGGTGGCCGGAATCTTCGACATCTCCAGCTATCCGGATTCCAAGGCCGGTTGGCGCGCCTACTTCGCGGTGGCGGATGCCGAACAGACCGTGGCGCTCGCCGAGAAGCTCGGCGGCACGATCATCCATGAGCCCCATGATTCCTACTTTGGCCGCATGGCCGTGCTCAGCGACGTCACCGGCGCAGAGTTCGCGATCATCGCCCCGTCGCGCAAACAGGAATCTGAAGCCTGATGGCAAAGGCCGCCGGCACCGAAAAATCGGATGCACGGCGGCCTCGGTTCGGGCTGGTTCTTCGCAGCCTACTTCACGAAATTCGGCACAACTTCGTCAATGAACAACTTCAGCGAGCGTTTCTTTTCCTCGTGGCTCAGGGCGTTGTCGCTCCAGAAGCTGTATTCGCTGACGCCCAGATCTTCGTAGTGGCGCAGGCGCTCAACAACCACGTCCGGTGTGCCGATCATTGCGGTGCGGTGCAGGGACTCAGGGGTGAATTCCTCGCGTTCGGAGAACTTCTCCTCCGGGCTGGGATCGATGAAGCCCTTGACCGGCTCCGCCTTGTTGCCGAAGACCGCATCGAAGGTGCGGTAGAACTTGTTGATGCCTTCGGCGGCCGGGCGCCAGGCCTCTGGCTCGTTGGCGGAGTGCAGATAGGTGTGGCGAAGCACCATGATGTCGGGGCGCTGTTGCACCTCCGGGTGGGCGGCAATGGCGGCTTCGTACTTCTGGACCAATGATTCGACTTCTTCGTCGCCCTTCATCAGCGGGGTCACCATGACGTGGCACCCGTTGGCCACAGCGTACTCGTGTGACTCGGGGCTGCGGGCGGCAACCCAGACAGGGATCTGCTTTTGCGCGGGCTTGGGCACCGAAGTGGACGTCGGGAACTGCCAGACTTCTCCGTCGTGGGCGTAATCGCCCTCCCAAAGCTTCTTGACTGCCGGGATGAGCTCCTGCATGGAGGCTCCGCCGTCGGTGGCCTTCATGCCATCGGTCATGCGATCGAATTCGAATTGGTAGGCACCGCGTGCCACGCCTAATTCGGCACGGCCATTGCTGATGACATCGAGCAGCGCGAGTTCGCCGGCTGCTCGGATCGGGTTCCAAAATGGTGCGATGATGGTGCCGGCTCCGAGCCGGATCGTGGAGGTCCGAGCCGCGAGGTAAGCAAGCTGCGGGATCGGGTTCGGGGAGACGGTGTATTCCATCGAGTGGTGTTCGCCGATCCAGACTGTGGAGAAGCCACCGGCTTCGGCCATTTGAGTCAGTTCGACGAGGTTCTCGAAATGCTGTGCGTGGCTGATCGAGTCGTCATAGCGTTCCATGTGGATGAACAGTGAAAAGCGCATATCTGTCCTTCTTTCGTTGCTCTGCTGCCCTTAGGCAGTTGCCTGGGTGCGGTTGCGTTCGGCGATGGTTTGGTTGGTCCGGGACCAATGTTCATGGTCGACTTCGCGCACGATGACTGTGATGTTCTCGGGGGCCGCATCAACGGTTTCTTCGGCGGCCCGGTGCAAGGCGTCGATCAGGGCGCGCAGCTGCCGGGGGCTGCGGCCCTTGGCAATGGATACATCGATCAGTGGCATGGGGTTCCCTTTCCTTAGCCGCGCATCACAAACGGATCTGCGACGGGGGACTCGTCGGTGTTGATCCATACGCTCTTGAGGCGGGTGTATTCGTTCATGGATTCCAGGCCGTGCTCGATGCCAACGCCCGAGTTCTTGAAGCCCTGGCGCGGGGACATCGGGGACATCGCCCGGTAGGTGTTCACCCAGATCGTGCCGGCATCCAGCCTCCGGGCCATGCGGTGGGCGCGGGCAAGGTTCTGCGTCCACACGCCGGCGGCCAGCCCGTACTCGGTGTCATTGGCCATGGACAGCAGCTCGTCTTCGTGCTCGAAGGGCATGATCGCAGCCACCGGGCCGAAGATCTCCTCGCGGACCACGCGCATGTCGTTGTTGACGTCGGTGAGCACGGTGGGGGAGAAGTAGTAGCCCGGCAGGTCCAGGCCTTCGGGGCGGATGCCGCCGGCCAGCACTTTGGCGCCCTCGTCTGCGCCGATCTTCACATAGGAAGCGACCTTTTCCAACTGGTCGGCAAAGGCCAGCGGGCCCAGCTCGGTGGCATCCAAGAGCGGGTCTCCGATGACGATGGACTTGGCGCGTTCGGTGACCCGTTCCAGCAGCTCGTCGTAGACCGATTTGTGGGCGAAGACCCGGCTGCCGGCAATGCAGGTCTGGCCGGCCGCGGCGTAGATTCCGGCCACCACGCCCATGGCCGCATTGGCGACGTTGGCGTCATCGAAGACGATGTTCGGGCTCTTGCCGCCCAGTTCCAGGGTGCAGCCGATGAAGCGGCTGGCGGCCTCGGCGGCGATTTTCGAGCCGGTGGCAGTTGAACCGGTGAAGGAGATCTTGGCCAGCAGCGGGTGGCTGACCAGCGCGGCGCCGGCCTCGGCTCCAAAGCCGGTGACAACGTTGATGACGCCCGGAGGGAATCCGGCCTGGTCTGCCAGCTCTGCCAGCAGCAGCACGGTCCGCGAGGTGTACTCGCTCGGCTTGATTACCACGGTATTGCCAGCAGCCAGCGCCGGGGCGATTTTCGAGGTGGTCAGCGTTAGCGGCGAGTTCCAGGGGGTAATGGCTCCGACCACGCCCAATGCTTCGCGCTGGGTGTAGTTCAAGATCGCCGGGTTCATGCTCGGGATCTGGGCGCCCTGCACCTTGTCAGCCAGTCCCGCATAGTAGTAGAGGTACTCGGGCAGGGTGGCCAGCTGGCCGCGCATTTCGCGCAGCAGCTTGCCATTGTCCAGGGATTCGAAGCGGGCCAGCTTCTCGGCGTTCTCGCCGATCAGATCGCCCAGGCGGCGCAGCAGATGCCCGCGGGCGGTAGCGCTCAGGGTGCTCCACGAGGGTGCGGAGAATGCCTTGTGGGCGGCCTTGACGGCGCGATCCACATCTTCGGCATTGCCACGGGCGGCCTCGTAAAGCTCATCGAGGGTCGCAGGGTTGGTGCTGGTGAAGAAACGGTCTTCGCTGGGAGCAATGTGCTCGCCGTTGATGAAATGCATGTAACGCTCGCTCATGCCTGTTTCCCTTCGTTATCGCTGAAAAAACTGTTTAATTCCGCGGCCAAAGCTCGCGGATTCTCGACCGGAAGCATGTGCCGTGCTCCGGGGATGATGCGCAGCCGCCCATGAGGCACGGCGGCAACCAACCGGCGGGACATCTGCGGGGTCGATCCGGGATCCAGCTCGCCGGTGATGGCCAGTGTCGGCTGCTTGATCGCATCGAGTTCGCCGGCAATCTCCTGGTCACCGCGGGCAAAAACCGCGTAGGCGTGCAGATAGGATTCGAGATCGTTGCCCGCCATAGTTTGGCGCGTAGCCTCGATGAGCTGCGCGTCCACCGTGGTGGCCGCGGCCGGGAACCAGCGTTCGATGGCGCGGTCCACTCCCTGGGAGAAGTTCGTGCCGGCGGTAGCCAGGCGCTCTTCCACCGCGGCCGACTCTTCGGCGGTGCGCCGGCATACGGAGTTCACCGCAGACAAGGTCAGCACGCGCCCGGGAGCGAAGCGCGCAAGGTACTGGGCAACCAAGGCACCGAGCGAGAATCCCACGAGATGCACAGGCTCGCGAGTTTCAAGGCGTTCGAGCACATCGGCGGCCAAGCTCGCCAGATTCTGCTCGCTGCGCAGGGGCGGGCGTAACCCGTGCCCAGGCAGGTCCAGGGCCACTGATTCGTGCGCCAGCTGCTCGCGCAGCGGCTTCCACATGGTCCGGTCCAATCCGACTCCATGCAGGAGGACAACCAATGGCTGCTTCGTGCTTGTCATGCGTGCTTCGCTCCGTTCCGGCTGATGCGCTCTGCTACTGTTCGGTGGACAGCGGGGCCAGGCGTTCCTGCGGCCGGCCACGGGTTGCGCCGGCCAGGGCGATCAGGATTTCGCCAGGATGCGGAGCATCGGCGATCCTGGCCTCGACGCTCTGGTGGTGCGAGCGGATCGTGGCATCGGTGAAATGCTTGAGCGGGATGTCGAACTGCACTCCGGCCTGTCCGCGCTTTTCCACGGCCGGCAGCAAGGTGGTGGCCTTGGCTGCGTCGCGGAAGTGGTTGCCGAATTTCAGGGTGTGGATCAGGGCCGAGCCGTGCTCGACTTCACCGTCAAGGCCGACGATTGCAGCCTTGCCATAGGCCTGGAGCGGGGCGCCCAGCGCTTCGATGACCCGCGGTGCCAGCAGCGCTCCGAGGTCCGAGGCGACCGAGTCGATTCCCGGGTTCAAGTCCTCGACGAATCCTTGCCCTGCCCACGGGTTGTCGAATACGGCGGCGACAATGACCACGCGGGCTACCGGATCCACCGGGCGTCCGCCCTCTGTGGCAATTTCCTCGACGATGGTTACCAGTTTGCGGTAGTTCATAGTTGTATTCCCTTCAGTATTTCGGAAGTGACCGTTCGGTCGGTGGTTCGATCGCCGATGCGTGCATGTGGCCGGGGGCCGCTTGATGCCGCGGCAATGACCGCGATCTCGCCAGCATGCGGGGCATCGGGCAAGGACAGCTCCAGGGTCTGGTAGTGGGTTCGGGTGGCAGCTGCGGTCTTATGCCACATCGGTACTCGCAGGGATTCACCAGGAACGCCGCGGCCGTCGACAAAGCAGATGATCGAGGTGCCGCCGAGGGCTTCGCGCAGCAGGTTGCCGAAGAACGGGGTGTGGATCAGCGCTCCGGCATGCTCCAATTCCCCATCGCTGCCAACCAATGCGGCCTTGCCGAAAGCTTCAACTTGTTCGGCTCCGCCCAGGGCATTGAGCAGGCGATCCGACAGCAGCTTGGCCAGCAATGGGGCGATGGCCTCGGTCCGCTCGGATAAATCTTGCGACGTTCCGGTGCCGAGCCAAGGATTGGGGATGACTGCGGTGGCGGTCGCGCGGGTGATGCTGCCTAATTCGTGGTGGGGAACTTCTTCCACCATGCACGAGATTTTGCGCAAACCAATGGCCTGGGCCAAATCCTGGTAGTCTTCGAGCGTTGATCGGGTGCTCAAATCAATGAGCTGAGGCGGCTGGGCCAGTGGAGAATTCATCTGGTATTCCTTTGCATGGCTATTTTGGGGCTAACCCGGTTGTTCTTCGTCTTCTTCTTTCATTGCGGCCAGGGCCGCCGACTGGCTTGATGCGGCAACATGCCTGCGCATCACAAGTTCTGCGGCCAACGGATCTTTGGAGCTGATGGCGTCGATGATTGCCTGGTGCTCGTCCTTCGAATTCTGCAAGCGCCCGGGCAAGCTCAGGGTCTGCGAAACGATGCGATGGTAGGCCAGCTGGTTCATCAACAGGTCATAGTGCTCGGTGAGCTTCCTGTTGTCAGCCCCGGCAACCAACGTGCTGTGGAATTCATGGACCAGTTGCGAATAGAGTTCCGCGTCGCCGCGCTCGACGGCCCGTTGGCTGCGTGCAACGTTTTCCTTGAGCTGCTCCAATTCAGGTACGGCTCCACGTCTGGCCAGCAGGCCAGCGGCTAGTCCCTCGAAGGCCTCCTTCAGGGAAAACATCTCGTGAATTTCGCGCTGGGTGGGCTTCCTGACGAATGTTCCAACCCGCGAACGCACCTCAACTAGGCCCTCGCGCTCCAGCTGCTTCAATGCTTCTCGAATTGGAGTACGGCTGACCTCGAAGTCTTGCGCCAGGGCTGTCTCTGCCAATAGGTCTCCGGGTTGAACAACTCCAGTGACGATCATTTGACGGAGCCGGCCCAGCAACGGCGTCTCCGGGGTGCTCCTGGTTTTTGATTCCACGCTTGAACTCTCTTGCATACAAGAACTCTATCCATAGATTCTCTTGTATGCAACAGAAATTCAAGGAATCGCCTTGAATCCGCTAAATTTAAGAGAATTTCCTGAAACATGTTGACTCCGTCACAACCTTTGCTAGCATTTCTTGCATGCAACAAATTGTAAATTCACTCCAGCCTGTCAAAGAATCACTCGTCAACGCCTGGGAAGCGGCATGGGATCGGGGCCAGGTCGATGCACTGGACGAGATCTTCCACGCGGACTTCCGGCGAATCAGCAAGAAATCCAAAAACGTCACCACCATCCGAGAGCTGAAGCAAGAGATTTTGTCCGTGCGGGAGGCCTTCCCTGATCTGGTGACAAAAATCGACCATCTGCTCGTGGATGAGCAGGAGCAGTCCATCGCGATTTTCTGGCACACCACCGGAACGTTCACCAACGATCTGCAGGGTGTGCCGGCCACGGGCAACACCGTGGAAACCCGCGGTTCCAACCTGATGGAAGTCCAGGACGGGAAAATCATCTCGGAGCAGGTGACTTGGGACCAGAGCGAGCTGCTCGAAGACGTGGGGGTCCCATCGCTCAAGTCCGCCTTCGAGTCCACGGATGATGGCGTGGTAGTGGACGATTTGAGCGGCGTGCCGAATCTCGATGCGCTCAAGGGGTTCAACCGCCAATTCATTACCGGCGTGACTGTCGTGACCACCATGGATGAACATGGCAAGCCTCGCGGGCTAGCCGCAAATTCATATGTGTCAGTTTCGCTCGAGCCGCCTCTGGTGCTGGTGTGCGTGCAGAAGACCACCAGCACCTATGCATCGCTGTTCAAGTCCACCCATCTGGGCATCAACATCATGAGCAACGGGCAGCGCGACACCGTGGGCACCTTCGCTTCCAAGGGTGATGACAAGTTCGCCGAGCTCGAATGGCATCAGGGGCCGAACGGCAGCCCGCTGATCGATGGCTCGGCCGCTTCCATCGAAGCAGAAATCAAGGAGCGCTTCCAAGCCAAGACCCATACCGTGTTCATCGCCAAGGTAAAGCATTCCGAAGTCGCCCAGCTTGAGCCGATGGTCTACAAGGCCGGCCGGTTCTACGACGGCGCCGAACTGACCGCGCTATAGCCCGGCGTCGGCAGATTCCTCCAATACAACGAAGTGTGAGAGCCATGAAAACCGAAACCAACGAAAAGCAGGGCAAGGGGCCACGCGGAGGGCCCACGCTCACCGGCGGCAAATTGCGCCGGGCCGCGGACAAGAACGAATCGAAACAGGTCTACAAGCAACTCCAGCGTCCGGGCAGTGTCCTTTTCGTTTCGCTGGCGCTGGTCGTGGTGTTCGTGCTCTGGGCGGCTATTGCACCGGGCCGGCTCAATGAACTGATGTCCGGGGCATCCACCTGGTCAGCGCAGTACATTGGCTGGAGCTACCTGTTGGTGACTCTCGGCTGCATCGTGCTGATGCTGTTCCTGGCCTTTTCGCGCTACGGAGGCATCAGGCTGGGCAAGGACGCGGACCGGCCCGAGTTCTCCACATGGGCCTGGATCGCGATGATTCTCGGTGCCGTGATGGGCATCGGGTTGATCAGCTATGGCGCGGCCGAACCTATGAGCCACTTCATGGTCCCTCCGCACGGACGGGCGGAGCCGGAAAGCATGGATGCGGCAGTGCTGGCCTTGCAGTTCTCGTACTTCGACTGGGGTCCGAACGCCTGGGCCTTGTTCGGCGTGTTCGGCCTGGCCATTGCCTACTCGACGCACCGCCGGGGCAACTCGGGACTCGTCTCGGTGATGCTCAGGCCAGTTCTTGGAAAATCCATGGACGGATGGCTCGGGAAGACCATTGACGTGTTCACCGTGCTGGCCACCCTCTTCGGCACGACCACTTCCCTGGGCTTGGGCGCTTCGCAAATCGCCGAGGGGCTGAACAGCCTGTTCGGGATTCCCACGGATCTGTTCGTCAAGATCGTGATCATTGCAGGCGTTACCATCGTATTCACTCTCTCGGCGCTTTCCGGCGTTGGCAAGGGCATCAAATGGCTCAGCCAGGGCACCATGATCGGTGCCGCCGCCATCGGGGTTTTCGTCCTGGTTTCCGGTCCCACCGGATTTATTTCCAACATCTATTTCCGTTCCATGGGGCAGTTCCTGGGCGAGTTCCCGGCCGTGGCGCTGCTGACTCCCTCTGGAGCCGAAGACTTGCAGTGGATGCAATGGTGGACGTACTTCATGATGGCCTGGTGGTTGAGCTGGGGCGCCTTCGTCGGCATCTTCCTGGCGCGGATTTCCAAGGGCCGGACCATTCGCGAATTCGTTATTGCGGTGATGGGTGTCCCGTCTCTGGTCTTCAGCATCTGGTTCAGCATTTTCGGTGGCACCTCGATCCACCAGGAGATGACCGGCAGTTCTGGGATCGGCCAGGCAACGTTGGAAGACACCAACAGCACCTTCTTCGCGATGCTGGCCGAACTGCCGATACCGGAAGTGACCTCGGCATTCACAGTAATTCTCGTGGTGCTGTTCTTCATTACCGGCGCGGATTCCAATACCTATGTTCTGGGCACGCTGACCTCCGGCGGAAATATGTACCCCAAGAGGCCGGTCCTAGTGGTCTGGGGACTTCTCACCGGCGTCTGCGCGATCGTGTTGCTGCTGGTGGGCGGGCTCGAGGCCCTGCAACAGGCAGCCATCCTCTCGGCGGTGCCGTTCACGGTGATTGTGACGCTGCTGGGGATGTCGCTTATGAGGGAGCTGCGCTGCGACACGCGCCTGCAGGCACCTTTGCTGGAAGCTGCAGCGCCGAGTGGAGACGGCAACGAAGCAGGCTAGGCAGCACCGCGAAATAGTTGGGCCCAGCGAATTGCGGCCCCGGTGGAGCCTTGGATTTGCCTCAATCCAGCATGGGGGTTGGCCGAGCCGGGGTCTGTAAACGTAGAGTGTCCTCTAGCAGTATGCGGCAAGCGGCGGAAGCCGCAAGATGTAGCACAAGGAGCGTTTAAATGGGTCGCAAGATCGTGCGCCGCCGCGTGGTCAGGGCAACGCTGGAGGGCTCCCGCGTCCGCGAGGAGAAGCTGGCTGGCGAGGAGCCGCTGGAGATCCGCTTCGGCCATACCTCCTACACCACCTCCATGCGCACCCCGGGCGACGACTTCGACATGGTCACCGGATTCCTGGTGGGCGAGGGAATCATTTCCGCGCCCGAGCATCTGGCCTCCCTGCGCTACTGCGCCGGCACCGATGAAGCAGGCAACCAGACCTATAACGTCATCGAGGTGCAGCTGGGCGCGGGGGCGAAGCATCCTGATCTCCTGGCTGCCCGCAATGTGGTCACCAGTTCAGCATGCGGGATCTGCGGCACCAACTCCATTGACGAAGTGCGCAAGAAAGCCGCCTTCGCACCCTCCCCGGAATCGGGGCGGGTTGGGCTGGAAACGCTGCTGGGCATGCCTGACACCTTGCGCGAATCGCAGCAGCTGTTCTCCGCTACCGGGGGAGTGCACGCGGCCGGGTTGTTCTCCACCGCCGGGGAATTGCTGATCCTGCGCGAAGACGTCGGGCGTCATAATGCGGTGGACAAGGTCATCGGAGCGGCCCTGCGCGACGGGTTGCTGCCGCTGGGCGACACCGTCCTGCAGGTCTCCGGACGCGCCTCCTTCGAGCTGGTGCAGAAGGCCGCGATGGCTGGAATTCCGGTGCTCGCAGCGGTCAGTGCGCCCTCGTCGCTGGCCGCTGACCTGGCCGAGGAATCGGGTCTGACGCTGGCAGCTTTTTCCCGCAGGCACAGCGTGAACATTTATACACATGCGGATCGGGTGATCAGGGCGTAGCCTTGTAATATGTGAGCTGGATATCAGTACCGGCCGCGCTACCAATAGGAGGGTCTCATGCATCGTTCGGCACCCAAAAAGGACATCAACGAAGATGAACTGAAGGTCAGCGAACCCAAGCACGCCGCCGCCGGCTTGAAGGCCGTGATGGTATCCATGGAGCGCGGCTTCGCCGAAGCCGGCCCGTCGCGTACCCTGCGTTCGATGCTGCGCGTCAACCAGCACGACGGCTTCGACTGCCCGGGCTGCGCGTGGCCTGAATCCATCACCGGCAAGCGCAAGCCCGCCGAGTTCTGCGAGAACGGCGCCAAGGCCATCGCCGAGGAAGCCAGCGCCCGCACCGTCACCCCGGAGTGGTTTGCGCAGCACTCCATCGAGGACCTGCGCGACAAGACCGAATACTGGCTGGGCTCGCAGGGCCGGATCACCGCTCCGATGATCATTCGCGAGGGGGAGACCCACTACTCCCCGATCAGTTGGGCGCAGGCCTTCTCGACCATCGCCGAGCACGTGAACGCGACCACCCCGGACAAGTGCGTGTTCTACACCTCCGGGCGCACCGCGAACGAGACCGCGTTCATGTACCAGCTGCTCGCCCGCTCGCTGGGCACCAACAACCTGCCCGACTGCTCGAACATGTGCCACGAATCCTCGGGCAGCGCGCTGAACCCGACCATCGGCATCGGCAAGGGCACCGTGTCATTGGAAGACTTCGATCATGCGGACCTGATCTTCGTGGTGGGCCAGAACCCCGGCACCAACCATCCGCGCATGCTCTCCGCGCTGGCCGATGCGCGCAAGCGCGGCGCCCGCATCGTTGCCGTGAACCCGCTGCCGGAGGCAGGCTTCTTCGGGTTCAAGGACCCGCAGACCGTGGGCGGCATGCTGGGCAAGGCCGACCCGATTTCCAGCGACTTCCTGCAGATCAAGGTCGGCGGCGACCTGGCCCTGTTCCAGGCCTTCGGCCACCTGCTGCTCGAAGAAGAGAAGAAGCATCCGGGCACCGTGGTGGACCACGAGTTCATCGCCGCGGTCACCGACGGGTTCGAGGCCTACCAGGCCGCGCGCGCCACCTTGGACTGGGAAGCTACCGAGAAGGCCACCGGACTGACCCGCACCCAGATCACCGAGATCGCTATGCTGCTGGCCAACTCCAAGGCCACCATCATCTGCTGGGCACTGGGCCTGACCCAGCAGCCGCACTCGGTGCCGACGCTGAAGGAAATCATCAACCTGCTGCTTTTGCAGGGCAACTTCGGCAAGCCAGGTGCTGGCGCCTGCCCGGTGCGCGGGCACTCCAATGTGCAGGGCGATCGCACCATGGGCATCTGGGAGAAGCCCGGCGAGCAGTTGCTCGAAGCGCTGGACGCCGAATTCGGCATCGAATCCCCGCGCGCCCACGGCTACGATTCCACCGAGGCCCTGCATGCCTTCGAGAAGGACGAAGTGGACGTGTTCGTCTCCATGGGCGGCAACTTCGCCCTGGCCAATTCGGACACCGAAGCGCTGGAGGCGGGCATGCAGCGTGCCAAGCTGACCGTGCACATCTCCACCAAGCCCAACCGCTCGCATGTGGTGCACGGCAAGACCTCGCTGATCCTGCCGACCCTGGGCCGCACCGACAAGGACGACAAGCACCCCACCGGTGCGCAGTTCCTTTCGGTGGAGGACTCCATGTCGGTGATCAAGTCCACCCGCGGCCGGCTCACCCCGGTCTCCGAGCACCTGCTGGCCGAGCCGGTCATCGTTGCCCGCATGGCCCAGGCCATCCTGGGCGATGGGCACCCGGTCAACTGGCGTGCCATGGCCGAGGACTACGACGTGATCCGCGACCACATCGAAAAGGTGCTGCCCGGCTTCGAGGACTTCAACTCCCGGGTGCGGGAGAAGAACGGCTTCGTGCTGCCCAACCCGCCGCGCGATACCCGCTCCTTCGCCACGGACATCGGCAAGGGCCGCTTCACCGTCTCGGACTTCGAAGCGCTGGAAGCTCCCGAGGGCCACCTGATCCTGCAGACCATGCGCAGCCACGACCAGTACAACACCACCTTCTACGGGCTCGATGACCGCTACCGCGGGATCAAGGACGGCCGCCGCGTCATCCTGATCAACCCGGAGGACCTGGCTGAGACCGGGTACAGCGACCGGGATCTGGTGGACGTGATTTCCACTTTCGCCGGTTCCGAGCGCCGCGCGAACCGCTTCCGCCTGGTGTCCTATCCGACGGCCAAGGGCTGCGTGGCGGCCTACTACCCGGAGGCCAACGCGCTGGTGCACCGCGATCTGGTGGCCCGCGAGTCCAACACCCCGGGTTTCAAGGCGATGATGGTGCGTTTCGTCGAGCACACCCAGCAGCCTGGACGCACGCTGGATAGCTGACCTGGAGCAGTGCTAAGCGCTTGACGTAATGCACCTCGCAGCCATTTGCGCTTCACCAGCTGTCAACCTGGCGGGCTGGTGCGGGAGAATTGACGGCGGGGCGCATCCCGAACGCATGGGGTGCGCCAATCCGCAGTCCACCGAAGAGGAAATTCCCCATGAGTGCTGCCCGCAGCCAATCCGCTGAGAGCATCAGACCCGAAGACGAACGCCTGCCTGCGCCGAAAACCGTGGCCTACGGTTTCCAGCATGTGCTGACCATGTACGGCGGCATCATCGCTCCGCCGCTGGTGATGGGCGGGGCTGCGGGAATGGACACGGCCGAAATGGGCGTGCTCGTCGCCAGCTGCCTGTTCATCGGCGGCCTGGCCACCATCCTGCAAACCCTGGGCGTGCCATTCTTCGGCGCCCAGCTGCCGCTGGTCCAGGGCACGTCCTTCTCCGGGGTGGCCACCATGATCGCCATCCTCAACGGCGGGGGAGGCATGCCGGCAGTCTTCGGCGCGGTGCTCGCCTCGGGCGCCATAGGCATCGTCATTGCCCCGTTCTTCGCCAAGCTGCTGCGCTTCTTCCCGCCGGTGGTCACCGGCGTGGTGATCACGATTATCGGCGTCTCGCTCTTCCCGGTCACCGCCGACTGGGCCATGGGCGGGGCGGGCGCAGGGGATTCCTATGGCTCGATCAAGAACATCGCCCTGGCCGCCATTACCCTGCTGATCCTGCTGGTGCTGTCCAAGTCCGGCATCCCTGCGCTCTCGCGGCTGTCGATCCTGCTATCCATTGCCTTGGGCACCCTAGTGGCGGTGTTCATGGGCATGGCCGATTTCTCGCAGGTGCTCACCGGCGACATTTTCGCGGTTCCCACTCCGTTCGCCTTCGGCGCCCCGGTCTTCGAGATCGGCGCCATCATCTCGATGATGATCGTCATCCTGGTGACCTATACCGAAACCACCGCCGACATGCTCGCCGTGGCCGAGGTGACCGGATCCAAGGTGGATTCGCGGCGCATCGCCAACGGCCTGCGCGCCGACATGCTCTCCTCCACCGTCGCCCCGATCTTCAACACCTTCACCCAGTCGGCCTTCGCGCAGAACGTCGGGCTGGTGGCCATTACCGGTGTGAAGAGCCGCTTCGTGGTGGCCGCCGGTGGCGGCATCCTGGTGGTCCTCGGCCTGCTGCCAGTGCTTGGCCGCGTCGTCGCCTCCATTCCCTCCCCGGTACTGGGAGGCGCCGGCGTGGTGCTGTTCGGCTCGGTAGCGGCCGCAGGCATCCGCACCTTGGCCAAGGCCAAGGATGACAACATGAACATGCTGATCATCGCGACCTCGCTGGCCTTCGGCTGCATTCCCATGGTCAAGCCCGACTTCTACGCCGAATTCCCTGCCTGGGTTGGCACCATCTTCCAGTCCAGCATCTCCTCGGCCACCATCATGGCGGTGCTGCTGAACATCATCTTCAACGAGCTGAACTGGGGCAAGAAGGAAACGTCGCTGCGCACCGTCTACAAGTACCAGCTGGCCGGCCTTGAAGACGGCGACCGCCTGATCGATGGCAAGCTGTACGACTCCAAGGGCCTGGAAATCCGGGTCATCTCGGAGCAGCCAGGCCACGCCGGTGATCGTCCGATGCCGCAGGGCTAGCTCCGCGGAAGTATTCGTCTACCGAGCCCAATCTGAATCGAGGATTGAGCGCATGGCCGTTCATCCTGACCTTGAGTATGAACAGTTTTCAAGCCGTTCATCGGTCGGATTCTGGTAGATTCTGAGGGTTTCAGACGCGTTGGCGCTCGCCTAGAATGTGGGACATTTCAGCCACGTTTAAAATTCGACAAGAACATGACTTTAATCAAAGATAAATCGCGTGCGGTCATCGCGATTGGCCGGCGCAGAATCCCGGTAGCATTAGCTCAAATGATGATACGTAAGATCTATTCAGGTTGTCTTGCTTTAGCAACTATTTGTGCCCTTTCCGCTTGCGGCGGGGTTCAAGCCACGCAGACTGGGGCATTGGCCCTAGGCGCTCCTGAAGGCGACGTCGAAAACACTTTGTGCGGAATATTTCACGAGCAGAACTTCGTCGGGGATGTAGCATCCAGCACCTCAGGGGATCCGCTATGGATCACCGACGTGCAAGCTGTAGAGGCCACGGGCTGGGAATCAAAGCGATCCGTGGCAGCACTGCCACCCGAAGGTGAGACTAGCTTGTTGGCGTGGACTAATGAGAGCCTCAAAGAGGCAGAATTCAAAGAAATCGCTGAGAGATTAGCACCTTTAGAAAGTCCCATCGAAGTCCCTGCCGGGGAAAATGTGCAGGTAGGTCTCGAGGGTGCCGTGAAGAATGGTGTGGAAAACGCTGAAGTTTCACAGCTTCGGGTCATTTATAAGACAGATTTGAAATCGTCGAAAAGCTTTTCTGCTGTCGGAAATATCCGCTACGAATGGCGAGCTCAAAGCTGCGAGTGACCGTTGTGTGACCAAGGTTTCTTGGGCTATCACGTGGTTGAGAACAACAGAATCCGCCAGCCAATACGGTTAGGGGTTCTGTTGCTCCTATTGGAAGCTGACTAGATCAGTGCAGTATTTGTGTAGTCAAATTCGAAGCGCGCCCGCACGCTTATTGACCGTTCAGTTTCAGATGCAAACACATAGGAGTCACGCCGATTTTTGGCGTCGTAGAAACTTGGCGCTGGGGCGTGCTCAAATTCATTGACCTCATCGGCTGCCACCTGCTCCGGCGTGCGGAGAGCAGGTCTTCCTCCAGATCAAATACTGAGTTCTTGTAGAGAGCAGTCTTGATGATCCCTTTCAGCGCTTTCACGCGAGATGGATCTGAACCATGCCTGCACTCGCGCGAAGCCAGTCAGATGAACTGTGTAGGACTTCCAACCAATTGATAGAAAGAGACTCGGAAAAACACGACATGACCTTCTAAGACGACCCGGCTGAACAGCCAGTGGAAAACGCCTCAGACATCGCCGACAGGTTCGCGGCTTGAGAGTATTTAGGGATCATCAACGACTTTGTTTCAGAAACTTGACCCGCTCATCTCATTAGCAAGTAGCGATTCATAGAACTTTTCCCCACGAGTCACCCCGTAAACACCAGCGCAACGAAGTTCATTAGTGCAGGTCCAAAGTTAAGCTAGTCATCGCCCCTGTCCTGTGGACGGGGGCGATGACCAAAGGGGGACTATTTGCTGTCTTTGTCGCCAGTCATCGTAATGGGCTGGACCCCGGAATTCGGGAAGCAGCCGATAGGGCTCTGGCCGGACTCCGCGACAATGTCCAGGCACTTGGACGTCAAGGTTTCCGGGGTCAGCGAGCGTTCCAGGATCTTGTTGGCTTCTGCTTCAGCGGTGCTGGTCTGCTTGCGTTGCTGGGCCACGCGGGTCTTGGCGGTTTCCGCCTGCAGCTCGTTGATGCGGTTCTGCGTCGGCTCGTCGAAGTTGATGATCGGCAAGGTAACCGAGCGGATCTCGATCTGGGTCTTGACCTTGGCCTGCATCTTTTCCTGGACGGACGTCGCCAGGCCTTCCAGGTCCTGGCCGCCGCTGGCCGGTTCGCCGTATTCCAGCGGATCATAGGTGGCCATGACCTCGTTCAAAGCGGCGCGGAAGTTGCGGTCGACGAGGTTGGACTGGATGCCCTCGAAGGTGCGGTAATCCAGGAACACGTCCATCGCATCGTCGGTCTTCAGCTGCCACTGGATCGAGGCGTCAACGTCGGCTCGGCCGTTGTTGCCCAGGCGAACCGGGATGGCGCTGCTGGCGGAGTAGACGTCGTTCTGCACCGAGCCATCCAGCTTCTCGACCTTTTCCCATGGCCACTTCAGGTGGAAGCCGTTGCTCACCACGGAGGTCGGCTTGCCCAGCGCGACCTTCACGCCGACAGTGCGTGGCTGCACGATGGTGGTTGACATGATGGCCAACACGATCAGCGAGACGATGAAGATGCTGATTCCGGTGAAGCGCGTGGAAGAGCGGTTCTTGTTTTCTGGCTTCATGGATTTGCTGGCAAGCATGACGAGCAATCCTACGACGGCGCAAATGACCGCAAGAATAGTGGGGAACATGATCTCCTCGATGGTGTGACGGTAATTTATATTCTATCGTTTAGATAATTGAGAACAAATTCAGACACCGCAACACAGCAGAATGATCTGCCATCGACCGGAAATATGCACTGCGGGCACTAGACTCGGAGGCATGCAAAAACGAGAACTTGGACGTACCCACCGCACCGTGTCGGCCATTGGCCTGGGCACCTGGCAGCTAGGCGCTGACTGGGGCTCGGTAGACGAGACCGACGCGCTAGCCGTACTCGATGCCGCCTACGAAGCCGGCGTGAGCTTCTTCGACACCGCCGATGTCTACGGCGATGGCCGCAGCGAGCAGCTGATCGGCACTTGGCTGAAGGTCAACCCGGACGCCGGGGTCACCGTGGCCACCAAGATGGGCCGCCGTGTCGAGCAGCTGCCGGAGAACTACAACCTGGATGCCTTCCGCGCGTGGAATGACCGCTCCCGCAAGAACCTGGGCGTGGACACCTTGGACCTGGTCCAACTGCACTGCCCGCCAACCCCTGTGTACTCCACCGATGCGATCTACGATGCGCTGGACACCATGGTGGATGAAGGCCGGATGGCCAACTACGGCGTTTCGGTGGAAACCGTGGACGAGGCGCTGGCGGCTATTGCCCGCCCGAACATCGCCACCGTGCAGATCATCATCAACGCCTTCCGCCACAAGCCGCTGGAAACCGTGCTTCCGGCAGCCCGCGAGGCAGGGGTGGGGATCATCGCCCGGGTGCCGCTGGCCAGCGGATTGCTGACTAACCGCTACACCCTGCAGACCGAGTTCGCCAAGGACGACCACCGCAACTTCAACCGCGACGGCTCCTCCTTCGACGTCGGGGAGACCTTCTCCGGCGTGGACTACGCCACCGGTCTTCAAGCCGCTGGCGAGTTCGCCAAGCTGGCTGCCGCAGAGGCGCCCGAAGCCACCAGTGCCCAGGTGGCTTTGGCTTGGCTGGCCGCCCAGGACGGGGTGAGCACCATCATCCCCGGAGCCCGCAATGCGCAGCAGGCCCGCGCCAACGCGGCCGCCGGTTCGCTGCAGATTTCCGAGGGATTAAACGCCTCGGTCCGCGACCTCTACGACGCCAAGCTGCGCGAACAGATCCACCCGCGCTGGTAGGCAGCACGGGTGGGATGCCGTTCCTAGCCTTGCGGCGCCCCGACCGGGATGCTGGCACCTAGTGCCACCGGCTCGGCGGGGCGCTGCTGTCCGCGCTCGGAAACATATTCCAGCTCGGTATCCGGTGCGGCGGTGTTCACGAAGGAACGGAAGCGCTTGAGCTTCACCGGGTCGGCCAAGGTGGCGGCCCATTCATCCTCGTAGTTGGCCACGTGGGTTTCCATGGCCGCTTCCAACTCGTCGGCCAGGCCCAGCGAATCCTCGATCACCACCTGCTTGGCCCGTTCCAATCCGCCATCCAGGTCCTGCAGCCAATGCGCGGTGCGCTGCAGCTTGTCAGCGGTGCGGATGTAGTACATCAGGTAGCGGTCGATGTACTTGAACAGCGTTTGATCATCCAGCCCGCCGGCCAGCAGTTGGGCATGGGCCGGGTTGGCGCCGCCGTTGCCGCTCACATACAGGTTCCAGCCATCGGTGGTGGCGATTACGCCGATGTCCTTGGCCCGGGCTTCGGCGCACTCGCGGGCACAGCCCGAAACGCCCATCTTCAGCTTGTGCGGTGCCCGCAGGCCCCTGTAGCGCAGCTCCATTTCGATGCCTAGCGCGGTGGAGTCGAGCATGCCGTATCGGCACCAGGATGAACCGACGCAGGTCTTCACATTGCGCAGCGACTTGCCGTAGGCCTGGCCCGATTCGAAGCCGGCGTCCACCAGCTCACGCCAGATCTCGGGCAGCTGCTCCAAGCGGGCGCCGAACATGTCGATGCGCAGGCCGCCGGTGAGCTTGGTGTACAGGCCGTATTTCTGCGCCACCGCGGCAATCACGCCGAGCTTCTCGGGGGTGATCTCCCCGCCCGGGATGCGCGGCACCACCGAATAGGTGCCGTCCTTCTGCATATTGGCCAGCACGCGGTCGTTGGTGTCCTGGGCGCCGGCAAGACCTGCATCCATCGGGTGGGCGCTGGTCTGCGAGGAGAGGATATTGGCGATCACCGGCTTGCAGATATCGCAACCCTGGCCGCTGCCGAAACGTTCCATCACCTCGCCGAAGGCCTGCAACCCGGCCACGCGGATGGCTTCGTAGAGTTCCGGACGGGAGAAGGAAATATGCTCGCACAGGGCGGTGGACACTTCCGCGCCGTCCTTGAGCATCTGCGCTTCCATGAGCTTCTTGAGCATCGGCACGCATGACCCGCACTGGGTGCCGGCACGGGTGCACCCCTTCAGCCCGGAGACGGTGGTGACCGGCGCTTCGCCCTCGAAGCAGCCGCAACCCGAGACTGCATCGCGGATGGTGCCGGCGGTGACCGAATTGCAGGAGCACAGCACCGCATCATCGGGCAGTTCGCCTTCTGGCGCCTCGCCGCCCAGGGCGCTGAGGTACGCTCCCGGCTCGCCGGGCAGTTCCCGGCCGAGCAGCGGGCGCAACGACTGGTACGGGGTGGCATCGCCAACGAAAATGCCGCCGAGCAGTGTCTTGGCATCGGAGGAAACCACGAGCTTCTGGTACAGGCCGCGCGGGGCATCGGCATAGACCACTTCAAGCGCCCCCTCGGCGCGGGCGAAGCCATCGCCGAAGCTGGCCACATCCACACCGGAGAGCTTGAGCTTGGTGGCGGTGTCGAAGCCGGCGAATTCGGCTTCGCCCCCGGCCAGCTGTTCGGCCACGATTTCCGCCATGGCGTTGGCCGGAGCGACCAGGCCAATGCAGAAACCCTCGTAGTTCGCGACCTCGCCGATAGCCCAGATGTGCTCGATATCGGTGGCGCAATGCGCGTCGATGACCACGCCGCCGCGGGGGCCCATGCCGAAACGGGGTGCCGGGCTGCCTGCTTCGTCAAGGGCCGCGTTGTAATTGCGGATCAGTTCATCGCGGGGACGAACACCGATCGAAACGACCACCATATCCGCATCGATGGTGCGTTCATCAGCCATCAGCACGCCGGTGACAGCCGTGCTGCCGGACTCCTGGCTGGTCAGGATTTCCTGCGGGAAAACGCCGTTGTGGACGGTGAATCCGGTTTGCTCGATGAGCCGGCCCATGGCTTGGCCAGCGCCTTCATCCAGCTGGGTGCCCATCAGCCATTTGCCGCCATCAATGACCACTGCCTCCGCACCCAGTGCTTGGGCACCCGCGGCAGCTTCCAAACCGAGCAGCCCGCCACCGATGGTAGCTACCACCGGGGTGCGGCCCAGGGAAGCTGAAAGTTCCTTGACCTTCTGCGCGATGGACCAGACATCTTCCAGCGTGCGGTACACAAAGGTGTGCTCGTTGCCGGCAATGGGCAACGTGGCCGCGTTGGAACCGGTGGCCAGCACCAATTCGTCGTAGCTGAAAATGCGTCCGTCTTCCGTGGTGACCGTGCGCTTGGTGCTGTCGATAGCGATGGCCTTGGCGTTGGTTTCCAAGGTGACATGCTCGGCTTCCCAGAGCTTCGGATCGCCGAGGGTGAGATCGACTCCGGGGTTGGTCAACGCCTGGGAGAGCGCCACGCGATCATAGGGAAGGTGGGTTTCTTCGGTCAATACCGTGATGCTCAGATCCTGCGGTGCGCGGCTGGCCAGGGCTTCGGTGAAGCGGTGGGCTGCGGGACCGCCGCCGATAACCAGGATGTTGCGTGCATTGTGTGGAGTACCCATGATCAATTTCGACTTTCGCTGGGAAACGGTGAGTTTCAGGCTGATGAGTCCACTGTAGAAAGCATGCTTTGCGCCGCAATTACCCTTGTGTTTCGGCCGGAGCAATTCTCTCCACCATCAGACGAAAGCCAGGTGAAGCGGCTGAAACATATTCGAATCATTCGCAATGGGCAATCGCTGTACAAAGGGAAAAGGACAGGATAAACCAGCGGATTTCCGGGAGAATCCAGGATTCACGGTGCCCATTTTTGCTGTTAGGCATGCTTTACGGACTGGCAACGGCTGGAAGCATCGGGCGAAACATGCGGCTTCTAAGCTCGGTATGTCAGCAGATGCCAACCACGAAGGGCTTACGTTCATGAGCACGCAAATTGCAGAAGACACCCGTGAAGCTACTTTGAGCTTGGCTCCGCTTTGCCGCAGTGCAGAGCTGGAGCGTGGATGGGGAGAAGCGCTGTGGCTTGAGGCCACACAGCTAGCCCTGTTCCGTACCGAAGAAGATGCCTTCTACGCAACCTCGCATCACTGCCCGAACAGCGGCGCGAAGGTCATGGCCCGCGGCATTCTGGGCGACACCATGGTCGAAGGAACCAGCGTGGCCACAGTTGCCTGCCCGCTGCACAAGGAAGTGTACCGACTGGATACCGGCGAATGCCTGAACGCCGATTCGCTGCCGTTGCCAGTGCAGCGGCTCATGGAAATCGAGGGACAGCTATGGATGGAGCAGAGCAAATGAGCATCAAATCAGATCGCAGCCTGAATGTCGAGCATTCGGCCTGGCAAGGCTGGTACGAACTGAACGACGAGACGGATTCGCTTGCAACCAACTAGCTCCGGCTATCGCGTTTTCCAGCGGTGGCGTGCAAGAATAAGGCAACTCGCATCATCATCCAAACGCAGGGACGAAAGCTCATGGCTTTCGTCCCTGCGTCTTTGCGTTCCGGCCGGGCATAGGCAAGGGCGGCCAGCTCGCTGGGAGCCGACCGCCCATTGGAGTTATTGCGCCAGGGCAGGCGCCTTGGCCAGCAACTCTTCGATCTTCGCTTTGCACCCGCCGCATCCGGTGCCCGCACGGCAGTTCTCGCCGACCTCGGCGAGGGTGGTGCAACCAGCGCCTACAGCATGGGCTACCTGGCCGTAGGTAGCGCCCGAGCAGCGGCACAGCTGATCATCATCGCTGGGGATAGCAGCGATTTGATCCGTTGCCGGATCATCCAGCCGCAACAGGTTGGAGCGGTCTTCAGGCAAGGCGGTGGCCCGTTCATACGCCAGCACGAGTTCGGCACTGGTTTGCGGCAATCCCATGGCCAGGAATCCGGTGACCGTATCCTGCCGGGTGACGATCTTCAGATAGCGTCCGCGCGCAGGGTCCGCATAGATTGTCGCCTGCAGATCGGTATCGTCCCAATAACCGGCGCTGATATCGCCGGCGGCGGTCAGCTCGATGCCTTGCCCCTTGAGCATCAATACATCAGAAGCAGAGAAGTCCGGGGCAACAAACGGATCGGATGCCCCAGAACCAGTCAGCCGCAACAATTGCTGGGACAACCATGCGGCTTGGGCCCAGCCCGGGGCCAGCAATCCGACCGGTGGCTGTCCTGCAACTTCGGCACAGTCACCGACGGCGAAAATTCGCTGCTCGGTATCGGCGCAAAGGAATTCATCAGTCTTAATACCGCGGCCCACCGGTAATCCGCAGCCCGAGGCCAGCTCTGTTCTGGCTCTCACACCCGTGGAAATGAGCAGGGCATCAGCCTGGATCAGTCCGTGGGTGGAAGTCATCAGGCCGGTGAAACCCTGTGCATCCTTCTGAATGCCACTGGCCTTCGCACCGGGGATCACCTCGACACCTGCTTCACGCAGATTACGTGTCAGCAGCGCCCCTCCATCCGCATCCACGACGCGTCCCAAGGGAGCCGGACCATGATGCACCAGCACCGGTTGCGCGCCGGTGCGCGCAATGGCCAAGGCCGCCTCGATACCCAGAACTCCGCCGCCGAGAATCAAAATGCGCTGGCCAAGATCGATTGATTTGCGCAGCTGGTGGGCGTCATCCACCGTGCGCAGGGCGAAGACTCCGGCTGGCAGTGAAGCATCAGCGTGCGGATCGAAATTCAGGCCGTTGAGCGTGGGGATCACCGCCCGGGCGCCGGTGGCGAACACAAGCCGGTCGTAGGACACATAGTCATTGCCGCCCAGATGGATCCGGCGCCGTGAGCGATCGATGCCGGTAGCCTGCACGCCCAAGCGCACGTCGACTCCGGCATCGGCCAAGCGCTGCGGATCCACCATGCCCAGGTGTTCGAACTCGGCGGCTCCGGCTGCCAGTTCAGCGAGCAGCACACGGTTGTAGGCCAGGTGGTCTTCGGCGCTGATGATGGTGATGGCGCAGTGGCCGGCCGCCGTTGCCGGGAGCAGCCCTTCGACAAGGGACGCGGCGACGGGGCCGAAGCCAATGATGATAATGCGTTGCGGGCGTTGCTCGTTCATTGTTCCTCTTTCACAGCGCTCAGCGAAACATGGGCGTGCTTGAATTCCGGCATCTTGCTGTGCGGGTCGACCTTCGCCTCGGTCAGCAGGTTTGCGGTACCGGAATCCGGGTAGTGGAAGGGCAGGAAGACCGTGTCCAGCCGGGCATCAGCGGTCAGCAGCGCGCGGGCGGTGACTTCCCCGCGTTCATTGCTGATCACGACCTTTTGTCCTTGGGCAATCTGGTGGGCTAGGGCTGTGGCCGGATGGATTTCCAGCAGCGGTTCCGGAGCGGCCTGGGCCAGCTCGGGGACCCGGCGCGTCTGGGCGCCAGACTGGTAGTGCTCCAGCAGCCGGCCGGTCACCAGGGACACGGCCGCGTTGTTCTTCCGGGGTCCCGGTTGGAAAGCAACTGGCACCAGCACTGCACGCCGATCCGCATGCGCAAAACCGTCAAGGAATAGCCGAGGGGTTCCATTGCGGATGCCGCGCCCGGCCTTCACTTCGGTGCCTGCAGGGCACGGCCAGTAGATGGCCGCCCCGGCATCGAGGTCATCCCAAGGCACCCCCGAGTAGTCCGCCAGGCCACCGGCCGAAGCCAATTTGAGTTCTTCGAAAACTTCCCGCGGATCGGGGGAGAAGTGGCCGGGAGCATCCAGCCGCTGGGCGAGCTGGGCGAGGATCCACAGTTCGCCGCGCGCATGTTCCGGTGCCGCCAAGGCAGCGCGGCGGCGCAGGATCCGCCCCTCCAAGTTGGTCATGCTGCCTTCTTCTTCAGCCCATTGCAGCACCGGCAAGACCAGGTCCGCTCGGGCTGCGGTCTCCGAGAGGAAAAAGTCGCAGACCACCAGGAAATCCAGCCTGGACAGTGCGTGGATCACGCGCGACGCATCGGGTGCGGAGATCACCGGGTTGGCCCCGTGGACCATCAGCATGCGCGGACCGGTGGGGGTACCTAGCGCGTCGAGGAGTTCAACGGCGGGAAGCCCGGGACCGGGAATGGTTTCGGGGTCAACACCCCAGACGCGGGCTACCTGCGCACGGTGTTCCGGGTCGGTGATCTTGCGGTAGCCGGGAAGCTGGTCGCACTTTTGCCCGTGTTCCCGACCGCCCTGCCCGTTGCCCTGGCCGGTGATGGTGCCGTAGCCGCCGGCCAAGGTTCCGGGCAAGCCGAGCAGCAGCGCGAGGTTGAGCGCGGCGGTTACCGTATCGGTGCCGTTGGAATGCTGCTCGATGCCGCGGCCGGTGAGGATGTAGACGGGCTTGCCGCCGGCCTTCGCTTCGCTGGCCGCCTGCGCCAAGGCCCGGGCGGTGTGCCGGATCTGCTCGGCAGGAACGCCGGTGACCTGGGCGGTGCGTTCTGGCCACCAGCTGGCCAAGGACGCTTTCACTGCATCGAAACCGTTAGTGCGGGCGGCCACGTAGCTGGTATCGGCCAGGGACTCGGCCACCAGCACGTGGGCCAAGCCCAGCAGCAGCGGAAGGTCGGTGGCGGGGGTCGGCTGCAGGTGCCAGCCAGCATTATCGGCGCAGAGCTCGGCTGTAGCTGAACGGCGCGGATCAACCACGATCAGCCCGCCGTTCTCACGGGCCCCGGCCAGATGCCGGACAAAGGGCGGCATGGTATCGGCCACGTTGGAACCGAGCATCAGGATCATCCCGGCCGAATCCAGATCAGCCAGCGGGAAAGGCAATCCCCGGTCCAAGCCGAAGGCGCGGTTGGTGCCGGCGGCCGCCGAGGACATGCAGAACCGTCCGTTGTAGTCGATCCGCGAGGTACCTAGGGCCAGCCGCGCGAACTTGCCCAGCTGGTAGGCCTTTTCATTGGTCAGCGACCCGGAACCGAAGACCGCGAGTGCGTCGGCTCCGGAGTCGGCCCGGATGCCTAGCGCCTTTTCGGCAACCAGATCCAGCGCATGCTCCCAGCTAACCGGGGCAAAGCTTCCATCGGGCTGGCGGAGCAGGGGTGATTGCAGGCGTTCTGGGTGATCGAGCAGCGTGGCGGCGCTATAGCCTTTGCGGCACAGCGCCCCGCCGTTGGTCTCGAAGTCCCGTCCCCTCAGGCTCACCGGTTCGGTGCCGTGATCCTGCTGGTTGGGTTCCAAGGTGATGCCGCACTGCAGGGCGCAATAGGGGCAATGAGTGTCGGTCATCCTAGACTCCGTGCTGGGCGAAACGGGTGCCTGAGCGTGCATAGGCGAACCATGCGGTGGCCATGAGCAGCAGGTAGACCGCGATGAAGATGATGAACGCCGTGGTGTAGGCGCCGGTGCTGGATACGGACAGGCCCAAGGCCTGGGGAATCAGGAAGCCGCCGTAGGCGCCAATGGCCGAGATCAAACCGAGAGCGGCGGCCGCCTTGCGCGAAGAATCCACCTGGCTTGCCTGTTTTCCCTCGTCGCTCAGGGCAAAGACTGCCGGGATCATGCGGTAGGTCGAGCCATTGCCGATGCCGCTTGCGGTGAAGAGCAGCAAGAACAGGAAGAGGAACATCCAGAAGTTGGCCCGTGGCAGGCTGAGCACTAGCGCAGCGGTAATCAAGGCCATGGCTCCGAAAGTCGCCACGGTGATGCGTGCGCCGCCGAGCTTGTCAGCGATCTTGCCTCCGTATGGACGGGCCAGGGACGCGACCAGCGGACCAAGGAAAGCCAAGGTGATGGTTGCGGTGCCCAACGGCAAGGCCGCGTATTCGGGGAAAGTGTCAACGATCAGCTTGGGGAATACTGCCGAGAATCCAATGAAGGAGCCGAAGGTTCCCACATACAGGGCGGAGATGATCCACAGGTGCTTTACCTTCAGGCAGGCAATGGCGCCGCGGATATCTGAGCGGGCCGACGACAGATTGTGCATGTATTTCCAGGCACCCCATGCGGAGAGCAGAATCAACGGGATCCAGAGCATGCCTGCCAGCGGAAGCTGCAACGCCCCGGCGGCGAAGACCGTGACAATGACCGGTACAAGCAGCTGGGCGACCGCCGCGCCGAGGTTGCCGCCGGCGGCGTTGAGGCCCAACGCCCATCCCTTGCGGGAAGCGGGGTAGAAATAGGTGATATTAGCCATCGAGGAAGCGAAATTTCCGCCGCCGAAGCCGGTCAGCGCCGCAAGGCTGAGCATCACCCAGAATGGCGTGGACGGATCAGCCAGGGCCAGCGAAATGCCGCCGGCCGGAATCAGCAGGAGCAGCGCGGAAATGACCGTCCAGTTGCGCCCGCCGAAACGGGCCACCATGAACGTGTAGGGGATGCGCAGTGTGGCACCGACGAGGCTCGGGATGGAGATCAGCCAGAACAGCTGCGTGGTGCTGTAGCTGAATCCCGCTGCTGGAAGATAGACCACGACAATGGCGAAAAGCTGCCAAACGCTGAATCCGAGGAACTCGGCGAAGATGGACCACTTGAGGTTTTGGCTGGCTACCGCAGATCCGGTGCGCTTCCAGAATTCTGGATCCTCCGGGGTCCAGTTGCTGACCCAGCGTCCCGGTTGCACTTGCAGTGCCTGCGATGTGTCAGATGCTTCTAGCTGTGCGCTCACGTTATCCGGTCCCTTCTCTAGCACTTGATGCATCTGAGCTTCTCAAAGAGGTATTTCGCCTAGGTGCTCAGGTTGTTGCGCCGAAGGGAACTTAAATTCACCCGCCGGATCGGTGCGCCGATAGGCGGCTGTAATGTGTTGGAAACCCGAGCGCCGGGGCAACGATCCAGCTTAGGGATTCGCGGTGCTGGAGGGAGGGGCCAGTCCCGTCGGATCGCTGCTAGTGGGAGAGGGGATGAGCGGCAAGACGGCAAGTTTTTGTTCATGATGCGAAAAAGAGATTTCAAAAGAAGTGTTGCGCGCGTCACAATCCGCTGATAATCTCGTAGCTGTCTATGGCGGGCACCCACCTGATGGGTCGCTATCTACCGGGCATGCAACTGATCGATTTCAGGTGACAAGCGCAACCGGTAGCTAGCGCCAAGCAGCGCGCTGCGGTTCTCTTGTCCAAAGCATGAGGAGCCACGCGATGAGCGTTACTACCACTGGCCAAGACTATCTTTCGATGGCCATCGATATTGCCACCACAAATGTCCACAACGCCGGCGGGCCTTTCGGCGCCGTCGTGGTCGCCCCCGACGGCCAGGTCTTCGAAGGGGTCAACCGCGTCACGGCCAACAATGATCCATCGGCGCACGCCGAAGTGGTGGCCATCCGCACCGCGGCCGCCGCCTTGGGGACCTTCGACTTGAGCGGCTGCGTGCTCTACAGCAGCTGCGAACCCTGCCCAATGTGCCTGGCCACCTCGCTGTGGGCCCGCATCGGCAAGGTCTTCTTCGCGGCCAACAGGCATGATGCGGCTGCCGCCGGATTCGACGACGCGGTGTTCTACGACTACTTCGAAGCAAAATCCAACCGCTCGCTGATGCCGGTGAACTGCTTCCAGTCCGAAGGCGGCGAGCACCTGTTGCCGTTCAAGGCATGGGATTCGCAAGAATCCCGGACCGACTACTAAATGTCCAGGACCATGACCACGACAAGTCGCTTGCCAGCTGGCCCCCAGGGCGCGCAGCGCGGCAGCAAGCCGCGCCGGCCGGGTGGGCCGGGCGGCATCCTGGATGCGTTCTTCAGCATCACCGAACGCGGGTCCACGCTGGCGCGGGAATTGCGCGGCGGGATCGTCACCTTCTTCACGATGGCCTACATCGTGATCCTCAACCCGCTGATCCTCGGCGGATTCAGCGCCGAGGCCGCACCCGTGGATGTGGCCGGCAACTGGCTTCCGGCCGCGCAGGTCGGGGCCATGACCTCGCTGACTGCCGGGGCCATGACCATCCTGTTCGGGCTGATCGCCAACCTGCCCTTCGGCCTGGCCGCCGGGCTGGGCATCAACTCCTTCCTGGCCGTCTCGGTGATCCAGGACGTCACCTGGCCCGAGGCCATGGGACTGGTGGTGGTCAACGGCGTGCTGATCGTCCTGTTCGGGATGACCGGGGTGCGTACCGCGATCTTCCGGGCCATCCCCAAGGACCTGAAGGCCGCCATTACGGTGGGCATCGGGCTGTTCATCACCTTCATCGGGTTCGTGGACTCCGGCTTCGTTACCCGTACCGCCGCCGGGCCTCCGGTGCAGCTGGGCGATGGCGGGTCGATCGTCTCGATCCCGACCATGGTCTTCGTGGTGGGGTTGCTGATCATGGGTGCGCTGGTGGCCCGCGGGGTGCAGGGCGCGATCCTGATCGGCATCGTGATCTCCACGGTGCTGGCGATGATCGCCGAGCTGGTGTTCAGGATCGGGCCAGCCGGCGCGGATAACCCGCATGGCTGGCACCTGAACATGCCGGTGCTGCAGGGAAATATCGTCTCGTTGCCGGATTTGTCGCTGGCCGGGGAGTTCGACCTGTTCGGATCCTTCGGGCGGATCGGCGCGCTGGCGGCGACGATGCTGGTGTTCACCTTGGTGTTCACGAACTTCTTCGACGCCATGGGCACCATGACCGGACTGGCCAAGAATGCCGGTCTGGCGCGCAAGGACGGCACCTTCCCGCGGCTGAAGGCCGCATTCGTGGTCGAGGGCCTGGGCGCGGTGGCTGGAGGCATGGGCTCGTCCTCCTCGAATACCGTCTACGTGGATTCGGCGGCCGGCATCGGGGAAGGGGCGCGCACCGGGCTGGCTTCGGTCATCACCGGGGTGCTGTTCCTGGGTTCGATGTTCTTCACGCCGCTGACCTCGGTGGTTCCCATCGAGGTGGCTGCCGCGGCACTGGTTCTGGTGGGCACCTTGATGTGCGCGCAGATCCGCGAGATCAACTTCAAGCGGTTCTCCAGCGCCATGCCGGCGTTCCTCACCCTGATCACCATGCCGCTGACCTACTCCATTGCCAATGGCATTGGCGCAGGGTTCATCGCCTGGGTGGTGGTGAACGCCGCGGCCGGGCGGTACGCCAAGATCCACCCGCTGCTGTGGGTGGTGGCGCTGGGCTTCCTGGTGTACTTCGCACGGGGCCCGATCACGGCCCTACTGGCCTGAGCTGATACGGGCTATAGTAAGGATCCACTGAGGTGAGGTGGCTCACCTTGATGGTTTGCGTGGATGTGAATGATCCGAATTCTGGAGGGTAATCATGGGCGGATGCCTCGCCTGGTCCAAGGGCCAGATCGCGCACGGAAACTGATCCCGCCGCAGCACGCGGCGGCGCCCTGGACGAGCCTGGAACCTCCGGCAGGGCGCCAGATCCCACCCATCATCCAATTCATTCATGGTGCGCCGGGCGATACCCGGGCGCAGGAGGTGTCAACGGCATGAGCGCCGAGGCAACGCAAGAGACAAAATGCCAGGTTACGGTCAACGGAAAGGTCCGGGAATTCGACGGGCCGCCGCATACCAACGCGCTGGATTTCCTGCGCGGGCAGCAATTGATCGGATGCAAGGAAGGCTGTGCCGAGGGCGAGTGCGGCGCCTGCTCGATCCTGGTGGCCCGCAGCGATGGGGAAGGCAGCAGGTGGACGGCGGCCAACGCCTGCCTGCTGCCGGCCGCGGCGCTCGACGGCCAGGAAATCATCACCTCCGAAGGGCTGGGCAGCGTCGCGGCGCTGCATCCGGTGCAGGAAGAGATGGCCAACCGCGGCGGATCCCAGTGCGGTTATTGCACCCCCGGATTCGTCTGCTCCATGGCCGCCGAATACTACCGCCCCGAGCGGACCGCCAATCCCGCAGTCAGCGCGGGTGATGGCGGGGAGCACGAGTGCGGACCGAATGGATTCGACCTGCACGCACTGTCGGGCAATCTCTGCCGCTGCACCGGATACCGCCCGATCCGCGACGCCGCCTACGCGCTGGGCGAGCCCGAGCCGGATGACCCGCTGACTGCCCGGACCCAGCACCGGGCCCCGGCACCGGTGGCCACCGACATCCAGCGCGCCGATACCCCTACCGGGGACCTGGGCCGCTTCCGCCGGCCGGCGGACCTGGACCAGGCACTGCAGATCCTGTCAACCGAACCGCAGACCGTACTGGTGTCCGGTGCCACCGACTGGGGCGTGGAGGTCAACATCAAGGGCGCCCGCGCCCGCTCGGTGCTGGCCATCGACCGGCTGCCCGAGCTGCGCCAGATCCACTGGAACGAGCAGTACCTTGAATTGGGTGCAGGCTGCACCCTGAGCGAACTGGAACGCAAGCTCGCCGGGCAGGTTCCGCTGCTCTCCCAGCTCTTCGGGCAGTTCGCGTCAAGGCTGATCCGCAATAGCGCGACCATCGGCGGCAATCTGGGGACCGGCTCGCCCATTGGCGACACCCCGCCGGCGCTGCTGGCGCTGGAGGCCGAACTGGTCCTTTCCAGCATCCGCGGCAACCGGATGGTGGCGCTTTCGGACTACTTCACCGGCTACCGGCAGACCGTGCGCGAGCCGGGAGAGATGATCACCGCGATCCGCATCCCGTTGCCGCTGGCGCCGCTGACCAGCTTCCAGAAGATTTCCAAGCGGCGCTTCGATGACATCTCCTCGGTAGCCATCGGCTATGCGCTCACGGTGTCGGACGGCATGATTACCACGGCGAGGATCGGGCTGGGCGGCGTGGCCGCAACCCCGCTGCGCGCCGTGGCCACCGAAGCACTGTTGGAAGGCCAGCCGTGGAACCTGGAAACCATCCGGGCCGCGGCACGCACCATGGGCACCGAAGGAACCCCGATGGATGACCACCGGGCCAGCGCCAACTACCGCAAGGCCATGCTGGCCTCCTCGCTTGAACGGTTCTATGCCCAGCAGCTTGAACGCAGCTTGGAAGCAGGACAGGAGCAGAACTCATGAGCCAGCTATCCCAACGCCCCGACGCTCCGGTAGTCGGCCAGCGCCACCGCCACGAATCCGCCGCCGCGCACGTCACCGGTACCGCGCTGTATACCGACGACCTGGCCGCGCGCCTGGCCGGGGTTCTGCATGCCTACCCGGTGCAGTCCACCTGCGCCCATGGAAAAATCCTGGGCCTGGATGCCAGCGCGGCACAGCAGGTACCCGGGGTGGTCCGGGTCATCACCGCGAAAGACATCCCCGGGGTCAATGACCAGGGCGCCAAGCACGACGAGCCGCTGCTCCCGGTTCACGAGGTCATGTTCTTCGGCCAACCGGTGGCGTGGGTCCTGGGTGAAGACCTGGAAGCTGCCAAGGCCGGGGCCAAGGCGGTGCGCGTGGAGTACGAACCGCTGGACTCGCTGATCACCATCAAGGACGCGATCGCGGCCAACAGCTTCCACGGCATCCAGCCCGAGATCTCCAAGGGCGATCCGGAGGCCGCATTCGCGCAGGCGGCCCACGTTTTCGAGGGTGATTTCGAGTTCGCCGGCCAGGAGCACTTCTATCTGGAAACCCAGAACTCGCTGGCGATGGTGGATGAGAGCGGGCAGATCATGATCCACTGCTCCACCCAGCATCCCACCGAAACCCAGGACATCGTCTCGCATGTGCTGGGCATCGGCGCCCACGAGGTCACCGTGCAGGTATTGCGCATGGGAGGCGGCTTCGGCGGCAAGGAAATGCAGCCCCATGGCTATGCCGCGGTGGCGGCCCTCGGTGCGGTGCTCACCGGACGGCCGGTGCGGGTGCGGCTGGACCGCACCCTGGACATGACCATGACCGGCAAGCGCCACGGATTCCATGCAACCTGGAAAATCGGCTTCGACGGGCAGGGCAAGATCCTGGCCCTGCAGGCCCAGCTGACCGCTGACGGCGGGTGGAGCCTGGATCTGTCCGAACCGGTGCTGACCCGCGCGATGTGCCATATCGACAATTCCTATTGGATCCCGAATATCAGGGTCAACGGGCGCATCGCCAAATGCCATAAGACCTCGCAGACCGCGTTCCGCGGCTTCGGCGGTCCGCAGGGCATGCTGGTCATGGAAGACATCCTGGGCCGGGTGGCCCCGCAGCTGGGATTGGACGCCCGGGAACTGCGCCGCCGCAATTTCTACACTCAGGGACAGGACACCCCGTACTACCAGCCGGTCCGGCATCCCGAGCGCTTGGAGGCTGCTTGGACCCAGCTGCTCGGCTCGGCAGATATCGCCGCGCGCGAGGAGCAGATCGCAGAATTCAATGCCGGGCACGAGCACGCCAAAAGGGCGCTGGCGATGACGCCGGTGAAATTCGGCATCTCCTTCAACCTCACCGCCTTCAACCAGGGCGGCGCGTTGGTGCTGGTCTACAAGGACGGTTCGGTGCTGGTCAACCACGGCGGCACCGAAATGGGACAGGGCCTGCATACCAAGATGCTGCAGGTGGCCGCCACCGCCTTGGGCTTGCCGCTATCCAAGGTGCGCATTGCCCCCACACGCACCGACAAAGTGCCCAATACCTCGGCCACCGCAGCCAGCTCGGGCAGCGACCTGAACGGCGGCGCGGTCAAGGATGCGTGCGAGCAGATCCGCGGCCGGCTCGCGCAGGTGGCCGCCGGAAAATTGGGGGTTCCGGCGCAAGACCTGCGCTTCAGCGGCGGCAGGGTCACCGCGCTGGGCAAGAGCGAATCGCTGGGGTGGGAAGACGTGGTCAACGCCGCGTACTTCCAGCGGGTCCAGCTTTCGGCCGCCGGCTTCTACCGGACCGAAGGGCTGCATTGGGACCTGTCGCGGATGACGGGCAGCCCGTTCAAGTACTTCTCCTACGGGGTGGCGGCCAGCGAGGTGGAAGTCAGCGGCTTTGACGGCTCCTATGTGCTGCGCCGCGTGGATATCGTCCATGATGTGGGCGATTCGCTCTCGCCGCTGGTGGATCTGGGGCAGATCGAGGGAGGGTTCGTGCAGGGGGCTGGCTGGCTGACCCTGGAGGATTTGCGCTGGGACACCTCCGATGGCCCGGGCCGCGGACGGGTGGCCACCCAAGCCGCGAGCACCTACAAGATCCCGAGCTTCTCCGAGATGCCTGACGTCTTCAACGTCAGCTTGCTGGACAAGGCGCATGAGGAAGGCGCGGTCTACGGTTCCAAGGCCGTGGGAGAACCGCCGCTGATGCTCGCCTTCTCGGTGCGCGAGGCACTGCGGCAGGCCATTGCCTCCTTCGGCCGCTCCGGGCGTCCGGTGCCGCTGGCGTCCCCGGCGACTCCGGAAGCGGTGTTCTGGGCGATCGAAGCGGCGCGGGAGGAGCGGTAGCCATGCTGTCGTGGATTGAAGCTGTCACCGCGCTGCGCAATGAACGGCGTCCCGCGGTGCTGGCCACCATCACCGCGGTGCGCGGGCATGCCCCACGCGAGGCCGGCGCGAAAATGGTGATTGCCAGCCAGGAGATCTTCGGAACCATCGGCGGGGGCAACCTGGAAATGGCGGCCATGGAACGGGCCCGGCAGATGATCAGCGCGGGCGGGAACCAGCCGCAGAGCATCACCATGAAGCTCAGCGACAAGGCCCCGGCCAAGTACGGCAGGCAATGCTGCGGCGGCGAGATCACGGTGCTGCTAGAGCCCTTGCCGGTTCCTGCCACGGTGGCGATCTTCGGGGTGGGAAATGTGGGCATGGAATTGGCCCGCATTCTCGCCCGCCATGACCTGGAGCTGCATCTGGTTGATTCGCGCCCGGAATTCCTGGAGGACCTGCCGGCCCTTGAACCGAGCGTGGCGCGGATCCATTCGGCGGTGGCGGTGCTCGGGGAGCAGGTGCTCAGCTGCCTGCCGGAGGGAACGCACGTGCTGATCATGACGCACGATCATGCCGAGGATTTCCACCTGTGCGATGCCGCGTTGCGCCACCCGGGCTTGGGATCGATTGGATTGATCGGGTCGAGTGCCAAGTGGGCCCGCTTCCAGAAGAATCTGCGTGCCAGCGGCTTCAGCGACGAACAGATCGCGGCGATCCAGTGCCCCATTGGGATCGAGCAGGTGCGGGGCAAGCAGCCGGCGGTGATTGCGGTGTCCGTGGCTGCCGACTTGCTGGCGAGGATCACGTCCGGGGCAAAGCAGCCGGTGCGCAGCGCCTAGATGCGGGGCCGACGGGCGATTATGAGAATTGTCTAACGTGGGGAACAAGGAGCAATGCCGGGGAGTTTAAACAGGGGAGAGCGGTGCTTCGTGCACCGCGCCCGCAACGTCTAGGAGGCCAATTCCATGTCCATGTTCGACAAGCTGCTGCTCAAGGGCAAGCAAATGGCCGGCGAGTACGTCCGGGAACAGCTCAACCAGCGCGGCTCCAATAGCAATCAGCGCGGCTCCAATAACCAGCAACGCGGCTACCAGCAGAATCCCGGCGGCTACCAGCAGCAGCCGCAGCACCAGAACTACGGCGAGCGCGGCTACGGCAACCAGCCGGCCTCGGCACCGTCGCGCGAGGATCAGGCCGCGATCGAGAAGTACCGCTACATGCTCCGTACCGCTCCGCCGCAGGATATGGAACGCGCCCACGCCGAGGCTTTCGCCCGGCTGACCCCGCAGCAACGCGAACTGCTGCATCATGAACTCTCCGAGCAGTTGCCGCCGGCAGAACGCCCGATGAGCCAGGACCCAAGGGACCTGGCCCGTTCGGCAACCCGCGCGGAGATGTCGCGTCCCGGGTTCATGGACAAGATCTTGGGTTCCGGCGGCAAGGGACGGGGCATGGGCATGGCTGCCGGCGCGGCCGGCGGCTTGGGTGTCGGCCTGCTCGGCGGCGTGGCAGGTGCGTTCATCGGCACCGCCATTGCCGGACCGCTGCTTGATGGTTTCGCCGGTATCGGCGAAGAGTTCGGTTCCATGGCCGAGGGCCTGGGTGATACCGTATCCGGTGCCGGGGAACAGCTCTCCGCGGCCGGTGAAGGCCTGGGCGGCCAGGCCGAAGGCATGTTCGGGGACTTCCTCGGCGGTGCCGGTGGGGACTTCGGCGACTTCGAGTTCTAGTAACTGGTCTCAAGCCGGCAGCAACTGCGTGTTGCTGCCGGCTTTTTCGCGCACTGTCCAGGCCTGCGGACAAGCCGCTGGCTCAGCGGAACCCGAAGTGCCGGGACGGGCCTCAGCCGAGCTGGATGGCTTCGCGGACCCGGGTGATCTGTCCCGGGGTGACCTGGCAGCAACCGCCAATCAGGCGAGCACCCGCGGCCACGAGTTCAGGAACCGCTCCGGGCAAATCATTGCCTTCAGTTCCTGGGACCCACACACGAGCTTCGTGGTCCCAAATTTCTCCGCTATTCGGGTAGGCCGACAGCGGCAAGCCGGTTTCTTCTCCCAGGATCTGCAACGCGGCCACCGCTTGGGGTACCGGGCAGCAGTTCACGCCGACTGCGTCCCACACGCCGGATTCCTGAACGATTCCGGCTACGACTCGAAGATCGGTGCCATCGCCCAGAACCACTCGGCCTTGGTCATCGGCGCGCACCGCAAGGCTGAGCAACGCCGGGAGCTGCAGCTCACGAGCCAATACGGTCAATGCTTCTGCTTCTGCCAGGCTTGGCACGGTTTCAAAGATGACCAGATCGGCACCGGCGTCAGCCAGGATTTCCAAGCGCTTGCGGTGCCAGTTGGCCAGCTCGGAGGCCGTCTTGCGATAGGCGCCGTCGTATTCGGTCCCGGCGCCCGGTCCGGCACCGTAGGGACCCACCGAGGCGGCCACCCAGCGTGCTGCGTCCGCGCTCCCAGCGCTGGAGGCTTCTCGCGCCAGGCGCACGCTGGTGCGCAGCATTTGTTCCATCTTCTGCTCGGAGCCCACCTGAGCCAGGCCGTCATAGCTGACCTGGTAGGAGCAGGTCGTGGCAACTTGGGCGCCGGCAGCGAAAAAGTCCTGGTGTGCCGCGCGGACCTCTTCGGGGCGGTCCATGAGGATCTGCGCTGACCACAGGTGCCCGGTCACGTCATTGCCGCGATCGGCCAGATGGGTGCCGAGACCGCCGTCGAGGATGATTGGCGGGCTGCCTTCGGCGCGCAATGCGTCACGGAAATTGCTGGGGTGGTTTGGGATATGCACGTCATCGAGGGTACACGGCGAGTGCTTGGATGACCGACCTTGACGCCGTGTGACCACAGATGACATGCCCGTCCGGGACTGCCGTCCAAGCTCGATATCCTGCAAGCGCATTCATTCCACAAGGAGCCCCATGACCGAGAGCATCGTCAGCACCAACGAGACTGCACCAGCCGATTCCGGACTGCTAAGAACCATGACCTCGCGTCATCTGGTGATGATCGCTTTGGGCGGGGTGATCGGCTCGGGCCTGTTCGTTTCCTCCGGATACACCATTGCCCAAGCCGGGCCGCTGGGCGCGGTGCTGGCCTATGCAGTCGGAGCCTTGGTGGCCTACATGGTGATGAGCGGGCTGGGAGAGCTATCGGCGCGGCATCCGGTGGCAGGAGGATTCCATGCACACGCCACCCGTGATCTTGGACCAGCGTGGGGTTTTGCCACGGCGTGGCTCTACTGGCTGTGCTGGGCGGTAGCCCTGGCCAGCGAATTCACCGCAGCCGGGCTGCTGATGCAACGTTGGTTCCCCTCGATTTCCGTCTGGGTCTTCTCACTGGTTTTCGCTGCTTTGCTGTTTGCGCTGAATGCGACTTCATCCCGGGTCTTCGGCGAAACCGAATTCTGGTTTGCGCTGATCAAGGTGGCGGCGGTGCTGCTGGTGATTGTCGTTGGCGCCGCCACGATCATCGGCATCAACCCGGCCAGTGACGCCGGCGTGATTGGCCTGTCCAACTTCAGCACCGAAGGGGGACTGTTCCCTGCGGGGATTACCGGAGTACTGGTCACCGTCCTCTCGGTGTTCTACGCATTCAGCGGTACCGAGCTGATCGGCGTAGCTGCCGGCGAGGCGAAGAACCCGCAGCTGAGCATTCCGCGGGCCATCCGCACCGCCGTGGTTCGCTTGGCGGTGTTCTTCATCGGTGCCATCGTGGTCGTAGCCGCAATCATCCCGTTTGCCGAGGCGGGCGCGAATGAGAGTCCGTTCGTCACGGTCCTGGATGTCGCCGGCCTGCCAGCCGGTGCGGACATCATGAACTTCGTGATCATCACCGCCCTGCTCTCGGCAGGCAACTCCGGACTGTACTCATGCGCTCGCATGCTGCATTCCATGGGAGCCGCGGGTCAGGCGCCCAAAGCCCTGTCCAAGACCAACAGCAGGGGCATTCCGATGCTGGCCCTGAGCCTGTCGATCCTCGGCGGACTGGTATCGCTGTTCTCCAGCTTCATCGCGGCGCAGTCGCTCTTCATGGCTTTGGTATCCATTGCCGGGTTTGCGGTAGTAGCGGTGTGGATCGTGATCTGTGCATCGCATCTGTCGTTCCGCCGGCACTACGTAGCCCTGCATGGATCCACCGATTCCCTGCCCTATCGGGCACCATTGTTCCCGATTCTGCCGATCATCGCCTTGGTGCTGCTTGGCGCTTCACTGGTGGGCGTGGCTTTTGATCCAGTGCAGCGTCCAGCACTGTACTTCGGTGTCCCGTTCACCCTTGCCTGCTTGGCCTATTACCGCTGGCGCCATGGCGCTGGGGTGTTCAGCCCGCAGCGTGAAGCCGAAAGTGCGGGATCGTTCGCTGGAAACTGAACCGGCGCAGAGTCCTGCGGCCCTACTGTTCCACGAGTGGAAGGTGGACCAGGGTGCGTTGCCCGTTTTGCACCATGAATCCGCGGCCCGGCGGGAATTCGTGGCGCTTGACGCGCGGGAAGGGCACCTTGAACAGCGAGTCCCCGTCGTAGGCGTCGGGCTTGAGCGCGATGCCGTGGCGGTTGGACTTCAGTTCGCCGAGCAGTCCGAAGCTGGAGGAGAACGCGTTGATGTCTCCGTCGGCGATCAGGAAGTGGTCGGAGCGGTTGATGGCCTTGAGCAGTTCCTTGAGCGGGCGCTCGGCATCCGAATCGGCGAACTCGGTGAAGTTCTCCACAACGAACACGATCTTGCCCGGCATGGAATCGTCGGCGACTAGATCCAGCATGTCCTTGGCGAACTGCCGGGTCTGAGCCGGGCCCGAGGCCGCGCCGTTCCAAGTCCGCCAGCCGCGCAGCTCGGCGCGCCGGCCGCCAATGTGGAAGAACTGGGTGGCCGGGTTGGCGCGTTCCAGCGCGGTGACCATGGCGCGCATGGTGTTGGTCTTCCCGCTTTGCGGCGGCCCGGCGATGACGAAGGTGCCGATGGGCTCGAAGCCGCAGGGTGCGAGGGTGGCATCCGACAGGCCGATGGCCGGCTGCCCGTTGACCGTGTCGGGCAGCGCCGCCGCGGAGAATTCCTGCGGCAGCGACTCGACTCCGGCCGCCTGCGGGGCACCGGAAGCTGCCAGCTCTTGGGCCCAGCTGGTGGCCAGCGCGGTCTGCTCGGCCACGTTCGCGGTGCCGCCCAGCACGGCGATCTGCGCCTCGTGGCCCTTGATGATGGCGCGACCCGGGGCACTGCGTTCGCCCAGCACATCCTTGGCCACGCCCAGCACGTTGTAGGCCTGCTCGTCGGCCATGCGCAGCACCACGCGCTGGGTGATGTTCGCGCTGATCGCGGTGGGCACCGCGCCGAAGCGGTCGGCGGTGGTGACCACGTGCACGCCCAGCGGGCGGCCTTCGCCCACGATGCGCATGAACACCTGGTAGTACTCGCCGCGGCCGTGGCCCAGCTCCCAGTCGCTGCGGAACTGGCCGAAGCCGTCAATCAGCAAGAAGATGCGCGGCTCGGACAAGTCGCCGTTGACCTGGCGGTATTCGCTCAAGGAGGCGGCGTTCGCGGCCGCGTACCGGGCCGAGCGCTCATCGAGGTGCTCGGCCAGGATGCGGAAGACGCGCTGGATGCGCTCCACGTCATCGCCGCCGATCACCGCGCCGACATGCGGCAGCGGATCGAGCGACCGCAGCGAGCTGGTGCCGAATTCCAGCGCGTACACCGCCGCGGTGCCGGCCGAAGGGTTGGCTCCCGCGGCGATCGCGATGCTGCGCAGGGCCGCCGACTTGCCCGCGCCGGAGGTGCCGTAGACCAGCAGGTGGCCGTCGGTATCGGGTTCGAACCAGGCGGTTTCCTGGGCCTGGTGCTCGGGGATGTCGGCCAGGGCCAGCGGGATCCGGCTGTCCGAATCCGGGGCGAGCTCGCGCAAGTCCACAGTGGCCGAGAGATCATCGAGCCATGGCCGGCGCGGTGCCGGGATCCCGGCCCCGTTGGATGCCGCGATGAAGCTGGAGACCAGGCGCTTCTGGTCGTTCGGGCCGCTGTTCTCCTCGATGTCCGGTGTCCCCGATTCGGGCTGCTCCCAGACGCGCGCGCCGCCGAAGCGCAGGTCCTCCACCCGCACTTCGGCCGCTTCGGGCTCGTCGGTGGTCCAGCCTCCGGCGTAGCCGGACTGGAAGGGCACCAGCCGGCCCGGGCCGGTCTTGGCGATGCCGCGGCCGGGCAGCGACGGATCGAAGCCGGCGGCGATGGGGTCCTCCACCACGTCATTGGAGTCGGCGGCGTCGGCCATGCGCAGGGCCACGCGCAGGTTGGTATTGGCGCGCAGGTTGTCCTTGATCACCCCGGCCGGGCGCTGGGTGGCCAGGATCAGGTGGATTCCCAATGAACGGCCGCGCTGGGCGATGTCCACTACGCCGTCCACGAATTCCGGGACCTCCCCGGCCAGGGCGGCGAACTCGTCGACCACCAGGACCAGGGCCGGAGGGGTCTCCGGGTCCTGGCGCTTTTCCAGCTCCAGCAGGTCCTTGGCCTTCTTGCGGTGGAAGAGCTTCTCGCGGTGGTGAAGCTCGGCACGCAGGCTGGTCAGCGCGCGGCGGACCAGGTGCGGGGAGAGGTCGGTGACCAGCCCGACGCAGTGCGGCAGCTCCACGCAGTCGGCGAAGGCCGAGCCGCCCTTGTAATCCACGAAGAGGAAGGTGACCCGGTCGGGGCTGTATTCGGCGGCCATCGCCAGTACCCAGGCCTGCAGGAATTCGGACTTGCCCGAGCCGGTGGTGCCGCCTACCAGGGCGTGCGGGCCCTGGGTGCGCAGATCCAGGCTCATCGCATCCGGGGTGCTCTGGCCGATGTAGGCGCGCAGGGTTCCGGCGCGCTTGAGCCGCGGCCGGGGCCCGGTGGAGGCGCGGTCGATCACCGAGTTGTTCTGCTTCCAGCGCTCGAGCACCGCGTCCGGTGCTTCGGCCAGATCGGTGCCCAGGATGCGCAGCAGCGACACCGAGTCCGGGATATCCGAAGAGTCCGGGACCAGCGAGCTGGAGTCCACGATCGGGGCCAGCCGTCGGGCGAAGTGCTCGGCATGCTCGCGCGAGACCCCTTCCACGGTCACCTTGCGGGCTTCTTCGCCGGCGCGTACCCAACCCACGCGGGCATCCTCCAGGCCCCGGGTGACATCCACGAAGGTGCGGCAGGCCGCGGGCAGGGACTGGACGGTGGGGGCCACGAAAATCGTGTAGATGCCCACGGCCGGTCCCCGCTCGATGATCTGCGAGAGCCGGGCGCGGTCCACCGGGGCGTCATTGCTGACGAACAGCACCAGCGAGAGGTCCTTGGCTACCGGCAGGCTGGTGTTCTGCTCGCCGGCTTCCTTGCCCAGCTCCATGGAGGAATTGCGGGTGGACAGCGGGCCCAGCCGGTAGGAGGCCGGGTCGTTGCGCCGGGCGATGAGCTCTTCCAGGGCGTTGAGCAGCACGGTGCCCGAGGTCTGCGTATCGGCCAGCGCCAGCTGGGCCAGCGGGGAGCGCGGCCCGGTGGTGTGCGGCAGCCACTTGAACCATTCGAGGTCCCCGGTCCAGGCCGGGTCGATGATCGCGGCGGTGCACAGGTCGTTGGGGGCGTGCAGGCCGAAAAGCTGCACGGCCAGCGAACGCAGGACATCAGCGGACTGCAGCCGGGGCCCGGCAATGCCGATGGCGCCGGCAGAGGGCAACAGCTCGATGATCGGCACATCGTCGATCATCCGGTATTGCTCGGTGAGCTCTTCGACCCGTTCCACGTATTCCTGCAGCCCGGCCCGGTCAGCCAGCGGGGCCACGGTGGTACGGCTGCGGGCGGTTCCCGAGCCTAGCCGCAGGGAGAGGAAGTTCCAGTGCTCCGGGCGCCGGGTCCAGAGCAGCTGGCCCAGGGACTCGGCCTGCTCGAAGACCGTTGCGGTGGCAGGGGCTTCGCTGCGCCGGTGGGCGCGTTCGGCTTCCTCCCCGGCCAGCAGGCCATCTTCCAATGCCTCGAATTGCCGTTCGAAGGTCTCGATTTCCAGGCGCAGCTTGTTGTTGTTCTGGGTGCGCTGGCCGATCAGGTTGCCCAGCATCATCAGCGGCGAGACCAGCACCACGATTAGCGACAGCGCGCGCTGGGTCAGCGAGAAAATGGTCAAGCCCATGATCAGCGGTGCGAAGATCATCGGCCAGGGGAAGAGCTTGGGGCTGGCTTCCTGCGGGATCGCCGGGCGAGGCAGTTCCTCGCCGGGGTAGCGGATCTCCACCCGCGGGGAGCGGTTGAAGAGGATCGAGCCGCCCATCTCGTAGACCGGGGACTGCCCCGTGGCGGTCCCGTGCAGCAGCTCGAAGTAGACATCCGTGGCGCCCAGGGTGATCAGCTGGCCGGGGATCACCGAGACGCGCTGGGCCAACCCGCCATCCACTAGGATGCCGTTGGCGGAGTTCAGGTCCACCAGCTCGATCTTGCTGCCCACCTCGATGCGCGCATGCCGGGTGGAGACCATGCGGTCGTTGAGCACCACGGTGGCCTTCTCCGAGCGCCCCACATAGGAGGTGCCGGCGGGCAGCGCGAAGGCCATGCCGGCATCCGGGCCGTTGGCTACTCGCAGCACCGCGGCCGCCGAGCCGCCCGAGACGAAGGCATCGGTAGTCGGCACGACTTCGATGGTGAAGCCCGAACCCAGTTCCGCCTCGGCCAGCGGGGTGTGCGGATCGAGCTGCACCGGCGCGGTGCCGGTGGCCGTGACCAGCAGCGTGGGATGCTCGGGAACCTGCTCCCCGGCCAGGGCGCGGGCGGCATCTCCCACGGTGGCGGTCGCATCGCAGGTCAGGATGACGTCCACGGTGCTGGTGTCCGGTTGCCTGAGCGTGGCCTTGATTTTCACTTGGCGGTCTCCTGGAAGGTAATGCGGAAGGTGCGGCTGCCGACTTGGACGACGTCACCGTCATTCAGATGCAGGCGGACATGGGGCGGTGCATTGTGCGGGGCGCGGGAGGCGACGATGACCTGGGTGCCATTGCTGGATCCCAGGTCCATGATCCAGGCATTCGCCCCGTCGCAGCCGAAGGCCAGGTGCGTTTTGGACATCAGACGTTCCGGGTCCTTCAGCGCGACCAGCAGTTCATTGCCGGTGCCCGCGGTGGCCTGGGGCGCACGCCCGATCAGCCCGGATTCGGGAACCGGGATGTAGGACCCGTCGTCGAAGGCGAAGGCCGCGCGGCGGACGATTCCCAGACCTTGCTCCGAAGGCGAATGCCAGTCGCTGTTTTGCGCCCCGACAATGCCCGCGGTGGACCGGGCACGCGAAGGCACGGCGGCCTCTTCGCGCCCGGCGTCATCTTCGATCGTGCCCAGCGGCGGCAGATGCTCGGAAATGTCCCGGTCCGGGCGCGAGAGCAGGTATTCGGCACGGGCCAGCGCCCGCGGGTTGGTGGGGTCCAGTCCATTGCGGATATCGACCACATAGGTCTGGGCAATCTTGTCCAGCCAGCCGCGGCCGTGCTCCTTGTCGAACAGGCAGGAGACCAGTAGCAGGACGGGGCCGATGAGCGGGATGAGATGGCTGAGCAGGAAGGCGAAAGACGCGACCATAACGCGGGGGAAACCCGGTGCGGCGAAGCGGCCCAGTCCGGTGGCGCGCAGTCGCATCGCGGACTTGCCGGGCGAAGAGCCCTTGCGGCTGTTCATCGTGAGCAAGACAATCAGGTAGACCAGCAATAGCAGGGCGCTGACCGCGGACAGGACCAGCGGAACGGTGGAGTACTGCCCAGTCACCCGGAAAATCACGTAACCGATGCCGGCGGGCAGCAATGCAGCCAGCGAAATAGCGTAGTCGATAAGGTAGGACCAAATGCGCAGGCGTGCTTCGGCCGGCCGCATTCCGAGGGTGGAGGATTTGGCGAGGGCTGCTGCTGAAACGACGTCCATGGGACCTTTCTACTTCAGTTCAATGCCGGACTGCCACGGGGAGTTCTCCCCATTGAACGGAGGCCATCTGCCACATTATTCTAGACTGTGAACGAACTAGAGTGGCCCGGCAAGCGGGCCAGTCGACGAGTTGAGGAGCATTGTTGTGACTGATTTCAAGGCCAATTACGGCGAAATGGAAGCCATGGCATCGAAGCTTGATACCGGGCGCGAAGACCTGGATGGCGTTCTTGAGCAGCTACAGTCCGGCGTGGACAAGCTGCTGGGCGAAGACTTCACCACCGAGCACGCTTCGGGCCAGTTCGGCGAAGGCTACAAGGACCTGAACGATGGCTTGAAGAAGGCTTTCGACGGCATCAATGACATGGCCATCGCCCTGCGCGACATGATGGAGCAGATCCAGGACACCGACCGTTCCATGGCTGGCAAGTAGGACCATTTTTTACGGGGTAATGTGGCCGCCTTGGGAAATTACGGGCGGCCACATTTTTCTTGCACCGCCTGATCCTTGAATACCGAATTGTCTTGCAGCGTCGTCGCTGGATACCTGAGGAGTCGTTTGCACTATGGCCGATGAAATCTATTTGGCGCGCCTGGAAGAAATTGTCACGGAGCTAGGCAATAGTATTAAGGATTTCGAGAATGCGTCTGACTTTGCCAAGGGCATGGCCGGCTCAGTGGGAGACCCGATGGGCAAAGGCGATCTGAAAGACCGAGTCAAGGACTTCGAAGACAACTGGAACGATACCCGAGATGACCTCCTCAAGAATCTTGAAGGAGTGCATACCGGCTTGAAGGACATCAAGGATGGATTCGAAGAGTGGGATCTGGAAACGAAGAAGGCCTTCTTGAATTCACGTGCTTCCGATGCCCCCAAAGAAGCTAAGTAAACTGAGAGAGTTGACGACATGACCTTGGAATCGCCAAAGGGTACAACCCTGCAGCTCATCGACGGAAATCCTGATGACCTGCTCCGGAGCGCCAAGGACTTGATCACCTCGGGCGAGGAGATGGAACGCTCTGCGGCCAGGCTGGAAGACATCAGTAACGGGACGTCGGATCTGAAGTCTGAAGCTATCGCCAAGCTGCGTGAGAACGCTGGAGACGTATTTCCCGAGTTGCGCAAGGCGGCCATCCGATACGACGGCACAGGCCAGGCCCTGAAGAAATATTCCTATGCTTTGGACCGGGTCCAAGGCGCGCTCCAAATGTGCACCGCTGAGGGCGGAGTGGATTCGTACACGACCTTGAACGCGCTGATCACGGACATCGAGGATGTGCACCAGAGCGTGCAAACCAAGAGAAGCCAAGAAGACACCGCCGAAGGCGCGGTAGATGATGCCGACGGATTCCTCGGCTTCAGCGAAGGGACCGACGAGGAAAAAGCGGAAGCCAAAAGCGACCTGACAGAAGCAACCGCTGCGCGCGAAGAAGCCGAAGAAGAACTGCGTGAGCTGTGGGGCAAATTCGACGGTCGCGTTTCCTATTGGGAAGATGCCTACGATGAGGCAGTCGGCGAAATCGAGGATGCCTTCAAAGCCGCGGACAACGATGACAAGTTCCTCTCCACCCTGGGTTCGGTTCTAGGCTGGATTGCCTTGGGCGTGGGTATTGCGGCCTTGTTCATCACTTCGCCGGTGTGGGGACCGATCGCATCAGCAATTGCGGTGATCGCTGCCGTTGCCGTGGTGGCAATCGAGGTCATCAAGATGGTCCAAGGCGATGGCGACTGGACCAGTTTGCTGATAGCGGTAGTCGGAATTATCCCCTTCGGCCGTTTTGCTGGAAAAGCCTTCTCCGGCTTAAGCAAGGCATTTCCCTCGGGGATCAAGGCAGGATCCAAAGCGGGACCTCGGAACATCATCAAGGCCTTTAGCAAAACGCGTTCCAGCACGGGGCGCGGCATTGTCAGGTCTTCCATCAAGTCGGGCACTAAGCGCCCACCGAAAACTACGATCCGTGGAAACCGTCCGACCAAAGCCAAGATCCGGCGAAATAACCGCAAGATCGAGCAAAAGTACCAGCAGACCGTTTCCGGCAAGACCAACAAGTATTTGGATGGCTTCAACAAGGAATTCAAAGGCGACTGGAAGACATACGTTAAGTACATCTCGGAGGGAAGCGCAACAAAGCATCGCGAAATGGCTGCCTACATACTGAAGAACCCTGATGACATGGGTCCTCAGGCCAGAGCCTGGGCGGAAAAGATTGCGAAGCACGGGAACTGGGAAGACCGGGGCAACGTCATAGTAACCGCGCCTCCTAGCCTCTGGGACCTGACTCGCGAGAAGTAGCTTCGGCGCGGAGCAATCCGTAAAGTGAACATCCGAGCTACACATTGAATTGGCGGGAGAAACGATGAGCGCAACACCACCAGCGTCGATGGCGCGTCCCCGAGGCATCGGATACAGCTTGCTGTATCCGGCAGGTTGGCGCGAATTCAACAGCAGTGTGGAGCACGAGCAGGCTTTGACGAAGCTGGTGACTGCTGAGCCCAAGGCACTTGGGCGCGCAGACCTGGTATTGATGCTTCGACGGCAAATGCACCAGACATTCGAGTACTTGAGGCGCCGTGGATCACTTGGCTTCGCAATGCCGGTAGAGAAACTTGCCGAGGGGGGAATGCCGGTTTCCGTGATCATGACCCCACTCAAGGTGGGATCCTCCGGCACTCTGCTGGAAGCTGCGCGAAAGGCCGCAGGCGGCAACCAGATCGAAATCGAAGACGCCGACGGAGCAGACTGGTACCTCTGGTCTTCCGTAGAGCAAGCCGCCGAATCCCCAGAGCTCAAGAACAATGGCCTGAACATGGTTGTTCCTCGTCCGTTGCCAGATGGAACCATCGATCCGGATCCAAAAGCCGGATTGTGGCTGCTTTATTCCTACGCGCACGTTGAGTCGGAGAATGGTGAGGCATTCTCCGAAGGATTAAAGTCGTTGGGCTTGTCGATACTGGGAACTTTCAAGTGGGTGCCAATTCAGTGACAACATACGAGATTGAACCGGATCTGGAAATTTGGATTCCGGTACCTCGCTCATTTCCTGAAGATAGTTGGGATACGGCAGAGCAATGGGCACAAGACCTTGCGGAATTGGCCATCCCGGAAGATCTTGAGCTGCGGAAGGTCTATGAGCAGCTTGCTTTGGACGTGGCGAACAACCAAATAGCCGAAGCCGAGCATACGCTCTGGTATTCGCCTGAAGATGGACACGCACTGGGCACTGCCCATTTGATAGTTCTGGATGACGACCCTGCCTTGAGTTTGGAGGAACTGGCCCAGCCGGACTACGAATCGGCGGCACCGGTCCAGATGAGCGAATACCACTCGGAGTCACTTGGACAGATCATCCAATTGGCGTCCGTCATCGCGCTGGATGGGCAGCAGGAAGGAAACGGATCAGCAGTGCTGCCGGCCATCGGGCATGTCAGAACCGTAGCGCGGGGACATGGACTGCTCTTCCTGCTCGAGGCGTTCGACTCCGACCTCTCGACTTTGAATTTCATGATGGACCCGATGATCGATCTTTTCGATGCGGTGATCTTCGACAACGTTGACCATGAAAGCGAATTAGGCAGCATATGAAGACCTCTAGATCCAGATTGCCCGAGCACAATGAATTCGTGGCGTCCTCGCTGTATTTCTATCCGCGGATTGACAAGGGCTTCAGCCTGTTGGCTATTGGAATGATCCTCTTATTGATGGGCATCTACCTGATTGCCAACGACTTGCCGGAAACCTCAAGCTATCTTGCTCAAATTGTCCTTCAGGGTATCCCCACCGTAGTGGGCTCCATACTGCTGATCTTCGGCGCCGTCGCACTTGCCAGCGCAGTGAAGGGTGCCGGTAGAAAAGCGGCCGATGCCATCGATCTGAAGGTCAAGGCCAGTGGCCTAACAGTTCGCGGTGGGCACAAGATCGCTTGGGCTTCGATTGCTTCGGTCATGGGCGTCGAGCACGTCAACAATGCGAAGGTCCAAGTCCTATGGGATCGAGCGGACCTGAACCGGACATTAGAGATTTATTTGCACGAACCCGTGGAGGGTCAACCAGGAAAATTCAGGGAAGGAAAGCCCTATATTCAGGTGTCCCTCCGCCATTATCCTGCCGTAGAGTACCGCGCCCTTTACGAAAAGATAATAGACCAATTCGAGAATCGTGGCATCCCTCTCGCATTCGAGGCTAAACCTACTCAGTTCTGATTCAAGCGGCTACGCCAAATGACGTGCAAGAGGCGCCGCCTCCCCGGGAATTCATGCGGGGTGGCGGCGCCTCTATTCGTGTACGCCCAGTATGGGTATTTGCTTCCGGGGCTAATGTCCACTGGAAGAGAAGGTTCAACTCCTATTTGGAGCAACTGCGTCGCTGAAAGGCGGGGTGGGAAGGAAGCCGGAGACAAGACCACGCACTGAGGAACATGAATCACATGAGCGGCATGCTTGCCGGCGGTAAGCCAGCAGGCGGTGGTGAAGCCAGTTCCGCCAGATTTGTTCCATTGCCAATCGACGGGGATGACTATTAGCCGGAAGCTCCCTGGTCTTGGCGACTAGGGGTAGGCGACGGTTGCGTCAGATTCGTTGGGTAGTGCCAGAGCGTTCCCGGACCCAGGTGACGAACCTTCGCCGTTCGGTTGATGCGGAGGATAAAGCCCCCCAGTGGGGGGAATCGTTGGTTCGAGTACTGGCGTAACCCGAAATTTCCGGTCTTGCATCGTGATTGCCAACCCGGTATTGGGAAGGTTTGGGCATGGTGTTCTTTTGACGTGCTCGGGGTCGTTTTCAGCGACTTGGCGAAGCGCCGGATGCGTGCCCGCATGCCCGGTGGTGCGAGAGGCGGAGGCCAGGCATCCCCGCCTGCTCGATGGCCTGTGGCCTATTGCTCTGCGAACGCAGGGAAGGGCAAGGTTCACGGGATTTAGCAGGCGATGGAACTTTCCTGGTGCACCTGAGCATGGAAGTATCGAACTGTATCCGTCGGTACCATCTAGATGGCACGTGCGACTCAGCTGATCTGCTTGCTTTCAGGCGTTTGGCAGGATATGAAGCGACAGCGAAGTCGGGTGCTCGGCAGAGAAATGAACAGTGTTTTCAGCGATGAGCTTTTCACTATCGATGGCTGCGGAACCTCCAGTATTCGGATTGATGTCGAACCGGGGGAAATTGCTTGAAGAGACGTCTAACCGAATACGGTGGCCGGCGGCGAACAGGTTTGCTGTCGACGGCGCAGCGACCGTTACCCGGTAGACCTGTCCTTGCTGCATCAACTCCGGATCTTTGTACGAATCCCGGTAACGCACCCGCATGATTCCCTCGGTAAGATTCATGGCGAATCCGTTCGGAAAATCTGCGCTAGGCGGGTACTCATCGATCAGCTTGATGGTCAAGTCGGTATCAGGTGCAGATGACGACAGGTATATTTCGGCAGTGACGTCGCCCGCGATACTCACGGCAGTGTCGAGCACAGCCGATCGGAATACTAAGACATCGGCACGATCGGCCAGGCTGACGGGGACAGAGTCGCGCGCTCCTGCCGGTGCCACCTGGTCGTATGCTCCGCCTCGCATGAGCGGTTCGCCGCTGGTTACTTGGCCGCCCACGGTCGGTGCAGGATCACGGGGATCGAAAATCAGCGTTGAATGGGCCTGGCCCGAGAACGGGTCCGCTCGCATGTCACCGCCCGGGTGCAAGTACATGGTTGTCCTCGCCGAAGTCTCTGGCGGCCAGGTCGCTGCGTGCTTCCACTGTCCACCGTGCAACAGGCGGCCTTCGTCAGTTGCCGTCCCAGGACCGCCTCCCATCATGAAGTACGTGACCTTGTGGCGCGGAGTTGCATTCCTAGCCCGGCCGAGCACCGCATCCATCCAGTCGGCCCGGAAGTGCAGGTAAGACGGTGCGAGGTTACCGTCGAAGTAGCCCCCGGTTCCGAAATCCACGTCTCCGGCATAATTCTGGCACCGCTTGCCATGCGTCCAAGGGCCCAGGAGCAGATACGCTGGACTGCTTTTCAGGGAAGATAGCTGCTGGAAGTTCTCAATGGCTGAGGAAATATATGGATCGTACCAGCTGGAGATATGGAAGGACGGCACGTCGGGAAAGCGATCATAATACCCGCGAGCATAGATTGCCGGGTGGCTCCAGTACTCCCCGAATGACTCGCGGGACCACTGGTCAAGCAGGTAGCTTTCGTAACTGGGAGCCAGGCTCAGGGGGGACTTGCCAGGGCTCCAAGGGGTCTGTTCAAACCATTCAGCCAAATCCACCTTGGCCAGGCCCGCGGCGATCTCGGGGCTGCTGGCGGCCTCTGGACTTCTGGCCGCGTGGCGGAACGCCCAGGTAGCCTGTTTCAGTTCGAAGGCACCGCCCATCCTCATGCCCACTTCGTAGGCTGAAGAGAAGCCGCCAGAGTCCATGAACATGCCTGCAAGCGATTCGGGAGACAACGCCGCTACTGCCGTCTGCGCGTGGGCAGAATAGGAAACGCCATTCATGAGCACACGCCCATCGCACCATGGCTGGTCGCGTATCCAAGCGATGGTATCGAAACCATCGCGTCCCTCATTGAAGTACTTTACGAATTCGCCGCCTGAACGACCTCTGCCACGGCAATCCTGTCGGACTACAACGTAGCCCCGGCTAATGAAGAATTCGGCAATCTCTTCCGGCATGGGAACGGGGTTATGGCGAACAGACTGGTCGGAATCCCTTCTGGCTCGCTTACCGTAGGGTGTGCGTTCCAGAATCACGGGGAGCGGCCCTTCATGTTGGCTGTTCCGGTAAACATCCGTGGCCAACTGGACGCCATCGGCTAGAGCAACCATGTACTCCTGGACTTCCACGGCAACTTCTGGAATTGGTGTCATATCACCAGTTCGGATCGACAAGGCTCACTCTTTTCGCGTTCTATGCTGATCAAAATTGCGTGCTTGACCGGCGACTATTTATCTACAATCGAAGATATCCGTGGTCGAGGTAGTCCATGAGACAATTGGCGCAAGTTAGCCAAATGTTTGTTGTTCACAGGACGTGGGGAGGGAAGAATGTCTATTGCCTTGCAGTTTTCGGGCTTCAACCCCAGTAACCTCAAAGTGGCGAGTTCACCGCTGGCAGAGCTGATGGCGCTGCTGCATGTATGGGCGGAGCCCGATCACCATCTTGAATTCTCCGATGCTGTCCAGGCTCTCGCCAGCGGCGTGGATGAACCCTTGATCAGCGAGTTCCAGGCGCTTTCACCGTTGTGGGCACGATTCAGGGCTCGATTCTTTTTCCCGCTGAGTTTGCAGCCCGGTTCCCTGTTCGATCGCGAGCTGGCCGCTCTGGCAGCAATGCCGGTGAATGCCTTCGCAGGAATGGCAGCTGAGGCGCTGAAGGGGTTTAGTCAAGTGCAAGCTATGGCTATCGATGTGCTTGGCGATAGCCAGGCCCAGCGAGAATTTCTGGATTCCTGTCGGTCACGCTCTGCGAGCCGCTTTGAACTGGCGGAACAACTGGTGAACGATCCGCAAAAATTCAGGAGCCGGATTATTCGATTCTGCATAGAGTGCTGGAACTCTTTCTTCGCGGCGGAGTGGGAAAGCCTATACCAGGAGGCAAGTGGTTCCGCCGCTCAACTGACAATGAAGTTTAAGCGCTCTGAGCCGACTTCCGTGATTGCAGAAGTAGGCGCCACAGCGAAAGCTTTCCCTGGCGTTGCTGAGGTGCGTTTCGATAAACTCCAGCAACGCAGCGTGCCCCTGGCACACAGGGAACTCCTGATGATCCCGTCGAAATGGATAGGGAATCATCTTACGGTCAAGGATCACCCCGGCTACCCGGTAGTTGTCCACTTCCCTATGCAACGGGACAGGGATCCTATTCTCAAGATCACGCAGGTCCGCGAGCGGCTCCGAGCGTTGAGCGCCGATTCCCGGATGGAATTGTTCCGCCATATTTCGGCTGAACCAATGACGACGTCGGAACTTGCATCGCGCATGGGACAACCCGCGGCGCAGATCTCCCGTTCCTTGCGAGTTCTGCGCGAGGCTGACCTGGTCGTTTCGGAGCGCAAAGGGAAGCTTGTGTATCACCGGATAGATACCAAGACGGTCCTCAGCCTTGGGCCGGATCTCTTGTCCACACTGACCCGGTGACCGGTGGCCGGGCGGATTGCCATGGCTAAAGGGCGGCTAACGATTGTCTGAAATTGGTTAATCATCCTCACATAGCTCAACATCTGTAATAGAAATCACTAGTGGGCGATCCGCCCCATCGTTACCGAGCGCAATGGGAGCTTGGCACGGACCCGCTACTGGAGGAACCATGACTATCACTGAGTCCATAACCCGAAAAGAGCCGCTGGGAATCAGATTCCTGGCGCGACTCGAACGCGCGGGCAACGCCTTGCCGCATCCGTTTTGGCTGTTTTGGATCTTGTTCGCGGTTCTGGCGGTAGCCAGCTGGATTCTTTCTCGTACAGGGGTCGAAGTTGTTGACCCAGCAACAGGCGACACGGTAGGGGTCAACAGTGCGTTGTCGGTTGGTGCCATAAGGGATCTGCTAACTGGCGCTGAGGAATCGTTCGTCACCTTCGGTCCGCTGGGCACAGTGCTGATCGTGATGCTGGGTGTTGCTGTCGCCGACAGATCCGGGCTCTTCGAAGTGATGGCACGACGTGCATTGAGCAACGTGTCGCCGCGGTACGTCGTCTTCGCCGTGGCTTTAGGCGGCGCCCTATCCAAGTTCCTCTCGGACTCCGCTTATGTAGTACTGATTCCCTTGGGTGCGGTGGCCTTCAAAGCGGTGGGCCGCTCGCCGATGCTTGGCATGATCGTCGCATTCGTATCGATTAACGCAGCCGGCGACGCCAATCCGTTGATTGCTCCCGGCGACGTCGTATTCGCCAAAGTGGCGACGGAAGCCGCACAAATCATCGACCCGGCAACCACGGTTCGTGCGACGGATAATATGTACTTCACGACGGTTTCGGCGTTGGTCCTGGCGGTCACGGTCACCGTGGTTACGGAGCTGATTCTGAAACGGCGGGAAGGAACGCTTGTCGTCGAAGCTACCGAGGTGCCGCCAGGCGACAGCCGGGCAGCGGGACTGCGCCTGACCGATGTGGCCGAGCGTCGTGGCCTTCGCACCACTGGTGTGGTGGCATTGGTTTTCGTGGCCGTGCTGGCTGTGGCAGTAGCGATTCCGGCGTCACCGCTGCGAGGCGAGAACGGCGAGTTCCTTGAGTCGCCATTCTTGAACGGAATAGCATTCTTCCTGTCCTTGTTCTTCCTGGCCATCGGGACAGCTTTTGCCAAGAGCTCTGGTCAGCTGGCGTCCAATGCGGACATTCCCCAGTTCATGGCCGACGGAGTACGTGCCATCGCGCCATTGATTGTCCTGTTCTTCGCGGTGTCGCAATTCCTGGCCCTGTTCAAGTACACGAAAATCAGCACCGTGGTCGCAGTAATGGGCTCCGATACGATCAAGGGGCTGGGGATCAACACGGTCGGGCTGTTCCTGATCGTCGTGTTGGGCGTTGCGACCTTGAACCTGCTGATTACTTCAGGGCAAGCGTTGTGGGCACTGGTGGCACCGGTAATCGTCCCCATGATGATGCTATTGGGCACCAATCCGGCGACGACCATGGCGCTTTATCGGATTGCGGATTCCTGCACCAATTCCATTACTCCGATGAGTACCAGTTTCGTGCTCTGCGTTGGGTATCTGCAGACCTTGAACAAGAAGGCCGGCATAGGAACATTGATCTCCTTTACCCTGCCTTGCGCCGTGATCATGTTCGTGGTTTGGCTGGCACTTTTCTTGGCATGGTGGGCGCTGGGCATCCCGTTGGGCCCGGGTGCCCCCGTTCGCTAATACAGGGGCATGGAATTGCAGCGCTGAGAAGCAAATTCGAATTGAAGCTGCTACGGATGCCCAGTATTAAAAAGTTCCGCCCCGGATCGCTCCGGGGCGGAACTCGTTTAAGCCGTCGTTCGGGAAGCTTGCGCCACCGGATTACTTCTTCAAGTGGTCAACCAGCTGCGAAGCGATGCCATTGTAGCTGCCCGGGGTCAGCGACTGCAGGCGGGTTTCGGCTTCAGCCGACAGGCCCAGTTCGCCAACGAATTCCTTCAGGCGGGCCGCATCCACGCGGTGGCCGCGGGTCAGGTCCTTCAGGCGCTCGTACGGGTTATCCATGCCTTCGACACCGGCGATAGCCTCGGCGCGCATGACCATCTGGATGGCCTCTGCAAGGACCTCCCAGTTGTGGTCCAAGTCGTCAGCCAGCACGGCTTCGGCGACAGACAGTCGATCCAAGCCCTTGGCAACGTTGGAGATCGCCAAAACCGAGTGGCCGATAGCGGTACCGATGTTGCGCTGCGAAGAGGAGTCGGTCAGGTCGCGCTGCCAGCGGCTGGTGACCAGGGTGGAACCCAGGGTGTTCAGCAGGCCGTTGGAGATCTCCAGGTTAGCTTCAGCGTTCTCGAAGCGGATCGGGTTGACCTTGTGCGGCATGGTCGAGGATCCGGTGGCGCCGGCCACTGGGATCTGCGCGAAGTAGCCGATGGAGATGTAGCTCCAGACATCGGTGCACAGGTTGTGCAGAATGCTGTTGAAGCGTGCAATGTCTGCGTAGACCTCTGCCTGCCAGTCGTGGGATTCGATCTGGGTGGTCAGCGGGTTCCAGGTCAGGCCCAGGTGCTCAACGAAACCCTTGGAGATCTGCTGCCAGTCAGCGGTAGGGACCGAAGCGTAGTGGGCAGCATAGGTGCCGGTAGCGCCGTTGATCTTGCCCAGGTACTCGGTCTTCTCGACGCGGTCCAGCTGGCGGGTCAGGCGCCACGCCAGAACTGCCAGTTCCTTGCCCAAGGTAGTTGGGGTGGCTGGCTGCCCGTGGGTGCGCGAGAGCATCGGCACGTCGCGGGAGTCCTCGGCCATCTTGGCCAGCTGTGCCACCAGGTCGCGGGATGCCGGCAGCCATACCTGCTGCACGCCACCCTGGACGCCCAGAGCGTAGGACAGATTGTTGATGTCTTCAGAGGTGCAACCGAAATGCACCAGCGGCTTGAGGTTGCCAATGCCGATCGCTTCCAGGCGGTTAGCGATGTAGTACTCGACAGCCTTCACATCGTGAACGGTGACAGCTTCGATCTCTGCCAGTTCCTTCACGGAATCAGCGTTGAAATCGGTGACGATCTTGCGCAGTGCTGCCTTCTGTTCCGCAGAAAGCGGGGAGGTGCCTGGAAGAACGGAGTTATCGGTCAGGTGGATCAGCCATTCAACTTCAACGTGAACGCGATCGCGGTTCAAAGCCGCTTCGGAAAGGTAGTCGACCAGCGGTGCCACGGCGCTGCGGTAGCGTCCGTCGAGGGCAGTCAAAGCCAGTGGTTCATTAGCAAGGGAAGTGCGCGCAATCTCAGCCATACTCATATTCTTCCATCCTCGGCGCTACATCACATCTTTTACTTCACTGCTGTTTCCACAACCGGTCGCCAAACGTGCTGGTGCCCCATTGTTGCTGTCCATGATGGTGGACAAATTCTCAAGGATGCGGAGCAAGGAAATGATGTTTCAAGCGACGCTGCTGACGGTGGCAAGTCAGCTCGATGACGCCCAGAAAACCACTAAGTTTGCCATCGCACAGTTGGGTTCAATCCGGGCATTGACTTGGAATTCAAAGGCTGGCAAGGCGTTTCTAGACAATGTTGAGGAGCTGAGCCAGCGACTGGAAATGCTCAATGGCGAGCTGAACAACGCTGAAGAGTACTTGGGGGTTGCCATGCGTGAGATCCAAAACCTCGAAGCGCAAATCATGAACCAGAGAATGGCTTCGTAGCCATGGGATATGAAGTCAATTACAACGAGCCGGATTACGCCCAGGCAGGGGAAATCTGCCAGCGGGTTGCTCGCGACATCAATGGCATATCCGACGCTTTACTCAGGGCCGCGCAGGCTGCGGACAGTTGCCAGGGGGACCTGAATCTGCAGTGCATGGCGGCAGGCATTGAAGCCAGGGGCTATGGCATCGGGCATCTAGGCGATTTGATCAGAGACAGCTATCAGCAGGCCAGGGAAGGCGAAATCACAGCGTTCGAACTTACCGGAAAGGTCTCTGCGGCCATGCGGAATTATGAGGTTGCCGAAGCCGCAGTTGAACGGATGATGCTCGTAAGCACCAGCGCAGTACTGGTCGGGGACTTCATATCCAAGACCCGCGATAACGGCTGGCGTCCGCCGAGGGAAAGCATGGAGACCTTTTTGCGCTTGCTGATGTCCTACATCCCGCACTGGCCCTTGGCGCCGAATATGACCTTGACCGAGCAAATCGAAGGTACCGCCAAGTCGCTGTCGCGGATTATGCGGCTGCTGGGGTCAAACCGGAATACCGAAATAGAGCTCGCAGGGCAAGATCCAGCTCAGACGGTTGAACTGGATGGCAAGATGAGAAGCTATTTCCAGCTGCACGAAAAGCTGGAGGGCGAAGGCACGGAGAACAACGGAAAGATCATGATCGTCGAAGCTGACGATGATACTTATATCGCGCTCTTTCCGGGGACGCAGGATGACGCCGAAGTTCCTTCGCCTTTTGGCCCGGAAGGCATCGCTGACGGCTTCGGGGTGGAATCCGAGAATTTTGTGGAACCGCTCGATGAAGCATTAAGGCTCAGCGGAGCGAAAGAGGGCGATGAAGTAATCCTCTCCGGCTACTCGCAAGGAGGCATTCACGTAGCCCAGCTGACGAAGAACAAGTTCTTGAAGCGCAAGTACAAGCTGAACAAGGTGCTGACCCTTGGTTCTCCCATCGGCACTATTGATCTGCCAGAGGATATCCGCAGCCTATCCGTAGAAGACCGAAAAGATATGGTGCCCGGCACCGATGGCGGACCCAATCCCCGCAAGGGCGAGCATTACACCACCACTTTCCCAGGTCCGCGCGAGCACATGCAGGACATCTTGCCCGAAGACGGGCTCTTTGGCCCGTCGCATCATCTCAAGAATTACGGTGACCACCTCCTGGAACTCGATGAGGACCCGAAACTGGAAATCAGAGAGCATCTGAAGCAGTTCTACCTTCCCGAATCCCCGCTGAAAATCCGCATGTTCAAGCTGGAGCGCAAGCAAAAAGAACGTCCGCCCTTGAAGGAAGAAGACAAGGAGCGGCTCAAGCACATGGCACCACGCCACTAAAGCGCTCAAGAACTGCAACCAGCCGGCCGGATCAGCATCACCGGGTATCACCGTGCTGATGAATGGTGCTGTGGATCAGGGCAGAAGATGGGACGCTGATCGGGGGCGGCGAATCGGATATTAACGAAAGAGGACGGCACCTGTCGGATGCCGTCCTCTTCTTGTACTGCGTCGAATACCGCTTACTCGTTCTCGCTCTTGACGAACAATCCGAGGACCGCAGAGACGATGGAGATGATAATCGTACCGGCGATGGCATCCCACCAGAACTGCTCGATGACCAGTTCAATCGGGGTGAAGGTCGTCAGCCATGAAGTCAGCAGGAGCATCAGGGCGTTAATCACGATAGTGAACAAGCCCAAGGTGAGGCAGGTGATTGGCAAGGAGAACAGCTTGACGATCGGACGGACCAAGGCGTTGACCAATCCGAAGATTGCGCCAACCGCCAAATAGGCGATGACCGTGCTTACTGCACCTTCGCCGGCCGCGACGATCTTGAGGCCGGGCACAATCCAGACGGCGGCGGCGAGGGCAAGCGCATTGACGATGACTCGAATCAGAAAGCTCATGCCTTAACTTTGGCATAGAAATCTGGGATTAGGATGAACCGGAGATATCGCTAAACCCTTAGTGAGGGCTAGGCTTTGAGGTATGACTGAGAACCCGGTGACCCAAGATCAGGTGCAGCCACGCTCTGTAGTTGCACGTTTGCCCAAATACGCTGCGGGCAAGCCGCCTGCCCCTATTGAAGGCGCGAGAGCTTACAAGCTGTCATCGAATGAAATTCCCTTCGGTCCCTTGGACGCTGTGCATCGGGCGGTCGTGGAGCAGTCCAGCCTGAATCGCTACCCTGATCCGCTATCGACCAAGCTGCGCGAAGCACTTTCCGAGTACTTGGACGTTCCTGCGGAAGACATCGTGACCGGGGCCGGTTCCCTTGGCGCGTTGGTGCAGATCCTGAACGCTTTCGCGGGCCAGAACGAAGACGGCATCCAGGATGAAGTCATCTATGCGTGGCGTTCCTTCGAGGCCTACCCAATCCTCGTGCAGACTGCCGGTGCGCTGCCCGTTGAAATCCCGTTGCTGGAAGACGGGCGCCACGATCTGGAATCCATGATCGCAGCGGTGAACGAGAATACTTCAGTCATCTTGCTGTGCACACCGAATAACCCCACCGGTCCGGTACTCAGCCAGGCCGAAGTCGATGACTTCCTGGCACGGGTTCCGAAGAACGTGCTGGTTGTCCTGGATGAGGCCTACACCGAGTTCGTCCGCGACGAGAAATCGGTGGATGGCATCCATACCTACAACGAGAACGAAAATGTGGTTCTCCTGCGCACTTTCTCGAAGGCTCACGGCCTGGCGAATCTCAGGGTGGGCTACTCGGTGGCTCACCCGGAGATCACCGATAACATCCGCGTAGTGGCCACCCCGTTTGCCGTCTCCAGCGTGGCCGAGGATGCCGCGGTCGCTTCGCTGGCCCACATCGACCAGGTGCTTGAGCGCGTTGAGGGCTTGGTCATGGAACGCGAACGAGTTGCCTCGGCCCTGTCCGGGCAGGGCTGGAAGATTCCTTCCACCCAGGCGAACTTCGTGTGGCTTCCGCTGGGCGAAAATACCGATGAGTTCGTCGAGCGGGCAAACGCCGTGGCGCTGTCGGTGCGCGGCTTCTCGAACGAAGGAGTGCGCGTCTCCATCGGCGAAGTTGAAGCAAACGATCGTTTTATTGAACTGTGCAAGGAATCACTAGACCTGGCATAGGGGCAACTGGTGCTGATTTCTCGCGTTTTAGCGGTCAGTGCCTATAGGCTTAGAAATTAGACAAGCCGTATATGTCCCATGCGGATTGTATTCCGTGTGGGGCATATTTATGACCGAAGGATGATAAATGACGCGTGCTGCGACCGAGGCGACGGAGCCGGATCTGATTCAGATCCTGACTCCGGACGGCCAGCGTCAGTCCCATGGAACGTACGATGCGTATCTGGGTGACGTTGATGATGACATGCTTCGCGGCTTCTACCGCGACATGGCATTGACCCGTCGATTCGACCAAGAGGCCACAGCATTGCAGCGCCAGGGCCAGTTGTGCCTCTGGGTTCCGCTGCGCGGGCAGGAAGCGGCGCAGATCGGTTCCGGCCGTGCCACCCGCCGAAGCGACTACATCTTCCCCACCTACCGCGAGCACGGTGTGGCACTGACCCGCGATGTCTCCTTCTCCGAAATGCTGCGCCTGTTCCGCGGCATCTCCGGAGGCGGCTGGGATCCCCGGGAAAACAACTTCCACATGTACACCATGGTGCTTGCCGCGCAGATGCCGCATGCCGCCGGTTATGCAATGGCTTTGAACATGGAACAGCGCGGCTGGGATGAAGCCCGTCGCGCCAAGGAGGGCAACGCCGTAGTCGCCTACTTCGGCGATGGCTCCTCCACCGAGGGCGAAACCCATGAGTCCATGGTCTTCGCCAGCTCCTTCAACGCACCGGTGGTCTACTTCTGCCAGAACAACCAGTGGGCGATCTCCGTTCCTTTCGAGGTCCAGTCCAAGGTGCCGCTGGTCAACCGCGCCGCAGGCTACGGCATGCCGGGAGTGCGCGTGGATGGCAACGACGTGCTGGCCGTTCTGGCAGTCACCCGCTGGGCGCTGGAACACGCACGCAGCGGCAAGGGCCCGGTCCTCATCGAGGCCGTCACCTACCGCCTCGGCGCGCATACCACCGCCGATGATCCAACCAAATACCGCATGAGCGAAGAAGAGGCCCAGTGGGCCCCGAAGGACCCGCTGATCCGCCTGGAAACCTACCTGCGCGAGAACAACCTGGTTGACGACGCCTACTTCGAGCAGCTGGCCGCCGACGCTGATGCGATGGCTGCCAAGGTCCGCGAAGACGCCATGGCCTTCCCTGTCCCGCCGCTGGCCAAGTCCTTCGAGCAGGTCTACGCCGAAGCGCATCCACTGATCCAGGAAGAACTGGCCTGGCATCTGGAATACGAAGCAGGATTCGCCGATGCGGCTGAGGGAGAGCACTAAATGACCACCACAATGACCCTGGCCAAGGCCATTACCAGCGGCCTGGACAAGGTGCTGGAGTCCAATGGCAAGTCCCTGCTGATGGGCGAGGACATCGGGCGCCTCGGTGGCGTCTACCGCATCACCGACGGGCTGATCGACAAGTATGGCGAGCACCGCGTCATCGACTCGCCGCTGGGCGAGGCCGGCATCGTCGGCACCGCCGTGGGCATGGCCCTGCGCGGCTTCAGCCCGCTGGTGGAAATCCAGTTCGACGGCTTCGTCTTCCCGGCTTTCAGCCAGATCACCACCCAGCTGGCCAAGATGCACGCCCGCTCCGAGGGGCGTCTGACCACGCCTGTAGTCATCCGCATCCCTTACGGCGGCGGCATCGGCTCCATCGAGCACCACTCCGAATCCCCTGAGGCGCTGTTCGCCCACACCGCGGGCCTGCGCATCATCACCCCGTCCAACGCGCATGACGCCTACTGGATGATCCAGCAGGCAGCCAGCTGCCAGGACCCGGTGATCTTCTTCGAGCCCAAGCGCCGCTACTGGCTCAAGGGCGAGGTCGATACCGAAACCCCGGCGCTGGATGCCTTCAAGGCGCAGGTGGTCCGCCCGGGCACCGACGCGACCATCGTCGCCTACGGCCCGCTGGTGCCGATCGCCCTGGCTGCCGCCGATGCCGCGCTGGAAGATGGCCGGTCCATCGAGGTCATCGACCTGCGCTCGCTGTCGCCGATCGATTTCGACACCATTACCGAATCGGTGCAGAAGACCGGCCGGCTGATTGTCACCCACGAAGCGCCGACCTTCGGCGGCCTGGGCGGCGAAATCGCGGCCCGCATCACCGAGCGCGCCTTCCTCTCGCTGGAAGCCCCAGTGCTGCGCGTGGGCGGATTCCACATGCCTTACCCGATTTCCAAGGTGGAGTCCCAGTACCTGCCGGACATCGACAAGTTGCTTGAAGCCCTCGACCGGTCCTTCGCTTACTAAGCGGAATCCAAGGAGTAGTAATGACAGTCTTTAATCTCCCCGATGTGGGCGAAGGCCTGACCGAAGCGGATATCGCCTCCTGGAAAGTCAAGGTGGGCGACACCGTCGAGGTCAACCAGATTTTCGTGGAAATCGAAACCGCGAAGTCGCTGGTCGAGCTGCCCTGCCCCTTCGCCGGGGTGGTCACCGCATTGCACGCGGCCGAGGGCGATACCGTACTCGTGGACAACCCGCTGATCACCATCGATGAAGAAGGCAACGCGGCACCTCCAACCGGCGTGCCCGAAGCAGCCGAAGCCCTGAGCACCGCCGCACCGCAGGCCTCGGAGGAACCCGGCCCGCTGGTCGGATCGGGCCCCACCGCTGATGCCTCGGTGCGCCGGGCACGCACCACCCGCCCCGCTCCTTCGACGGCCGGTGCGCGAACCGCAGCGGTGCGCGCCTCCGGCTCCGCCTTGGCCGAGACCATCTCGCGCCGCGCGCAGTCCCTGGGTACCGCGGTGACCCGCGAAGTCGACCGCCGCAAGCCTGCGGTGGCGAGCTTCGTGGACCGCGTGCTGGCCAAGCCGCCGGTACGCCGGCTGGCCAAGGAGCTGGGCATCGACATCAACGACGTGGTGGGCACCGGCAACCAGGGCGAGATCACCCGCGAAGACGTCAATAGCTACCAGGCCCAGCGCGAAGCCGAGCATGCAGCGGCGCCAACCTATTGGGCCCACGGCCAGCTGGCCGATGCCCGCGTGGAACGCACCCCGGTGCGCGGCGTGCGCAAAGCCACCGCCAAGGCCATGGTCGACTCGGCCTTCACCGCACCGCATGTCTCGATCTTCGTGGATGTGGATGCCAGCCGAACCATGGAATACGTGCAGCGCCTGAAGAAGTCCCGCGACTTCGAGGGCATCAAAGTCTCGCCGCTGCTGGTGCTGGCCCGTGCCGTGATCTGGGCGGCGGCCCGCAACCCTTCGGTGAACGCCAGCTGGGTGGAAACCGCAAACGGCGCCGAGATCCACCAGAAGCGCTTCATGAACCTGGGCATCGCCGCAGCCACCCCGCGCGGCCTGCTGGTGCCGAATATCAAGGACGCCCAGAACCTGAACATGAAGGAACTGGCCATCGCCCTGAACGATCTGGCCACCACCGCGCGTGCCGGCAAGACCCGTCCCGAGGACATGCGCGATGGCTCGCTGAGCATCACCAACATCGGCGCGCTGGGCATCGACACCGGCACCCCGATCATCAACCCGGGCGAAGTAGCCATCGTTGCCTTCGGCACGATCCGCCAGAAGCCATGGGTCATCGACGGCGAAGTGGTCCCGCGCTGGATCACCACCCTGGGCGGCTCCTTCGACCACCGCGTGGTGGATGGCGACCTCTCGGCCCGCTTCATGGCCGACGTGGCGTCGATCCTTCAGGAACCGGCAATGCTGCTGGACTAAGCAGCGGCGGACGGCACCCCGGAGAAGACTTCTGAAAAAGTTTTCTCCGGGGTGTCACAGTTTAACCCCCGGTTTCGACGTACTTTTGACGGGCAGGAACCTGCCTGGAAAACCAAAAGGACAGGAGCCGGGAGATGCGAATGAATTTGGGCAAAACCCACAAGAAGGGGTACGCGGCCGTACTGGGATTGGAAGCCTACGCCAGCCAATCGCTGCCCAAGGAACTCTACGAACTGGTCAAGCTGCGCGCTTCGATCCTCAATGGCTGCTCCTTCTGCACCGACATGCACTCCCACGATGCGATGGAGATGGGGATATCTGCCGCGAAGCTCTTTGCCGTGGCGGCCTACAATGATTCGCCGCTGTTCAGCGATGCCGAACGTGCCGCACTGCGGTTGACCGACGCGGTCACCCGGCTGGACCCGCAGCACGGGGTGAGTGACGAGGTGTGGAACAGCGCCGCTGAAGAATTCAGCGAAGAAGAGGTGGGCAACCTGATCCTGGCCATCGCCACGATCAATGTCTGGAACCGCATCGCTATCACCACCCAGCTCGAACCCCCGGTGCGCTGATAGTGCCAGGACCCGCAGGTAGAATCAGGCGCGTGGAAGAACCAAGGGAATCTGCCGCACTCGGGCAGTGGAACTCGCAGCGGCGCCGGCTGACGGTCCTGGCCTACAACATGCTCGGAGCCTGGGCGCAGGCCGAAGACGTCGTCAGCGAAGTGGGCGAGAATCTGCTCAAGCTCGATCCAGCGGCCGCGCAGCAGGTGCGCAATTGGCCGGCGTACCTCACCACGCTGACCACGCGCCGGGCCATTGACGTCCTCCGCTCGGCGCAGCACCAGAGGACAGAGTATGTCGGATCTTGGCTGCCCGAGCCGGTAGGCCACCTGGCACTTCCAGAGGATGCGGCCATTAGCGGTTCCATGCTGCGGCTCGGCGTACTCTTCCTCCTCGAAGAACTCTCGCCCCAGTCGCGGGCAGCCTATGTCTTGCACCATGCCCTGGGCTACACCGCGGCAAGCATTGCCGAGGTTCTGGAAACCTCGCCTGCGGCGGTCAGGCAGCTGCTGAGCCGGGCCAGCAGGAAACTTGGGCAAGCCGAGGCACCAAGTAGGGAAGCAGGCGAAATATCACCGTTGCTGTCGAAAGTTGTTGCTGCCATACGCCACGGTAAGGCCGAGGAACTGGTCAGGCTGCTGGCCAAGGATGCAGTTCTCTTCTCCGACGGCGGCGGAAAGGTCAGGGCCGCCTTGAACCCGGTGATTGGCGCGCAGCGCATAGCACGCTTCCTGGTTGGCGTCGAGCGGAAAAACCCCGGGCGAAGCTTCTTCCTGGGCCATGTCAATGGAGAGCCCGCGCTGCTGTTCAAACTGGCGGGCCGGCAGGATATTGTCGCGATCGAAGTGGCCGCAGGATCCATTCAAACCATCCTGCAGGTTTCCAATCCGGATAAGCTCTCCCGTGCAAGCGCGAGGTGGACTGAGCTGCGCGGGTAGCGGCGTGCTGTTCCACGTGAAGCGAAGGTGGCCAAACCCCTGTTGATACAGTAGTTTCCATGAATCGCACCCGCAGCTTCGGACCTCCGGTACCTGGCAGGATCCTATGCGCATGCCTGCTGGCCAGTGCGGTCGTGCTCGGCCTCGGAGTAGCCAACGTTCCAGCCCAGGCGGCCCCAGCAGCCACGGAGTCCGAAGCACCGGCTCCGGTCTACCCGTCGGCGACGCCCAATGAGAACTCCGCAGATGACGGCACTGTCCTGATCCCGTCGGTGACCTCCCAGGAAGGCAACTTCTACCTGGCGGTCACCGACGCGGCACTCGATGAGGTGGATTCGGAAAGCATCATGGACCAGGTCCGGCAGGCCGTGGGCGAACAAGATGCGAAGATCCTGCTCGGGGTGGACCAAGAACCCAACAACCTCAAGGGAGCCGGGCAACTGGTGCGCGGGATGCTGATGTTCGGCGACAGCGACGCGCTGAGCGATGACTGGCTGGAGAACGGAAAGACCCTGGGCTATGTCGGGGAAGGCTGGATCGCCATCGGGGTGATGCTTCCCCAGAAGGCCGGGGATCCGGTGGAAATCGCCGTGGATCCCGGGCGCGACGTGCACGAAAGCGCACCGGGAAGCCGGGAGCTGATTCTGGAGGCAGGACACAGCGAGTTCGCCGCCGGGGATTACACTGGGGGGATCACCGCCGTCGCGCTGGCCACCACGCAGCAGCTGCAGGCGCCGCCTGACCGGACGCTGTCCAAGGTAATCGCCTTGGGCGCGCTCGCCGCGGCCATTGCCTTCCTGCTCGCCTGGGCCTGGCGTGCCAAGCGCCGCAAGGCCGGGCAGGCAGCCGCCGCCGACCGCATAAGGCAGGCCGAGCTGCTTGAATCACGGATCCAGCAAGCAAGCAATTACCTGGGCCGCAAGCCCGTGCCTGACCTCGGCCTGCCGGGGGAGAGCCGCTTGGCACAGGTGATGGCAGAACTGGAAAGGCAGCGGGCCGGCTCCCAGCTAGGCGCCCGGCGCGCAATGGACACGGACCCGGGTTCCCAGCAGCAGGTACAGGTCTCCGAAGCCCAGTTGGACCAGCTGCGCAACCGCGAGCACGAGCTCTCGCTGCTGCGCGGCGCGGTTCAGCTGGCCCACGCCTTCGCGGCTCGGCCGCGGGATGCGCGCGAGGCCTGGGACCGGATTTTCGAGTACCACCGTGCACGGCTGGAGGACCTGGCGCTGTTCCTCGATCTTCCCGGTGCCGGGCAACTGGCTTGCGCGCAGGCCGCGCGCACCGTGATCATCACGCATACCGATGAGCTGCAGCTGCTGCACACCCGACTGAGCCGCAGGAGTAGCGGCGCGGATACGGCCCCGGGGATCCTGGACAGGCTGTGGGAACTGCGCGACGAACTCGATGGCGTCTTGCACGATGCACTGGCCCAAGCCGGCCAGGCGAGGCTGAAGATTCCCCACGGCCTGGGCGAGTCGATGGAAAGCGCGCAGCGGAAAACCGATCCGATGGAGGACGATCCCATCGCGGTGCTCCGGAATTTCGCGCCAGGAAGCGGGACCCGCTGATGCCGGCCCGCTTGATGCACGATTCCACCGGGCGGCGGTTGCACCGCCCCTTCCATTGGACTGCCATCGCCGCCATCATCATGGCGCTGGTGACCACCGCGCTGGGCGTGCGCGCGGTGCTGGCCGTGCAGGCAGCCAACGTCCCGGACCCCTACGAGGTCCAGGTGGTGGTCCGCGGCGATAACGGCTTCAACATCACCCAGCAGGCGGTGGACGCCGAGCTGGCCCGGCACCCGGTGCGTGCCACGGCCCCGCTGGAGCTGGTCATCACCGACCGCTGGCTCACGGGTGATGAACTGCTGCGCGGGCAGGTGCCGGAAAACCAGATCATCGTCTCGACCAGGATGGAGAACAGGGATCCCGGGCTAAGCGACGCTGAACAGCGCTTCGCCGGGGTGGGCCTGGACCGCAGCCTTGCAGCATCCGACGACGCGCATACCGACCTGCGCTTCGACATCGAGCACGCCTTCACCAAGAACGTTTCGGTAGGCCATGGGCCCAAGGCGGCGGTGGCCGCCGCGCATACTGCCGCCGTGCTGCTGGACGATTCGCCCAGCAGCTCGGCGATCTTCTGGTTCGCGGCCGTGGGTGCGAGCGCCATGCTCACCGCCGCGTTCCTGGCCAGCGCCCTTCGCTTCCGCTCCCGGTGGGCATCCCGGCACCGGCGGCTGGCCGCGGCGCAGCGCAAGCTGGCCCGCGTGGTCCTGGATCTCGAAGCGCTGGAAGCCACCTACCAAGCCACCGACCCATCGCGCCGCCCAGCCGGATTCACCAAGGCGTGGCGGCAGCTCGAATCCCTGTCCCTGGAGGCCGCCCGCCGAGAAGAGCCCTTGGTGCACTCGCTGTTCACGCGCGCAGAGTGCCTGGAAAAGAGCACCGGGCAGCAACTGGCCGCTTTCGAGGCCGACGCGCGCAAGCTGACGGAACTGGCCGACTCGCTGATGGGTGCCGGCTCGGTGCATGCGCGCCTGGCCGGCACCGGGTCCGCCTTCGACAAGCTCAGCTCTCCGATCAACGATGCTGCCACGGCGCTGCTGATCCGGCTGGAAACGGCTCCCGGCACCATGGTGGCCGGCGGGGATCTGGAGAACTTCCGCAGCGCCCTGGGCGAACTGCTCAACACCGCCCATGGCGACACCGGCCAGCGCACGGCCATCGAGCGCTGGTCCGAGGCCGAAAAGCGGCTGGCCAAGCTTGCCGGGAAAATCGCCACCCGGCTGCGCCGCTATCCGCGGGGCCTGAAGCAGGACGTGCCACAGATCGGCAGCCAGCACAATGAGCTGCGCGCCAGCCTGGGGCTCCCGCCGGCAACCAAGCAGGGTGCGCTGCAGCAGATCGCCATGGCGAATGCGCTGGCCCGCGGGGTGCTCGGTGACACGATGCAGACCGACCAGGTCGCCGGAGGGACGCTGGGCAAACGAGCAGCCTGGCAGCGCATGCTGGCCCGCTTCGCCGGCACCCGCAAGGCAGCTGGCGATGAACCGTCCAAGCGGCGCCGGGTCTTGACCGCCGGACTGCTCGCGGCCCTGCTGGTGGCCAGCCTGATCGCCTCGGGGCTCATCGTCTCCTCTATATCCAACGAGCCCGAACGCACCTATGAGGGGTCCGGCCGGGGGATGGAACTTGAAATCGATGACCAGGGGCAGCTGGTAGATGAGGCAGAGATCCGCCGGTACATGGAAGAGGACTTCGACACCCCGCAGCAGATCCTGGTCGCGGTGCGCGATGCGGAGGCCTACTTGGATATCAAGGAGGTCGAAGGCTATGACTTCCGCGAGTCGACACCTGAGAGCGTGCGCTCGGCGATCTTGCGGATCAAGGACGAATACTCTGATCGCGCGGATCCTTCCAACGGCGAGCTGGCCGAGGACCTGACGATCATCCCGCTGCTGATCACGGATGCCGGCAAGGGCATCATGCCCGGGTTGATTTCCGGAGCGGTCATCAGCGGAACCGCCTCCTGGGGAACGACCGGCGGGTGGGATCATGGAAGCATCTACGAGTCGAGCTATCCTGCCATGGAAGTTGCCGGCACGGCCGAGGACTTCGCCGTGGTGCTCAAGCGGGCCGGCTATGAGCAGCCGGACTACAACACCACGTTGCTGTACTGGATGCTCGTGTTCATGCTGTTCTTCACGGTGATCAATGTGGTCCAGGTGATCCAGTACCTGCTCGGGGCGAGCACGCAGCTGACCAGGTTCTCCCGCGGCTCGCGATCGGTCCAGCAATCGCGCCGGCAGCTGGAGGAGCTGGCCATGGGCTTGGAGGATTCGCAGATCAATGCGGTGGCCGTGCTCGGCGCGACCGCGGACGGGACCGCCGACGAGGCCGGGCAGCGATTGTTCGAGCGTGCCCTGATGATGGCGTGGCGCGAGGCCCAGGAATTGTCCTCGATGACCCTGGGCCAGCGGCTTGCCGCCGGCTATGCCCAGCGCGCTGCGCATCTGGCCCGGCTGGTAGCGCTGCTGGGCGAACGCGATGCCGACGTGGCGCGACGGGCCAAAGCCCTGGTGCTGGCCAGCCGCGGTGCCGGGGGAGATGCTCCAGCGCCAGTGGAACTGCCGGGGCAGAAATGACTCCGCCCCGGCAGTCCGGCACTGCGCGGTTCTAGCCCAGCAGCTCGGGCAGTTCCTGCGGCGCGTTGCCCAGCACCTTCTGGGAGAGGAACTCGGTGACTACCTGGTACCAGATCTTGGCGTGCTGCGGGGACAGCACCCAGTGGTTCTCATCCGGGAAGTACAGGAACTGGTGCTCGGTGCTGCCGTCTTCCTTCTGGGGCAGCCCCGAATCGGCCAGCAGCTCGTACCACAGGCGCAGGCCCTCGCCGATGGGCACCCGGTAGTCCTTGTCGCCATGGATGACCAGCATCGGGGTGACGATGCTGCCCACCGAATGATGCGGCGAGTTCTGCTCGCGCATTTCGGGGCTCATCTCGCGGGTCCAGTAGAACGCGGCGTCGGTGGTCTTGCCGAAGCCTTCCAGCGCCCACAGGCTGGCATGGGTGACGATGGCCTTGAAGCGGTCGGTGTGCCCAGCCACCCAGTTGGCCATGTAGCCGCCGAAGGAGCCGCCCATGGCGGCGGTGCGGGTTTCATCGATGTCCGGCAGCGCCTCGGCGGCATCGGTGATGGCCAGCAGGTCCGTGTACGGTTCCTGGCCCCAGCGGCCCCAGCCGCGCTGGATGAACTCCTGGCCGTAGCCGGTGGACAGGGCCGGATCCGGCAGTAGCACGGCATAGCCCTGGGCCACCAGCAGCCATGGGCTCCAGCGCCAGCTCCAGGCATTCCACGAGCCCAGCGGCCCGCCATGGATCCACAGCAGCAGCGGCGCCTTGTCGGCGGCAGAAGCGGTGGCGGGCAGGGCCAGCCAGGCGCGGATGCTCGACCCGTCATCGGCGGTGGCTGACACCTCGGTGAGCGTTCCGGGCAGGGCCGGGCGGGAGACCGGGGAACGCAGCTCGGTCAAGGCAGCGAATTCGCCCGGCTCCAGGTCGCCGGTGTGCGCCAGGTCGATGGCTACCGGTTCGGCCGGGTGCAGGTAGCTGGAGCGCAGCGCGTAGGCGGTACGCGAGTCGCTGCTGATGGCCAGATCGGTGTACGCGCCGTCATCGGTGAGCCGGGTGATCTTGTCGTTGTACAGGCTCAGATGGAAGACCGGTGCGTGGCCGTTGTCATCGGCGGTCAGCAGCAGCGAGCGCCCGTTGGGAACCCACTGCAGGTCATTGACCCAGCGGTCCCAGCCGGCGGCGATCCGGTGGGTGGCGCCGTCGGCCAGATCCATCAGCCACAACTCGAAGACCGGGGCGGTATCGGCGGTGGAACGCTCCCAGCGGGCGTAGGCCAGCTGGGTTGAATCCGGGCTGATCTTGCCCAGCGTATATTCGTACGTGTCGTCGGGGGCCAGCAGCATTTCGTGGGCGCCGGTGTGCAGGTCGATGCGCATCACTCCCGGGGCTGAGGAAGCCCGGCCTTCGGGAACCTGCCATTCGGTGACCAGGAAACTGCCATTGGAAGCAACGTCGTAGGAGGTATCCTCCAGATTCGCGCCGATGCCCGGGGTGAGGTCGGTGAGCTGGGTACTGGTGGCGTCCTGCAGGCCCGGCAGGGACCCGGTGTAGTAGTGCGGGGTGGATGGGCCCAGATCTTCGTCCCAGTAGCGGACCGGGTAGCCCGTGTGCAGGATCGCCGAGACCTTCTTGTCCTTGCGGCCGGTGCGCAGTGCCGCTTCGGCGTCCAGGTCCTTGGCGCGGGAGAAGGCCGAGGCGCGCAGCACGATGGTCTGCGGGGACTGCTGGCAGATCCGCAAGGACTGCACCCCGGCAGGGTGGGAAATCACCGAGCGGGCTTCGCCTCCTGCTACCGGCAGGATCCAGCCTTCGGCGTTGGCGTCTTCCTTCGACGAGCGCTTGGCCACGAAGAGCAGGTCGCCGTTGGCGGTGAACTGCGGTTGCGATTCGCCGTGCTCGCCGAACGTCAGCCTGCGTGCTGGTTCTTCGCCTTTGGGATCCAGCGACCAAAGGGCGCTTTCGTATTTCGTCCCGTCCTCGGAAAGCTCACTGAGGGTGGTGACGAGCTTGGTGCCGTCGGGGGAGAGCGCCAGGCCGCCGAGGCGGCCCAGGCCGATAAATGAATCTAAATTATGAAATGAATGCTTAGAGTGTTCCACTTCACATATCTTGCCACTGTTCGCGGCTGGGCACTACCGGAAATCGAAAATTACCTGGCCTCGGGAGCACGACCGGGACAACTTGCAACTAAGGCGTGATGCCGCCGCTATTGGAAAAACCTGCAATTGAGTGGAGGATGAATTCAATGGGGGAGCTCGCGATGTCAGCTGCATGACCGGATCATGGATCAAGGAGTTGGAAAAGATGAACCGTGCCAGAACCCGTCTCGGCGCGCTCCCGATGATGTGCGCAGCAGCCCTGATGCTGGCTGCCTGCCAGGGAGCCCAGCCGGACTCGACACCCAGTCAGGAACCTGCGCCAAGCGGCACATCGCCATCGGCAAGTGCCAGCGCGCCGGAGGCTTCGAGCCCCGAATCCAGCCCATCGCCAAGCGCCGAAAGCCCGGATGCGCCAAGCACGGCGGCGCCCGAGCTGAGCCAAGAGCATGAAGTGCATGGCATCCAGTTCATGATCCCGGAGCAGTGGACCGCCATCGGGGATGACTGCGAGGGTGAATGCACCGAATGGGATGAATGGGAGATCAAGGACGCGCAGGGCAAGCATGTGCTCACGCTGATCCCCACCACGGCAACCTCGCCGGATGGGGACAGGTCGCTGTACGAGCGGGAGCTACTGGACCGCGAAGAGCTGCCGGACCCCGGAGCTGGCACCGGCTTCCATCCCGCCAGCCTCATTGCCGAGTTCTGGGAATCGACCAGCCAGGAAGATGGCGAGAAGGATTCCGGGTTCGATATTGCCCTGGTCGATGACCAAGTGCTCGCCCAGCGCAATGAGAACCCGGATCTGAACTTCTTCAAGGTCGGCGAGCAGTCGCCGATGATGTGGGTCGAAGAGGACTATCTGGAAGACCACGGCGTCCCGGATGACCCGGTGAAGCAGCAGGCGCAGCAGTTCCTGGATACCCAGGAATACGCATTGGTGCGCGAAATCCTGCTCAGCGTGCAGCCGGTCAAGGGCTAGGCCAAGCCCGGAACGCAAGAAAAGACCGGCCCGGAAGCAGCGCGGGGCTGCTTCCGGGCCGGTCCCGGGATCCTGCTACCGCTGGTTGGCCGGCTGCTCGTTGTGCAGCCGCGCCTTGGCGATCTCGTTGATCCGTCCGCGGCACAAGTACCAGCCGCCGATGATCAACGGGATGATGACCACCAGCGAGGCAATGGTCCAGGTGCCGATGGGATTATCGAAGGCCATCATCACCAGCACCAGGGCCAGGAAGCCCAGGGTGACCCAGCCGGAGACCGGAGCCAGCGGCATCCGGAAGCCGGGGCGCTGCTGCTCGCCGCGCTTGGCGGACTTCACCAGCGCCATCTGGCACAGCACGATCATCCCCCAGGAGGCAATGATGCCGATGGCCGCGAAGTTCAGCACGATCTCGAAGGCCTTGGCCGGGACCACGGCGTTGAGCACCACGCCGAACACGGCCACCACAGCGGTGATCACGATGCCGCCGTAGGGAACCCCGGCCTTGTTCATCCGCCCGGCGAATTTCGGCGCCGAGCCGTTCAATGACATGGAGCGCATGATGCGCCCGGTGGAGTAGAGCCCGGCGTTCAGCGAGGACAGCGCCGCGGTGAGCACCACCAGGTTCATCACCACGTCCATGCCCTGCACGCCGATGGATCCGAAGAAGGTCACGAACGGCGATTCCCCGGCGCTGTACGCGGTGTAGGGCAGCAGCAGCGAGAGCAGCACCAGCGAGCCGACGTAGAATACGGCGATGCGGATGATCACGGTGTTGATCGCCTTGGGCATGACCTTTTCCGGATTCTCCGTTTCGCCCGCGGCGGTGCCGATCAGCTCGATGGAAGCATAGGAGAAGACCACGCCCTGCATCAGCACCAGCACCGGCAGCAGGCCATTGGGCAGCAGCCCGCCATTGGAGCTGAGCAGCGAGAAGCCGACCTCATGTCCTGCCAGCGGCGTGCCGAAGATGACGAAGTAGCAGCCAATGATCAGGAAGGCCACCAGGGCCACGACCTTGACCAGTGCGAACCAGAATTCCATCTCGCCGAAGGCCTTGACCGAGATCAGGTTCATGGCCAGCACCACGGCCAGCGCCAGCAGCGCCCAGAGCCACTGGGGCACCGAGCTGATCCACCCCACGTACTTGCCGAAGAAGCCCATGTACAGGGCCACCGCGGTGATGTCGACGATGGCGGTCATTACCCAGTTCAGCCAGTACAGCCAGCCGGTGGCGAAGGCCGCCTTCTCGCCGTAGAACTCGCGGGCGTAGGACACGAAGGAACCGGTGGACGGGCGGTGCATGACCAGTTCGCCCAGCGCCCGCAGGATCAGGAAGGCGAAGAAGCCGCAGACTGCGTAGCTGATGACAATGCCCGGTCCGGCTTCGGCCAACCGGCCGCCGGCACCCATGAACAGCCCGGTGCCGATGGCGCCGCCAATGGCGATCATCTGCATCTGCCGGGAGGACAGGCCCTTGTGGTAATCGTTGTCGCCGGCCGTCAGCGCGGCATCGGGGACGTGCGCCGCGGTGGCGTGCGGAGTGGAATTATCCATATGATTCCTCGGATCTAGTCGGTGAGGTTGGCGAGGCGCTCGGGGGAGAGCAACTCATTGAGGTCTTCGGCCGAGAGCAGGCCGCGTTCGAGCACCAGCTCGGCCACGCCGCGTCCGGTGTGCAGCGCTTCGAGGGCCACCGAGGTGGATGCCGCGTAGCCCAGCCTCGGGTTCAGCGCGGTGACCAGGCCGATGGAGTTCTCCACCTCGCGGCGCAGCGCCTGCTCGTCCACGGTGATCCCGTCGATGCACTTGTGCGCCAGGGTCAGGCAGCCGTTGGCCAGGTGCTTCAGGGAGAGCCCGATGGAGTGCACGATCACCGGCTCGAAGGCGTTCAGCTGCAGCTGCCCGCCCTCGGCGGCCATGGTCACGGTCAAGTCGTGGCCCACCACCTGGTAGGCGATCTGGCTGACCACTTCCGGGATCACCGGGTTGACCTTGCCGGGCATGATCGAGGAGCCGGACTGCACGGCCGGCAGCTGCAGGTCGTTCAGGCCCGCGCGCGGACCGGAGGAGAGCAGGCGCAGGTCGTTACAGATCTTGGAGATCTTCAGCGCCACGCGCTTGAGCACGCCCGAGAGGTGCACGAAGGCGCCCACATCCGAAGTGGCTTCGATCAGGTCCGGGCTGGTGGTCAGCGGGAGGCCGGTCAGCTCGCGCAGGTGGCGGCAGGCGGCCTCGGCATAGCCGGCCGGGGCGTTCAGCCCGGTGCCGATGGCGGTGGCGCCGAGGTTGATCTCGGTGACCAGGCACAGCGATTCCTCCAGCCGCGCCCGGTCCTCGCCCAGGGTCACGGCCCAGCCGCGGAACTCCTGGCCCACGGTCATCGGCACGGCGTCCTGCAGCTGGGTGCGGCCCATCTTCACCACGGTGCGGAACTCGGCGGCCTTGGCGATGCACGAATCCTGCAGCAGCTCGATGGCTGCCAGCAGCGGCTGGGTGGCGAAGTGCGTGGCGATGTTCACCGCGGTCGGGTAGGCGTCGTTGGTGGACTGCGAGAGGTTCACATGGTCGTTGGGGTGCAAGAAGGAGTACTCGCCCTTGGCATGGCCCATGATTTCCAGCGCCAGGTTGGCGATGACCTCGTTGGCGTTCATGTTCGTGCTGGTGCCGGCCCCGCCCTGGATCGGGTCGATGATGAATTGCTCATGCAGCGCCCCGCCGGCGATGGCCTCGCAGGCCTGGTCGATGGCGTTCGCGCGCTGGGCGTCCAGCAGCCCCAGCTCGCGGTTGGCACGCGCCGCGGCCTGCTTCACGCGCGCCAATGCGCGGATCAGGTGCGGGTTGCCGGACAGCTCGGTGCCGGTGATGTCGAAGTTCTCCTTGGCGCGCAGCGTGTGCACGCCCCAGTAGGCATCCGCCGGGATATCGCGGTCGCCGATCAGGTCATGCTCGCTGCGGGTCTGGCCGCTGAGCAAGGTTTCAGGCATGGTGGATTCTTCTCCAGGATTCGTTGAAATGGTTGGAACGGAAAAAACTACAGTGCGGCCAGCAGGCCCACGGGCGCACCGCCGCCGAAGGCCGGGCTGGTAGCCAGCGGTTCAAGGGCGATCGCGGCCTCGGAGCCCAGGTGCTCGGCGAGCAGCTTGGCGGTGATCGGCATCCGGGCGCGGTCCGAGCCGTCGGCGATCTTCACGGCCAGCGCGCTGCCATCGGGCAGGCCCACGGCCTGGATGCCCTCGAAACCGTCCTTGGCCACGGAGCCGGGCACCGCGCGCATCAGGGCGGTGACATCGCGGCCAACGCCGGCTACCAGTTCCGGGTAGCCGGCCATTGCCGCGGCCACGCGTGCCTCGGCGGTGCCTTGCGCGGCGCTGGCCAGCTTGCCGAAGGCGCGGGCCAATCCGGCCAGGGTCATCCGGTAGACCGGGGTGCCGCAGCCGTCGGTGCTCACCCCGGAGATCTGTTCGCCCGAAAGATCCTCCACGGTGTCCTGCAGCAGCTGCAGGAGGCGCTCGTCGTGCAGGTAGTTGGCGGTGTCCCAGCCCTTGAGCTCGCACAGGGCCGCCAGTGCGGCGTGCTTGCCCGAGCAGTTCTGCGCGAGCGCGGTGGCCTTGCCGCCAGCGGCCAGGTAGTCCTGGCGCTCGGCAACGCCGTAGGGCAGGTCGGTGGAATTGCGCAGCGCTGTGTGGTCCAGGCCGGCGGCGGCCAGCGTGGATTCGGCGACCTGCAGGTGGCGCGGGCTCCCGGAGTGGCTGGCCGAGGCCAAGGCCAGCTGCTGGTCGTCGAGCTGCAGTCCGGCGCGCAGCATGCCCACGGCGAACAGCGGCTTGAGCGCCGAGCGCGGGTAGAACGCGGCCTGGGCATCGCCGCGGCTGGCGGCGATGGAGCCGGCGGGATCCAGCAGCACGGCCGAGCCGTAGTGGATGGACTCCACGGCCTCGCCGCGGGTGGCGATGACCAGCGGTTCGTGCTGCGGCAGTGCCTCAACGACCAGCGAAGCGCGCAGGGTCTGGGGATCGGCGGGGGTCACTTCTTGCTCCTGACTATGGTGGATACTGCTTGCTGCACCGCATTGAGGTGCTTGGCCATCGCATTGTTGGCCGCTTGCGGGTCCTGGGCGGCGATGGCCTGGTAGATTTCCTGGTGCTCCGAGTTCGACGGCGACCGGCGGCCGGCAACCAGGTTCACGGTCTCGGACTGGCGGGCCATGGCCTCGCGGATGTCCGCGACGACCTTGGAGAACACCGAGTTGCCGCTGGCCTGGGCGATCGCGGCATGGAAGGCGGCGTCCAGCTCGACCCAGGCTGCCGGGTCGTCTTCCTGCTCCATCGCCTCGATCAGCCCGCTGATCCGCTCCAGGTCCTCGGCGGTGCGCCGGGTGGCGGCGAGGGTGGCAGCCGGGATCTCGATATGCGGACGGGCTTCGTGCAGGTCGTCGGAGGAGAACGTGCCCAGTTTCAGCTCGCGGGTGGGCCGGTGGGAGACCACGAAGGTGCCGCGCCCGGTTTCGGTGCGGGTCAGGCCCAGGGCCGCGCAGGAGCGCAGCGCTTCGCGGATGACCGAGCGGCTCACGCCGTAGTCGGCCGCGAGGGCAGCTTCGGATCCCAGTTTCGCGCCGATGGCGATTTCCTGGGCTTCAATGGCTAGGCGGAGTGCATGGAAGACGCCTTCGGCAGCGGATCGTCGTTCGATCGGTTGCTGTCCGGGTGTCCAGCTGTCAGACAGGTTCACGTGTACCAGTCTGGGGTGTGATCCACTTAACGTCAAGTCGGGAACTGGAGCAATCGGGAATGCTCAGGTCAGTGACGCGCGAACACCGCGGACGCGATGCCGGAGGCAAGGTATCCGCGGTGTTCGCCGCTGGTCCTCAGTCTTTCTCCAGGATGCTTTTCAGCGCCCGGAGATCAGCCATATTGGCTCGCCGCATCATCATTTCCCTCAGCGGGCCGGCCAGTTTGCCGAAGCCAGTTGGCTCGCCGTCATTGCGCAGGTGGACCCGGGTCGCCGTTGGCCCTATCGCTTCGAAGCGATAGGTGGTGCGCATGGGAAACGGGCCCTGCGCGGTGGCCATGACCAGTTCCTCGTTCTCCGCGAACCTGGTGACTTCGTAGGTGTAGGAAAGCTTCCGTCCAAGGAACCTAGCTTCGAAGGCGGTGCATGATCCGAGGCCGAAGCCATGGGGATCCAGCCGGCGCACCGAGTGGATATTCCGGTACCACGCGGGAGCGTTCAGCGGGTTCATCGCGTAGCCGGCCACCACCGAACGTGGCCGGTCGATAGCGATGCTCGTGGAGACATCAACCATGGGAGGTCCTCAGGCTCCTGCGGGAACGCGGCCGGTGAACGCAATCAGGCGATCCAGGCTGCTGGCGGATTCGGCGACCATGGTTTCTTCCGCGAAGGAACCGGAGATGCGCTGAGCCGGTCCCACAGTCTTGCGTGCCAAGCCCAGTACGTATTCCGCGTGGCCAGGATGGATCGCGAACTCCTGGCCGGTCGCCTGGGCGAAGTCCCACCCGTGAACCATCAGTTCCAGATTCAGGATCCCGGCAACCACTGAAGCCGGCATGACAGCGAATCCGAGATCAATCTCGCCGGCAACGCCGCGAGCGGCAAAAGCCTCCAGGGTCGGCTGCACCAGGTTGGCGATGCGTGCTTCCGGCGCCAGGGCCGGGTCATCGGATACCGCAGCGCCCAGGGCACCGCCGATCATCGAGACCGAACCCGCAAGGTGATCCAGCAGCTCGCCCACGGAGAACTCGGAGCAGGGAGTGGCTTTGGCCAGGTCCGCTGCGCAGATGTTGTTCAGGATGAACTGCAGGGCTGCCACGGAGCCCTCGGCGGAAACGATCGGGTTCTGCGGCTCGGGAACGGCGTTCCACTCGTCGATGGCTGCTTCGCCGGTTTCAGCAAACTCCTTCAGGCGGTCCAGGAAGTGGTTCCATCCCTCGGCGTGGCCCGAGGACTGCTCGGCGTCCAGCCCCTCATGGCGCAAGGTCAGGGCCGTGCCCTGATCCAGCGGTTCCAAGGTGATGAAAACCGTCGAATCGCCGGGCGGAACGGCATCCGAACCTTCCCAGCCCATGGTGAAGACCAGGCGCCTGCCGGGCTCGATTTCGGTGAAAGTGCCCGAAGCCTGGTGGCCCGGACCCATGGTGAAGCGGTAGCTGCCGCCGGTCTGCAGGTCGACGCGGTTGGCAACGGTTTGCCAGCGGCGAAGGCGCTCCGGGTTGGTGACCAGTGCAAAGGCGGTGTCGGCGTCAACGGGGAGGATGACTGTTCGTTCATAGCTCATGGCTTTTCTCCTGGTGGCTGGTGCGGTGGCCCATTGAACGACGCCAATTCGGCGGCCTCGGCAACGAGCAGGTCGAGTTCGGTATTCCAGAACGAGTCAAGGAGGGCCTTGAGCTTCGTGATGCCTGCAGGGTCCAGCGAGTAGTAGCGGCTGCGGCCATCCTTGCGGGCTTGCAGCAGTCCTACGTCAATCAACAGCAGCAGGTGTTGCGAGATGGCGGAGCGGCTGACGGCGAAGTTCGCGGCCAGTTCCGTCACCGTGCGTTCCCCGGAACCCAGCAACTGAATCAAGCGCCTGCGCGTTGGCTCGGAAGCGACTTCCAGTAGATCAAGCATGAAAAATACGTTAGCAGTCACTAACGCGTTGTTGCAAGGGATTCGGAGCAGCTTTTTAGGCTGATGCGGAAGGCGCCGTTAAAGCACTAGTGGGCGCCACGGCAAAATGCCGTAGCGCCCACTCATGGCGAAAATACTTAAGGGATCGTGATGATCTGGCCGGCGTAAGCCAGGCCGCCACCGAAGGCGAAGAGCAACGCCTTGGAACCCGAAGGCAATGGCTCATCCGAAGCCATCAACTTGGAAAGAGCCAGCGGAACCGAAGCGGCCGAAGTGTTGCCCGAGTACACCACATCGGTGGCCACGCGCGCGTTCGGTGCGCCGATCTTCTCTGCCAATGGCTCGATGATGCGCAGGTTGGCCTGGTGCAGGACAATGGCGTCCAGCTCCTCAGGCTTCATGCCGGCACGGTCGATGATTTTCGAAGCGATCTTCGGCAGCTGCGTGACGGTCCAGCGGTAAACGCTCTGGCCGTTCTGCGCAAACTTCATGTTGTTTTCTTCTTCGATGCGCACTGCATCGGACAGGGACGGAACCGAACCCCAGACCACCGGCGAGATGCCGTTGTCCTCCGATGCGGTGATCACGAAGGCGCCAGCGCCGTCCGCGGTCAGCACGCAGGTGGTGCGATCGGTGAAGTCGGTGTAGTCGGTGAGCATCTCCGAGCCGATAACCAGGGCATTCGTCGCCGAGCCAGCGGCAATGGCGCCCTGGGCCAGGCCAACTGCGTGGGCAAAGCCTGCGCAAGCCACGTTCACGTCCACCGCTGCCGGTCCTTGGTCCATGCCCAGGGCGTTAGCTACGCGTGCGGCCATGTTCGGCGAACGGTCCGTAGCGGTGCAGGTGGCGACGATGATCATGTCGATATCGGCTGCCTTGATGCCAGCGGCGTTGCCCAGCGCCATCTCTGCGGCCTTGATGGCCATGGAGTCTACGGTTTCAACACCGGTTCCCCAGCGGCGTTCTTCGATGCCGACACGTCGGGTGATCCATTCATCGCTGGTTTCCACCAACTTTTCCAGCTCGGTGTTAGGGACGATGCGCTCTGGCTGGAAGTGGCCAAAGGCGACGACTTTGCTGCCGGTCATGGATATAGCTCCTCGGTGGATTCAAATCTTCTCTTCTAAGATTAGTCGTTTTGGATGATACTCGCCGTTCATATGCGCCAGAAAGCATGTGTCAGCCAGTTTTACCTGCCTTCATTGGCCGATTTGTCCGATTATCGGCAAAACCCCGATTCTTCAGGACTTCATATGGCGTCGACACCCTGTTCACCTGCTGGCCAGAACCCCGGCGTTCAATGGGATGAAATGCAGCAGCCGTGAAGGAGGAAAAAATGGAACCTCTGACGATAATCCAATTGAGCGACACCCACCTGCGTCCCGAAGGGCAGCTGCTTCACGGATCCATTGATTCGTGGCAACGAACAGAACAGGCGCTGGAAGCAGCCGCTTGCCTGGATCCGGATGCCATTGTGGTGACCGGCGATATCGCAGACCGCGGTTCGGACATCCATGAGCGGGCCGCAGGGATCTTCAACCAGGCCCAGCGTGAACTGGATTGCCCGGTCATCACCGTTCCGGGCAACCATGATCCGTTGGGCGCGATTGGAGAATCCTTCAACACCAGGCGCCTGTCCACCGGTCCGCATCCAGCCGACACGGTGCACGAGATCCTGGGACTACGGATTATCGGATTGGACAGCGGGGGATTCCAGTTGGCCCGGGGACGCCTGGAACAGCGGCAGCTCGATTGGCTTGCCTCGCTGCTGGCGGTTCCGGCGCCGCGCGGATCCCTGCTGCTGCTGCACCATCCTCCGGTGGAAGCCGCCAATGAAGCCCGCGCCGGCCGCGGGCTGGAGAACCCGATGGAGCTGGCGGCCATCGCCGCCGGAAGCGATATCCGTGCAATCCTTAGCGGCCACTACCATCAAGCGTCCACCAGCCAGCTGTTGAGCACCCCGGTGTTCATGGCTCCCGCAGTGTCCTACAACATGAATCCATTTGCCCCGACGCAGATCGTTGACGAACCCGCAGCGGGATTCAACGTCATCAAGGTCGGAGCCAAATCGGTCGACGCGTTCGCTGCAACCAGCGGCCAGTACGCCGCGCTGCACGCCAGCACCCCGCTGCCAGCGCCGGTCAAGAGTTCGCAGACCGGCAACTGACTCCAAGAACGCTACTTCGCACCGGGCACCAGTTGCTTCGGTGCATGCCAGAAAGAAGAAGACGATGAGCGCAAAGAAACTGATCCTGATCCGCCACGGACAGACCGAATGGAACAAGGCAGGACGCCTGCATGGACGCAGCGACCTGCCACTGAACGATACCGGCATCCGCCAAGCCCAGCAGCTGGCCACCGAGCTGGCACCCGAAGGCACTTGGGACGCAGTGTATTCCTCCCCGTTGTTCCGTGCCCGCCAAACAGCGCAGATCCTCGCCAATAGCCTGGGCATCCGTGCCCTGCACGAAAACCAGGAACTGATGGAGCAGGACTTCGGCGATCTCGAAGGCACCCTGGTGGCCGATGGCGCCGACGAACAACGCCAACTGCTGGTTGGCACCGGAGAAACCGAAGAACATCTGGTGGGGCGTGCAGTGAACGCATTGTTCAAGATCTGCCATCAGCATCCCGGGCAGAACGTGATGGTCGTGAGCCACAGCGCCTTGATCTGCTCGGTAATCGCCGTGCTCACCGGCGAAAGCAATCCGCGCATGGCCAATGGAACCTATGTCGAGCTGGATGCGCAGCTACTGGTCAACCACGTCTCGCGCGAACCGCTGTGGCATTAGGAAGCAAAGAGCAAAGCCGCGTGCCGGCCATGGATCATGGCCGGCACGCGGCTTTGCGTTCTAGTCAGCGGCGGGCTAGCAACAGCTGAAGCAGCGGCTTACCACCAGGATGCGCCTTCGACGGTGACCTGGGGCTTCTCGCCGTACCAATCCACGCTGCCCGTGAAGCTGCGGGTGAGCTCTTCTTCGTCGTAATCAATGAACTCCGTGTCATTGAGCTTGTACTTGAAGACGATCTCGGAGCTTGAGAAACTGCCCGATTCCTCGATGGCCACGCTTTCAGCATGCGACTTCACAGAGAACGATGCGATGTCCTTGGACTGCAAGGTGCTCGGGCAACCGTCATCGAGGTTGGTTGGAACGGTCACGCAGGCAGTAGCGAACTTCTTGACCTCATCCAGAACCAGCTCGTCGAGCTTCTCGGTGGTGGTCGTAACCAGCGCCGCCTGTGCCGGCTGCGAATCAGGATGGTTGACGCGCAATTCCTGCGCTTCGCTCGTCAGGTATTCATTGCCAGGCGCTGAGACATCATAGATGCCCGGGTAGGCGGAGAAGCTGCCGGTGAAGGAACTTCCCTCGCCGTAGTAGTCCTCGCTTTCAAGCAGCTTGACCTTGGCCTTGCCGACAGTGACTTCCGAGCTCTTATCGGAGGTGATCTCCACCGGAACAATCAATGCTTCATTGAGCACCCAGGTATCGAGCAGGCCGAAGTCCTTGTCGCCCGCGTCGACATTGAAGGAGCGTTCGTGGCGCTCGCCGTTGATGGAGTAGATCGCTCGCACACGGGCCGAGTCCTTGCCCTTGGATTCCTCGATGACATCAACGAGTTCCAAGCGCTGCTTGGCGTTGCCCAGGATATCGTCGCTGAGCAGGACGCGCGAGGCGTTGTCGATCCCCGGGTCGACCATCTCGGTCGCCTTGCCGGCCTGGCCCTCGGCAAGCAGCGCGAGGTATTTCTCAACTTCAGCTTCGGGCTTGCGCTGCCCGTTCAGGTAGGCGATGGCACCGAAGCCCAGACCGGCAATGACTGCCAGCGCAAGAACCGAGAAGCCAACGGCCTTGGCCTTCTTCTTGGACTCTTCCGAGGCCGGGGCCAGCGCCGGAGCCGGTTCACCAGCCATCGGCTGGCCGTTGGCGGCCGCGGCAGGGGTGGATTGGGCTGCGGCGGCAACTGGAGCAGCCTGGCTGGGTGCGGCTGCAACCGGCGAAGCCGGAGCAACGGCGGGTGCCTGGCCGGAAATCCATCGCGCTGCGGCGTCCTTGCCGGCAATCACTGCCAGCAGGGATGGGGCGAAGCGGTAGACCTGCAAGGGCAGGACTTCTGCCAGCAGCGAGACAACTGCGGCCCCGAGTGCCAGGAAGATCACCGAGTACCAGGTGATGCCATAGGACATGCTGCCGCTCATGTTGCCCATCTCGTTGGCGGTGATGGCGCCACCCAGGGAGATGTTGGTCAGCCCGGCAAGAATCATCCACAGGACCAAAGCCGCCACTGGCAGCTGCCAAGCGCGCTGCAGGTTGAAACCAGTGGCCAGTCGACCACGGTGCACGCCAATACGGATAGCCGCCAGGAGTACCAGGAGGGCGCTCAGGACCAGGAGCCAAGCACCCTTGCCGTCGGCGATATCCCAGATGTGCAGGACGGATTCGGGCATGGCATCGGCGGTGTATTCGCCCAGGAAGCTGGCCATGCCGGAGACATTCGGAGCCAGCGCCCCGAGGAAGCCCAACGCTGCCACATATGAACCGATGGTTCCCAGCAGCGGGAGCAGGATCAGGCCCAAGCTCCAGGGCATGTCATCTGGACGCTGGGTGAATGCGGCAATGATGCCGACCAAGGCGAAAGCCGCCAAGGTCGAAACGGCCAGGGCCACGGCCTCGCGGACGCCGGTAATCAATGGGGATCCGGCGTTGGCGCGCTGGGGTGCGGTGGCAAGGAACTGCGAGAAGAAAACGGCCAAGGCAATCGTGAAGAAGACACCTGCATATCGCGGGGACACCGCGGCGGAGAAGAATTCGCCACCCTGGATGCTGAGCTTCCCGAAGAGCGCAATGACCAGGAAGACCAATGCCAGGACCAGCGCGTGCAGTCCGGAGGCCAATGCAGCGCTCTTCCAACCGCCGTTGCGTGCGCCACGACGCAGCTTGCGCACGATCAGGTAGTTCGCGGCGCAGATTGCCACGATGGAGGTGACCGAAACGAGGGCGAATGCGAGGCTGAGCTCGCCGAACATGCCGAATCCGCCTCCGGATCCGGTGATCTTCAGCCCGCCGCCCAGGACGGCACCGAAGACTATGATGAAGGCCTTGAAGGAATTGAGCTGGGACGCCACGTTGAATTCAGCGGAGCTGCCGCCACCGATCTCCTTGGCCATCGAGGTCAGGGGGATCAGGTAGCAAAGAGCCAGGACGATGCCAATGGCCGCAATGGCGCCGGCTTGGAATCCAAGAAGCTGCAGGCTGGCACGGGACTTCAGTTCCAGGACCGCGTTGGTGAATTTCCTGACCTGCCGGTTCTGCCCGGCATTCTGGAACGGGTTCGCCGGTGCCGCCGGCGCTGGCAATGGATCCGAAGGTGCCGGTGGCACCTTCGGATCATCAGGCAATTGCGTATTTTCCAAGGTGAGTCCTCACATGGTGCGATGATGGCGTCACATCCGTGCGTTCTTGGAAACTTAAAGTCGAACAATTGGAATATGACCTTCCAATTACATAACAAGTAAGTGGAAGAACAAAGTCCAGTTAAGAAACATGCGGCGGGTTAAGGAGCGAGTTCCGCCTTTCACTTCACCGGTAAAAGGAAAAGCCGGTGCGGTTGGATCCCGACAGACCCAACCGCACCGGCTAATCGGGCAGCGGCTACAGCGAACGCAGCACCATTGCGGTGCCCTGGCCGCCGCCACCGCAGATGCCGATGGCGCCCAGCGAGCCGGCCGGCATCTCGTGGAGCTGGCGGGCCAACGTGCCAATGATGCGTGCACCGGAAGCGCCGATCGGGTGGCCCAGGGCAATCGCGCCACCATGCGGATTCACGATGGAGGCATCGAGACCCAGTGCCTTGGTGGACTGCACCGAAACAGCGGCGAACGCCTCATTGATTTCGACGGCCTTCAGATCCTGGGCTTTGGCGCCGGCCTTCTCCAGGGCTGCGCTGATGGCATTGGATGGCTGCTCGTGCAGGGTGCGGTCCGGGCCGGCAACGAAAGCGTGCGAGAGAATTTCAGCCAGCGGCTCCAGGCCCAGGCGCTCAATGGCCGCATCGCTGGCCAGCACCACGGCTGCTGCGCCGTCAGTGATCTGCGAGGAGTTGCCTGCGGTAATGGTGCCTTCCTTGGCAAAGGCCGGACGCAGCTTGCCCAAGGATTCCACGGTGGTTGCTTCGCGGATGCCATCATCTTCGCTGATCGTGGTGTCGCCGCGACGGCTGGAAATGGTAAATGGCGCAATCTCGCCGGCTGCGAAATCTCGGGCCGCGGCAGCGCGCTGGTGGGATGCGGCCGAGACCGTATCCTGGGCCTCGCGGGTCATCGACAACTTGGCATTGTGCTCCTCGGTGGAAGCGCCCATCGAACGCTTCTCGGCAGCATCGGTCAGGCCGTCGTATTCCAGGGTGTCAATCAGTTCAATGGCACCGTATTTGGTTCCGGCACGGGCGCGCTGCACGTGCGGAGCCAGCGACATGGATTCCTGGCCGATAGCCAGGACAACGTCTGCCTCGCCGCTATTGATCAGGCGGGCTCCTGCCACAACGGCCTCGGCACCTGAGAGGCATACGGCATTCACGGCGATGGCCGGAACGTCCAGCGCAATACCGGCACCCACAGCGGATTGACGGGCCGGGTTCTGGCCGGCGCCACCTTGCAGCACCTGGCCGGCGATGACTTGCTGGACTTCGCTGGGATCAACTCCGGCACGTTCCAGCGCGGCCTTGCCGGCATGGGCGCCGAGCTCGGTGGCTGGAACAGCGGCGAAGGCGCCGTTGAATTTCACGAATGGGGTACGGGCGTAGCCCACAATCTTTGCGGTCATGCTTTCAGATCCTCCACAATATCCACGGCAAATTCTGCTGCCGTGATTTCCTTGATGGTTTCCACGCTTTCACCCGGGGCTACTGCACGCAGGGTCAAGGTCGAGTTTTCTATATCAAACACTGCTCGGTCGGTGATGATGCGGTTGACCACGCCGACTCCCGTAAGCGGCAGGTCGCATTTCTCCACAATCTTGGATGTCCCGTCCTTGGCCACGTGATCGGTCAGAACGATCACGCGCGGGGTGCCGGCGACCAGGTCCATGGCGCCGCCCATGCCCTTGACCAGCTTGCCCGGGATGGTCCAATTGGCCAGATCGCCATTGGCGGCCACTTGCAGGGCGCCGAGGATCGCGGTCTGGACGTGGCCGCCGCGGATCATGCCGAAGGAGGTCGCCGAATCGAAGAAGCTGCCGCCGGGCAGGATGGTCACGGTCTGCTTGCCTGCATTGATCAGATCCGCATCTTCTTCACCTTCATAGGGGAAGGGACCCATGCCCAGCAGGCCGTTTTCGCTTTGCAGCTTGACCGAAACGCCTTCCGGCAGGTTATTGGCCACCATCGTGGGGATTCCAATACCGAGATTCACATACTGGCCGTCGGTTAATTCGCTAGCGGCAATGGCCGCCATTTCATCGCGTGTCCACATGCTCAGGCCTCCTTTCGGCTGCGCACGGTGCGCTGTTCAATGTCCTTGACCGCATCGGCCTGCACCAGGGTCTGCACGAAGATGCCGGGGGTCTCCACCAGCGACGGATCCAGATAGCCCTCGACAATTTCCTCGGCTTCGGCGAAGGTATGGCGGCCGGACATGGCGGCCAGCGGGTTGAAGTTCTTCGAGGTCATCCGGTAGCGCAGGTTGCCTTCGGCGTCGGCCTGGTGCGCCTTGACCAGTGCGATATCGGCAAAGATGCCACGCTCGAGGATCGCTGGCTTGCCGTTGAATTCCATGACTTCCTTGCCTTCGGCGATCGGAGTTCCCACGCCGGTGGGGGTGAAGAAGGCGGGAATGCCCACCCCGCCAGCGCGCAAGCGCTCGGCCAAGGTGCCCTGCGGGCAGAATTCAACTTCCAGGTCCCCATCGAGGAACTGCTGTGCGAACAGCTTGTTCTCCCCGACGTAGGAGGCCAGGACCTTGGAGACCTGCTTATTTTCCAGCAGGATGCCCAGCCCCTTGCCGTCTACGCCCATGTTGTTTGACACGATGGTCAGGTTGGTTGCCTTCGAATCCCGCAGTGCGGTGATCAGGCGGTTGGGGATGCCGGAGAGGCCGAAACCGCCTACTGCGATGGTCATGCCATCCTTGACGACGGCAGCCAAGGCGGCGGCTGCGTCATCCCGAAACTTCGTTGTCATCGATTCCTCCATGTGTCCACTATGTGGAGCGCGGATGTGCTTATCCTCTAACGTACGTAGTCGCAGGTGAGCATGCAATAGACCCGGTGCATTGCCGGGTAACTGGTCGGATGGTGAGGAGGAATGGCCAAGCGGTCCATATTATGGACACATCTGAGAGGGCTAGACGATGTCGAACTCGTTACCTTCGATATCGAGCATGCAGATAGCGAAATGGCCCATCTCCGGCATGTCGTGAACGGTGCGGACTTTGGCCCCCAGGGCCACCAGGCGCTCTGCCTCGTCGGTGATGATTTTCCTGCGTTCCTCGAAGCGAACGCCGCGGCCGCCGCTGACCAGCAAGTCCAGATGCAGGCGATTCTTGATGCTCTTGGCCTCCGGTACCTGCTGGAACCAAATCCTTGGCCCACCACCTTGCGGATCGACCAGCGACTCCGGTTCATCACCGGTTCCGGGCGGCAATTCATCATCCGGCACGCCCATGGACTGCCAGTAGGCGCGCCACGTGGGATGCCCGTCCGGGGCGGGCTCGGGAACGTAGCGCAAGGCTTCGGCCCAGAACCGGACCATTGCTTGCGGGCGGGCGCAGTCGATGACGATTTGCCATGTATTTTCCATGTGCTGAATTATCCGCCGACCAGCTCGATAGCAACAGGGGTACGGCGACAAAGTATGAAGCGGGAATTATCCGGCCCGTAACCGATCGTCCATAATGTGGTCATGAGCAATTCCCCGGCTGGAACCCAAGTCGTAGGGCGGCTGGCTGCCGTGCTTCGCACCGTGAGCACAGCAATGCCCGAGGGCATCACCACGACGCAAACTGCCCGGAGCACCGGTTTGGCCCGGCCCACCGTGCATCGGCTGCTCAGCGCGTTGGCCACCGAAGGATTCTGCGACCACGATCATCGCACCGGCCGCTGGCTGCTTGGCCCCGAGCTCTACCTCATGGGCGCGGTGGCAGCCGAGCGCTACGACATCAGCGAACTGGCCCGCGAGCATGTCGCCGCGCTGGCCGAGGCGACCGGGGAAAGTGCGTTCCTCTCGGCGCGGCGAGGGGACGAAACCGTGTGCTTGCTGCGCCAGGATGGAGCCTTTCCCATCCGCTCGTTCGTGCTGTATGAAGGACGGCGCTTCCCGCTGGGAGTCGCTTCGGCCGGAATCGCGATCCTTGCTTTCCTGCCTGAACAGGGCATTGAGCGCTACCTGCGCGATGCCGATCTAGAGCCAGGATATGGGCCGGCGCATTCGCGCGAAGAGCTGCGCAAAAAGGTCGCCGAAACCCGCCAGCTGGGCTATTCGGTCAACCCCGGCTTGATCGTCGAGGGCAGCTGGGGCATGGGCGCTACGGTTTTCGACAACTCGGGACAGCCTGCCTGGGCACTGAGCCTGACCGGGATCCACACGCGCTTTGAAGCGGACCGCCGCGAAGAGCTGGGCAACCTGCTGCTGCACCACGCGCATGAGTTGTCCACCAAGCTGTCGGCCCGGTCAAGCACGCTGCCACGCTAGTTTTTCCTTCCCCTGTACAAAGCTTCCTGCGGTAATCTTTCAGATCGGCGGGAATGCCTATTTCCAGGATTCCCCGTGACGCAGCCAAGTGCAGAAGGACGGAAAATTTGGGCACTATCCCGGCCGGAATCAACACCCCGCAGGTCATCGTTGACGTAGCGAAGCTCCAGCAGAACATTGACCGGGTGGCCCACCGGGTGGCGAGCCAGGGCCTGAAACTGCGCCCGCATGCCAAGACGCACAAGATGCATGAAATCGCCGAACGCCAGATGGACGCCGGTGCCGCCGGACTCACCGTGGCAACCGTCGGCGAAGCCCTCGCGTTTGCGCTGCACGGGGTCGCGAAGATCTTCATCGCCTACCCTTTGTGGGTCAATGGATCCCAGGCGGCACGCATCCTGGAGCTGATGCGCCGTGCCAAGCTGAGCATCGGCACGGACTCTGTCCAGGCCGTGCAGCAGATGGCCAGGATGCTGGGGGAGAAGGCCTCCAAGATCAAGCTCGTCATCGAGATCGACAGTGGCCATCATCGGAGCGGCACCAGCCCGCAAGGCGCGGTGGAAATAGCCGATGCCGCCCGTGCGGCAGGCATGCGCGTGCATGGGATCTTCACCTTCCCCGGCCACAGCTACTCGCCGGACGGCATCGACGCGGCACTCAACGATGAGCACAAGGCCCTGGCCGAAGCGGCGTGCCTGCTGCGCGAGGCCGGGCATGCCATCAAGCGCATCAGCGGGGGCTCCACCCCGACCGCCGAACTGAGCGACAACTCGGTGCTGACCGAGGTGCGTCCAGGGGTATACGTCTTCGGCGATGCGCAGCAGTTCGAGCTGGGGCGCGTGCGCTGGGAGGATATTTCCCTGACCGTCGCCTCCACCGTGATCAGCCGCCATGAAGGCGATGGGCAGATTCCCCGGCGCATCGTGCTGGACGCCGGCAGCAAGGTGCTCGGAAGCGACCGCCCGGCCTGGGCCACCGGATACGGGCGCATCGCCCAGTGCCCTGAAGCCCGCATCAGCGCACTATCGGAGCATCACGCCACCGTGCTGTGGCCCGAGCACTTGGACCTGCCGGCCCACGGCGAGCAGCTCCACGTCATCCCGAACCATGTCTGCGTCGCGGTGAACCTGGTCGACAACGTGCTGGCAGTGCATGAGGACGGCACCAGCGAGGTATGGGATGTAGCGGCCAGAGGACTGAACTTCTAGATTCTGAACCTAGCTGGCCCTTTCAAGGAACCGCAGCAGGCAGCGCGAAGCCGGATCCAAATGGTTCTTGGTCCCCAGCTGCCGTTTGGAACGGCGCAGCGCCGCCAATTTTTCCGGATCGTCCGCCAGCTCCAGCACACGGGGATCGATATAGGAGCCGGCCGCGATTTCGGGAGTATTGCCCAGTTTTCCGGCGGCCTGCTCGATGGCCAGCTTGCGCAGATTCCTGGCATCATCGGCAGCCATAGCCGAGGCGGGAGCCTCGATCAGTGCCCTGAAAGCCGCTAAGCTGCCGCCCCAGGTCCTGAAGTCCTTGGCGGTGAATCCGCTACCCAGGTGCTCCTCGAGGTACCGGTTGATTTGCGCAGGCTGGAGCAGGTGCGAGTGCCCATCGTCATCCAGGTAGCGGAAAAGCTCGTAGCCCGGCTGATCGCGCAATTGGATCAGCACTCGTGCCAGTCGCCGGCTCCTGATTTTCACATGCTGCTGCTGGCCGCTCTTGCCGGGAAACTCGAGGGTGGCGCAATGCCCTTGGACCTCCAGATGCTTGGCTCGCAGCGAAGCGGCCCCGAAGGATTGGTTGGAACGCGAGTAGGCGTGCGTGCCGATGCGCAGCAGGTGCAGATCCAGCAGCAGGACCACGGCCGCAGTGACCCTGTCCTTGTCGTTTCTTCCCCGGCGCAGATCCCGCAGCAGCTGGCGGCGGAGATTGGGCAGTGCGCGGCCGAACGCCGGCAACCGGTCGAATTTGGCGGCATCCTGCCGCTCGCGGAAATCAGGGTGGTAGATCATTTGGGTGCGCCCTGCCGCATCGATTCCGCGAGCTTGGACCTTGGCCCGCGCACTGGCCGCGATCTGGACCTGTTTCCATGCCGGCGGGATCGACAATTGCCTGATCCGATCCAGCAGGTGCTGGTCCTTCACCGTGCGTGCCCCTTCCAGATAGAAGAAGCCGGTTCCCGCGCGCCGGCGCGTGATGGGAAGCCGTTTGCTTCGGCGTGCTGCCATGGACGCCTCCCGGTAGTTGCGTAGCCGTGCAATCACGCACACGCTATCGCCGATCGCTGCCCTGCTCCGGGTGTTCGCAGGAAAATCCCAGCTGTGCGGTGCCGGGGTATTTCTGCCAGCGGGCGGATCCGCCACCTGCAGCGCGTCGTTTGCGCCTGGGAAGCCCTGGAATCGCGCCGCGCTTCGTTACAGGGCATGATTGGAGGTATGGAAAATAGTGCTGCGCCCGCATGGGTGGCAAATTACCAGCCGGGAGTCCCGGCCGAAATCGAGCTGCCCACCGAACCGCTCAGCCGCATGTTCGAGCGCTCCGTGCGTGAAGCCGGCCAGAACCCTGCGACCGAGTTCTTCGGCCGCCGCACCAGCTACGCCGATCTGGGCGCGCAGGTAGCCAAGGCCGCCGAGGGCCTGCGCAAGCTCGGCGTGCGCGCCGGCGACCGCGTTGCGCTGATCCTGCCCAACTGCCCGCAGCACGTGATCGCCTTCTACGCGATCCTGCGCCTTGGCGCCGTCGTGGTGGAGCACAACCCGCTGTACACTTCGCGGGAACTGCGCCACCAGTTCGAGGACCACCAGGCGCGCATCGCGATTGCCTGGGACAAGGTCGTGGCCAACGTCCAGGAATTCCCCAAGGACGTGCAGCTGGACTCGATCGTCTCGGTCAACCTGCTGGAAGCCTTCCCCGCGGTCAAGCGCCTGGCGCTGAACCTGCCGGTCAAGAAGCTGCGCGAGACCAAGGCGTCGCTCACGGCCCGCACCTCGGGCACCGTGGCATGGAAGGACCTGCTCTCCGGTGCGCAATTGGATGCGAACCACCCGCATCCGGATGTCGATGACCTGGCGGTCATCCAGTACACCTCGGGGACCACCGGCCATCCCAAGGGCGCCATGCTCACCCACTTCAACCTCTATTCCAACGCCTTGCAGGGCGAGGCCTGGATGCTCGGGGCGCAGGAGCGCGAGGAAATCCTCTACGCGATCCTGCCGATGTTCCATGCCTTCGGCATGACCCTGTACCTGACCTTCGGCGTGAAGAAGCAGGGCCTGCTGGTGCTCTTCCCGAAGTTCGATCCGCAGATGATCCTGGATGCCTGGAAGAAGTCCCCGGCCACCGTGTACTGCGCGGTGCCGCCGATCTACGAGCGCACCGCCCTGGCGGCCAAGGAGCGCGGTGTCTCGCTGAAGAGCGCCAAGTACTGCATCTCCGGGGCGATGAACCTGCCCGACCATGTGGTGGAGCTGTGGGAATCGATGTCCGGCGGCCTGCTGGTAGAAGGCTACGGCATGACCGAGTCCTCGCCGGTGGCCTTGGGCAACCCGTTCCACCCCAGCCGCCGCACCGGCACCATCGGCGTGCCCTTCCCCTCGACACTGATGAAGGTCGTCGACGTGGAGGACCCGAGCCGGGAAGTGGCCCAGGGAGAACCGGGCGAATTGCTGATCAAGGGCCCGCAGGTGTTCCAGGGCTACTGGAACAACCCGGAGGAAACGGCCAAGGCCAAGACCGGGGACGGCTGGCTGCGTTCGGGCGATGTGGTCACCGTTGACGAGGACGGCTTCGCCCAGGTGGTGGACCGCGCCAAGGAGCTGATCATCACCGGCGGCTTCAACGTTTCACCGACCGAGGTCGAGATCGCCCTGCGCCAGCACGCTGACGTGGCCGATGCCGCGGTCTTCGGAAAGCCGTTGGCCCGCGGCGGCGAAATGGTAGTTGCCGCGGTGCAGCTCGAAGAGGGGTGCGGGCTGAACGAGGACGCGCTGCGCGCCCACTGCCGCGAGCTGCTGGCCGCCTACAAGGTGCCTAAGCGCATTGTGCAGATCGATGAGATGCCGCGCTCGCTGCTGGGCAAGATCCTGCGCAAGCAGGTCAAGGACCAGATGGTCGATCTGGTCTAGCGCAACCGCGGCATCGCCGAGAGCAGCAGTTTCGTGTAGTCATGCTGCGGGGCGCCGAAGACTTGGTCAGTAGAGCCCTGCTCGATGATTTTGCCTTCATGCATCACCGCAACGGAGTCGCTCATGTGCTCGATCACCGACAGGTCATGGCTGATGAACAGGTAGCTGGTTCCGGTGTCCAGCTGGATCCGATCCAGCAGGTCCAGCACCGTGGCTTGGATTGATACATCCAAGGCCGAGACCGGCTCGTCAAGGACCAGCACCTGCGGCTTGGGCGCTAGCGCGCGTGCAATCGCCAGGCGCTGGCGCTGCCCGCCGGAAAGCTCGCGCGGGTTGCGGCCCAGCAATTCGGTGGACAGCTCGACTTGTTCGAGCAGTTCAGCCGCCGGCTTGCGGTACTCGGCTGCGCGCTTGGACTTGCCGCGGCTCAGCGCATCGGCCAGCAGCTGCCCCACCGAATAGCGCGGATCGAAAGACCCCAACGGGTTCTGGTAGATCGCACCCATTTGTTCGCGCAGCTTTCGGCGCTGGGATTCGAGGGCCGGGGCAAAGTGCTCGCCGAGCAGCTTGACGTTGCCTGCATCAGGCTTCTGCAAGCCCAGCACCATGCGCGCGGTGGTGGTCTTCCCGGACCCGGATTCGCCGACAACGCCCAGGGTCTTGCCCCGGGGCAGTTCGAAACTGATCGCATCCACGGCCTGGTGCTTGCCGAACGTTTTGGACAGCTGCGTGACTGATAACGCGGGGGCAGTAGTGGCGGGTGCTTCTGGCGGTGGTGCCGTCAACGGCTTGCTGGCTGCCGACAACGGGGCGAAGCGCGGTATCCCCGAAGGCACGGCCCGCAGCAATTGGCGGGTGTACTCGTGCTGCGGGTCGCCCAGGATCTGCCCGGTGCTGCCGGCCTCAACGATTGCACCGTTGCGCATCACCGCAATGTCGTCGGCCAAATGCGCTACCTGGGCCAGATCGTGGCTGATCATCAGCACGCCGCGGCCCTGCTCCTTGAGCTCGCGCAGCTGCGAAAGGACCAGTGCTGTCAGCGCCGAGTCCAAGGCGGTGGTTGCCTCATCGGCGATGACTACCTGCGGGTTGCCGGCCAGGGCCTGGGCAATCAGGGCACGCTGGCGCATGCCGCCAGAGAGCTCGGTGGAACGCTGCTTGGCACGGCGCCCGGGCTCGGGCATGCGCACGGATTCCAGCACCTGGAGCACTCGCTGCTGGCGCTCGGATTTGGACATCTTGCCGTGCGCCTTGAGCGCATCACCGATTTCCCGGCCCACCGGGCGCAGCGGATCGAGCGCCATCAGCGCATCCTGCAAGATCATGGACACCGAATTCCCGCGGATCTGCTGCCAGCCGCGGTCGGAAAGCTCCAAGGCGTCCTGCCCGCAGACAGTCAGCTCGTCGGCTTTCGCGATGCCTCCGGACAGTCCCAGCAGGCTGCGGGCAGTCACGGATTTGCCCGACCCTGATTCGCCGACCAATGCGAGGCAACGTCCGGCCTTTACGGTGAAGGAAATGTTCTTCACCGCCACGGCGGAACCGAAACGGACCGAAAGGTCCTTGACCGTAATCAGTGCTTGCTCGTTCATGCTGTCCTTGCCCTTCCGCCCAGCGCGCGGCCAATCAGCGTGGCGCCTGCGGCCACGACAACTATCGCCAAGCCGGGGAACAAGCTCATCCACCACGCGAAGTGCAGGTAGGTGCGCCCGGCCGAAAGCATGGCACCCCATTCGGGAGCTGGCGGGGGAGTGCCCAAGCCCAGGAAGGACAGGGCAGCAGCCCAGATCACGGCTTGGCCGATCCCCAAGGTCACCAGAGCCAGCAGGGGCTTGAGGGCGTTGGGAACCAAATGGTTGCGGACCAACAGCCACGAGCCGCGGCCCAGCACGGTGGCTGCCTCCAGCATTTCCGAACTCTTCAGCGTGCGGATCTGGCTGCGCACCAGCCGGGCATATCCCGGTGCGGTGGACAGGCCCACCGCGACGATGGCCGGACCGACACCGGGGCCGGTGAAGGCAATGATCAGCAGTGCCATGAGCAAGGATGGAATCGCGTAGAGCGCTTCGAGCACGCGCAGGATGATCTCGTCGAGCCAGCGCGGGGACAATGCCGCAACTGTGCCCAAGACGATGGCCAATCCCATGCCCAATCCCGTGGCCGCCAGGCCGATAGCCAGCGAGTCGCGGGCACCATGGATGACACGGGTATAGATGTCGCGGCCCGATTCGTCGGTGCCGAAGAAATGCGCGGCCCCGGGTTTGCTGAATGCCTCGGCCGGGTTGATGGCCAATGGGTCGCCCGGGGCCAGCACCGAGGGAGCCAGCGCGATGAGCACCCACAGGGCGACGAATGCGGCGGCGAAGATTCTTGCGGTGCGGCTCATGAGCTCGCCCCTGCCGGATTGATGGCTCGCTCGATGCCTTCGGTGATCGCCATGACCACGATGTAGACCAGTGCGGAGAAGAGCGCGATGCCGGTGACCATCGGGATGTCGCGGGCCAGCACCGCAGAAAGCAGCGAGCGCCCCAGACCCGGACGGGCGAAGATCGCCTCGACCACCACCGCGCCGGAAAGCAGCGAGGAGAAAGCCCAGCCGGTCAGGCCCAGGGCAGGCAAGGCGGCATGGCGCAAGCCATGGCGCCAGAAGACCGCCAGCCGGCTTTCGCCACGGGCACGCGCGGCCAGCGCGAACTGGCTGCCCAGGGCTGCACTCAGCGAATCGCGCATCAGCTGTGTGAGGAACCCGGCCAGCGGCAATGCCAAGGTCAGCACGGGAAGTACCAAACCCTGGGCGGTGCCGTTATCCACGGCCGGCAGCCAGCCGAGCATCGAGGAGAAGAGCATGATCAGCACCGCGCCGAGCCAGAAGTGCGGCACGGCGGCGGCAATGATCTCCACGATATTTCCCAGCCATGCGCCAAAGCGGTTGGCCCGCATGGCCGATGCCGCGAAGCCCATGGCCAGCACCCAGGCGGCCGCCAGGGCCAGCAGCGCAAGCCAGAGGGTATTGGGCAGGAGATCGCCCATGATGCCGGCGACCGGCTGCTTGAGCGAATAGGAGGTGCCGAAGTCCAAGGTGGCCAGCTTGCCCAGGTACATCAGGTACTGGGAGATGAGCGGCAGGTCCAGTCCGTACTCGGCGCGGGCCGCGGCCAGCGCTTCGGCCGAGGCCTGGGAACCGGGGCCGCCCATGATTGCTTCGGCCGGGTCGCCGGGGATCAGCCGGATGGCGATGAAGATGGCGGTGGCCACCAGCCACAGCACCACCAGCGCGCCGCCGATCTTGCGCCCGGCCCAAGCAATCGTGCCCATGGGGTGCTACTTGGTGATGAAGGTGTCGTAGTAGACCGGCGAGGACACCGCGGTGGTGGCGCCGATGCCGTGCACGTTCTTGCCGTAGAGGAAGTGGTTCTGCTGGTCGTAGAGCGGCAGCACGTAGTAGCCCTCCAGGACCAGCTTCTGGGCCTGCTCGTACAGCGCAGCGCGCTGGGCTTCATCGTTGGCCTCTTCGGCCTGGGCCAGGATCCCATCGAGCTTCTCGTTCTTCACCTGCGCGTTGTTGGCGAAGTAGCCCGATGGCGCCGGGACGGTCGAGTCGGAGTGGTACAGGATGCGCAGCACCGACGGGCCGACCTTGGTGTAGGGAGCCGAGACCAGATTGTAATCGTGCTTGGCCAGGGCGCCGTACCAGCTGGACAGGTCCAGCAGCTGGATCTTCACCTCGAAGCCCACGGCCTTGGCCTGGGCCTGGAACTGCTCGAACAGGGACTGCTCGGCAGGAACCGACTGGTTGGTGGAGACCGGGAAGTCCAGCGACAGGCGCTTGCCGTCCTTCACGCGGTAGCCTTCGGCGTCGCGTTCGCTCCAGCCTGCTTCATCGAGCAGCGCGTTGGCCTTGGCCGCATCGGTGCCGAACAGCGATTCATCGGAGTAGCCCAGCGGCTCGGCTGACGACAGCAGCGAGTAGCTGCGCTCGGTGGTGCCGAAATAGAGGGCCTTGACGCCGGCGCTGGCATCCACGGAACGGATGAAGGCCTCGCGCACGCGCTGGTCATCGAATGGCGCCTTGGAGCTGTTCAGCTCCAGGCGGTTGGAAGCACCCGGGCGCGGGGCGTCCAGATGGCCCAGCGAGCCGTCCTGCTTTGCCGTGGCGATGGTGTCCGGCTGCGCGTTGTCGATGACATCGACTTCGCCCGAGACCAGGGCTGCGTAGCGGGTGGCGGCCTCAGGGATGAAGCGCCAGGTGATGGCCTCCAGATAGGCCTTGGAATCGGAGCGCTCCGTGTTCTTGACCGGCGGCACGTAGTCTTCGTTGCGGACCAGGTTCACGGCCTTCTGGTGCTCCCAGGATTCGACCTTGAACGGGCCGGTGCCTACCGGTGAGGCGCAGTTGGTCGCCTGGTCGCGTTCCAGCGCCTTGGGGGATTCGATGGCGGTCCATGGCATGGACAGCGATTCCAGCAGCGCGTTATCCGGGGCGGAGAGCGTCAGCTTGGCGGTGAGCTCATCGGCGATCTCGATATCCACGACCTTGCCCACGGCCAGGTAGCCGGTGGAGGACGCGGTATTCGGATCCTTCAGGTGCTCGATGTTGGCTTCGATGGCTTTGGCGGTGAGCTTCGTGCCGTCGGTGAAGGAAATCCCATCGCGCAGGGTGATGGTGCGAGTCAGGCCGTCCTCGGAAACTTCGGTGCTTTCGGCCAGCCACGGGATGATCTTCCCGTCCGCATCCTTGGTGAACAGGGATTCGAGGTACTGGCTTGCTACCAGGGCTTGCGGGTAGTTGCCGCCCACATGCGGATCCAGGCAGGCCGGCTCGGCGTCGCCCGAAGCATAGACCAGGGTGCCGCCGGCAACCGGCTTCGCCTCCTCTGCGGGGGAATCGGGTCCTGCACCTGCCGAGCAGCTGGCTAGAAGGGATCCAAGGAGCGGGAGCGCGATAGCGCAGCCAAGGATCCTGGACGCGCGCGAGTTTCGTTGCATGGGGAAGGGCTTACCTCGATGAACTAGTGGTGATGACCAAACCAACTCTAGCCATCTGGAACGCATTCGTCAGATCGGAGCGAATCGCTCCGATCCGACGAAACCTGGCTAGCGGCACTGCGCGAGGGATCTACTTTTCGCTGGCCACGGTCATGCGGCGGTTCTGGTGGACCGGGGTTTCGATTTCATCGAGGATGGCCACGGCGAAGTCCTGGGAGGAAACGAAGTCGCCTGCTGGCGAATCGGTGCCCAGGGTGTAGCTGCCGGTGCGGCGTGCAGGCATGATCACCGGGGCTGGAGCCGCGACGGTCCAGGTGATGCCGGAAACCGAGGTGAACATGTCGTAGACCTCGGCGCAGGTGGTGGCTTCGGCCTTGTATTCCTCCGGGAAGCCCGGGGTGTCGACCAGGCGGACGCCGTCTACCTCGGTAGCGCCGGCGCCGCCGACAACCAGCAGGCGGGCTGGGACCAGGGTTTCGGTGATCTGCTCGAAGGCATCCAGGTATTCCTGGTGGTCGCCACCGGTGCGCGATGGCGGTACGGCAATGACGAGCACGTCGTTGTTCTTTCCCAGGTCGCGGTAGGTTGCCCCGTCGCCCAGCTCGGCGGCCACGGTGGTGCTTCCGTCGATTCCCTTGCCCGAACGGGAGACCGAGGTGACCTCATGGCCGCGTGAAATGGCTTCGGCAACGACTTCCGAGCCGACCATGCCGGTAGCTCCGTAAACTGCAATCTTCATGGTGTTCTCTTTCCTTGGGAAATTGGGTCCGGCACAATGGTATCTTTTAGATACCGCCCACTACAACGAAACTAGGTTTCCTCATGGATAGCCATGGCTCTTTTGACGTGTTCGTGCAGCAATGCCCTTCACGTGAAATCATGCAGCGCCTAGGCGATAAATGGACTCCGCTGGTCCTCCTGTCCCTGGCTGGCGGCCCGCAACGTTTCTCTGCATTACGCCAGCGCATCGGCGCGGTCACCCCGAAGGTGCTCACCAATACCCTGCGCAACCTGGAGCGTGACGGGTTGGTGCAGCGCACCGTATATGCCCAGGTGCCGGTGCGGGTCGACTACGAGCTGACTGATTTGGGACGCGGGATCCTGGAACCCATGGAAATCCTGCGCCTGTGGTCCGAGGAGCATGTGCCCAAAGTGCTCGCTGCCCGTGAGCGGTTCGACGCGCGCGGCTAATGGCCAGGTGGAGCAGCAGGACGCAGCGGCAGGAACATGAAGTGCTGGCCCACCAGCCCCTTGGTCGGATGGTTGAAGGCGCCCGGAATGGTGCCCAGGATCTTGAAGCCCAGCGATTGCCATAGACGCACTGCAGCCTCATTGGTCTCGACGACCGCATTGAACTGGATGCCGTGATAATTTTCCTGCCGGGCCCAGTCGATCACGTATTCGCCCAGTGCTCGTCCCACGCCGCGATTGCGGCATTCCGGATCGACCAGGAAGGACGCGGTGGCGATGTGGGCTCCCCGTCCGGGCTTGTTTGGCCCCATCTTGGCCGAGCCGATGATCCTGCCATCTGCCACGGCAACGACCGTTTGCCCCGGTAGCGTCTCCATCCACCAGGGGCGGGCTTCTTCAAGGGTTTGGCCTTGGGGGAAGGCGTAGGTCTGTCCCTCATCCATGATTTTGCGGTAGAAGCCGAAGATCCCAGGCCAATCCCCGGCGGTGCTTGTCCGGATTTGCATGCGCTTAGCCCAACTCTTTCGAAATGAATGCTTCGGAACTCATCCTATTGGCCCTCATTGTATCTTGCGTCACATAGACTGAGGTCAAAGACGCAAGGTGCAGGCAAAGGAGCCGGTGTTGTTTGAAGTAAGCGAAGACCAGAAGTCGTTGATCGAGATGGTCCATGATTTCGCCGAGACCAGGATTGCTCCCAATGCCCTGAAGTGGGACCAGGAACAGCACTTCCCGGTGGATGTGCTGGCCGAAGCCGGACAGCTGGGCATGGGCGGAATCTATGTTTCTGAAGATCATGGCGGATCCGGTCTGAGCCGCAGCGATGCGGTGCTGGTCTTCGAGGAACTCGCCAAGGCCGACCCGACCTTGGCCGCCTACATTTCCATCCACAACATGGTCGTGTGGATGGTCGACACCTTCGGCAACGACGCGCAGCGCGCCAAATGGCTGCCATCGATGACCGCCATGGACGACCTGGGCTCCTACTGCCTGACCGAGCCCGGAGTCGGCTCCGATGCGGCGGCCCTGTCAACCCGTGCCCGCAAGGACGGTGACGAGTATGTGCTCAGCGGCGTCAAGCAATTCATCTCGGGAGCTGGAAGCTCGGCGCTCTACATCGTCATGGCCCGTACCGCTGATACCGGTTCGCGCGGCATCAGCGCCTTCCTTGTTCCCGGGGATGCCGAGGGCCTGAGCTTCGGGCCGAACGAAAAGAAGATGGGCTGGAAGGCGCAGCCCACTCGCCAGGTGATCATGGAAGGCGTGCGCATTCCCGCCGCCAACCTGCTGGGCGAGGAAGGCCAGGGATTCTCCATGGCCATGCAGGCACTCAATGGCGGCCGCCTGAACATCGGGGCCTGCTCGCTGGGTGGCGGGCAGAGCGCGCTGGAGAAGTCGGCGCTGTATTTGAAGGAGCGCCAGGCCTTCGGCGGACCGCTGACCAGACAGGAAGCGCTGGTCTTCAAGCTGGCCGAAATGGACATGGAGCTGGAAGCCGCCCGCTCCTTGCTGCGCCGTGCCGCCGCCGCACTGGACGCGAAGAGCCCGGACCGCGTCCGCCTCTGCGCGATGGCCAAGAAGATGGCCACGGACGCCGGGTTCAACGCCGCCAACAGCGCTATCCAGCTGCACGGCGGCTACGGCTACCTCGCGGACTACGGGATGGAGAAGATCACGCGGGATCTGCGCGTGCACCAGATCCTGGAAGGCACCAACGAGATCATGTCGCTCATCGTTGGACGCACGCTGCTGGAATCCTGACCGGCGGCAATCAGGCGTTGAACTGCTTTTCCGAATTCCGCACAGCGTTTCCCGAGAGGGAATCGCGGGGATCCGGATGAACCGATGAGATGGCCGGCTCGCTGGAAATGATCTGCTCGATGCCGCCCTGCTCCATCGCATCCCGCAAGGTGCGCTGGGTGGGGCGCATCATTTTAATCTCGCCGCGTTCCAGGGAAGCGAAGAGCTCCTGGGGGCTGATCCATGTGGAGATCACCGCTTCGGTGGTCTGGTGGACTGGTTCCTGGCCGGGGCGCAAGGCCGCGACAAAGAAGTACGTATCGAACCGCCGCGGGAAACCGGCTGGGGTGACCCAATTGGCCCAGGGGCGCAGTTGGCCAGGATCCAGCAGCAGCCCTGTCTCCTCGAAGACTTCACGACGTGCTGCGGCCAGGATCTCCCCGGCCAGATGCTCCGCGCGATCTGGTCCTTCCCCAAGGATCGAGGTGCGCGCCCATTGCCGGGCGTGCTCGCTGAGCAAGGCGGGATCCAGCTCTCCTGCCGCCACCGCTTGGCCGTCTTGGGCATCAACGCGGCCGCCGGGATAAACCACCATGCCGGCTGCGAAGTCCATGGTGTTCACGCGATGCTGGACGAAAACCTCAAACCCGCCAGCTGCCTCGCGCAGCAGCAAAACACTGGCCGCTTTGCGGATCGGGACCTCGGCGGGAGTCGCAGGTATCGGGGAAGTCGTCATTGCCTACCATGTCCTTGGCTCTTGGAAGTGAAAATAGCCTTCGAGAGCCAGCTTAGCTTCCAGCGCACAGCAAACGGGCAACCGGCAGAAGCCGCTGTGCATGCTTGCACATTGACCTGCGGAATCTGCACAGCAAATGCCGTTGACCGGATTCCTGACGGAGCCTAGTTTGAATCACAGAGACCTGCGCGAAGCTGCGGGCATCGCAACTGGAAGCCGCAGGGGAGCCGAGCAGAGGATGAGCGCAATGGCGGAACAAATTGGCCCATGGCCCCAGGGGTTAAAGGGGCGCCGCGCCTTGGTTACCGGTGGCGCCTCCGGCATAGGCCTGGCCAGTGCCCGGGCATTGGCCGACGCCGGTGCCACCGTGACGATTGCCGACCTCAATGAACAGGCCGCTGAAGAAGCGGCCCGCGAGCTCGGCGGAAAAGCATGGGCTGTGGATCTTTCGGATACCGCGTCGCTGGAAGATCTCAGCGTGGATACCGACATCCTGATTAACAACGCCGGCGTGCAAAGGGTGGCTCCAATCCATGAGTACGACCCCGAAGCCTGGAGGCTGATCCATCGGCTCATGCTGGAGTCGCCGTTCCTGCTGATCCGGGCAGCACTGCCCGGCATGCGCGAGCGCGGCTTCGGCCGCATCATCAATATTTCTTCGATCCACGGACTCCGGGCCAGCGCATTCAAGAGCGCCTACGTTGCGGCCAAGCACGGGTTGGAGGGACTGTCGAAGGTCACTGCATTGGAAGGTGCCGACTATGGGATCACCAGCAACTGCATCAACCCGGGCTATGTGCGTACCCCATTGGTGGAGCGGCAGATTGCCGATCAAGCGAATTCGCATGGCATTGACGAGTCGGATGTCATCCAGAAGATCATGCTTGCCGAATCGGCCATCAAGCGCCTGGTTGAACCAGAGGAAGTCGCTTCGCTGGCGGCCTGGCTCAGTGCGGATGCCGCGGGCATGGTGACCGGAGCGTCCTACACCATGGATGGCGGCTGGAGCGCGAAATAGGTGCGGCGGGCCCGCATGGCTGCCATGCCTAGGCCGGCGGGAACAGCAGGGTTCCGCCGATCGACACGGCGATGATCACCAAGGTGGACAGCAACCCCAGCAGCAATGAACGTCCGCCGGTTTTTACGATGCTGCGCAGGTGGACCCCGAGCCCCAAGGCGAACATGGCCGCGGCAAGCAGGAGCGTCTGCGCGCTGGCCGCAGCTGCAAGCCACGCCTCGGGAACCAGCCCGGTGGTGCGCAGCAGCATTGCCACCAGGAACCCGAGCACGAACAGCGGCACCAGTGGCGGGTTCTTGCCGCCTTGCACCGATTGGCGCCGCCGCATGAAGACGCCGACGCCGGCAATGATTGGAGCCAGCAGGACCACCCGGGCCAGCTTGACGGTCACCGCCACGGCCAAGGCGCCGGCACCTACCGAACCGCCGGCGGCGACGACTTGTGCGACCTCATGGGTGGACGCGCCGATGAGCATGCCGATGCTGCGTTCATCCAGCCCGAGCAGCAAGCCCACCGCGGGCATGAGCGGAATCATCAATGTCCCGAAGAGCACTACCAGCCCGATCGCGGTGGCGACCTGATCCTGCTTGGCCTTGACGACATTCTCGGCACCTGCGACCGCGGCGGCACCGCAGATGGAGAAGCCGGTGGCGATGAGCAGGCGCTGCGGCAGATCCATGCCGAGCTTCTTGCCGATCCACAAGGTGGCCAAGAACGTGATGCCAACCGAGAGAGCCACCACCAGCAGTACCCCGGGGCCCAGGCCGAGGATGGTGCCCAGCGAGAGCTGCAAGCCCAGCAGCACAATGCCCAGGCGCAGCAGCTTCTTGCCGGCAATTGCCGTGCCGGGGGCAAAAGCCTGCGGGACCGGGGCAAGATTGCGCCACAGCGCACCGAGCAGGATAGCTAGCAGCAGGGCGCTCAGGCCATGGATGTAGCGGCTGGCGAACATGCACAAGATGCCGGCGGCAAGGCAGAGGAGCAGTCCCGGAAGAGCCGGAGCGAAACGCGAAGCAGGTTTTCGATGTCCGGACTGGTCACGTTTGGAGGTGGCAGATTCTTTGACGGGACTTGTGGAGTCGTGCATGGAAATAATTGTTCTCCGGTTTGGAGAATTGCGGTATGCCACTTCTTGCTATCGCGGACATATGATCATGATATGGAAAGCAGCTCGTCATCTCTCGAAGACATTGCCCGCTGGATTCAACCCTCCTCATTGGAGTTGCTGGTCGGCATCGCCGATCACGGGAGCCTGAGCGCCGGTGCCCGTGCGGCCGGGATGGCGCAGCCAAATGCCACCCGCGCATTGAAAACGTTGGAGCGCCGGCTGGGATACCAGCTTGTGGCACGCAAGACCACCGGATCGCGCTTGACCGCAGAGGGAGTGCTGACCGTCCAATGGGCTCGTGAAGTCCTGGACAGCCTGGAAACCTTCGCCGCTGGCGCGCGCTCGCTGGCTGAAACCGGAGAGGGAGAGCTGGAATTCGGAGCCAGCATGACGGTGGCTGAATTCTTGGCGCCAAATTGGATCGGACTACTGCATCGTGCCCTGCCACGAGTCATCCCTCGAATGAAGATCATGAATTCCCAAGATGTTATTCGTGCAGTGCAGCAGGAGGAATTGGGACTAGGATTCGTGGAAACCCCGCACATTCCTCTGGGCCTGAAAAGCCGGCAGGTACTTCACGATGAAATGCTCGTGGTCACGTCGCCTTCACATGCTTGGGCACAACGGAAGGAACCGCTGAGCCTGCACGAATTGCAAAGCACGGCGCTGATAGAACGCGAGGAAGGCTCCGGCACCCGGGCATTCTTGGATTACATTGCCCATGCCGAACGCCCGAATCCGGTCGCTGTCTTCAACTCGAACGCAACGATTTGCCAGTGCGTGGCGCGCGGAATGGGGCCCGCTGTGCTCAGCCATTTGGCGGTAGAGAGCCAGTTGGAGCAGGGGCTGCTCGTCGAGATCCCGTTTGATGGGCCGGCGCTGTTGCGCGAGCTGCGGGCGATATGGCCTGCGCACCGTGTCTTGAAAGCGACCGAGCAGAAGCTGCTTGAGATTTCCGTGGAATCACGGATTGCGCAGGGCTAGCCGGAGATCCAGGCCCCGGCTTGGAACTGTGCGGACTTGGCCAGGAGGCGGACAGCAAGCTTCCCATCAAGGATGCAAGGGCGGCCATTTGTACCGGGCCGTGAGCTCCCGGTACAAGCCTCCGGACTTAGAGTTTGAAGATCTCGTTGCTGAGCAGGCCCGACAGTCGCTGGACGCCTTCGTCGATGGTCTTCTCGTCAACGGAGCAGAAAGCCAATCGCAGCTTGTTGTCGGCTTGGCCGCTCGGGCTGAATGCCGCGCCTGGGATGAAGATGACCCCGGCCTTCACGCCCTGCTGCAGCAACGCGTAGGTGTCAATGCCTTCAGGCAAGGTCAACCAAACGAAGAAGCCGCCTTCGGGACGAGTATGGGTGACGCCTGCCGGCAGGTACTTGGCCAATGCTTCGAGCATCGCGTCGCGGCGGGAACGGTACAGGTCGTTGTACTTGGTGATCTGCCCCTTCCAATCATGCTCGTTGAGGTAGGCGCTGATGATCATCTGGTTCAAGGTCGGTGGGCACAGGGCTACCGCCTCGCCGGCCAGGTAGAAGCGGCGGAAAAGGTGGGTCGGGACCGCTGCCCAGCCGATGCGCAGGCCGGGCGCGAAGATCTTGGAGAAGGAACCCATGTAGATGACGTTTTCCGGGTCCAGGCTCCGCAGGGTAGGCGCAGGGGTTCCCTCGTAGCGCAGCATTCCGTACGGGTTGTCTTCCAGGATCAGGATGCCGGCTTCGCGGCAGATGTCCACGATTTCCTGGCGGCGTTCGGCCGCCAGAGTGATCCCTGATGGGTTGTTGAAGTTCGGGATGGTGTAGAGGAATTTGATGCGCTCGCCGGCGGCGCGCAATTCGGCGATGCGCGCACGCAAGGCGTCAGGAATCAAGCCATTTGCATCGGTGCCCACGGGGCGGGCGGACACCTGGTAGGCCTCGAAGGTATTCAGGGCCCCGACATAGGTCGGATCTTCGCAGAGCACAGTGTCTCCGGGATTGCAGAAGACCTTGCAGGCCATGTCCTGTGCTGACTGGGAGCCGTTGGTGACCACGACATCTTCGACCCCCACGTTCGTGATGCCTTCAGCTGCCATGACATCGATAATTTGTGCACGCAGTTCAGGAGTGCCAAGTCCGGAGCCGTATTGCAATGCTTCGGGACCCTGCTCGACGATGATGCGCCGGGCCATTTCACCGACCTTTTCCAGCGGGAGCAGCTGCAGGTAGGGGTTGCCTCCGGCCAGGGATACCAGGGAAGGGTCCAAGGAGAGCTCGAATACGTCGCGCACCGCGGACTGCTTGATTCCGGCCGCGCGCTCGGATAGCAAGGATTCGTGCGAAGTGGTCAGCGATTCTGATGCGGTGGTCATGGTTCTCCTCGGCAAGGCTCCCGGGGCGGGGGAGCGGGGTTCCTGCGCTGGGTGCGGCACAAGAATTGTTTTCAAATAGAATACTTTGGTATTCCAGCAGGAAATTCAAGGCTTGGCAAGACCTGCGCTTTCAGCAACGTGATTCTCTGCTCCAGCGCGAGGCGTTGCGTTCCTCGATACTCAGCTGGCCCAGTGCCGCATTGACGCGGCTATGAAGTGTCTCGGCTAGAATTCGGGGCTTGCTGCCGGGCAGCCAGCACTGCCCGGCCAGGAGGACCAGCAAATCGACGCAGTCCGCCGAGGCCCGGAATTTTCCGGACCGGAACTGGGCAATGGCAGCATCGATGATCATCAGGGACGAATCCAGCGCACTGTCGGCAGCTTGCGTGCTGCGTTGCCCGCTGGAAACCTGGCGCTCCCGCACCACCAGGTTGCGAACCTCGGCGATCTTCCTGGGAATAGAAACCACTGCTCGGTACGCCCGGTTCTGGACGCCCATGAGTTGCAACGGACGCAGGGCAACCACAAGCAAGCCGATAACGACGAACGTCGACAGGCCGGCAAGGCCAAGCTTCGCCAGCAAGATTCCCGCAGTGATGGCTATCCCGGCGATCCCGAGGATCATTGCGAAAAGTGCAAGGCCGCCGAAACGTGGCTTCTTCGGTTCCGGGCCATGAGCCCGGATGCTGATAATCCGGTCGAGCTTCGCGCGGATTTCGGCCACGTTGGGAACACCCAAACTGCCTTGGGAGATCCGCTGGGCGTTTCGCCATAACTGGATGCGCCGGCGGCTGCGCAGGACCTGGAAGATCTGCCAACCGGCCAGCAAGGGAAGGGCGAGGGCGAAAAAGAGCAGCGCTGCGGTACCCAAGGTAATGTCCCCGGCTTGGTACATGCCGTAAGCGCCCAGCCATGCGAACAGGGAATAGCCCGGGACCCGGATGAGCAGGCGATCCCACCAAACGACCTCCTGCGGGGCGCTGGCGGATTCGCTGACTGGTTGGCTCATTTCTCGGTTTCGGTGCGGGAATCCAGCCACTGCTGGATGGCGCTTGGGCGAATGCGGCGATGGGTGCCGCGGTATTCCACTGGAATGATCCCGGCGTCGGCCAGCTTGCGCAGGTAGCTGTTGGAGATTCCGGCCATTTGGGCTGCTTGGGAAGTATTAAGGAGCAGCTCGGGTGTGCCGATGCTGACGGACTCGCCATCTGCAAACCGTGAAAGCACCTCGATCAGCGCCTGGTGCGCTTCTTTGGGCAACTTCAACGCGGTGCCGTTGACGAACACGGTCGTGTCATCCGACTCGTCCAGCGCGCGGCGTAGCCGCGCGGTGGTCTTCTCATCTAACGCCTCGAAGGTGCGGACCCTGCCCAGTGCTGAAGTCGGTGATGCCATGGCCCTTATTTTGCCTGAGATGTCCTTCGGGTGCACCTCATGACGCTGCAAATGGACTGCCTGTCGCAACTCCTTTATGACACAGATGCGACGAATGGGGGTTGTACAGCGCCAAGCGGTTCCCGTATGGTGGAAAACGTAGGTCTAAAGAAAGTACTGACCAGCCATCTTCCGGCACACCATGACGGATCCTTCAGCCTCACCCGGCGGAGCCCCTCTGGGAATTGTGTACATGGAAGCCTGACGCCCTCCTTAATTGCCTGTGGGTCACGCTCCATTGCGGTCGGATGAATGGTCATGCGCGTTCCTACGCTCTGCCACCAATTTCGTGGGTACTGCGTTTTCGTCAATCAGAACTTTCTTGAAAGAAGAGCTATTCAATGTCTGTTGAATCCACTAAAGACCTGTCCGCCATCACCGACGAAGAGATTTTCGACGCCCATCTTGGCGGCAAGCTTTCCGTCTCATCGCAAATGCCGCTGAACACCAAGCGCGACCTGTCCATCGCCTACACTCCGGGTGTCGCCAAGGTATCCCAGGCCATCGCAGATGATCCAGCCAAGCACGCCACCCACACCTGGGCCTCCCGTCTGGTCGCTGTCGTTTCGGACGGCACCGCTGTGCTGGGCCTGGGCAACATCGGTGCGGCTGCCTCGCTTCCGGTCATGGAAGGCAAAAGCGCCCTGTTCAAGGAATTCGGCGGTCTGGATTCGATCCCGTTGGTATTGGACACCACCGACGTCGATGAAATCGTCGAAACCGTCATTCGCCTGCGTCCGAGCTTCGGCGCCGTGAACCTGGAAGACATCTCCGCCCCGCGCTGCTTCGAAATCGAAAAGCGCCTGATCGAGGCGCTGGATATCCCTGTTATGCACGATGACCAGCACGGCACCGCGGTGGTGGTGCTGGCAGCTCTGATCGGCGCGGCCCGCCAGACCAAGCGCGACATCAGCTCGTTGAAGGTCGTCATCTCCGGTGCCGGTTCGGCTGGCGTCGCCGTCACCAACCTGCTGCTTTCGGCCGGCGTGGATGACGTCATCGTGCTCGACTCGCGTGGCACCATCCACCGCGATCGAGACGACCTTAATCCGGTCAAGGCCGACCTGGCCAGCCGCACCAACCGTGAAGATGTCATGGGTGGCCTGGCCGAGGCACTGGACGGCGCGGATGTCGTAGTAGGACTTTCCTCGTCGACCTTCGAAGAAGCTGCCGTGGCGAAGATGAACAAGGACGCCATCATCTTCGCGCTGTCCAACCCGACCCCGGAAATCATGCCGGATGCTGCCGCGAAGTATGCGGCCGTGGTGGCCACTGGCCGCAGCGACTTCCCGAACCAGATCAATAACGTGCTGGCCTTCCCGGGCATCTTCCGCGGCGCCCTGGACTCGGGCGCCAAGAAGATCACCGAGGGCATGAAAGTCGCCGCGGCCCATGCCATTGCCAACCTGGTTGGCGATGATCTGGCAGCAGATTACATCATTCCTTCGGCAACTGATGACCGCGTGATGCCTGCTGTTGCCGCGGCTGTGGCTGCGGAAGCAGAAAAAGCCAAGTAGAAGAAGCTGGCGAAAAAGCACTGCCTGCAACGACTCGTTGCGGGCAGTGCTTTTTTCATGCGCCGGCCTATTCTGAGGCCGTTGTCTCGGGATATCCACAATCGTAGAAAGTTCCTGCCGGGGCGATGAATTCGCGCCACACTTGCTGGCATCAGATCAACCAAGGAGGAATGCGATGAGTAATCCTGAAGGCGTCCATCTCAGTGTCCGCAGCTCGTTGCCCGAAATGCAGCTACTTGGCGTTGTTGCGCTGCGCGAAATATCAGAGAAGGGGTATGCCGTAGTGCTCAGCACTATGGCAAGGCAGCAACAGGTCCTGGGGTACACACTGGGATTGGCGAAACGAGGGCATCCTGAAATCGTCAGTATCGGTGGAGACGAAGATGATGTTTTTGGGCTTCTCACGCATCTGGCATCACAAGTCGTCGAGCATGGACAAGTCTTTTCCGAAGGTACCCACAACACATCGCTATTTAGCGAGCTCATTTTCTCGGAGCCAGAGGCGGAACTGAACACTCTTCCCCTCACCAGTCTGATCCTTGGCGACATCCCGATAAGAACTCTGCATTGCACGGAACCCAGGGACTTCGCCGTGATCCAGCAACAGTCGGCTCACTAGGAACTGCGCCGCATCGTCAAAAGATGAGCAGGCAGAGGAAAGGAACTTGACCATGTGCGATATGTGCAATGGCATGACACGCAAGCAACTGGAAGCCCTGATCGACCAGCGGATCCGCGACTACGGACATGAAGTGATTTTTGTTGAGTCGGACCGGATCAGCCCATCGCTTGCCTACACCGTTGGCCTGAGTCGCATCGGGCACCCAGAATTCCTTGTTCGAGGGCTGGACATGGATGACAGCATTCAGATGCTCAACGGATTTTCTGCGTCCGTGCTGGAATGGAATGAGGTTTTCGCCCACGGGCACACCGGCCGCTGGAAGGACGGAACACTGTTGTACTTCTCCAAGATCAGTACCGGAATCCGCAAGCAGGTGCCATTGGCTTATCAGAGGTACGGAGAAAGCCTGGGGTTGCTAGAAGTCTTACTCGTCGGCCGGGATATCCCTTACGAATATGTAGTTGCCCGGCACAATTAGGCCTTGGCATCCTTTGCAAAGGGCCTAGCTTCGCCGATGGATTGCAGCGGCCTCGTTCTCCGCGCGGACTTTTGCCCGATGTGCTGCGCGCAGGGCCTGATGGCCATCGGATTTGCGCACCTTCAGGTAGAACATTCCAACTACAAGGAACCACAGGGGCGTAGCCAGCAACGCAGCACGCGTATCGGCCTGCGTGGTCAATGCCCACAGGACGAATACGAAGAAGGCTAGGACCATGTAGGGGGCTCCCATGCCGCCGGGGACCTTGAACTTGGAGGCATCATGCAGCTGCGGGCGGCGCTTGCGGAAGGCCAAATAGCTGATAAGGATCATTGACCAGACGAACATGAAGCACAGGGCAGACACCGTGGTCACCAACGTGAAGGCCTGGGCTACGGAGTCACCCGCGTACAACAGCACGACGGCAGCAAGAAGGAAGATGCAGGAGAATAGCAACGCATTGCGTGGCACCTGCGTGGCAGAAAGCTTGCTGAACTTCTGCGGAGCATCTCCATCCTGCGACAGGGCGTACAGCATGCGCGATGTCGAATAGATTCCGGAATTTGCACTTGAAGCGGCGGCCGTCAGCACGACGAAGTTGACCAGACCTGCAGCTGCGGCCAAGCCAGCCATCGAGAACATGCCAACGAATGGCGATGCATCAGCGGAGAACTTGTACCAGGGGGTGACGGCCATCAGGACGGTCAAGGCACCGACGTAGAACAGGATCACGCGCAGCGGAATGGAATTGATGGCCTTCGGGAGATTCTTTTCAGGATCCTTGGTTTCAGCCGCAGCCGTACCTACCAATTCAATGCCGACGAAGGCGAAAACGGCGATCTGGAAGCCTGCGACGAAGCCCATGAAACCAGTGGGGAACATGCCACCGTGCGCCCACAAGTGGGCGAAAGAGGCGGTGTCTCCCTCGGGAGAACTGAATCCGGTGGCAATCATTGCCAAGCCGCAAACGATCAATGCCAGGATTGCAACGATTTTCACCAATGAGAACCAGAACTCGGTTTCACCAAAAGCCTTGACGGTGGGCAGGTTCAGCCCGACCAATAGCAGGATGCAGCATAGCGCCGGGAGCCATAGCGGGATCTCGGACCACCAGTAGGCGACATACTGGGCGATCGCGACTACGTCCGCAATGCCGGTGACGACCCAGCAGAACCAATAGGTCCAGCCGGTGAAGAAGGCAGCCCAAGGTCCCAAGAGATCGCCGGCAAAATCTGCGAAGGTCTTGTAGTTCAAGTTGCTGAGCAGGATCTCGCCCATGGCACGCATGACGAAAAAGAGCATGAAGCCGATGATCATGTATACGAAGATGACCGACGGGCCAGCAGCGGAAATGGTCTTGCCGGAGCCCATGAACAATCCGGTGCCGACCGCTCCGGAGATCGCCATGAGCTGGATGTGCCTGCTGGACAGTCCGCGCTCAAGATTCGTTCCATCGGAAACGGTTTTCAGTTGCGCGGAATCGTTCGCCACGGCTGCACCTTTCATGAGCAGATCCCTTCGGTTTTTCGAAGGAGACGGCCTGCTTCGAAGGAGAACGAGACCGCTGAAAGAGGTTATCGCAGATATATTGACCAGCTATATTTGTTCGTCACCCTGGACTGCGAGCAAGCTTAACAGTTGTGAAGTTGGTTATACGCCACTGGATTCGGGTAGGTAGTCCGCTGCTTCGCGCAGTGGCCAGATGGGCAGAACCTGCACTTGAATGGGACATTTGGTTGCTGCTGGACCTCCGGGTGGCAGCCTGTGTCCGAGAATGAAGCCGCGGGAAACTATGCGAAGGAAATCCTCCGGTTCCGGCGAATGGAGTTAGCGGGAGGCAGTTGATCTGCAGAATCAGAACCACCGATGATCAATTCCCGCGTTTCCAGCCTGCGGTAGGACTTCGGAAATGGCAGAACGCGGGAGCCCGTGGAGCGCCGCAGGCAACACTGCATCCATGCTCAGCTCCACTGCGCAGAAGGCTACCCGGTTCAGGTTGGTGCCGTGCATCCGGACTGCTCCAGTGCTGCATTCCGCGCCTTTCGGTTCACTTGAAGCAAATACTGTACATGGCCAGTGGAAGCTTGGAGGGCCGAGTGAGTAGTGTAGGACGTATGGCATTCCGAAATCGTCGAGCTGCGGCTCTTCCTGCAAAATTGTCCCGTTCCTGGCTCTTGGTCAATGCGGCCAAGGAGGAAACTTTCGCTCCTTCACTGGCTTGTGAAGCGGACTCGGTGATTTTTGACATGGAAGCTGCCGTTCCTGACGACCAGAAGATCCAGGCTCGCGACAACGTAGTGCGAGCACTCTCCAATGGCATGACTGCGTGGGTGCGCGTCAACGGCATTGACACTGATTTCTGGGCCGATGACCTTGCCGCGCTGTCGGGAACTCCCGGCCTGCGTGGAATCATGCTGGCCATGACCGAGCAGCCTGAACAGGTTACCTACAGCGCGATGAGGCTGCGCGCGGGCACTCCGGTCCTGGCCTTGATCGAAACCGCTTTGGGTATCGAGAACGCCACGCAGATCGCTTCGGCCCCGGGTACCTTCCGCCTGGCGTTCGGCATCAACGACTTCCGCAAGGACACGGGCGTCTCCGACGACCCGATGGCACTGGCCTACGCACGCGGCCGGCTCGTGATCGCTTCGCGTGTAGGCAAGCTGCCTGGCGCTATCGACGGACCTCCACCAGCAGGCGCCGATGCCGCCAAGGTGACCGAAGAAACCCGGATCACCGCCTCCATGGGCATGACCGGCAAGCTGTCGTTGTCCACCGATCATGTAGATGGCATTAACGCCGCGTTGGCACCCAGCGAAGACGAGCTGTCTTGGGCCATGGAACTGCTCGAAGCGCACGCCGCCGGCGCTTCGGTGGGCGATGGCTCATACCTGCCGCGTCTGGCCCGTGCCCAGAAGATCGCCGACCTGGCCGACTCCTACGGCCTGTGGAACGCCTAAGCCTTTAGCTGTCTTCCAACAGCAAAGAACCCGTTCAGCATCTGGAATCAATCAGATGCTGAACGGGTTCTTTTAGCTTGCGGTGCCTATGCCTCGTGGGCACCGCGGTTGCGAGAGGAACCGACGACGTCGCCAGCCTTCCATTCAGCCCAACCCGGACGATCATTCATGAAGTCCTCGATCTGCGCCTTGTTGGCTTCCAGCTTCGGGTCATGCTTGAGGTACCAGTGGGTTTCGCGAGCCACCATGCCCGAGAGGATCAGTAGGCCGATCAGGTTCGGCAGCGCCATCAGGCCGTTCATCATGTCCGAGAAGTTCCAAACGGCGGTCAGCTCGGTGGTGCAGCCTACGTAGACGACCAGCGAGAAGACGATGCGGAATGGCATCACGAGCTTGCGGCCGAAGAGGCGCTCGATGTTGCGCTCGCCGTAGTAGCTCCAGCCCAAGATAGTGGAGAAGGCGAACATGACCAGTCCGATGGTCACGATCCAGTGGCCCCATTCACCAGGCAGGCCGTGGGTGAATGCCTGGCCGGTCATCAGCGCAGCGGAGATCTGCTCGCCGGTGGATTCATCGATCACCTTCCAGGTGCCGGTGGTGATGATGACCAGGCCGGTGCAGGTAACAACGATGATGGTGTCGATGAAGGTCTGGGTCATGGAGACCAGGCCCTGGCGAACCGGGTGGGTGGTCTGTGCCGACGCGGCAGCGATAGCAGCCGAACCCATGCCGGATTCGTTGGAGAAGATGCCGCGGGCAACACCGTACTGGACAGCGATGATGATGGCCGAGCCGACGAAGCCGCCAACAGCGGAAGTGCCGGTGAAGGCGTCGGTGAAGATCTCGCCGAAAGCTGCAGGAATGCCGCCGACGTTAGCGATCAGGATGTAGATCGATGCGGCCACGTAGAAGACGATCATGACCGGAACGAATCCAGCGGTGACACGGCCGATGGACTTGATGCCGCCGACCAGGACAGCGATCGACAGCACGGTCAGCACGACACCGGTAACCCATGGGGTGACGTGGAACGAATTCTCCAAGTTCAGGGCGATGGAGTTGCCCTGGGTCATGTTGCCGATGCCGAAGCAGGCCAGGGTGGCGGCGATGGCGAAGAACAGGGCCAGGAACTTGCCCAGCGGACCCTTAATGCCGCGTTCCAGGTAGTACTGCGGACCGCCGGACTTTTCGCCTGCGGCGTCGGTGCCGCGGTAACGCACGCCGAGATAGGCCTCGGTGTACTTCGATGCCATGCCCAGCAGGCCGGTGACCCACATCCAGAACAGGGCACCTGGGCCGCCGATGCCGATGGCGGTTGCGACACCGACGATGTTACCGGTTCCGACAGTGGCCGCCAGCGCTGTGGTCAGTGCCTGGAATTGCGAGATGTCGCCTTCTGCCTCGGCATCCTTGCGCTTGAGCAGGCCCAGGCGCAATGCGGCAGCGAGCTTGAAGAATTGCAGGCCACCCAAGCGGATGGTCAGGTACAGGCCAGTACCCAAAAGTAGCGGGATGAGGACAAACGGTCCCCAAATGACGGAGGAGATGTCCCCGAAGAGATCGCCCAAAGCGTCCATGGACTCAATATCCTTATGTGCGAGTGACTGATGATGAAGAGTTTCAGGCGAGAAGCCGATCCCCTTATGTGAGTGCCATCATATGGCAAGGGGAGAACTGTGTCACAAAGCGCGCTGGCGGATGCCATGTCCGGTTTGTTAACTTTATTTCACGATCAGGCCCGGGGCTCGGGCTGGCTGCCGCATTGCCGGCATCCACCGAAGTGGACGCCGGCAATTTCCGGGCTTCAGCCTTGCCGCGCTTTCATGCGCGGATTTTGCTTGTTGATCACGAAGACGCGACCTCGTCGTCTGACCACCTGGGAGCCGGGCGCCTTCTTCAATGCGCGGATGGAATTCCTAACTTTCATGCCATTCACCTCCTTCATGATGTGCGGAGCTGAACAGGTCCTTGAGTTCTTCTTCGGTGACCTGGCATTGCTCGAAGACCGTCTCGATCTGCGAAGCTTCGTGTTCGGATCCGTAGAGCAGCAATTCCGAGACGGCGATATTCGAATTCCACGCGCCGGTGTTTTCCATCCAGATGCGCGGACCGGCTCCGCCGATGGCGACGCGCTCGCTGAGGGCACTAGCCACCCAGAGGATTCCGCGGATGCAGGTGCAGGATTCAGCCAGGGACGGCAGGGCTTTGCGGAAGCGCTCGGGATGAAGCGGACGTTCGGCATGCAGGCGGATCGGCGCAGTGCGGGCATTGGTTGCTGTTCGCGGCAGGTGCCCGGCCCTGGTGCGTTGGCGCGCTGCTCCGGGGTGGAAGGAGCCGAGTCCTTCTTCGTGCACGCAGATATGCGCATGCGGTGCCATCTGTCGAGCTAATTCTAGGCCGGCTTCATAGTCGGCGCCGCCAGCGCGTCGTGGACCGGTAGCGCTTTCGAGCAGCTGGGTTTCCAGGCCTTCGACCGGAATGAGGGTATCTGCCTGCATCAATTCGGTGAAGAAGAACTCTCCCGACGTCCTCGCATCGCGTTCCATGGCGTTGAATCCCGATTCCCAGAGGGTGTGCCGGTCCCACATCTGGTTTTCCAATTCGGCGGGATCCAGGGACAAGACGATGCTGCTGATCCGGATTTCCAGTGGTTCGAGCTTTGTCTCGAGCATGTCCAGCACTGTTCCGCTATGCCATGTGGCGGGCAACGCCAGGATCATTGTGGCCTCGGAATCTTCGGGGGCCAGGCGTTGGATCGTCGGCAGGATCTCGAACTTCGTGGCACAGCCGATGCAGGGGTGCCCAAGAACGGTTTCGGCATGTTCTGCGGCTGCAGATCCGGAGACGTGGCGCACCAGCCGATTGCCGTCGACGAAGTCATAGCGCAAGGTGACGGCGTCAGGATGGTGGTGTCCCAGGTGGCTGAGGCCGGAGTCGCGGCTGGAAGTATCAAGTGCGGAGAGAACGATGAGATTCACGCGTTCAAGCTTATATGAGAATGAGTCTCAATAGCAAAATTGGGAACGGGGCTTAACGCCTCGGGGGCCCGCCCGCCAATGCGGACAGGCCCCCGGAAGCGACAAGGAATATCAGTTCTGCGGCGCGTTGAAAACTACCGCAGAGGTACCCAGGCCTTCGATCGAAGTTTCAAGTGAATCGCCGTGCTTGAGCCACGGGTGACGCCCATTCTCGTCGCGGCGGCCCAACGCAACACCAGATGGCGTACCCGTCAGGATGACGTCGCCTGGCTGCAATTCATTGAATGTCGAGAGGTAGGAAACCAAGGCGTCAGCAGAGAAAATCAGATCATCGATCTGTTCGTCCTGCACCACGGTGCCATTGACCGTGCTGGTAATGCGGGCGGCGGGGTCCAGCTCATCCGGGGTCACGAGCCACGGGCCCAGGGGAGTGGAGCGATCCCAGATCTTGCCCTGCAGCCACTCTTGGGTGCGGCCCTGGTAACCGCGCATCGACACGTCGCTGGCCACGGCGTAGCCGGCAATATGCGCGGCTGCATCCTCCTGGCTGATGCGGCGACCCGGCTTGCCGATAATGATGGCCAGCTCTGCTTCGTAGTCCACCCGATGGTCTTCCACTGGAATTTCGATGGTGTCCTTGGCGCCGCATAGGGTGGAAGCGAACTTCGCGAACACCGTCGGATACTTCGGCAGCTCTTCGCCGACCTCGGCCGCATGCGTCTTGTAGTTCAACCCGATGCAGTAGATTTTCTCCGGCTTGGGGATCAGCGGAGCGTAGTCGGCTTCGCCCTCGGCGATGGAATCACCCACTAAAGCGCGAGCAACTACTTCTTGCTGAGTTGCGTCATCAAGACGCAGGAAACGCTGCACTGAATCGAGATTGTCCAAGTAGTAGGCGCGGCCATCTTCAATGACAGCAGCGGTGGTATGGCCTGGTTCGCTGGCGAGGCGGAGCGTTGCAAGTTTCATGAATCTATCTCACTACACTTCTCGCTGAAAGTGCACCATATTTCGTGATCGGCAATTGATATCAATTGGCCTTAAATACGGCCGAGCCAGAGTTTTGATCTGGAAAACGTGGCTTGGCCATGCGCCGCTGACCCGGCTAAACTCATGGCAAGCTACGGTCCCAGAGACCAGTCTTGAAATAACGATCTAGATACGAAACTAAAGTGAAGCAGGTTTTAATGTGGGTGACTTTTTTGGCGAGCGATCTCGCCATATCCTCTTCGCCTCGTGGCAGCACTTCTCGCTAGTCGCGCAGTGCTTGATCCTGGCGACAATTATTGCTGTGCTGATTGCCGTATTGGTATACCGCAACAAGCCCCTATCAGGCTTGGCTAACGGCATTAGCGCCATCGGCCTGACTATTCCGTCCTTTGCCCTGATCGGTTTGCTTATTGTCCCCGTGGGCTTCGGGGTTACTCCGGCAGTCATCGTGGTGACGTTCTTCGCCGCCCTGCCAATTCTGCGCAACGCGATCGTTGGGCTGAACAACATCGAACCAACCATTATCGAGTCAGCGCGCGGCATCGGCATGAGCCGGCTGAAGACTCTGATATCAGTAGAAATTCCCATAGCTTGGCCGGTGATCCTGACTGGCGTACGAATTTCAGCCCAGATGGTGATGGGCGTCGCCGCAGTGGTCTCCTACGCCCTGGGTCCTGGCCTCGGCGGGTTCATCTTCCAAGGACTCTCGCGTCTGGGCGGCGCGAACTCCCTGGAATCCGTGATCACCGGCGTAGTTGGCGTCGTGATCCTGGCGCTCATTCTTGATTTGATTTTGCTCGGCATTGGCCGACTGACTACCCCGCGAGGTATCCGTGTCTGAACATAAGATCCCTGAAAATGCCGTGGCCCAGAATGTCACTGGCGCTTCGATCATGCTTGAAGAAGTAACCAAGACCTACCCGGGACAAAAGAAATCGGCCGTAGGCGGCCTGACCCTGGAGATCCCTGCCGGGTCCATCGTGATGTTCGTGGGGCCATCGGGCTGCGGCAAGACGACCACCCTGAAGATGATTAATCGCCTGATCGAGCCGACCAGCGGCAAGATCGTCATTGACGGCGAAGATGTCACCGGCATGAACGGTGATGAACTGCGCCGCCGCATTGGCTATGTGATCCAGGCTGGCGGCCTGTTCCCGCATATGACCGTGGCGACCAATATCGCCATGGTTCCAAAGATGCTGGGTTGGCCCAAGGAGAAGATCGCTGCCCGCGTCGACGAGCTGCTGGAACTCGTCTCGCTGGATCCGGAACTTTACCGGGACCGTTTCCCCAAGGAGCTCTCCGGCGGCCAGCAGCAGCGTGTGGGCGTCGCCCGTGCATTGGCAGCGGATCCACCGGTCTTGCTGATGGATGAGCCATTCGGTGCAGTTGACCCAATTACCCGCCAGCGTCTGCAGGATGAGCTGCTGAACATCCAGTCTGAAGTCCAGAAGACGATCGTGTGCGTGACCCACGACTTCGACGAAGCGGTGAAGCTCGGCGACTGGATTGCGATCTTCAACGAAGGTGCGCAGTTGGAGCAGTACGACTCCCCAGAAAGGATCCTGGCCAATCCGGCCAGCGAGTTCGTGGAGAACTTCATCGGTTCGGGTGCCGGCTTGAAGCAGCTGACCTTGACGCGGGTGAACGAAGTGGAACTGGGAGAAGCCATCACCACCACACCGGGCAAGAATGCTTCGGAGGTGCTCTCGCAGCTGCAGGGCGCCGGACGCAAATACGCGGTAGTGCTTGATTCGCGGGGACGTCCGCTGCGCCGCATGGACCGCCGGCAACTGTCGCGTGCCCAGATCATCGAGGGTACCTACGATGAATCCATGCCGGTCGTCGGTGAGCAGGCCACCTTGAACGACGCATTGGACACCATGCTGGTGGCCAGTTCCGAGTCGGCCCTGGTAACGGGACGCCGTGATGTGCTCACGGGTGTCATCACGGTGCAGACCGTCATGGAGGCGATCGCGGCCGCGAACAACACCACGGATGCTAATCACGAGGCGCCGGTTGGCCTGAACTCGGGTGCCATCAACGTCGTGAATATCGATAGTGCGGCCACCGGGCAGGATGGTGAATCGGCATGAGATCCGAAACCCGCAGCTTGATTTGGCAGATCGCCGGAATCGCAGCTGCTTTCGCCATCTTGGTGGGTTGGCTGGTAACAGCCGACCTGACCGAGACCGAACAGCAAACGCTGGATCCGGCAACGATTTGGGGCTACACCCTCGACCACCTGAAGATCACGGTCATCTCGGCGCTCATCGTGCTGCTGATCGCGATTCCGCTCGGCGTGCTGCTCACTCGCCCCGGACTGCGCAAGGCAGCCCCGGCGGTGCGCGCCATTGCCAACTTCGGCCAAGCCGCACCCGCCATTGGCGTCATCGTGCTCTTGGCCTTCTGGTTGGGGTTCGGCCCGACAACTGCCATTGTCTCACTGGTGATCTATGCGATTCTTCCGGTGCTCTCCAACACCATTGTTGGCCTGCAGCAGGTTGATGAACGCCTGGTGGAGGCCGGGCGGGGAATCGGCATGAGCCAGATGTCCGTGCTGTTGAAGGTCGAGCTGCCGTTGGCCGTCCCGGTGATGCTATCGGGCATCCGCACAGCCCTGGTGCTGCTGGTAGGCACCGCGACGTTGGCAACCTTTATCAACGGCGGCGGGCTGGGCATCTTGATCACTACGGGTGTGAACCTGAACCTGAATGTGGTGCTGATTGCCGGCTCGTTGCTAGTGGCCTTGCTGGCTTTGACGATTGACTGGCTTGGCCGCGTCGTCGAACAGGTGGCACGACCGAGAGGACTTTCGTGAACCGCAAACTGAATTTAGCTGTCCTGTCCATGGCCGCGCTGATCGGAATGACTGGGTGCGGACTTAGCCCATCGACCGGGACGGTGCCCAACGCCGGCCCCGCCGAGATCAAGCCGCTGGTCGAAAACGCTGAAGACACCACCGTGACCGTCACGTCCAAGTCCTTTACCGAGCAGCTGCTGCTGGGGAAGATCACCGTGATCGCGCTCAAGGCTGCCGGCTATGACGTCACCGACCTGACCAATGTTCCTGGCTCCCAGCCGGCACGTCAGTTGCTGCTTTCCGGCGACGCGAGCGTGCTCTGGGAGTACACCGGTACCGCGTGGCTGACCTACTTGGGCCACGAATCACCTGTTGTGGGTGAAGAAGAGCAGTGGCAGTCGGTGCACGATGAGGATGTTGCCAATGGAATTATCTGGGGAAATCCGGCACCGTTGAACAACACCTACGCATTGGCGATGAACGAAGAAACGACCAAGCGGCTGGGTATCACCAAGCTTTCCGAACTGCAGACGCTGGACCCCGAAGATCTGACGTTCTGCGTCGACCCGGAATTCAATTCCCGTCGAGACGGTCTGACTCCAATGCTGGAACACTACGATATCGACCGTGGTTCAGAAGTGGCTGAGGACAATATCGGTCTGTACGACGTGGGTGCCATTTACCAGGCAACCGCTAATGGCGCGTGCAACTTCGGTGAAGTCTTCACCACTGACGGGCGCATCAAGGCGCTTAACTTGACCGTGCTGGAAGATGACCGGAAGTATTTCCCAAGCTACAACGCCGCCCCGGCTTTCAACGGAGAATTCCTTGAAAAGCACCCGGAAATCCAGCAGATCATGGACAAGATCGCTCCGTTGCTGACTGATCAGGTCTTGATGGACCTGAATTACCAGGTGGACGTGGTTGGCCGTGAACCGGCGGATGTTGCCTTCGAATGGATGGTTGGCCAAGGCTTGGTCTCCAATCCCTAACCGAGGCAACGAAAACTGCATGGATTAAGCAATGGATCCCCGGCATCGCGATGCCGGGGATCCATTTCAATGTCGCCGAGGATTCACTGGGGATTGGTTTCTCTCGGATGGATTTGCTTGCAGGATAGAAATAGGTGGAGGCCATCTACCTATTGCTGGTTCCGGGTGCCTAGCTCGCCGTCGACTTCATCGGCGATTTCGGTCGTGGCAGCGGTAGTGATGGATTCTTCCTGCCAAATTTCCTCTAGCTCTGCGGATAACTCGGCTTCTTCTTGGGCATGATCGGGAACTGGGTCATTTGCGTTCATGGCCTCAGTCTAGCCATGTACGCGTCTGAGTAAAGGGGTGCATGAAAAATGACTTCAGTAGAAACTTTCCTAGTCAGTATCAAAATACGGATCTCTTGAATAGCCAGATGAAACTTTTTTAGGGAAAGTGGTTGACGCTTCAACTTCATTAGTGTCATACTGGTATCAGCAAAACAAATTGAGGCGTCAACTACTTGATGGCCCGACGAAAGGACTTAGACATGACTGCATCTGCACTGACCACCGGAACCTGGAACCTCGACGCATCGCACTCCGAGATCGGCTTCTCGGTTCGCCACGCAGGCATCTCCAAGGTTCGCGGCAGCTTCACTGAATTCGACGCAACCCTGACCACCGGCGCAACCTTGGCGGACTCCTCGGTCGAGGCAACCGTCCAGATCGCATCGGTCAACACCAAGGACGCTAACCGCGACGGCCACCTGAAGGGCGAGGACTTCTTCAACGCCGAGCAGTTCCCAACCATGACCTTCAAGTCCACTGCGGTCAAGGGCGAGGCTGGCGAGTTCATTCTCGTTGGCGATCTGACCATCCGCGGCGTGAGCAAGGAAGTTGAATTCGAAGCAGAGCTCGGCGGCGAAGCTGTAGACGCTTTCGGTGCAACCCGCGTTGGCTTCTTCGCATCCACGACCATCTCCCGCAAGGAATTCGGCATCACCTGGAACGCAGCACTGGAAGCCGGTGGCGTTCTGGTCAGCGACAAGGTCAAGATCGAAATCGACGCTTCGTTCGTACTGCCAACCGCAGAGTAAAAGTTTCCCGAAGGCCGTCATGGGGATGACGGGACAAGGGCCGATACCGGCAAAGCCTCCGGCTCACGAAAGTGAGCCGGAGGCTTTGTCGTTAAAGTGGAGGGAAGAAGTGCCTAGGACCCGCTGAATGACGGGTCCACGGAAAATGCGATAGCACCGATGACAAGGAATGCGACATACACGATCCAGAGCACGCCCAAAATGGTGCCGATCCAACCGGTCACTTTGCCGACCGTGGATACCGTATTGAATTCCCTTTCGGCTTTATTGGCCTTGAAAATAGCAATCGGGCCAAGGATCACGCCTGCAACGAAGATGGACACAATGCCAAGAATCATCGAGGTCTGTGCCAGCTGGGTGCCTTGAAATTGGGATGCTGTCGGATAGCCGAAGTTGCCCTGGGGGTACTGGCCCGGTTGGCCATGTGCCTGTTGATTGTAGTAAGGCTGTTGCGGGACGCCGTTGAGATCGTAGGAACCAGGCTGCTGGTACTGCCGGTTCTGACCCTGGTGCCCTGAAGAATAGGGGTTTCGTGGTTCTTCGCCTGGACTGGTCATGGCAACCTGCTTTCCGCTTGTGAGGCTCGTTCGCTTAATTCAAGATTCTCACATGCAACCGGCAATAACATCTAATCTCTAGAAGAACTCTCTGCAATGCCAGAATGCCCCCTACCTGCCAGTGAAGTCAGCTGGCTGGATGCATTCTGCGCCACAGCGCATGAGTGCCAGTCGCCACCGCCACAAGTAATAGGCTCAGTGCCAAGCCGATTCCGAAGATCTGGCCGTAGTGGCCATTCTGCGCTAGATCTGCAGTTAGGTAGGTCGCCGCAGATGCCCCCGCGAACAGGGCAAAAACGAACAGTGAAACGGTGGTGGCCCGCGCGTCAGGCGAGATATCGGTCGCCCACCCCTGCATTGATGAGTGCATGATCGCGTTCGTGGCACCCAGGAAGAACGCGGTGAAGGTGTAGGAGGCAGGGGAGGGAGCGAACGCCGAGGGGAGGAAAGCTGCGCAAAGCACCAGGCCGCCACCCCCAATAAGCCACGTTCGGCCAATGCGTGCCACCAATCGGCGCATCAAGCGTGCACCCAGAATGACTCCCAGGGCAAAAGCGCAACCTAGCGCTCCCGCCAAGCCAATAGCGACACCGGATTCTTGCAAGGCGGGAACGATATAGGTCAGCAATCCCATGAGCAGCCCGCCTTCGAGGAAGACGATGGCATAAAGGGCCAAATTCATGGGACGCAAAGCTGCACGGAATTGGAATCCGGAACGCGAATGTTCGGGCTCTGCCGCCTTCCGCAAGCTATACAGGGCCGCTACGCAACCCAGTGCAGGCAACAGGAACACCAGCCGCCAGTTCGCGTATGTTGCCAATGCTCCTGAAGCTAATGTCGCCAGGGTGGTGCCCAGCGAGGAATAGATCTGCAAATCAGATAAGCCCCGCGCGCGTTCTACCCCGGTACGCGTATCGCCCAGGAGCGTCATCAGCGTTGGATACAGCGCGCCGAACATAAACCCGGTGAGGGAGCGGGCAATGAGTAGCGGCAAATAGTCGGTGAACATGATGCTGGCGACCGCGCCGAGGCCAGCGCCGATGAGCGCCGCGCGCAAAACCGCCAGACGCCCGAAACGATCGCTAAGCACGCCCCAGATCGGCTGGCCAATGGCATAGAACAAGGCATAGGAAGCTACCAGTTGGACAGCTTGGGCGAAACTGAGCGAGGTACCCAGCGAAAGTGCGACCAGCATGGGAGGGGTGCCATAGCGGTCGAAGAAGGAAAGGAAGCCGACGAAGCGCAAAGCCGAATCGGGAATGGTGCGTACCGAAATCCGAAGGTCCTGTTGTTTCTCCATCCCGGCCCTTCAAGTGAGAATCTTCCGCCTGCCTATCCATGTAATCAGAATCTGCCCGCTGATGCTGTTTTGGATGACAGCTGCCACGGGCAGATGACGCATCGGCAGCTAGGCAGTTACTGGTGATTCAGTCATGAATTGAGCGAAGAATTCGCCCAACTCACCGGTCGCGTCCAGCGGCAGCGCCATAGACACGTCCAAGCCTGGACAGGATTGGCGGGCTGGGTGCGCCAGATATCTCCGGTGATGAAAATCCGAGGCAAGGGAAGCATAACGGATTGCCGTCACGATGGAGCCAGGGAAGTCATCGCGGGCTTGAGCGTTTCCATGCCACCGGTGCGCTTCCGCGAAATGTTCGAAGCTGGACTGCCGGCTTCGCTTTTTTGCCGCGCGCGATCGAATAGAGGCGGACCTGAAGGGTTTTATTGCCGGCGGCTAGGGCAAGAAGCCGACAGCACACTTAAATGCACTCGCGGCCGGTTCCCCTGGAGGTTTAGGAGGGGGGAACCGGCCGCGAAAGCTTATTGCGCCAGCCTTACAGGCCGCGAACCATCAGGACGTCCAAGGTACGCGGGCCGTGCACGCCTTCAACGCGCTCCAGCTCGATATCACTGGTGGCCGACGGGCCGGAGATCCAGGTCTGCGGACGGGTGATGGCCAGTCGCGGCATGGCTTCTGGCAGCAGGCGCACGATCGACGAGATCGGCACGATGCACACATGGTGGTCGGGTACCAGCGAAATCGCGCGGCGGCCCTGGTTTGGCTCGCCATCGAGGATGATGGTGCCGGACTCGGCGACCGAAACGGCCGACGAGGTGACCACGGCGCTGGTTTCATCCAGTTCGGCGATGCTCAGCCGTGCGCCCGGGGCATCGATGCGCTGCTCGACCTTCTCGCCCAGCCCTGAGAGCCAGTCGGTGTCCAAGCCATGCGGGTAGACAACGCTGGAGGCTCCCGCCAGCTTGGCCGCTACGTATTCCGGGATCTGCGCGGCGTCAATGACGTCCACCCCGGCCTTGTAATCCACCAAGCGGTCCACCAGCAGGTCGATGAGCTCAGCTTCACCCATATCCGAGGTCTTGCGGTATTCGCGGGGTACCTCTTGGGCGACGGGAGCATCGGCTAGTGCCGAGCGGATCCGTCCCAGGATTTCGTCTTTTGCGCTCACTTGGACTCCTTCTCGTCGCTCCACCAGTCGCGGAAGGACTTGTTTGGCGGGGCGGGAATGTCACGGCTGGCGGTCCACCCTGCGGCGATGCCCGGAAGCTTCTTGATCTTCTTTTCCTTGCCGGACATCAGCCGGCCCAGCGGCAAGGCCTTTTCGAGCAGGCCGAGGTTCTTGCCCTTGCCCAACGCCCAGGAGCCGCCCTTCATCAGCAGATCCATCTGGGTCGGGAGCTTGTGCTTGTCGCGGTTGGCATCCACATCCTCGCCGCGCAGGTGCACGAGGATTTCCGGGATGTTGATCTTCACCGGGCAAGCGTCGTAGCAGGCGCCGCACAGCGAGGAAGCATATGGCAAGGAGCCGTTTTCCTCGACCTGGATGCCGGTCAGCAGCGGGGAGAGGATTGCGCCGATCGGGCCCGGGTAGGTCGAACCGTAGGCGTGGCCGCCGGTGCGCTCGTACACTGGGCACACGTTCATGCACGCCGAGCAGCGGATGCAGTTCAGCGCGGTGCGGCCGAAGCGGTCGGCCAGGGCGCGGGTGCGGCCGTTATCCAGCAGCACGATGTGCACGTTCTGCGGGCCATCGTCTTCGCTCACGCCGGTCCACAGCGAGGTGTAGGGATTCATGCGCTCGCCGGTGGAAGACCGCGGCAGCAGCTGCATGAAGACCTCGATGTCCTCCCAGTGGGGGAGAACCTTCTCGATGCCCATGACCGTGATCAGGGTTTCGGGCAGGGTCAGGCACATGCGGCCGTTGCCCTCGGATTCCACTACGCCCAGGGTGCCGGTATCAGCCAGCGCGAAGTTCGCGCCGGAGATGGCGACCTTGGCGGAAAGGAACTTCTTGCGCAGGTGCTTGCGGGCAGCTTCGGCCAGCTTGGCTGGCTCATCGGTCAGGTTCGGATCCACTACCGGCATTTCCTTGAGGAAGATGTCGCGCACCTCGGTGCGGTTCTTGTGGATCGCCGGAACCAGGATGTGGCTTGGCTTGTCGTTGCCCAGCTGGACGATCAGCTCGGCAAGGTCGGTTTCGAAGGCTTCGATGCCCTCGGTCTCCAGGTGCTCGTTCAGGCCGATTTCCTGGGTGGCCATGGACTTGACCTTGACGACCTCTTTCGAGCCGGTCGCCTTGACCAGCTCGGTAACGATCTTGTTGGCTTCGTCCGCGTCACGGGCCCAGTGGACAATGCCGCCCCGGGCGGTGAAGTTCTTCTCGAACTCTTCCAAACGCTCTTCGAGGTTGGCCATCGTCAGGTTCTTGATGGCGCTGCCGGCGTCGCGCAGCTCTTCCCAGTCCGGAAGCTCGCCGACGACGTTCAGCCGCTTGTCGCGAATGGTGTGGGTGGCGTGGCGCAGGTTCTTGCGCATCTGGGTGTTGCCCAGTTCGCGGTGCGCGGCCTTGGGGAATGGCTCGGTCTCGAACAGGTTGCCCTGCCCGCCGGCAGGCATGCCGAGGAATACCTGAGTCACAGTGACACCGTCTCTTCCATGGTGCTGGCCAGGATATCTGCCAGGTGCAGGGTCTTTGGCTTGGCTCCGGTGCGCGAAAGTCCGCCGCCGATGTGCATCAGGCAGGAGGCGTCGCCGCCCGCGCAGGCCGAGGCGCCGGTGGAGCAGATGTTCTTCATCTTGTCTTCGAGCATTGCCGTGGAGACATCGGAGTTCTTGATCGAGAAGGTACCGCCGAAGCCGCAGCACTGGTCAGCTTCCGGAAGCTCGTTGACGGTGATGCCGCCGACGGTCTTGAGCAGATCAAGTTGCCGATCGCCGAGTTTCAGCGAACGCATGCCGTGGCAGGAAGGGTGGTAGGTGATGGTCTGCGGGAAGTAGCTGCCCAGCTGCTCGGCGGCGTTGGTGATCCCCAGGACATCCACCAGCAGTTGGCTCAGTTCATAGGTGCGCTTGCCCACGGCAACTGCGCGTTCCTTGAGCTCCGGCTTGCCCAGGCGCTCTGCCAGGAAAGGGTGCTGGTGCTTGACCGAAGCAACGCAGGAGCCCGAGGGGGCCACCGCGACGTCATAGTCTTCGGTGTCGAAGGCATTGATGTGGTTTTCGACCACGGGCAGGGCTTCAGGCATATAACCGGAATTCATGTGCATTTGCCCACAGCAGGCTTGCGCCTTGGGGAAAATGACTTCATGGCCCAAGCGTTCCAGGATTTTCACTGTCGACTTGGCGGTTTCCGGATACATAGCATCCACAATGCACGTGGCAAAGAGAGCAATTCGCATAATAAATGACTCTTTCAGGGTGTGGTCAGACCATACTATGCCACGCACTTCGTAATAGTCAAGACTTGTTGTGATAGCTCTCACCTTGTACTCTAGGTGGTCGGACCACATATGGTCAGACCATCTCGAGTAAGGACGCCCACACCGTGTTTACACCCTCCACGGATCCGATCGCGGGGAGCATAGCTGTTTCAGCGCTCATCGCACTGATCCCGCTTGTAGCCTTCTTCGTACTTCTGGCGGTAGTCAAGGTCAAGGCCCACTGGGCCGGCCTCGGCTCGCTCGCTGTTGCCATCCTCGTGGCGATCTTCGGCTGGAACATGCCGGTTGGATTGGCATTGAACTCCGGACTGATGGGCATGGTCTTCGGTGCCTTCCCTATTGTCTGGATCGTTGTCATGGCGATCTTCCTCTACCAGGTCACCGTCAAGTCGGGCCGCTTCGAAGACCTGCGCCGCGTCTTCGACGTCATCGGCGGCGGCGACGTGCGCATCCAGGCCGTGCTGATTGCTTTCTGCTTCGGCGGCCTGCTTGAAGCGCTGGCAGGCTTCGGCGCACCGGTGGCGATTACCGCCACCATGCTGCTGGCATTGGGCCTGTCGCCGCTGCGCGCAGCCTGCGCCGTGCTGATCGCCAACACCGCCCCGGTGGCCTTCGGCGCCGTGGCGATCCCGATCACCACCGCCGGTGCCCTGACCGGCATCCCGGCTGCCGACATCGGCGCCATCGTTGGCCACCAGTCCCCGCTGCTGGCGCTGTTCGTCCCGTCGATCCTGGTGCTGATCCTCGACGGCTGGCGCGGCATGCGCCAGACCCTGCCGGCAACGCTGACCATCGGCATTTCCTTCGGTGTCGCCCAGTGGCTGTGCTCGACCTACTTCTCCTATGAGCTGACCGATATCGTTGCTGCGCTGGTTGGCCTGGCCGCCGCAGTGATCCTGCTGCGCTTCTGGACTCCAAAGGGTGCCGACGAGGCACGCCAGCGCGTGCTGACTGCTGAAGCCGCCGCTATTCCATACGAGGCCAATGCCAAGCTGCACCCGGTCAACACCTGGATGGCTTTGTTCCCGTACCTGCTGGTTATCGTCATCTTCGGCGTGGCCAAGCTGTGGAAGCTGGGCGTGGACATTCCTGCGTGGCTGGCAACCACGGACATCAAGTTCGGCTGGCCAGGACTGGACGGCAAGATCCTGAATGCTGATGGCGAAGCGGTATCTTCGACCATCTACAACTTCCAGTGGCTATCCTCCCCGGGCACCTTGCTGCTGATCACCGGCCTGATCGTGGCCCTGGTCTACGCGAAGAACGACGGCAACGGCAAGTACAAGATGACCTTCGCCGAGGGTGCTGCCGAAATCGGCAAGACCGTCTACAACATGCGCTACGCCGCGCTGACCATCCTGTCGGTCCTCGGCCTGGCTTACGTAATGAACCTTTCGGGCCAGACCATCACCATTGGCACCTGGCTGGCAGGCACCGGCGCATTCTTCGCCTTCCTGTCGCCAATCCTGGGCTGGATCGGCACCGCGGTGACCGGCTCGGATACCTCGGCCAACGCGCTGTTCGCCAAGCTGCAGCAGACCGCTGGCATCAATGCCGGCATCGATCCGAACCTGCTGGTTGCCGCCAACACCTCCGGCGGCGTGGTCGGCAAGCTGATCTCCCCGCAGAACCTGGCCATCGCCGCTACCTCGGTGAAGATGGAAGGCCAGGAGTCGGTGATCCTCAAGAAGGTTGCCGGTTGGTCCGTAGGCATGCTGCTGGTGCTGTGCTGCTTGGTTTACCTGCAGTCCACCCCGGTTCTGTCCTGGATGCTGCCTTAGCCGTGAACGGCTAAAATAGATCCGATGCCAGTAAACCCAGCTCCGCGTGCGTACCAGATTGTTCTCCAAGCAATTGAAGAGGATCTGCGCAAGGAGAAGCTCTCCGTTGGAGACCAGCTTCCCGGCGAGCGTGCGCTCGCGGAGCAGCATGGGATCTCGCGGGCCTCGGTCCGCGATGCCATCCGCATCCTTGATGTGATGGGCATTATCAAGACTTCAACCGGCTCCGGGCCCAACTCCGGAGCGGTGATCATCTCCAACCCCTCGGCAGGCATTTCGCAGGCATTGCGCCTGCACTTGGCGGCCAAGGGGATCAACGTCCGCGAGATCGTCGAATCTCGCATCCTGCTGGAAACCTGGGCAGCGCAAATGACGCCGCGCGATCCGATCCATGCCCAGCAGGTCATTGACCGCACCGCGGTGCTGATCATGCGCATGGACGACGCGCAGCTCTCGCGCGAGGCCTTCCACCGCATTGATGCCGAGTTCCATGTGCTCCTGGCCTCCATGGCCGGCAACGCGGTAGTGGAATCGATGATGGAATCGCTGCGCAACTCGATCAGCGACTATGTCTCCGAATCGGTGCCCAGCGACGAGGCCTGGCAGCCGGTGGTCCGCATCCTGCGCCGTCAGCACAAGGCCATCCACCACGCGTTTGCGACGAACCAGCGCGAACGGGCGGCCCAGCTGCTTGAAGAGCACATCAACTGGTTCTACTCGCAGACCCGTTAGGAACGTTGATTGTCGGAAGGTACGAACCCTTGTGGTTCGTAGGTTTCTCCTGGGTATCTTTAGCAATATCACCAATCTGGTGTCGTCTGAGTTGCCTTGCACATCCTCTCGAAATGCTCGGAGTTGCAGCCACGAATTAGACCTAATAATGTCTGAAGTTCTTTTCGAACTGTAGGTAGATCTACCCCAGTTGAGGGATTTGGATTTTCTCGGTGTGATTGACCGTGGGCAAACTTTACAACTCGATTTTTGACAATGTCGTCCACTTTGCCCTTGCACGCCATATCGATTTTCTCTTGAAAGCTCGTCCCGGCGGGTCCCTCAAAAGTAGCGAATCCTTCGAGCAAACGACGACTTGCATTTCCAACGAGGGGCAGGAGTGAATCGTCTCCATCCGAACGAGCGGTAGTAACAACTTTATTGAAAAGGTAATGATATTCCGAGTTGTGCTGGAGAAGGAAAACGGGAAACTCCTGCAACTGAATATTCTGCTCTGGGTGAGAGAAATTTTCACACCGGGATAGCTCCAAGAAATTCACACGAGGGAACCATTTCTCCGCAGCGTTGCCGCCGCCAATTTTCTTTAGTGACGCCTTCCGCTGATTTGAAGTCGAAACCGTATACAGTCGTAACAGCTCGAAATCATGAGTAAGAACTATTGACTGTGGGTAATGATCAAGTTTTTCATTCAGCCAAGCGAACGCAGCGTACATGTTCTCTCGGTCGAGGCTTGAGACGGGGTCATCGACGACTACGACTAAGTTGTCCTGGTCTACGTCGTCGGCTTCGAGGGACCGTACGAAGTAAGATAGAGCAATTATCTTGCGTTCGCCTTCGCTAAGATTCGTTGCTGGTAGGCCATGGCGCGCGATCACGTAGCCAGTCGCATCGGAGGACGGCCTCACATCGATATCTTGGCGACCGAAGACATTTTTGACATCGTCATCAATTGATTTAGCCATGACAGCCGCGTCCGTTTGTGCGGCCTTGTAATGAGCAGCTCGGTCTTCATGATGCTGCAGTCGGGCGCTCAGTTTTGCTTGCAAGTCCGCTAAGCGCGGGACACGCGCGTCCGCAATCTTATATTGTGTCGAGTGACGTTCCGCGAGGTGTTCAACTATTGCATTAGCAGAATTGAGGGCCGCTTCAGCGTGGTCCGCTGAACGAAGATTGTGGGCGTTAATTAGCTGCTCCAAGTCATCAATCGGAGCATCTTCCAGCCGGAAATCATTGGGCAGGTCTAGCGGTTCATAGAATTTCTCTATTTTCCTTTCGACCAGTTTCATAATGTTGTCCAGTTCATCTCGTCTACGCGTTGCCCAGTTTAGGATTCTTGAGATGTGCTCATCAGCGGCCTGTTGGAGATCTGGATAGAATTCTGATTTCTTTGGTAAATCTTGCACCCATGACTCTAATTTTGAGCGTTCCGCTGCTGATGTAGCAGCTATTCTAGCCAGCTCTTCCCTTACCAAATTTGATGAGTCATCGAAGTGTTTTCGCAAGTCGACCTTACGGTCTTCGGTGAGAAGGCCACTGCAGAACTTGCATACAGATTCGTTATTGTGCAGCCTGAGTCCAAGACGTACCCAGTCGTCAACTTCTTGATCAGCTGCCAATTCCTGAATGACAATAGCCGTGGTCAGTTGGCTCGTTGCTAGTCGAAGTTGCTTTAGCAACTTGGCCGACGAAGTTTCGGGTAGGACAACCGCACTGATTGTGTCCGGGGCATCCATTGTCGCGGTGCGGAAATGATGGCCATAATCATCTGTGTTAAGACTTTTCAGGCCGTTCTTGTCAAGATGTCTTTTCGCTACCCGAACGTCAAATCTGTATGAAGAGTATTTATCTGGGTCCACCACGTTTAGTGCTTCGACTACCTGCTCCTTAAAGAGCGATAGACTTCGTTTGAGCGATTCTTTGCAATCCTTATCTGCCGAAGAAACTGACTTCAGACGTGCTTTGTAGTGGGCAATGAATTCTTCGGCAGCGAGCTGTGACGTAGCTGCATCTGCATTGTCGCCGAATTTGAATATAGTCTCAGATTCTCCTGATGCGTCAAGAAATTCTCGAAGTTTTTCTTCAACGTAAAAATGGTTGAATACCTGTATGTTGGCTATGTCTAATTTTTCACCGGTCTTTACTTTCTTCGCCTTCGAGTTGAGGCTGGAAGTGGAAATTTTTAGACTGCAAGGTGATCCAGGTTCAATGGATAAAGTACGAAATAGTTCAGAAACCGATGATTTCCCAGAGCCGTTTGATCCGAAGATGATGCTCTTCTTCGCGAACACTACTTCGTCACCCATTAACTCCTGGTGTAAACCACGAAAGTTTTCAACTGAGGTTACTTGCCGAAGCATCTTCTCGCCTTTCTGACAAAATGTTTGATCTGCTTTAGTTGGTGAAGCGTTGTGCCATCGTTTCCATCTGCTCGATGACGAGCTTGATGGCTTCGGGCTGCTTGTCTGGCGGGTATCCGTTCAGGATCAGAAGCCGCTTCACCGAAGACCGCAGCTTGGCCCGGACATCCTCGCGGACGGTCCAGTCGGTACGCACATCGCGACGCATGACCTGGACCAGCTGACGTGCAATGGTGGCCAACATGTCTTCGCCTTGTTCCATCAGGGCGGATTCATTCATAGCCACCGCGTCGTAGAACGCCAGCTCGTCGTTGTCCATGGGTGGTGTGAACTTCTGGCCGCGGTTGGATTCCTCGGCTACCTCTTTGGCCAGTTCCACCAACTCGGCAATGACTTCTGCAGAGGTCAACTGCTGGTTGGTGTATTTGGTCATCAGTTCGGTGATGCGTTCAGAGAACGCACGCTGGCGGATGACGTTATTCCGGGTGGACTTCGCGGATTCCTCGGCAACAAGTTTGCGCAAGGATTCAATGGCCAACTGCGGATTTCGCGCCTTCTGCGTCTTGGCAACGAATTCCGGTGTCAGGTCGCTGAGCGAAGGTTTCGGCATGCCTGCGGCCTCATAGATATCCAGGACCTTGCCGGTTGCGTCGGTTGCCGTGGCAATGATCTGGGCCAACTGCCGCTGGATTTCTTCAGGAACAGGCAGTCCTTGCGCTTGTCGGTCCTGGGCGTCGAATTTGCCCATCCATACGCGAATTTCCTCGTACACCTGGATCTCCGGGCGGAGCTCTTCCAGCTTGCCAGAACCGGTACACAGAGCCCACGCCCGTGCCAGCCGACCAGCGGTGGACCGGTACTGGACGGCCAGAGGCTGTGCGCCTTCGGCAACTCCACTATTTCCCGGGGTCGCAGGATCACGCAAATAGTTGACCGCGCCGGTGACAGCGTTCAGGAACGACTTCGGCCCGGGCTTGCCGAGTACGGCTTTCCAATCGTGACCAGCGAGCAGAACGCGGATCTGGCTGACGAGGTCCACCGCCAGGGCTATGGCTTCATCAATGTTCCTGCCCACGGGCTGGTTCTTGCGGTCATCTGCCGTGTATTCAGCCAACGCGGTGGTGAGGTTTTCAGCCAACGGGGCATAGGCGACAAGCAGGCCATCACACTTTCCACGGAAGGTGCGGTTGACGCGGGCAAGGGTCTGCATGAGCAAAGCACCCTTGAGCGGACGGTCCAAATACAAAGTATGCAGGGGAGGAGCATCAAAGCCGGTGAGCATCATGTCTTTGACGATGACTAATTCCAGCTCATCTTCGGGATCCTTGAGACGTTCCTTGATGGAGTTGTTCGCGGAGTCGCGGCGGACGTGGTCGGATACTGGTGGAACGTCCGACGCGGTCCCGGAGTACACGACCTTGATCTTGCCCTTGTCCAGCTCATCGGAATGCCAATCTGGACGCAGGGCAGTGATGGCTGAGTAGAGATTTGCGCAGATCTCACGCGTTCCTCCAACGATCATGGCCTTGCCATAAGTTGGTGCGCCAGAAGTGTCAGCGATGAAGGGTGCCACGGTATCCCGGCGTTGTTCCCAGTGCGAGACCAGGTCCCTGGCTAGTTCGGCTAGTCGCTCAGGGGCGCCGTAGACCGCATTGACCACGGCCACGGACTGCTCGATGCGCGCACGCTCGGTGTCATCCAGACCCAGTGTCACGCGGTCGGCATCCGCGTCCAAGTCTTCCAGGGTGCGCCCATCGGCCAGCTGCACCTTTATCAGGCGTGGCTCGAAATAGACGGGCACGGTGGCGCCGTCTTCCACGGCCCGGGAAAGGTCGTAGACGTCGATGTAGTCGCCGAAGACATCACGGGTATTGCGGTCCTCGAAAGAGATCGGGGTGCCGGTGAATGCGATGAGTGTTGCGTTGGGCAGGGCATCGCGTAGATGCCTGGCATAGCCGTCCAGATCGTCATAGTGGCTGCGGTGCGCCTCATCGACGATGACGATGATGTTCTTCCGATCACTGAGCAGCGGGTGCTCGGTGCCCGCTTCCTTCTCGTCCTTGGTGCGCCCGAATTTCTGCAGGGTGGTGAAGTAGATGCCTCCGGTGACCCGCCCGGAGAGCTCGGAGCGCAGCTCGGTGCGGCGGCGGACCTGCTTGGGAGTGTCAGGCAGCAGCTGGGAGCGGGCGAACCCGGAATAGAGCTGCCCGTCGAGTTCATTGCGGTCGGTGATCACCACGACCGTTGGATTCTTCAGCGCAGGGTGGCGCATGACCGAGGCAGTGTAGAGCTCCATTTCCATGGACTTGCCCGACCCCTGGGTGTGCCAGACTACGCCGGCCTTGCCATTGGTGCGCACGGCATCAACTGTGGATCCGACGGCTTTGTTAACAGCGAAGTACTGGTGCGGCTTGGCGATGCGCTTGAGCAGCCCCTCGGCTCCGGCATCGAAGGCGGTGAAGGAACGCAACAGCTGGAGGAAGCGGGTCGGGTTGTATAACCCTGCAATGGCAGTCTCGATCGGTAGGACCGCGTCGCCGTCGATGACCAAGTCGGCGGGGACGGGGATACCGTCATCATCGACATTCCACGGGGAGAAGTGGTTCAGCGGCGTGAACGGGGTCCCGTACTTGGCATCCAACCCGTCGGAGGCGAAGGTGAAGACGCAGAAGCGGAAAGCCAGCGGGAACTCCCGCAGGTAGGTCTGCAGCTGGGCGTGAGCGGCGGCAACGTCTGTGCTCTTGGATCCAGCCCGCTTCAGTTCCATGATGCTCACCGGCATGCCGTTGCAGTACAAGACGACATCGAAGCGGCGCTTGTAGTCGCCCTGGACCAGGGTGACCTGGCTGACGGCCAACCAATCATTGTCCGTCTCTTCGGCACCGATCAGGCGCAGCGTGGGATTCTGCTCGGTTCCGTCCGGGTCCAAGTAGGTCAGCCGGTAGCCGTCCACGAATATTTTGTGCATGCGGTAGTTCTCGGTGATCGCATCCTGGGATGCTGGAGCTGCGATTTCCGCGCAGGCCTGCTGCAGGTACTGCTCCGGGATACCGGGGTTCAGGCGACGCAGCGCGGTGAGCAGACGCGGACGAATTAGTAGTTCATCCCAAGATTCACGCTCGCTAGTGCCCGGTGCAATGTCCTGGCCGTGGGCAGGACGCCATCCGTCGCCGAGCCATTCAAGTACGAGGCCTTCGAGGTCCGCTTCGGAGAAGCTGGTGTTCGTTGTCATTGAGCTAGATCCTTTTTCTCGGAGCGAAGATTCATCGGGTTGCAAGCCTTGTGGTTTTCATCCGGGATGGTCCGTGTTGGCGATATCGGTGGCGGCGAGTTCCGCTTCCAATTCATCGACACTCGGCAAGCTTCGAGAGACATCATCTGGAAGTGAATCCTTGATCTCGGTAGCCCATTCGGCAACGCCAATAGGCGACTTGAAACCACGCAACGCATACTCGGCAACCACGGAGTTCTTGGTCTTGCACAGCAAAAGGCCGACGGTAGGTTCATCACCTGGCTGTGCCAGCAGGTCATCTACAGCACTCATGTACATTCCCAACTGGCCGAGGTGGCCGGGCTCGAACTTGCCCACCTTCAACTCAACCACCACGAATCGGCGGAGGATGAAGTTGTAGAAGACTAGATCCGGGAAGAACTCATCTCCAGCTACATCCAACCGCAATTGCCGTCCGACAAACGCGAATCCCCGTCCAAGTTCCAGCAGGAAACGCTCGACGTGCTGCAACAGTTGGCCTTCAAGCTCTCGTTCATTATGGGATTCTGTCAGCTCCAGGAAATCGAAGACGTAAGGATCCTTCGTGGCTTCCTGGACTACAGATGAAGTCGATGAGGGCAGCACTGTATTGAAGTTGGAAGTTGCCTGCCCACTGCGTTCATGCATGCGTGTCTCGATCTGGCGTACCAGATGGTTGCGTGACCAGCCTTCGGCAAGCGCTGCTTGGGCGTACCATATGCGCGTGGATTCTTCGTTGAGCTTCTCCAACAGGGCGATGTGGTGATACCAAGGCAATTGTGCAAGCGGCGCTTGCACAATTGCCTCAGCTGTCCAAACACCGGCCAAGGTTCGCATATACTTCAGATTTCTCTGTGAGAAGCCCTTGACGTCTGGATACCGATCTCGCAGATCGGCAGAGAGCCGGTCAATGACTTTGGTTCCCCAACCCTGCTGAGATTGGCGATCGAGGATGTCGCGACCGATATGCCAATAGGTAATGATCAATTCTTGGTTGGCGGCCAGGGCGGCTTTACGTTGTCCCTGGGAAATGCGGTCACTGATCGAACTAAGTAGCAACGGGTACCACTCGGGAAGGCCAGCGGCAGACGGCGTACTTGCGAAAAGTACAACGTCGTCCGAAGCTGAAGTGTTGTCCTGCGAATTCATACCACTTGCCTTTCCGTCGTGCAACTAAGTCAAACTAGAATTTCTCCGGTACGCGAGAAGCATTAACGGCCGGTTGCACCACGGACTCACCGAGTGCTTCGGCCTCCTTGACGCGCAGCTTGCCCGACATTAGCTGGGGGAGCAACGCGTCGCGAGTAGCTGCTAGGGTCTGGTTCTCGGCCATAAGGCCAATGACGTAATCCCGAATGGCTGAGACCCTTGTACTGAAGGATTCTGCGGCTTCGTGACCTGGCCAAGGAACATTAATGCTGGAGAGATCCTTCCAACTTGTGCGGGGCATTCGTGTGCCCTCGCTGGCAGACGTGACAGCCTGTACGACACCATCATGGGCAAGTGATGCCAAAGCAAAGCCCGATAGTGCTTCATCCATGGGCGTAAGTACTAGAACATCCGTCGAACAAATCCCTGCTTTAGGCGCCGTGACAATCTTGTGGAAGTAGGGTCGGAGTTTTCCGAATAGAATATCTCCTGCCTTGAAATGGCTCTTGTTGCTACTCACTTCATCGGATGAACCGTGTTCCCCGAGCCACATCAATCGTCTTGGAATGTGTTCAAGGCCTACATATGGAACCTTTGCTTCAAGCATTTCGGGGTTCGCAGTGTTTCGGCGATTTATGACTATTTCCGAGAGGGCTCGATGCTCGCTACTTAGGGTCGTTAGCAAGTCGTATTCGGCCCGAATCCATTCATCGGCAATGTTTGCGAGTTTGACGTTGACAGCAATTTTGTCGTCGAGCGCGCCGAGGACTTCGGCGATGGCCTTTTGTTCACGCATTTCGATAATCGGAACCTTGTGTGTCGACGCAAAATTCGTGTACTGAAAGCGAGCAACACCCGTGTGCTGTACTTGATATTGCTCAATTGCTCCAGACTGGTAAAGAGATTGTAAATACCAGTAGATATATCGAGGGTCCGCCAGTCGACGGTCAACTCGCATATATCGGGCGAAACTGGCGCAAGTAACTGGTAGAGAGAATCCGGAAAGAACACGATCGGTAACTAACATTGTGCGCCCAGTTGGCCGCCCAGGTGACCCGCCGGCTGTTTCGATTAGAATGTCATCAATTTGGAGAGTTCGTCGCTCCACAGTCTTTGCCGACAAGTAACGGATGGGGACATTCCCCGTATTTCCTAGAGCGACGTTTCCGAAGTCTGTGGCCCGAATGACACTGTATGGAACGTACCCATCTTCGCGTTCAGATTTTCCCCAATCACCGTCTTTGGTAGCGATCAGTAAATCTTTTAGCAACACTCGTGTCGTTTCAGGCACTTTGAACGCTCCTCAACTGCTCGCGCACAACAGTCGCCAACCTCTCAGATTCCTCGAACTGCTCAAACAGTTCCTTCTTAAGTCGCGCGATCTTCTCTGCAATCGGCTCTCCATCGTCTTCGACTTCGGCCGCCCCAACATATCGACCTGGCGTTAGTGCATAATCGGCATCTCTGATTTCAGCCAAAGTGGCCGAGTAGCAGAAGCCTGCCTCGTCTGCGTATTCCTTGCCATCAGCGGATGCGCTTCCGCGCCATGCATGGAAAGTGTCAGCGATCCTCGCGATATCCTCGTCGCTCAAAGCTCGTTCGGCGCGGTCCACCATGTAGCCCAGGTTACGTGCGTCGATGAAGAGCGCTTGGCCGGTGCGATCCACGGAACCTTGAACTCCAGCAGTCTTATCTTTTGCGAAGAACCACGTGCATACCGGGATGGCAGTGGAGCGGAAAAGCTGTGTCGGCAGCGCGACCATGCAGGAAACTAGATCCGCCTCAATCAGCTGGGCGCGGATATCGCCTTCCCCGCCGGAGTGCGAGGACATGGAACCGTTAGCCATGACCACGCCGGCAGTGCCGCCTGGCGCCAGCTTGGAAATGATGTGCTGGATCCACGCGTAGTTGGCGTTGTTCGCCGGTGGGACACCGTAGCGCCAGCGCGGATCTGACTCATTGCGCGCCCAATCCTTGATATTGAACGGAGGGTTGGCCATGATGTGGTCGGCTTGCAGCTCTGGGTGCATATCGCGGGCAAAGGTGTCCTGCCAGCGTGAGCCGAGATTGGCATTCAGGCCGTGGATGGCCAGGTTCATCTTGGCCATGCGCCAAGTGCGTTCGTTCAGTTCCTGTCCATAGACGGAAATCGCGGTGCGATCTTCACTGTGGGCATCAAGGAACTTCTCGGTCTGCACGAACATGCCACCGGAACCGCAAGCCGGGTCGTAGACACGTCCGCTGGTCGGCTCCAGGACCTCCACCAAGACGCGAACCACGCCGGCAGGCGTGTAGAACTCTCCGCCGCGCTTGCCCTCGGCACGAGCGAACTTCTCCAGGAAGTATTCATAGACTTCACCGAGCAAGTCGCGCGCACGTGTCGAACCTTGGCCGGTGAAGCGGGTGGTGTTCAGCAGATCCAACAATTCACCGAGACGGCGCTGATCCACGGACTCGCGGTTGAAGACGCGTGGCAGAGTGCCAGTGAGAGGTGGGTTGGAAGCCATGATTGCATCCATGGCAGCATCGATCAGCTCGCCGATATTCTTGGGGGCTTCACCGCCGATTGCGTCAAGCCCCTTGGCATTTTGGGTCAGGTATTCCCAGCGTGCATTTGCTGGAACCCAAAAGACTCCTTGACCGATGTACTCATCCACATCGTCAAGTAGTTGAGCTACTTGTTCTTCGTTCATACCGTCAGCCGTAAGTTCAGCTGTCACTTGTTCACGACGTTCAGTGAAAGCATCAGAAACATACTTGAGGAAGACCAGGCCAAGGATGACGTCCTTGTACTGCGAGGCATCCATGGAACCACGAAGCTTATCTGCGGCTTTCCACAGAGTATCTTTGAGTTCCTTCATCGTGCTCGGGGCAGCCTCGGCCGCCACCTTCTTAGTTCGTGCCACTAGGGACGTCCTTCCTTAAATGTTCTGGAACAAGTATCTCAAGTCCACCGGACAATAATGCGCTGGTTATCCGGCTGGACATGGCATTCAAAAGCTCAATGCGGCTGGCGATATGCTGGCGTTCCTCATCAATCAAACGAAGCGCGCGACGCATCGCCTCATAAGATTTCGGAGGGACCTTCCGAACCGCCCACTGCCGCCAATTCGCTGATTCGGCATTGGTGATGTCTTGGGCGAGCACTTCTGGATGGAGCCCGGAATCCGTGGGTGAACTGATTCTCAGAACCCTCGCAGGGAAATTCACTGCCTTTGAGCCTTCGACATCAACTGTGGCGGTCGGACCGCCTGAAGAATTGAAGATGATGTCGCCAGGCTCAGTAATCACTGCTCGGCCATAAGCTTGCGCAAGGTCGAAGTATGAAATTGAGCTGGAGGGCTGTCCAGACCGAATATCCTCAGAACTCCAAACTTGTATTCCGTGCTGGACCTTGTGGTGCAATGAATTTTTGTTGAATCGGGTTCCTGACAGGACTTGAAGATGTCCTTGGGAAACCAGCTCGCCCAGCGTGCTGAAACCGGACGTTTCGACGGGTTGCGCTTCTGAATCGCGCAACTGCAGCTCCCAGTCCAATTGAGGGCGAGCGACGCTGGACTCATTCAGCGCAGTCAGCAGTTTTTCGAATTCGACCTGGTGTTCGGCCAGAGATGCTGCGCCTGAATGCGGATCCAGGCGTTTAACTAGATTCCGGGGTATCAGCCCTTGCGAACTGGCGATGATCCTGCTTGTTCGTCCCCACCGGGCGAACCTGAAAGAGTGTGCTCGAAGTCCGTGCAGTTCCATGAGGCTTGCTGCCAGATCCGCGACAAAGTCATCCGCGACGCTGTCTCTCAATGGCAAGTCGCTGAGATCAGCAAGCATGATGCGACGCTCAGCCAATGGAACATCCGAAGTATCCGGACCGATGACCCACAATCCAAGAGCAGTCCGGGGCTTGAAAAGGAAGTGGCCTTGCGGCAGTAAAGCAACAGCGCGGACTCGTCCCATGCGCAAAATCGAAGCCCGCACGTTAGCGGCTTCCTTATGCTCCGTGGCATTGACCAAGGCGTTTGCCGGGGCAATGACGATGGCGCTGTGGCTGGGACCGAGTTCGAGAACCAGATCATCAATGGCTTGCAAGATCGCCAGCGGGTCATCGTCCTGCATCTCCGGAGAGGGGAACTGGGCCAGATGGATGATCGGCTTGATCCCATTTGATGGTGATGCGGCAATGAAAGACTCATTCGTGGCCAGCAGCATTTTCAGCCGGCGTACGGTCAGCCGGGAAGCATCGCGCTCTTCGGCGACAGTTGGAAGCTGGATCTGCAAAGAAGTCGATTCTTCAACTAGTTGCATCAGCGCATAGATAAGGTCGCTGCCTCCCGGGGTCGCCTCATGGAAAACGGAGTCCGGGCCCGCCAGCTCCAGCGCACACTTGGCGACAAGCCGTCGGGAAGATTCTGAAAGGGCAGTGCGGCTTATCGCGATTTCATTGGCTCGGAAACGATCATTGAACAGTGATTCGAATGCAGGCAGCGCTCCGTACGACGCGTCAATCAGCTTGTCGACGTACCCGGCGATGGAGGCTAATTTGTCCTGCGCTGATTCTATTTCCGAATAGAGGCACTCGTCATCCGGGTCTAGCTCATCTGCAGCGTCTAGAAGTTCGCTCGGCGAAAATTGTGCCAACGGCTGGCTCAAGAATTGCTGCAGGGCCAGAAGCGAAGTGACCAGAGGAAAGTTTTCCCGCGCCAATGTCGAGTAGGCCGCCGAGTCTTCCTTGAGCTCAGGGTTGTTTCCGCGGCCGGTAGCTTGTAGCCACTGGACAATTTCTTCGGACGCGAATAGTTCCTGGGCGCCGATCCTCCGTTTCGATTCCGGAAAGGGCAGTTCAGTGCCCCGGCTCCTTTTGCGCCAGACGGTAACGACAGGGCGCTGGACATGAGCAAGGCGTGCGATGTCAGGCAGGGAGATCAGTTCTTGCGTGTTCATCACTGCCTCCCTTCATGCCCGATCGAATGATAACTCTGACCCTACAAGAAGAACTCTCAGTTTCCTATGGTAGTTACTGATAACCCTCATTATCAGTAATTTGCTACTTCATTTTCGATAGGTCATTCAATCTGGTTTCACGACGGAATCCTGCCGCGTCGCCCCATCAGGCACTCCAGGCAAGAACGTCGAAGTCATCGAATACTCGCCCCAGGAGGACACCGTGGAACCACAGATGCAGGGACCTATGGTCCCGCCTGAACTGCTCAGGCAACGCCCGAAGAAATCTTGGCTCATACCGGCCAGCGCTGGCCTGGCCATCGGAACTGTTTTGGGATTGGCGATCGGGTTCTCCGCCGCAGGCGGTTCAAGCGGTTCCCGTAACGCATTGTCCGATGCGCAAAACGGCAGTGCATTGAACCAAGACGTCATCGACCAAGCCGTTGAAACCTGCGGCATCGACCCTGAAGGGTACAACCTCCTGGACGGTGGGGCAGCCATCGAGCTGGATACCGAAGGCGAAGACTACTTGGACAGCGGCACCTCCAACCTCATTGCCTACTACTGCATGCTCAATGAGCTGGGCGTACCGGAAGTCACCCAGCAGAAGATGGACCGCACCCGGGCTCTGGACGGAACCCAGAGCGACACCTGGGATTCGCTGCAGGCCAGCTGGTCCTACCACCCGGACACCGGCGTCAACGTGCTCATCGAAGGAGCGAAATAGCCATGAGCGATAATCAATCATCATCGGCAGTCCCGGCCGAGACTGTGGACAAGCCAGAGAGCAAGAAGAAACGCTGGGGGCTGGTTCTTTCCTCGATCCTCGGCGTCGGAGCCTTAGTTGGCGGCGTGTTCTGGGGAATGAACCTCGTCGACCCGAAGGAATCCGAAGAGTATTTGGCCCTGTCCGAGTCGCATTCAGCGGTCGCAGCGGAACGGGATTCGCTCCAATCCGACTTCGACGAGCTTGAAGCCGGGATCGCCGGCAGGGAAGAAGCCGTGGAGGAACGCGGCGCCGCCCTGGATGAACAGGCCGCCAATCTGGATACGCGTGACCAGGAGCTCCAGGATGCAAAAGACAAGGTCGTTGCCCGCGAAAAGGCGGTCGGAAAGATTGAGGCCGAACAACTGGAAAATTCCGTCGAGGACGGCGTATGGACGGTCGGCAGCGACATCAAGGCCGGCACCTATCGCGCCAAGGAAGCTGTGGGCAGCGACTGCTATTGGGCAGTGGTCAAAACGGGAACCAATGGCAGCGACATCATCGACAACGGCATCCCTGGCGGAGGGCGTCCCGCCGTCACGGTCAAAAGGGGCCAGGACTTCGAATCGAAACGCTGTGGCACCTGGGTGAAGCAGTAGAAGCCCGTACACCAAACATCAGTGATCATCACCTACTCTTTTAGGAGCCATCATGAGCTATACCAATGCACAACCTTCGCCAATGGGGCAGTATCCCGCACCTTACCTTCCGCCGAAGTCTTTCATGACGACCTGGTTGCTCTCCCTGCTGCTAGGTGGACTGGGCGTTGACCGTTTCTATCTGGGCAAGGTGGGCACCGGCCTGCTGAAGCTGCTGACTTTCGGCGGTTTCGGAATTTGGTCCCTTATCGATCTCATCATCATCCTTTCCGGTGGCATGACCGATAAGTTCCGTCGCCCGTTGGAGGGGTATGCGCAGCACAAGAAGCTGGCATGGATCATCAGCATCGTTCTGATCGCCATCGGCGCAGTGATTGGAATCAGCACCGGGGTCTCTGCCGGAAAGGCTGTGGATCAAGCGGTCACCAACACACCATCTGTCGTTAAAGAACCAACCATCGAGGCTTCGGCGACTGCTGCAGCAACTGAGCAGGCTGCTGTTGAAGAAGAACCCGTGGCAGAGGAACCTGCGGAGGCCACGTGGCAGGAGGTCGTTACCCTCGATGGAAAGACCGACAAGGCCAGCAAGGTGTTCGAGCTCACCGGGGCTGAAGCCCGGATGACCTATTCCTTCAAGGGGGGCGAAGACATGTCCCTTGGCGCGATCTACATTCTCACCGAGGGGACGGATCTGATGAAGGACGGCGGGCTTCCCGAAGCCATGATTGACGGTCCGGTTAGCGAAGAAACGGCTCTGCACAAGACCGCGGGCAAGTACTTCCTGGATGTGAACGCTGCAAACTTCGACGGCTGGACCGTCACCATCGAAGAAAAGCGCTAACAGAGATTCCGAGGCGGATCATTTGGGAGAAACTCCTCGGAAATGTGCTCCGGTGGGAACTCTTATGGGGAAGAGGACCCACCGGGGTTTGGACAAAGGTAGTCGCCCACGCAAGTCTTGGACTTACGTGGGCGACTATCCGTTCGTAGCATCGATTCTTGAAGTTATCGTTGGTTGCCCAAAGCGAACAAGGCTTGGTCGATTTCTCTGGCCGTCCACGTTTGGTCATGTTCATCAAGGAGCTGAATGAGAACTTCCACTTCTTGCATGTACCGGCGGTACCGGCCGCGACTGTTTGCCAACTGAATGCCGAGGAGCGTCAAACCATGGTGCGCACGGCGATCGTAAATGGCCATTCGTTTCGGTGCTGCGGCGACGATGACCGCTGAAGCTAGTGCGTCACCGGTGGTGAACCCGGGCAATGCTCCTAGAGCGCTTCGTGATTTCTCGGCGGCTTCCGGAACACTGAGCAGCTCGTCATTCGCGTACTTGAGTACGTTTTCAGTGGCCTCACGTACCTCTAGGTCCGGGGTGTTCATGAGCTTCTTTGCCCACTTGGTGTCGGCTCTGAGCCGTTTCCATAGAAGCAAAGAACCAATGTCAGCTTTCCCGAGGGAGCCGGTCTTGGCAAATCGTTCCGTCACCTCTTCAAGAACCTCGTCGTAGTGTTCTGAAGTGTCGCTCGTGTAGTCTTCGTGCGCTCGGGAAAGCTGAATCCAAAGAGGGATTTCGCTACCCTCAGTCAACGTCGTCGATGAGTCCATGATCCTATCCTGACATCAATATTTGAAGACGTGTAAGTCCCGATGTTCAGGGCATCCGAGATGTTCTGACGCTTGCTGAAACTGAAGCTCTTAAATCCTACTTTTAGCTGTCTTGGGCATCATAAGTCTGATATGTTTTAGGGAAGCGACGGGGCTGATTTTTCGGATTTAACAGCTGGTTCATACCGCTGATGAGTTCCCGTCGATGTACCATCGACACTTCATGCGAGGGAATTCATGAGCCAACTTTTTGACCTGTCCGGACGGCTGGCCCTGGTCACCGGATCCTCCCGCGGCATTGGCCGCGAACTTGCCCGTGCCCTGGCCGAAGCCGGAGCCACCATCATCCTGCACGGCCGCGATGCGCAACGCTTGGCCGAAACTGCCGCCGAATTCGGCACCCGCTATGGCGCCGAGAGGATCCACAGCGTCTGCTTCGATGTCACCGATGATGCCGCCGTGCGCGAGAACATCGCCGCCATTGAAAAGAACATCGGCCCCATCCGCATTTTGGTGAACAACGCGGGCATCCAACACCGCGTGCCCATGCTGGAACTGGAAGTCGCCGACTGGCAGCGCGTGATCGATACCAACCTCACCAGCGCCTTCCTGGTGGGCCGAGAAGTCGCACGTGGCATGGTGGAACGCGGCGAAGGCAAGATCATCAACATCTGCTCGGTGCAAACCGATCTGGCCCGTCCCACTATCTCCGCCTACACCGCAGCCAAGGGCGGACTGCGCAACCTCACCCGCGCCATGACCGCGGAATGGGCCTGTTCGGGACTGCAAATCAACGGCATCGCACCGGGCTACATCCACACCGAAATGACGCAGAATCTGGTGGATGACGAGAAATTCAACTCCTGGATTCTTGGCCGCACCCCGGCGGCCCGTTGGGGTACCGTCGAAGACCTGGCCGGACCAGCAGTCTGGTTGGCCTCGGACGGATCGAACTACGTGAACGGTCAGACCATTTTCATCGACGGAGGCATGAGCGTTGTCGTCTAATTCCCTCGCCACCAGCACGTTGGCCGTCGTGGCCCATGCAGCCGGTGATTTGCGTATTGAACAAATCGAGCTGGCAGCGCCGGGAGCAGATGAAGCACGCGTTGCCATCGCTTACGGCGGTATCTGCGGATCAGACTTGCATTACTGGAGCCACGGCGCCGCCGGGGAATCGATCCTCAAGGCTCCAATGGTTCTCGGGCATGAAATCGTCGGCACCATCATCCAGGCCGCCGCTGACGGCAGCGGGCCGGCAGCCGGAACCAAAGTCGCCGTGCACCCGGCAACACCAGGTGAGACGGGGGAACCCTACCCGGCCGACCGCCCGAATCTCTCCCCGGGGTGCACCTACCTGGGCTCGGCCGCCCGCTACCCGCACACCGAGGGCGCATTCGCCCGCGAAATGAACCTGCCATCACGCATGCTGCGTGAGCTGCCTGCTGGCTTAGCACTGCGCGATGCGGCACTGGCAGAACCGGCTGCGGTTGCTTGGCATGCGGTGTCGCGCGTCGGCGAAGTCGCCGGCAAGAAGGCGCTGGTTATTGGTGCTGGCCCGATCGGAGCTCTCGCTGTAGCAGTGCTTAAACGAGCCGGGGCCAGCGAAATTATCGCGGTAGACATGCACGCCAAGCCGCTGGAGATTGCCAAGCAGCTCGGTGCCACCTCCACCCTGCGCGCCGATGGCCAGGAAGCAATCGCCCAGGTGGGCGCGGACGTGGTCATCGAGGCCAGCGGCACCTACCGCGGATTGGCCTCCGCGGTGCGCGGTGCCGTGCGCGGCGGTCGAGTGGTCATGGTCGGGTTGCTGCCCTCAGGAGAACAACCCGCACTCATTTCGCTGGCTATTACCCGCGAGCTGGAACTGGTTGGTTCCTTCCGCTTCAACGACGAAATCGACCATGTGCTTGCTGCCCTGGCCGACGGTTCACTGCAGGTTTCCGAGGCGGTAACCCACGAGTTCCCGGTCGCCGATGCGCTTGAAGCCTTCGAAACGGCCAAGGATTCGGCTCGCTCCGGCAAAGTCCTGCTGAACTTCCTGGGGCAATAGTTGGCTTCAGCTAGAAGTGCACCGCGGCGGCCCCTGAAGTCGGGGGCCGCCGCGGTGCTTTTTAGTTCAGCGAACTCTAGTTGGTCTCTGCGATGCTTACCGCGGTTGTCACGGGCACCGGATTGGCGAAGAGGTCCAGCACCGGGCAGTGTGCATCCACTGCGCGGCGCAGTTCTTCATAGCGTTCAGCTGATTCCGGTCCGGCAATCCGGATGTCCAGATCCACCGACGAGAAGCCGGGGCGGATGGTCTGGTCGATGCCGAAGAGTCCGCGGACATCGAGGTGGCCATTGGCCTGGATCTTCACGTCGTCCACCTGGATGCCGAGGTTCTGCGCGTACAAGCGGTAGACCACAACCTGGCAGGAGATGAGCGCTCCGAGCGCGTATTCCACGGGGCTTGCGGCCAGGTCGCTGCCGCCCAGGGCAGCTGGCTCGTCGACCTGGAAGGTGTGCTTGCCGGAGACAATGTTGCTGGCTACCGAATCGAAGCCTTCGCCCTCGACGGTGAAAGTCAATTGGGCACTTTGCGGGGCAGCCGAAATTCGTTCGCCCCAGCCCTTGCCTGCTTCCTGCAGGCGCTGTGCGCGGTCTTCGGATACGGTTGGGGCAGATGCTGCATTAGTCATGGGGAATTGATCCCCTTTCTGGCGCAAGGGGCGCCATCGCTTACGCATCTTGGCGTTCAAGATGCGTCGAATCTTCACCTGGGGCACCCCGCACAATGACGCAGGAGGGTTGCCGTCCACTCAGCCAGGGCTCAAAGAGTGGAACTCGTGATTCAGTGATTAATTTCTATCGGTTGCAGGGCCCGCGGGTAAAGGGCAGAAGTAACTTTTCGTCACCGGGCATCTTGCTTTCCGGCTCGCTAAGATGGAATCTAGCTCTCGGGCGCCCACTGCACGAACAATGAACGGCGAGTATGGAATTCCAGCTGACACTTTCTGCGGCCCAGACCTTGGTGACCGAATCCGAATACAACCTGGGCCAATTCCTGTGTGATTCCGGAAAAGTGCAGATCGCCAACCGGGTAATGCGCCCGGGATCTACCCGCATCTCCGGTGTGGTGCTGCGCGAATCGGTGATGGCCCAATTGGAAATCACCGCGGGCAATATCAGCTTCACCAGCTTCTGCGGCAAGCATCCGGGGGTTCAGTCCTGTGAAGACGTCGCCGCCTTGCTCATTGAGGTCACCACCGAAGAAGACCAGGGCTTCTTCGTCTCCGACTCCGGGGTGGATCCCCACGCATGGAAACGCAATAGCAAGCCGCAGTGGGAACGCACCCTTGACCGTCTGCTTCCAGTCATTTCCGATGAGCCGCTGGTTGCCGAAGAACCGCTGGGATTGATCCTGAAAGTGGTCAGCGAACCGCGTTATGGCGGCGAGGACGCGCTGACCTTGCAGGCACGCCCGGCCCGCCAGGGCACCAAGAGCCCCTGGATCCAAACCGGGATCAGCTGGCGCAATGTCGCTTTTGATACGCGGTTCTCCAAGAAGCAGCGTCGTGCGGTCGTTGAACTGGACCGGTTGCGTGAACACGTTGAACAAGATACTTATCGCCATTCGTGGGATCCCAAGGAGTGGATCTCCTTGATGGATCTTCCAGGCCAGGACCTGCTGGATGCGTTCGAAGCCCTGCGTGAAGCTGGAGTGCAGATCGTCAACGGCGGTTCTACGGCCAAGGCCCCGGTGGAGTTCAGCGAGCAACCAGCCATGGCACACGTGGATGTGCGTCGCGGTGAACATGGCCTGAGCATGGAAGGGAAGCTGCGCGGGCCGAGCGAAGAGCACGTCTACCTCTTGCCCATAGGCACGCCGCCGACCTTGTTGGCTTACGCGTCCAGCCCCTTGCCGAAGGCCAGGGAAATCGGTTTGGCCCGGTTCGCTGAACCGGTCACGAAGGAACTGGCCACATTTATTGAATCCGGTGCGCAATCCATCCCGCAGGAAGGCGTTGAGCTTTTCGAGCGCCAGCACCTGGACCGATTGCGCCTGATGGCACCGTTGAAGAGCGAGGATGACAGCTACAGCATCCCTGTTCCAGCACGCCCCAGCCTCAAGCTGTCCCTGGAGAGCATCCGAACTCCGCTGACCGTGAGCTATTCCTGGGAGTACGCCTCCGCGGGCCCCCGCCAGTATGCCGTGGAAAAGGAAATTGCTGCTTCGGTGCAGGACAAGCTCGGCGCGCAGGCTTCCTTGGGGCAACTGACCTCTTCAGGAATCTTCCCGCCGAAGGAATTCAGCACCTCCGAATCCATCGATTTCTTGGTCTACGCATTGCCGCTCTTGGCAGAGCATCCCGATGTGGTCGTTGAAGAGCAGAACAGGCTGCCGAAGTACCGGATCAGCCACGCGCCGGCCGCTGTCAGTGTCGAAGCCGGCGAAAGCACGGGGGACTGGTTCGACTTGTCTGTGGAAGTGCTCCTGGACGAGACCAAGGTCCCGTTCCCACTGCTGCTGGAGGCCTTGACCAAGCAAGATGAGTATCTCGTCCTCGATGACCTTACGGTGATCCCGATTGATGGTGCAGATTTCACGCAGCTGCGCCAGCTGATATCAGAGGCCGGGGAGCTGGGCACGGTGCAGGGCGATACGATCCGCATCCATAAGTTGAGCATCGACTGGTGGCAAGAACTGGTGGATCTGGGCATTATCGAAGCCCAGCACAACCAGTGGCTGCAGACCATGAAGGCGCTGCAAAGCGGTGAAGAAATGCAGCCGGTCCAGCTAGCGGAAACGTTCAACGCTGAACTGCGCCCGTATCAGGGCCACGGCCTATCCTGGCTCAACTTCTTGCGTACCCATGATCTCGGCGGCGTCCTTGCCGACGATATGGGTCTGGGCAAGACCGTCCAGCTGCTGGCTTGCCTTGAACAAGCGCGCGTCGAGGATCCTGCCCAGAAATTCCTGGTGCTGGCTCCTACCTCGGTGGTGGGCAACTGGATCAATGAGGCGCAGCGATTTGCGCCGCAGATGAGAGTCACCGGCATCACTTCAACAGCTAGAATGAGCGGCCAAAGCATGGCGTCGCAGATCGGTGACGCCCAATTGGTAGTTACCAGCTACACGATCTTCCGCCTGGCCTATGAGGATTTTGAAGCCGCCGGATTCAACGTCATGATCATGGACGAGGCCCAGCAACTGAAGAACCATGCCTCCAAAGGCTACAAGCAGGCCCGGCAGCTGCCAGTGCCGTGCAAATTCGTGGTCACTGGCACACCCATGGAAAACAACCTGATGGAACTGTGGGCGTTGGTCTCACTGGCTGCACCAGGCCTGCTGGGCGGTGCGAAGTCCTTCAAGGACAACTACCAGAAACCCATTGCCGACGGAGACCAGGAGCGCCTGGAGCGCCTGAAGAGCCGACTGCGTCCGTTCGTGCTGCGCCGTACCAAGGAACAGGTCGTTCCAGAGTTGCCGGCGAAGACCGAGCAGGTGCTGGAAGTCGAACTGGAGCCGGGGCACCGCAAAGCCTATGACCGCCGCTTCCAGCGCGTGCGGCAAGAAGTCCTGGGCCTGGTTGACGACGTTGATTCGAATCGTTTCCAGATTCTCCAATCGCTGACCTTGCTGCGCCAGCTGGCCTTGGATCCGTCCCTGGTAGGCGAGGGCGATGCCCCGAGCGCGAAGCTTGAAATGCTGCGCGAACTCATGGGGGACGCGGTTTCTGAAGGGCATAAGATTCTGGTCTTCAGCCAATTCACCAGTTTCTTGGCCAAGGCACGCGACGTCGCTGAAGAGCTGGGCATTGAGCACGGATACCTTGATGGGTCCACCACTGGCCCAAAGCGCAAGGAACTGATTGACGGTTTCAGCGAGGGAGATTTCCCGGTCTTCTTCATCTCGCTGAAGTCCGGCGGCTTCGGCATTAACCTCACTTCCGCCGACTACTGCATCTTGCTGGACCCATGGTGGAACCCGCAGGCCGAAGCCCAGGCTATTGACCGGGCCCACCGCATTGGGCAAACTCGTCCGGTCTATGTGTACCGCTTGGTGGCAAAGGACACCATCGAATCCAAGGTGCTCGCGCTGCAGGCCAAGAAGACGCAGCTGTTCAATGATGTCCTGGGAGAGACTGCCCAAGCCGCGCAGAGTGCGGCGTTAAGCGCCGATGATTTCCTGGCGCTGATGGAGTGAGCCTAAAAAGCTGAAGCCTTGGAAACCAGAAGGTCTCCAAGGCTTCAGCTGAAGATCGGGAACTAGAGAATCTGTTCAAAGCTGTCGTTGAGGCGGTGCAGGAGATCTCCAAAATTCTTCAGTTCGGAGGCTTCCCATTCCTTGAGCTGGCGGCGCAGTTCCTCACGCAGCGTGTTACCGCTGGAGCGCCATTTTTCCTTGGCGATTTCTGTTGCCGAGACCAGCTGGGCCCGGCCATCGGAAGGATCCTGGGTGCGGGTGACAAGTTCCAGAGACTCGAGGTGCTGCACGAGGCGGGAAATAGTCGCCTTGTCCAGACGCAGTTTTTCTGCGAGTGCTCCCTGTTGCTGGGCTTCATCACGGATGACCACTGCAAGCAAGCGGTACCCCGGATCCTGCAGGTCCGGGTGGATGATCTTGGCGCGACGGATCAGCATCTGGCGGGCGCGCAATAAGATGGCGGTGAATTCTTCTTCGACCGTCTGCATCAGTTCTTCTTCTTGCATACAAACCATTCTAAAGATTAATGGTCAATAAGTCTGATATTGGAAACCGCAGCCGTTCGAAGCCGAAGTGTTGAACGTACTGCGAATCCCCAGCTGAGCGTAATTAATGGCTTGGAAAAGACTGGCCAGGCAACGCCTGATGCCTGCAAAGCCGTACAGTTCCACTTCTCCGGCGCAGCTTAGGAACGACTTGCCAATTGCATTCGTGATTAGAGAAGCAATAGATTTCCGCCGCCGCTCAGAAGCAGAGCAAGAAAGCCATGGCCTCCGTTGCCGCTGGCGTTGGACCCAACGTGGTGCGGCGAATCTGTCCGCACTGTCCACGGGCCTCTTGGAGAGCATTGAGGGTCTTGCATGAATTAGATATCGGGATTCATGAAAATAAAGCTTGACGCTTCAACTAATGGTTGGTAGTTTTTAATCATGAATCAGCTATCCGATACCCCTCCCGTCTTGTTCCTTAGCCATGGCGCACCGCCACTGGCCGACGACCAGCGCTGGACCCAGGAGCTGGCTAGCTGGTCCGGCACTTTCGAGAAGCCGAAAGATATTCTGATGATCTCCGCGCACTGGGAAAATGCGCCGGTGACGCTGAGTGCTACCCAGCAGAAGAACGAATTGGTCTACGACTTCTGGGGCTTCGACCAGAAGTACTACGACGTTCGCTACGACGCGCCAATGGCGCCCGGGCTGGCCAATGAAGTCGAACGGCTGACCTCGGCCTATGGCCATCACGTGGAGCGCGACGAGACGCGTGGACTGGACCATGGCGCCTACGTGCCGCTGAAGGAAATGTTCCCGGATGCGGATGTACCGGTGGTGCAGATGTCCATGCCAACACTGGATCCTGCAGGACTCTTTGATCTGGGCAAGAGCTTGGCACCCTTGCGCGAGCGGGGAACCTTGATCGTTGGCTCCGGATTCACCACCCACAACTTGCGCTGGTTCAACCCAGCCGGCGGGCCGGATTCGGCGCCGCCATCGGCCTCCAGCGAGTTCGACCACTGGGCCGAGGAGGCAATGGCCCGCGGGGATGTGGACTCCATCCTCGACTTCCTGCACAAGGCCCCGGCGGCCCGCGAAGCGCACCCGCGCTCGGAGCATTGGGCTCCGCTGTACGTTGCGCTGGGTGCGGCATACGCCTCGGGTGGAATTGATGCCAAGACGGCAATTGACGGTTTCTGGTACGGCCTGTCCAAGCGCTCCTGGACCTTGAGCTAGGCGATATCCCTATCTTTCCCGCAGCAAGCGCGGCACCGATTGGTGCCGCGCTTGCGCAGGTAATAGTGGACTTTTCTGGTCGATCCTCTAGCTGGCGGCTACCGATGCATCATCAATGCGGAACAAGGTAGCCTGCGAGCTGTCTTCCACGCCCTTGAAACGCAAAGTAACGGTCTTACCGCGGAAGTTGTTCAGGTCAACGGCCTGCAGTTCGTAGGACGAGCCGGCATCCAAGTTCGACCAGGTGCCCATGTTGTAGGTTCCGTAGCCGTCCAGAACCTGTACGGTCAGCTTGTCGTACTGGCTATAGGCAGTAGTTTCATTGGTCAGCACATGCAGGTAGAACTCCAGCTGCGCATTGGTGGCATCTGCCGGGATGGCGACCTTCTGGTCCAGGGTGTAGGTGTTGGAATTGCCCCAACCATTGAGCCCAGCTAATCCGCTGCCGGAGCGGGCTGCCGAGCCGGACTCGAAGGTGTCGGCGCGGTTGGCGGTCCAGTAATCCGCCCCGTTCTCGAAACCTGCATTTTTCAGCAGGTTGCCGCTTGGCTCCGGATCCGGAGTTGGCTCCGGGGTTGGTGTTGGGTTGCTGCCGTCCAGGGCATTCATGATCTTGGCGGCATCCACCAGTCCGGCGCCGCAACCGATGCTGCAACCGCCTGGCATCGCGCGGGTGCCCTGCTTCAACGCAGTTTCCACGGAGGCGGGGGACATCCCAGGGTCTGCCGACTTCATCAGTGCGACCATGCCCGCTACGTGCGGGGTGGCCATGGAAGTGCCCTGGTAGAAGGCATAGCCCTGGCTGGATGGAGTAGTGGTGCCGGTATTGATGGTGGACAGCACGCCTTGGCCGGCGTAGCGGGTGTCGCCACCAGGTGCGGTGACGTCAACGGCCGAGCCGTAGTTCGTGTAGTACGACGGAGCGCCCGAAGGGTTGCTTGCCGCTACGGTAATGACGTTTTCGCAGTTGGCCGGGCGGGAATTCGAAGCGTTCTGGCTTTCGTTGCCGGCGGCAACTACCACCGAGGTGCCGCGCGAAACCGCGGCGTTGATGGCCGCCTGGTAGGTAGTTCCGCAAGCGCCGCCACCGCCCAGGGACATGTTGATGGTGTCTGCCGGGGTTGGGTTATTGGCAATTCCCGGGACCGAACCGCCCGAAGCCCAAATGATGGCATCGGCGATATCGGACAGGCTGCCGCCGCACTTGGCCAGGACGCGGACCGGCTGGATCTTGGCATCCGGGGCAACTCCGGCCACGCCGCTGGAGTTGTTGGTGACTGCGGCTACGGTGCCGGCCACGTGGGTGCCGTGCCAAGAGGAATTGCCCGAGTAGCTGCCGCCGCATTCGCCGGCGGCCTACCAGTCGCCCTCATCCTGGGGGTTCGCGTCGCGGCCGTTGCCGTCGCGGGCCGAGGTAGAGCTGGAGACGAAGTCGTAGCCGGAAACGATGTTGGCGTTCAGGTCCGAGTGCGAGGTGATGCCGGTATCCAGGACAGCGACGATGCTGCCCTCGCCGGTGGCGATGTCCCAGGCCGAAGGCAAGCGCATCCCGTTGGTGCCGCTGTAGTGCCACTGCTCGCCGTACCGGGTGTCGTTAGGCGTCATGGAAATCTTCATAATGGCATCGGGTTCCACCGATTCCACGAGACCAGACTGCGCAATATCGGCCATGAACTCCTTGGCGCCTTTGCCCTTGAGTTTCTTGTCGGCCTTCACCACGAAGCTGCCGGTGGCCATGGCTCGCATTTCCTTGACGGTAACGCCTGCTGCCTTGGCTGCTTTGCCCCAGGCCTTGGCGCGGGAGGACTTGCCCGTCTGCGTGGCTGAAGCCTTGTAGGTGACGATGAACTGGTCGTAGGCCTCGCCTGATTGAACCGAACCGATCTTGACCTTGTCTTCGCCATTTGCCTTGGGGAGGGACTTTTCAGCGGGAGCCGATACGGGGGAGGCGGTAGCTGGCAAGGCGCCAGCGCCGAAGCCGCTCATGCCGATCACTACGGCCGCGGAGACGGCCAGGGTTCTCCGAAGAGGGGTAGAAAAACGTGCCATTGATGTTCTCCTTGTAGGGTTTTTGGGCGCACAAAGGTCGGTGATCAATCGATGTGGTGTGTGCCGGTAGGAGCGTAACTGCTCGGCAACTCCTAAAGGAAGTACTTCTCAAATAAATCTTTTATATTCGCTCATGTACTAAAAAGGTGTTTCACATATTTCTGTGGAACTATCCCGGCGGACTCGCAGATTCGAAAAATGAATGATGGTTATCTGCATGTTTGGGGAGTTCGAAATTTTCAGATCCGCACTGACCATGGAAAACACATAATTATTTGCATAGCGAACGCTATCTTTCCAAAGTTGTTTCACGCTAGAAGTACATTCCGGGATCCAGCTCTCCTGGCGTCGAAGCCTTGGTCCAAGCGTGCTAGGTATCTTGGCTAATTCATTGAATAAATGGCGTCCCTCCGGATTCGGCACCGTGCGATGGCTGATAGCGCCTTGGTTGCCAGCTCATCGGCTGGACGCTTGGCCAGCCCATCAGTTCCGCCGAGTTACCGTTCGGGAGACAGCTGGCAACGGATTGCTTCGGCAGGCCCAAGATGCCCACCGGCGCGAATACCGGTGCTGCACGTATCTAGCCCAGCAAGAAGGCAATGACCAGCACACTGGGAAAGGTCAGCAGGGTGCTTGCCAGCACCACTTCGCGCGGCACGGCGACGGGCAACTTGAATTGCTGGGCAAACAGCAAGACGTTTTGCGCGGTTGGAAGCGCCGCCATGATCACTACTCCGAGAAGTTCGATTCCGGATAGGCCGAAAACGAAGCGGGCAACGAGCCAGGCGAGCAAAGGCATGAAGAACACCTTGAACGCGGTCGCCAGATAGATTTCGCCGCGCAGGTTCTTATCTGACAATGGACGCTGGCCGTATAGCGCCATTCCAAAGGACATCAGCAACAGGGGGATGGATGCGTCGCCAATCATTTGCACTGGCGCATGAATGACTTCGGGCAGTGCCAGGCCAAAGAAGGAGAACACCGCACCGAGGAAGGTCGCAATAGTGACAGGGTTGGCGATGGGCTTGAGGATCATTTTCGCACCGGGCAGGCTATCCGCGCCACCGGACTTGGCGCGGGAGAGCACCGCGAACATGCACAGGTAGACGGGAGCGATGATCAGCAACTGCGCGATGAGCACCGACACTACGGGACTGGTGCTGCCCACCGCATAAAGGGCCAGCGGCACACCGATATTTCCAGCATTCACATAACTCGTGGACATGGCCGCAACGGGCAGCCGATGAGCTGGAGTCTTGAAGGCCAGCCGCGCGACCAAGGCATAAGCGGAGCCGGTCAGCACGGCAACCATCAAGGCTATCGGGGTGAATACACCAACCACCGCATGCAGATCGGTGCTGGCAAGCAGAGTGAACATCAGGGCGGGGTTGGTGATGTAGAAGATGAGCGGGGTCAGCCCCTGGGCAATGGCCGCGCGTTGTCGCGGCAGCGCGACCGACGTCAGCAGGCCGATGCCGATGAGGATCAAGACAACGGAGAATCCCTGTAGAACTCCTTGCATATTGCCTTTCCCGCCCGGTACTGGTGTTCCCAGCTCCGGGGCTTCTCGAAGCCGTGGACGGCGAGGGTGCGAATGCTCCCTCTACCGTCCACGGTGCATTATTCAGATTCCCTGGCAGCCCATCAGCGAACCAGCGCGGGACTCTTCGAATCGAAGGTCCAGCCGGGAATCAGGTATTGCATGGACACCGAGTCGTCACGCGAGCCCAACCCATGTTCCAGGTACAGTTCGTGGGCTTGGGCGACCCGATCCATGTCCAGGCTGACACCCAAGCCGGACCGCTGCGGAACCTTGATCTCTCCGTCCCGAATCACCAATGGTTCCTCGGTCAGGCCCTGTCCATCCTGCCAGATCCAGTGGGTATCGAGTGCCGTGATCTCGCCCGGAGCAGCGGCGCCGACCTGGGTGAACATCGCCAGCGAAATGTCGAAGTGGTTGTTCGAGTGCGACCCCCAAGTCAGTCCGAACTCGTTGCACAGCTGGGCAACGCGCACTGAACCGGACATGGTCCAGAAATGCGGATCTGCCAGGGGGATGTCTACCGCATTGGTGCGCACCGCGTGCGCCATTTCTCGCCAGTCAGTCGCAATCATGTTCGTGGCGGTCTGCAGACCGGTCGCCCTGCGGAATTCGCTTATGACCTCGCGGCCCGAGAAGCGGCCCTCAGGGCCGCACGGATCCTCGGCATAGGCCACCACTCCACGCATGCGCTTGCCAAGCCGGATAGCATCTTCGAGCAGCCAGCCGCCATTGGGGTCAAGCGTGATCCGGGCTTCGGGGAAGCGTTCCTTCAAAGCGATGACAGCATCGACCTCGGAGTCCCCGTCCTGGACGCCGCCCTTCAGCTTGAAATCCTTGAACCCGTAACGTGCCTGCGCCGCCTCGGCCAGGCGCACCACGGCTTCTGGCGTCATGGCTTCCTCGCGGCGCAAGCGCTCCCAATCGTCGTTGCCCTGCGGTTCGCGCAGATACGGCAGATCCGTCGTATCCGGGTTGCCCACGTAGAACAGGTAACCGAGCATCGGAACCGCGTCGCGCTGCTGCCCATCGCCGAGCAATTCGGCCGCCGGCACTCCGAGGAACTGGCCGTGCAAATCCAGCAGTGCAGACTCAAGTGCGGTGACTGCGTGCACGGTGGTGCGCAAATCGAAGGTCTGTGCACCGCGTCCGCCGGAATCGAGGTCTGCGAAGCGGGCTGCCACCTGGCGCAGCAGCGAACGGTAAGTCGCCACAGGGGCGCCGGTAATCAGTGTGCCGGCCTCCTCTATGGTCGAACGGATCGCTTCGCCGCCAGGTACCTCGCCGAGGCCAGTGCGGCCTTCGGAGTCAGTGATGATAGCGATATTGCGCGTGAAGAACGGCCCGTGCGCCCCGGAGAGGTTCAGCAGCATGGAGTCATGCCCGGCGACCGGGATGACCTTCACCGAGGCAATGGTGGGCTGGGAAGTCATGGATTATTCGCCTTTCGCCTGCAGGACGCCGTCAATCCGGCGGGTCAACTTCCACGGATTGTCTTCCGCGATGGGCTTGGGCAAAAGCGCGTCCGGGAAGTTCTGGTAGGCGATCGGGCGCAGGAAGCGCTCGATGGCCAGGGTGCCCACCGAGGTGGTCCGCGGGTCGGACGTTGCCGGGAATGGACCTCCGTGCACCATCGCGTGGCCCACTTCCACACCGGTTGGCCATCCGTTGACCAGGATGCGCCCGACCTTGGTTTCCAGCGTCCCGATGATCTGCCCTGCGGCTTCGTGATCCGAATCGTCCAGCTGCAAGGTGGCGGTGAGCTGGCCTTCCAGCCGGCCCAGCGCGGTTTGCAGCTGTGCGGCATCGGCGTAGCGAATCACCAGCGAGGCGGCTCCGAAGATTTCGTCTTGCAGCACCGGGTTGGCCAGCAGCTGCTCCACTCCAGCGGTGTAGATGGCTGGTGCCGGAGCGTTCTCGGTTGCCCCTTCGGTGCCACGGCCCAGCAGTTCGACACCGTCCTGGCTGCCGAGCGCTTGGACACCAGCGGTCCAGGAATTGTAGATTCCCTCGGTGAGCATCGTCTGCCCGGAAGTTTCCGGTGCCTGGCCGCTGACGGCGCGGGCGAATGCGTCGCCGGCAGCTCCGGTGGGAACAAAGACGAGTCCCGGTGCGGTGCACAGCTGCCCGGAAGAACCGACAACAGAAGCCAAGTAGGCCTTGGCCTGCGCAACGGGATCCTGAGCCAATGCTCCCTCGAAGAAGATCACCGGGTTGATGGAGCTCATCTCGGCATACACCGGGATGGGTTCCGGTCGCGCGGCCGCGGCGGCCATCAGGGCGGTGCCGCCGGCCCGCGAGCCGGTGAAGCCCACGGCCTTGATGGCCGGATCCTTCACCAGGGCTTGGCCGATCGACGCGCCGGGGCCATAAACCAGTGAGAAGACTCCCGGGTGCAGCCCGAAGTCGGCGACGGCCTTGCTGATGGCATGGCCAACAATCTCGCTGGTTCCGGGGTGCGCATTGTGGGCCTTGAAGACCACCGGGCAGCCGGCAGCCAGTGCGCTGGCGGTGTCGCCGCCTGCGGTGGAGAACGCCAGCGGGAAGTTCGACGCGCCGAACACCGCGACCGGTCCCACCGGGATCTTGCGCTGCCGGATGTCCACGCGCGGGGCTGGGGTGCGCTCGGGCAGGGCCGGGTCCACGCGCACGCCGTGCTGGTCGCCCTGGCGCACCACCTGCGCGAACAGCCGCAGCTGTCCGGTGGTGCGTCCGCGCTCGCCGGTCAGGCGCGCCTCGGGCAAGCCGGTTTCGGCCATGGCGCGAGCGACCAGTTCGGCGCCCACTGCCTCGATGTTCTCCGCGATGGCTTCCAGGAACTCTGCGTGCTTCGACGGTTCCAAGGAACGGAAGGACTCGAAGGCCTCGGCCGCCGCAGCGGTGGCCAGCTTCAGCTGCTGCTCATTGATGAGGCTGTAGGCAGGTTCCAGGCGCTCGTTGGTCGCCGGGTTATAGCCGTTGACCTTGCGTCCGTTGCCTTCGGTGCTGGCGCCGGCGAGGATGGACTCGCCGGTGAGGTTCTGCGTGGTTGTGCTCATGAATTGCTCCTGAGTCGACTGATTGGTGTGTCGTAAAGTGCCAGTGCTGGTTAGAGGCTCGCGCCGGCGGGAACGATGCCTGCCTGCTGGATCAGCGCGGACAGGTCCGCCAGGTCCTGCTCGGTCAGATCCTGCAGCGGCGGGCGCACCGAGCCGGAGTCGCGGCCGATGGCCTTCAGCCCGCCCTTGACGATGGATACGCCGTAGCCCTTGACGCGGTCGCGGATTTCCAGGTACGGCAGCACGAAGCGGTTCAGCTTCTCGTTGACCGCCTTCAGGTCCTGGGCGCGCACATCCTTGTAGAAGTCCAGCGCGAATTCCGGAACGAAGTTGTACATGGCCGAGGAGTAGGTGCTCATGCCCAGCTGCAGCAGCGGCAGCGCGAAGGTCTCCGCGGTAGGCAGCCCGCCCAGGTAGAACAGGCGGTCGCCGTTCTTGGCGTACACCTTGGTCAGGTGCTCGATGTCGCCCAGCGCGTCCTTGAAGCCGATGAAGTTCTCGTGGTTATCGGCCAGCCGGGCCACGGTGTCCGCCGAATAGATCGCGTTGGCGCGGTTGTAGACGATTACGCCGGTCGTCGTCGATGCGCAGATGGCCGACGCGTGCTGGTAGAGCCCTTCCTGGTCGCATTCGGTCAGGTACGGTGGCAGCAGCAGCAGGCCCTCGGCCCCTGCGGCCTCGGCGTCTTGCGCATTCTGGATGGCCTGCTTGGTCGAACCGCCGGCCGAGGCCAGCACCGGAACCTTGGAGCCGGCTTCTTCCACTGCCATGCGGACCACACGCGAGGCCTCTGCCGGGGTCAGCGTGAAGCCTTCGCCGGTGCCTCCGGCGGCGAACAGTCCCGCGACATCGAAGCTGGACTGCCAGGCCAGGTGGTTGCGGTACGCGGCCTCGTCGATTTCCAGGTTCGCGTCGAATGCGGTGACCGGGAAGGAGAGCAACCCGTCCTTGAGCTTGGAGGCAAGTTCGGCGGGGGTGTACTGGGCCATGGTTTGTTCCTTTGACTGGTTCCCACCTCAGGCGAGGCGGGAAAGCTGGGGGCGGTGCATTGGTATTACCCTCAGCCTAGGAACCCTCTATGATGCCTGTCCAAGCCCATATTTGTATTGTTTGATACCTACTGTGCATCATTCAGCGTGCAGCGCGTGGCGCACGATCGAGACCACCCGTTCCAGCGCCGGATTGCGCGAGGACTTGCTCCAGATGGCGTGCAGCTGCACCGGATCGTCGGTAACCTCGCCCAGCCGCAGGTAGCTGACCCCGCCCACGCCCAGCAGCTTGGCACTCTCCGGGACGAAAGCAATACCGCGCCCGGCGGAGACCAGCGCGAGCATGGTCAGCACCTGGCTGACGGTATGGCGCACGTTCTTGTGCTCGATGTCGACGCGGCGCACCACCAGGTCGTAGAAGTAGCGGGCCTTGGTGGGGGAGTGCATGATCAGCGGTTCATTGCGCAGGTCATCGAACAATACCTCCCGCTGCAGCCGGGCCAGCCGGTGGCCGGAGGGCACTGCCACGTAGAGCCCCTCGGTTAATAGCAGTGCGGATTCGAAGAGCTTCTCGTCGAAGGGCGGGCGGGCTAAGCCCAGATCGATGTCGCCGTCCAGCAGGGCGTCGACCTGCTCGCCGGTCACCATTTCCGACAGCTCCAGGTGCACCTGCGGCATCTGCGCCGAGATTTCTCCCAGCAGCGGGCCGAGCAGGCTGAAGCCCGAGGCTGCGGTGAAGCCGATGCGCAGCTCGCCCAGCTGGCCGGCGGCGATGCGGCGGGCATTGTCCGGGGCACGCTCGGCGGCCACGACCAGCCGGCGGGCATCCTGGAGGAAAGCATGGCCCGCCGCGGTGAGGGCCACGCGGCGGTTGTCGCGCTCGAGGAGTTCCACGCCGACCGTGCGCTCGAGTTTCTGGATCTGCCGGCTCAGCGGCGGCTGGGTCATGTTCAGCCGCTCGGCGGCACGGCCGAAGTGCAATTCCTCGGCAACGGCAACGAAACTGCGTGCTTGGTCCAGAGTAAACATTTGATACCTTTCTGGAATCATTCTATGCACATTCAACCTTGGACATGCATCACTTCAAGTTTCTACGCTTGACTCCAAGACCAGCAAGGTGAGCTGTCTCACTCGAGGCCTCGGCCGGGGTCCCACACTCGACACCACAGGAGAACTTCCCATGAAAAATCGCTTGACTCGCCGCTCGCTGCTCGCCCTCTCGGCCACTGGCGCGGTACTAGCGCTTTCCGCCTGCGGCGGCAACGTCGGCGGGGGCTCGGCCTCCGCCGAATTCCCCAGCGGCCCCATCACCCTGACCGTCGGCCAGGCGCCTGGCGGCTCCACCGACCTGATCGCGCGCGCCGCGGCGGACGGCATGGCGGATTCCCTGGGCGTGGCCCTGCCCGTGGTGAACAAGCCGGGCGCCAACGGCGCGCTGGCCACCGAAGAAGTGGCGGCCATGGCCCCGGACGGGCAGAACCTCGTGCTGCTCAACGCCTCGTTGATCACCATTACCCCGCTGGCGGTATCCGCGGACGAGGCGGTTTCGCTCGATGACCTCGATGTCCTCATGGGACTGAGTCAGGATGACTACGTCATGGTAGCCAGCACCAAGTCGGGGATGGAGAACTTCGATGACATCAAGAACAGCGGCAAGAAGCTGTCCTTCGGCACTACCGGCGTGGGCACCGGCTCGCAGCTGGCCCAGGAACTGATCCTGGCCCAGGCGGGCATCGAAGGCACCACAGTACCATTCGACTCGGGTTCCCCGGCACTGACCGCCGTCATGGGCGACCAGGTACAGGTCTCCACAGTGCAGCTGGGCGAAGCCAAGCCGCAGATCGACGCCGGCACCGTCACCCCGATCGTGGTCTTCTCCTCCGAGCGCAATGAGTTCCTTCCCGATGTGCCCACCGCCATCGAGGCAGGCTATGAAGTCCCGGTCTCCCAGTACCGCGCCATCGCAGCCCCGAAGGGCCTGAGCGATGACGCCAAGCAGAAGCTGGTGGCCTCCATCAAGGACGCGGTAGCCACGGACACCTACACCTCGTTCAACGAGAAGAACATGCTGACTCCGAACGAGATTTCCGGCGAGGAAGTCACCGCCGAATGGAATGAGCTGGCCGCGAAGTACAAGGAACTGACCGATGAGTACGACATCTCGCTGGCCGGCAAGTAGCCTCCCGGCAGCCAGCTGATCCGGAACACTTCAAGCACAGGAGGACATCATGCAAGCCAAACACGTTGAACGCCCGCCGGTGCCCGCCGCGCCCCGCGCGGAATCCGGCCCGGTGCAGCCCGAGGACGATTCGTCGCCCGAGGCGCTGACCCCGGAGGAACTCGCCGCCCAGTGGGAAGCCGAGGCCCCGGAACCGGCCGGACCGGTGGCGAACCTTGCCTCCAGCCTGGTGGTGCTCGCGCTGGGCTGCGCCGGCATGGCGCTGTCCGTTGGCCTGGGGCTGGGCACCCCCGCGGCGCCCAGCGCCGGGATGTGGCCCTTCATCGTCACGCTGATTGCCGCCGTCATGGCCGTGGTGCAGCTCATCGTGGGCAGGCGCGGCGGGCAGGACGGGGAGAAGTTCAGTGCCATGAGCTGGTACACCGTCATTGGTTTCGCCACCCTGATCCTGATGGTGGTGCTCATGCCGCTGATCGGCTTCGAGATTCCCGCGCTGCTGCTGTGCTTCGTGTGGATGCGCTGGCTGGGCGGTGAGCGCTGGCGCTCTGCCGCCTTGTATTCGGTGCTGGTGGTCGTGGCCTTCTACGCCATCTTCATTGCCGCGCTCGGCACCACGATTCCCCGACTGTTCTAAGTCGCAATTAAAGGTTGACTCCCATGGACTTCTTCGGACCAGTCCTGGACGGCTTCGGCACCGTCCTGGACCCCACAAACCTCTTGTATTGCCTGCTCGGCGTTGTCATTGGCATGCTGATCGGCGTGCTGCCGGGCCTGGGCCCGGCGGCCACGATCGCGATCCTGCTGCCGTTGACCTACGGTGTCGAGCCGGTGACCGCCATCATCATGCTCGCCGGCATCTTCTACGGTGCCCAGTACGGCGGCACGATCACCTCGGTGCTGCTGCGCCTTCCCGGCGAGGCCAGCTCGGTGGTGACGGTCTTCGACGGCTATGTCATGGCCAAGCAGGGCCGGGCCGGCACCGCACTGGGCATTGCCGCCATCGGCTCGTTTATCGGCGGCACGATCGCCATTGTGGGCCTGACCTTCCTGGCTCCGCTGGTGGCCAGTTTCGCGCTGGACTTCGGCCCGCCGGAGTACACGGCGCTGGCGCTGCTGGGCATCTTGCTGGTGGCCACCATCTCCGGAGGCTCCAAGATCAAGGCGATCATCGCCGCGGCGTTGGGCCTGTTCCTGGCCACGGTGGGTCGCGATGGCTTCACCGGGGCCGAGCGCTTCACCTTCGGCAACCTGTCGCTGGCCGACGGGATCGACTTCGTGCCGATCGCCATGGGCCTGTTCGGCGTGGGCGAGATCCTCTACAACCTGGAGGAGCGGCACCGGGCCGTGTCCGCCCCGCTGAAGGTGGCCAACGTGTGGCCGCGGCGCCAGGACCTGAAGCAGGCCTCCGGGGCGATCGGCCGCGGGTCGGTGCTCGGCTTCTTCCTGGGCATCTTGCCCGGCGGCGGCGCGACGATCTCCTCGCTGGCCTCCTACGCGCTGGAGAAGAAGACCGCCAAGGACCCTACGCGCTTCGGCAAGGGGGCGATCGAGGGTGTCGCCGGACCGGAAACCGCGAACAATGCGGCGGCGACCAGCTCGTTCATCCCATTGCTGACTCTGGGCATTCCTGCGAATGCGACGATGGCGATCATCTTCGGGGCGTTGCTGATCCAGGGGGTCACCCCCGGCCCGCAGCTGATCTCCAATGACCCGGAATTGTTCTGGGGCGTGGTGAACTCGATGTATATCGGCAACATCCTGCTGCTGATCATGTCGATCCCGCTGATCGGGGTATTCGTGCGGATCCTGCGCATCCGCGCCGCGATCCTGGCGCCGATCACCGCGTTGATTACCCTGCTGGGCGCGTACACCATCCGCAACTCCATGTTCGACGTGATGCTGGTGGTCATGTTCGGCGCCGTGGGCTACCTGATGAAGAAATTCGGTTTCGAGCCCGGCCCGCTGGTGCTGGCGTTCGTGCTGGGCAGCCTGCTGGAATCCAACCTGCGCCGATCCCTGCTGGTGCTGGAAGGCGACCCCTCGGGCTTCCTGTCCCGACCCATCTCCGCAACGCTGCTGGTGGTGTTCGTGTTCGTGGCCGTGTGGCCGATGATCAAGTCCGCCATCGATCAGCGCAAGAACCGCTTGGTGGCCGTGCAGGCCGTAAAGGAAAAGGAAAACGCATGAGCATCATCGTGGGATACGTCCCCACCCCAGTAGGGCAGGCCGCCGTCGACGCGGCCATCATCGAGGCGAAGCTGCGCGCCGAACCGTTGCTGATCGTGAACTCCTCGCGCGAGGGGTCGCTGGTGGACAAGCACACCGCTTCGCCCGAGGACCTGGAACGCGTACTGCTAGCTGCCGCCGCGGCGGGAGTCGAGGCTCGCATCGTGGAGTCCAGCTACCGTGATGACCTGACCGAGGAGTTCCTCGGGCTGGCCGAGAAGCACGAGGTGTCCTTGATCGTCATCGGGCTGCGCCAGCGCAGCCAGGTGGGCAAGTTCATCATGGGCTCGCACGCCCAGCGAATCCTGCTGCAGGCGCAGCATCCGGTGCTGGCCGTCAAGGCCGGCTGACCCGCTACCGCACCGCTGCCAAGGGCCGCGGAAGGCTTCAACGGAAGCCTTCCGCGGCCTTTGCGCGTCCACGGTCCGGTGGCTCCTCAATGGTTGCAGCGCGTCAACTACTGTGAGGCTCGTCACTCAATGCACGGTTCCCGGGGAGTGCCGAAACGCCGAGCCGAATGCGCTACCGGGCGCGGAGTGCCGGAATGTCGCGGGATCGCGGGGATGGCCGCCACCCGGGCACGCAACGCGATGCCGGCTGGGTATCAAAACATGCGGATCGAGTCTTGGACGGGAGCGATCCCGGCTTACTAACGTGACTACAGGCACATGGCGATATGCGGCAGCTCACGTAAACCCAAGCCCCCGCCGCCACCCGCGATGCCGAGATTCCACCCTTTCCAAAGTATTCCCCAGATCGGAGCCCCTTTATGCCCCTGCTTGTCGTAGCGCTGGCGGTAGTCGTGCTGCTGATCCTCATGATGAGGTTCAAGCTCAACGGATTCATCGCCCTGATCCTCGTCGCCACCCTCGTGGCCTTCTGGGCCGTCGCCACCGGATCGCTGAGCGTGGACGGCGAGCCCGCGGGCGTCGCTGACATCCCGGAGATCATCACCGAGGGCCTGGGCGGGCAGCTGGGAAGCACCGCCGTCGTCATCGGCCTAGGCGCCATGATTGGCCGCGTCATGGGCGACGCCGGGGCGGCGCAGCGCATTGCCCGCAAGATCCTCTCGGTCTTCGGCGAGCGTGGCGTGCAGTGGGCCATGATCATTTCCGCGATGCTGATCGGCGTGACCATGTTCTACGAGGTCGCGTTCGTGATCCTGGTGCCGGTCGCCTTCACCCTGGTGCGCGCCACCAAGGTCAACCTGCTGTGGGTGGGCCTGCCCATGTCCATCTCGCTGTCCACCATGCATTCCTTCCTGCCCCCGCACCCGGGTCCGACCGCAGTGGCCGGGCTGTACAACGCATCGGTCGGATTGACGCTGGCCTACGGCCTGCTCATTGCCATTCCGGCCGGTGTGGCCATTGCGATGGCCTGGCCGCGGCTGTCCTTCGTGCGGCAGATGAACCCGCAGATGCCCTCGGGGCTGCTCGCGGAAAAGGACTTCGCCGACGACGAGCTGCCCTCGGGCGCCTTGTCCTTCCTGGTGGCGCTGCTGCCCATCGTGCTGATTGCCGGTTCGGAAATCCTGCGCATGACCGTGACGCTGAGCAAAGAGGCCGACGATGTGCTCGCGCTGCTGGGCTCTGCGGAAATTGCGTTGCTGATCGCCCTGCTGGTGGCGATTGCCGCCTTCGGCCCGCTGAACAACCGTTCCATGGCGCAGGTCGCCAAGTCGATGAGCGAGGCCGCACGGGCCATGGCCATGATCCTGCTGGTCATCGGCGCCGGCGGCGCCTTCAAGCAGGTGCTGGTTTCCGCCGGCATTGCCGACTACATTGCGGACACCACTGCGGGGTGGAATCTCAGCCCGCTGTTCCTCGCCTGGATCATTGCGGTGATCCTGCGCATCGCGCTGGGATCAGCTACGGTGGCGGTATCGACCGCCGCCGGCATCGCTGCACCGCTGGTCGCGGCCACCGGAGCGTCGCCTGAGCTGATGGTGCTGGCCACCGCCTGCGGCTCGATCGCCTTCAGCCACGTGAACGACCCGGGCTTCTGGATGTTCAAGGAGTATTTCAACCTCAATGTCGGGCAGGCGCTCGCGGTGCGCACCACCTACACCACGACGTTGGCGGTACTCGGGTTGCTCGGGGTCTTCGCACTGGACCTGGTGATCACCTAGGCCCGGTACGGAACTTTGAAGGAAAGACCTCTCGGCGACATGGAGCTGATGGCAGCTGCCACGGCCAGCCGGAGGTCTTTTCCGCGTCCCGGCCCTAAAGCGCGGGGCCGAGCCCCGCTTCGGATTGCAGCCGCAGCATGGAGTTGCCCAAATGCATGCGCATGGCCGCGGCCGCCATGTGCGGGTCGCCGGAGGCAATGGCATCACGCACGGTGCGGTGCTCTGCGGCCACCGAACCCAGCCGGTCGGCGGTGATCGTGTCGGCCGAATCCAGCCGGCCGCGCGGCATCGCGATCATGGAGGGACCGAAATTCTCCACAGCCTGGCCGAAGTAGGGATTGCCGGTAGCCCTGGCCACGGCCAGGTGGAACTCGAAATCGCAGCTCATGCTCACCGCCGCATTGCCCGCTGCGGCCTCGAAGCCCCGCAGGGCCTGGTCCATTGCGGACAAATCCTGCGCGGTGCGGGAGCGGGCCGCGACGGCGGCGGCCTCGGTCTCGAAACCCACCCGGTACTCGATCAACTGGCGGCGTTCCTCGACGGTCCGCGGAACCAGTGCTTGAGCGGCAGGCTCGGCGGGCGGTGGAGGAGTCAAAGCGAAGCTGCCCGCGCCGCGCCGCGTGTAGACCAGCCCTTCGGCCTGCAGCCGGGTAATGGCCTCGCGGACCACGGTGCGCGATACCCCGTGCTCGGCGATCAGCTCGTTCTCGCTGGGCAGCTTCTGTCCCGGAGGAATGGCCCCGCCGCTGATCTGCGCGCGCAGGTGCCCGACCAAGGCCGATGCCAGATTGGGTTTGGCGTTGTGCATGCTTAAAGGATAAGCGCCGGAACCGCCTGGCAGGCGGTTCCGGCGCGAAGGTCCAGTCATGGGGACTCAGGCGGTGCCGAATTGCGCGGTTTCGGTGGTCCACGCGCGGGCCTGGTCGCTCAGGGTGAAGCCGAGCCCCGGCCTGTTCGGAACGATCATCCGGCCGTCCTTGGTTTCCAGGTGCTCATTGAACAGCGGGTCGAGCCAGTCGAAGTGCTCCACCCAAGGCTCGCGTGGGTACGCTGCTGCCAGATGCAAGTGGATTTCCATTGCGAAGTGCGGTGCCAGATCCAGACCAGCCTGGTCAGCGAAAGTAGCCAGTCTCTGGAACTGGGTGATGCCACCAACCCGGGGAGCGTCAGGCTGGATGATGTCGCAGGCGCGTGCGGCAATCAGGCGTTCGTGCTCGGAAACCGAAGCTAGCATCTCTCCTGTGGCTATTGGCGTATCCAGGGCAGCGGTCAGGGCCGCATGGCCTTCAGCATCGTAGGCATCCAGCGGTTCTTCGATCCAGACGAGGTTGAACTCCTCGAGCCTGCGCCCCATGCGCAATGCGGTAGCGCGGTCCCATTGCTGGTTGGCGTCGACCATGAGCGGGAAATCCGGGCCAATATGCTCGCGCACTGCGGCAACGCGGCGCAGGTCTTCGGCGCTGTCCGGCAGGCCGACCTTGATCTTGATGCCGCCGATCCCTTCCTCGATGGACTGGGTAGCCCGATCCTTGACCTCCTCGATGCTGGCGTTCAAGAAGCCGCCGGAAGTATTGTAGGTGCGTACCGAATCGCGGTGGGAGCCGAGGAACTTGGCTAGCGGAAGCCCCGCGCGCTTGGCTTTCATGTCGTAGAGCGCGATATCAAGTGCGGCCAACGCTTGGGTCGCCACACCAGAGCGGCCCACCGAAGCGCCGGCCCAGAGGAGCTTGGTGTACAACTTGGCGATGTCGCTTGGATCTTCGCCAATCATCGCTTGTGCGACTTCCTTGGCATGGGCGTACTGTGCAGGACCGCCAGCCCGCTTGGAGTAGGAGAACCCGAAACCCTCATGGCCCTGTTCCGTGGTGATCTCCGCGAAGAGGAAGACCACCTCGGTCATTGGCTTCTGGCGACCGGTGAAAACTTTCGCATCGGAGATCGGTGTGGCCAGCGGCAACCGGGCCGTTGAAAGCTTGACGTGGCGGATGGCGTCGGGGGTATAGGTCATGGCGGGAATCTCCTGTTGGGATCACTGTGGGGGTAAGCTCATTTAATTACTTATCCTATAAGTAAGGAACTTATTACACAAGTGATTTTTCGAGTGTTTTCTTCGGTGGCCTGCTGCCCCTTTCTTCTCTGTGGTCGAATGCGCCCGGAGCTGCCGCTCGGGTGCTTGAAACCAAGGCAGGTTCCCGTCTGGACGGCGGGGCTCCAGGCAATCGCGGGCTGTCCGCAATGCTTGAAGCGGCTATTGCCTTGCCGGATCATTACCCTTCGCAAGGCGCAGTGGTCAAGACCAGATGCTTGAGGGCATGGTTTTCAAGAACGACTGGATCCGGAGTGAAACCGAGCCCGGCTTCCGTTGGCAGACGGATCGTACCCTCGTCAGTGAGCTTCCCCTGATGCGGCGCATGCCAAGGGTGGAGCTGGGTTTCCCAACCGAGGAAGGGGATTTCCAATTCCGGACGGAGCGACCCGTTGGCGAGCTGGACTTCCTGGTCTGCGGCGATCAGCTGCGCGGTGGCCAGGAGGGCCGGACCGTAGTAGAAGCAGTGTGGCACCACATGGACATTAAGCCGTTGACCCGCCTCGCGAATTTTGAGCATGGCGCTGAGTCCGCCAATCTTTCCGACGCTAGGCTGGGCAAACTGCAGGGCGCCGAGTTCCATATCCGAGGTCAGCCCCTGGACCCCTGAATGGTTTTCTCCACCGGAGACGTTGCCGAAACGAGCATTGAGGGAGGCTAGTGATTGCGAATCATCTGGCGGGAAGATCGGTTCTTCGATCCACAGCAGCTCCAGGTCCGCCATGGCAGCAATCGACGACCCGGCTTCGGCTGGATGATGCCACTTGCAATTGACATCGACCATCAGCGGGTGGGAGCCCACGGCCTGCCGTGCGGCCTTGATGGCTGGAATCGAGGACTCATGGATTTTGAACGCCTTGAATCCGTGTTCCAAAGCCCTGGAAAGATGAAAAGCAACCTCCTGCGGATCCTCGGCATAGTGGACCAAAGACGCGTAGGCATTGATTTCATGGCGGGCATCGATATTGATGAACTCCCGCAGTGTCTGTCCTGCGCGACGTGCTGCTATATCCCAAAGAGCGATGTCCACTGCGGACAGTGCGAAGTGTATGGGTCCGGTGCGTCCGAAGGCGTGGAATGCATATTCGGCCGAGGCAATGCTCCCGTCGAGGGCCGATGAGCGCCCCAAGAAAAAGGGGGCCACGATCTGTTCAAGGGCAGCCCATGTCGCGGGATTGGATTTGTGGCCGAAGGCTTCGCCCCAGCCGGTGAACCCATCCGCGGTTTGCACCTTCACCATTAATGATTCCATCTGGGTCAACGTGCGTGATGATGCATTGAAAGCATCGATTGATTCCGCATTGGAATCTTCCTGGCTTCGCCGCGCGGCATCAAAAGGCAGTGATATCCAATAGAGCTCTATTGACACGATAGTGTCACTTAAACCGTCTTTGGCCTGCGACATTTTACTGATCTCCTATTTTCATATGGACGCATCCAGCGACTGTTCGCACCGTGTGATGGCGTCCAGCGGTGGCTCCGAGGCGATTCCTCAAACCTATCTCGCCAGTGTGGTTGACCTCACGTTGGTGTTTAGTTTAGCGTTGAGGAATAGAGATTGGAAAGCGCATTCCTGAAGTCGATTTCGAATCATCTTCACCAAGCGCTTCTAGCAAGGAGTCACTCATGTCGGTCCCGATTCGTAAGGGCTGCCTTCGCGTTTCGTCGAAAGGAGGTAGTGGTCAATGAGCGCCATTGCCGAACTGCAGAACCTCAGCAAGAACAATGGCCGCAAAGTCCCTCCCAAGGACAACAAGGCAGCGCATATCTTCCTCATTCCGTGGACGATCGGGTTATTCCTTATCACCCTGGGGCCCATGGCCATGTCGCTGTATCTTGCGTTTACGGACTACAACCTTTTGCAGGCTCCGTCCTTTTCAGGGTTTGAGAACATTGAACGGATGCTCGACGACCAGCGGCTGCATAATTCATTGCGGGTCACGTTCACCTACGTTTTGATCGGTGTTCCGTTGCAGCTGGCAGTGGCCCTCGCCGTAGCAATCTTGCTTGACCGGGGAATGCGCGGGCTCTCTTTTTACCGCTCAATTTTCTACCTGCCTTCCATGCTGGGTTCCTCAGTTGCAATCGCAGTGCTGTGGAAGCAGATTTTCGGTACCACCGGCCTGGTGAATCAGCTCTTGGAATTGGTCGGTATCCAAGGCATTGGATGGATCTCCGATCCAAACACGTCACTTGGAAGCCTGATCTTGCTCAACGTGTGGACCTTCGGCTCACCGATGGTGATCTTCCTTGCAGGTCTGCGTCAAGTTCCCATGATGTATTACGAAGCAGCCTCCATTGATGGGGCGAGCAAATGGCGGCAGTTCCTGAGTATCACGTTGCCGATGATTAGCCCCATTATTTTCTTCAACCTGGTCCTGCAGATCATTGGGGCCTTCCAGAACTTCACTCAAGCTTTCATCGTGTCCAATGGATCGGGCGGTCCTGCCGATTCCACCATGTTCTTCACGCTCTACCTGTACCAGCAAGGATTCAAACAGTTCGATATGGGTTATGCCTCAGCCATGGCATGGCTCCTGGTGCTCATAGTTGGTGCATTTACCGCTGTGAACTTCTTCGTTTCTAAGTATTGGGTGTTTTACGATGACTAATCAAACTTCACTTCCAGATTCGCAAGTACGCGGTGGGTCACCGCAAGAACTCGTGCTTGATGAGGAAGAACTTCTCGGAAAAAAGCCGCCGGTTGGCGGTACTGATGAACGAGGCAAGACCGTAAAGGGTAAGAGCCCGAAGTTCAAGGTTTCAATGCGCTCATTGCTAAAGCATGCGCTGCTGATCCTGGGTGCCGGAGTCATGATCTATCCATTGCTGTGGATGGTAGCTAGCTCCTTCCGCCCGAACGACCTGATCTTCCGCGAGGCCGGTTTGGTTATTTCCCAGGTGGACTGGAATAACTACCCCAGCGGTTGGAACGCGCTGTCTGAACCTTTCAGCAAGTACTTGATGAACTCTGCGATTTTGGTTTTGGGATGCATCCTTGGCAACTTGGTGTCCTGCTCCATGGCGGCATACGCATTTGCCAGGCTTGACTTCAAGTTCAAGAAGATTATGTTCGCGCTGATGCTGATGACCATCATGCTGCCGATCCACGTGATTATCGTTCCGCAGTACATCATGTTTTCTCAGATCGGCTGGGTCAATACCTTCTGGCCAATCATCGTTCCGAAACTGCTTGCCACGGACGGGTTCTTCATCTTCCTGATGATCCAATTCATCCGAGGAATCCCTAAGGATATGGATGAAGCAGCCCGAATCGATGGCGCCGGCCATCCACGGATCTTCCTGCAGATCATCCTGCCGCTTATGGTTCCAGCCTTGGCAACTACGGCAATCTTCACGTTCATCTGGACCTGGAGCGACTTCTTTACCTCACTGATCTACCTCACCAACCCGAGTAATTACACCGTGCAAGTTGCGCTCAACGCATTCATAGACTCCACCGGAGAATCCAACTGGGGCGCACTGTTCGCAATGTCGATCGTCACGTTGGTCCCTGTATTCCTTGCCTTCCTCTTCGGGCAGAAATACCTGGTCAAGGGCATCGCAACTACTGGTATCAAATAGCAGGAATATGCCACTGGCCTAGGACAACAGCGCTAGGCCAGTGGCCTCGACCGATACCAGACACAAGCGCCAGAAACTTATCGTAGGAGAAACCGCATGGGAAGCTCATCACGCACCAGCTACGTACTGATCGGCACAGGGAACCGATGCGAAATGTACCTGACTGCTATCTTCGGTGAACATAGCGACGTCGCTGAACTTGTCGCATTGGCAGATACCAACCAGGGGCGAATCGAGTACTACCAAGACGTAGTTGAACAGACCTTCGGCGAGAAGGTCGGGTCCTTTGACCCGCAAGACTTGGCCAAAGTCATTCGAGAACGCCACATTGACCGGGTAATCATCACGAGCCCGGACTACACGCATGCTGAGCTGATCTGCACCGCTCTGTATGCCGGCGCCGACGTGATAGTTGAGAAACCACTTACAATTGATGCGCCGAGCACCGCTCGTATAGCTCGGGCGGTGGAAGAAAGCGGCCATCAAATCGTGGTCACGTTTAACTACCGTTATTCTCCTCGGAATACAGCCCTGAAGAAGGCCATCGACGATGGGAAAATCGGCCAAGTCACATCCGTGGACTTCAACTGGATGCTGGATACCGTTCACGGAGCAGACTACTTTCGCCGATGGCATCGACTCAAGGAAAACTCTGGCGGCTTGCTAATCCATAAGTCCAGCCATCATTTCGATCTGGTCAATTGGTGGCTCGACGATTCACCGCAGAAGGTCTTTGCAACAGGAGGGCTGAAGTTCTACGGGCCCGACAACGCAGAGTTCAGGGGCCGCCAAGCCAACGAACGCGGTACCCACGGGCTAAGCGATAAGGATCCGTTTGATTTGGATCTTCGCAGCGATGAGCGGTTGGAAAAGCTCTATCTAGAGAACGAACACTTTGATGGGTACCGCCGAGACCAGGGAGTCTTCAATGGCGAGATCACCATCGAAGACAATTTGAGCCTGACTGCTGAGTATCAAAACGGACCGGTGCTTTCATATTCCCTGAACGCGCACAGCCCATGGGAAGGATACCGGGTTGCGGTGAACGGGACGGAAGGACGCCTGGAACTGGACGTTGTCGAACGGGCAGCAGTACTGCCCGCGGCCGGCGGGCATCCGGTGGATCCTTCATATAGCAATGATGGCCAGAGCGGCAATGCCAGGTCGAAAGGCGAGAGATTGCTTTTGCAGCGGCATTGGGAAGAAGCAGTGGAGATTCAGATCGAAAACTCGAATGGATCGCATGGTGGCGGCGACAAGCTCCTGCTCGAAGAGCTCTTCCGCGGAGCCAACGAGGATGGATATGCGCGGCAAGCCGGATTCATCGACGGTGTGCGCGCCATTGCTGTCGGGATTTGCGGAAATCAATCGCTGGAAACCAGGCAGCTCGTGGACGTCGGGAGTGCTGGCCTGGGCGTGGACATTTCGTTTCAACCGAAGGTCAAGGTGTAAACGGAGCCATGGGTGAAAAAGTCGTCATCACCGGGGGAGCAGGGCGTTTAGGCCGTGCCGTGCTCGCGGGGTTTTCCCACGCAGGGCATGAAGTGATCTCTCTTGACAGGCAGATTCCGCAAGAACCTCTCGATGGCGTGGAGTATCACTGCATCGATCTGATGGATGCGAAGGCTACGCATGCGCTATTCGAGCAGCTTGCTCCGCAAGCGGTGGTGTCCCTCGCGGCAATGGCTGTTCCTTTCATGGCCCCGGAAGAGGTGCTTCTGCACACGAACGCGACCATTGCCCATAACGTCACCTCGGCGGCAGTGGAGGCCGGTGCTACCAGGGTCGTGCTGGCATCCAGCCCATCAATAATGGGCTATGGTTCTCCGGGCGGATGGGTGCCGGAGAAGCTGCCTCTTGATGAAAACGAAGTTCCCAAGCCATGGCATGCTTATGGGCTTTCCAAATTCGTAGCCGAGCAGATTGCCGCCATGTTCGCAGCGAAAATGGGACCGGCAAGTTCGGTGAAGTTCGCTTCCTTCAGGCCCTGCTATGTGATCGCAGAGGAAGAGTGGGCCGGCGCTCCAACGCAGCAGGGACACACTGTTGCTGAGCGCCTACAAGATCCTCGCTTGTCAGCGCCTGCGCTATTCAATTACGTTGATGCGCGGGACGTGGCAGATTTCCTGCTGGTACTGCTTGAACGGTTTGACCGCGTAGAGAATGGCTCGGTGTTCTTCGTTGGTGCAAAGGATGCCATGGCAACGCGTCCGCTCGCAGAGCTGATCCCAGAGATTTATCCGGAGCTCGAGGACGTCGCAGCGGGACTCACCACGGATAGCCCTGCCTTCAGTATCCAGAAAGCGCGAGATGTCCTTGGCTGGGAACCGAAACGCAGCTGGCGCTCGGAATTGAAGGCCACCGTATAAAAGGCATCGGTACATAAAATTATTGGCTGGGAAACCTCAAAAGGATTTCCCAGCCAATAATTGTTTAGGGTGCGCTTAGCGTTGAAGTACTGCTGGCCGTGGCAAACCGTTAACCAGGTTTGAGGGCCAGAGCGGATCGAAGGTGAGAACCTCAAAATCCCCGGACTCGGTCAGCAGCATGGTGTCCTCAACTTTGAACGCCAGACCATCGCGTGCTGCACTGGGATTGAACGCAAAAGCCTGGTTCAAATGGAAGAGATCAGTTGCTCCTGGGGTGAGCCGGGGATCTCGTCCGTTGTAGCCGGCAATGCCGCCTTGATGATGCAACGACCATTCCCCGGCATCGAAACCATGCTCCGGGTAGGATCCCTGGATGACGGGCAATAATTCACCGAGAACGCCGCCAGGGCGAATTGCCGCAAGGATATCTGCCTCGACAGCCAGGATGTCGTCTTCTCCAGAGAGTTCCTGAGGCGTCGGCGCACCGAATCGCACCCACCTGGTGATGTTGGCAATGAGCCCATGACGTCTTACGCACAGCACTGCCATGGCTTTGCCTCCGAGCGGGGCCGCGGTGGGCAGGGGGTGCCGGGCTGTGGCACGTGAATCGCCGCTGACCAAGGCAACGAGCACTTCGCCTCCTTGGGCGACGGCTCCAGCTGTCAGCTTGGCTGCCACGTCGAACTCGGAATCATCGCTACGGGCGGCCGACAGCACTTGGGTCATGAGCGCAGCCGTGTCGCGGCAAAGAGCGCGATACCTATTAATCTCAGTTTCATTGAGTGCTGAGCGAAGGGCTCGCAAATCGGACTCGATTTCCCGCTCGCTGAGGATCTTTTGTCCGCTCGCCGCTGGAAACCATTCTCGAACATTGTCGAGATCCTGGTACCAGGCGGTGACATGCACCGAAATTTGTTCCACGTTGCCGAGCTCTTCTCGCTGGATCCGTGCAGCTTCACTCACGGACGTTGCAAGCTCGCACCCCTGGGCATGAACCAGAACCCTGGCAATGGGTGGTGCCGCAAGAGATACGTGCGTGCGGGCACCGCCCAAGAGCCAGGCAAGCGAAGCGGGGGTTGAGAGAAGCAGATACTGCCCATCGCGGCTTCTGATGAGCTCGACCAGTTGGGTATGCTTCTTTGCGTATTCATGAGTGGCGGTGGTGGGCACAATCAGCCTTCCTTGGAACCTGAACCGTATCTTCGGGCTAGCAGGGCCACGGTCTGCACCGGGACCCTCCCATCAACCACGAGTACTCGAACTTGGCGGGTTATCGCTTCCTGAGGGTCCAGCACAACCGGTGTAGACCAGGCCAGCGAACTGCCGACACCCGGATATCCGGAACTGCGAACAAACCATGGGTCATCATGCTCACTGCAGAAAATGATGGTGGCATCCCCGTGGCCTTCAGCAAGATCAGCCAGAGCCACCGAGTCCGAGGAGAACGTAGCACTGAAGGCGAGCCATGGACTGTGCACACCGTGGACTTGCGATTCCCCGGAAGCCGATGGGGTAAAAATCTGTGGATCAGCGATTGGCGGCAGACGCCAGAAGAAACCTCCGTAGCCGCCGTTGTGACGGCCGTTGGTACCCGGAGAGCCAAGCGACACCTGGCGTTCGCGCGCCGAGAGCCTGAAACTGAAATCCAGGCTCCAGCCGGTGATGGCGCTTTCATGGTCCTCAAATGCATTGAGCTCAATCGAACGGTACTCATCGAGCAGGATTTCCTGTTCGTGGCTGACCCATTCGAGCTGCGAATCCAAAGCGCTGCCATTGCGGGCGAACGCATTGGACGCTGTGCGGATATGTCCATGGTCCGCGCGCCATATGTAGCGTGAGGCGTCGCGGGTGTAGGTGCGCCCACCCCAGAAATTGGTCCCGTTCACATCTTGCAATGCAACCCCGACACCTAGATGCCAGGTGTGGTCAAGCGGTTGCTGCTCACTGACCACAACTCCGTTGAAGGTCTTCAGGTTATCCAAGAAGGGACGCGGTGAATTGGTGCGGGAAATATCTTCTCCCGTCCTCAACTCCGCAAGGGTGCGCTGTTTCCCCGTTGCGGGATTGATCAGCGACAACGAGCCACTGGTTTTCGCTGGCAAGGCCCAAGGCGCTCCGAGCGAAGAGAAACTGGACTGCGCCGCCACCGCCCGGTCGATGAATCGTTCGATGTTCGGTATCACTGGGTGGAAATCTGCTCCATCCCCGGCAGGGATAACCTGCTCTTCTGCGATCTGAGTTGGAGCATCCGAGGTCCGTATCTGCTCGACGACGCGCATGAAAGCACCGGCCGACGCCAAAGAGCTCAAGAGTTCAGTTTCGCTGCCGTTGCGCACCTCGACGAGGTTCTCGAGAAGGTTGACTCGTCCGAAAACTTCAGAAGATTCTGGAAGTCCCAAGTCCGGGTTGGGTCGAACCAGCAGCTCATCACGGGTGTAGTACAACGTTGCGGTGCCCTCGGTGCCATAGATGGTGATCCATGGATCCTGCTGTTCACTGGCGCAAACGGTCAGCGCGGCAATGACGGGGATTCCGGTGCTCGTTTGCACGCGCACCACGGAGGTATCGTCTGCTTCGATGCTGTGCGCGTGATACAGCTCGGTGGCAAGATGGGCGACGTCCTGGGCTTTGCGCGCTCCGGCGATGTGCAAGGCGCTGGCGACCGCGTGGGCCAGGGGATTGGTCACTACACCGTCGGCAATCTCGACGCCGTCGAGTTTTCGATGTCCTGCCCAAGGCGAACGTGCATAGTAGCCCGTGGTGCGGAGCCAATTTCCACTGGCACCCACCGCACGAAGGGCCCCGATGGGAGAGTTCTTCGCGTTATCGGCGAAGAACCCATCTATGGTTTTCAAGGCTGTCGAGCCAAGGGCCTGGAACCCTACTTGCACGTGGGCGCCAGCATCGGCCGCGGCTTGCAGCAGGCGTGAATACTGATCCAGGGTCGCTGTCGGCGGTTTTTCGAGGTAGAGATCTGCACCTGTACGCAAGGCCTCCATCGCAAGGTCGGCATGCGTACTGATCGGCGTTGAAATAATGATGATGTCCGGGGTTAATCCGGAGCTGAGGAAAGCATCAAAGTCGGCGAACACGTGCGTGTCCTTGCCGCGAATCTCTTTCCCGGGATCGACCGGATCGATGCCGGCAAGGAACGTGATTTTCTCCTCGGCTGCGAGTCGATGGATATTTGCCAAATGCTGGCGTCCGAATCCGTTCAGACCAATCAGCACCACCGCAAGAGCAGTTGGCGCTGCCAGGGCACTAGTCGTTGCAGATCCCGCTGCGGTGGCTTGCTGATTCATCGTGTTCCTTCAGAGATATTCGAATTCAGATCAGTTTAATGCGCTGGCCGGCTGAACGCCCGCAGCTTGCTCAAGGTGGGGCAATACGAGAGTTTCGTAGCGCTGGGACATGGTTGCCAAGGTCAGCGCGGAATCCTGCTGGTTGATCTCGTCATTGAAGATTTCGACTTCAACTGGACCTCGGTATCCGGCCTGTGACACCCATCGGGAAATCGCCGAGAAATCGATATGGCCGTCGCCCATCATGCCTCTGGATTGCAGCGCATTGCTGGCAATCGGAAGATTGAAATCACAGATCTGGTAGCTGGCCAGGCGATGCTCAAGGCCTGCCCGCTGGATCTGCTGCTGCAATTGCGGATCCCAGAACACATGGAAGGTGTCAACAACAACGCCTACGGCCTTGGTCGGATAAGGACTGGCCAAGTCCAGGGCCTGTCCGAGCGTGGAAAGCACTGCTCGGTCGGCGGCATACATTGGATGCAACGGTTCTAGCACCAGCCGAACGCCGTGTTCCAGGGCGATGGGAACCAGCTCTTCCAAGCCGCGCGCGACGCGATCGCGAGCCGCGACAATGTTCTTGTCTGCTGGATCTCCGGTGCCGCCCAGAATATGCGCGGCCGACGGCAAGCCGCCCACGACCATGATCAATTCATTGGCGCCGATGACGGCAGCTTCCTCGATGGCCTGCCGGTTCGATGCCAGCGCGGCAGCTTGGGCTTCGGCAGAAGGTGCAGTGAGAAAGCCGCCACGGCACAAGGTGCTGGCTTTGAGCCCTGCCCCAGCGATGATCTGGGCTGCTGGCCCAGCGCCACCGGCCTCGGCAAGCAAATGCCGCCACGGACCAATATGGCTCAGGCCCGCCTGCGCTGCAGCTTCGGCGGCTTCGTGGAGGCTGAGATTCGGGGTAGTGCCGGTATTAAGCGATAGTTCGAATGTCATGACACACCTGTCAGGGACGAAGTTGTAGTTTTGATTCCAGAAATTGCCACGAGCTGTTCCATTCGCTCAGCAGCCAGATCAGGGTTTTGCAACAGGCCAGCGCCATCAGCGAGAACGAATGTGCGCACCAAATGCGGCAGGGAACGTCCGGCGTGCAGCCCGCCGATCATCTGGAAACCGCTTTGGTGCCCATTGAGCCACGAAAGGAAGGCAATCCCGGTCTTGTAGTAGAACGTTGGGGCGCTGAAAATATGCAATCCCAGCTCTCTGGTGGAGTCCAGGATCTTCCGGCCGCGTTCTGCGTCGCCTGCATCGAAAGCCTGCAGGGCCGTTGACGCAGCGGGATAGATGGCGGCGAAAATTCCCAGCAACGCATCGGAATGCAGTTGCCCGTCACCGTGGATCAGCTCGGGATAGTTGAAATCGTCGCCAGTGTAGAGGCGCACTCCAGCTGGCAATGCGGCACGAAGCTGCTTCTCATGCTCGGCATTGAGCAAAGAGACTTTGACGCCGTCGATTTTCGACGCATGCTGCTCCAGAATGGACTGGAAAACCCCGGTGGCTTCTGCCAAATCCGGTGTTCCCCAGTAGCCGCTCAACTGTGGATCGAACATGTCGCCAAGCCAATGCAGGATCACTGGCTGCTTGGCAGCATCGAGCAAAGTCGCATACACGTCCAGATAATCCTGCGAGGTGCGCGCAGCCTTGACCAGGGCCCGGGAGCACATCAAGATCGCCTTCGAACCTGAATCTTCAACAAGGCGCAGCATCTCCAAATAAGCGTTGGTGACTTCAGCCAGCTGGCCCGGCTGGACAGTGTCTGCCGACAGCTGGTCCGTGCCGACACCGCAGGCGAGAATATCCCTGACGGTGAGCCCGGCCAAGGCCGGGTAGCTGTTCTTCTGGAGAACCCCGGCCGCTTCGATCGCCGATCGCCTGATCAACTCGCAGGTAGCCGCGTAGTCCAGCCCCATGCCTCGCTGCGCCGTATCCATCGCATCGGCGACACCCAGCCCGTAGGACCATAGCTCGTGCCGGTAGGCCAGCGTCGCATCCCAATCGATGCTTGCCGGTGCGCCAGGCGTATTGTCTGCTCCCATGAGGGGGATGACATGGGCTGCGGCATAGGCCTTGCGCGAGGAAAGCGGGGCAGACGGCCGCTGGAATTCTCCGGGGCCTTTCAACCGATAGGAAAAGTTCTGCCCGTTTTCGTCAATGAGTGTCAATTCGGGCAAGGATGCGTAGCTCATAGCGTGATCTCCGGGATATCGAGGGTGCGTCGTTCGGTGGCTGACTGCAATCCCAGGGCCGCCAGCTGGACACCGCGAGCGGCCGAAAGCAGGCCATACTGGTGTTCGCGTCCCGCTGCGACGTCGGCCAAGAAATCTTCCCACTGCAGCTTGAAGCCGTTATCCAGGTCGGCATTGGCGGGAACTTCCATCCACTGGTCGCGGAACGACTCAGTGACTGGCAAATCGGGGTTCCAAACAGGCTTCGGAGTGTGGGCGCGTTGCTGGGCAACGCACTTGTTCAATCCCGCGACGGCGGAACCGTGGGTGCCGTCGATCTGGAATTCCACCAGTTCATCGCGGTAGACGCGCACTGCCCACGAGGAGTTGATCTGCGCAATTGCTGCATCGCCGGAAGGAGTTTCGAGTTCGAAGATGCCGTAGGCCGCATCATCTGCGGTGGCTTCGTAGGCTTCGCCTCGTTCGTCCCAGCGGGTAGGGATGTGGGTTGCCGTGGTCGAGGTGACGGACTTGACCTTGCCGATGATTCCTTCAAGGACGTAGTTCCAGTGGCAGTACATGTCGGTGGTCATCGATCCGCCGTCCGCAAGACGGTAGTTCCAGGAAGGCCGCTGCGCTTCCTGGATGTCTCCCTCGAATACCCAGTAGCCGAACTCGCCGCGCATTGAGAGAATGCGTCCGAAGAAGCCTTCGTCGACCAAACGGCGTAACTTCACCAGGCCGGGCAAGTAGAGCTTGTCGTGCACGACGCCGGCGGTAATTCCCTTGGCCTGTGCCTGGCGGGCGAGATCCACGGCCTCTTCGAGGGTTTCAGCGGTCGGTTTCTCGGTGAAGATATGCTTGCCTGCCCCGATGGCTTTCGACAGCGTTTCGTAACGCAAGGAAGTCATGGACGCGTCGAAAATGATGTCGACACTCGGGTCGTCAATCAGGGAGTCAAGATCGGTGCTGTAGTGCTCAACCTGGTGCTTCTGCGCAAGTTCGCGCAGCTTCGCTTCGTTACGTCCAACGAGGATCGGTTCAACGGTCAGCTTCGAACCGTCCCCGAGAGTGATTCCTCCCTGGTCTCGGATAGGAAGGATTGAACGCAGCAAGTGCTGGCGGTATCCCATGCGGCCGGTGATGCCGTTCATGGCGATGCGTAGAACTTTTGTTTCTGTCACTGGGGTCTCCTCGAAACGGGGAATGCGTAAGGGAATAGAATGGGAATGCGCTTTCCACGATAGTGAGGTGTAATTGGAGTGTCAACCATCACGTTCGCGAAAGATAAGCTTGTGCCAAGTTGCAGAGAATGATAAGGATTTCAGATGGCTGTTCGACTAACTGATGTGGCTAATGAAGCCGGAGTTTCCCTGGCGACCGCTTCGCGAGTGCTCAATGGGTCAGCGCGCAAGCCGGCTGTGGAAATCTCGGATAAAGTGCGTGCTGCGGCTGAAAAGCTCGGATACTTCCCCAATGCCCAAGCGCAAGCGCTTGCCAGATCCACCACGAAGCTGATCGGCTTGGTGGTCAGGGACATAGCCGACCCCTACTTCTCTACCATCGCCCGGGGAGTGCAGCGCTCTCTTGGTGATAGCGGTGTCCAGCTGCTTTTGGCCAGCACGGAGTACGATCCCGAGCGGGAAATCGAAGCCGTTCAGGCATTCATGTCGCAACGGACGGACGCTATCATCCTGTCGGGATCGCGCAGTTTGGGCGAGAATGGGCAGTTGCTGAAACTGATCGAGAATTATCAGGAAAACGGTGGCCAGGTCATGATTATCGGCCAGCCTATGACCGATATGGGCGGCATACAAATCGACAACGAGGCAACTGCCGAGCATCTGGCGGCCGAGCTGATCAGTGCCGGCCACCGCAGGTTTGTCGTATTGGCAGGGGAAGCGAATCTGCTGACATCGAGGGACCGTTCCAACGGGTTCCTGGAGAAGCTGAAGCGCAGTGGCCTGGATGCAGAGGAAGTTATCAGCGGTCCCTTCTCGCGCGAGGGGGCCTATGTTGCAATGAGCGACTACCTCAAGCAGCAGAAGTCGGCAGGCGGTGTCCATCGGGTGTGCGTGTTCTGCGTTTCGGATGTCATGGCCCTGGGTGCCATTCGGGCGATTCGCGAAAACCGCTTGCGTATTCCCGAAGATATCGCTGTGGTGGGATTCGATGACATCCCGACCCTTATCGACATTACGCCCACGGTCAGCACTGCTCGACTTCCTCTGGAAGAAATCGGAAAATGGGCTGGTGAGATGGCGCTGAACCATGGCGAACTGCGGAAGATTGTGGTTTCCGGTGTGCCGGTCCTGCGCGAGTCCACGCAGCTGGCTGACGGCCAGTAGTGATGTTCATTGGGAATCGTGCCATGCGAAAACTAACTGACTTGATTCCCGAAACCCCTTGACCAGTGACCGCAATCACACCTAGATTGTTTGGCAAGCGCTTTCCACTGAAAAACCAGGTGTTGCTTGCAGGATGGCCTCGCATCACCACCCCACCCAAGGAAGATTTTCATGACTCAGCAGGTATGCACGAGAAAAACTGGACGGAAATTCGGTCTGCGGCTAAGCAAATCAGTTGCAGTTGTGGCGGTAGCCGCTCTGGCCCTCACTGGCTGTGGCGGTAGCAGCGCTGCCGACGGTGAGGACGGGAAGATCCAGCTTCGTTTCTCATGGTGGGGCTCGGATTCGCGGGCCCAGGCAACCAATGAAATTATTGAGGCTTTCGAAGCGGCCAACCCGGACATCGATGTCCAAGGCGAGTACTCCGACTGGAGCGGCTACTGGGACAAGCTCGCAACACAGGTTGCCTCCAACGATGCTCCGGACATTATCCAGATGGACGACAAGTACCTTCGCGAATACGCGGACCGCGGCGCATTGCTGGACCTCGAAGGCGTAGATGTTTCCAAGTTCGAAGACGTTGCCGTTCAAAACGGTACGACCGATGCCGGCCTTGTCGGCATTACCACCGGAATCAATTCCTTCACATTGACCGCCAATCCAAAAGTCTTAGCCGAAGCTGGCCTGGAAGTTCCAGATGACAAGACCTGGACGTGGGATGACTACCGGACGATCACCGAGACGGTGAGCCAGAAGCTCGACGGCAAATATGGAGCCGAAGCCCCGAACGAACCGGCCGGGTTGCAGACCTGGTTGCGTCAAGACAAGAAGAATCTGACGAGCTCGGATGGATCACTCGGATTCTCGCCTGACGATCTGGCCAAGTACTTCCAGCACCACAAGGACTTGATGGATAACGGTTCTTATCCAAAGGCCTCGGTCCTGGCGGAAAACCAGAATGCAGGTCCAGACCGTTCTATGACAGGCACGGGAGTGGCAGCCTTCGGCATGTGGTGGAGCAACCAGTTGGGAGGCCTTTCCACAGCGGTTGGTTCGGACTTGGTTCCGCTGCGACTGCCAAGCCACACCGGCAAGGCTGAGGACAATGGTCTTTGGCACAAGTCGTCAATGATGATGTCGGGGTATGCTCGCACCGAACACCCGGAAGAGGTCAAGAGATTTGTTGACTTCATGGTGAATTCGCAAGAAGCTGGCGCGCTGAACCAGATGGACCGCGGGTTACCTTCGAACACCGAAGTGCGGGAACAAGTCGTCTCAAAATTGGATTCAATCGAAGCTTCTTCTGCAGAATTCGTGACGAGCTTGAAACCCGAACTTCAGAGCACGGAACCAATCCCGCCAATGGGGTTCAGTGCGGTTCAGGATGTCCTCTACCGTTATGAAATGGAAGTGTTCTTCGAGCGCCAGAGCGTAAGCGACGCGGCGCAGAATGCCTTCAAGGAAATCGAAACTGCGGTAGCCCAATAGCTGAACGAGAATCAACCATCGTTCTTGCGGTCGTTGCAATCCCTGGATCCCGGGGATTGCAACGGCCTTTGCGCGTTCGAGGGAAAGTTCATTCTGCTCCTCCTTCAACTCTCTGCGCGGTGCAATCCTTGAATTCGCCACGGCGCGTGCCGTACAGGGCTGCGGTTTGAACCAGGGCTTCCAGATGCCTCATAACCTTGTTCGGTCGCGATCTGCGCCCAAGCAAGCCTCTCCAGCCAATTGCGTGCGACGAGTCGCGAGTGCACCAGCAACCGGGATGCTAGTCGCCAGCGGCCATTGAACTTTCCAGGGCATGGCCTATCGGAAGGGTGCTGCCAATCAGCTGGACTCCCGCAGAGGTGGATTGCCATTGGGTTCCTGCGTTCTTCCATTCATTGCCAGAGGCAACCACACCGCGGTGCCCGCAGTTCTGGGCCGCGAAGCTGCTGGCTTGACCGTGCCGGTGATCGGTTTGCGGCACCTGCGGATTGCAGGGCGAACCCCGCCAGCTCTGCGGCCAATGCGGGGAGCACAAAGTATCCTGAAAACAAAGTGCAAGAGGAATGGAAAAATGGCATCTGGACTTTTGGCAGTAGACGGCGGGCAGACCGGAATCAAGCTGAGATTCGAGCAGGATGGCAAAACTGCAGAATTAGCGCTTCCCGGTGTGCAAACCCATGAACCAGTCCTGCCCCAACTGGCACGCGCCATTAACCAAGCTGCCGCTGCCGCCGGATGGGAGTACGGCACCGTGAGCGTAGGCACCACAGGCCTGGTGAAAGCCGAACATGATGCACGGCAGCTCTACGACCTCATCGGATCCAGCGCTATTTCCCATATTGCGCTGGCCCACGACTCGGTGACCAGCTATCTCGGAGCGCTGGGAGAACGCCACGGCGCTGTCGTTGCAGCCGGTACCGGTGTCGTCACCTTGGCGGTAGGCCCCCGCTCGGTGGCCCGAGTTGATGGATGGGGCCACATCATGGGTGATGCCGGCAGCGGCTATTGGATTGGCCAGCAGGCAATGAATGCGGCCATGCGCGGCTTTGACGGCCGCGGGCCAGCTACCGCCCTGACCGGGGAGCTCGCGAAGCGCTGGCCTGATCTATCCGAAGCGTATATTGACCTGCAAGCGATGCCGGACAGGGTGGCCATCGTCGCCTCCTTTGCGCAGAGGGTTGCCCAGTTGGCCGCGACCGATGAAATGGCTGCGCGGATCTGCGCGCTCGCCGGTGCAGAACTGGCCAGTTCCGCGGCAACGGCATTGCGCCGCGCGGGGCTGGAACAACAGGCCGGAGCGATTCCTGTCGCAGCCATCGGGGGAGTGCTCGCCGGCGAATTCGCCAGAAGCAGCTTCGTGCGGGAGCTGCACCTGCTGGTCCCTGCCGCGCAAGTCCAGGATTCGCCGGGAAATGGGCTGGACGGAGCCCGTGCATTGGCCCTCCTGCCAGCGGACCACGCCTTGCAAGGCCTCGTATCGCGCTTTGGCGCCCAGCCATAAGACGTGGGCAGCGGTGATAACTGGCCATCAAATAGGCGCAGGCAATCAATAGGTGACAAGATTAGTGGAGAACGTCGTGATTATTAAGGAGTCATCGTGAGTTTCCGAGTCGGTCCCGTAGATCTTGTCCCCGAAGGCGAATCGCTGCTGGTTGAAGCCAAAGACAGTGGCGCATGCGAAGACATCGCGATCTTCCACGCCGAAGACGGCAACTTCTACGCGCTGCAGGATGAATGCACCCACGAGGTCGCTTCGCTTTCCGACGGCTGGCTCGAAGACTGCAGCATCGAATGCCCCATCCACTCCTCGACCTTCGACCTGAAAACCGGCAAGGTGCAGTGCATGCCAGCCACCGTGGACGCCCGGACCTACAAGGTGGACGTCGTGGACGGCTTCTTGGAGCTTGAAATCTAAATGCCTTCCGTGCACATCATCGGAGGCGGGGTCGCGGGGTACGCACTGGCCCGGCACCTGGTGCAGCAGCAGTACGCCGGATCCATCAAGATCAGCGATGCCCAGGGCCTGCCCTATGATCGTCCGCCGCTGAGCAAGTCCCTGCAGGTTGAACCGTTCGCACCGGTGTCCTGGTACCAGCACCATGGCGTCGGCCTGATCCAGGAAGATGTCCAAAGCCTGCAACTGCCGCAGTCCGCTGACGACTGGGTAGTGCTGGCTACCGGCACCACGCCCAAGGCATTGGATGTTCCCGGCGGGCACCATGCGCTCAGCCTGCACAGCGCAGCTGACGCCGCCCGCATATCAGACGTCCTGGAATCGGGGATGTTCGGCCAGCGGGTGCTTGTCATCGGAGCGGGGCTGGTAGGGGCCGAGTTCGCGTCCACCGCCAAGATGTCCGGGGCACAAGTCACCTTGATTTCCAGCTCCGACGCACCTCTTGCCCACGTGCTGGGCCACGAACTTGCCGAACAGCTGCACGCGGATCATGCCAACCACGGCATTGCCACCTTGACCGGTGCGGTGACCGAGCTCGGCCCCAACTATGCAATGGCCAATGGCCAGCGCCATGATGCGGAGCTGATCGTGGCAGCCATCGGCGTCGAACCCGAAACTGCGCTCGCCGAGCAGCTGGGCCTGGAAGTCGACGACGGGATCGTGGTCGACGCGCAGCAGCGTTCTGCCAGCTGCCCCCAGGTGCTGGCTATCGGCGACGTCGCCCGGGAGGAAAACCAGCCCCGTGCGGTGCACTGGGAAGCTGCCATGGAAGATGCCGCCCAAGCGGCGGCAACCATCATGGGCACAGCCGCACCGAAGCGTTCGGTGCCATGGTTCTGGAGCGACCGCCACGAAATGCACGTGGAAACGGTGGGCGACTTCAGCCAGGCCGCCAGCACCGTGACGCGCCTGAACCGGCGAGGCAAGATCCAGACGGTCTTCGGGCTCGACGCCAAGGGCGCATTGGTGTCCGCCTCGATGATCGATGGCGGCCTGATGGCCAAGGCCGCGAAACGGCTCATTGCGAAATCAGCCACCCCAAGCATTGAACAATTGAAGGACCCCCTGACGGGTCCGCGCGAGTTAGGCCGGTAAGAAACTTATGAATGCAGCCGAACCACTGAAGGTTCCCGCGGCCCTGCAGACGCCCACCAAACGGGTCGGCCCTGGCTGGATCGCTGCGGTTGTCATTGTCCATATCGGTATCAATGTCGGCTTCTTCGCACCGATCCAGGTACTGCTCGGATTGCACGCCGAACAGCTGGATGCCAGCCAGAAGAACGCGATTCTCTCGCTGGTCACCGGCGTCGGCGCGGCAGTCTCGCTGGTGGCCAACCCGCTGTTCGGCGCGCTCAGCGATCGCAGCACATCGAAATTCGGGCGCCGCATCCCGTGGGTGTTCTTTGGAACTATCTGCGCTGCGCTGGCCCTGCTGCTGATGTCGACCTCGCAAACCGTGAGCACGCTGGTCATCGGCTGGGCGCTGATGCAAGCTGCCGGCAACGCCGCGCTGGCTGCGATCTTCGCCGCCATCCCGGACAAGGTGCCGGTAGAGCAGCGCGGCATGGTTGGCGGGCTGGTGGCCTTGGGCCAAACCTGCGGTTCGCTGATCGGTGCCGTGATCGGCATGGTCGCTGCGAGCAACCTGGTCTTCGGCTACGCCATCGTCGCTACCGCCGTGGCCATTTGCTCCATTCCGTTCGTGCTGATGCGCCAGGATGTTCCGCTGCCCAAGGGAGCACTGGAGCCTGTCAAGCCGCTGGAATTCGTGCGCAGCTTCTGGATCAACCCGGTCAAGCATGCCGACTTCGGATGGGCGTGGCTGACCCGGTTCTTGCTGTATCTCGGCTGCCAGCTGTGCCTGGTCTACCTGCTGTTCTTCCTGCAGGATGCCATCAAGCATCCAGAACCGGCCCAGGGCGTGCTGGTGCTGACCGCGATCTACGCCTTCTGCGTGATCTTCTCTTCGGTGATCTCCGGCAAGCTCTCGGACAAGGACGGCAAGCGCAAGAAGTACGTCATCATCTCTTCGGTCATCGTGGCCGCCGCGGCCGGCGTGCTGGCGACGGCAACCTCCTTCGCCACCGCCATTGTCGCCGCAGTGCTCCTGGGCATCGGCTTCGGCGCCTACCTGGCGGTGGACTTTGCGCTGCTGACCCAGGTATTGCCGAACGCCGATTCGCGCGGCAAGGACCTGGGCATGATCAACATTGCCAACTCGCTGCCGCAGGTGGTCGCCCCGCTGATCGCCTGGCTGGCGGTGAGCTGGTTCGGCGGCTACCCGACCCTGTTCCTGTGCTCGGTGGTGATCAGCCTCCTCGGCGCCGTGCTGGTACGCCAGATCAAGAGCGTTCCGTAGATCCTGGACGAAGCATTCCCCAGCGTCGCGCAACGACTGAAACCGAAACGGCGCGGCGCCAGGAACTGGTGGCGGAAAAACGCCAAGGCGACGCCAACCGGGCCGTATGATGAATCCAGCGAACCGCAATAATGAGGAGCAGGTGCGGCTGAATGTCGATGAACGAATCAGGACGGGAGAGCCGTGCAACGCAGCTTGATGGCATAGACCGCAAACTGCTGGCGTTGCTGACGAAGAACTCCCGGCGGACCAACAACTCCCTGGCCGAGGAGCTGGGCATAGCACCGTCCACCTGCCTGGCGCGGTTGAATGCCTTGCGCGATTCGGGAGTGATTTCGCGCTTCACCATCGAAGTGGATCCGCAGGTTCTGGGCCGGGAGCTCGAAGCGCTGATCTTCGTGAAAATCCGTCCCGGAGCCCGTCACCTGATGTCGAACTTCGCTACTGACATGCGCAGCAAACCGGGGGTGCGACAGCTGTTCTTCCTGGGCGGCGCTGACGACTTCGTCCTGCACGTAGCGGTGCGCAATTCTTCGGATGTGCGCCAGTTCGTGCTCGATAACCTCTCGGCCAATCCGGCCGTGGCCACCACCCAAACCTCCCTGGTATTCGAACACGGCCACGGCAGCGGAGAGTACTAGGCCCCATTCTTGACCGATTTCCATCTCGCCCATGTTCGCAGGAACAACCCGCAGCCCTGCGTTGGTCGAAGAAACATGCTAAACTTGATGTTCTTCTCTTAGCATGGCTGCGGCCCGTTGGCAGCTGGGGATCGGTTCTCCAGACAAGCAACGGACCCCACCGCAGCTGCGACTGAAAGAATGGGGAGGTCGAGAAGATAATGCATTTTGACGCAACTGTTGTCACCGCACTGGTGACCTTGATTGTTCTGGCCATCGCAACCGTTGTGCTGGTGATCCGGTACAAGCGCACCCACCAGGCAGAAATCCGCCAGGCCCTGGTTGCCAAGGCCCGGAAGCGCGGCGTTGCCTCGCCGGAAGACCTGTCGAACCACGATCTGGTACTGCAGATCCGCGCGGCAAAGCGCCAGCGAAAGCAGGATGGGCAGGACCTGAAGACCGCATAGGGTTTGCACCCATGCGCTGACGATGCTGAGCCCCAGTCCATTTCCGGACTGGGGCTCAGCCGCGTCAAGGGCCCTTGGGCGGCCGCTGGCCCCGTCTTTATCCAAAGCTGATGAACCGGGAAATGGCGTCGGGAATAAACGGCAGGTGCCAGCGGAATGCAGGCAGGTAATTAACCTCGCGCAATTCCGGGAAACTATGTCCCCGGTCACCGGAAAAGCCGATTTAACCCCTGAATCATGCGGATTGCATCACAGGGGCATGTGGGGTTCTGAACAAACCACTTCTCAATAGATAAATGGTCGGAAATGATGGATATGACTGGAAATGCAGCAGCGTTAATTCTTTAGGAGCAACAACAATGGCCTCGATCCCACTCGGTGAAGACATCCTCTTGGCACGCCACGGCGCCAACATCGTCAAGCTCCGCCAGGATCGGAAGAACCGCACCACTGTTGCCCATCTGCGCGGTGGAGCCACCGATACGGCCTCGAACCTGCTCACCGCACCAGTTCCCGCATTGACCCCGGCAGCCAGCTTCACTCAGGGCGCGGCTCGCTACCTCAACGATGAAGCCGAGGTTAGCCGCGGCGAAGTTCGTTCGCTGGTCAAGATCTCGCTCGGCTTTTCTGCCATCATGGGCATCGTCTTCGGCGGCCTGGTCTTGGCTTTGTACAAGGTCGGCGGCAATGAAGCTCTCCAGTCGCTGAGCTACATGGGCGCAAGCCAGTAGCTCTCGCAAGCATTTCCAGGAAAACGGGATTCCGAGGCAACTCGGGATCCCGTTTTCCTGTTTCCGGACCAGGTGCTTACTCCGAGGCCGGGCTTGCGGCAAGTCTCGTATTTCTTGCCCGGCAGGCATAGGATGGCGGCAACGGGAAGGACGGGAGCAGGCCATGCGTTTTGTTTTGGAAGTTAACTTCGATACCGAGAACATGCAGCTCAAGCCATTGGAGGAGCTGCAGAAGATTCTGCGCGACTGGTCGACGAACATCACGATGTATCCGATCGTTGCCGGCGCCCAGGAAGATGTCTACGACTCGGATAACGAGCAGGTAGGGGAGTGGGCAATCCTCGACGACTAGCCTCGCCGTCTGGAGAACCACCCGATGGCATACCCCGCGGCCAGGGTAATGAGCAGGACAAGCCACAGCGGGGCCGTGGAATGGATCAAGAAGAATTCAACGCGGACGAAGGCCAGGTTCTGCAGCATGAAGACCACCGCGAGGATCACCAGTGCAATAGCTGCCCATTGCTTGGCGCTAAGCCCCTTCTTCGGCGGCCGCTGCTCCGGATAGCCCATGCTCAGCTTCCGTTCGCCAGCAAGCCGGCAACGAGAGCCGACAACCCGCGCTGGAACGAATCGTCGCTGGTATCAAGCTCTGATCGGCGTTGCGCGGCCACAGCCTGGGTGAAATGCGGAGTGAGATCCTGGTGATTGCTGGTGTCGAAAATGTCATGCGGAGCGGCCGTATCCATGGCCGAGCCGAAGATGAATGATTCCAGTGCGACAATCGTCGGAACAATCTCGTTCTCTGCCATGCCGAAGTCTGCCAGCGCTTCGGCAACGCGCTCGTACATTCCCAAGGTGCGCGGCGAATCGGAGACGGGCAGTACCGCGATGACCGGAATCAGGGGAATGTGCCGCGCGAAGACGTTCCGGTAGCTCGTAGCCCATTGAAGCAAAGCCTGCTTGGTATCGGCTTGGTCGAATACCGAGGTGTCTATATCGGCCATGACCAGTTCCTGGATCCACTGCAGGAGGTCGTGCTTGGAATCGACGTGGTTGTAGAGGGCCGATGGAGAGACGCCCAGGGATTTTGCCAGCCGCTGCATGGTCAGGGACTCGTAGCCGTCCCCGGAAACAAGTTCCAGCGCGTGCTCGGTAATGCGCTCCCGATTCAGCACCGCCTTGCGCGGGCGCCCGGCTCGCCTGGCTTCCGTTTCACTCATGCGGACCTCTTCCTGACGTGGGGTGCTTCACAACTGGATCTTCGTACCCTATGCTATATGACAGGTAAATGAACCTTATTCATTTAAATGTGCAAGGGAGTCGATCATGCAACATCTGGAACGCGACGTCGTCGTCATCGGTGCAGGGCCATCGGGACTGACAGCAGCCTATGAGCTGAGCAAGGCCGGCAAGTCCGTCGCGGTGCTCGAAGCCCGCGACCGCGTCGGCGGGCGCACCTGGACCGACGTCATGGACGGCGCGACCATCGAGATCGGCGGCCAGTGGATCAGCCCCGACCAGACCGGCCTCTACTCGCTGATCAATGAACTTGGCATCGAGACCTTCGAACGCTACAAGGCGGGCAAGAGCGTCTACCTCACCGGGGAAGGCGAGCGGATCGCCTATGAGGGCGAGGACTTCCCGGTGGCCGCCAGCACCGTGGCCGAAATGGACAAGCTGGTAGAACTCATGAACCAGCTGGCCGCCGAAATGGACCCGGACAAGCCGTGGGAGCACCCTCAGGCCCAGGAGCTGGACCAGGTCTCCTTCCACCACTTCCTGCGCCAGCACTGTGCCGACGAGCTGGCCTGCAACAACGTGGGCCTGTTCATCGCCGGGGGCATGCTGACCAAGCCGGCGCACACCTTCTCCGCGCTGCAGGCGGTGCTCATGGCGTCCTCGGCCGGCTCCTTCGACAACTTGGTGGACGAGGACTTCATCCTGGACCGGCGCATCGTGGGCACCATGCAGGGCGTATCCAAGACGCTGGCCGAGAAGCTGGGCCAGCAGACCGTCTTCCTGGACAACCCCGTGCTCAAGCTCGAATGGTTCGATGGCGGGGTGGTGGCCCACGGGAGCACCGTGACCGTCTCGGCGAAGAAGGCCGTGCTGGCGGTACCGCCGAACCTGTACTCGCGCATTTCCTACGTCCCGGCGCTGCCGCGCAAGCAGCAGATCACCCACCAGCACCAGTCCATGGGCCTGGTCATCAAGGTCCACGCCGTCTACGACACCCCGTTCTGGCGCGAAGAGGGCCTGTCGGGCACCTGCTTCGGCCCGAGCAGCCTGGTCCAGGAGCTCTACGACAACACCTATGCCGGGGAGGAAACCGGCACACTGGTCGGCTTCATCTCGGATCTGAAGGCCGACGCCATGTGGGAACTGGACGAGGAACAGCGCCGCGCGGTGATCCTCAAGGCCATGGCCGGCTACCTGGGCGAGAAGGCACTGGATCCCAAGGTCTTCTACCTCTCGGACTTCGCCGCCGAGGAATGGACCCGCGGCGCCTACGCCACCAGCTACGACCTGGGCGGGCTGCACCGCTTCGGCCCGGCGCAGAACGAGAATGTCGGACCGATCTACTTCTCCTCCTCGGATCTGGCCGGCGAAGGCTTCCAGCACGTGGACGGCGCGGTGCGCATGGGCCGCCGCTCGGCCGCGCGCATCATCGCCGCACTGGATGGCACCGCCTACGACCAGAGCTACGATGGCGTTGCCACGCTGACCCCGTCCAAGGAAAAGGCCAGTGCCTAGGCCATGAAATTGCTCGTAGGTTACACCGCGGACCAGCGCGGTGCCGAAGCCATCGAACTGGCCAGCGCCCTGGTGGCCGGTACCCGCGACGCGTCCTTGCGGATCGCCATCGTGCTGCCTGCCGCCACCCCGTTCAACGCGGTCTACCCCGGCGGGGACCATGGGTTCTCCTCCATCCTTTCCGACCAGGTGGACCGCTGGGCGGCGCAGGCCCTGGCCCTGGTGCCGGAAGGAATCGCCACCTCGGTGGTAGCCCGTTCCGTGCCCTCGGTGGCCGAGGGGCTCATCGGTCTGGGCGAGGAATTCGGGGCGCACGGGATCGTGCTGGGCGGCCGCAAGCGCCACCGCGCCGGATTCTTCAGCCCCGGGGCGATCGCCAATGCGCTGCTGCATTCCTCGCCGATGGCCGTGTTCATGTCCTCGCCGGCCTCCCTGGCCACGCTGCGCGCGGCCAGCGGGAAGATCACCAGGCTGACCGCATTCGTGGGGGACCGCCCGGGGGCACGGGAAGTCATCGGTCTCTCGGCGCGGATCGCTGCCGCCTGCGGACTGCCGCTGCGCGTGGCCACGCTGGTCTCCCATATGGACCTGGCCGACCCCCGGCTGGAGCTGGATGACCATCTGGCCCAAACCCGCAGCTACCTGCAGGAACTGACCGGTTCCCTGGGCCTGGAGGCGGTAGTCGAGGTGGTCTCCGGGCGCGGCCTGGACGAAGCGGCCGCCCAGCTGTCCTGGCAGGACGGGGACCTGGCACTGCTGGGATCGGCCCGGCTGGCCGCCCCGCGCCGATTGTTCATCGGCCCCAAGGCCCAGCGGATCCTGGGCCAGCTCAACGTCCCGATGGGCGTCGTCCCGACCCTCGAGGCTGCCAGCTAGAAGGCAGCGCATCATTCCTGCACGATCCTTGTTCCCCGGGCACTTGCCGTCGCGAAGCACGCGGACGGTGCCCATCTGACCCCTGACGGAAGGTGGCTCGGTACTTCTGGCCGACGCACTCACACCTCGCTAATTGTTTAAGGTAACCACCATGTCGCACGACTTGAGGCAGGCATCGCCGCCTGCACGCTCCGAGAGCGGACTGCACGAAAAAGGACTGTCCAAGGGCACCGTTGGCGTTCTGGGGCTTGTCGTTATCGGCATCTCCTGCATCGCCCCGGCCTACACCCTCACCGCAGGCCTCGGCGCCACGGTGGCCGAAGTCGGCACCAGCCTGCCTGCGATCCTGCTGGCCGGATTCCTGCCGATGCTGCTGGTGGCCTTGGGCTACCGCGAGCTGAACAGCGCCATGCCCGATTCGGGCACCTCCTTCACCTGGGCGACGCGTGCCTTCGGCCCGATGATCGGCTGGATGGGAGGCTGGGGCCTGATCGCTGCGACGGTGATTGTGCTCTCCAACCTGGCGGCAGTGGCCGTGGACTTCTTCTATATCCTGATTGCCCAGCTCACCGGCCAGCCGTGGATTGCGGAGCTGACCGGCAACCTGTGGGTCAACATCCCCACCACGCTGGTGTTCATTGCGGTGGCCGCCTGGATCTCCTACCGGGGCATGAACGCCACGAAGGTCTTCCAGTACGTGCTGGTCGGGTTCCAGGTGGCGGTGCTGCTGCTCTTCGCGGTCATGGCCCTGACCTCCAGCCAGCCCAATGATCCGACACCCATCACCTGGCAGATGTTCAATCCGGCCGGCATCGATACCTTCTCGGCCTTCGCCGCGGGCATCTCGCTGTCCATCTTCGTTTTCTGGGGCTGGGATGTCACCCTGACCATGAACGAGGAAACCACCGATCCGAAGAAGGTCCCCGGACGCGGTGCCACCTGGACGGTGCTGGTGATCATCGCGTTGTACCTGGCCGTATCCCTCGGGGTGATCTACTGGGCCGGGGTGGGCACCACGGGCCTGGGCGCAGGCAACCCGGAGAACCAGGAATCAATTTTCGCGGTGCTTTCCGGTCCGGTCATGGGCCCGCTGGCGATGCTGATGTCCTTGGCCATCTTGTCCTCCTCCGCGGCCTCGCTGCAATCCACCATGGTTTCGCCGGCACGCACCTTGCTGGCCATGGGCTACTACAAGGCGCTGCCCTCCAGCTTCGCGAAGATCTCCGCGCGCTTCATGTCCCCGTCGGTGGCGACTTTCGCCTCCGCTGCTGCCGCTGCCGTGTTCTACGTGGTCACCAGGCTGCTCTCGGAGAACGCATTGTGGGACACGATCACGGCGCTGGGCCTGATGATCTGCTTCTACTACGGGCTGACCGCCTTGGCCTGCGTCTGGTACTTCCGCGGGGAACTGTTCGCCAATGCCAGGAACTTCTTCTGCAAGTTCTTGGCGCCGTTGGCAGGTGGCGTCGTCTTGCTGGTGATGTTCTTTGCCACCGCCATCGAATCCATGAATCCGGACTACGGTTCGGGCTCCAATATCGGGGGAGTGGGCATGGTGTTCATCCTCGGGGTCGGCGTGCTGCTGCTGGGCGTTGGCATCATGCTGTGGATGCGGGTGCGCCACCCGGCGTTCTTCAAGGGAGAAACCATCAAGACCTACAAGCTGCTGAAGTAGGACCGGCGCAACGAACCAGAAGGACCACTCGCGAACGAATCGCGGGTGGTCCTTCGTGTTCGGTGCCGCGCCGCAGGAGCTATCTTGCCGCTAGTCGGCGGCATCGGCCCGGATCATGTGCTTGGCCACGCCGATGGCGGCCAGCACGGCGCCGAAGGGGATGAGCGCGCTCTGGATCAACGAATTAAGGAAAGCCAGCGGCGCGCTGCCCAAAGGGCTGCTTCCAAAACCGGATTCGAAGCTCCACATCGCCAGGACTGGCAAGATGCTGCTGATGAGAACGCCTGCCAACACGATGGCGACGCCGGATACAATCATCTTCTTATGTAGAGCAAGCAACGTTTTCTCCTATTGCCTTGGGCTGAGTATTTCCAACCGTAGCCAATTCCGCCACTTTTAGCTACAGTGGGAGTGCTGTTTGCTTTCGCCAAAGGCAGGTCTTTGCCTGCTTCGCAACCTTCTCGTCCAAAGGCCCCTAACCGGCGCGCAAATGGTTCAATAGGTTCATGGCTAACTCGGTACTTTTCATCTGCTCCCGCAATGCAGGCAAATCGCAAATGGCGGCCGCATTGATGGACTACATTTCTGAAGGGAAAGTTACCAGCTACTCGGCTGGAACCAACCCAGGTTCAGGCATCAACCACGAAGCGGTTGAATCGCTCTCGCAGGCCGGCGCGGACATGTCGCAGGGCACGCCCAAGGCCATCGACCCTCGCGTCGTCGAGCAAGTTGACCGCGTGGTAATCCTTGGCTCCGATGCGAATCCGCAATTCGATCCGTCCATCAAGACCGAACGCTGGGTCACCTACGAACCCAGCGAAGACGGCATCACCGGTGCCGAACGAATGAACATGATCCGCGATGAAATTGCTGATCGCGTCCGTGAACTGTTCCACGAGCTGGAGCGGTAGAAATCACTGTTCGCATGACCACCCGAAAGGCAACTCCGTGGTGGCTTCCGGGCGTATGCCTTGTGCTCACTGGTTGGTGTGCCAACCAATACGTATCGCTGATCAATTGGTACCAGCAATTCCGCGAGCTCAGTGAGTTCGAGGCCATGCTGGTCATGGGCAGCTACCTGGCGGGCATGATCCCGGCGTTGGCTTTCGGCGGACCGCTGGCGGACAAGTTCGGGCGCAAGCCATTTTCGCTGCTTGCCCTTGCCTGCTCCATTCTGGGATCCCTCGGGCTCATCTTCGGATCGGTTCACGAGTCCGGTCTCTATGCGGGACGCATCCTGACCGGCTTGGGCATGGGCCTGGCCATGGTTGCCATCACCAGCTGGGTGAAGCTGCTTAGCCCGGGAGCTGCCGGCGCGACTCGTGCCGCGCTGTGCACGTCCTTGGGTTTCGCGCTGGGACCGGTCATTTCAGGGGCAATTGTCGGGACCAGCGGCAGCCCGGAACTGGCATACATCGTCCATGCCGCCGCGGCGCTTTCCTGGTTGCTGTTGATGTTCTTCACCCGAGAAGACCGAGTCACTGACCGGGCAGGGCATCATCTGGAGGCCGACGTGACGACTCCGGCAAACCTCCAGCGGTTCTACCGCATCGTCTTGCCCGCAGCCCCATGGGTCTTTGGCATGGCGGCAACAGGGTTTGCCGTGGTTCCGGCGCTGAGCAACGGCGCCGGTGAATCCAGCCTGTTCTACACCACCTTGGCAGTCGCGGTCACCATGGGCATGGGTACCTTGATCCAGCCATTCGTCAAGAGATTCAATGACTTGGGCAAGATCAAGCTGCTCATGGCTGGACTGGCTACCTCGCTGGCTGCACTGCTCATGATGATCGCAGTGTCGCTGAGCGGCTCAGAATTCTTGGGAATTATCGCATTCGCCATAGCCGGTTCGGCCAATGGCATTTTGCTGGTTGCCGGGCTAAGCCAGGTATTGGATCTTGCCGGCGGCGCCGACGTCGGCAAATTGACCGGCCGGTTCTACATGTGCTGTTTCATCGGGTTCAGCTTCCCGACATTCTTTGCACTGTGGCGCACGGTCGCTCATCCTGCTCTATTCATTGGCCTGCTTGCCGTGCTCTGCCTGCTATCCATGATGCAGGTGTACCGCTCGGCCAAGTATCTGCCCGCTGCCATTCTCGAAGAAGTTCCAAACAGGCCATAATGCCAAACGCCGCTGCCGGCCACCTTGCGGTGCCGGCAACGGCGTTTATGCATTGGACTCCAACATACTGGGAGCTAGTCCTGGCTCAGCTTCTTGAGCAGCTCGGTAGTGCGGAATGGGATGACATCGCGCAGGATCATCGAGGTGGAAGTGCGGGTTATGCCCGGGCAGAGGCGGATCTCTTCACTGACCCGGTACAGGTCATCCGGGTCAGTCGCGGCCACACGAATCAACAGGTCCGTGTCTCCCGCCGGCGCGACGCATTCCAGAACCTCGGGAATCTGGCGCAGTGCGGCGATGGCCTCATTCAAGCTGGCCTGGTTCAATTCAGCGCTAACGAAAGCGCTGACGCCACGGCCCATGGACGCAGGGAGGATTCGCGCGGTGTTCGGGCGCAACGCACCTGAATGGGCCAAGCGTTCCAAACGAGTCTGCACGGTGCCGCGGGCCAGGCCCAGCTGCTGCGCCAGCATCATGATCGGCACACGCGGATCCGCATCGAGTGCCAGAAGGATACGCCGGTCGGTTTCATCGAGCTGATACGTATCCGAATTCATGTGGTGGTCTCCTGAGACAGGTTGTGTTGCGCGTGCATAAGTACCAACCTAGATTTTAGTCAATATGACCAGTGAATCCCAAATGTGTTGCGCGGATTGGCCGATATTATTGCGTGCAAGTCGGCTACTGGGGTCAACAGGGCGAATGCTCGGGCGAAAAGCCATCTTTTATCCACAAAATAACCAGGCTGAGATCAAATGGGCGCTAATCACAGTAACCTGTTGATATGAGGTTTTTGCGGTTGGAAGACGTGGCAGAGGAACTGAATGTGAAGCTGCCCCAGGTCCGCGCTTTGGTGAAAAGCGGCGAGCTGCCGGCCATCCAAATTGGCGGGCGGGGCATGTGGCGCGTGGAACGCGTTGCACTGGAGAACTATATCCAAGAACGCTATGCGCAGGCCCGCGACGATATCGCGAACGAATCCCAGAGCTGAATGCGGTGCCCTTGGCTGTTCCCGAGTCCATCGGGAACAGCCACAGCCTAGTCCAGCTCGATAGCCCGTTCTGCAAAGATCCGCAATGCGTCGCGAACCAGCTCCGCGTATCCGCCGTAGTTCTTTGCAAACCGCGGATCAGCGACATACATCTCGCCGAGATTGCAGATATATGCCTTGTGCTGTGCCGGATCGCCGGAATCCAGCGGGGTGCCCTTGGCGCTCTGGAGCCAGCGCACATGTCGAGCCGCTAATTCCTGGGCTTCGAAGCTGTCCGCTGGGACGGAATTCTTCCCCGCCACGATCCAATCCTGATTGAGCATCTTCACCTCTTCCATGAATGCGTTTTGCTGGTCCCCGGTTTTGGAACGCCACCAGCGATTCGATGCTTCATACGCGTCGGCGCCCCAGCGTTCGGCAACCTCTTGCTTGTACTGCTCGTTGAAGCCGTCAAAGCTCTTTTCCGGTTCCATGTTTCCTCCTGTCGTTAGTGTTGAAATGCTGTGCTCCAAGGCAGCGATCTGCCGGTCCAGCGCCGCACGCTGCCTATGGAGCTGTTCCTTGTGGGTGCTCAGCGCGACCAGTTCATCGCGTTGCTCGTCCAGGATTTCAGCGATGGTCTCCAGCTTGATGCCCAGCTGCTTGAGCAGGAGAATCTGCTGGAGCCGGACCAGCTGCCCGTCGGTGTAGAACCGGTAGCCGTTGGCGGACAGGTAGTCAGGTTTCAGCAAGCCGATCTGGTCGTAGTGCCGCAAGGTACGGCTGCTGATGCCAGCGGATTTTGAGACATGCGCAATCGAGTGGTGAACTGCCGGCTCGTGGCTAGTTGAATCCTTCATGGCTACCACGCTAATGGTTGACGCAACGTCAAGGTCAATAGTCCCAGCCGCATTTCCTGATCAAAAATTTGTGATTCAGATCTCACGGCAAAATGGCGAATAATAACGAGATATTCCTTGTCCAATTGATCATATTGACTAGTTGTTAGCACGCCTGTTGCACAGTGTGATCTATGTGTAGTTCACTGTTGGTAGATGAAGTTGAACAGGTTACCGCCGAAATCAACGAGGACCGCCTGATGACGTAAACCATCTGCATTTACGGGATCAAGGAGCCCTGGCCACCCACGCCAAGGCAAGGTAGAAGACATAGTCCAGATGGCTCGCGGGCATTCCAGTTGGGTGGAATGCCCACGGGCCATCTGGCATTTCTGCCAAAATCACTCACATTCGAATCACAAGCTCCGAGCGAGTTGGAAGAAACGCCTGCCGGCATTCGCGATGCTTCGCTCTGGCTCTGGAACAATGAGCGCGTAGGGACACCGAGGAGTAAGAGTGGGTTCAATGAGGCGCGTCTGGCAAAACTGGTGGATGCAATTGGTCGCCGGATTGCTGATCACTGCGATCGCGGTGTTGCCGTGGTTATGGATCGGTCAGGAAGACCGCTCAATTCTCCCGCATGCCAGCGACGACGCCCAAGGGCTACTGGTGGTTTTCTCCGTGATCACCCTCTGGGGCAGCTGGTTTGCCCGACGCATTGGATATAGCCGCACCGGCTTTGCCATCGTGACTGCCGTGGGCATGGTCCTGGGACTCTTGGGCCTGGGGTTCCAAGGACTCCACGCATTCGAATCGGGGCTCTTGGACGGGGAACTCTCCCCAGCTTCGATTCGCCATCTTTGGGTTTTCGGTGGCCTGCTGCTGGTCAGCCAAGCCTGGTATTTCCTGGCCACTAAATTGCGGCTGCCCATAGCGGTGCTCTTCTATGCAACGCTCACTGTGGGCGTGAGCTATTGGCTGCAGATCATCGCATCGCTCGTTGCGGGCGCCCAGTCGTACTACGTTTACCTTTGGTATTCCGGGCCGCTGATCCTCGGCCTCATTTTGGGATTCGTCGGGTTCTCGAGGATCATGAACTTGCTGATGTGGGTTTTCGCATTGGCTATCCAATGGATGATGCCGGCAGTCGTGGAAAGCGCGGCCAGAGTTATTGGATCGAAGACCACTGGCTGGAAGACCGTCGGCTCCTTCTGGGAACAATTCACCGGAAGTGTCCTGGAAATTCCGTGGCAGGCTCCGCTGCTGGTCAGCTTGGCGACGGCTATGCTTACCAGTGTCATCTTGCTGATTGTTCGCAAGGTGCGGCGGCGCTAGGCAAGAGTCCAAGCCGCTAGTTAGCCGGTGCTGGCCAAATATCCGCAACGACGCGAACTGCACCCTGGAAGTTCATTGCTGCCAAGACAGCATCAAAGGCTTGCGGGCCATCCGTAATGGATTTCTGGAACAACGGCGACCAGGCGCGCCCAGCTCCTCGTAGTTGGCAAGAGTGCGCGCCGGCAGGATCTCCGCTGGATCGTTGCCCGGAACAGCAGGGTGCAGGGTCCACCACGATTCGCCGACAGCCTCATCGAGCAGCACGGTGCCCAGCCCTCCGGTACGTATCGTGGGCTCGATGAACTGCACGCCCACTGGCAAAACGGTGGTGTTCGCGGAGGTGATTGGAATCAGCTTGCTGGTCAGCTTGCCGTTGCCGTTCCCCGAAGCACCAGTGCTCGGGCCCATCGGCCAACATAAGCCAAGCATTGGGACATGGCGCAATGCCGCGCAATGCCGCGCAATGCCGCGCTGTGCACGCGGTGGAAGCCGGGGAGCAATCGGCTTCGGCAGTCAGGGCACTGCTAGTCCGCTCCGAGTATTTCAGGGCCGCCACTCGCCATAGAATAGGACCATGACTGAACTGCGCGATCGCGACCCCGGAGAACTGGTCCAGCCCATCATCCTGCGAATCGACAAGGAGGATCCGTCGAGCGAGGACGAGGGCCTGTCAGCGGTGGCACGAGCAGCCGTGATTGCCTATCTGCAAGATCCGCAGAACCCGGATTGGCAGCAGTGGGCTTCACAGGCCTACGCCAAATCGGTACGCCGGGCTAATCCCAAGATGTTCGCCAAGGTGCTGGAGATGTTCCCTGAGCAAATGGTCAGCGAAGTGGGCAAGGCCCGAGCCGTTGGCTTGCCTCCATTGCCGGCCGCTGACCTGCCGAAGCTGATTGCCAAGTTGCAGGTCTCCGGCACGCAGCTTCCAAAAGCGGAGGAAGTCCTGGATGCGCAGATCAGCATCGTGCTGAACAAATCCTTGGACATGTCCACAGGCAAGGCCGCGGCGCAGGCAGCACACGCGCTGTTCGCCTGGCTGACAGAATCCCCAGCGGAAGAGGTCGAAGCGTGGCTCCACGCCCATGCTCCGGTGGGCATCAAGCACCTGCCGCGCAGGGAATTCGACCGCTTGTCGCGGCAGGCCGCTGGACCTGTCATCCAGGATGCCGGGCGAACTGAAATCGAACCCGGATCCGTCACCGCTTTCGTCATTTCCGAGGCACGCTAGAACCTTAGAATCCAAGCGCGGTGAAACCGCCATACCTGTGTCATGATTTCCTTGGCGGTAACAGCAATTGTCACCACAGCGGATCGCTGTGCACTTCCGTGGGCCGCAGGAAACGGCAATATGCCCTTGCTCGAAAGCACTGACATTGAAATTCTCTAAACGTGTACTGGGCCTGCTGCTGGTCCTGATGCTGTCCTTCGGGACCGCAGCTGGCGCCAGCGCCTCAACGCAGGCTCCAGCCGGCCTGGCGCAACTCGCTGCCGCTCCTCCGGCAATTGCCAAGCAGACCACCACCAACCTGAATTTGCGCAAGTCGCCATCGGTCCGATCCGCGTCGCTGCTAGTCATTCCCAAAGGTGCCAAGCTCCTCGCGTCCAAGGGTTCATCGGGCTGGGTGCAAGTGAGCTACATGAAGAAGACCGGCTGGGTCTCGGCCAAGTACCTGGCAACGCCGAAAGCGCCGGCGCCGGCAAAGCCCAAGACTTCAGCCGTGCGCTATCTGATTTCCTTCCAGCCGGTGCGCAAGAAGGCATCGGCGGCATCCGCGGCCTTGACCGGGGCCATGCGCAAAGCCGAGGTCCGGCGTCTGGGCTCAACCGGTTCCTGGAGCCGGATCAGAATCGGCAAGATCACCGGTTTCGTGCCCACCAGCCAGCTGTCTACCGCAATGCCCGCGCCGGTGTACCGGTATGCGAAAACCGCGCAAGTGCTGCGCAAGTCCGCCTCTGCCAAAGCGGCACGCGTTGCGGGTGTTCCAGCTGGAGCCAAAGTCGAGTGGCTGCGCACGTCAGGCTCGTGGACCTATGCCATTTCTGCCGGAAAACGCGGCTGGCTGCCGGCCAAGCAGCTGTCGTCGCAACCGGCAGCAACCCGGAAAACGATCGGGAACCGTTGGCTGATCAGCAGCAGCGTCCTGCGCCAGTCCAATCGCAGCTCATCTCCATCCCTTGGAAGCCTTGCGCCGGGTGAAAAAGTCGGCTTGTACGCAACCCGAGGTTCCTGGTCCCAGATCAAGTCCCAGCGCGGCACCGGCTGGGTGCCTAGCGCTAGCCTGTCCAGCACCGCCTACAAGCCCGCCAACCCATCGGCTCGCTGGATCCTGGCTAATACCGCCCTGCGCGTCGGCGCTTCGGGCTCTGCCAAGTCCCTGGGGACCGTGCCAGCGGGGTCCAAGCTCACCCTGCACGGCACGTCGAATGGCTGGGCGCGAGTGAAGACTTCCAAGACGATGGGATGGGTTCCATCAAGCGTACTGGTGGCCAAGGCCTACACGCCGCTGAAGCAGGCCAAGCGCTGGACGACGGCTAATGTGCACCTGCGCTCCGGGTACTCCACCGGCCATGAATCACTGGCGGTCATCTCCAAGGGCCAGCAGGTCAGCGTCCTGGGAACGGCCAATGGCTGGACGCGAGTTGCCTCAACGCAGGGCACCGGATGGATCAGCAATGGCTATCTTGCTACTAGCAAACCGCAGGCGCCGCGACCGGCACCGGCACCGAAAGCCGAATACCGCTGGACCACAACCAACGTGAACCTCCGCGCCGGCGCGGGAATCAGCCACCAGAGCAAAGCCGTGCTGCCAGCGGGGCAGAAAGTCGCCTACCTGCGCAGCGATTCCGGATGGGCGCAAGTCGCCGCTCCCCAGGCCACCGGCTGGGTCAAGGAAAACTACCTTTCCAAAAATGAGCCGGGAACGTTGCAACCCGATGCGCAGCGCGTCATCGCTGCGTTGCAGGGGAAGACCGGCGATACTATCAGCGCCATTCATACCATTCGAAGCGGCTCTGCCGGGCACAGCTCCGGGAAGGCCGTGGACCTGATGATTCGCGACTACAAGAACAGGCAGCGGGTTGCCCAGGGCAAGAAGCTGGCCCAGTTCCTGCTGGATAACCGCAGTCAGCTGGGTATCTATTACCTGATCTGGCAAGACCGGATTTGGCTTCCCACGACAGGCTGGACGCCGTATTCCGGATCAGGAAAGTACGGAAACCAGTTCACCGGCAATTGGAATGACACCACGATGCATATGGATCACATCCATGTGGAGGTCTACGGCAACTCGGCCACGGGAGGTCCGCTGGACTACGGGGCGCTGCGAACCCGCTAATCTGCTGCTGTCTGGTGTTTCAGACGAAGATGCGCAGGGGGCATAGCGTACTCGCGGTGTCTCTGGTCAGCTGGAACCATGGAGAATTTTAAGCCGGAATTGGCTGTTGACCGGGCAGCGGCTACGTGGAGCGGGCGCAATGACGGTGCCGGCGAGCAGCACCTGAGATGGCATCAGCAAATCAACCGCAAGGCTGACGACCAGTCCAGCGGGCGGGGACCGGCAGCGCTGCTCGGTTTCGCTTCGGATGCCGGCGTGCTGCGCAACGAGGGCCGGGCCGGGGCGGCGCAAGGACCACAGGCGCTGCGTGCCGCCTTGGGTTCCCTTGCTATCCACGAGCCACGGCTCCTGATTGATGCTGGTGATGTCGCAGTATCTGGCGATGAGCTTGAATCAGGGCAGGAGCGGCTGGCGCAGTCGGTGAGCGCTTTGCTCGGAGGAGGGATGCTTCCAGTCGTGCTCGGCGGCGGCCATGAAACGGCTTACGGTTCGTTCAACGGCCTTTTCCGGCATTGCAGCCAAGAGCCTGGAACTCGGCTGGGCATCTTGAATCTGGATGCGCATTTCGATCTGCGCAGTGCTCCGCGGCGGAGCAGCGGCACTCCTTTCCTGGATATTGCCAAGGACCTGCAGGCGGCGGGACAAGATTTCAACTATGCCGTGGTGGGCATCAGCAAACCGAACAATACCCGGGTCCTCTTCGAGCAGGCCCGCGCCCTGGAAGTGCGCTACCTGCTTGACGAGCAGTGCACTGCCGGGCAGCTGCCTTCCGTCCTGGCCTTCGTTGCCGACTTCATGGAGAGCGTAGACAAGCTGTACCTGACCATTGACCTGGATGTGCTTCCTGCCTCGGTCGCCCCCGGGGTCAGCGCCCCTGCCGGATTCGGGGTGCCGCTGGAAGTAATCCACGGGGTCTGCGCGATGCTGGCGCGCAGTGACAAGCTGGCGCTGGTCGATGTTGTCGAATTGAATCCATCATTGGATATTGACGGAAGAACGGCCCGCACCGCAGCCAGGCTGGTTAATACCCTGCTGGGGGTCTGATGCAGTAGGGCGCACCGAAATCTGCCGACGCGAACTTGCAATGTTCGACCCCTCAAACATTATGATTGAGGGGGACGAACTAATCGTCATGGCGAGATTTGGAATGGTGTGCAATGGTGCGAACCCTCAAGCCCCGATCACGTGCGGGGCAACGCGCAGGCTGGCTGGCTGCTGGCTTGGCATGCCTGTTCGCGCTCGCTGGATGCGGCGGTAGCCAAAGTGCCGTGCCCGCCGACAGCCAAGACCACCGGCCGGTGGTGCTGACAACCTTCACGGTCCTGCAGGACATCGCCCAGAATGTCGCAGGCGATCACCTGCGCGTTGAATCAATTACCCGTCTTGGTGCGGAGATCCACGGTTACGAACCTACCCCTGATGATCTGCGCCGGGCATCGCATGCGGACCTGATTCTCGATAACGGGCTGAACCTCGAAGCCTGGTTCCAGCAATTCGTCGAAGGCAATGACGCTCCGCATGCCACCGTCAGCCAAGGGATCAAGGCCATCGATATCGTCCAGGAAGAAGGTGCGGGAAAGCCCAATCCGCATGCGTGGATGAGCCCATTGAACGTGAAAATCTACGTGGACCGCATGGCAGATGCATTTACCGAACTGGACCCGGCCAATGCGCGCGACTACCGGGACAACGCCAAGGCCTACCAAGCCGAACTGCAAAAGGTCCACGACGAGCTCGAAGCGGCACTGGCAGAAATCCCCGAACGCCAGCGGGTACTGGTGACCTGCGAAGGGGCCTTCAGCTATCTGGCCCGGGATACCGCCATGGCCGAAAAGTATCTCTGGGCCGTCAACGCGGAATCGCAGGCTACGCCGCGCAAGGTCGCCGCGGCGATTGACTTTGTCAGGGAAAACGATGTTCCTGCGGTCTTCTGCGAATCCACGGTCTCCGATGCGGCCATGCAACGAGTCGTCGAATCCACCGATGCCTCCTATGGCGGAACGCTCTATGTGGACTCGCTATCCGAGCCTGGTGGTCCAGTACCCAGCTACCTGGACCTGATCTCGCATGACACCAGAACCATCGCCCGTGCCTTGAAAGGCGGAACACCATGAACGCGAAGCCCAGCGATGCCCTCGCAATTGATGTGTCGGCCGCGACCGTCCACTACGGCCCCGTGCTGGCCCTGGACCATGCCTCCTTGCAGTTGGGCCGCGGTCGGGTCTGCGGCCTGGTCGGGATGAACGGCTCGGGCAAATCCACGCTGTTCAAAACCATCATGGGGCAGATCAAGCCCGACACCGGCAGCGTGCGCATCAACGGCACCGACCCGCTGCAAGCTCGGAAAAGCGGGCAGCTTGCCTACGTGCCGCAAAGCGAAGCCGTGGATTGGAACTTCCCGATCTCGGTGCGTGAAGTGGTGATGACCGGGCGCTACGGGCAAATGGGATGGACCAGGAGAGCCAGGAAGAGGGACCACGCCGCCGTGGATGAAGCCCTCGAACGGGTGGAGCTGGCCAGTTTTGCCAACCGGCAAATCGGCCAGCTCTCCGGAGGCCAGAAAAAGCGTGCCTTCGTCGCCCGATGCATTGCCCAGGGCGCCAATATCATGCTGCTCGATGAGCCTTTCGCAGGCGTGGATAAACGCAGCGAAGCAACGATCACCAAGCTGTTGCGCGAAGTTGCTGATGAAGGCGGCAGCGTGCTGATTTCCACCCACGACCTGCACGCGCTTCCGGAACTTGCCGATGAAGCGGTGCTCCTGATGCGCAAGGTGCTGATGCATGGCCATCCGGATCTCGTGCTGCAGGCGGAAAACCTGGCCCTGGCCTTCGGGCTGGATCCCATGAAGCGAGGCGGGGAATGAACCTCATTGAATTGCTAGCTGAGCCGCTGGGCTACACCTTCATGGTGCGCGCCCTGCTGGTTACGATCATCGCCGCCGTACTGTGCGCGGTCCTGTCCTGCTGGCTGGTCCTCATTGGCTGGTCGCTGATGGGCGATGCAGTCTCGCATGCGGTCTTGCCCGGAGTCGTGCTGGCCTACATCGTGGGTGCTCCCTTTGCCCTGGGTGCCCTGGTCTTCGGATTCCTCGCGGTGGCCCTGATCGGGGGAGTCCGCGACACCACCAAGCTCAAGGAAGATGCTGCCATTGGCATCGTCTTCACCACGCTCTTCTCCATCGGGCTGGTGCTGGTCTCGGTCACGCCGAGCCATGTGGATCTAAACCACATCATCTTCGGCAATTTGCTGGGCGTCTCGGCCAATGACCTGTGGCAGGTCCTGGTGCTTGGCGCGATCACCTTCGCCATCCTGATTCTCAAGCGCAAGGACTTCACCCTCTATGCCTTTGACCAAACGCACGCACATGCCTTGGGGATGAGCCCGCGGATCATCGGCGCGGTGCTCCTGGGGCTATTGGCCATGACCTCTGTTGTGGCTTTGCAGGCGGTGGGCGTCATCCTGGTAGTTGCCATGCTGATCATCCCCGGCGCCACGGCCTACCTGTTGACCGATCGATTCGGGAAGATGCTCCTGATCGCACCGATCCTCGCAGCCTGTGCAGGAATCCTGGGTGTCTACATGAGCTATTACCTCGATGCATCAACCGGCGGAATGGTGGTTCTGGCCCAGGCGGCGATTTTTGGAATTGCCTATCTGTTCAGTCCGAAGCAAGGACTCATTGCCACCCGGCTGGCCAGCAAGGGGCGGCGCAAGGCGCTTGCGGCGAACACGTAGAAGGCGGTGGCAAGTTTCCCGCAGCTGAAAGGAAAATGGCGTGTGAGACGTGCGCTCGCCGGCGACAGCTGATGGGCAATGGATGCACGCATCAGCGAATCAGCGTACTTCCCATGGCCGGCAACGCTGCGGCAGGTCCTCTCGATTCATGGCTGGATCCGGATCCGGGCGATCCGGCGCATGGCTTGAACCTCCACCCGACCACCCTGCTAACTGGAAGGGCGCTGCCCTGCGCTGCGCCCGGATGGGCAGCTGAATCAGTTGGCTCGATCGGGACCTGCAAGCGGCATTAGGCGCGCCAGCGCAGTTTGCCCTTGGCGTCGGTCTTGCAGGTGTAGAGCTTGCCGGCCTTGGACTTGCCGCGCTTTCCCTTGTCTGCCTGCTTGCAGTAAGCGCCCGGATGCACGGTGCCCTTGACCACGGAAGGAGCCTTGTGCACGTCCTTCTTCGGTGATGCCTTGGGCTTGGAACCGGCAGGCTTGATCGTGGTGACTTTCGCGGCCTTCTGGTTGCGGCAGCTCTTGAGCACTTTGGCCATGGCCTGCTTTTCGGCTTTGGTGACCGACAGCACGTACTTCTTCTTGACGCTGATCTGGGTGGCTACGTACTGGCATCGGAAGGACTTGTTCTTGGGGAGCCATTCAGCTGTGTTCTTATCGCCCTTTTGGCGATTGGCAGAGGCATCAGCGGCCATCAAATTCAGCGGGTCATTAGCCAGAGCCTGGCGCTGGGCCTGGGAAAGCTTCTGGCCGCCGGAGATCCACGCGTTCTTCAGGGAAACCACGTGGTCAATGTCGACGCTGCCTGACTTGACCTTCCAGTTGATCCTCTTGCCGGTGTAGCTGTCATGCAACGTGCCCGAAGCTAGGGTGCACTTCTTGCGGTCCTTGAACTTCACCTTGGACATGTCCCGGGACAAGGTGTTCTGGCGTTCATCGCATTTGTCCTTGTCGAAGTCCTTCCACCCATTGCCGAACTTCTTGTTCCGGTTGTACCCAGTGGCGGCCGCCTTGCCCTTTACCGGCAGGGTCTTGAGCATTGCGGTGGCCTTGGGGCCCTTGAGCTTCGCCCCGGGAAGGACCTTCTTGCTGCTGGTGGCAGCCCGTTCAACCAGCAATGGCCGATCTGTTGCCAGCAGGTCTTCAACCGGTGCGGGATCCATCCCGGTAAGTGCCGAAGGTTCTGCCGGTGCGCTGCATCCAGCGAGCACCAAAACTGCAGCGCAGAGCGCAGCAATGAGTTTTCTTGGCAAGGTGATGTCTTTCAAGAGAGTGTGAGCGCAGGAGTTCGCCAAGAATGCTGCAATGTACCCCCATGTAAAACTTGTACATTGCAGTATCCCTGGTTGATCATCACTTTAGACTATTGGCCGGACAATCAGCACCCTGGGTGCAGGGACGCGTCGATGCCACGGGCCTTCCGCTTGCCGTTGACCAGGACCTGGAAAGGCTATTCAGGGGAGAAGGGAGACCCATGCGGCCGCGGCTGCACGCGAACCCAAGCGCAGGGTTTCGCCAGTTGAGCAGACCTGGACATTCACTGTCTCGGAGAATTGCTCGCCAGCGGTAATGCGCAGTTGCGCGCCGACAACGATCCGATGATCGGAGAAATACTGCAGCAGCTGCGAATCGTCATCGGCGATGCGTTCGACAACCACCTGGGCGTCATCGCTGGCTTCGCTCAGGTTGAACGCTTGCGGGATGGAAATGCGGCCTTCGGCCGTCGGGATGGGGTCGCCATGCGGGTCGCGGGTGGGGTGCTCCAGCAAGCTGTCGATGCGCTCGATCATGAAATCGGATACCGCATGCTCCAGGCTCTCGGCCTCGTCATGCACCTGGTCCCAGCGGTAGCCCAGCATCTGCACCAGGAAAGTTTCGATCAGGCGATGGCGGCGCACCATGGTCACCGCATACTCGCGTCCCAGTTCGGTCAGCGTTACGGCGCCATAGGGCGCATGGTCGAGCAGGCCCTGCTGGCGCAATTTGCCCAGGGCGCCGGAAACCGTGGAGAGCTTCATGCCTGATTTGCTGGCGATGATGCTGGCGGTTACCGGATCGCTCGACCACTCGTTGAGACCGAAGATGATCTTGAGATAGTTCTGGGCGCTATCTGAAAGCTGGTTGACCGACACAAGCACCATCTTAGCGACCATCGGGCCAGCTGGTCGCGAGGTGACTTTGATTATTGGGCAATTCGGGCTGGAGACCGCTGACAACTGAAAGCGGCTAGTCACGAGCCTAAAAATTCTGCTCCATGGATAAGGATTATCCGAGGCCCAGGGGCAGCGTATTGACTTAAATTTCTTTGTGAGGAAAACTGTGTAATCGATTCCATGGAATCGATTACACGTAAGCAAAGGGGCTTATCGACATGAACGCTGTCACCATCAAGGATGTGGCACTTGCAGCCGGAGTATCTTCCGCGACTGCCTCGCGCGTTCTATCCGGCCACCCCGCCACTTCGGCCGCTTCCCGCGAAAAAGTGGAAGCTGTCGCCAAGGATTTGGGTTTCGTGCCCAATGCCCAGGCCCGCTCCCTGCGCTCCACCAAAACCGACACCATCGCGCTGCTGATATCCGATGTGCGCAACCCCTACTTCTCCGATCTCGCGCATGCCGTCGAGCAGCAGGCCCACGCCGCGGGAATGATGACCTTCATCGGCAATGCCAACGAGGACACCGAACAGCAGGACCAGTTCCTCGCCGCGATGCTTTCGCGCCGCGTTGACGGATTGATTCTCGTTCCCCAGGGCCTTGATGAAGACGCCGACCGGCCAAGCCAGATGATGCAGCGCATCATTGCCTCGGGCACTCCGCTGGTTTTCGTCGACCGCACCCTGCCCGAGCTTCGCATCCCATCCATCACCGCCTCCAGCACCGGCGCCCTGGAAGAAGCCATCGCGCGGCTGAAGGCCCTGGGCCACGCCAAAATCGCTTTCTTGGGCGGCCCGGACCACGCATCCACCGCCCGCGAACGCCACAGCGCCTTCGACTCGGCGATGGCCGCCAACGGCCTGGATACCGATCCTGCCCTGCACTTTGCCGGCGACTTCCGCGCCGCCTCGGGTGCCGAAGGCGCCCGCTGGCTGCTGGGCCATGAACTGCAGCCGACCGCGGTGGTCATCGCCGATGCGCCGATGGCCATCGGCGCACTGACCGTGTGGCGCGAAGCCGGCATCCGGATCGGGAAGCAGCTCTCGGTGATCACCTTCGACGAGGTGGATGCAATGCTCATGCACGATCCGCCGATCGCCACGATCAGCCACGACCTGACCAGCATGGGCCGCGCCGCGGTCACCGCGCTCCAGGACGTCATGGCGGGCAAGAGCCCCGAGCCCCAAGAATTCATCAGCCGATTCACCGCGCGTGAGTCGCTGGCCCCAACGCAACCCGCCACCGGCGCATAGGCGAGGATGGAAGGAACGAGAATGAGTAATGACGCTCTGCTGGTCCTGGACAAGGTCTGCAAGTCCTTCGGCCCGGTACAGGTGATCGACGAGGTCACCGTCGAGGTGCATGCCGGCAAGGTCTCGGTGCTGCTCGGCGAGAACGGCGCAGGCAAGTCGACGCTGATCAAGATGATCGCCGGCGTGCACGAGCCGGACGCCGGCCGGATCCTGGTGGACGGCAAGGCCGTGAAGATTCCCAACACCAAGGCCTCCGAGGCATTGGGCATCGCCACTATCCACCAGGAACTGAACCTGGTCCCGTCGATGACCATCGCCGAGAACATCACCCTGGGCCGCGTGCCGCGCAAATTCGGCATCATCAACCGCCGCGCCATGCGCCAGATCGCCCGCGAAGCGATGGACAAGCTCGGACTGGCGCTGGATGTCGATACGCCGGTGGGCCAGCTGGGCCTGGCCCAGCAGCAATTGGTGGAGATCGCCAAGGCGCTGAGCCTGGACGCCCGCGTGCTGATCCTCGATGAGCCCACGGCGGCATTGACCAAGGCCGAAATCGCGCACCTGTTCTCGGTGGTCGCCACCTTGAAGCAACAAGGCGTAGGCATGGTGTTCATCAGCCACCACCTCGATGAGATTGCCGAAATCGGCGACTTCGTGAACGTGCTGCGCGATGGCAAATTCATTGCCACCGTGCCGGCGGACACCGAGGAGAACGAGCTGGTCCGGCTCATGGTCGGCCGCGACATCGACGCCCAGTTCCCGCGTGTAGCCACCGAGCCAGGCCAGAAGCCGCTGCTGAGCGTGCAGAACCTGTGCGAGGGCATGCTCAAGGACATCTCGCTGGAAGTGCGGCCCGGCGAAGTGGTTGCCCTGGCCGGCCTGATGGGTGCCGGGCGCACCGAGCTGATCCGCGCCATCGCCGGAGCCGACAAGTACGCCAGCGGCGTCGTGGCGGTCAACGGCAAGAAGCTGGCCAGCTTCGACGTCGCGGCAGCCACCCGTGCCGGGATCGGGCACGTTCCCGAGGACCGCAAGACCCAGGGCCTGGTGCTGGATGCCTCGGTGGCCGAGAACATCGGCTACGCCACCATGGCCGCCACCGCCAAGAACGGACTGGTGGACCGCAAGGGCCAGAAGGACCGCGCGCAGCAGGTCGCCGAACGCCTGCGCATCCGCATGGGCAGCATCGATGCGCCCATCCGCTCGCTCTCGGGCGGAAACCAGCAGAAGGCCGTGTTCGGCCGCTGGTTCACCGCCGGGGCCAAGGTGCTGCTGCTCGATGAGCCGACCCGCGGCGTGGACGTGGGAGCGAAGGTCGAAATCTACGAACTGATCAATGAGATCACCGCCTCCGGAGGCTGCGTGTTGATGGCCTCCAGCGAACTGCCCGAAGTGCTGGGCATGTCCGACCGCGTCCTGGTCATGAGCCAGGGACGCATCGCCGGGGAACTGGCCACCGAACAAGCCACCCAGGACGCCATCATGTCCCTGGCCGTCAGCAATGTGCACCGCGAAGAAGAAATGGGAACCAAGTAATGAGCAGCGTAGCTACTGCCCCGAAGAAGGGCTTTGATTTCAAGGCATTCCTTGCCAACAACGGAGCCCTGGTTGGCCTGGTCATTCTTTGCCTGGCCCTGTTCATCGCCACCCCGCGCTTCCTGACCGGACCGAACCTGATGAACATCGGCATCCAGGTCTCCACCATCGCGGTGATGGCCTTCGGCATGACCTTCGTGATCGTCGCCGCCGGCATCGACCTCTCGGTCGGCTCGGTCGCGGCGCTCTCGGCCATGGGCTCCTCCTATGCCATCACCACCGCCGGCCTGCCCGATGGCCTGTCCATCCCGATCGGCCTGGCCGTCGGTGCACTGTGCGGCTGGGTCACCGGTGCGATGAGCGCCTACGGCAAGCTGCCCACCTTCATCGCCTCGCTGGCGATGCTCACCGTGGTGCGCGGGCTGACCCTGGTGATCTCCGATGGCCGGCCGATCTCCACCAGCTCCTCGGTGTCCTGGCTGGGCGATGACCTGGGCCCGATCCCGGTGCCGATCCTGATCCTGGTCGTCTCCGGCCTGCTTGCCGCCTTCGTGCTCAACCGCACCGTCATCGGCAAGAACGCCTTCGCCGTGGGCGGCAACACCGAAGCCGCGCGCCTGTCGGGCATCCCGGTCAAGCGCGTGCTGGTCACCGTCTTCATCATCTCCGGCGTCTTCGCGGCCCTGTCCGGCATGATCCTGGCCGGGCGCCTGGACTCGGCCCAGCCGACCCTGGCTTCGGGCTACGAGCTGGATGCCATCGCGGCCGTGGTCATCGGCGGCGCATCGCTCTCCGGCGGCGTGGGACGCATCTCCGGCACCCTGATCGGCGCCCTGGTGCTGGCCGTGATCCGCAACGGGCTGAACCTGCTTTCGGTTTCCGCCTTCTGGCAGCAGGTAGTCATCGGCGCCGTGATTGCGATCGCCGTGGGCTTCGACGTGCTGCGCCGCAAGAACGTCAAGCACTAGATTTTCCCTCCGTACCCAGCAATTCAAGAAAAGTTCAAAGGAGAACCCCATGAAGAACATCATCCGCAAGACCGCAGCCGTCAGCGTCGGACTGGCCCTGGTGGCCGGCCTGGCCGCCTGCAACCGCGGCACCGAAGCAGAGGCCGGCTCGGCCACCTTGGCAGTGTCCACCCTGAACAACCCCTTCTTCGTCGACCTGCGTGACGGCGCCCAGGCCGAGGCCGAAGCGCAGGGCATCGACCTGTCCGTCGTCGACGCGCAGAACGACTCCGCAACCCAGGCCAACCAGCTGGCCACCGCGGCAACCAACGGCTCGGCCGGCCTGATCATCAACGCCGTGGATACCGAAACCGCTGAAGCCGGCCTGAACCCGGTGGCCGAGGCCGGCCTGCCGATCGTTGCGGTTGACCGTGCGGTGGGCGAGACCAAGATCGCTTCCTTCGTGGCTTCGGATAACGTTGCCGGCGGCGAGCAGGCTGCCAAGGCGCTGGGCGAGGCGCTGGGCGGCAAGGGCAAGATCATCGTGCTGGAAGGTGTTCCAGGCGCCTCGGCAACCAACGAGCGCGGCGAAGGCTTCGACAAGGGCCTGGCCGAGTTCAAGGACATCGAGGTCGTCTCCTCGCAGACCGCCAACTTCGACCGAGCCGAAGCACTGGACGTGGTCACCAACCTGATGCAGGCCAACCCGGATGCCGCTGGCGTGCTGGCGATGAACGACGAAATGGCCCTGGGCGCCATCCAGGCACTGGGCGACAAGGCCGGCAAGGACGTGTTGGTAGTCGGCTTCGACGGCACCGACGACGGCTTCAAGGCAGTCCAGGATGGCACCCTGGTTGCCACCATCGCCCAGAACCCAGCCGAGCTGGGCAAGCAGTCGGTGCAGATCCTGGCCAAGGCCATCAAGGGCGAAGAAGTCGAAGCCAACGTGCAGGTCGCCGTTGACACGGTGGACGAGAAGAACGTCGCCGACTACGCAGGCGAGTAATCTGCCCTTAGCGGCAATCAAGCAGTGCACCGGCGCCCATCGGCCGCCGGGTGGAGAGAACCAGAGGACATAGCATGCAGCAGGACATCCAGGTCACCATTGTGGGCTCTAGCAACGTGGACATCACTGCGCTGATGGCCCGCCTTCCCGGCCCGGGTGAAACCGTGCTGGCAGACTCCTACCGGCTCTCGCCCGGCGGCAAGGGCGCCAACCAGGCGCTGGCCGCCGCGCTGGCCGGTGCCGCCACGGAATTCATCGGCGCCGTCGGCAACGACTCGCACGCCGAAATCGCGCTGGGCCAGCTCGGGGAAGCCGGCGTGAAGCTCGATCGCGTGGCCCGCGCCGGCGAGCCGACCGGCGTAGCCATCATCCAGGTGGACCGTGGCGCGGAGAACTCCATTGCCGTGGTCTCCGGGGCCAACTCGACCGTCTCCGGCGAGGCTGTGCAGGCCGCCGGGGGCATCGAGGGCATCCTGGTGCTGCAGGGGGAGATTCCTGCCTCGGGCATCAAGGCCGCCATGGATGCCGCCACACAGCGCATCGTGCTCAACCTGGCGCCGGTGATCGAACTGGACCGCGAGTACCTGCTCAAAGCCAACCCGCTGGTGGTCAACGAGCATGAGGCCGAAGCCGTGCTCCAGCAGCTGAACCCGCACCCGGCTCGCCAGTTCGACGGCAAGTACGAGCGCCTGGCCGGGATGCTGGTCGACGAGGGCATCGCCAGCGTGGTCATCACCCTCGGCGCCAATGGCTGCCTGGTTGCCGACCGCTTCCCAGGGGAGAACGGCGGGGTCCAGGTTCGCGCGCTGCCCGCCGTGAAGGTCAAGGCCGTGGACACCACCGGTGCCGGCGACGCATTCACCGGTGCGGTGGCTGCCCGCCTGGCCAAGGGCGATGACCTGGCGCAGGCCGCAGAATTCGCCGGCAAGTTCGCCGCGCTGACGGTGCAGGCGCACGGAGCCCAAGCTTCCTACCCGCGTTCCCTGCAGAACCTTTGAGACCCCTTTTCGAGCAAGACCTAAGGAAGCCGCTGTGCTGAAATCCGAAATTCTCAACGCCCCGCTGCTGGCCGCCCTGGCCAAGTGCGGGCATACCGACACCGTGGTGATAGCGGACTGCGGCCTGCCGCTGCCCGAAGGCCCACTGGTCATCGATCTGGCCTTGGTGCAGGGTCTGCCCAGCTTCGATCAGGTGCTCGAGGTCCTGGCCCGGAACATGGTGATCGAGAACAGCACCCTGGCGGCCGAAGCCGAGAACGGCCCGGTCCAGGAACTGTGCCTGGCCAGGGGCCTGGACCCGGACTTCATCTCCCACGAAGAGCTGAAAGCCCAACTGCCCCAGGCCAAGGTCATCGTGCGCACGGGGGAAGCTACCCCCTACGCCAACGCGATCCTGCACTGTGGGGTAGCATTCTAGGCACCGGATGCCGCAGCTGTTTCGCGGCAGCGCGCTACCCGAGGATACACGCAATGAAGAAGATGTTCTATGCAGCTTTTGCCCTCAAGGTGCTGGGGGCCGCCGTCCTGATTCTCATCGTGCCGGCGTTGTCCAGCGACCCGGGCCAGACGCCCCGAAGCATTGCGGTGATCGCGGGAACCGTGTTCATGGCCGCAACTTCGGTCGTTGTCCTGCTGAAGAAGGCTGCGACGCAAGAATCCTGAGAAACTTCCTGCAGCCATCGGCGCCAATGACCTTGGGCTAGCCGACTGCCTAGAATGGGGGTCATGACGCAAAGGAACCTGGCCGCAGAGAACGGCGAGCCCTTCTCCCGCATCGCGCCGGAAGCCGGGCTGCTGCTCGGAGCGGGCCGAGCCATCTTGCTTCAGCTGGCCCACCCGCAGATTGGCCGGGCCATTGCCGAGCACTCTGATTTCGCCGCCAACCCGCTCAGCCGGCTGATTCATACCCTCGGCTATATCTATGCATTGAGCAATGGCACAGCAGAACAGCAGCGCAAGATCATCGCCCATGTGGACGCGGCGCACCGGCCCATTCGCGCAACGCGTGACGAGGGCAGGCCCGCGTATTCTGCGCTGGATCCCAGGCTGCAGTTGTGGGTGGCGGCCACGCTCTATGATTCGGCCCGCGTGATTGCCGGCCAGATCCTGGATGAAATCAAGGCCGACCAGGAAGAGCTCTACCTGCAGTACGCACGGCTCGGTGAGGCCTTGCAGATGCCGGTCGACTACTGGCCGCAGGACCTCGGTGGCTTCGAGCAGTACTTTGCGCAGAATCAAGCGAAGCTGGAAGTCACCAACCAGACCCGGGCGCTGGCCCGCGAACTTTTCGAAGCACGCAATGCCCCATGGTGGGTCCGGATCGGCATGCCGCTGATGCGCGACGTGACCATCGCCCAGCTGCCGGCCCCGGTGCGCGAAGGCTTCGGCTATCGCCTCACCGGGAAAGCCGCGCAGCGCAACGCCCGCGTCATCGCCGTCGCCAGAGCCGCCACGCGGCTGCTGCCGCGAGCCCTCAGGCATGCGCCGATGCGGCTGATATTGCGCCGCGTCGACAAGTTGGCCTAGCCGGCCCGAAGCCTAGTGCCCCGAGCCGTTCTCTGGTCCAACCCGGATCAGGATTCGCGGCAGCGCCACCAGCAGGAACAAGGCCACCAGGATCAGCGGCCCTCCGATCCAGGCCCCGATTTGCCAGCCGAAGAGCACCTGCAGCACAAACCAGACGCAACCCGAGACCAGCAGGCCCACGCCGATGCCCACGATCTTCACGATGGCGTGCCCCAAGCTGACCGTCTGCTCCTTGAGCCGCTGCCCGAAGAGATACCGGTGCACGGCCACGGGGGTGATCAGCAGCAGAATCAGCACTGTGGCCGCCACCAGCAAGATGATGTAGACCACCTCGTCGGTTCGGCTGAGCATCTCGAACCTCGCCTGGAAGGGCAGGACCACCAGGAAAGCAGCCAGGATCTGCACACCAGTTTGCATCACCCGCATTTCCTGCAGCAGCTCGTTCCACTGCCGGTGTGGTGCGCCATCGCTGGTATCGGGGTGGGAACGCTTGATCATCACTGTTCTCCTCGGCCTCAATCCGCCAGCTGGTTGAACCCCGCCGGCTCAAACGACTATGCCAAGCAATGCCCGTGCAGGCAAGAGCCTGCCGGCCCGCCGGGCCAAACTGTAGGTCGCGGCCGGTACATTCGGGAGCCAAGCAGAATTCGATGATGGAGGAGCAGATGGAACCCGATGGCGCCGCCGGGAGCAGCATTGATGTGTGGTCGATGCCCAGCCAGGGCCTGGCCTGGTGCGATTGCGGCAAAGGCCATGAACTCACGGAGGATATCGTGTTCCAGGCTATGGCGGCAGCAGGATTTGGACCCGGCCGGCCGCTGGCCCATGGACAGCTGGCCGAGCTGATTGCGGATCTCTGGCACTACTCACAGGTCTGCCGGTTCTTCCACCTGGCTGTGGAGCAGGCGGCGATGCGTATCCACGGGAAGGTCGATGAAATCTACCCGTGGGATCACAGTGCCGATATCGTCGGATACTTCTCGAAGACCTGGCAAGGCTGCCCCGATGCGGCCTGCCAATCAGAAGGGTGAGCGCGCGAGGTGCGAATTGAGTTCGCCCCGTGCAGGCGCATAGTGTGGGAAAGATGAAGAGCTTTGCGTCCTTCCGGGCACCTGCCGACCATGACGGCTTCATCCATGTGCGGGGTGCCAACGAGAACAACCTGGACAATGTCGAAGTGCGCATTCCACGCGATTCCATTGTCGCCTTCACCGGGGTCTCCGGTTCGGGGAAATCTTCCCTGGCCTTCGGAACCATCTTCGCTGAATCCCAGCGCCGGTTCCTGGAATCGGTGGCTCCCTACGCGCGGCGCCTGATCGCCCAGGGGCACACGCCCAAGGTGGAATTCATCTCCGGGCTGCCACCGGCCGTGGCCCTGCAGCAACGGCGTGGCGCTGCCAGTTCCCGTTCCACCGTCGGGACCCTGACTACGCTGTCCAACTCCGTGCGCATGCTGTTCTCCCGCGCAGGAACCTACCCCCAGGGTGCGGCGAGGCTGGATTCGGATGCCTTTTCCACCAACACCGCGGCCGGCGCCTGCGCGCAATGCCACGGTGCGGGAACGGTGCATTCGGTCAGCGAGGAATCGCTGGTCCCGGATTCCTCCCTGAGCATCAGGGACGGCGCGATTGCGGCTTGGCCCGGCGCCTGGCAGGGCAAAAACCTGCGGGACATCACCACGCACCTGGGCTACGACATCGACGTTCCGTTCCAGCAGCTGCCCGCGGAAACACGGAAGTGGCTGCTGTTCACCGAAGACCAGCCAGTCGTGGAAGTCACCCCGGAACGGGATCGCGTCGCCAAACCGTACAAGGGCCGGTTCTGGAGTGCCGAACGCTACGTACGGCACACGGTTGCGACCTCGAAGAGCGAGAACCTGCGGTCCAAGGCGCTGGCTTTCATGCATTCGCAGGATTGCCCGGCGTGCTCGGGGACGGGATTGCGCCCCGATGCGCTCCAGGTCACATTCGACGGCCTGGATATCGCGGAATTCAACGGCAAGCCGCTCAGCTCCCTGGCCGAGCTCTTGCGCCCCTTCGCGGCTGATGCCCAGGCTGAGGCGCAGGCTGAAGTCGCGAGCATCATCAGCGCCGACCTGCTGGGCAGAATCCAGGTGCTGGTCGAGCTCGGGCTGGGATACCTGAGCCTGGACCGCGCCACCCCGACGCTGTCGCCGGGGGAAATGCAGCGCCTGCGCATCGCCACCCAGCTGCGCGCGGGACTGTTCGGCGTCATCTACGTGCTCGATGAGCCATCTGCCGGGCTGCACCCGGCCGATGTGCAGCCGCTGATCGAGGTGCTCGATGCACTCAAGGCCGAAGGCAATTCGGTGTTCGTGGTGGAGCACAACATGGATGTGGTCAGCCGTGCGCAATGGATTGTCGATGTCGGCCCGGGCGCGGGCAGCAACGGCGGGCAGGTGCTCTACAGCGGAGAAGTTTCCGGCCTGTCCGGAATTCAGGAATCCGTGACCCGGCGCTTCCTCGATCCCGGGCCTGCGCCGCGTCGCGAGCCGCGCGAAGCCCAAGGATGGGTGCAGCTGCGCGGGGTGAACCTGCACAACCTGGACGACGTGGATGCCGCGTTCCCGCTGGGGGTCTTCTGTTCGGTCACCGGCGTGTCGGGATCGGGCAAGTCCAGCCTGGTCTGCGGTGCCCTGGCCCAGGCTGCGGGCGGCCCGGTGCTTGCCGGGCCGGAGGATCCGGAGGCGGCGGCGGATCGCGCGGTGATCGCCGAGGTCACCGGCGCAGACCAGCTAAGCCGCGTAGTGCTCATGGACCAGAAGCCCATCGGGCGCACGCCCAGATCCAATGTCGCTACCTACACGGGCTTGTTCGATGCGGTCCGCAAGGCTTTTTCCGAGCTGCCGCTGTCCAGGCAACGCGGCTACAGTGCCGGACGCTTCTCCTTCAACGTTGCCGGCGGGCGGTGCGAGAACTGCCAGGGCGAAGGCTACCTGGAAATCGAGCTGCTCTTCTTGCCAGGGACCTACGGGCCATGTCCCGAATGCCGCGGAACCCGGTACAACCAGCAGACCCTGGACGTCGAATACCAGGGCAAGAACATTGCCCAGATCCTGGAACTGGACGTCACCCAAGCCGAAGAATTCCTCTCCGGGATCCCTTCCGCGGCACGGGCCCTGGCGACCCTGCGCGAAGTCGGACTGGGGTATCTGCAGCTGGGACAGCCAGCTACCGAAATGTCCGGCGGCGAAGCCCAGCGCATCAAGCTGGCCACCGAACTCCAGCGCCAGCGTCGCGGGCACACGCTCTATCTTCTCGATGAGCCCACCACCGGACTGCACCCTGCCGACGTGCAGCTGCTGGTATCGCAGCTGCAGCAGCTGGTCGACCAGGACAACACCGTCATCGTGGTGGAACACCAGATGGATGTGGTTGCCGCAAGCGACTGGGTGATCGATTTGGGGCCGGCCGGCGGGGATGGCGGCGGGCGCATCGTTGCCGAGGGGACCCCAACGGCGGTGGCGCAAGACAAGGCCAGCAGAACCGCGCAATACCTTGAGCGCCGGCTGGCCTTGTGAAGCTGGACTACTTGCTGTTCAGCAGTGCGTGCGGCGGGGTCTGCACCCCGTCGGCCACCGCTTCGGCAGGATCATCGCCGAGGTGGATGATCTTGTTATCGGCATCCACATGCACCACGCTCGGCACATAGCCACGAGCCTCGGCGTCTTCCATCTGCGCATAGCTGATCAGGATGACCAGGTCCCCGGGGTGCACCAGATGCGCTGCCGCACCATTGATGCCGATGACCCCGCTGCCCGGCTCGCCGGCGATGGTGTAGGTTTCCAGGCGGGCGCCGTTGGTGATGTCTACGATGCTGACCAGTTCGCCGGGCAGGATATCCGAGGCTTCGAGCAGCTCGGAGTCAACGGTGACCGAGCCTACGTAGTGCAGGTCTGCCTGGGTGACAGTTGCCCGGTGGATCTTGGACTTGAACATGGTGCGTTGCATTAGACGATTCTTTCACGCGAGGTAAGTGGTTTCCCGGTATCCAAGCTTACGCCTCTTGCGCGCAGATGCCCGGGCATTGTCCGGCACCCCACACAGTTGGCCGCGAACGGCTACTTTGGCAGATGGGTTTCCAGCACGCGGTGCACTTCCCCGGAGGCCAGCAACTGGCAAGCAGCTTCCAGCTCCGCAGAGAGGAAACGGTCCTCGCCCGGACCTGCGACCTTGGTGCGCAGCAGCTCCAATACGGCGCCGGTAGCCGGGCCAGGCTGCAATGGCTGGCGCAGATCCAGGGCTCGGCCGGCAATCAGCATTTCAATTGCCAGGATTCGGCGCAGGTTGGCGACCGAGGTGCGCAATTTGCGCGCCGCGTGCCAACCCAGAGAAACGTGGTCTTCCTGCATCGCTGATGACGGGATGGAATCCACGCTGGCCGGTACGGCCAAACGCTTGTTCTCCGCGACCAGTCCGGCCTGCGTGTACTGGGCGATCATCATGCCCGAATCCACGCCCGGGTCATCGGCAAGGAAAGCTGGCAGATCGCGGGAACGAGCCGGGTCGAGCATGCGATCGGTCCGGCGCTCTGCAATGGATCCCAGGTCAGCTACGGCAATGGCCAAGAAGTCCAAGACGTAGGCCACGGGAGCACCGTGGAAGTTGCCGTTGGAGGTGACTTCACCCGATGGCAGCACGACAGGGTTATCGATGGCTGCCGCCAATTCGCGGGTGGCGACCAGGCGGGCATGGGCGATGGTGTCGCGCACTGCGCCGGTAACCTGCGGGGAGCAGCGCAGCGAGTAGGCATCCTGCACGCGGCCGTCGCCTTCGCGGTGCGAAGCGACAATGGGGGAGCCCGAAAGGAAGCTGAACATGTTCGCAGCACTGCGGCCCTGGCCCGGATGCGGGCGCAGCGGTTCGTGCAGTTCAGCACGGAAGACCTGGTCGGTGCCCAGCTGGGCTTCGACGCTCATGGCCGCGGTGGCATCGGCAATGTCTGCGAGTTCTTCCAGGTCTGCCAGTGCCATCAGCAACTGGCCGAGCATGCCGTCGGTGCCGTTGACCAGCGCCAGGCCTTCCTTCTCCGCCAGTTCGACAGGTTCCAGTCCTGCTTCAGCAAAGAGCTCCGGCACTGGGCGCTTCACGCCTTCGCGGTCAGTGGCCTCGCCTTCGCCCATCAAGACCAGTGCGCAGTGGGAGAGCGGAGCAAGGTCTCCTGAGCAACCCAGCGAACCGTACTCACGCACCACCGGGGTGATGCCGGCATTAAGCAGTCCAACCATGGTTTCCAGCACTACCGGGCGCACGCCGGTGCGGCCCGAGGCCAGGGTCTTGGCGCGCAGGAAGATCAGCGCGCGCACCACTTCGCGCTCAACTGGGTCGCCCATGCCGGCTGCATGCGAGCGGATCAGCGAACGCTGCAGCTTAGCGCGGTCCTCGGGAGCGATGTGGCGCGTTGCCAGGGCGCCGAACCCGGTGGAAATGCCATAGACCGGGGTGTCGGCTGAAGCCAGGGCATCAATGTGGGCGCGGACTGCTGCCAGTTCTTCAAGAACCTGAGGCGCGATGCTAATCTGCGCGTTGTGCCGGGCTACCGCAATCACGTCATCGGCGGTGGCGCCAGCTAGGTCCAGGGTTACGTGCGGGGAAGTAGCCATGATTTTCAATCCGTTCTCTACGCTGCAATGAGGTCTCTAATCTCCATTGTTCGGCAGAACGAGTTTGCGCGGCACTGATATTCGAGTCATCTGTCCGAAATGCCAGACAGTGCCCTGGAGGGAGAAAAGAACGGACCTCCAATTGGCATGCCAATTGGAGGTCCGTCCGAGGGTTCCAGTTTCAGAAGGTGATGCCTTCGAAGGCTTCCTCGCCAAATTTGTTGGACGAGCCGTTGTCCGTGACCTTGGCGTTCTCGTTAAGGGATGCGGCCGAATTGCCGATGCCGCTAAAGGTTACGTGCTTGATGTTCTTGACCGCTGCGATATTACCGCTGCCGTCCAGCTCAAGATTCTTGATGTGCGGAGCGACGATCATGTTTCCGGAACCAGAGATGGTGACGTTCTGGCAATCGCCGATGAGCTTCAGCATTTGACCCATTTCAGAGATATCCATGCCGCCCGTGCACCTGATTTCGGTCGCTTGCGCATCGAGGAAATCATAGACGGACTGGAAGGTGCTGTCCGCAGGTGCCTTCGGAACATTGGGAGTACCAGTAGAAGCGCCTTCTGGGGCTTTGGAGCTTGGGGTGACGCTGCCTTCGATAGGCCCGGCGTTCTCCGGTGCCATGCTTTCTTCTGCGGGTGCGCTTGTCTCTTCGCTGGAGGGTTGGATGCTCACGCAACCTGCCAGTGCGACTGCAAGGATTCCAACCGCCAGCGGCCCAGCGAAGCGTTTGGTAATTTTCGAGAACATAACCATCCTGTCAATCGAACCGGCCAGCGCATTTGGACACGCGGTATAGATACATTCTGCGTTGAATGACGATAAATGACCAACGCGAACGGCTCAGGAACGAATGAGTTCTCGTGCCCGGGAGCACGCAACCATGTAATTTACTGACGATTCCATGCGGGGACAAAAGCAATCGCTTCACCGCATGCCCAGTGCAAGCAGTGAAGCGACTACTAGTGCCCAGGGGGAGAAGGGGAACGATTTGAGCCGGCAGGCGAACCTACCGGGCTATTTGGTTCCTAGAATCCTTCATTCCGCTCTTCGGAACCAAACTGGCTTTCATCGTTTCCATACGATTGGCCATCGGACTGCTGTCCGGCCTGGCTTTCGCCGCCAAACGATTCCTCACCGGATTCGTTGCTATCGCCGTAGGATTGCTGCTCCGACTGCTGGCCTTCACCGCCGCCGTAGGACTGCTGGCTTTCGCCACCGCCGTAGGACTGCTGGCTTTCGCCACCGCCGTAGGACTGCTGGCTTTCGCCACCGCCGTAGGACTGCTGTTCCGACTGCTGTCCGGACTGGCTGTCATTGCCGTAGGACTGCTGGCTCTCGCCGCCGCCGTAGGATTGCTGTTCTGACTGCTGGCTTTCGAATCCGCCATCGTCATTTGATCCGAAATCTGAATTGGACTGGCTTTCGAAGCCTTCAGATTCGTTGTTGTCGAAGTTCCCGAACTGCTCGTTTGCATCCTGCTCAGATGTGCTGTCCTCCGTGGGTCGGTGCTTCCTGACTTGCCCTACGCTATGCGCAGAAAAAAGCCCGGTTCAAGGATTCCGGGGAAGCTCAGAGCCGCTGGAAACCCGCAGTTAAGCCAATACCCATGGTGTTCGGAGACTTCGGCCAATATTCACCACTGCGTGCTAAAAGGAATCGCCGTTCCCGGGAACCCGAGGGGCTAAGGAGCGTTTTCCGCAGCAGCCATGGCGGCTTCTGGAATTGCTCAACAGGCGCGAAGAGAAAGCTGAGCGTTCTCCGAAAGAATTGTCCATCCGGTCGGAATCCGCCCGGTAAATCGATAGTGTCCAGACTGGGACACCGAGACAGGTCTTGCCCCAAGCGTCCATGACAACGTAAGGAGAAGCATTGGCTAATTCGAAGAAGACTCCAGCAAAGAAAACTGATCGCGAAAACGCAGAAAACGGGTTCGTGGCTCCGGAAGTGCTGCGCGAGTCCTTGCAGACCGTGCTGATCCAGCTGCTGGACCTGCAATTGGTGGGCAAGCAAATCCACTGGAACGTTGTTGGTCCCAACTTCCGCGACCTGCACCAGAACCTCGACGAAATCGTTGACATCGCGCGTCGCGGCTCGGATGAAGTCGCCGAGCGGATGCGAGCTTTGCATGCCACTCCGGACGGGCTGGCAGCAACGGTCACGAAGTACACGAAGCTGGAACAACCGGTGAATACCGAAATCCTGACCACTAATGCAGTGGACATGGTTGTCAAGGCACTGCAGACCACTGTGGGAGTCATGCGAGAGGTCCATGACCCGGTGGATGAAGCGGATCCGACCACCGCCGATATCCTGCACCAGTACATTGCGGATCTGGAGCAGCAAGCCTGGTTTATCAGCGCGGAAACCCGGAAGCCTTAACCCGGGCCGCGCGGTCCTGGAATTGAATAAATAGCCTGAGGCACCACAATCAGTGGTGCCTCAGGCTATGTGCGCGTCCTACTTCTCCTGTGTGGCCATCGGGATGCGCACGCCGCGTTCAGCGGCAACTTCGGCGGCGCGTTCGTATCCGGCATCGACGTGGCGGATGACGCCCATGCCCGGGTCATTGGTCAGCAGCGCCTCCAGCTTCGCGGCGGCCATTTCGCTGCCGTCAGCCAAGGAGACCTGGCCGGCGTGGATGGAACGGCCCATGCCCACGCCACCGCCATGGTGGATCGAAACCCAGGTGGCACCCGAACTGGTTGCGGTCAAGGCGTTCAGCAGCGGCCAGTCGGCCACGGCATCGGTGCCATCCTTCATGGCCTCGGTCTCGCGGTACGGCGAAGCTACCGAACCCGAATCCAGGTGGTCGCGGCCGATCACGATAGGTGCAGAGACCTTGCCTTCGGCGACCAGCTGGTTGAACAGCAAGCCGGCCTTGTGGCGCTCGCCGTAGCCCAGCCAGCAGATGCGCGCCGGCAGGCCCTCGAACTCCACGTGCTTCTGTGCGGCATCCAGCCAGCGGTGCAGGTGCTCGTTTTCCGGGAACAGGTCCTTCAGCGCCTGGTCGGTGACCTTGATGTCCTCGGGATCCCCGGACAGCGCTACCCAGCGGAACGGGCCCAGGCCTTCGCAGAACAGCGGGCGGATGTAGGCCGGGACAAAGCCGGGGAATTCGAAGGCGCGGGTGAAACCGCCCTTGCGCGCCTCGTCGCGGATCGAGTTGCCGTAGTCGAAGACCTCCGCGCCGGCGTCCTGGAATCCCACCATCGCCTCGACCTGCGCGGCCATGGCGGCCTGGGCTTTCTTGGTGAAGCCGGCCGGATCGGCTTCGGCTTCGGCGTGCCATTGGTCCATGGTGTATTCCACCGGCAGGTAGCTGAGCGGATCGTGGGCACTGGTCTGGTCGGTGACGATGTCGAAGGAGAATTCTCCAGCTTCGTGGCGCTTGAGCAGCGCCGGGAAGACCTCGGCGGCGTTGCCGACGTAGCCCACCGACAGCGGGCGGCCCTCGGACTTCGCGGCCAGGACTTTGCCCAGCGCCTTGTCCAGATCCAGCTCGACCTCATCGAGGTAGCGCTTGGAGGCACGGCGGCGCAGTCGGGTTTCATCCACGTCAACGATCAGCACGGCACCGCCGTTGAGGGTCACGGCCAGCGGCTGGGCGCCACCCATGCCGCCGCAGCCACCGGTCAAGGTCAGGGTTCCGGCCAGCGAGCCCTTGAAACGCTTCTCGGCGATAGCGGCGAAGGTTTCGTAGGTGCCCTGCAAGATGCCCTGGGTGCCGATGTAGATCCACGAACCGGCGGTCATCTGGCCGTACATCATCAGGCCTTCGGCTTCGAGCTTGCGGAAGTGCTCCCAGTTGGCCCAGTCGCCAACGAGGTTGGAGTTGGCAATCAGCACCCGCGGTGCCCACTTGTTGGTCTTGAAGACGCCGACCGGCTTGCCGGACTGCACCAGCAGCGTTTCGTTCTCTTCCAGGTCCTTGAGCGTCTGGACGATCGCATCGAATGCCTCCCATGAGCGGGCTGCCTTGCCGGTGCCGCCGTAGACCACGAGATCCTCGGGGCGTTCGGCAACTTCCGGATCCAAGTTGTTCATCAGCATGCGCAATGGGGCTTCGGTGGCCCAGGACTTGGCGGTCAGTTCGGTACCGCGCGGGGCGCGGACAACACGTGGTTCGTGGCTCATGGCAATTCCTTACGATGTAACGTAGCTAACTGATTCCATCATTGGCTATCGGCCATGGCTTGGGTACCGGAGAATGGGCAGAGCTGTCCGGTATTTCAGAATCGGAGGAATTTCCGGTTGCCTCCAGCTCCTAGGTGGCGGGGATCAGCGCCAGCGCGCTGCGTTCGATGGCCTCCGGGCTCAGGGCTTGGCTGATGGCGATCATGCTGGCTCCGCGCAGGGCTCCAACTTCCCAGCTGCGCGAGGTGCGGATCTGCAGGTGCTGGGTGGAAAGCGGCGCTCCGCGCTGGTAGACCACCTCGCGGATGCCTGCCAGCAGGTGCTCTCCGGCGGCGGAGATCCGACCGCCCACCACGATCAGCGACGGGTTCAGCAAGCTCACGCTGGCAGCCAATACCTCGCCCAAGTCGCGGCCGGCTTGGCGCACTGCATGGATCGCTTGGATGTTCCCCGAGTTCACCAGGGCGACCACATCGGTGTTGCTGTGCGCTTCGATGCCCTGCGCCCGCAATGCGGTGGCAATTTTGGGTCCGGCGGCTACGGCTTCCAGGCAGCCTTCATTGCCGCAATGGCAGTAGATGCCATCGCCGCGGCGGATGCGCACGTGCCCGATATCGCCGGCTGTGCCCTGCGCTCCGCGTTGCAGCAGCCCTCCGGAAATGATGCCCGAGCCGATGCCGGTAGCCAGCTTGACGAAAATGAAGTCCTCGCTGCCGGTCTCCAGCTGGTCCTTCTCGCCAATGGCCATGAGGTTGACGTCATTGTCCACGACCACCAAGGCGTCCAGCTGCTGCTGGAACCAAGCGGGGATGTCGAAGTCGTCCCATCCGGGCATGATGGGCGGATTGGCGGGACGGCCGGTCTCGAAATTCACCGGCCCTGGCACTCCCATGCCTATGGCAATGACATCGTCACGGGTGCGGCCCAGCGAATCGAGCAAGCCATCGGCCAGATCCATCGCGGTCTGCAAGATCGCCACCGGGCCGTCGGCGAAGGAAATGGGAGCCTGGGATTGCACTAGGGGAGTGGGGGCCAGATCGGTCAGGGCAACGCGCAGGTGGCTGGCTCCCAGATCGACGGCCAGCACCAGGCGGGCATCGGGGAGCAGGGCAAGCCGCTGGGGAGGGCGGCCTCCGGTGGACGCGCCATCCGCGATGGTGCCAACCAGGCCCAGCTGGATGAGCACGTCGAGGCGCTCTTGCAGGGTGGAGCGAGCCATGCCGGTCAGGGCGGCAAGGTCCGTGCGGCTGTGCGCGGCACCGTCCATGAACAGTTGCAAGACGTTGCCTGCCCCACTGGCGCCGCGGGCGAATTGCATGCTTTGGGGGCTCGAAGGATTGGCCATGAACCCAGTAAAACACAGCAATGGACGCGAAGCCGAAACACTTTATGAGAATGTCGACATACTTCTATTGACTATCGACAAAAGTAAAACTAGTCTCAAGATGTGATGCAAGTCATGAGCATCTGGATCGCACCCACCACTTCTTTCAGGAGACGCCTTTGCCTGCCCACGACCTATCAATCCAGCTGTACACGCTGCGCGAGCACATCGCAGAGAACCTGGCCGCGACGCTCGAACGCGTAGCTGGCATCGGCTACACGCAAGTCGAGCCGTACAACTTCGTGGCCCGCGCTGACGAGTATGCACAGGCGCTGGCCGAGAACAAACTCAGCGCGCCAACGGCGCACGCACCGCTGCTCTCCTCGGACTACGACGAGGTCTTCGCCGCGGCCGGCAAACTCGGCATCAGCACCGTCATCGATCCGTTCATCCCGGCGGAGCAGTGGCAGGATGCCGAGTCCATCGGTGCCATCGCGCAGAAGCTCAACGCCGCATCCCGGCGCGGTGCCGAATACGGCATCAAGGTCGGCTACCACAACCACGACTGGGAGATCTCCAGCAAGATCAATTCCAAGACGGCCCTGGAATACCTGGCTAGCTTGCTGGACCCGGAAGTCGTCCTGGAAGTGGACACCTACTGGGTTGCCGTGGGCGGCGCCGATGTGCTCCAGCTGCTTGAAGCGCTGGCACCCCGCGTCGTGGCCCTGCACATCAAGGACGGGCCGAAGTCCAAGAACCACAAGGAACAGGTTCCGGTGGGCAGCGGATCCATGCCGATCGACCAGATCATCGACGCCACCAGCGGCATGCTGCATGTGGTGGAACTCGATGACTTCGCAGGCGACATCTTCCAGGCCGTGTCCGAAAGCCGCGCCTACCTCGTAGCAGAAAAGAACTAGGGACTATGGAATTTCAGAATCAGCCCATGGGCGTGGGCATTGTCGGAGCCGGCACCATCAGCGACCAGTACCTGGAGAACCTCACCGCATTCCCGGACCTCGCCGTGCGGTTCATCGCCGACCTGGATACCGAGCGCGCAGCAAGCCAAGCGCGCAAATGGTCCGTGGAAGCCTCGGGAACCTATGCTGAATTGCTGGCCCGCGAAGACATCCAGATCGTCGTGAACCTGACGATCCCGGCAGTTCATGTCGAGGTAGCTCTGCAGGCGGTGGCCGCCGGCAAGCACGTCTGGGGCGAGAAGCCCTACGCGCTGGACCGCGAATCCGGACGGCAGCTGGTCGAAGCCGCCAAGGCAGCAGGAGTCCGCGTCGCCGTGGCCCCGGATACCATCCTGGGTGCGGGCCTGCAGACCGGCCTGCGGCAGATTGAAGCAGGCGCCATCGGCACCCCGCTTTCGGGCCTGGCCATCTTCCAGGGCCCCGGCCCGGAATCCTGGCACCACAGCCCGGAATTCCTCTTCGCCCACGGCGCAGGACCGCTCTTCGACCTCGGGCCCTACTACCTGACCACCCTGGTGCGGGTCTTCGGCCCGGTAGCCAAGGTTGCCGCCCTGGGTTCGCAGGCCCGCGCGCAGCGGGTCATCGGTGCAGGCCCCAAGGCCGGAACCAGCTTCCCGGTCGAGGTCCCAACCCACGTCGGAGCGCTGCTCTCCTTCGAATCCGGGGCCAGTGCGCAGTGCATCTTCAGCTTCGACTCCAAGCTCAAGCGTGCAGGGTTCGTGGAGATCTCCGGAACGGAAGGCACCGCGCAGCTGCCGGATCCGAACGAATTCACCGGAGACACCATCCTGCACCTGGAGGACCAGGAGCCGAGCGTTGTCACCGCCGAAGGATCCACCTACGGGCGCGGCACCGGCGTTGCCGAACTCGCCCAAGCCATCCGCGAGGGACGCAAGGAACGCGTGCCCGGCGAACTGGCGTTCCACGTCCTGGACATCATGGTCTGCGCCGCGGAAGCAATGGAATCGGGAGCATTCATCGACGTGGCCTCGACGGTCGAGCCCATCGCGCTGCTGGACCCAGCCTGGGATCCTTCGGCTCCCGGCATCCTTGCCTGAAGCACCACCCCTTGACAGCATCATCCGCACCTGAAAAGGAATAAACATGTCTGCACCACATTTCAAGAGCAAGCTGGGGCGCTTCACGGCGATTACCTCCATCGCAGCGTTGTCGCTCAGCGGCCTGGCCGCCTGTTCCGGCTCGGCTTCCGGCTCCGGCTCGGAAGAAGCCGGTGGGACCATCACCTACTGGGCTTCGAACCAGGGCAGCTCGGTCACCCAGGACGAGGAGATCCTGGGCGAATCCATCAAGCGGTTCACCGAGGAAACCGGCATCGAGGTCGAGCTGGAAGTCGTCCCCTGGGCCGACCTGTACAACCGCATCCTCACCGCCGTCTCCAGCGGCGAAGGGCCGGACGTGCTGAACATCGGCAACACCTGGGCCACCACCTTGCAGGCCAGCGGCGCCTTCGTCCCCTTTGAAGGCGAGGCGCTGGAGGCCATAGGCGGAGCCGAGAAGTTCGTGCCGGCAGCCCTGGCCACCGGCGGCGCCGAGGGCCAGGCCCCAACCTCGCTGCCGTTGTATTCCATGGCCTACGGTCTGTACTACAACACCAAGATGTTCGAGGAAGCCGGCATCAAGCAGGCTCCGAAGACCTGGGATGAATTCTTGGCCACCGCCAAGAAGCTGACCAAGGATACCGACGACGACGGCAAGGTCGACCAGTACGGCTTCACCTTGGCCGGACAGCGTACCGCCAATAATGCCCACTCCGCATTCATCCTGGGCATGCAGAACGGCGGCGAGCTGTACACCACGGACGGCAAGCCGGACTTCACCAATGATGGCGTCGTCAGCGGCGTCAACGACTGGATCCAGCTGATGGGCGAGGACGGCGTTGTCTCCAAGTCCAACGCCGAGATCAATGACGGTTCGGTGCTGCCAGGGGAAATCATGGACGGCAACGCCGCCATGTTCTTCGACCAGGCCCCGGGCAAGTCCTTCAATGCCGCTGACTTCGAGGACTACGCCATGGCGCCCATCCCGCTGAAGAACGCCGATGCCACCGGGCTGGAAGCCACCCAGTCGCTGGTTGCCGGCATCAACGTGAGCGTCTTCGAGAACTCGGATAACAAGGATGCCGCCCTTGAATTCGTGAACCACCTGCTCAGCGTCGATGAGCAGAAGAAGCTGAACGCCAAGTACACCTCGCTGCCATCGGTCACCGAAGCTTTCGACGACCCGGCCTTCGACACCCCCGAGCAGCAGGCCAAGAAGGAGATCCTGGCCAATAACGCTGCCCCGATGCCGCTGTTCCCCACCGAAGGGCAGATGGAATCCCTCGTAGGCGAGGCCATCGCCAAGCAATTCGCCAGGATTGCCCAGGGCGAAAAAATCACCGAGGCCGATGTCCGCAAGGCATTGGAAGACGCGCAGAAGCAGATGCCGGCTAGCTAGCGGCCCGACACGTTGCACTGGCCGCGGGAGCGGACCTCCTTGCGCCCCCGCGGCCAGTTGCAGCACCCAAATTCGTTTTCATGAAAGGAGACCGAATGTCGGCGCCAGCCCAGACACCGCCTCGAATCAGCGAACCGCTCAAGCCTCGCGACGCTTCAAGGGCGATCAAGCGCAGTTCAATCAAGCGCGACCGGTTCTTCCCCTATGCGCTCTCAGCTCCCGCAGCATTCCTGGAACTGCTGATCCACATCATCCCGATGCTGCTCGGCGTATGGATCGCCTTCCTCTCGCTGACCCAGTTCTCCATTGCCAACTGGGTCAAGGCCCCGTTCGTGGGACTGCAGAACTTCACCACCGCGCTGGACCCCAACGGTCCGATCGGTTCCCAATTCTTCGACGCCCTCGGGCGCACCTTCCTGTTCACCTTCCTGGTAGTGGCAATCGCCTGGAGCCTTGGCATCTTCGCCGCGGTCTTGCTGGCATCCAAATTCCGCAGCAACGGATTCTTCCGCACCCTGTTCCTGGTGCCCTACGCACTGCCAAGCTACGTCACCACCATCGCCTGGGCGTTCATGTTCAACCAGCGCGATGGCATGGTCAACCGCTTCCTGGTCGAAGACCTCGGGATCCTGGAGGAAGGGCCGTTCTGGCTATTGGGCGGGAATTCCTTCTTTGTCATGGTGGTTGTCGCCGTCTGGCAATTCTGGCCTTTCGCTTTCCTGATGCTGCTGGCCGCCCTGCAATCCATCCCGAACGAAGTCTATGAAGCCGCTTCCCTGGACGGAGCCAGCCTGTGGAAGCAGTTCACCAGGATCACCCTGCCAATGATCAAGCACGCCAACGTGGTGCTGCTTTTGATGCTGGGACTGTGGGTGTTCAACCAGTTCGACATCCCCTACCTGCTCTTCGGCCCGGTGTCCCCGGAAGAAGCAACCCTGATTTCCCCGTTGATCTACCAGCAGTCCTTCAACAACTGGAACTTCGGCGTGGGTGGCGCCTTGAGCGTCGTCCTGCTGATTGCCCTGCTGATCGTCTCAGCGTTCTACATCCGACTTGTCATGCCGAAGGGAAAGAGCATCGATGATTGAGACCCGCGGCTTCCGCATCCTGCGAGTTTTCGGACTGGCCTTCATCACCCTGATCATCGTGCTGCCGCTCTACGTGGTGCTCACGACCTCCATCAAGCCCCTCAAGGATGTGCGCGGCGCCTTCGAGTGGATTCCCTCGGAAATCACGCTGGCCCCGTACCTGGATATCTGGACCACGGTGCCGCTGGGCAAGTACTTCGCCAACTCGTTGATCGTGACCATCAGCGCCACCATCCTCTCGGTTTCCATCGCGATCCTGGCCGCCTATGCGCTCTCGCGCTTCGACTTCCGCGGGGCTCGGTCCTTCCGGCTGATCGTGCTCTCCACCCAGATGTTCCCCGGCATCCTGTTCCTGCTGCCGCTCTTCTTGATCTTCACCCAGCTGGAGCGTGCCGTGGGACTGCAGCTGAACGGAACCTACCTGGGGCTGATCGTCACCTACATGACGTTCTCCCTGCCATTCTCCATCTGGATGCTCACCGGCTTCTTTGCCGCCATGCCCAAGGAACTGGAAGAGGCGGCCATGGTCGATGGACTTGGCCGGCTCGGCGCACTGCTCAAGGTGGTCTTGCCGGTAGCACGCCCGGGGATCATCGCGGTGTCGGTCTACTGTTTCATCACTTCCTGGAGCGAAGTGCTCTTCGCCAGTGTGCTCACCAATTCGGACACCAGGACGCTGTCCATCGGCTTGCAGGCCTACGCTTCGCAGACCGATGTGTACTGGAACCAGATGATGGCCGCCTCGGTGGTGGTATCGATTCCGGTGCTGGTCGGTTTCCTCTTCGCGCAACGGCACCTGGTCGCAGGCTTGTCCTCCGGCGCGGTCAAGTAAGAAAAGACAAGGAATTACATGTCCCAGTTGAACAGCCAGCAGGCTGCACCGGCCATGCAGGAACTGAAGGTCGGCGTCATCGGCGGCGGCTTCATGGCCCGGACCCACGCCGATGCGATCCGCCGGGCAGGCGCCCAGCTCATCGGGGTGCGGTCCAACGGCGAGCAATCCACCCGCCAAGCGTCAGCCGCCCTGGGCGTGCCCGGTTTCGGCAGCGTCGAAGCGCTGCTCGCCCAATGCGACGCCGTGCATGTCACCTCGCCCAATGCGTTGCATGCCGAGCAGGCAGCCTCCGCACTGGCAGCTGGCTTGTCCGTTGTTTGCGAGAAGCCGCTGGCGACCAGCGCCCGGGAAGCCGGCGAGCTGGCCTTGCTGGCATCGCGTTCCCGAGCCGTGGCTTCGGTGCCGTTCGTCTACCGCTACCACCCCATGGTGCGGCAGGCCCGGGCCCACGTGCAGGAAGGGAAACTTGGCCGGCTGCTGACCGTGCGTGGCCAGTACCTGCAAGACTGGATGCATACGGTCAGCGACAGCAACTGGCGGGTAGAACCGGCCAAAGGCGGACCTTCGCGGGCCTTCGCGGACATCGGTTCGCATCTGGTGGATCTGCTGGAATTCATTGCGGGGGAGCGGATCGTTCGGCTGAACGCGGCCACCTCCATTGCCCATAAGCAGCGGGGCGCCGTGGACGTCGATACCGAGGATGCTGCCGCCTTGATTGTGCAGATGGCTTCGGGAGCCATCGGCACGCTGATGGTGTCACAGGTCAACGCCGGCCGGAAAAACGCCTTGACCATCGAGTTGTCCGGAGACCGGTCGGCGCTGGAATTCAAGCAGGAAAAGCCGGAAGAACTGTGGATCGGCAAACCCGACATGTCCTCGATCCTGTCCCGCCAGGCCGCTGATCTCAGTCCCGATGCCGCACGCTTGTCGGTGGTACCTGCAGGACACCCGATGGGCTACCTTGATGCTTTCGCCGCTTTCGTGGCCGACACCTACGCGGCGATCCGTCGCGAAGCACCCGAAGGGCTTCCAACTTTTGCCGATGGCGCCCGCGCCTGCCGTTTGACCGATGCCGTTCTGGAATCGGCTGATTCCGGGGACTGGATCGACACCGATGACTAGAGGAGAAACCACCATGAACGCGACGCATCCAGTGACGCTATTCAGCGGCCAGTGGGCTGATATGCCCTTCGAAGAAGTCGCCCGGCTGGCTTCAGAATGGGGTTATGACGGATTGGAAATCGCAGCCAGCGGTGACCACCTGGACCTCAAGCGTGCCGACGAGGATCCGGCCTACCTCCAGTCGCGGCTGGAAATCCTGGACAAATACGGGCTGAAAGCCTGGGCGATCTCCAACCACCTGGGCGGCCAGGCTGTCTGCGATGATCCCATCGACTTCCGCCACCAGGCCATCCTGCGCGACTATGTCTGGGGCGATGGGGATGGGGAAGGCGTCCGCCGGCGGGCCGCCGAGGACATGAAGCGCTCGGCCCGCGTCGCCCGCAAGCTCGGTGCCGATGTAGTGGTTGGCTTTACCGGCTCGAGGATTTGGCAGTACGTCGCGATGTTCCCGCCGGTTCCGGGCGAGGTCATCGATGCAGGCTACGAGGACTTCGCGGATCGCTGGAATCCGATCATGGACGAATTCGATGAGCAGGGGGTGAAGTTCGCGCTGGAGGTGCACCCATCCGAGATCGCCTACGATCACTGGACCACCGTGCGCACCATGGAAGCAATCGGCCACCGCGAAGCGTTCGGGCTGAACTGGGATCCAAGCCATATGTTCTGGCAGGGCATCGACCCGGTCGCATTCATCACCGACTTCGCCGACCGCATCTACCACGTGGATTGCAAGGACACCCGGATGCATCATCCCAACGGGCGCAATGGCATCCTGGGTTCCCATCTCCCGTGGGGCGATCCCCGCCGGCGCTGGGACTTCGTCTCCACCGGCCACGGAGACATCAACTGGGAAGATGCCTTCCGCGCACTGGACTTCCACGGGTACAAGGGCCCCATCTCCATTGAATGGGAAGACGCGGGAATGGACCGCTTGCACGGTGCGAAGGAAGCTGTGGGCTACATCCGCAGCCTCCTGTTCAAGCGCCCCGAAGCGTCCTTCGACGCGGCATTCTCGAACCAGTAGCCCCTGGCTAGGACTGACGCTTGCCCTGCACCCGCGAGGTAATCACCGAAGCGGTGGCGCGGATCTGCAGCAGGAGAGTCTCCCACTGCTCTTCGGGGACACGATCGGCCAGGAAGGTGACAGCAACGGCGGCCACCGGCCAATCGCTGGAATCCCGGATTTCTACCGCGAGCGAGTGGAAATCCGGGGTGACATCCCCGCGCTCTACGGCATAGCCGCGCTGCGTGCTCTGGTCCAGCTCGCGGCGCAACTGCGAGTAGCTGGAGATCGATGACTCGGCCACTCGCTCCGTGAAGCTGGCAGCACCGGGGTAGAGCGCACGCACCTGGGATTTGGGCAGCGCGGCGAGAATTGCCCTGCCGGATGCGGTCAGGTGCGAAGGCAGGCGAACACCCACGTCGGTGACCAAGGATGGCCGGCCCTTGGCGCGTTCTTCGACAATGTAGAGAACATCGGAACCATGCAGCACGGCCAGGTGGGCGCTTTCCCCGACCTTGTCGACCAGCTGGGCAATCAGCGGGGCACCCAGCCGTGCCAGCGGTTCCTGGCGGGTATAGGCGCTGGAAAGCTCAAAAGCGGAGACACCCAGACCATAGGATTTGTCCTCTGGATAGTGGGTGATGAATCCGTGCTCCAGCATCACGTTCAGCAGCTGGTAGACACTGGATCGAGGAAGCTCCAGCAACGTGGCGATCATTGCCGCCGGAGTCGGGGTCTTCCTGCTGGCCAGCAACCTGAGGATCCGCAAGGTGTTATCGGCCGCTGGAACCTTGCTGCCCATGGGGCCTCCTCAATGAATCGTGCATAGTGCTCTGCAAGGAACTCTAGCAACCTGGTCAGCGGTTTCCTTCGATAGTCCAGGCTGCTGGGCTGGCTGCCGGCGGATAATGCTAGTCACCCACAACGAATGAAATAAATAGTCGCTGGGATCAGCGCCATTCCAGGCGGAGATCCCAGCGACTATCGGCCAGAAATGAAAGGTCTAGCGCGTCGTGGAACTGAGGAAATGATTCAGCTCGTCAAGGGTTGGAGGATTCGCCCCGGCGCGCGACACGGTGATTCCCGCGCACACCGAAGCGATCTGCATGACCTTCTCCAGCTCGACGCTGTCCAGCTGCGTGCCATCGCGAAGGGACTTGGCCAGCGAGCTGTCCAAGATGGCGTGGAGCAGCCCGGCCATGAACGCATCACCGGCGCCGACCGTATCTACGGTACGCACCGAAATCGAGGGAACCATGACCTCGCTTTGCCTGGTCCGGGCCTCGGCTCCGCGTGCGCCGAAGGTGATGATCGCTAGCGATGCCCCGCGCTCCAAGAAGTGCTCCAGGATGCGATTGGTGTCCCATCCCGGATAGAGCCACAGGGCGTCTTCGTCACTAAGCTTGACGATATCCGCCAGCCCGGCCAGCTTCTCGATCTGCTTGACCGATTCTGCCCGGTCCTCGACCAGCTCCGGACGCAGGTTCGGATCGAAGCTCAGGATCTGGCCCGGTGGGGAAGCCTCGAAAGCCTCATGGATTCGAGCGGCACTCGGACCCTGGAACGCTGCAACGGATCCTGAATGGAACAAGGTGGCTTGGGTCGAAGCCATGCTCTGCAATTTGCAGTTCAGCTGGAACTCGTAGTTGGCATCTCCGGACTCGTCCAGCACGACGGTGGCGCTGGAAGTCTGCGCATCGGTGTGTGATCCGGCTGCGAGCTGAACGCCTGAGGCCGCCACATGTTCGGCGATCAGCCGGCCATGCTCGTCATCGCCGATGTCCGTCTGGAGCAGGACTTCGTGGCCCAATCGGCCCAGTCCAACAGCAACATTCATCGGGGAACCGCCGGGATGCGCCACACCATCGACGATATCGACTAGGGCTTCACCGGCAACCTGAATATTAACCATGACATCGATCCTACGTAACCCGGAGGGAAAAAGCCCATCGGGGTGATCATACGTTCAGCCTGTACCCACGTTTGATGACCGTGGCGATGATTTCTGGTTGCGGCAACGCCTTGCGCAGCCGGCTCAATGTCATATCCAAGGCATGCTTGGAACTGGCTTCCGGAAGTGCGGCCCCCAGCTCGTCGCGGGAGAGGACGCTGCCGCCGGCCTCGATCAGCGCCCGCACCAATTCGGCCTGCCCGGGCGTCAACTCGCAGTTTTCGTCCTGGACCGAGAGGGTACGACCGCGCAGCTGCACCTGGCCGTGGACCGTTTGGGCCTGCAACGTGCCCAGCGAGGCCAGATGCTCCACGAGCTGGCCGATCATGGCACCCATGCGATGGCGCTCGGGAACCAGCGGGCAGATGCCCGCCTCGATCAGCGGGGCAGCAGTCACCGGTCCAACGGTGGCCACTGCGACGCGCTCGGCCAGGGAGCGCAGCAGAGCGGGCAAGCGATTGCGCGCCTTGGCAGCGGCGAACAGCGCGTGCACGCTCGGCGCGCTGGTGAAGGTCACCGCGTCGAAGTGGGCGGCGCACAGGCCCTCCACCAAAGCAGAAATCCCGCTATCGCTGCTGGTGTCCTGCCAGCGGTAGGGCTCCACCTTCAGCACCCGGCGAGCGCCCAGCTCGCGCAGGCTCTGGGGCATTCCATGGTCGGAATCGGCATGAAGCTGCAAGGCGACGGTGGCGCCCTGGAGCTTGCCCTCCAGCAGTTCCAGCATGGAGGCGCTGCGCCCGTCCTTGGCCACGGCGGCCGGCTCCAGGCCCAGTGCCTTGACGGCGCCATGGGCTTTGGCCCCGCGGACGTAGAGCTGTGCCTGCCCGAGCGCTGCCAGCAGCTCGTCGCCAATGCCGGCAGCCTCGGAGGTATCAACCCAGCGGCGCAGTCCGTAGGCGGTTGTAATGACGGCTACCTGCGGACGGACCTCAAACAGCTTTTGCGTTTGCGCGATCAGTTGCTGCTCATCGTCCAGCGGGGCGAGCTGGAGCAGCGGAGTATGGGTCACCTCGGCGCCGCGGCGTTCGAAGGCTTCGATGAGTTCTGCGGAACGGCGGTCGCTGGTGACGGCCAGCCGGAAGCCGGCCAAGGGTTTGGGGCTGCTCATCAGGCCACTTCCAATTGCGCTGCCAGCGTGGCTGGCTCTTCTTGCGCTGCCGCGTTCACCAGGGTGGCCGGCAGTCCAGCGACTTCACCGATGACAATGACTGCAGGGTTGGAATGGCCGCGGGCTGTTTCGGCGAGATGGGCTAGCCGGGTGCAGCTGGTGCGCTGGATGTCGGTGGTGCCGGATTCGACGATGGCGCATGGCATTTGCGGGTCCATGCCGACCCGGTGCAACCCGGCGACGGTCTGCTCGATGGTGCCCATGCCCATCAGGATCACGATGCTTCCGCCCAGCTTGGCCAGATGGTCAAGCTGCGCATCGCTGAGTGGATCGTGGGCCGAGACCACGGTGAACATGGTGTTCACCCCGCGGGCGGTGACCGGGATGCCGGCTGCTGCCGGCACGGTGATGCACGAGCTCAGTCCCGGGATGACGCTGATCGGGATGCCCGCAGCGGTAGCGGCCGCGATTTCTTCGAAGCCGCGGCCGAAGACGAAGGGATCTCCGCCCTTGAGCCGGACTACGGCAGCGCCACCGCGGGCCGCTTCGATCATCAGGGCTTCGATATCCCGTTGGGTGAGCTTGTGGTGTCCAGGAAGCTTGCCGACGTCCACGATTTGAGCTTGCGGTGCGAGAGCGGGCAGGTGCGCTGCGGGACCGAGCCTGTCGGCGAAGACGACTTCTGCTTCGGCCAGGGCCCGCACGCCGCGCAGGGTCAGCAGGTCCAATGCGCCGGGGCCGCCACCGAGCAGGGTGATGGATCCGGCCCGGGTCGCTGGTCCAAGGTGCATGACGGGAATGCGCGCGGCCTGCACCACCGAGGCGAAGCGCAGCGGTTCGGCATCGCAGATCACCAGCAGGCCGGCTTGTTCCAGCAAATGTATTGCCTGGAAGGGCCCGTCGGCGGTGAGCACCGTGGCGCCCTCCGCCCGGAAGCGCAGCGCAGTATTTTTGCTCCCGGATTTACTTCCAGCGATCAGCACAGTGCATCCGCGCAGTTCGAGGTCGATGCCAATCATGGTTTCCTTGATTCTGCTCGAGTTTCTAGGGGTGACATGGGATTCTCCTTGAACTAGTGGATGCACCCAGCTTAGGCGCCCAGGTTTTCCCGGAGGTATCGCAAATGTTTCAAGCGCAATAATTCGAGTAAAGGTTAACCTTTTCGAAATGTTCGCGAGGGTAAGACGAAACACAAAGTCTCTAATGTAAATATTGTTGCGAGGCACCGGCCTGGCTGATCCTGCAAAGTTCAGTGAGCGAATACGCGGGAGACTTGCCGAGTTCTGCCTGCAACGGGCACGCTGGGAACATGGAATCCCTGTTCGACGACAGTGCACTGCCCCGTAGTGGGGGAGCCTTGCGCCCAGGAGCCTGGCACTTGCCGGGGTGGCTGGACGCGCCCGCGCAGCAGTGGATCGTCCGGCGCTTCTTCGAATGGGGCAGCGGGCCTGTTCCGCCGCACCGCACAGCCGTCAACGGCCATCCGATGAGCGTGCAGAGCTTGTGCCTGGGGTGGCATTGGAGCCCGAACCGCTACTCCAAGACCGCTGACGACCTGGACGGGCAATCAGTGGCGCCCATGGAAGACTGGCTGGTCCGCTTGGGCAAGCAGGCGGTCGCAGAAGCTACGGGGGACCTGCAGCGCGCGCAGGACTACCAGCCCGATGCGGCTATCGTGAACTACTACGACGTGCAGGCCGCCATGGGCATGCACCAGGATGCGCAAGAGCGCATCAACGCCCCGGTGGTTTCGCTGTCCATCGGCGATTCGGCAACATTCCGCCTGGGCAATACCGAGAACCGCAACCGGCCATGGCAAGAGATCCGGCTGGCTTCGGGGGACCTGTTCGTCTTCGACGGCCCCTCACGCTTCGCCTATCACGGGGTGAGCAAGATCCATGCCGGGACCGCACCTGCAGGCCTGGGCCTTGGCGGCGGACGCATTAACATCACGCTGCGCCAGACCGGGCTGGAAAGGAACTAGTTCCCCAGATCGATCGTGGCAGCGAGCGCGTAATGATCGGAATCGGCGATTTCCAGCCGCTCCAGGCCTGCTGATTCGACGCCGCGTAGCATCACATGATCGATGCCGAGCATCGGGAACAGGGACCGCGGCCAGGTCAGGGCCAAGCCCCAGTCGCTGTAGTGGGCTTCCTCCAACTGGTTAGCGACCGGCGCGAAGTGGCGGTCGGAGCTGGTGGCGTTGAAGTCTCCGGCGGCAACGATCTTCGGAGATTCGTCATCGGCGAGGTAGCCGGCCAAGGAAGCAAGCATCATGTCCCGCTCGTGATGGCCGGTAGGCCTGGCCGACGCCGCATGCACAGCGTACAGGCGGACATCCCCTTTTCCGCTGGCCACGTCCACCCGCAACGCGCGGTCCCAACCCAGCCCCAGATCCAGGGGCTCTGGATTCTTCAGCGGATAGGCGCTCCACACGCCTACGGTGCTGACCATGTAGCTGTAAGGATGGGATTGGGCGAGCTCGGCGGTGATTCCCGGCTCCTGGCCTTCACCGATTTCCTGCAGGGTGATGACCTGCGCGCCGTTGGCTGCCAATTCGCGGGCAGCCTGCACGCCCGCAGACTCGTGGACGTTTTGCGTGGCAACCAGCAGGGAAGCTTCTGGTGCGCGCCGGTCCGAAGGCAGGAACGCCGGCCCGAAGAGCACAGCCCAAACAACGACCGGTACGAGCAGGCCGATGAAGCTGATGCGTCCGCGCACCACCAAGGCCATCAGCAAGAGCACTGGAATTCCGAGGCCCATCCACGGGGCCAGGTTATCGACGATCAATCCGAGACCCAGGACATCGGGGATCTGCTGGTGGAACACCATTAGCCCGGCCAGCGCGAGACAGAGCATGACAAAGAAGAACCTCGCGATTATTCGCGAGGCCGACAGGCGATGGTGCGATGAATGAGGCATAGGACTTAATACAGTGGCACAAAATACTGTGGGATTCGTAATTTTCCGCTCGGGGATTGCCACTGTCGCCCGATGCAGTCACTACGATGGATAAGAGCGCCGAGGGAGCCGCTTCCCAAGACCCTGCCATGAATTGAGAAATTGAATGACTGCCTATGTATCTGGCGGAAAACTACTGCTGGCAATTGTTGCCTTGGCCATGGGCGGCGTCGGCATCGGTGTCACTGAGTTTGCCATGATGGGCTTGCTCCAGGAAGGTGCCGCCGATCTGGAAGTGGGCTATGCGCAGATGGGCCTGATGATCAGCGCCTACGCAATCGGCGTGGTGGTGGGCGCCCCGGTGCTCACTGCGCTGGCTGCCAAGATCCCGCGCAAGCGTGCGGTGCAGCTGCTGATTCTCTTCTTCACGCTCGCCAACCTCTCCTCATTCTTCGCTCCGGACTACAACACCATGCTGGTGACCCGCTTCCTTGCAGGCCTGCCGCATGGGGCCTACTTCGGACTGGCCGGTGTGCTTGCCGGCAGCTTGGTTCCGGCCACGATGCGCGGACGCGCCATTGCCTGGGTGATGCTCGGGCTCTCGGTGGCCAACGTTGCCGGTGTCCCGTTGGTGACCCGGCTCGGCCAGGAATACGGCTGGCGTTCGATGTTCCTGGTCGTCACTGCGATCGGCGTGTTGACCGCTGTGCTGATTAGCTTGTTCGTCCCATGGCGCAAGACCGATGCCGGGGCGAGCATCCGCCGCGAGCTGACCGCCTTGAAGAGTGCCCAGGTGTGGCTGGCGATGCTCACCGGCATTGTCGGCTTCGGCGGATTCTTCGCGGTGTACTCGTACATTTCGCCCACGCTGACCGAAGAAGCAGGACTGCCAATTGAGCTGGTGCCGCTGGCTTTGGCGCTCTATGGCGTAGGCATGGTCGTTGGTTCGCTGGCCGGTGGCAGGCTTGCCGACTGGTCGATCTTCGGCGCGATCAAGCTTTCTTCCGTTTTCATGATCGCCACCATGCTGATTTTCGCTGCCGTGACCAGCTGGGTGGTTCCGACGATGATCATGGTCTTCGTGATGGGCGCAGTGGGTTCCCTGCTGATCCCTGCGTTGCAGACGCTGCTGATGGATTCGGCCCCGCATGCGCAGTCGCTGGCTGCTTCGCTGAACCACTCGGCGCTGAATGTTGCCAACGCGCTGGGCGCTGCCCTGGGTGCCGCGGTGATTGCCGCCGGTTACGGCTTCCGCGCCCCATCTGTGGTTGGCGCTGGGCTGGCCGCCTTGGGCCTGCTGATCGCGTGGATAACCCAGATCCGCGCGAAGAAGGTGGGCCTGCTCGTAGGCCGCGAGGCTTTGGAAGCCCGCGAGCAGGCGCGCACCCACTAGCGCTTCGGCTAGCTGGCCAACGCGGTGATGTTGAACATCCAGACCACGCCGAACTTGTCGCGCAGCTCGCCGAAGGAGTCGCCCCACGGGGCCCGCTCCAATGGCATGTTGATCTGGCCGCCTTCGCCCAATCCTTCCCACCACCGGGTCAGGGTCTCCGCGTCGGCTCCGGCCGTCCCGTCGCTGCTTAGCGCGATCACGCCATTGCCCCGGACGTCCATTTCGGGCGGGGTGTCCGAGGCCATGAAGTGCAGGCCGCGTTCAACGAATAGCGAGGAGTGCATAATCTGGTCGGCAACGGCCGGATTATTGTCATTCATGCCTTCTTGGAAGGTCATCATGGAAAGCTCGCCACCGAGTACCTGGTGGTAGAACTCCATAGCTTCTTTGGCATCTCCGGCGAAACGCAGGTATGGGGTCAGTCCGATGGTCATGGGATTGCGCCTTTCGAAGGAATGGGTGGGGCCGGCAGGTCCCGACCCATATTCTTCCACTTGGGGAGCACCGTGTGAATAGAGGATTGTGACCAGCGTCTCGAACAGCCGATTTGGAGTTTTCGGCAGTGCTCCGGTAAAGTTTTATCTCGGTTCAGGGGTTGTGCAAGCCACTGGAATCACCTCGTTTGGGGGTATGGCGCAGTTGGTAGCGCGTCTGCATGGCATGCAGAAGGTCAGGGGTTCGAATCCCCTTACCTCCACCAAATGGAAAAAAACCGGGAAACATCAGAAATGATGTTTCCCGGTTTTTTCGCATTCTCCCAAGTTCCCAACAGGCCATGCTGTAGGGTTGGCTCAATTTCCCAGACGTTTCCGTCTTCGAGCCAAGGGAGAATCAATGAGAGAACTAACCTACTTCGTTGCAGTGAGCTTGGACGGGTACATTGCCGGTCCTCACGGCGAATTCGATGCATTCGCGGTGGCTGGCGACCACGCGGCGCCCATCTGGGACCGCTACCGCGGCACCGCGCCGACCCAGCTGGCAGAGTCGGCTGGACTGCCTATCGAGGGGTGCCCTTTCGATACGGTGCTGATGGGATGGAATACCTACGCGGTCGGCTTGCCAGCACTGCCCAGCCCGTACTCGCATCTGAGACAGATTGTTTTCACGCGCGAGCACTCTTCACCTCCAGGAAGCCAAGAGGTGCAGTTCACCAGTGCGGATCCGCGAGAGGTCATCGGGGAACTCAAATCCCAACCGGGTGACGGCATCTGGCTGTGCGGCGGAGGGCAATTGGCCGCCAGGCTCCGGCCGGACATCGGCAGGTTGGCCCTGAAGGTGCAGCCGGTGATGTTCGGGTCGGGTATCAAGCTCTTCGGGGACACAGGGTATGCCCCGGATCGCTGGAGGCTGGAGAACATGCAGTCTTTTGCCTCCGGAGTCTGTCTTGCCGAGTACTCGCGCGGCTAGTGGACGTTGGAGGCGGCTACATTCCTTCGTCTCCGATATGACCCGCAGCTGTCGCATCGAGCACACGCTCAACGAACGCCGCGTATTCGCCCATGTAGTGGGCCAGGAACTTCTCGGTGTCCGGGTTGCTGATGCTCCCGTCCTCGCCGAAGTCTTCGGGACGGTACTGCAGGTAGACCTCGGGGGAGTTCAGCTGCGGGGCATCCAGGAAGCTGAGGACGCTGCGCATGCTGGACTGCATGACCGCGGTACCGATGGCTCCGACCGAAGCGCCGAGCAGGCCGGTGGGCTTGCGGGCGAAGGAGTTGGTGCCCCAGGGCCGCGAACCCCAGTCGATGGCATTTTTCAGCGCACCGGGAATTGAACGGTTGTACTCCGGGCTGATGAATAGCAGGCCGTCCGAGGCCTCGATGGCGGTCTTTAGCGCGGTCCCGGCTTCGGGATAATTATCATCGTAGTCAGCGCTATACAAGGGCAGATCGCTGATCGGGATTTCCGTGAAACTGAGGTTTTCAGGTGCCAGGGCTATCAGGGCCTTGGACAGGACGCGGTTGATGGAGTTCGTGGCGAGCGAACCGACGAAATAGCCGATGTTGTAATCCATGGAACCACTTCAGCACCGGGGTGAGGGGTGGCAAAAGGCCCTCGGGCAAACTCCCAGCTAAGCCAGGCCGCCTGGATGACCGCGCTGCGCAATCTGGTGCGAACCGAAGTCCGAGAAGTCGGCGGCGCCCGGCGGGCCCCAAACAGTGAGCACGCGCAGGTCCGTGCCGCCGGGATTGCACAGGTCGTGGTCCACTCCGGCATCGGCCAATACGCTGTCACCGGGACCGAGCTCGTATACGCGCTCGCCGACCCGCATCCGCGCCCGGCCCTCGATCACCTGGTAGAACTCCTGCAAAGCTCCCTGGCCCTCGTGGCGATGGAAGCCCTCGAAGCCGCCTGGTTCTATCACCCAGGTCTGGATGGCTACCGGCATCCCGGTGTGCCCGGCGAAGTGGTGGCTGACCTTCATGGCTGAGCCTTCGTGCATCCGGTAGTCGAAGGCATGGGCATCGCGCGCTTCAAACGGATCCATGGCTATCCCTCCGCCTGGTATCCCAGCCTGGTGCTGATTCGCCTTGCTGCGGCACGGGTGCTGGAGCAAAGCTGCTCCAGCTCATCGGCGCCGATGCGGTAGAACGGAGCGGCGGTCATGGCGCAGGCTACGAGTTCACCGCGGTGGTCGAGGATGCCTGCGGCCACTCCGACCTCCTCGGCGGAAGTCTCGCCGTAGTTGACCGCGTAGCCCCGCTCGCGTACAAGATCCAGGCGTGCCTGGTATTCGGCGGGGGCCGTGCCGGCAAGATCGATCTCTCCGTTGGAGATCAGCTCCGCGCGGCGTGCTGGATCCTCATTGGCGAGGAATACCTGGACGGTAGCGCTCAGCCCCGAACGGTACCGCGACCCCATGACCGAGGTGTGCTTGACCAGATGGGTTGAAGGCAGCTGTTCTACCGAAATCGACTCGCTGCCGTCCCAGATGTTCAGTACAGCGGTCTCGCCGGTAGCTTCACGCAGATCTTCCAGAATGGGGTAAGCCACCTGCCGCACGTCCAGGTTGGCAAGCAATGGTCCGGCAATGGCAATCAGGCCGACACCCAAGCGGTACTTGCGGGTTTCCGCGTCGCGATCCACAACGCGTTCCTGCTCAAGGGTGGCCAGAATGCGCGAGACGCTCGATTTGTGGAGGCCGACCTGCTCCGCGATTTCGGTGACGCCCACTACCGGGCGCTCAACGGTGAAGCAACGGAGCACATCGAGCACGTTGACGATCACCGAGGTGCCTCGGGTTTCACTGCGAATTTCAGTCATTTCCCCTCCTGAGTTGCTACTATCCTACGGCTCAAACCAGTGGTTTGCGGCTGGTTTCGACCGAGCAGGCCACCGCCACCAGCGAAATCACCGCTGCGCCCATCAAGTACCAGCCGGGGGCAAGGACGTTGCCGCTGGTGGCAATGAGCAATGTGGCCACGAATGGCGCCGTTCCGCCAAACAATGCATTTGAGAGGTTGAACGACACTGCGAAGCCGGAATAGCGGACCTTGGTGGGGAACATTTCCGCGAGGTAGCTCGGAAGGGTGCCGTCGTTGAGCGTGAGCATCGCGCCGAGCAGGATCTGGACCAAGACAATGACCAGGAAGTTTCCTGATTCCAAAGCCATGAAGGCAGGAACGGTGAACAGGATGAACAGAATCGATGCGCTGATCAAGACGCGCTTGCGTCCGAAACGATCCGAAAGCATGCCGGTGACAAAGATGAAACCAACGTAGGCCAACAGCGCAACGGTCGTTGCCAGGTAGGAACGGGTGGCGTCCAGTCCGAGCTCTTCGGATAGATAAGTCGGCATGTAGGAAAGGATTACATAGAAGCCCACGGCGTTCAGCAGCACCGCACCCGCAGCCTGGACCAGCTGGCGCCAGTGGTTCTTCAGCAACGACCCGACTGGGGATCCCTCAGGAGTGGAGGACTCGGATGATGCTTCAAGGAAAGCTGGTGAATCCTCCAGCTTGGTGCGGATATAGCGGCCAATGAGCCCCATGGGCGCGGCCAGCAAGAACGGTATGCGCCATCCCCAGGACTCCAGATCCCCGGTTGACAGCAACCCGGTCAGCCCGGCGGCCATCAGTGAGCCGAAGAGCAGGCCGGTGGCAGTGCTCGCCGGAACCACTGCCGCGTATAGGCCGCGCCGGTTGGCCGGCGCGTACTCGACCAGAAAGGCGGAGGCGCCGGCATACTCGCCGGCGGCAGAGAAGCCCTGGACCAGACGCAGGGCCAGGAGCAGCAGAGGCGCGCCAAAACCGATGGATGCGTAGCCGGGGAGCAGCGCTATGCAGAAGGTGGCACCGGTCATCAGCAGGATCGACCACGACAGGGCTTCACGCCGGCCGATCTTGTCGCCCAGATGCCCCCAAATGAACCCGCCGACAGGACGGACCAGGAAGGAGATGGCGAATACCCCGAAAGTCATCAGCAGACCAGCTTGGGGGTCGTCGCTGGGGAAGAATACGGCGGCGATGGTGACGGCGAAGTAGCCGTAGGCTGCGTAGTCGAACCATTCCACGAAGTTGCCGATGAAGCTGGCAGCGATCACCTTGCGGCGGGTCTTCGCGTCAATGGTGCGGGACGGGGCCACGCCGGTGGCCGGTGCAGCCGTGGTTCCGGTGGGGGCTTGCGATGGGGAGTTGCTGGAATGGTTCATGGGGTGAAACCGCCTCTGGAGGGCAACGGCTTTGGCCAGTGCTGGCTTCTTTGCCGCTGGAATGATGAAGTGTTCCGGCAGACCGGTGGGTGGTCGTCGGTTCTAGGCGCAGCCCCCGTGCTTGCTGCGCATCAGATGGTTAAAGCAGCCGTGGGGCGGGGTTCGGGCCCCGCCCCACGGTTATCGCTTGCCCTTAGGCATCGATGATGTTGTTCTGCGGGCCGAAACCGAACTTGGTGATGTTCTCGACGCCACCGTCCTCGCCGATGACCAGGATGTCATGCTCGCGGTAGCCTCCGGCACCTGGCTCGCCATCAGCGACGGTGATCATTGGCTCCATCGAAACGACCATGCCCGGCTCCAGGACAGTCTCGATGTCCTCGCGCAGTTCCAGGCCAGCTTCGCGGCCGTAGTAGTGCGAGAGCACGCCGAAGGAGTGGCCGTAGCCGAAGGTGCGGTTCGGCAGCAGGCCGTGGGAGATGTAGATTTCGTTCAGCTCCGCTGCGATGTCCTTGCAGACTGCTCCGGGCTTGATTAGCTGCAGGCCACGCTTGTGGACCTCGACGTTGACGTTCCACAGTTCCAGGCTGCGGGCATCCGGCTCGCCGAGGAACAGGGTGCGCTCCAGCGCGGTGTAGTAGCCGGAGGTCATCGGGAAGCAGTTCAGCGAGAGGATGTCCCCGCGCTCAAGCTTGCGGGTGGTGGCCCAGTTGTGGGCGCCATCGGTGTTGATGCCCGATTGGAACCAGACCCACGTATCGCGCACTTCGCGGTGCGGGAAAGTCTTGGCAATCTCGTGCACCATCGCCTCGGTGCCGATCAGTGCGACCTCGTATTCGCTGATGCCTTCGCGGATCGCTGCCTTGATGGCTTCGCCGCCCAGGTCGCCGATGCGTGCACCGTGCTTGATGACCTCGATTTCCTCGGCGGACTTGATCATGCGCTGGCGCATGGCGTCCTGCGAGACATCCACCAGGGTTGCGCCGTCGAAGGTGTCGGCGATCTGCTGGCGGGTGCGGCCCGGCAGGAAGTCGTCTTCCACGCCGATCCGGGTTGCCTTCACGCCGTCGCGCTTAAGTGCTTCCTGCAGGCCGTAGAAGAAGTTGTCGCGCTTCCAGTCGGTGTACACGATGTTGTCGCCGTAGCTGGTGCGCCATGGCATGCCGGCATCGATGTTCGCGGTGACGGTGGTGGAGTTGCTGGCGGTGACCACCAGCGCGTAGTTGCGGCCGAAGGTGGTGTACAGGAAGTCCGAGTAGTACTTGATGCCGTGGTAGCTGGTCAGGATGACTGCGTCCAGCGACTTCGTGGCCATGATCTGGCGCAGGCCGGCCAGGCGGCGCTCGAACTCGGCATCCGAGAAGGTCAGCTGCTCCTTGGCGCCGTTGTGCAGGGTCTTCAGTCGGGCCAGTTCGGAAACATTGGTGGCGATATTGGCGGTAGTCATGGTTTTGGCTCCTTGTGGGAAATCAACTGTCAAGGGAGGCCGGCCCAATCAGATGGATTGCGAGGATTCATGGGAATCGCCGGAGAAGAAGTACGTGTTGCGCTCAATGCAACGCCGTTGCATTTAGATTATGTGTGCCCTGCGTCACTGTCAAGGGCGATTGTGAAAACTTTTTCTGCAGTGCACAAGATCGGAATTGTCCTGCATGAATATGAAAACCACGAGGTAATGCAGGAGGCCGCGAAGCTCATCATGGCGAGCATCGCGGCCTTCATGCCAATGCGGGTTCTACTGCTTAATTCTGTGGGTCCTGTCCTGGGTCTTCCTTGAGGATCGCTCCGCCGCCATCGGGGTCGGCTACGAAGACCAGATTCGGGTCGGGGTTGTTGATGTCCTTTTCCAGCTGCTTGATCGCCTTGTCTCGTTTGAGCAGCCTCCGGATCAAATTGATGATCATCAAAATGATCACGAAGGAGAAGGGGAAGGCGCCGATAATGGTGCCAGTTTGGACCGTATCGACCACCGCGGTTCCGCCCATGGTCAGCAGCACGGTGGTCACCGTCGCGACAGACAGCACGAGGACTACACGGAAGACTGGACCGGATTTGCCCGGGGCGGAGACGAATTCACTGAGTGCGTAAATGCCAGAGTCCAAGGATGTCACGTAGTAGGTGGCCACCAGGATGGTGGAAACAACTAGCAGGACCGTGCCGACGACAGGCAAGGAATCAAGCATGACGAACAAGCCGGAGGAAGTGTCCCCGGCGACTGCACTGCTGATGCCGCGATCAGTCTGGTCATCGTAGTAGAGTGCTGCGGAGCCGATCACTGCAACCCAAACCATCACGATCAATGAAGGAATGATGGTCACGCCGAGAACGAATTCGCGGATGGTACGGCCACGCGAAATGCGGGCAATGAATCCGGCCACGAATGGGGAGAAGGCAATAACCCAGCACCAGATGAAGACCGTCCACCAGCCATTCCAGCTGTCTTGCCATGAATCCAGGGTGTTGGCGGCCAATCCTGAATCGGTCCACAGGCTCATATTCGCGAAGTTCGTGAAGAAGCTGCCAAAGGTCTGGGACAGATTCGAGATGATGTACAGCGATGGGCCGAAAACCAGCACCGCTGCGATCAGCACGATACTGAGGATCGAGTTCAATCCGCTGATCCGTGCCATGCCCTTGCTGATGCCGACGATAGCCGAAATAGAGGTGATGCCAGCGAAGATCAGAATGACCATGAACCACATCATTGGGCTGGCGGTTAATCCAGTGAAGGAAGTCAGTCCGGAGGTGAACTGCATGGCTGCGAATCCGAAGGAAGTAGCCAGGCCGAGTACGGTCGCGATAATTGCCAGGAGCTCAACGATGACGCCGGCTCCGCGTCGCGACCAGCGGGGTAGGATATCCACGGTAGCCTCGCGAAAAGTCAACGTCTTGCCGAGGTTGTGATGCGAGTAGGCCAAGCACACTGCAACGGCGCAATACATGGCCCAGGCGGTCAAGCCCCAGTGGAAGTAGGTCCAAACAATGGCCCCTTCTTCGCCGCCACCGTTTGGCCCTGCCGGGATCACGGGATTTTCATCGCGCAGCATAATTGGTTCGGCAACTGACCAGAAGATCAAGCCGATGCCTTGGCCGCAAGCGAACAGCATGGAATACCAAGCGAATTTGCTGTGCTGCGGTTTGGCGTTCGGGCCGCCGAGACGGATCTTGCCTACTCGGCTCATGGAGAGCCAAATGCACACCACCACTGTGAATACTGAATACAAGATGAAGAGCCAGGTGAATTTTCCGGTGACGAAAGTGCGCATTTCGGAAATCGCGGCTGAGGCGGCTTCTGGATTGGACAGGACCCAAATCATCACGGCGATAATCAGTACTGGGGGGATTACGCGAATGAGCAGTCGATCCATGGGCGGTATGTGCCGCCCCATGAAACGTGGTACCTCAACTTGCTTCTTAGTGCCTTCAGGGGTCCGGGGTGCTTTCGCGGACTTTTTCCTGTCTTGGGATGTCGAGCTATCCACAGACATGCTATTTCACCTCGATGCTGATGTTGCCCAGCAGCAGCTCGCCTTTGAGTGCATCGGCAACTTGGTTTGTGACGGTTTCGAATAGCAGCTGGCCGCGATCTGCCGTGGCGCCCTTCGCAGAAGAGAGGCAACCGCTGTCCGGGGTGCGTGACGGATCCTCCGGGAAGATGTCATAGGGCGCGAGCTTAGCGGGCGGGTGGTCGACAACCCGATCCATGTTTACCAGGTGCGGGTGGAGCAGGAGCATCAAGGAAGTTTCGAGGATGCCTCCGTGCTCGATGTCCCAGCCGAGGAAGCCGTCGGGGAAGACCTTGGCCAAGGTTTCCTCATCGACAAAGTCCCAGTAAGACAGCAGGATGGCGCGCGACGCCGCGCCGGCGGCTCGGCACTTGACTACTGCGTTGTCCAATCCTTCGTAGATGAACTGGTAGTTCTCGAAATGCCCGTTGAGGACGACAACATTATCGAAGCCCTGGGAGATGAAGGATGCAACTACGTCCTCAATCATCAAGCTAAGCGAAGTGCCGCCGAGGCTGGTGGTGCCTTTGCGGTGGTTGCCGCCGCCGGAGCGGGGCTGGGATTTGTACCCGTAGCTCAACGCCGGCGCAACCAAAGCACCTGTGCGTTGCGCGACGGCTTCTGCGATGGAACGCGAGAGCATGGCATCTACGCCCAGTGGCATGTGAGGTCCGTGCTGTTCGGTCGCTCCGGCCGGGATGATAATGGTGGATCCGGTACGCGCTACGTTCTCGGCGTAAGTCTGGGCATCGAGTTCGTCTATGAATACTGAGTGCATGGAATTCTCCTGGACCCGTGGGGCAAGTAATGCCGCAGGCGGGAAAGATTCGGTATCGGAATACGGTTGCAAGAAGCGCAACAGTGTTGCACTGAATCATTTCAGTGGCTCACGTCACAGTCAAGCCTCATGGTGAAAAACTTCGCATGGTGGTCGTGGCGCATCTCGCGGGTTCAGCATCTGCACGATGAGCGGCAAGAAGAGGTGCCAAGCCAGTGCGGTAACGAGGTGCCAGCTTGCGCGGTGCACGAAAATCGAAGTGTTGCGTGGCGGATGCATGCCAGGCGGTTTGGATTAGCGCGCCAAGCAGGGGTGGGACGGGGTGATGCGTGGTTGCGTAATAGCGGCGAGCGGTGCAAACGATCGGTTTACCTCGCGGCTCATGGATCCGGTTGGTCGGGTGGGGGCTTCAGCCGTTCCTTGAGTTGCTGTATCCATTTCGAGTCGCGTCTCAATTGCGGGAACGGCTTGTGCGCGTAGCCCGTGGCTGGTGGCGCGGTGGACTTGTAGGACATCGCCGAGCCGGGACAGATCA
>NZ_JBIUVH010000003.1:0-466440 GCF_044742845.1 Glutamicibacter sp. NPDC087831
GCCGACGCGTTGCTGGTGACCACCAAGGAGCATGCGCAGAAGGTCAAGCAGACCGTGGAGGCCTTGAAGGCCGACGGCGCTACCGAGGTGCTCTAGCACAGCAGGATTGCGAACGGGGCGAGCTGGCCGGCAATAGGTCGGCGCGCCCCGTTTCCCTTGCCTGATGTTGCGCAATGCGCCCGAACATTACGGAAAACTGTCATTTTCTGCACCGTGCCGAGTATCTTCAAAAGGTGTCCACCGTGAATGAAAATGGCAATCCGGCTTCCGTCAGCGACTTCACCGAGCCGCTGATCGACCAGCTGATCGGCTTCCGCAGGGAACTGCATCGCAACCCGGAGCTGTCCTTTGCTGAGCACCAAACCACCGAGCGGATTCTCGAAACCCTGCGTGCTGCCGGGCTGGCGCCGCAGAAAATGGCCGACACCGGCGCCTTCGTGGACATTGGCGAAGGGCCCATCCGCATCGCCTTCCGTGCCGACATCGACGCGCTGCCGGTGGTGGAGGAAACCAACCTGGACTTCGCCTCGATGACCCAGGGCGTGGCGCACGCCTGCGGCCACGACATCCACACCACCGTGATGATTGGAGTGGCCTTGGCCCTGGGCAGGATCCATGCCGCCGGCAAGCTCGATGGCTGCGTGCGGGTGATCTTCCAGCCCGCCGAGGAGAAGCTTCCCGGCGGGGCGCTGTCGGTGATCGATCAGGGCTTGCTCGATGGCGTGCCGCGGGTGCTCGCGCTGCATTGCGACCCGCGGATCGACGCCGGGCATATCGGCACCCGCATCGGTGCGATCACCTCGGCCAGCGACACCATCCGCATCGAGGTCAACGGCCGGGGCGGGCACACCTCGCGCCCGCACCTGACCGAAGACATCGTTTTCGCGATGAGCCAGATCGCCACCCAGGTCCCGGCCGTGCTCGGACGCAAGGTCGACGTGCGCTCGGCCGTCTCGGTGGTCTGGGGCCAGATCCATGCCGGCAGCGTGCCGAACGCGATCCCCGCCACCGGATACCTGGCCGGCACCATGCGCTGCCTGGACGGCGATGCCTGGTACGAGGCCGGTGAGCTGCTGGACCAGGCCGTGCGCCAGATCGCCGCTCCCTACGGAGTGGAAATCAAGCTGCAGCACACCCGTGGAGTGCCTCCTGTGGTCAACGCTCCGGCGGAGACCGCATTGATCGAGGACGCCGCGCGCCGCGAGTTCGGAGCCGAGGCCATCGAGCTGACTCCGCAGTCCATGGGCGGGGAAGACTTCGCGTGGATGACGCAGAAGGTTTCCGGTGCGATGCTGCGGCTGGGAACCCGCACCCCGGGCGGCAAAACCTATGACCTGCACCGCGGGGACTATATCCCGGACGAATCGTGCATTGGCGTGGGGGTTCGCATCATGGCGGCCGCCGCCATGCAGGCCGTGCGCGAGGCAAACGCCAAATAGGGCGTTGGCCACATCAAACCCGAAAGTTTTTAACATTTCTTTGACGCTTTAACAATTCGGTCAGTGACTTGGGCGTTGGCGTTAAGCGCTTGCCGTTTTGCGGCCCGTAAGTTATCTGTTTGTAATCTTTATCGTCTTTACCTGTGACATATCTCCGATAGGCTATGGAAACGATGGGAATGCTATGACTTTTGGTGTGCTCGAGTAAGGCCTAGGCAATGAAGCCTTGCACGAGGGTCAGGTGTCTTGCCTCCCGCATTATCTCGCAAGATTCTTTGGAGGAACAGATGCGCTTCGTATCGCGCAAGACCGGTATGGCTGCAGCCATGCTCGGCATCTCGGCATTAGCTTTGAGCGCCTGCGGCGCTGCACCGGAAGAGACCAGCTCGGCTGGCCAGTTCCCGGACTACGTTGGCTGCATTGTGTCCGACTCCGGTGGATTCGACGACCAGTCCTTCAACGAATCTTCCTTCCGCGGCTTGAAGAACGCCGAGAAGGACCTGGGCATCCAGACCAAGGATGCAGAATCCAAGTCGAACGCCGACTTCGCGACCAACCTCAACGGCATGGTCAACGCAGGCTGCGACCTGACCGTCACCATCGGCTTCCTGCTGGGCGACGCAACCGCTGAGGCTGCCGCGGCCAACCCGGATAAGAACTTCGCCATCGTCGACTTCCAGTACGAGAAGCCGATCGAAAACGTCAAGCCGATCATCTACGACACGGCCCAGGCTGCCTACCTGGCAGGCTACGCAGCAGCTGCCGCTTCGAAGACCGGCACCGTTGCCACCTTCGGCGGCATCAAGATCCCTACCGTCACCATCTTCATGGACGGCTTCGCTGACGGCGTGGCCAAGTTCAACGAAGACAAGGGCAAGGACGTCAAGCTGCTGGGCTGGGACAAGAAGAAGCAGGACGGCACCTTCTCCGGCGACTTCGAGAAGCAGGATAAGGGCAAGCAGATCACCAAGAACTTCATCGCTTCCGGCGCTGACGTTGTCATGCCTGTCGCCGGCCCAGTGGGCAAGGGCGCTGGCGCTGCAGTGGTCGAGGCCAACGACGGCGGCAAGGAAGCCAAGCTCGTGTGGGTCGACTCCGACGGCTTCCTGACCGCTCCCGACTACAAGGACGTCATGCTGACCTCGGTCGTGAAGACCATGGACACCGCAGTCGAAGATGTCATCCGCACCGACGCCGAGGGCAAGTTCGACTCGACCCCGTACGTGGGCACCTTGGAGAACGAGGGCGTTGCACTGGCACCGTTCCACAACTTCGATGAGGAAATCGGCGAAGACACCAAGAAGGAGATCGATGCCCTGAAGCAGCAGATCATCTCCGGTGAGCTGGAGATCGAATCGGCCTCCAGCCCCAAGTAGGTCTAGGCAAACCAGCCATGGAGCGCGTCACCGCTCGCCGCAATACAGCGGTGGGCAGGTGACGCGCTTTATGCCTGCCTAAGAGCCAAAACAACCTGCAAGCAAGAACCTCGCCAAACGAACAATGAAGATGGTGGAATCGTGAAACTCGAACTACGAGGAATCTCGAAAGCCTTCGGTTCTTTCTACGCCAACAAAGATATCGACCTGACGGTCGATGACGCCCAGATTCACTGTCTGCTCGGCGAAAACGGTGCTGGAAAGTCCACGCTTATGAACGTGCTCTACGGGCTGTACCAGCCGACCGAGGGCCAAATTTTGCTGGACGGGAAGCCCGTCGAGTTCTCCGGACCGGGCGACGCCATGGCCTCGGGCATCGGCATGGTGCACCAGCACTTCATGCTGGTCCCGGTCTTCACCGTGGCAGAGAATATTGCCCTCGGCGCAGAAACCACCAAGGCTGGCGGCGTGCTTGACCTGCAGGTCACCCGCAAGAAGATCCGCGAGATCTCCGACCGCTACGGCTTCGACGTGGACCCGGACGCGGTCGTCGAAGACCTGCCCGTTGGCGTGCAGCAGCGTGTCGAGATCATCAAGGCCCTGGTGCGCGAGGCCAAGATCCTGATCCTCGATGAGCCGACCGCGGTGCTGACCCCGCAGGAAACCGACGAGCTGCTGGACATCATGCGCCAGCTCAAGGCCAACGGCACCTCCATCGTCTTCATCTCGCACAAGCTGCGCGAAGTGCGCGCCGTCTCCGATGTGATCACCGTGATCCGCCGCGGCCAGGTCATCGATTCGGTCTCCCCGGAATCCTCCACCACCGAGCTGGCCAACCTCATGGTCGGCCGCGCCGTGGAACTGAACCTGAACAAGGCCGCAGCCACTCCCGGGCAGGCGGTACTGCAGGTCAAGGACCTGACGGTCGTCGACCCGGCGGGCACCACCACGCTGGACTCGGTCACCTTGGATATCCATGCAGGCGAGATCCTGGCGATCGCCGGCGTGCAGGGCAACGGCCAGACCGAACTGACCGAAGCGATCCTGGGCACCCAGCCGGTGACGGGCGGCTCGGTCAAGCTCGCCGGCCAAGAGCTGGTTGGAAAGTCGGTCAAGCAGATCCTGCGCTCGGGCCTCGGCTTCGTTCCCGAAGACCGGTCGGTGCACGGCCTGGTCACCCAGTTCTCCATCGAGGAGAACCTGGTGCTGGACCTCTACGACCGCCCGCCCTTCGGCAAGGGCATCTCGATGAACCTGGAGGCGATCAAGAAGAACGCCGCGCAGCAGATCCAGGGCTTCGACGTGCGTACCGATAATCCGCTGAACCCTGCCTCCAGCCTCTCGGGCGGCAACCAGCAGAAGGTCGTGATGGCCCGCGAGCTGAGCCGCGATTTGAAGCTGTTCATCGCTTCGCAGCCGACCCGCGGCGTGGATGTGGGATCCATCGAGTTCCTGCACCGCCGCATCGTGGCCGAGCGAGACAAGGGCACCCCGGTGATGATCGTTTCCACCGAGCTGGACGAGGTCATGGAATTGGCCGACCGCATCGCCGTGCTCTACAAGGGCAGAATCAACGGCATCGTGCCGGGCGACACCTCCCGCGAGGTGCTGGGCTTGATGATGGCCGGCGTTTCGCAGGAAGAAGCCCTGGCCCAGGCCGAATTCGCGAAGGCGGAGAACGAGCCGGTTGAAGCCCAGCCAGCTAGCGAGCATGACAACCAGGAAGGAGAAGCGCAGTGAGCGAGAAAGCACCTGTGGTTCCCGGCTCCGGCAAGCCGGGCAATGACCTCTTGCGCCAAATCACCCAGGGACCAGGCCTGGTCTCGGTCCTCGGCGTCATCGTCGCACTGGTCATCGGTGGCCTGCTGATTGCGGTCACCGATGAGAAGGTGGGCGAAACGGCCGGCTACCTCTTCGCCCAGCCTTCGGCCTTCTTCGGCGAATTCTGGCGTGCGGCCACCGAAAGCTATGTGGCGCTGTTCAACGGCTCGATCTATAACTCCTCGCAGGGGTTCAAGCCGTTCCTGGAGACCCTGACCGTCTCCACCCCGCTGATCTGCGCCGGCTTGGGCGTGGCCGTGGCATTCCGCGCCGGCCTGTTCAACATCGGTGCCCAGGGCCAGATCATCATCGGCTCGGTGCTGGCCGCCTACATCGGCTTCGCCTGGCACCTGCCCCTCGGCCTGCACCTGCTGCTGGTGATCGTCTTCGGCCTGCTCGGCGGCGCGATCTGGGGCGGCCTGGTCGGCCTGCTCAAGGCCAAGACCGGCGCCCACGAAGTGATCCTCACGATCATGTTCAACTACGTGGCCGTGTACCTGATCGACTTCCTGATGAACACCCAGGGGTTCCGCCGTCCCGGCGAGACCAACCCGATCTCGCCGATCCTGGACAGCTCGGCCATCTTCCCGGCGATCCCCGGTTCGCGTTTGCACCTGGGCTTCGTGATGGCGGTGCTGCTGGTGCTGGCCGTGTCCTGGATGTTCAAGCGCTCCACCGTGGGCTTCGAATTCCGCGCCGTGGGCCACAACCCGGAAGCCGCGCAGACCGCCGGCATCAACGTGGCCCGCACCACCATCATTGCGATGGCGCTGGCTGGCGCCTTGGCCGGTGCCGCAGGCGTGGCACAGGTGGCAGGCACCGAAAAGGTGCTCACCGGCGGCATCGCCGGCTCGCTGGGCTTCGACGCGATCACCGTGGCGTTGCTGGGCCGCTCCACCCCGTGGGGCACCTTCTTCGCCGGCCTGCTCTTCGGCGCGTTCCAGGCCGGTGCGGTGAACATGCAGATCACCACCGGCACCCCGATCGACATCGTTTCGGTGGTGCAGTCGCTGATCGTGCTGTTCATCGCCGCCCCGCCGCTGGTCAAGGCCATCTTCGGCATGAACCGCAAGAAGAAGCGCAGCTCCAAGCTCGAACCTACTAAGGCAGGTGCCAAGTGACCTCTTCCACCTTGCAGCCGGCAATCAACGTCCTGCCGAGCAAGAAGACCCCTATCATCCTCTCGGTGATCGCAGTGATCGTCTTCTTCAGCTTCGGCCTGCTGGGCAACGACCAAGCCGCCCACTTCACGCTGAACAGCGCCGGCGACGCCTTCGAGCTGCCCGAACTGGTCTTCCCGGGCCGCATCACCAACATCGTGTTCGGCGTGCTGCTGCTGGCCATTGCCGCCTACGCGTGGATGCAGCGCAAGCAGGGCAGGATCCTGGCCACCTGGATGGTCGCCATCGCGGCGGTCCTGTTCGTGCTGGGCTTCCTGATCTGGGTGGTTTCCGGCGCCAACATCAACAGCATTTCGCTGGCCAGCCTGCTGGCCGGTGGCGTGGTGCTGGCCGTGCCGCTGGTCTTCGGTTCGCTTTCGGGCGTGCTGTGCGAGCGTGCCGGCGTGGTCAACATCGCCATCGAGGGCCAGCTGCTGGGCGGTGCTTTCACCGCGGCACTGGTCGCCTCGCTGACCCAGAGCGCCTTCGCGGGCCTGGTTGCCGCCGGCCTGGCCGGCGCCATGGTCTCGCTGGTCCTGGCGGTCTTCTCCATCAAGTACGTGGTCAACCAGATCATCGTCGGCGTGGTCCTGAACGTGCTGGTTTCGGGCATCACCGGCTTCCTGTTCACCACCGTGATGCAGGAGGACCCGGAGCGCTTCAACTCGCCAGCGCACCTGCCGGTCATTGAAATCCCGCTGCTCTCCTCGATCCCGGTCATCGGCCCGATCCTGTTCAAGCAGTCGGTGATCGGCTACCTGATGTACCTGGCCGTCTTCCTGGTCTGGTTCGGCCTGTTCAAGACCAAGTGGGGCCTGCGCGTGCGCGCCGTGGGCGAGCATCCGAAGGCAGCCGATACCCTGGGCATCAAGGTCAACGCGATCCGCTTCTGGAATGTCACCCTCGGCGGCATCGTGGCCGGCATCGGCGGTTCCTTCTTCACCCTGGTGGCCATCGACTCCTTCACCAAGGAAATCTCCGGTGGCCGCGGCTTCATCGCGCTGGCCGCAGTCATCTTCGGCCGGTGGAACCCGATCGGCGCTTTCCTGGCCGCCCTGCTCTTCGGCTTCGCCGATAACTTGCAGGTGATCCTGACGATCATCGGCACCCCGGTACCGAGCCAGTTCATGGCCATGATGCCTTACCTGGTGACCATCTTCGCGGTGGCCGGATTGGTGGGGCGTTCGCGCGGACCGGCAGCTGCGGGCGAACCCTACGTGAAGGAATAGCGATTTCCCATGAATAGCAACAACGCGCCGTGGCCGCAGCTCGAAGCTGCGGCTGCGGCCGCGCTGTCCCAGGCCTACGCGCCCTACTCCGAGTTCCGGGTGGGTGCCGCGGCACTGACCAGCGACGGCCGCCTGATTTCCGGGTGCAACATCGAGAACGCCGCCTACGGGGTCACCCTGTGCGCTGAATGCGCCATGGTGGGCCAGCTCTTCGCCACCGGCGGGGGCACCATGGAATACTTCCTGTGCTTCGGCCAGCTGCGCGAGGGCGAGCTCGAACTGATTACCCCGTGCGGCCGGTGCCGCCAGCTGCTTTTCGAGCACCGCGGGGCGCAGCTGCTGATCAAGACAGCCCGCGGCATCGTGGGAATCGACGACCTCTTGCCTGACGCGTTCGGGCCGCAGAATCTCAACTTCTAGCGCCGGAGCACACCGGCCAACAGCAGAATGGAAGGTGCCTGATATGGCTACCGAGCAATTCAGTGCCGTCGAAGTCATCCGCGCCAAGCGCGATGGCGGCGAACTGAGCAACGAGATGATCGACTGGACCATCGATGCCTACACCCGCGGGGCCATCGCCGAAGAGCAGATGTCCGCGCTGAACATGGCCATCTACTTCCAGGGCATGAACCGCAACGAGATCTCGCGCTGGACTACTGCGATGATCAACTCCGGGGAACGCATGGACTTCTCTGCCCTCACCGACCCGTCGGGCAAGAAGCTGGCCACCACCGACAAGCACTCCACCGGGGGCGTGGGGGACAAGATCACCTTGCCGCTGGCTCCGCTGGTCGCCAGCTTCGGCGTGGCCGTCCCGCAGCTCTCGGGCCGCGGGCTGGGCCACACCGGCGGCACCCTGGACAAGCTCGAAGCCATTCCCGGCTGGAAGGCGGATCTGTCCAACGAAGCGCTGTTCTCCCAGCTGTCCAACGTCGGCGCGGTCATCTGCGCCGCCGGCACCGGACTGGCTCCGGCGGACAAGAAGCTCTATGCCCTGCGCGATGTCACCGCCACTGTGGAAGCCATCCCGCTGATCGCGTCATCGATCATGAGCAAGAAGATCGCCGAAGGCACCGGCACCCTGGTGCTGGATGTGAAGGTCGGCTCCGGCGCGTTCATGAAGGACGAGGCCATGGCCCGCGAACTGGCCGAGACGATGGTGAACCTGGGCACCGATGCGTCGGTGAACACCGTGGCTCTGCTGACCAACATGGAAACCCCGCTGGGCCTGACCGCCGGCAACGCCATCGAGGTCGAGGAATCCGTTGAGGTCCTGGCAGGCGGCGGACCAGAGGACGTCGTGGAGCTGACCGTGGCCCTGGCCACCGAGATGCTTGCCGGGGCAGGCATCAAGGATGCGGATGTCCCCGGTGCGCTGAAGAACGGCAAGGCCATGGACATCTGGCGCAAGATGATCGCGGCCCAGGGCGGCGATCCGGATGCCAAGCTGCCGGTAGCCAAGGAATCGCACACCGTGGTGGCGCCCGCCGAGGGCGTGCTGATCAAGCTCGACGCGATGGACATCGGCCTGGCCGCGTGGACCCTGGGCGCAGGACGTGCCCGCAAGGAAGACAGCGTCCAGGCCGGCGCCGGCGTGCGCATGCACGTGAAGCCAGGTGCCTTGGTTCGCCGTGGCGAGCCGATTGCCACCTTGCTGACCGACACCCCGGCCAAGATGGAGCGTGCCATCGAGCTGGTCCAGCGCGCCATCATGATCGGTTCGGCCGATGACCGTCCGGACACCCGCCTGATCCTGGACCGCATCGCCGCCAAGTAGCCGAATCCGGATTGGCGCTCAAGGAGCCGGGAAACACGTTGCCGTGTTTCCCGGCTCTTTCGCTTGCCGGCGACCGATCCGCTGGCAATCAGTGCCCCGCTCCAGAAATATCGGGAGCCTGGTCGCCCTGCGAGTGCTCTTCCCCGGCCTCGCTGCCTGCATCAGCTGGGCTTTTCTTTTCCGGAGGGCTCTGCAGGTCCGTTCGTCTTCGAAGTTGCGGTAGCAATGGCCTGGCATCCTGGTGGTTCCCAGGCCAGCTGCCGCAGTGGAAGTTCCCAGAAAGTTCCCGGGAACAATAACGGCGTAGTCAAACGTTAGTCAGTTAACTCCTACCTGGGTAGCAGATGGGAATTGTCCACAACGCAACGTAAGCAGGATGCGCGCAGGTGAGTTCTCGAGCGAAAATGGAGAGACATTCAGCGCATGGAGCGCCTTGGGAAAGTAGATGTAGGCACGCATGGAATTAGTCAATGAGGCAATCACGCAGGCCGCCAGCGCATGGTGGATCCTGCCGTTATTGTTTCTGTTCTGCATGATCGATGCGATTTTCCCCCTCGTCCCGAGTGAATCCTTTTTGGTTTCGCTGGCCGCGGTCGGCGTCCACACCGGTGTTCCCAACCTTGTCTTGATTGGCTTGCTCGGTGCCGGCGGTGCCTTGCTCGGCGACCAGATCACGTACGCCATCGGACGCAAGATCGGATCCAGGGGCTTCAAGTGGATGCGCGGGCAACGCGCGCAGCGGGTGCTGAACTATGCCGAGAAGAAACTTGAAACCTCGGGCGCTCTGCTGATTTTCACGGCCCGATACATCCCGATTGGCCGAGTGGCCGTGAACCTGACCGCGGGCGCCACCGGATTCAGCCACAAGCGCTTCACCCTCTTCGACACCATCGGCGTACTGACCTGGGCTGCCTACTCCGTCAGCATCGGTGCGCTGGCCGGCAACTGGATGCACGACAACAAGCTGCTGGGCATTGCAGTTTCCATTGTCATCGCCGTAGTGCTCGGATTCGTCATCGACCGGATCGTCAGCTGGGTGCTGGATCGCCTGCATCGGCGCGCGGCGAAGCGCGAAGGGCACCCGGTGCAACCAGCCAGGCAGACCGTCCCGCCAACCCCTGACGAGGGTTAACCTCCCGTATTGATCAGGGTCACATAGTGGCTCGCAGATCTTTACCCGTTGGAGCTGTCAGTTCCGCGAAAATGCGACTAGGCTCAGTGGTGTGACTGAAGAAATGATTCATACTGACTACGATCCCGAATTCGACTTCCGGGATCTGCCTAAAGTTTCGCTCCATGACCACCTCGACGGTGGTTTGCGCCCTCAGACGATCATCGAGCTGGCCGCCGAGATTGGACACGAGCTGCCAGAGACCGAAGCAGAAGCTTTGGGCGAATGGTTCCGTGAATCAGCCGACTCCGGCTCGCTGCCACGCTACCTGGAAACCTTCGAGCACACCGTCGCGGTCATGCAGACCCGAGATGCGCTGATCCGCGTTGCCCGCGAATTCGTAGAGGACCTCGCTGAAGACGGTGTCATCTACGGCGAAGTCCGCTATGCACCAGAGCAGCACCGCCGCGAAGGCTTGAGCCTGGACGACGTCGTCGACGCCATCCAGGAAGGCCTGGACCAGGCCTGCGAGCAGCTCAACGCCGAGGGCCACCCGATGCAGATCGGCCAGATCGTTACCGCCATGCGCCACAGCGACCAAGGCGTGGAAATCGCCAAGCTGGCCCTGCGCCACCGTGGTCGTGGCGTCGTCGGTTTCGATATCGCCGGTGCTGAAGATGGCTTCCCGCCCTCAGTGATGAAGGAAGCTTTCGACCTGCTGGCCGAGAATCTCTTCCCAACCACCGTGCACGCTGGCGAAGCAGCCGGCCTGGATTCCATCAAGGAAGCCATCCTGATCGGCCGCGCCCAGCGCCTGGGCCACGGAGTCCGCGTAGCCGAGGACATCGAGATCGAGTTCGGAGCTATCGACGAGAACGGCGAAGAACTCAGCGACGATACCGGCCTGGTATCGCTGGGCCCGGTAGCGAACTGGGTCCGCGAACGCGGCATCCCGCTGGAAGTCTGCCCGTCCTCGAACCTGCAGACCGGTGCTACCTCCAAATTCGGCGAAGGCATCGGGAACCACCCGATCGACCTGCTGGTCCAGACCGGTTTCAATGTCACCATCTCGCCGGATAACCGCCTGATGTCCGGCACCACCTTGTCCGATGAGTTCGAATTGCTGGTAGAAGCCTTCGACTACGACTTGGAAGATCTGCTGGATCTGACGCTGAACGCCGCCGAAGCTGCTTTCGTCCCGCTGGAAATGCGCGAGCTGCTCGTTGAGTACATCAACGACTACTACGACAACCTGCTGGATGACGAGGACTACGAAGAAGACGAATACGAAAACGTCGCCGACTAGTTCCAGGACCCAGCCGCCAGGCAACCACCGAAGCCGTCCCTTGCCCAAGCAAGGGGCGGCTTCGCTGGTTCCAAGGGCAGGTGGTTCCTAGAACGGGTACTGCTTCTTGGTGGACTGCACGCCGACCCAGTGATCGGTGGTGAATTCCTCGATAGCCCACTCGCCGTTGAAACGGCCCAGACCCGAATTCTTCTCGCCACCGAACATCACATGCGGTTCATCATTGACGGTGATGTCATTGACGTGAGTCATCCCGGCCTTGATGCCGCGGGCAAAGGCGACGCCCTTCTCCAGGTTTTGCGTGAAAACGGCCGAGGACAAGCCGAATTCGGTGTCGTTGGCCAGTTCCAGCGCATGCTCTTCGGAGTCGGCCTTGGCGATGCCCACGACCGGGCCGAAGATCTCCTCGCGGAACAGTTCCATGCCGCTGGTGACATCTGCGAAGACGTGGGGAGAGACCACACGGCCTGTGATCGAACCTGCCAGGACTTCGCGGGCGCCCTGGCCACGTGCGGTCTTGATCTTGCCGCTCACCGACGCCAACTGCGCATCATTGATGATCGGTCCCACGAGATTGGCTGGATCGGCGGCATCGCCATAGCCGAGCTTGCCGACCTGCTCGATGAACTTCTCGATGAAGGCCTCGTAGACCGGAGCCTGGACGATGATGCGGTTGATGGCCATGCAGATCTGCCCCTGGTGCAAGAACTTGCCCAGGGTCGCGGCCTTGGCTGCTTCGTCAAGATCAGCGTCTTCGAGCACGACGAATGGCGCGTTGCCGCCAAGCTCCAGCGCCACGCGTTTCATGTGCTCGCCGCTGACCGCGATTTTCCCGACGTTCTTGCCCACCGGAGTCGAACCGGTGAACGAAACCAGCGACGGGGTCCGATGCGCCACGAAGTAATCGCCGATTTCCGAACCGGACCCAACCACTGCGTTCAGCACGCCATCTGGCAGGCCAGCCTCGGCGAAAGCCTTGGCCAGGACCAAGGCTCCCACCAGCGGGGTATCCGAGGCGGGTTTGAGCACCACCGCATTGCCCAGGGCCAGGGCCGGCGCTACGGACCGGGCCGACAGCAGCAGCGGGAAATTCCACGGGCTGATGACGCCCACCACGCCGACCGGTTCGCGGTAGACCCGGTTCTCCTTGCCCTCGGCATTGGAGGGCAGGATCTTGCCGTGCACGCGGGTGGGGAAGGTGGCTGCTTCGCGGATGGCAGCGATGGCGCCGCCCAGTTCGATGTTCGCCTTCAACTGCGTGGAACCGGACTCGGCGGTCAACAGCGCCAGGATGCCCTCGAAGTTCGACTGCAGGTAGTCGGCGGCCTGGTTCAAGACCTTCGAGCGCTTGCCGGGGGAGAGCGCCGCCCAGCCTGGCTGCGCAGCGGCGGCAGCGCCATAGGCGTCGTCGACGTCGTCGGTCGACGCCTGGCGGATCTCGGCCAGGAGCGAGTCATCAAAAGGGTTGGCAGTGCGCAGGATGCGCTCGGAGCGCCCCTCAACCCACCGGCCGCCGATGAAGAGTTTGGCTGGAAGCTGATCCAGGAATTCCAGCTGGGCGGTGTCTTGGACGGTCATTGGCAATCCTTCGCGTCGTCGGGATGAACTACGGCCATGCTAGCCCGAATGGGCAGCAATGGGCAGCTCCTTGGCCGCAGGCTGAAAGCCCGCTTCGATAGCATGTTCCTATGCCGGAGAACAGAACGCAGCTAGAGCAGCTCAACGCCACCGTACGGACCCTTCGCAGCAGATGCGCCTGGACTGGCGCGCTGACTCACGAGTCGCTGCGCACCTACCTCATTGAGGAAAGCTATGAGGTACTGGACGCCATCGCCGAACGGAACCCGGATCTGTTGAAGGAGGAGCTGGGGGACTTGTTCTTCCAGATCCTGCTGCATTCGCTGATCGCCGAGGAGCAAGACCATTTCGGCCTGGAAGATGTCGCCGAAACGCTGAATGCGAAGCTATTGCGCCGCAACCGGCATATTTTCGACGAGCAGGGCCAGGTCCGCCAGGACGTCATCACGGATGTGGATGAGATTATCCGCGTGTGGGATGCGGCGAAGCAGGCCGAACGCGCCGGCCAGCCGAAGAAGCGGAAGAACGCGGGACTGCCCGCTGGGCTGCCGTCCCTGGCGCTCGCGCAGAAATTGCTTGATCGCCATGCCAGAGCAGGATCGGTACAGCCCGCGGCCGGGCTAGTCACCGAGCAGATCCGTGAACGAATCGTCGACGAGTTCTCCCTGGCCAAGGAATTAATGGCCCTGTCAGCGAGGGCCGAGGAGCTGGGTCTGGATGCCGAATCGGTGCTGCGTGCGGCCCTGGGCCAGCAATACGGCGCGGAAACTGGCGCAACAACATCGCCCAAATCACCTTCGAAGCGCTAGGCTAGAGACAGGCAATGGCGCCGACGGTCTTATCAGCGACCGCTGGTTGACCTGCCCCAAGACCACCCCTTTTCTACAAGGAGTCCATACTCATGGCATTGATTGACGCCATTCACGCGCGCGAAATCCTTGATTCCCGCGGCAATCCGACCGTCGAGGTCGAGGTCCTGCTATCCGACGGCTCGCATGGCCGTGCTGCTGTTCCTTCCGGTGCATCCACCGGCGCTTTCGAAGCAGCTGAGCGTCGCGACGGCGACAAAGACCGGTACCTCGGCAAGGGCGTACTGGGTGCTGTAGAGTCCGTCATCGACGAAATCGCCGACGAGCTGGAGGGCCTTGACGCCACCGACCAGCGCGCCATCGATGCCACCATGATCGAACTGGACGGCACTGCCAACAAGTCCAAGCTGGGTGCAAACGCCATCCTCGGCGTCTCCCTGGCAGTGGCCAACGCCGCTGCAGTGAGCGCCAACCTGCCACTGTTCAAGTACCTGGGCGGCCCTAACGCGCACGTACTGCCAGTGCCACTGATGAACATCCTCAACGGCGGCTCCCACGCCGACTCCGACGTGGACATCCAGGAATTCATGATCGCCCCGCTCGGCGCGCCGACCTTCTCCGAGGGCCTGCGCTGGGGCGTCGAGGTCTACCACAACCTCAAGTCCGTGCTGAAGGAGAAGAACCTCTCCACCGGCCTGGGCGACGAGGGCGGTTTCGCTCCGAACCTGCCAAGCAACCGCGCGGCTCTGGAACTGATCACCGAAGCGATCAAGCGCGCTGGCTACACCCCGGGCGAAGACATCGCCCTGGCGCTGGATGTCGCTTCCTCCGAGTTCTACGAGAACGGCGCTTACCAGTTCGAGGGCCAGGCGCTCTCCGCCCAGGAAATGAGCGACTACTACGCTGGCCTGGTGGCCGACTTCCCATTGGTTTCGATCGAGGATCCACTGGATGAAGACGACTGGGATGGCTGGAAGACCCTGACCGACGCCATTGGCGACAAGGTGCAGCTGGTAGGCGACGACCTGTTCGTCACCAACCCGCAGCGCCTGGCCGACGGCATCGCCAAGGGCACCGCCAACTCGCTGCTGGTGAAGGTCAACCAGATCGGCACCCTGACCGAAACCATCGATGCAGTGACCATGGCGCAGCGTGCCGGGTACACCACCATCACCTCGCACCGTTCGGGTGAAACCGAAGATGTCACCATCGCTGACATCTGCGTGGCAACCAACGCCGGGCAGATCAAGACCGGTGCACCAGCTCGCTCCGAGCGCGTAGCCAAGTACAACCAGCTGCTGCGTATCGAAGAAGACCTGGGCGCCTCGGCGGTCTACGCTGGCCGTAGCGCGTTCCCGCGTTTCAACAGCTAATTTTCAGTAATAGCGAATAAGCTCGTCGGTAGTGGATACCGGCGGGCTTTTCGTTATTTAATGGAATTATCTTGCCAAGTCCACGGCAACACCGCAAGAAAAGCACCACGGGAATTGGGGGAGTATGGCTCAGCGACCACCGCGAATGCCTCGCCGTAATACTCCGGATCCGGCCGAAGAAGCCGTAATAACCCCGGTTGACCAGACGAAACATGACGGCGCAGGTTCCGAAGCTGAACCGCCTACCGACGCTCTGCGCATCGTCAGGCCACAAGCGCAGGCCAGGCAAACTCCTGCAACGCCGCGCCCACCGAAGGCCGCTCCCGCTGCGCAGAAGCCCAGAAGCGTTGCAGCACAGCCGAAATCGACGGCACGCCCAGCGTCAGATGCGTCACGTGAGCCGAAAAAATTTGCAGGAAATTACGCGCCGAAGCCGAAGGTGCCGCTGCGCGAACGTGCCAAGGAAAAGCAGAACGAACGCCGACGCGATGACCGGGTGAAGTTCTCTGCTGCCGTACGCCGCAAGCCGGGGCAGAAGCCGTCTGGCCAGAACCACGTCCCCGAGGGCGAACCCGTTGCTGCGCACCGGTTTTCCGGCCGTATCGCCGCCTTGATCGTGGTCCTGGCCTTCTTCGCAGTGATGCTCGTGCCCACGGTGAATTTCTACCGCACGCAGATGGCGGAGCTGAATGAGCTGAATGCCTCGATCGAAGCGCTGGAGACGCAGCGCGATGACCTCAAGGCAGAGATCGCGCGCTGGGATGACCCGCTGTACATCAAGCAGCAAGCACGCGAGCGGATAAACTTGGTAATGCCTGGTGAAAAGCTCTACATGGTGGTGGGTGAACGCCCTAAGGATGAAGAGACGCCCGCCGACGGCAACGGAAGCACCTTCGAGGTGCGCCAGGAACTTCCATGGGTTGATGCTCTGCTCGACTCCGTTCGACGTTCTGCCACTGACTAACCACTTTAAACACGAAGAGACTTATAACCGTGACTGAACAGCCAATCCGCGAAGCCCTTGACGCCGCCGGACGAGTACCCAGCGAAGGTGACCTCGACACCCTGTCCCGCCAGCTGAACCGCCCGGTGCGCGATGTGGTGGAGATCGGTGCGCGCTGCGTTTGCGGAAACCCTCTGGTAGCCACCACGGCACCGCGCCTTTCCTCGGGTATTCCCTTCCCCACCACCTACTACCTGGCGCACCCGGTGATCACTGCGGCAGTGTCGCGGTTGGAAGCTGCCGGGTTGATGAACGAGATGAATGACCGCCTGGGTGAGGACGCGCAGCTGGCGCAGGCTTATGTAGCTGCCCACGAGTCGTACCTGGCCAACCGCGATGCGATTGGCCAGCGCTCGGGAACCGGGGCCGTTCCGGAAATCGCTGGGGTCTCCGCTGGCGGCATGCCGACCCGCGTCAAGTGCTTGCACGTGCTGGTAGGGCACTCGCTGGCTGCCGGCGAGGGCGTGAACCCGCTGGGTGATGAAGCGCTGGCTGGGATTGCCCAGTGGTGGACCAAGGACAAGTGCTACTGCGTAGGTGCTTGGGATACCGAATCCGAGGCGCCGAGCCGTGACCGCTCGCGCCACGTGAAGACCCAGGAACAGCAGGACCCAGCGGCCAAGCGCGCAGAACGCGCCCGGAAGCGTGCCGTGCGTGAATCCGCACAGGGCGCTGACCAGGATGACGCCTAATGCGCGTGGCCGGTATTGACTGCGGAACCAACTCCATCCGTCTGCTGATCGCGGACATCGGGGCCGATGGCCAGCTGGTCGACGTGCTGCGCACCATGCGCATCGTGCGCTTGGGCCAGGGCGTTGACGCTACCGGCGCTTTCGCTCCCGAGGCCTTGGAGCGCACCTTTGAAGCTGCTCGCGAGTACAAGAAGCTGTGCGATGAGCATGGGGTGGAAGCCATCCGTTTCGCAGCGACCTCGGCGGCCCGCGATGCATCGAATCGCGAGGTCTTCACCGAGCGGATCACCAAGATCCTGGGCGTCGCCCCGGAAGTGATCAGCGGTGAAGAAGAAGCCTCCCTGTCCTTTGCCGGTGCGGCTTCGGTTCGGGACGGGCAAAGCGGCAAGAGCCTGGTGATCGACCTCGGTGGTGGATCCACTGAATTCGTTCTCGGTGATGCCACCGGCCCGTTGGCAGCCAAGAGCCTGGACATGGGTTGTGTGCGCGTTACCGAACGGTTCCACCAAGCGGGAATGCGTTCGGACCAGGCCTTGGAATTCATGGACAGCACCTTGGAATCCTTGGCCGGATCGGTTGACGTTGCGCAGGTCGACGCGGTGATCATGGTTGCAGGCACTTTCACGACGCTCACCGCCCAGGCCCTGGGATTGAAGCAGTACGAGTCGGAAAAGATCCATGGGGCGCAGCTGAGCTTCGCCCAGATGCGCCAAGCCACCGCCAGCATGCTTTCCTACAGCCGGGAAGAGCGCGCGGCACTGGGCTTCATGCATCCGGGACGAGTTGATGTGATCCAAGCTGGCGCAGCCATTGTGCAACGCATCCTTCATTACCTTGAAAAGGCCAGCGGGAACCGCGAAATGGTTCTGATTGCTTCCGAACACGATATTCTCGACGGAATCGCGGCTTCAGCTGCCGCCGCCTGAACCTGTCACCCAGTCACCGACCCAAGGAGATGTCTTGAGCTCAGCTTTGCGTGCCAGGAAAAGAATGGGCTTCCTCAAGCTCGGCTCTCTGCTTGTCGCAGCGCTGTTGGCCTTCACCCTGCTCAGCGTGGGCGTACCTGCCCGCGCTGACAACATGCGTGAGTCCGAATACTGGCTCAAGTCGTTGGGCGTGGCCGAAGCGCACAAGACCACAAAGGGCGAAGGCGTCAAAGTCGCGATCATTGATACCGGCATTGATACCGCGCATCCAGACTTGAAGGGTGCCGTGGTTGGCGGTGCTGATATGTCCGGCTCAGGCGGAGACAAGGGCAACAAGCCCATAGGCGTCATGAGCGAGCACGGCACCTTGGTGGCTACCTTGCTCGGCGGGCGCGGCAACAACAAGGGCGAAATCAAGCGGGTTAAATCCGAGAACGAGCGCTTGAAGGCCGCGTGGGAAAAGGCCAAGAAGACCGCCGAAGACGAAGACGAGGACATTCCCCAGGAACCTGAGTACGAAAAGGTGCCAAAGCTGAAGAGCGGCAAGGACGGCGTGCTCGGCGTCGCTCCGGCAGCAGACCTGCTGTCTGTGTCGCTGTGGATGGGCGAAGGCAACCCGGCGAAGATTCCAGTGGAAACCCAGATCCCCCGTGCCGTGAAATGGGCCGTGGATTCCGGGGCCAAGGTCATCAACATGTCTCTCGGTTCAACCAGCCCGGCATGGCCGGAAAGCTGGGATGACGCCTTCAAGTACGCAGAAGACCATGACGTGGTTATTGTTGCCGCTGCAGGCAACCGTTCGGGCGGCATGAGCCAGGTGGGCGCCCCGGCCACCATTCCGGGAGTGCTGACCGTGGCCGGCGTTGATGCCAGCGGCAAGGCTTCGCAGGATTCCTCGACCGAAGGCATTTCCATCGGCGTTGCAGCCCCTGCCGAGCAGTTGGTCGGCGGCTTGCCAGATGACGGCTACGCGCGCTGGTCCGGTACCTCAGGCGCGGCTCCTTTGGTGGCGGGCGTGGCCGCATTGATTCGTTCGGAATACCCGAACATGAAAGCTCCTGAGGTCATCAACCGCATCCTGAAGACCGCCAAGGACACCGGCACAGCCGGCGTGGACAACCTCTACGGCTACGGAATCATCGATGCGCAGGCGGCAGTGACGGCGAGCGTCCCCTCGGTATCCGAGAACCCGCTGGGCACGATCAGCGAGTGGATTCGCGTGCACCGCCGCGACACCCAGAAGACTGCTGATACCCCAGCTCCGGGCGTCTCGATGGAGAAATCGGACCTCAAGCAGGTCGCGGCGCCAGATCCGGTTCTTCCCGATGACTCGGCACCGGCGCTTCAGCCGTTGCTGATCGTCGGCGGGGGAGTGCTCTTGCTGCTGGTGATCATTGCAGGCATCGCCCAGACCCTGGTGCGTCGTCGACGCGAGAAGGCTGCGGCGCGGCTTGGTTCGGCTTCCTTGAGTTCATTGAAAGTCCCGGATCAAGCTGGCGGCCGGGATCTGTTCGACGAGATTCCCGAAGAAGAGAAGTAAATAGCGGACAAAGCGGGGTGGAAACTGAAGATCCACCCCGCTTTTTCGCGCCTTCCGATGCTTAATTCGACAGGTTGGTGCGAACCTCGGCAGCCGGAAACGCCCATGCCTGGCGACGACGTGACACACCGAACGGAAATAGTTAGTGAATGTTTTCACTAACTCGAAAAATCCGCGTAGAATCAACAGTATGTCGATCATCGAAACCTCCCAGAAGCGTCCGCGCATTCTTATCGTCGGCGGTGGCTACGTAGGCCTGTACGTCGCGATGAAGTTGCAGAAGAAGGTCAAGGCACACGGCGGCATCGTCACCGTTGTCGACCCGAACCCGTACATGACTTACCAGCCATTCCTGCCAGAAGTTGCCGGTGGCCAGATTGAACCACGCCACGTTGTGGTCTCGCACCGTCAGCACCTGAAGCACTCCGAGCTGGTCAACGGCCGCGTGCTGAGCATCGACCATGCCAACAAGAAGGCTGTCATTGCTCCGGTCAACGGCGAGCAGTTCGAGCTGGAATACACCGATGTCGTGATGTCCGCTGGTGCGGTCACCCGTACCTTCCCCATCGCTGGCCTGGCTGAAACCGGCATTGGCTTGAAGACCATCGAAGAGGCCGTCGCCCTGCGCAACAAGGTTGCCGAGCGCATCGAGTCCGCTTCGAACATGACTGATCCAGTTGCACGCAAGCGCGCCCTGACCTTCGTGGTTGTCGGCGGCGGCTTCGCCGGCATCGAGACCATCGCCGAGCTGGAAGACATGGCCCGTCACTTGATCGGCCTCAACGACCGCATCGATGCGAAGGAAGCACGCTTCGTCCTGATCGAGGCCATGGGCCGCATCATGCCAGAAGTCACCGCCGAGCAGGCGGAGTGGGTTGTCGATCACCTGCGCAGCCGCGGCATCGAGGTCTTGCTGAACACTTCGCTGAACAATGCCGAAGAAGGCAACCTGGAACTGATCAACATGGCCGACAAGTCCCCAGCGGGCGAGTTCGGTTCCGACACCTTGATCTGGACTGCTGGCGTCATGGCCAACCCGATGGTTCGCTCCACCGATTTCCCAATCGAGCAGCGCGGCCGCATCGAGACCCGCACGGACCTTCGTATCAAGGATGCCAACGGCGAACCTCTGGAAGGCGCCTGGGCAGCCGGCGATATCTCGGCAGTCAAGGACGTCACCGGCGGCCTGCCGGACGGCACCTGCGTTCCCAACGCACAGCACGCAGTGCGCCAGGCCAAGCTGTTGGCCAAGAACCTGTACGCTGCGCGCTACGGTGTTGGCACCATCAAGGAATACAAGCACTCCAACCTGGGCGCAGTTGCCGGCTTCGGCCGCAACAAGGGCGTTGCCAAGGTTGTTGGCATCAAGCTCAAGGGCTGGCCAGCATGGATGGCACACCGCGGCTACCACGGCATGGCCATGCCGACCTTCGAGCGCAAGTTCCGCGTCGTTGGCGACTGGCTGGTTGCACTGGTCTTCAAGCGCGATGCCCTGCAGCTGAACAACCTCGAAGCACCACGCACTGCTTTCGAAGAGTCGGCCAAGCCGAAGAAGTAGGCTTGAGCCGTAGTTGATCGACGATGATGCGAGGGGCCAAGCAATTGGCCCCTCGCATACGTCAGCAAAGAAGGATTTTCTATTTGCTTTGCCGATCACGTAAAATTTGAGAGTCTTGCCCCTATGGTGGAATTGGCATACACGGCTGACTTAAAATCAGCTGCCGAAAGGCTTGTGGGTTCGAGTCCCACTGGGGGTACAGAATAAGGCCGTTGCTGTTCCGGATTTTCCGGTCAGCAGCGGTCTTTTCTTTTGCCAAAAGTGGGAGCGCATCCATCGTTCAACCCCAGGCATCGTGCATTCCACCAAAATCGGCTGCCAAGGCAACCTTGATGGTAGAACTTTCAAGAATATCGCTGACAGAGTAGTTTTTCTTCGGAAAAATGCCCTATATCATCCTTCCGACTGAGTGATTTCACAGCAATGCTCAATAGGATTAAGCAAAAGATCTTCAGCTAGCCACGTGCCGGCGCAATCGCAATCTATGGGGGAATGACATTGGGCAATCCAATTTTTGGTTCCAGCAGCCGCTCTGATGCTTGGGGAACCAAGCCTGGAAGTGCTGTTGGATTCCGTGACACCGCAAATATGAGCGCAGACCAGCTGCAGCAGATGTACCAGCAGCCTGCTGCAACCAGCGCCGACACCGGCCGCATGACCATCGGAACCACGATCAACAAGACCGTGCTCTGCCTGGCCTTGGTTGTTGTTGGCGCCGCGATTGGCTGGGGCATGCCGGCCCTCATGTTGCCAGGTGCCTTGGTTGGCTTTGTCCTCGGTCTGGTTAACGCTTTCAAGAAGCGCCCATCGCCTGTGCTCATCTTGCTGTATGCCGCGGCCCAGGGCCTGTTCCTTGGTGGTCTCTCCGGCTTCCTTGAAAGCCGGCCGGGCCTTGAGGGAATCGCTATCCAGGCTGTGCTGGCTACCCTGTGTGTTGCCGGCGTAACCTTGGCGCTGTACCGCTCGGGCAAGTACCGCATGACTCCCAAGCTGAACAAGATGTTCATGATCGGCATGGTCGGCCTGATCGTCTTCTCGCTGCTCAACATGGTTCTGATGCTCACCGGCGTCATCGATGGCATGTTCGGCATGCGCGGCGGAGTGCTCGGCTTGGTTATCGGTGTAGTTGCCGTTCTGCTGGCAACCTACGCACTGGTTGCCGACTTCACCATGATCGAGGAATTGTCCGACCAGGGTGCTCCAGCCATCATGGCATGGCGCGGCGCCTTCGGCCTGACCATGACCCTGATCTGGCTGTACACCGAGATCCTGCGTATTCTCGCGATCCTGCGTGGCGACGACTAGCCGCAATAGCATAGCTTGCAAGGACCAGTGCCCATTTCGGGCACTGGTCCTTGCCCGTTAATCGCCTGTTCAAATATGAATTTTTATGATCGACTGCAACCGCCTATGCCATGGAAAATGACAGCTGATTGGGCGCTCATGCGAAACCTTGGTTAGATTCTCCTGTAGCTATTCAGTTACTCAACTCACAGCAGATTTGGCAGGAGGAACGCAATGGCAGTCGAGCAATCAGCGGGAAAAACGCCGGGGCTGGTGAAATCCTTGGGCAACTTGGATGCCCTGGCCCTAGGGTTCGGTGCAATGATCGGCTTCGGCTGGGTAGTGCTGACCGGTGGGTGGCTGGATAACGCCGGCACCATGGGGGCGGTCCTGGCCATGCTCGTTGGCGGTGGCATCATGGCGGTCGTTGGCCTGACCTATGCCGAACTGACCGCGGCCATGCCCAAAGCCGGTGGCGAGCATAACTTCATCCTGCGCGCCTTGGGCGCCCGGCCTTCGTTTATCGGATCGTGGGCAATTACCGGCGGCTATGTCACGATTGTGGCTTTCGAGGCGGTTGCTTTGCCACGAACCGTGGAATACATCTTCCCGGGCATGAGCCAGATCCCCTTGTGGACGGTTGCCGGTTTTGAAGTAAATCTGACGTGGGCGTTGGTAGGCGTGCTTTCAGCGGTGGTGATCACCTGGATCAATATTCGCGGCGTGAAGCAAGCTGGCGTATTGCAGACCTTCGTGGTGCTCTTCCTGGTGGCAATCGGTGCCCTGATGATTGCCGGCGCCTTTGCCGGCGGCGAAGCCAAGAACATGGAACCTTTCTTCACCCCTGGAACCAGCGGGTTCTTTGCCGTGCTGGTGGCGGTGCCATTCCTGTTCATCGGTTTTGACGTGATTCCGCAGTCCGCTGAAGAAGTGAAGATTCCGGCCAAGCAAATTGGCAAGCTCGTAGTCGTCTCCGTAGTCTTGGCCACCATCTGGTACGTCATGGTTGTCCTGACCACAGCGTCAGCGATGCCAGCTGCGCAACTGGCTGGAGCTGACATTGCAACGGCGGATGCTTTCGGGGCCATGTTCGGTTCGGAGCTGATGGCCAAGGTGCTGATTGCCGGTGGCATTGCCGGCATCTTGACTTCATGGAACTCTCTATTGCTGGGAGCTTCGCGATTGGTCTACTCCCTGGCCCGAAGCGGCATGCTTCCTTCCTGGTTTGGCACATTGCATCCCGAATACCGCACGCCAGCCAACGCACTGGTCTTCATCGGTGGAATCTCCATGCTGGCCCCATTCTTCGGCGCTGAAATGCTGGGGTGGCTCGTGGATTCGGGGGCGCCAAGCATCATCGTGGCCTACTTCCTGGTCTCGGTCACCTTCCTTGTGCTGCGCAAGCGCGAACCCATGATGGATCGTCCGCTGCGCGTTGGCGGCAACGGAATTGCTGGGACTATCATCGGCTGGACTTCAGTCCTGCTCACCGCTGCGCTCTTCAGCCTCTACATGCCCGGCATGCCGGCCTCGCTGAGCTGGGAACCGTGGGCCATCTTCGCCATTTGGTGGGCACTGGGGGCAATTTTCTTCTTCAAGGTACCCGCGGGCATCAAGCCCGGTGAAGACGCTGAGGAGAGGGTCCTTGAAGCGGTCATGCGCCGCCGGAGATAGCATGTGCGAAGCGCCTGATGAGCCGTGTTTTCAAGTTGGCGTGAGCAATAAGAGGCAGCCTGTGCAATCTGGTTACCCTCGGCAAGAGCAAATAAACATATTGAATTAGATTTCTAGGACCAGTGCCCATATCGGGCACTGGTCCTTGGTTTTTGTCACAATTGAGACATGGATCAAGAAGCTGTCTGGCAAACGCGATAGCGTGGTTCCATGAAGAAGAGCCGGTTGGAACGTCTACGCCGTTTTCGTGTTTCACTTCCGAGTCAGCCGGCGGAAACTCCTGCCACACCAGGGCCAGATCTGACGGATTTCAAAAGCGCCGAGGATATGCCGTATGCCATGCGCATGGCAGCAGCGTGGGCTTGGCGTTTCCTGATCATCGTCGCAGCCTTGGGCGTGCTGGTGTGGGCGCTGTCAAAAGTCTCCTTGCTGGTCATCCCGGTTTTCATCGCAGCGCTGCTAGCAGGGCTGCTCTCACCGGTTGTGAATACGATGAACTCCAAGCTTGCTGTACCTCGCGGGTTGGCCGTCGGCATTACTCTCATCGGCTTCCTTGCGCTGGTCACCGCAGGGCTATCGGTAGCAGGGCAAAAACTTTCGGCCGGTTTTACCGCCCTGTGGACCCAAGCGCTTTCGGGCATCGAGCAGGTCCAGGACTGGCTGTTCAATGGCCCGCTCAAGCTGACCAACGACGACCTGCAGAAGGTGCTGGACGATACCCTCGTCCAGCTTCGCGGCAATGCCACCAACATCCTAAGTGAAGCAATCAGCTGGACTTCCGCGATCGGGCAGATCCTGACAGGCACATTGCTGGCCGTCTTCGCCTTGATTTTCCTGCTGCTTGACGGGCGCAAGATCGGTTTGTTCCTGGTGAACCTCTTGCCGCGCCGCGCCCGCCCGGCGATGGACGGCGCCTTGACCCGGGGCTGGGCCTCGCTGGTCACCTATGTGCGAGTCCAGATGATCGTTGCGCTGATCGACGCCATCGGCATCGGATTCGGTGCATTCTTCCTGGGCGTGCCACTTGCCATGCCACTGGGCGTCCTGGTCTTCATCGGCTCCTTCATCCCGATCGTCGGTGCACTGTTTACCGGTGCCCTGGCAGTTTTGCTCGCGTTGGTAGCCAATGGCTGGGTCAACGCATTGATCATGCTGGCCGTAGTGCTGCTGGTCCAGCAGGCGGAGTCCAACATCCTGCAGCCACTGATTATGGGCAAGGCAGTGAGCCTGCACCCACTGGCAGTGGTCTTGTCAGTAGCCGGCGGCACCATGCTTGCAGGCATTCCGGGTGCGCTATTCGCCGTACCGCTGCTGGCGGTGGTCAACGCGGTCGTGAAATACCTGTCGGGCCGAACCTGGGAAACCGACCAATTCGTGATTGAGCACTACGGAAACCAAGTAGTGGCGCAGAGCCCCAAGGCGAGCGACCCAGCGAAGGCCGACCCGCCGGCTGCAGCTGCAGGACCTGCCGCCGCACCAACAGCTTCGCCGGAAACCCGGCACCCTGAGTCCACAGCAGATGAGGAATAATCCATGAGCACCGAACCTACTTTGCCGGTTACGCTGGCTGATATCGAAGCCGCCGCTGAAGTACTCAAACCGGTTATTGCCCGCACCCCGGTGGAGCATTCCCGTGTTTTGTCCCAGCATGTTGGCGCCGAAGTTTTCCTCAAATGCGAGAACATGCAGCGCGCCGGATCCTTCAAGGTCCGCGGTGCCTATGTACGCATGTCCAAGCTCAGCGACGACGAGAAGGCCCGAGGCGTGGTCGCCGCGTCGGCAGGCAACCACGCGCAGGGCGTTGCCCAGGCCGCCAGCCACCTCGGAATCAAGGCGCGCATCTACATGCCCCGGGGCGTCGCCTTGCCGAAACTGACCGCGACGCGTGATCATGGTGCAGAAGTCGTGCTTTTCGGTGACACCGTGGATGAAGCGCTGGCCGAGGCGCAGCGTTTTGCCGACGAGTCCGGGGCAGTCTTCGTGCATCCTTTCGACCACCCGGACATCATTGCCGGCCAAGGCACCATCGGCTTGGAACTGCTCGAACAGCTTCCTGAGGTGGACACCGTGCTAATGGGTGTTGGCGGCGGTGGACTGCTGGCCGGCGTCGCCATCGCGCTGAAGGCCAAGGCCCGCGAACTGGGCCGCGAGATCAAGGTGGTGGGTGTCCAGGCGGAGAACGCCGCGGCCTACCCGCCATCCCTGGCCGCTGACGCGTTGGTCCCGCTGGATAACGTGCACACCATTGCCGACGGCATCGCTGTAGGCAAGCCAGGGCAGCTGCCTTTCGCGATCATCAAGGAATTGGTTGATGACGTGGTGACGGTATCGGAAGATACGCTCGCACGAGCTCTGGTGGTGCTCCTGGAGCGCAACAAGCTCGTGGTGGAACCAGCCGGTGCGGTGGGCGTCGCGGCACTGCTGGAGAACAAGCTGGAAGCGCACGGGATCAATCCGGCAACCACCGCGGTAATCCTTTCTGGCGGCAACATCGATCCGCTGCTGATGCTCAAGGTGATCCAGCGTGGCCTGTCAGCGGCCGGCCGCTTCTTGACCATACGCATGATGCTTCCAGACCGCCCCGGCTCGCTCGCGCAGATCTCCAACATCATCGCCGAATCGGATGCGAATGTCACCCGTCTGGACCACACCCGTATCGGTGGTTCGCTGTCCATGGGCGATGTCGCGATCACCATCGACCTGGAAACCAAGGGCCATGAGCATTCCAAGACGGTGCTCAATAACCTGCGCGCCGAAGGCTTCGACCCGCAGATCACCAATACTGCCGGCGGTTCAGTCGCCTAGCACATAAGCAGCAAAGTCCGAAGGCCGCCAACCCAGATGGGTTGGCGGCCTTCGGACTTTGCATTGCAGCCTAGTTGCTAGGACTGGTAAGGCTTTGCAGAGATGATCTCAACCTTGATGTCGCGGCCGTTTGGAGCCAAGTACGACAGCTTGTCGCCGACCTTTGCGCCGTGCACGGCAACGCCAATAGGGGACTGCTCGGAGTAGACCTCGAGGTCGGTGTCGCCGGCAACTTCGCGGGAGCCGAACAGGAAAGTGGTCTCGTCGCCAGCGATATTGGCGACAACCAGCATGCCTGGCTCAACAACACCGTCATCGGCAGGAGCATCGCCTACATCGGCGCGGCGCAGCAGATCCTTCAGGTAGAGGATGCGCGCTTCGGCCTTGCCCTGCTCTTCACGGGCGGCGTGGTAACCGCCGTTCTCCTTCAGGTCACCTTCCGAACGTGCCTGCTCGATACGGGCAACGATCTCGGCACGTCCCGGGCCTGAGAGGAAAGTCAGTTCGTCCTGGAGCCGATCGTAGGCTTCCTGAGTCAGCCAAACGACAGGTTCGTTGCTGTTGGTGCTCACGTTGTACTTCCTTTGGTCAGTTAGGACTTCGCTTGGCCTTGGGACCGATAAGTGGTCCTAAAGCCGAAAGCCACCGAAACGGTGGCGTCGACGAAGTCGGATTCGGTACGGATCTGAGGGCTCACACGTTATGGGCGATGCAAGCAAAGACCCCGCCAGGCTCATGTCCTAGTACTCAGCTAGAACCATGCGCCGATGCGGGGCGAAACGTATCTTTTCAACGATAGTAGTCGCCAAAACGATTTAAGCCCAATAGATTCAGCTATTAGGGGATGAAGAAGCTGAAATATTAACCCTTGTATTCCTGCGGAACCTCGTAGCAGGACTCCACGCCAGCGGTGGTCGCCAGGTTGTCGGTGTGCAGGTCAATCTCCAGGCGTTGGGTGATGTGCCCGGTAGCTTCTCCAGGATCAAGCAAAATGGTGTCGTATCCGACGATGGCCTTGGATTCGTTCATCGCACGAATATCGCACTGCACGCGGTGCTTGGTGTTGTATTCGACTGCGACAATGGCCTTGGCCTTCGTTGCGGAAATGACCTCGAACTCGATGTCCTGCGCGCTGATGGCGCTGTAGTTGTTGAAGCCGACATAGGCGGCCCCCGCAACGCCGACGGAGAGCGCGGCAGCAATTAGCCAGTTACGCGTTTTCCTGGGAAGACTGCGTTTCTTGGGGTTGTTGTAGCGAGCCGTTAAGCTTGGATCAGACATTATTTGCCTTGCACCACTCTCTTGCCTGGCGGCATTTGAACTGGGAATGCCGTACGTTGGTTCCTTACTCAAGTTTACCGTCTTTCAGCATGGGGGAATAACCGGTGGTCGGCTGTGAGTTGTTATGGATGACGGACAGATTCGAAGCTTCGGGCCGTCCAAAACGTGGCATAAGGAAAGAAGATAAGTGGAGATTCACGACGTGAAGAAAATTGCTCCTTCGCAGGGTCTGCGGCTCATGGCTATTCACGCGCACCCGGACGACGAATCTTCAAAGGGTGCTGCAACGATGGCTGCCTATGTTGATGCTGGCGCCGAAGTGATGGTCGTTTCCTGCACCGGCGGTGAGCGCGGGGATATTCTCAACGCCGCCGCTGGCGAACTCGCCCATGCGCACCGCGACCTGGCAGGCGTCCGGCGGACCGAGATGGCCGAGGCCGCTGCAGTGCTGGGCGTCAAGCACCGCTGGCTAGGCTATGTCGACTCCGGCTTGCCGGAAGGGGATCCGCTGCCGGAGCTGCCCTTTGGCGCCTTCGCCTTGCAGCCAGTAGAAATCGCTGCTGCCGGCATCATCAAGCTGATCCGTGAATTCCGTCCCCACGTCATCACGACCTATGACGAAAACGGCGGGTACCCCCACCCGGACCACATCCACTGCCATAAGGTTTCAACCTTTGCCTTTGAGCACGCGGCTAATCCGCAGATGTACCCGGAACTGGGTGCGCCGTGGTCGGTGAGCAAGTTGTACTACGACCGTGCTTTCGCACCGGATCGTTTCCGCACCTTGCACTACGCGATGCTGGAAGCAGGTTACGAGTCCCCCTACACCGAGCGCGTTGCGCTGTGGGAAGCGGACGAGGAAAACCAGATGTTCAAGTGGGTTTCCCCACACACCACGACCACCCAGATCAACTGCGCGGATTTCTTCTCGCAGCGCGATCAGGCGTTGCTGGCCCACAGAACCCAGATCGACCCGGAAGGTTTCTTCTTCGCCGTACCGGAACACGTCTACGCGGAGCACTGGCCGTGGGAAGACTACACGCTGATTTCCTCCAAGGTAGCTACCGAGTTGCCCGAGACCGACCTGTTTGCCGGACTAAGATAGTACTAAGCGCTTTCCAGTACTAGAAAAGAGTTGTCTTTACATCGTGAATACGATCTTCGAATCCCTGGCTCTGACTTCCTCGACCCTCGGTGTCGGTACGGAGACCAGCAGCGAATACGGTCCAGGATTCCTTGGGTTCATTTTCACCGCAGCCTTGGTGGTTGCCGTGATCTTCCTGATTCGCGACATGGTCCGTCGAGTGCGCCGCGTGCGCTACACCTCGGAAGCCGAGGCAAAGCAGCAGGAAATGGTGGCCAAGGGCGAAGAGCGCAAGCTTCAGGAATCCGAAGAGCCGCACGACCCGAAGACCGACGAACAGCAGTAGGCGCTTTGTGAGCTGCGCGATAGCATGATTGCGTGGCTCAACGACTCGCTGGCTCATCCAGCCAATACCTCAGACAGCATTCGCACCAACTTGTCGACTGGTTCCCCTATGGGGACGAAGCCTTCGAACAGGCCCGGTTACGCGACGTACCGGTCATGCTTTCCATCGGCTACGCTGCCTGCCATTGGTGCCACGTGATGAGCCACGAGTCTTTCGACGATCCTGAAATCGCGGCGCTGCTGAACGAAAACTTCGTAGCTATCAAGGTGGACCGCGAAGAGCATCCGCTCGTGGACGACACCTACATGCTGGCTACCCAGGCGCTCACCGGTGCCGGTGGTTGGCCGATGACGATTTTCGCCCTTCCTGACGGGCGTACCGCGCATGCCGGCACGTACTATCCGAAGACGCCCCGTGGCGAGACCCCAAGCTTCCGCCAAGTGCTTAACGCCGTCCACGAGGCCTGGGAAACCAAGCGCGATTCGCTGGAAGAGCAGGCCCAGATGCTCGCCGCGCATTTGGCCGAACTCGGAAGCCGCCAGAGCTCGCTGTTGTCGCTGCAGTCGCAGCAACCAGCAGCGCAGGCCTTCGGCGCAGCACTTGATCGATGGGTTGCCGCCACCAAACCGGAAGGCGGCTTCACCCCGGCACCTAAGTTCCCGCCGACCTGGGCTCTGAAGACACTGTGGCGTGCAGTGGTCACCACCCCTGACCGCGCCGCCGAGGCCTTCGCCGCAGCGGCCACCCATCTCGAAGCGATGTTCCTTGGCGGCCTGCAGGATCATGTTGATGGCGGTTTCGCCCGTTACTGCGTTGATGAGAACTGGTCGGTCCCGCACTTCGAAAAGATGCTCTACGACAATGCCGGTCTGCTTTCACTGGCGGCTCGCACCAGCGTCCTGGCGGCGGAATTCGCCCGCAAGTCCGAAGGGGAGATAGCCCAGCGCGCGCAGAATCTCGCCTGGCTCGCCCAGCGCAGCGCCCAAGGCATTATCGACTTCCTCAACGAGGAACTGCTCACCGCATCTTCGGCCGCTCCAGCTTTCGCGGCTTCCCTGGATGCCGATTCATCCCGTGATGGCCAGCAGATCGAGGGCGCGTACTACACCTTTAGCCGCGAGGAAATCGCACTGGTCACCGACCCTTTGATTCAGCGGCTGCCCAAGGGGCTGTTGCGTTTCGCGCCGGTGGCCGAGGACCCGCAGAACTTCTGCTTCTCGCTGTTGAGGGTTCCTGAAACGAACGAAATCGGTGTTCTCCATGAACTGCGGGATGCAATGCGCACGCTGCGCCGCTCGCGAATTATGCCGGTCCGCGATGAGAAGGTGATCGCCGGTTGGAACGGGCTGGCCATCGAAGCCTTGTCTGAAGCCGCGCTGCTCCTGGACCAGCCGGAAGCCTTGGCGCTCGCCGAGAAGGCAGCAACCTCGGTGTGGACGATGCAGTGGGATGAAAAAGCCGGACGGCTGGCCCGCGTGAGCTTCGCCAATCGTGCTGAGCACGGCAATGAAGGCACCTTGCAGGACTATGCCGCCCTGGCCCTGGGATTCTTGGCGTTGGGCCAGGCCACCGGGCACAAGCAGTGGGCCGAGCGTGCCAGCGACTTGCTGGGACGCGCTGCCGACTTCGTAGACCCGGAAACCGGGGTGCCGCGTGACGCGGTCCAAGCCGATGCGCGCATCGCAGCCCAGCGCAGCAACATTGCTGCCGTCACGGTGCTTGATGATGCGCTGCCGGCCTCGGGTGCGCTCTACGCCAAGGCGCTGGCGATGCATGCCCTGCAGTCCATGGCGGCGGGAGACTACACCGAAGCAGATGCGGCGGACTTGGAAAGCGCCCGCGTACTTTCTGCCCACGCCCTGGCTTTGGCCAGCGACGCGCCAACACAGGTAGCGACCGCCTTGGAAGTGCAGTGCATAGTTTCCAGCCCGGTCCAGTATCTTGCGCTGTCGCAGTGGGATTCGGCAGAAGCCAAGCGCGTGCGTTCGGTGGCGTTGAGCCTCGGATTGAATGTGCGCCACGATCCGTCGCTACCTGGTGCGGCCCAGACCGTCCAGATCCAGCCTTGCCGCGAAGAGCTTTGCCAGATGCCTGTAGCCGGGGTGGACGGATTGTTCTCGCTGTTCGCTTCCGGAAAGGGTGCCTGAGCCCGGGAGAATGTGTCCATCGTGGACGCGGTGAAGCGGGCAGATACCCATGCTGGGCGATAAATAGCGGTAGATTTAGAACCTAGAGTTTTTGGAATCTATCGAAAGGCAGGGACAAGGTGCAGCTTCCGAACCTTGCGTACCGTTACTACGAACGGCGCTTGGCGAAGTCCCTCCCTGCCGACAAGCTTCCGCACCATATTGGCGTGATGGTCGATGGCAACCGCCGGTGGGCCAAGCTGGCCGGCACCCCGACCATGGCAGGCCACCAGGCCGGTGCGGACAAGATCCTGGAGTTCCTCGATTGGTGCGAGGACCTGGACATCCAGATGGTTACCTTGTACATGCTCTCCACCGACAACCTCAATCGAGAAGCCAGCGAGCTGCGCGACCTCTTGGAAGTTATCGGCACGACCCTGGACCGTCTGGGAGAGACCAACCGGGTCAAGGTCCAGCAGGTGGGAGCCAAGGACTTGCTGCCTGAAGACCTGGCGCAGAAGCTTGCCGCGCTGGAAACCGTTACCGCCAACCGCACCGGTGTTCATGTGAATGTGGCCATCGGCTACGGCGGACGCCGTGAAATCCTTGATGCTTTCAAGTCGCTGCTTTGCAAGGCCGCCGAGGATGGACGCACGATCGAGGAACTTGCCGCCGGACTGTCCACTGAAGACATCGAATCGGCACTGTACACCAAGGGCCAGCCAGACCCGGATTTGGTGATCCGCACCAGCGGGGAACAGCGTCTCTCCGGCTTCTTGACCTGGCAAAGCGCGTACTCGGAGTTCTACTTCTGCGAGGCGTTGTGGCCGGATTTCCGCCGCGTGGATTTCTTGCGTGCGTTGCGCGACTTCGCTGATCGCCAGCGCCGCTTCGGCACCTGAGCCCCGAATGGTGCACCCGGCTCAGCTGTTCAGCTAATCGTTACCTGAACGTAGTCCCCAGGTAGCGCTTCAAGGTCTATGGTGATCATAAGGCCGGGGCAACAAGACCCAGCTGATCGAAGGGTTCCTCACTAGATGACCAAATGCAGCGCCAGCCGGAGCAATTGCCGGAATCGCCTTGGACATCCGGTGTCGGGATTCCCCACTTACGCGTGGGGAGAGTCCCCACGCCGGATTCGAGAATGGGTGCGCTGCCATGACACGAACAGCCGAACAGGGTGTACGAACCTACGTCATTGATACTTCGGTCTTGCTTTCTGACCCGAAAGCCATGTTCCACTTCGATGAGCACCATGTCGTGATCCCGCTGACTGTCGTCACCGAGCTAGAACATAAGCGCAAGGATCCTGATCTGGGCTTCTTTGCACGCCATGCCTTGCGTGTGCTTGATGAGCTGATTGCCAGCCATGGGGGATTAGCCCAAGCGGTGCCCGTGTCCAAAACTGGTGGAACACTGCGCATTGAACTGAACAACATCGCCCCGGAAGTCCTGCCGGTAGGCATGCGCTCAGGCGATAACGATTCACGCATCCTGGCTGTCGCCAAGCACCTGCTGGATGCTGGCCTCGACGTTGCGCTGGTTACCAAGGACCTGCCGATGCGCATCAAGGCCTCTGCCATGGGCATCCATGCCGAGGTGTACCGCAATGAGCTGATCGCCTCGACCGGGTGGACCGGCATACAGCAGCTGGAACTGGGCGAAGAGACCATGGCCAAGCTCTACGAACATGAACAGCTTCTGAACCACCCTGCGGTCGCCGATGAACCGATCAACACCGGGTTCGTCATCACATCCCCGCGCGGAAGCGCCCTGGGCCGCAAGGTTGATGCGAACACCTTGAAATTGGTGCGTGGCGACCAGCAGGCCTTCGGATTGCATGGACGCAGTGCAGAGCAGCGCATCGCCTTGGACCTGCTGATGGATCCATCCGTGGGCATCGTCTCCCTGGGCGGCAACGCCGGAACCGGTAAATCGGCGTTGGCCCTGTGCGCCGGAATGGAAGCAGTGCTTGAACGCAGGGAACACCGCAAGATCACCGTGTTCCGTCCGCTCTATGCCGTTGGCGGCCAGGAACTAGGCTACCTGCCGGGCTCCGAGGGCGAAAAGATGGGACCTTGGGCCCAGGCGGTCTTCGATACCCTCGGCTCGATCGTGTCGAAGAATGCCATTGATGAAGTGGTCGAACGCGGGATGCTTGAAGTCCTGCCGCTGACCCACATCCGCGGGCGTTCGCTGCATGATTCCTTCGTCATTGTTGATGAAGCCCAGTCGCTGGAACGCAATGTTCTGCTCACGGTGCTATCGCGCATCGGGCAGAATTCCAAGGTGGTGCTCACCCATGACGTGGCACAGCGCGATAACTTGCATGTAGGCCGCTACGACGGCGTCGCCGCGGTCGTGGAACAGCTCAAGGGACATGCCCTCTTCGGGCATGTGACCCTGACCCGTTCCGAGCGCTCTGCTATCGCCGCGCTAGTCACCAACCTGCTTGATTCGCCCACCTTGTCCTAGGATTGGCGCTCGCTGCGCAGCTCCCACGGAATCGGCGCCCGCACGTCGGTAAGCGTGGGAGCTGGGGCGGTGAACAAGGAATCGATGTAGTACTCGTTCTGGGCCAGGACCTGAAGCGACAGCTCCGGGGCTGCAGGCATCCCGGTGTGGGCGGAGAGCACCCGGCGGTTCAGGCAGACGCCTGTTGCCAGATCCAGTACCACGAGGGTTCGTGTCCCGGCGGGAACGAGAGGACAGCTGGCCAGTGCGGGCTGGTAGTTGTGTCCCGCAGTGAGAACGGCGGCTAGAGCAGGCCGGTTGCCATGGGTGATCTCTGCGAGCTCGTGAATGTAGGTGGGGTGGTCGAAAGCGAGATCATGGGCGGCAGGCTCGGTGCCGGCAAGTTCCACCGGATCGAGCATTGGTTCCCAATGCTCCAAGGGCAGCAACCCATTGAAGCCAGAAATTTGTGGACGGCGCAAGATCAGGTGGTCTGAGGTATAAACCGGGGAGGTCAGCGAGGCCGGCAGCTTCCATGAGGAATTGGTGGCTGCGACGTAGCCTCGGCTCCGGTCTGCGGTGAACTTCTCCTTTTGGTACACCAGTTGCCCCTCGGCCGAGCGCACGGCTATGGCTTCTCGCTGGCGGAGGATGGCGGTCAGCTGGCCTTCCAGGCCTTCGTCCGGTTTGGCGTAATGCTCCGGGACCTGGACCTGGAACTGCAAGGAGGTGCTCAGCCATGGGGCGGACCGGGCCAAGGCACGGAAACGACGACGGGCCGCCGACTCAGGGGCGGATTGCCCGGGGAAAAGAACTGGAACTGCTGGAACGTCCATACTCCAATTGTAGAAGCGGCTGAATTATTCACAAGAGGAAGACCCCTCTGCCGAAGATCCAATGAGGTGCCTATGCTCTATGCATGTCAGAAATTTGGAACGTGGCACAGGAAAGCCCGACCACCGCAGCGCTGGTTCTCCTCCAGCTAGCCTGCTTTCTTGGTTTCGGGTTCCTCCTGTCCAAGGAAGACATGGCGAGGCATCGTTTGCCCAACCGGCTACTGGCCTACTGGTTGGCGGCCAGCATCGTGGTGATCGCGCCGCTGGGGATCTTCCGTTCTGATGGGCATGGGCTGCTGATGAGCCTTTTGGGGTTGCTGCTGCTTGGCGGAGGCTATCTGCTCCTCGCGCTGATTTCCGCTGGGGCAATGGGCATGGGCGATGTGAAGCTGGCCGGCGTGCTGGGGATGAATCTCGGATACTATTCCTTGCCCAGTTTGTTCTTCGCGACCTTGCTTGCCTTCCTGCTGGCCACCGGCTGGGTTATCGGGGGCGTGGCGGTGCGGAAATTGACGCTGAAATCAGCGGTCCCTTTCGGTCCCTTCATGCTCATTGGGTCTTTAGCAGTGCTGCTTATGGCACGATGAAATCATGGCAACTCCAGAATTCGTAACCCATCTTCGAGAACGCATCGGTCATGAACTGCTATGGCTCTCCGGGGTGAAAATAGTTGTCCTCCACGACAGCCGGGTGCTGTTGGTGCGACGTGCTGACAATGGCAAATGGACCCTGCCGGCAGGAATTATTGATCCAGGCGAAGAGCCTTCGCATACAGCACACCGCGAAGTGCTGGAAGAAACCGGCGTCGAATGCGAAATCACGGACCTGTTGGGGGTCGGGGTGACAGCTCCCACGGTGTATCCCAATGGGGATCACGCGCAGTACCTGGATGTAGTTTTCAAGGCTCGGCACCTTTCCGGCACGGCGAAGGTCAACGATGACGAGAATTTGGAAGTGGGGTACTTCGAACTGGCTGACCGGCCAGAACTCCCGCCGCTGCACGAACGGGCGCTGCAATGGGCACTGGACCCTCGGCCCGGTGGCTATTTCGCCAGTTGACGTTTTCTGCCTTCAAATCCGCTGTGGCATGCGTGAATGCCGCCGGCATGAGCTTAGACTTGCTCCATGACCGGGATTGGACTGATTGAACCTTCTGCCGCACTGCATGCTTCCTTCATGCGGAGCACAACCGAATGGGCGGGGGCGGAGCAGGACGGGGCCTCGGTCTTCTACGCTGCCAAATACGGTTGGGATCTGCGCAACGCAGAAGACTTCGCGCAGTGGGTCCAGCTGCTCAAGGATCTGGAAAAGCCGCAATTCACGCCACCGGATGGCTTCGTTGCGCAAAGCACCCTGTGGCTAGCGCACGACGATGAGTACTTGGGCGCGGTCAGCTTGCGTCACGAGCTGGGCAATGATTTCCTTCGCGAAGTCGGCGGGCACATCGGCTACGGTATACGCCCGGGCGCCCGTGGCAATCGCCTGGCCAGAACCGCGCTCGCCGGATCCCTGGAACAAGCCCGCAGCCTTGGCCTGCCGCGGGTCCTGCTTACCTGCAACGACTCCAATACTGCTTCGGCGCGAACCATCGAAGCTTGCGGCGGAGTCCTCGAACGCGTCACTCCGGTTGCCGAAATCGGGCCCCGCTTCGGCTCCACTGAGGACCTGCGACGCTATTGGATTGAACTGAGCTAGTTCGCTGGAAGCACCTCGCGGAATACGCGCAACGTATTTCCGCCCATGATGGCCGCGATTTCCGTATCCGAATAGCCGCGATTCATCAGTTCCTGGGTGATGACAGCAATCTGGCTGGCATCCCATGCGACGGTAGTTGCTCCGTCGAAGTCGCTGCCCAAACCGACGTGTTCGATTCCTGCGACCTTGATGACGTGCTCCATCGCGTCCACCACCGAATCCACATCCAGGGTGCAGACCGCAGCGTCCCAGTAGCCAATTCCGATAACGCCGCCGGTCTCGGCTATGGCCTGGATCTGATCGTCAGTGAGGTTCCGGTTCACATCGCAGGTGGCTTGGACACCGCCGTGGCTGAATACCACGGGTTCAGTAGCCAGGGAGAGGACTTCATTGAAAGCCGCGTCGCTGGAATGCGCCAGGTCGACGATGACCCCCAGCTCTTCCATGCGCTTGAGTGCAGCACGGCCAAGGTCGGTGAGCCCTGATTTCTCGACCCCGTGTTTGGAGCCGGCCACCGAGTTGTCGAAGAAGTGCGTGAACCCGGCCATGCGCATGCCATCGTTGAACAGGACATCCACGTTCCTGACGTCGCCCTCAAGATTATGCAGGCCCTCTACCGAGAAGAGGCCTCCGGTGACCTGCTGGCCGCTCTTGCGGTCCTTGAACAGTTGGTCGAGCTCGGCGGTGGTGGTGATGGTGCGCAGGGTGCCTTGCGAGTCGGCGGCGTCGTCGCGCAGCTTCTTGGCCTGGTAGCGCGAACGCTCCAGGAGCGAGAACCAGGTCTGAGGCGGTTGCAGCTGGACAATGCCCAGCAGCGTGATGTTATCCGATTCGGCGCTATTGGAGTCGTAATTCTGGCCGACGGGCGACTTGGAAACCGAGGAGAAGACCTGCAGGGCGACATTGCCTTCTTCCATGCGCGGCAGGTCGACATGGCCGCGGTCCGAGCGCTTGAGCAGCGAACGGTCCCACATCAAGGTGTCGGCATGCATGTCGGCAATCTGCAAGCGCGAATGCAGTTCCGAGGCGTCGTCGCCGACCGCTGGCAGACCCGCGGCCTCGATCTTATTGCGGGTGTTTTCCACGATGCCGGGAGCAAAAGCGAAGAATGCGGCCAAGAGGACTACCAGCGTGCCGGAAATCCAGAGGCCAAGACGTTTAAAAGAGCGAGATGTGGTGCGGGTCATAGGTGGAGGCTAGCAGATGTTACCGGTAAGTAGGAGTCTGTTTTTCCGGGTTAAAGTACGCTACCGCGACCCGATGGCGAGCATCGAACCGCGGTAGCAGCAGGGGTGGAGCAGCAGGGAATTAGTGCTTGCCCACCATGGTGGAAACATCCAGAAGCTGATCGAGCTGTTCCTCGGTGACTTCACCGCGTTCAACGAAGCCCAAAGCGATGGTTGCTTCGCGTACGGTCAGCCCCTCGGCAACAGCCTTCTTGGCGATCTTGGCTGCGTTTTCATAGCCGATCAGCTTATTCAGCGGGGTGACAATCGATGGGGAAGCCTCGGCCAGGAAGCGCGCGCGTTCCACATTGGCCTTGATGCCGTCGATCATCTTTTCGGCCATCACCGTTGAGGTGCTGGACAGCAGGCGAATGGATTCGAGCAGGTTGGAGGCCATGACCGGGATGCCCACGTTCAGCTCGAAGGCGCCGTTGGTTCCGGCCCAAGCGATGGCCGTGTCGTTGCCGATGACCTGGGCTGCTACCTGGATGGTTGCCTCCGAAATGACCGGGTTGACCTTGCCGGGCATGATGGAGGATCCTGGCTGCAGATCAGGGATCGCAATTTCTCCCAAGCCGGTGTTGGGGCCGGAGCCCATCCACCGCAGGTCATTGGCGATCTTGATCAGCGAGATAGCGATGGTGCGCAAAGCTGCGGAGGCCTCGACCAGTCCGTCGCGGTTGGCCTGTGCTTCGAAATGGTTGCGCGCCTCGGTGATGGGCAGGCCGGTGTCTTCGCGCAGGAACTCGATGACCTGCTGCGGGAAGCCGTCTGGGGTGTTGATGCCGGTGCCTACCGCGGTGCCGCCCAGGGGAACTTCGGCAACGCGTGGCAGGGCCGCTTCGATGCGTTCAATGCCGTAGCGTACCTGTGCTGCGTAGCCGCCAAATTCCTGGCCAAGGGTGACTGGGGTGGCATCCATCAGGTGGGTGCGGCCGGATTTGACCACATCCTTGAACTCGGCGGACTTCGCCTCCAGCGAGGAAGCCAAGGTTCCGAGGGCCGGGACCAGGTCATTGAGCAGAGCTCCGGTGGCGGCAACATGCACGGACGTCGGGAAGACGTCGTTGGAAGATTGCGAGGCGTTCACGTGGTCGTTCGGGTGGACCTCGGTGCCGCTGTCCCGGGCCTTCAAGGCACGGGTGGCCAATTCGGCGAGAACTTCGTTGGTGTTCATATTCGAGCTGGTTCCGGAACCGGTCTGGAATACGTCGATGGGGAAGTGCTCGTCGTACTGCCCGGTAGCGACCTGATCGGCTGCGGCCACAATGGCCTCAGCGCGTTCTTCGTCGAGAACGCCGAGCGCCAGGTTGGCTCGTGCGGCGGCCTTCTTGACCTGGGCCAGGGCCTTGATATGCGAGGATTCCAAGGTCTTGCCCGAGATCGGGAAATTATCGACGGCACGCTGGGTTTGCGCGCGGTACAGGGCCTGAGCCGGAACTCGGACTTCGCCCATGGTGTCATGTTCGATACGGAAATCGTCACTGTTAGTCATGAGCCCAGAGTACGCCCGAACCGTCATCGAATGACAGGTCTCTGACGTAAACATCACAACCAACAGTGACGCTTCACCGATTTGGGAATAAAAGCCGTTTTACAAGGCTTTTCCTGAAGCTTGGAGCTTCTAGTCGAGGCCCAGGCTGGAGACCAGCTGGGCACGGCCATCGTGCAGGTGGTAGGCAACGCCGGCGACCGCGGTGCGGCCCTCTTCGATGGCCAGCGCGATGATGCTGGACAGGTCGACGAGACGGTCGGTGGTCTGCTTGACGTGCTCGACAACGGTGCCGTTCACGTCGGTGATGCCCTTGCGTTCGGCGGCATGGACTGAAGGGGTGATGTGCTCGACCAGGTCGCGAACGAAGCCCTTGGGCATGTTGCCAGTTTCCTTGGCTTGGATGGCGCTGGTAATCGCACCGCAGGAGTTATGCCCGAGGATGACGATCAACGGTACGTTCAGGGCGTCAACGGCGAATTCCAATGAACCGAGGCTTGCTGGATCCAGGACATGGCCTGCGGTACGCACCACGAACATGTCGCCCAAACCCACATCGAAAATGATCTCTGCCGCAAGGCGGGAATCAGAGCAGCCGAAGATGACAGCGAAAGGTTCCTGGCCGGAGATCAACTTCTGCCGTCGAGCACTGTCCTGGTTGGGGTGCTGGGTATCTTCGTTGACGAAACGGAAATTGCCGGCGCTGAGCTTTTCCCAAGCCTCTTTAGGCGTCAGGGTCGGTTGTGTTGATTCAGAGAGCATGACTCAGATTCTACGGGATGCTGTTCGAATATCGAATATATGACTGGCTTTTCCCGTGAACGTGACTTAATCCAGCTCGCTAGCGACCTGTTCGGCAACACTGTTCAGCTGTTCGGCCGAGGTGTCACTGGAAAGTACGACGGTGGAGTCCTTGAACTCGGAGATCAGGTACGTGCTCTGGTCCTTGGTGCGCACTTCCCACTGCGCTCCGCCGATGGTGCGAGTTTCGGTGGGCGTCGCCGCATCGGTGATCAGGGCTATCCATGTCGGGTTGGCGTCAGCAGCTTGGCGAACCCACACGAAGTTCTTGTCTTCGAAGACGAGGCCGCATTCCCAATAGGGGACACCCTGTGCAGTGTTAGCCTGCCAGCGAGCGAAGTTCGCATATGCCTTGTCGCCCAGTTCCGGGGCGAAGATCTCAAAGCCAGAAATCTGTTCCGTCTGTTCCGCGGTGGCCTGCAGGTTGACGTCGCTTTCAAACGCGTCGTCCTTGGGCGGCGGGTTGAGCATGAGCACCGGAATGAGTATGGCAACCGTGAAGCCGATGGACAGCACCATGCCCTTGAAGGTCTGGTTCGCGCGCTTGGCCTGCTTCTCGGTGAGCTGCGGCTTGTACGGCAGATCCTCGAAGGTGGCATTCGGATCGTCGAGGCTTCGAGGGGACGCAGCAGGCGTCTGGGTACCGTTGACCGTGTTGCCGGTAGCCGGGACGCTGTTCTCGGTGTTCTTCTCAGGTTGCACGCCTTCCATTCTCCCCGAAGATTCTGTGGAATTCGAACCAGAGTGCCCAAACGCACGTCGAACTATGAGCAGGCACTCCCGACACGAACTGTAAAGCGAAAACTCTAGAGGATAGAATGTCCTTGTTTGCATAGGCGCAATGACTACGACTCAGTGATGGGATCTTTCGTGACCGAAAAGAACAATTATGCCCACCTTTCTCCGCGACTGTCGGTTTCCGACGCGGAGCCGGACCGCAACCTAGCACTGGAGCTGGTGCGTGCAACCGAAGCGGCAGCCATCGCTTCCTCGCCGTGGGTCGGATTCGGTGACAAGAATGCCGCAGACGGTGCCGCAGTCGACGCCATGCGCGGCTTGCTGTCCACCGTGAACTTCAACGGCGTTGTCGTGATTGGCGAAGGTGAAAAAGACGAAGCTCCAATGCTGTTCAACGGAGAACAGGTTGGCAGCGGCACCGGCGCCGAATGCGACGTCGCAGTCGACCCGATTGACGGAACCCGTCTGACCGCGCTGGGCCTGAACAACGCCCTGTCCGTGTTGGCCGTCGCCGACCGCGGTTCGATGTTCGACCCCTCCGCCGTGTTCTACATGGAGAAGCTGGTCACCGGGCCAGAGGCAGCCGAGCTCGTTGACCTCCGCCTGCCAGTGAAGCAGAACCTGCATCTGATCGCCAAGGCCAAGGGCAAGAAGGTCAGCCAGGTGACTGTGACCATCCTGGACCGCCCACGCCACGCTGGCCTGATCGAGGAGATCCGCGCGGCTGGTGCCCGCACCAAGCTGATTATGGACGGTGACGTTGCCGGCGCCATCGCCGCAACCCGCGAAGGCACCGGCGTTGACGCGCTGATGGGTGTCGGCGGCACCCCTGAAGGCATCGTGACCGCCTGCGCTATCAAGGCGCTGGGCGGCGTGATCCAGGGCCGCCTGTGGCCAACTGATGACGACGAGAAGCAGAAGGCCATCGACGCCGGCCACGAATTGGGCCGCGTGCTGACCACGAACGACTTGGTGACCTCGGATAACTGCTACTTCGCTGCGACCGGCATCACCGATGGCGACCTGCTGCGCGGTGTCCGCTACAAGGACAACCGCATCCACACCCAGTCGATCGTCATGCGTGCCAAGTCCGGCACCATCCGCTTCGTCGAGGGTGAGCACCACCAGGATAAGTGGGAAGCCTACACCCGCTAATCCGCATCTGATTGCAAAACTGCGAGCCATGGACTTGATTCAAGTCCATGGCTCGCAGTTTTGCGTTTGGCCCCTATAGTGCCACGAAGGGCCTCAGGGCAGTGCGGCTAGTCGATCTGGGCGCTGGCTGCGAAGAGCTGGCCCGGAACGGTGCCCTGCAAGATGGCGGTGGCTGGCAGTTCGGCCGCGGTGAGGAACAACGACTGCCCGCGGCTGATGCTGCGTTCGCTTTCACGCGTGGCTACCAGGAACTCACCGGCGGTGCACAGCAGCACAGCGGCACCATGCAACTGCAGATCAGCGGCAAGGCCCGGCTCTATGGGATCGAGTACCTGCAGCTGGAACTCTTCGAAGTCGGGCTTGTACAAGCGGTCATGGGTATCAAGGGCCACCGGCTCCAGGATCGGGGCAGGGGAGGGGGCAGCAATGGTGACATCCAGCAGTTCGGGAACATCGATATGCTTGCTGGTCAGGCCACCACGCAGCACATTATCCGAATTGGCCATGACCTCGATTCCCAAACCGCGCAGGTAGGCGTGGACGTTGCCGGCGCCCAGGCTGATGGCCTGGCCAGGCTCCAGGAAGATCAAATTCAGCAGCAGTGCGACCAAGACCCCAGGATCGCCAGGATAGATCTTGTTGATCGAGGCTAGCTCGGCGAAATGGGCATTGCCGTGCAATTCGGGGCTGCCGGCCACTGCTTCGCCGATCTGCGCTACCAGCTGGGAAATTTCCTCCCCCGCGGTCAGCACATGCTTGAAAGTCCGGGCCAGCGGATCGGTGCCCTGCAGCAGGTCGAGCAGCTGGCCTATCGGTGCATGCGCCGAGTCCGGCAGCTGCGCGGCCAGGATCTGCAGGTCTTCAACAATCTGCGCTGGTTGGCGGAAGCCCGATAGCGCCACGAAGTCGGTCAGGGCAAAGAGCATCTCCGGCTTGTGGTTGTCATCGCGGTAGTTGCGGTCAGCAGCATCCAACGGCTTGCCGTCCGCGTTTTCCTGGGCGAAACGCTCTTGCGCCTGCTTCAGCGTGGGGTGCGTCTGGATCGACAGCGGCTGGGTCGCCGAGAGCACCTTGAACAGGTAGGGCAGACGTCCGTAGCGCTGGGCGACTGCTGAACCCAATATGTGCTCTGGATCCTGGGCGATGAAATCATTGAGCGCTGTCCCGCTATCGGAGATCCGGCTCGGGCACCCGGGATGGGCACCGAGCCACATCTCGGCCTGCGGGGTGGTTTCCGCGGGCAGATCGAGCAGATCGGAAATCTGCGAAGCAGATCCCCAGTGGTAGTCCCTAATCGCGTTTTTCAACTCGAACACGTCTTTTGACCATAGCCTTTCAGGAGCGGTAGTTGGGTCGCATGGCGGTCGGGGGGTCTTAACCGTTTACGGAACCGAGCATTCGTCGTTATTGGCCGCGATCTCTGAAATCAACGTGCGGTAGCCTGCCATTTCCAATTGCACCAAGTACTCTTCGGTGATCGGGCTGCCATCTGGCTGGGTGAATTCCGGGCTGTCCTCTTTCGACAGCTTCGGAGCATTGTTCACGTCAGTGGTTTCCGGCGCTTCTTCGGAAGCCTGGGTTGTTTCTTCCGGAGCCGAGGACTTGGAGGAGTCCTCGCTCTTTTCAGGATTGTCCTTCTTCTTTTCCTTCTTCTTCTCCGGCTCGTTCTGCTTTGCGATCAACGTCTGGATACGCTCTTGCAGCTTGTCGAAGTCGGGGTAGGTGGAGAAGCTGCGTTCGAAGTCCGGCGCACCGAGGGTCAAGCGGGCCATTGGCTCCTTGGAGACCTTCTCGGCCAGAGATACGAAGGAACCGAGCTGACCTGCTGGAATGTCGGTTTCAACCAGCTGTTCACCGGCGGACATGATCGAAGTGAAATTGCTCAGGATCGTTTGCGGCTTGAACTGCTTGATGATTCCCTGCTGCAAGCACTGCTGGCGCTTGATGCGGTGGTAGTCATCGGTGAAGTCGCGTGAGCGAGCAAACCACAATGCCTGCTTGCCGGTGAATTCGTGGGTGCCCGGTGCGAACCAGTGCGTGCGCACGGTGCTGTTTTCGTGGTATTTCCCGTTGTAGGGAACCCATCCGCCGGAGTCGATGGTGACCCCGCCCAATGCGTCGACAAACTGCTCGAACCCGGCCATGTTGATCATGACGTAGCCCTGGACAGGGAGCCCCGTGGTGCCTTCCAGCGCGTCCATGGCAGCTTGCGCGCCGACGTTCTTCACGGTCTCGGGGAAAGCATCCGCGTGCTCGGTTTCGGCATTGCGGTAGATGGCGTTGAAGATGCATTCGTCGCCGCAGTTGTAGCCTTCGGGCCAGATCTTCTCCATGGGCGAGCCCGGGGCGAAGCGTGCGCTCTGGAAGTTGCGCGGCACCGAGATCAGCAGGCTCTTGCCGGTTTTGGCATCAACAGAAAGCAGAGCCGCAACGTCGGTGCGGACGCCTTCGCGGTTGGCACCGGAGTCGGCACCGAACACTGCGATGTTGTAGCGCCCGTCGACTGGCTCGAAGGCGGGTCCTTCATCGAATACGGCCACAATGGTTTCGCGTCCGGTATTCAGCAGCGAGGCGCCGTAGATGAAGACACCGCTGGTGGCCACCACGGCTGCCAGGGTGAAAATGGTAACGATGGCACGCATGCCAGGGGCCAGCAGCTTAGGCCGGATAATCACCAAGGTGTTGATGAACATGATCAGCCAGCCCAGGGCCAGCGTGCCGAGCACGATGATCAAGAACAGCTGGAAGTTCGGGTGGGCAACCCAGCCGAGAATGATCGAACGATCAATGAAGTACAGGGCAACCAGCGCAAGAATGGCCAGCCAGCAGGCCATGGTGATGGACACTGCGATCCGTCCAAGCTTGCGATTTCCCGCGACCAGCTGAGCGCCGCCGGGGAAGAAGATGGTCAGCAGGACCAGGATCAGAGCCCGCTTGCTGCGCTGCGGAGAGCTGATGGTCTCCGGCTGGCGCAACGGACTTGGTGCGCGGTGACTGGCAGAACCCATGTACTTTTGGACTTTCCCTAGGAAGCGAAATTCTCGTTGGCAACTTCAGCGCGCAAAGCCGAACCCTTGGCATGGGCTTGCTCGCGCAGTGAATCTGCAAACTGAAGCAACTTTACCTGTAACGATTCGGCTAGCTCATCGGTTCCCGCTGCGAGCATGCGCACAGCCAGCAGGCCGGCATTGCGTGCTCCGCCAATGGAAACAGTTGCTACGGGGACTCCTGCAGGCATCTGGACGATGGAGAGCAGGGAGTCCATTCCATCTAGTTTAGCCAGTGGAACTGGAACTCCGATCACCGGCAGCGGTGTAACAGCTGCAAGCATGCCCGGAAGATGCGCTGCACCGCCTGCGCCGGCGATGATTGCGCGCAGTCCGCGTTCGTGGGCTTTCTTGCCGTAATCGATCATTTCTTCTGGCATGCGGTGCGCCGAAACGACGTCCGCTTCAAAAGGGATTCCGAATTCGGCCAGTGCCTGTGCGGCCAGGCGCATGACCGGCCAATCGGAATCAGAACCCATTACGAGGCCGACCAGTGGTGCTTCAGACATGAGATATTTCCTTGCGGTGTTCTAGTAAGAGCCGCTGCCCGGTACGCGGCAGCGGCTCTTGATCAAAATAAAGTCTAGACGGCGGCTTCGATGCCGTCGCGGATGAGCGCGGCAACCTTATTGGCCTGCGAACGAAGTTCATCTACGCTTTGCCCGGCGTTAGCCACAACGTTGACGTGGCCGATCTTGCGGCCCGGGCGCACGGACTTGCCGTAGGCATGGACTTTGACTTCTGGCGCTGCGGCCAAGGCGGCTTGGAAAGCCGAGTAGAGGTCCTGGTTGGCGCCGCCGAGATAGTTCTTCATCACAGTCACGCCCAGCTCGCGGGTTTCGCCCAGCGGCAGATCCAGAACCGCACGCAGGTGCTGCTCGAATTGGCTGGTGACCGAACCGTTCATGGTCCAGTGGCCGGTGTTGTGCGGGCGCATGGCCAATTCGTTGATCACGAAACCGGCTCCTGAACCCGGGGTTTCAAAGAGCTCTGCGGCCATGACTCCGGTGACGCCGAATTCTTCGGCGATGCGCAAGGCCGCATCGGCTGCGGTGGCCGCGGTGGCTTCGTCAATATCCTGGGCAGGCGCGATCACTTCATCGCAGACTCCATCAACCTGGATGGTGTGGACCACGGGCCAAGCCTTGGCCTCGCCTGAAGGGGTGCGGGCTACCAACGCGGAAAGTTCGCGGGAGAACTCGACCTTGTCCTCGGCCAGCAGCGGGCCATGGGCGAACCAGTCGGCGGAATCCCTGGCGTCTTGGGCATTGTCCAGCATGCGCACGCCCTTGCCGTCGTAGCCGCCGCGCGGGGTCTTGAGCACAATGGGCCAGCCGGTCTGCTCACCGAAAGCGATCAGGGCATCGACATCGTCAACCTTGGCCCACGCAGGGTTCGGTAGTCCGAGGCGTTCGATGGCCTCGCGCATGACCAGCTTGTCCTGGGCATGGATCAGCGCAGCCGGACGGGGCTGGATATTGACGCCCTCATTGATCAGGGTGGTCAAGAATTCGTTGGGCACGTGCTCGTGGTCAAAGGTGACAACGTCCTTGCCCTTGGCGAATTCACGCAGGGTTTCGAGGTCTTTGTAGTCGCCTACAGGAGCGTCGGGAACGCTTCGCGCAGCCGAAACATCAGGACCTTCGGCAAGAACATGCAGTTCGAAACCTAGGTTCAGGGCCTCGGGGGCCATCATTCGGGCTAGCTGCCCGCCACCAATCACACCAATTTTTGGAAAGCTCACGATTACAAGGGTATCGAAAGCGACGTTGAGAATCGCATGCGCGTTGTCTGATTACTCTCACAATTCGGTCAATTTCCAGAAAGTGCCGATAAAATAGCAAGATCGCGCGCTTCTCGTAGTGCTTAGCGCGCCTTGTTACTGCTAGCCAGACGGGAACAATATTCCCTGGAGGACAATTGCTCGAGCGCATCAAACTCAAAATAGCCGGACTCATCTCGTTGCTGTGGCGCGAGGTGGCGAAGTTCGGCGTCGTCGGTGGCGTTGCGTTCATCATCGACTCGGGGATCTACGTCTGGCTCCTGCACGGTTCCATGAGCGATTCCCAGGTTAAAGCGAAAATCATTGCTGGCGTCGTCGCGACGATGTTCTCTTGGGTGGCCAACCGCTACTGGACTTTCCGCCACCGCCGCCAGGCCAATGTGGTGCGCGAGCTCGTGATGTTCATCATCATGAATGCCATCGGCTTGGGCATTGCCGCGGCCTGCGTATGGGTCACCAAATACTGGCTGGGCTTGACCGATCCCACCTCGGTGTTCATTGCCGGTTCGGTAGTCGGCTTGGTGCTCGGCACCATCTTCCGTTTCTTCGCCTACCGTTTCTGGGTCTTCGGCAGCGCGATGGATGCGGAGGAAGAATTCGCCCACGACCACGAAGTTCTGGGCAATCACAAGGCCGATACCGGCGCTGACGCAGCGCACTCCGCTGGCCAGGCCGATACCGGCACGGTACCGACGGTGGCTCGCTAATCCGCTGGTTGGTAGTCGAAGTTAATGCGTTCGCCGTCGCGCAGGCGCTGGGTCACTTCCATCCCGTCTTCTACTAGCACAATTCCGTCACCCGCTGCCCACTGGCCAATGGCGAAGGGCAGCAAGGAGAGCACGGGTTGCTGAGCACGCACTAGAATTGTTCCTTGCGCCTTAGCTTCGGTATCGAATAACGCAGCAAGGCTGACCGGGGTGTCACCATTGGTTGCGATGGCTGAGGCATCACCAGTTACTGGCGAGGGATAGAACTGATCCCCGTAGGTACGCACGGAGGCATTGAAGTCTTCTGCGACAGGGCCGAGATCCGAGCCGAAGGACAGCGCGAGAGCTGCCGGGTTCACGGCAAGGATTTCAGAGCTGCTGGGGATGCGCTCATCATCCGGTTGGGCCGTCACCCACACCGATGCCTGCTGTGCATCATCATGCCCAGCATCGACCAGCGTGGCGCCATGGTGCAGCGCGGCCAGGGCCACGACCAGGGACTTCCAATGCGCCGGCAAATCGAGCACCACGATCGAGTCTTCATCGAGGTCGAAAACCTCGCCCAAGAGATTGGCGCTTTTCGCGACCCAATTGTCAAATACCCGTCCGGACAGCTCGATGCGTTCCCCGCTGACGGAGTACCAGGTGAGCCATGGGGAGGCTGAACTGCGCCGCGGCGCGAGAAGATTCTCGACAAATGTTCGTGATTGTAGGCTATTGCTCATTGGATGTCCTTAAATTTAATTACTGAGAATTCACCGAGAATTCAGCCAAGACGGGACTCGCCCACCTCATGTGCGTCTTTTGACGGCGTGTTGTGCCGGGAGTTTCCTGAGAACTCTTCTTAGAATGACCTCCCCGCTTGACTCTAGCGGAGTTACACGGCTGTAATTAGATGGTGAGTCCGGGCAGGTTCATCACTTTTCGCTAGTTCGATGGAATAAATGCTGCCGGATGGATCGGGAGCAATGACGGCCCGATCTCCTCAAACCAATCGAAAGGTCAACATCACCATGGCGAATCTGGAGCAGGGGTACTCCGAATTTTCGACCTCGGCTGTTGCGTCGGCTCAATATGGGCTGGAGGACGCACCATCCGACTGGTTTGTCGATCCTCAAGCCGGTGAGTCCGCACGGGTTGCAGTTGCAGCCGATCTGGAGACCGCGGCCGACAGCTTCCTGAAAGAGCACGACACGTTATCCGACACCGAAGAAATCTCCTCGGTTGGCTCGTGGGCTCCTGAGCTCGACGAGGATGACGAAGTGCGCGAAACCATCAAGGCAGTTTGGCTTGGTGTTGGCGGCGAAGTTGACGAGGGCGAGCTGGGCTGGCAGGCCCGTGCTCTGTGCGCACAGACTGACCCCGAAGCGTTCTTCCCTGAAAAGGGCGGATCGACTCGCGACGCGAAACGCGTCTGCGGCGCATGTGTTGTCCGTTCGGAATGTCTAGAATATGCCTTGAGCAATGACGAGCGCTTCGGAATCTGGGGAGGGCTCTCAGAGCGCGAACGTCGCCGTCTACGGAAACGAGCAATCTAATTCGTCCGCCAATTCACGTCACCGCCATCGTTGCTTCGCACGATGGCGCTGACTTTTTACCACGCACTTTGGCCGCACTGCGAAACCAGTCCCGGCCTATCGAACGCTTCGTCGGAGTTGACGCTTCGTCCTCTGACGCATCGCTAGAGGTCCTGCGGGCGAACTTGCCTTCCAACTCCGCCTTGCTGGTCGCCGATGAAGGATCCTTGGGGCTGTCGCTGGAAGTAGCGGTTTCGCAACTGCCCGAAGCGCGTTTGGACCGTGATGAATGGCTATGGATTATCCATGATGACTCCATGCCTGCTCCCGACGCGCTGGAACAGCTGACTCGGACCGTTGAGGCCTCCGAATCGGTATCCATTGCCGGTTGCAAGCTGCTGGACATCGATAACCCGCGCCATCTGGTCGAGGTGGGTTTGAGCGTGGACCGCAAGGCCCAGCGCCTGACCATGATCGATATCGACGAAGTCGACCAGGGCCAGTACGACGGACGAAGCGATTACTTTGCCGTGTCCTCGGCCGGCATGTTTATCCGGCGCGAGGTCTTTGAGCAGCTGGGCGGATTCGACCCGGCTATTCCGGGCCGTGGCGACGACGTGGACCTATGCTGGCGCAACCGCCTGGCCGGTCACCGCGTGGTCGTGGTGCCAAGTGCCAAGATGTACCACCAGGTCGAGGTCGTCGACTCGCTGGCAGGCCCGCGCGAAGCCAAGCGCTCGGAGGTCTTCCAGCGCTTGAAGTTCGCTTCGCCTTTGGAACTGCCGTTCTTGTGGATTGGATTGCTGCTCGGCGGCATCGGCCACTTCCTCGTAGCATTGCTGGCCAAGGACCCGGGCCATGGCTTCAGCCACCTGGCTTCGGTCCTGCGCGGACTGTTCTCCCCGGGCAAGCTGGCCGCTTCACGTCGCAACGTCGCCCAGATCCGCGAAATTCCACGCCGCCAGGTCCGCAAGCTGATGGTCTCCGGCGCACAGGTGCGCGAATACCGCCGCAATGTGAACACCGGGCGTGCCGATGGCGAGGTCTACGGGGATGGCAGTGGCGCCGACGCGATGGTTGAACCTAGCGGTGACAACTTCTCCGACTTCGTGCGAATCGCCCGTCCGCCGCGCACCACCGCAGTACTCTCGCTGATTCTGGCACTCTTGCTCTCCGGGGCCGCTTCGCTGGTTGCTTGGCGCAGCCTGCTTGGATCCACTGCTTTGTCCGGCGGCGCGCTGCGCCCGCTGTCCAACAGCAACCAGGAAATCGGCGCCAACGCCCTATCGTGGTGGCAGAACATCACCACCGGATTGAGCGCTCCGCCGGATAACTCCGATGTGCTGTTCTGGCTTTTCTCGCTGGTGACTTTCAACCATGCCAACGAAGCTTCGATCTATCTCTTCTTCGCCGCGATGCCGTTGGCCGCCCTGACCGCGTGGTGGGGCATTGGCGCGGTGAGCCGTTCGCGTGCTGTCCGGTTCTTCGCCGCATTGATCTGGGCCCTGTTGCCTTCGCTGGTCTCTTCGCTGGCCTCGGGACGAGTCGGCTCGGTATTGATCCACATCTTGCTGCCGCTGTTCTTCCTGGCAATTATCCGTGCCATGAATGCCCATGTGGCCATCGAAGGCGCGAAGCCCAAGAACCCGAAGCAGCAATCCGTATCCGCATGGACCGCTTCGGCTAGCGCCGCCTTGCTGCTCTGGGTGATCTCCGCCGGTTCCGTTTCATTCTTCCTGACCGCCAGCATCCTGATTTACGTTTTGGCCATCTTCTCGGTGCGCCGCGCACGCAGCCTGTGGTGGATCCCGCTGCCTGCAATCGTGTGGAATCTTCCGCTGCTGTTTGCCGGCCTGGGCGATCTGCGGCTGCTGTTCACCGAGCCCGGTGCGGCGCGCGCGTTCTCGCCAGCTGCCCCATGGCAGATGCTGCTGGGCTTCCCGGAATCCTTCAACGCCAACGCCTCGCTGGTGGGTTGGGACTTCCTGCCCGCCGGTCCGTGGGCTTTGGTCGCCGCACTGCTGGTCGGGGCTCCAATCATCGTGCTGGCTGTTTTCGGGACCTTGAGTTCTTCGCTCAGCCACAGTTCCAGCATGCGCCGGAACTCCCGCCGCCTGCTGTGGGGCGCAGTCCTGTCGCTGGCAGCGGGATGGGCCGTCGGTTTTGTCCCGTTCACCTTGGACTCGCACACCGCGGTGAGCGCCTACACCGGTCCGTTCGTCTCCTTTGCCATGTTTGCATTGCTTGCAGCTGCCGCCAACGCGCTAGCTGCCCTGCGCCATGAAGATCAGCCGCGCTCGATGCGGACGCAGGGTTCTCGTCCGGCGATGGGCCTGATGGCCGCATTCAGCGTGATCGCGGTTCTCGCTTCCGGCGCCGTGCTGCTTGGCGCCCAGCTGAATCCGGCCGCGGAGTCCGAAACGCTGACGTCCCTGAATTCGGCCCAGCAGGTCCACAGCTCCCAGCCTCGCACACTGCCTGCCACGGCAGCCGATGCGGGCCGCTCCGAATTCCAGAAGCGCACCTTGGTGCTCAGCCCGCGTTCCTCCGGTGAAATCGACAGCCAGTTGGTTTCGGGTTCCGGTGAAACCCTGGACAGCATCAGCCGCTACTCGCAGGTCAAGCAAATGACCGGACCGCTGCTGGATCCTGAACGCAATGAAGCTTCTGCCACCGCGCAGGTTCAGAGCAAAGCCGTAGCGATGCTGCTCTCCGAGTCTGCATTGGATTCGCGCGAATCGTTGCGCGACTTGGGCGTGGGCTTTGTCGTGCTCAACGAGACTGGTGAATCTGTCCCAGCGACCGTTCGCATCCTGGATGCGGCCACTGGGCTGGCATCGGTCGGCCAGACCGACAGCGGCTGGTTGTGGCGAGTGGATTATGAAGCCGATGAAGAGAATCAGGGCGCTGGATTTGCCCGCGTTGTCGCTGAAAACGGAGACGTGAGCGTATTGCCGACCCAGCGTGGCAAGATCGCCAATCTGGAAATTCCGGCTTCTGATGCCAAGCGGACCCTGGTCCTTGCAACAGCGTCGGATCCGAAGCTGCGGGCCAGCGTTGATGGCGAATCCCTGCGTTCGGTGTCCTATCCCGAGGATTCGGAAACTCGATGGGCCCAGGCTTACGAGCTTCCTGCCGAGGGCGGCAAGCTGACGTTGTCGCACAAGGACTCCACGGCCATACCGGTTCTGGTGCTCAGCGCGATAGTTCTGCTGATTACCGTCCTCTTGGCCATTCCGGTGCCAAGCTCGCGGCGATTCGCCAACTACCGCAACAACGAATACCGCTTCCGTGAGCCACGCGACGAAAATGAAGAACTCGCCGACGGCTCGGCCGTTTTGGCGGCCGCCGAAGTCCAGAGCCCGGCTACCGGCACCATGCCACTGAGCCGACGCGAGGCACGCGAACGCGCCAGCGAGATGCGTGAGAACTTGACCCCGAAGCTCAGCGACCGGATTTCGGACGCCGATGCCGAGCAGGAGAAGAAGTAGTGAGCGACGAGAAGAACGTGAACTCAGCGGATTCTGCTGACAAGCCAACTGAACAGACCCCGGCCCCGAAACCGGCCTCCGCGCAACCAGAAGCCAAGGACACCACCCCAGTGTCGGCGACACTATCGCGTGCTGAGACAAAGGCTGCCAAGGCCCGGGCCAAGGTCGATGCCAAATTGGACAAGGCCCGCGCCAAGGAAGCCCAGGCCCGGTCCAAGGCCGAAGCGAAGAACGCCGAGAAAGCGGCGAAGGCTGAAGCCAAGGCCGCTCAGCGGGAAGAACCAAAGGCAAAGCCGCAGCCTGAGGCGAAGTCAGGGAACAAGGACGCCAAGGAAACGGTGCCCACCGCGCAGGCTGCCCAGGCGAAGGCTCAAGGCGAACCGGCGGAACAGAAGCCGGCTCCCAAGCCGGACTCCGTTCAAGCCGGATCGGAGCAGCCCGAGGCTGCGCACGCCAAACTGCCTGCAGCTGATGCAGCCGCCGCGGGCACCACTGATGCAGCTGCGCAGCCGGAACACTCCCAGGGCGCCGAGCCTGCCAAGAACGCCGGCCCAGCCGCGGCTGGAAGCAAGACGGGGCCTGGTGCCGCCCAGGACGCTGGACCGAAGAAGCCTGCAGTCCAGGACCCTGTAGTTGTTCCCGAACCAGTCAAGCCGCCGGCCGCAGAAGCGGCTAGGGCTTCCGGGAAGCAGAACGATGCCGGGGACTCCTCGGGGCAGCAAGGCGCAGCTGCGCAAGTTGCCGGCGTGGCAGCCACTGGTGCCGCAGCTGGCGCTGGTTCCACCGAGGCTGAGAAGAACCAGCCGGCCGGCCCGAAGCCTGGAGAAGAAGCCGCAATGGCATCAGAACCGGAAGATCCGAAGGCTGCCAAGCGCCGCCATCGGCTGGAGAAGGTTCGCGCGCGGAACGCCGCGAAGGAAGAACTTGCCGCTGCCAGTGCGCTGGATGCGCCCGCAGCCGGGCCGCAGGCGGAATCGGTGGACGGCAACGTCTCGAAGCGTCGCCAGAAGCTGGACAAGGCCCGCGCCGCGGCCTCCAAGGATGCGGCTGCCGCGCCGACGCGCAAGAAGACCGGCGCGGTTCTGCTCAGCCTGGTAGCCGTCGCGGCTGCTGGCGCTGCAGTGGGTGCCGGATCAATTTTTGCCCCGGCACCGGCCGAAAAGTCTTTGCCAGCTGCCGTGACGAACCTGCCCGCAGGTGACTCCAGCAGCGTTTGCTCGGCAACCCCGCAGCTGCTCAAGGGCGTGGAAGGCACCGATGCGCAGTTCGCCCCAGGTGCCAAGGACATTTCCAGCAACTTGCGCAGCATTGCTGTTTCGGATCTGGCCAAGCGCATTCCGGGCTCCTCCTTCACCAAGCTCGATGGCAGCGGCGCGCATGAGCTGACTGGACGCATCGCTGAGGATGAAGCTGCCGAGGCCCGTGGCGCTGATGATGAGGGCCTGACCGGCCGCGCCAGCAAGATTTCAACCGCCAACGATATCGATGACGCCCAGGTCTACACCTTGCAGCCGCTGGGCGAACTCGCTTCGAAGGGCAGCGCCGTGCGCAGCTACCAAGCCAAGGATGGCGACCTGGCAGGGCTTGCTGCCGCAACGTGCCAGGCTCCGGCGTCCAACTGGCGATTCACCGGCCTGCAGACAAGTACCGGTTCCACCAGCGTGATGCATTTGGCCAACCCAACGCATACCACTGCCCAGGTGTCCCTGCGGCTTCGCGGTCCAGACGGCTTGATCGACACCTCGACGCTGCAGAACATTGTCCTGGCAGCGGGGGAGAGCCGGGCCATCGTGCTCGGCGGCTACGCGCAGAACCTGAATTCTGTTTCGGCTGAAATCACCAGTGTTGGCGGAAAAATCACTGCATCGGTCCAGCAGGCCGCCCTGCGCGGTTTGACCCCGTCGGGTGTTGAACTGGTCAGCGCCAACGCGACGGCTTCCAACAGCCAGGTGATTCCGGGAGTGTGGATCGAGAGCAAGGAGAATATTTCCAAGCTCAGCAAGGACAACAAGTCCTTGGTTCCACAGCTGCACGTTGCGGCAACCGGTTCCTCGGGCGCTGGATTCAAGGTGAAGGTCCTGGGCGAAGACGGCGAAGTCGCCGCCAGCTTCGACGATAACCTCGCCGTCGACTCCGACGCGACGAAGATTGTGGATCTGACCCAGCTGGCTGGTGGCTATTACACGGTAGTTGTCGAGTCCGATGCTCCGGTCACCGCAGCGGTGAAGATGGTTCGCGGTGCGGACCCGAAGGACTCCTCGGACACTGCCTGGGCGGTGAGCTCCAACGCGCTAGCCGGTACGCAGGCCATGCCGCTGTCGGCTAATGGCACTGGGAAATTCGCCATCGCCGCCGTAGCTGCAGACTCAGCGGTGGAAGCAGTGGTGGTTAATAAGGACGGCAAGCTGGAGGAACCGAAGAAACTCCAGATCAAGGCCGGGCAGAATGTTGTCTTTGATCCGAAATCTGTCTCCGAAGATGCCCAAGCAGTCATCTTCTCGACAGATGCCAACGCTTACCTGGCCCAGCTGGTGCTCGGTTCCGATCGTTCCATCGCTTGGGCTGCCATGCCACAGGCGAATGCCGGACGCGACGGCATTGTGGTGAACATCGGCGGCTAGGAATCCGCCATTAAGGAACTGGATAATTGAAGACCCCTTTCGCATGGCTGGCTGAGCGAATCACGCTGGAACGTAGTTCGCTCAAGGCAGCTTCGCTATCGGCAATGATCGCAGCGATTCTGATTATTGTCGGCGGCGGTGTCGTTCGAGTCACCGGGTCAGGACTAGGCTGCCCCGACTGGCCAACCTGCACCGGCGGCTCCATCGCGCCAACCGCTGAAATGGGGATTCACGCGACCATCGAGTTCGTCAATCGGCTGCTCACCTTTGTCCTGTGCGCAGCGGTTGGTTGGGTCATCATTGCCGCCCGACTGCAACGCGAACCAGTTCCGGGCATCACCCGATGGGCGTGGTTCCAGTTCTGGCTTGTTGTGCTCAATGCGGTCATTGGCGGGATCACCGTCTGGGTGAAACTGAACCCCTACGTAGTTGCCGCCCATTTCCTGGCTGCGACCTTGCTGCTCACTGCCGCTGCGGCCACCTGGGACAAGGTGCAGAATCTGGGAAACGCCGGCTCAAAAGCCAGTACGGATTCGCTGAAGTCGCTGGGAACCTGGTTAGTTGTTCTCAGCGCCCTGCTCGTCATCATTGGCACCGGGGTGACCGGCTCAGGTCCGCATGCCGGAGACTCGGCCGAGGTCCCGCGGATGGGCTTCGACTGGCTGCAGATCACTCTCGTGCATGCCGCAGCAGCCGTGGGCGCACTGGTTGTTGCTATGGTGATGTGGCGTCAAGCAAGAAAAGAACAAGTACCGGACGTGGCGCACAAAGCCAAGCTCTACCTCTGGGTATTGGCCGGACAGGGGCTGCTCGGAGCGATCCAGGCCATGACCAGCCTGCCAGAGCTGCTTGTGGTCGCCCACCTGGTTGGTGCTGCGCTGGTATGGATCGGTGCCGTGCGCGTTGGCCTGGCCTCCCATGCGCCGGGACGTGAAAGCCGGATCCAGGCCAGCTAGAGAAGATGGCCCTAGTAGTCCGGATCCTCAGGGAAATATCCGGGGTCCACTTCCGAGATGGGTTTCATCCAAAGCTGCGCGACCTCGTGCACCACGCACTGATGGACCAGATCCAAGAGTTCGCCGGTGTTTTCCGCAATCTGCTCAATGGGCAAGCGATAAATGATGATGCGCGCTGGGCGGCTAGCCGAAGCTGATTTTGATGATGCAAGCGGCACCCGCTCGCCCAGTGCAGCAGCCTGTTCCAGCAGCTTGTCACTGGGCACCGGATCAATCAGGAAATCGATCTTTTCAATTTCTCCGGGCCAGCGTTCCGAGAGCCTTTGCGCACTGGCCATCACGGCATCATCAAATCGTTCCGGCCGTGAACGGTAAGCAGGAAGATGCATGGGCATCAGCGGGCCACGCCGCCCGCGTCCGTGGCGGTGGCGACGGGAACCGCTTGGCGGATCAGGCAACTTGGAGTTCATGAACTCAGCCTAGCGCTTGCGACACTGTGCCGGTGCCCATCAGCCCGCAAATGGGCGAAGATCCCAAGGATGTGCTGACCAGCCGAGTAGAATGGCAAACGTGGAAGGTCTTCGTCTTTGTTCTCGCCCAGCCTGCCGTGAAACGGCCCGCGCTACTCTTACCTACGTATACGCAGATTCAACTGCTGTTCTTGGGCCTTTGGCGACGTACCCGGAACCGCACTGCTATGACCTGTGCGCCCGCCATGCGAACCGTCTGACAGTTCCCAGCGGGTGGAGCCTGATCCGTGGCGCCATCCCAGATGTGCTTGAACCAGAAGATGAGCTGAACGCGTTGGTGAATGCCGTCCGCGATCGAGAACCAAAGGTTCGCGAACCTCGCCACGCATCGGATTCGCCCATTGATTCAGTCCGTCCCCGCGATATCCGTGCACAGCGCTTTGACACTCGCGTCCGCTTGGCTGTGCTCCCAGCTGGCGACGAAGAAGCCTAGACCTTCTTCTCGAAGAATTCTTGAACCTGCATCGGCACTTCGGCGGCATCTGCAGCACCTCTTTGTGTCCTAGCTGAAATCCAATTTTGGTGTGGTAATCCGTCAGATGACTCGCCTCGCTGGATATGCTAAAGGCGCGTGCGCCGTACTCGGCCCGTAAAGCAACCCCAAAACAGCACACCATCGCGCGAATTGCAGGAGGACTCCTCATGGCTGAGGCGGCGAAAAACCCCACTGGAGGGCAAGGAACTACGGGCCAGCCGGCACCGGCTGCCACTGGCAACATGACAAGCCCACAGACCAGCCTGAGCCAAAAAGCTGAAGAGCTTACTGCGCGCCTGGAAAAGCACAAGAACCAGGCCCAGGCAAACGCCGCTGCCCAAAAGGAAGAAGCCCGCAAAGAGGCCATCCGCCGCGCGATGTCCGGCAAAACCGACGCCGAGACCAAGAACCCAACTGCAGCTCCTGCAGCCAAGGCGCAGCCTGCCCCCGTGAAGCCAGCGGCAGACAAGCCTGCCGCGACCCCTGCGGCCAAGCCAGCTGAGGCCAAGCCTGCTGCGGCCAAAGCCCCGGCAACCAAGCAGCCGGTCAAGCCAGCGCCCGTCAAGCCCGCGGCGTCCAAGCAGGCAGCCGCCAAGCCAGTTGCGGCCAAACCTGCGGCCGCGAAGCCTGCCGCCAAGGCGCCCGCTGCGAAGCCGGCCGCTAAAGAGCCAGTAGAAGATGTCATTCGCGCCATCAAGCTACCGCACGAAATCGAAGCGGAGAAGCAGGTGCAAAGCGAAGCCGCCGCCGGTGCCGGGAAGTCCGCTGAGCCGCAGGCCAGCGAGAAGGCAACCACCGCGCAAAGCGTGCCACCGGTGTCTGCTGCTCCGAAGACCGGATCCCTGCCAACAACAAAGGCTGCCGTTGCCCAAGCACGTAACCGCGTCTTTGGCAGCTACGCGCCAGAACCGGAACCTTCCGAAGCGGCCGTGAAGCGCCGGGTTGCGCGCGAACGGGCACTGAACTCGAAGCCGGCCCTGGGCCGTACTGCCCAGGTGATCGTGGCTCTGGTCTTCCCGTTGCTGACCTTGATCGCTGCCATCCGTTTGGTTGCCACGCCGGCTTTCCTGGCCCTGTCCTACGGCCGCCCTGGATTCCCAAGCGATTCCTTTGGTTTCACCGATTCTGAACGCCTGACCTACGGCAGCTACGGTGTGGATTACCTGAACAACTTTGCCGGCCCCGAATACTTGGCCGGCCTGAAGCTTTCCACCGATTCAAGCATGTTCACCGAAGGGGAGGTCCAGCACATGGTGGACGTGAAGAACCTCATCGGGTTCGCCTATATCCTCGGAGCTGTTCTAGCGGTCATCTTGATCATCGGTGTTTGGTACCTCGCCAAGCGCTATGCAGGCGGCGTACGGCGTGCATTGTTCTCGGGAGCGATCTTGGCCTTGGCGGGCATTGCTGCGCTGGCCGTCTCCGCGATTGTGGGATGGGACAATTTCTTCACCCAGTTCCATGCCCTCTTCTTCTCCGACGGCACCTGGACCTTCAACGTCAGCGATACGCTGATCCGCCTGTACCCAGAGCAGTACTGGCTCGATAGCGCCATTGGCATCGCCGTGCTGGTGCTGGCCACGATCGTCACTGTATTGATCAGTTGCTGGCCAACCGGCCGCCGCCGTGAGGCGGCCCGGCTGCGCCAGGAGGCCCGTGCGTTCGGCATTGGCAACTAGCTGGCACAAGGCTTAAAGCACTGGGGGAGCAGTTCATGGCGAACTGCTCCCCATTGCTTTACCCAGTGGGAATTACTGGCGGTAGAGGGCTTCCACGCGGCCTTCGAATTCTTCGAGAACGCTCTGGCGCTTGAGCTTCAACGAGTTGGTCAGGTGCCCGGAAGCTTCGGTGAATTCCTCTTCCAGGACCACGAACTTGCGAATGGACTCAGCCTTGGAAACGGTCAAGTTAGCGGTATCCACGTAGCTCTGGACCTCGGCGATCACTGCTGGGTTGATGGCCGCCTCAGCCAGGGTCATTGCTTCAAGCCCCTTGGCCTTGGCCCACAGCACCAGTTCTTCGGGATCGAGGGTCATCATGGCCGTAATGAATGGGCGCTGTTCGCCAGCCAGTACGCACTGGGAGACGATGCGTCCGGCGCGGACCATCTCTTCCAACGGGCCAGGGGAGACGTTCTTGCCGCCGGCGGTGACGATCAGTTCCTTCTTGCGGCCAGTGACCTGGAGGAATCCTCCATCATCCAGGACTCCGGTATCACCAGTCTTGAAATAGCCGTCTTCATCGAAGACTTCAGCCGTGGCGGCAGGATTGTTGTGATAGCTCGCGAAAACCCCAATGCCCTTGACCAGGATTTCACCGTCATCGGCGATCCTGATGGAGGTGCCGGGAAGCGGACGACCCACGGTGCCCACGCGGATTCGTGATGCTTGATTCACGGTGGCTGGGGCGGTGGTTTCGGTCAGGCCGTAGCCTTCGAGCAGTTCAATGCCAGCGCCGCGGAAGAAATGAGCCAAGTCCGGGTTCAATGCACTGGCTCCGGAAATCGCGTAACCGCAGTGGCCGCCAAAGACGGCCTGCAACTTCGGGTAGAGGACCTTGCTGAACAAGGCATGGCGGGCACGCAGGCCCAAGGGCATGCGAGTCTTGAGGCCACGCGCACGCGCATCACGGATCTTGGAAACCTCGATGGCTGCCTGTTCTGCCTTGAGGAACAGCTCGGCCTTGCCGCCACGTTCGGCTGTGGCCAAAGCGGTGGTGCGAATTTTCTCGAAGACGCGCGGCACGGCCAGCAGGAAGCCGGGCTTGACCGCGGACATGTCCTCGACCAGATTGGCCATGGAACTGGAATGCGCAATCACCGATCCGCCGTGGATGCAGGTCTGCTGGACGGCACGAGCCAATACGTGGGCCAGCGGCAGGAACATCAGCGTTCGGCGCTCTTCCCCGAGCACTTCGAGCATATGGCCGGCCAGATTATGCGCCACCATGGCAAAGTTCGAGTGGGTCATATTGCAGCCCTTGGGACGCCCGGTGGTACCCGAGGTGTAGACCATCGTGGCCACGTCCTGGAGGGTCATGGAAGCACGGCGGGATTCGACCAGCTGCTCATCGACTTGGTTGGCAGGAACCATCAGCTGATGCAGGCCAGCGGAGGGAATAAGCGTCTTGTCCGCCGTGTCGGAGCCTTCAAAGATGTGGGTGCGAACCGGTTCGCCCAGCTGAGCCGCCGCCTGGCGGACGTTGGCGCGCAGCTCGTGGTTTTCGGCGAAAACCACGCGCGCACCGGAGTCGCGCAGGATCCATTCGATCTGGAAGGCGCTGGAAGTTTCGTAGATGGGGACCGTCACGCCTCCGGCGAACCACACCGCTTCCTCTGCCAAAGCCCATTCATAGCGGGTACGGGAAATAATGGCGACCTTGTCACCGGGCTGCAACCCATCATTGATCAGCGCCATTGCCAGGCGCTTGACATCAATGAGGAAATCACCGGCACTGAGATCATGCCAGGTGCCGTCGCGCTGCACGCTGAACAGTGGTCGTTGCGCCCCACGTGCTACGCGATCAAGGAGTAGGCTCGTCGTGTTTACTTCTGGTGCTAGATCAGTGAGTAGCTCGACGGTTACTTCTTGCATTGAAGAATTGTCCTTTGGGATTCGATGGTCGTCTTAGTGGCCTATTTCATGGAAGCAGGTGGCCAAGCCACGGGCAGCCTAGCCCCAGCTGGGGAGCCACACGTGCAAGCGCCAGTAGTCATCCGCGATCATTTCCCCACTCCATATCGGCCAGAAAAAGGCCGACGTGACTAGGAATAACGCCATGAATATGGTGAGTACGATGATGCGTGATCGGTGCGCGGCACTGGAATTAGGGTCGCGTGGAATGAACCTGCCAATCATATACGTCAACGCGAGAACCATGAACGGAACCAGTGGCAGGGTGTAGAAGAAGAACATTGTGCGTTCTGGGTACATCAGCCACGGCAGGAACCCGGCCGCCACCGATGAGAGGACCGCTCCGGCGCGCCAATCACGGGCGCCAATCCACCACAGAATCAGCAAGAACATGCTGATGGTGCAGGCCCACCACATCAACGGGTTAGGCAGGTCGGTAATGACCTCGGTGCAACGTTCCAGCCCGCAGCCGTTGGCTCCCTTGTCGTAGCCTTCGAAGTAGAACAGCACTGGACGTCCGGCGAAGGGCCACGTCCACGGCGAGGATTGCCAGCCATGCTCGGAGTCGAGCCCGGTATGGAATTCGTAGCCAGCCTGGTGATAATGCCACAAGGAACGCAACGGCGAGGGCAGCCAGCTAATGCCTTCGCCGGGATTCTCCTCGGCCCAATGGCGGTATCGGCCGCCCTGGGTGATCAGCCACCCGGTCCACGTGGACAAATAGGTCAGCAGCACCAGCGGCAGCATGGTGAAGAAGGAATAGATTCCGTCGCGGATGAATGCCGCCGACTGCCACTTGTGAACTCCTGCGGTGCGCCGCGCACCAAAGTCCCAAAGCACCGCCATGAGGCAGAATACAGCTACGAAGGACAGCGCCGACCATTTAATGCCAACTGCGCCACCGAGCATGATCGCTGCGATCAGCCGCCATGGGCGCCACCAGAGCATAGGGCCATGAACGAGCAGGAAGTCATCTGGCCGGTTACCCTCGGGCACTGAAAGCTTCCGGGCAAGCACGGTTCTGCCATGTATCCGGTCTTTGAGCAGGGCATAAAACGCGGCAATCACAAAGAACATCAAGAAGATGTCCAGCAACGCGGTGCGCGACATGACTATGGAATGGCCGTCGATGGCCATGAGCAAACCGGCGATGCCGGCAAGGACGTGGGAACCGAAGAGCAAGCGGGCGCACAGAGTGACTAGCAGGACCGAGAGGGTGCCGACGAGCGCTGTGGAAAAACGCCAGCCGAAGCCATTGAAATCACCGAAGAGGAGCATGCCCACGCCGATCAACCACTTGCCCAGCGGCGGGTGGACGACAAAAGAAGCTTCAGCTTCCAGCTGCGGGTCGCCCGCGATGAACTTCCCGTCGCTGTCGTCAGCCCATTCGCGCTCGTATCCGCTTTGCAGCATCGCGAAAGCGTCCTTGACGTAATAGGTTTCATCAAAGATCAGCAGGTGCGGGTGCGCCAGGTTGACGAAGCGCAAGAGGCCGGCAATCAGTGTCACGACCAGCGGAATGATCCACATCAGCGGGCCGCTGGGAGCCACCACAGGCAGGAGCCGCTGTTTCAGGCTCTCGAAAGTGAAGGCCTGTCGCGCCGAGCGTACGTGGCCGGAGTCCGGAGTGTCTAAAACCGAGGTGCCCATCACCAATTCATGCTACCGGGGGAAAGTCCAGAAAGTGGGCTTTTCCTGCGTCGCGTAGGCTTAAGAATGTGCAGAACTCAGATAATGAGGGCGTAATCGTCCTGGGAGCCACCCCGATTGGCAATTTGTCCGACGCCTCCCCGCGTCTGCGGGAGATTATGGCCAGTGCCGATATCATCGCCGCGGAGGACACCAGAAACTTCCACCACCTGGCCCATGCCCTGGGCATTAAAATCACTGCGAGGGTGATGAGCCTGCATGAGCACAACGAGGCTCACAAGCTCTCCGAGGTGATTGACCTGGCCGCCGAGGGCGCGACTGTGCTGGTGGTTTCCGATGCAGGAATGCCGGCGGTATCGGACCCCGGCTACCCATTGGTGGCCGCTGCCTTGAGTGCTGGAATCCGTGTCACCGCGGTACCGGGCCCTTCTGCGGTGCTCACCGCGCTGGCCCTGTCCGGATTGCCAACTGGCCGTTTCACCTTTGAAGGCTTCCTGCCGCGCAAGGCGGGGGAACGCCGCAAGCGCCTGGATTCCTTGCTCGCCGAAGATCGCACCATGGTGTTCTTCGAGGCTCCTCACCGGCTGAGCGACTTCCTGGATGCCGCTATCGAAGCATTTGGCCAAGACCGCCAGGCCGCCGTAGCCCGCGAGCTGACCAAGAAGTTTGAAGAGGTCCGTCGAGATTCACTGGCAAATCTGCGCGCATGGGCAGAAGATGGCGTACGCGGAGAAATTGTTGTGGTGGTCCACGGAGCCCCGGAAGCCGAGGCCGCATCCATCGAGGATTTGCTTCCCAAGGTTGCAGCCCTCGTGGAGGAAGGCATGCGCATGAAGCAGGCCGTGGCCGAAGTCGCCGAAAAATTCGGCGTGCAGAAACGCGAGCTTTATGAAGCTGTTCTGGCAGCACGTCACGAAGCGGGAAAATAGCCGAAGTCGCATAGGCTAAATGCACAATGAATGCTCGCGTTTATCGTGCAGACGGCAATTTACAGCCACCACCTGCCAGGAATAGCGTAGACATCAAAGACGATTAGTTTTCATTATTTTCTATCAGGAGATGCTCGTATGTCGATTACTGCCCAGCGCGAAGCGGAACTGCTTGCCAAGGTGCCAACCGGCCTATTGATTAATGGCGAATGGAGGGATGCCTCCGACGGTGGCACCTTCGACGTGCTCGACCCGGCTACCGGCGAGAAGTTGCTGACGCTGGCCAGTGCTACGAGCGAAGACGCAATGGCTGCACTGGATGCAGCTGACGCAGTCCAAGCCGAATGGGCACTGACCGCACCACGCGAACGCGCGGAGATCCTGCGCCGTGCTTTCGACCTTGTCACCGAGCGCAAGGATGACTTTGCGCTGCTGATGAGCCTGGAAATGGGCAAACCACTGGCCGAGGCCTATGGCGAAGTAACCTATGGCGCCGAATTCCTGCGCTGGTTCTCCGAAGAAGCCGTACGCCACTACGGCCGCTACCTCACCACCCCCGAGGGCAAGAACAAGGTACTGGTCCAGCACAAGCCGGTTGGCCCATGCCTGCTGATCACCCCATGGAACTTCCCGCTGGCCATGGCTACCCGCAAGGTCGGCCCTGCAGTAGCGGCAGGCTGCACCATGGTGCTCAAACCAGCCAAGCTGACCCCGCTGACTTCCCAGCTTTTCGCAGCCACGATGATGGAAGCAGGCCTTCCAGCTGGTGTGCTGAACGTGGTCTCCGGCGCTTCGGCCTCGAAGATCTCCGGCCCGCTGATGCAAGATGACCGCCTGCGCAAGGTTTCCTTCACCGGCTCGACCCCGGTGGGCAAGCAGCTGATGAAGGACGCCGCAGACAAGGTCCTGCGCACCTCGATGGAGTTGGGTGGCAACGCACCATTCATCGTCTTCGAGGATGCCGATCTGGATGCTGCTGTCGAGGGCGCCATGGCAGCCAAGATGCGCAACATGGGCGAAGCCTGCACCGCTGCTAACCGCTTCCTGGTCCATGAGGACGTTGCCGAGGAATTCACCGCCAAGTTCGCTGCAGCGATGAAGGCCCTGAAGCCAGGGCGCGGCACCGAAGCCGACACCACGGTAGGCCCGCTGGTCGAGGAAAAGGCCCGCGACGAAGTCCACTCGCTGGTTGAAGCCGCCGTCGCCGCCGGCGCGACTGCCATCACCGGCGGTGCGCCAGTTGACGGCCCGGGCTACTTCTACCAGCCAACCGTGCTGGCCAATGTCGCCAACGACGCCAAGATCCTGAGCCAGGAAATCTTCGGCCCAGTGGCACCAGTGACCACGTTCAAGGATGAGGCCCAGGCTATCAAGCTGGCCAACTCCACCGAATACGGTTTGGCTTCCTACATCTACTCGCAGGACTTCAACCGCATGTTCCGTGTTTCGGAGCAGATCGAATTCGGCCTGGTTGGATTCAACGCTGGCGTGATCTCCAACGCCGCGGCACCATTCGGTGGCGTGAAGCAGTCGGGCCTGGGCCGCGAAGGCGGCGCCGAAGGCCTGGAGGAATACACCACCGTGCAGTACATCGGCATTGCCGATCCTTACGCAGCCAAGAAGTAGATTCTCCAGCTCGCGCCGAGGCCCGACCGGATTCTTCCGGTCGGGCCTTGGCCGGTTAAACCGATGGCTACATGTCGATTCGCGTGGATTCTTCCGAGCGCGAATGACGCGGGTGCACCGAAGCAGGGAACAAGAATGCCCTGATTCGTTGGATAAAGGACAGCTCGCCGCGCAAATTGCCCTGGATCGCGTGCAAGGCGTCAAGCAGCGGAGCGGCATCATCAGCGCTGGGATGCCTGTTGGCGTAGAAGCTCTCTTGGATGACAGTTTTCAGGGACTGCAAATCCTTGGCGACTTGGGGATGGTCTTCGCCCAGCCGGGTAGTGTAGTCACCGGCCGACTCGTGGCTGCCAGCCGGCCCCCGGTAATCGGCCCCAATAGCCTGCAGCTCGGCCAGCAGAGCTGGAGCGGCATCAGCGCCGCCACGGCGCACGCGTCCTAGCCGCTCCTCACGCAGGCGATGGCGACGCCACGGAGCAACTCCCAGTGCGAGGAAGGCCAGCAACAGGACCGCTGGCAACAGCCACACTGCCTTTGCGCCCTGGGTCCCAGAATCTGCGGACGGTGCCGGCGCAGAAGGCGCGGCGCTGGCCGGGAGGCTCGGGTTGCCGCGCTCGGTGGGCACTTGGGGTGCAGTGCTTTCTTGCGGGTTCGACGTAGGAGTTGGTTCCGGCGCGTAACTTGGCGAGTAGCCCCGACCCGGGGTGGGCTCAAACGGAATCCAACCCAGCCCGTTCAAATACAATTCTGGCCACGCGTGGGACTGTTTCCCGCTGACGGTATATCCGGTGAGCTCGGTACCTTCTTCCAGGCGCCGTTCCAGCATGCTCTGGGCGGTGTCCCCGGTGATTTCGAGAGTGTCTCCGCTGGCTTCACCAGGTGCATACCCCACGGCAATGCGCGAAGGGATTCCGGCTTCACGAGCCAGCAGGGCCATCGCCGAGGCGAAGTGCACGCAATACCCCTGGCGCCGGGCCAGGAATGCTTCAACAACTCGACGATTGGCCCCGTCGTAGCCTTCGCGCAGCGGGGTGCGTTCGGAGTACACGAAATTCCCGGAACGGAAGAAATGCTGCAAAGCCACGGCGGTATCAATGTCGTTGGCAGGCTTCCCCTTCTTGCCGAAAACCTCATCGAGGGTTTGCTGCAGCAACGGTTCCAATCCGTTGTCAGGATCCTGCGGAAGACGCAGGTATTCCTCGGGCAGCTGGTCGCTGGCATCGACTCCCATGTGCCCGACATTGCGGACCATTTGCGTGCTGATGGCCAAATCCGCGTAGGCCACTGAAATGTCGTTGGTCGATGCCATGGCGTCGCCAGTGAGCCTAGCCACCGAGGTCTCGTAGGTCCAGTTCCAATCCCCGACGATGCCCTGCACGAAATAGGATTGGTTGGGCAAAGGAAGGACCGGACTGCTGATGCCATCAGGCCAAGTCATTCGCAAGACTTCGTCGGTGCTGTTGAACGTGCTGAAATTCGTTGACACCGCGGAGGTGCCATCAAGCGTGTGCTGCATGGAGCTTTCGCTTGGTTCCCAGCGGTCTGCGGAAAGATCCTTGATCACCTGAGTGCGCAGGTAAGGCGCTTCTTCAGCAGTTGTGTAGTAGTCCAGGATGGGAACACCGCTGTTCGAGCGGAGGTCTCTCCCGAGGTTGATCAGCGGATCGACATTGCTGGCCAGCAGATCACCCGAAGGACGTTGCCCTTCGGAGAACATGCCGCTGCGGAAACCAGGCATCCAGATGCTGGCCGCCAAGAGGGCACCGACACAGGCCATCACGCTGACACCCAGGATTCCCAGCGTCCTGGGCGCAGGAAGCATCACTTGGGAATGCTTGGAAGATGCAGGGGCAAAGAGATAAGGAATCAGCGCAATATAGCCGAGCACTGCCGACAACAGCAGCGCGAGATAGCCAATTCCGGCGCCTTCCTGCTTGAACAGCGACGCGATGATCGGCGCCAGGGACAAGGGAATGATGATCAGCATGGCCATGCGCCGCGAGCTGGCCAGCATTTCCACGATCAGGCTGATTGCCAAAGTGAAGCACAATACGCTGAAAGCCACAGAGCGGGAATTGGCTACCGGCGGCACCTGGGTAGCTAGCTGGATTCCCGCTTCACCAAGCACATTCCAGACCCATTGGGCGAGAGGCAAACCGTAGATGTTGCTTTCCCGGGCATCGCTGAGCGCAATGGATGCCACGGCGACGATTGCCGCAGCAGGAACAGCACTCCAGCGCAAGCGGCGGACTGCGCGCAGCAGACCGGCGCACAGGTGCACGGCGAAGACCGGGAGGACCAAGGCCGGGAACCAGCTGGAGCCTTCAATGACCCCGGACAGCGAGGCGGCACCCGCTAATACAGCGACTGCCAGGCAGCAGGCAGCAGCAACCCGCACGAGCAGAAGCCGCATCGCGGGAGCCGAGCCACCGCTCGGGTCCGGATTTTCAGGAGTCGGGGCCAGAATGCTTGCCCCAGCACGGCCAGCGCTCATCATCCCCACATCTCGTCTATCGCCATATCGCCGGGAAGAATATGCACTTTCCAACTGGTGCGAGCCAATTCAAGTTGTATCTGCCCATAGCGTTCAGGGTGGCTGACCAGCAGGAAAACCTCGACATTGCGCACGGTGCGCGAGAGCGTAGCCAGCCAAGCTGCCTGCGGCGCAGTGAGCTCTCCGAGGATCATGATGACCGGTTCTTCGCGGAACACCAAGAGCTCCTTGCGCAGGGTATTGCCCAGAATCTCGGAACCGTTGGCTTCAACTGTTCCGTTGGTCAAGGCCAGGTCCGAAGTTGCGGCATGGAAGTCTTCAAAACTGTTCAGCGCGCCGAGCTCGGAGACGCTTTGCGGGTCTCGTTGCGCCAACGAGGCCCCGGTGAGGTCCCGGAAGGCGAGCTGGTAGCCGCTAGTGGCATATCTCAGGCCGATGCTGCTGGCCAACGACAACGCATTTTCAAAGCGGCGGCTGCTGGTGAGTGCCTCCGCGTGAGCCTGCGGCAACGAGATCCTCAGATCCGATCCGCTGTGATTCCAATGCTCGAAGGAAGTGTCCAGGACCAGGAGCGCCTGCGCGGTTGCCACGTGGTTTTCCTGGCGGACCATGAGCTTTCCGTGCCGGGCACTGGCTTTCCAGTGCACCTGGCGGACGGAGTCGCCTTGCTGGTAGTCGCGCGTCGCGACATCGTAGTAGTCGGTGGTGGTGCTCCTGGAGAATTTCGCATCGCCAGTGAGCGTTCGTTCGCCGAGCGGGGCGAAACGATCCAAGCGGTGCAATTGGGAACGCACGGGGATCTGCAGGCTCGCTCCGGTGCGCACCATTCCCTGTATCAGCCCCAGAGGGTCCACGACTATTTGCTGGGCTGGTCCCACAAGGTGGATCCCGCGTGTGCGGAACACCAATTCGTATTCGATTGAACCCGGGGCCTGGAATCGTGGGCCGGGTCCGAAATCCTCCGGCAATTGTTCCTGGATGATGGAACGCTCAGCACACGACAAGCGGAACTTGCTGACCTCGCCAACGCTGGGAACCGCCGAGAGCAGCTCCCGGTGGATAATCGTGCGTCCGCGCAGGCGCAAGGCCAAACCCCAGTTCGCCAAAGCCAACGCCACCAGGGCCAGGCCCAAAGCCATCATTTCGTGCCGGCCCAGGAGATATGCCACGAACACCAGCAGGCCGCCAGCTCCGGCAGTGCACCAACCGCGCACGGTGAACAGGTCAAGGTGCCAACGCCGCAGGGCTGTCGCCGAATTTTCGGTGCGCGTCCAGGAGAGGGCATCGCGCGAATCGTAGCGGGGAATCTTCTCCATGGCTGCCCGTTAGCTCACTGGGGTGCTGGCAACAAGCTCTTGGATCACGGCGCTGGCATCCAAGCCGTCCGCAACCGCTCGCCGGGTCAGGATCAACCGGTGGTTCAGCACCATCTGGGCCACGCTGCGAACGTCTTCTGGCAAGACGTGGTCGCGTCCATGAATCGCGGCATGGGCTTTGGCCGCGCGAACCCACTGAATCAGTGCGCGAGGCGAGGCCCCCAGCGCCACTTGCGGGTGCTCGCGTGTGGCTCGGCCCAGATCCACCACGTAGGCGCCTAGCCGTTCTGTGACCGTCACCGCTTTAACCTGCTCAATCATGTATCCCAGATCAGCCAGCTGCACCACGGCTTGCAGTGCTTCCAATGGGTCGAACTGGTGCCGGCCGGTGAGCATGGTGATTTCGGCATCGCGTTGTGGGTAACCCAGCGAAAGCCGTGCCATGAATCGGTCGCGCTGTGCCTCGGGCAGGGCGAATGTGCCCTCGGATTCCACCGGGTTCTGCGTGGCCACGACCATGAAAGGCTGCTCCAGCCGATGGGTGATCGAATCGACGGTGACTTGCTTTTCTTCCATGCATTCCAGCAATGCCGACTGGGTCTTGGCATTCGCACGATTGATTTCATCGGCGATGACGATATTGGCGAAGACCGGTCCGGGATGGAAAGTGAATTCGTGAGTCTGCGGGGAGTAAACCGAGACACCGGTGACGTCACTGGGCAAAAGGTCCGGGGTGAACTGGATGCGGTGCACCGAACCATTGACGCTGCGCGCCAATGACTTGGCCAGCATGGTCTTACCGACCCCGGGAACGTCTTCCACCAGCAGGTGGCCCTGTGCCAGCAGAACCGTCAATGCGCTAGTCACCGCCTCCGGCTTGCCGGTGATGACGCTCTGGACAGCATCGAAAATGCGCTGGCAATTGGACTGGAATGCCGAATCAAGCGACGGCACTGTTCGGTTTGCACTCATGCGCGGTTCCTCCTGAAGAACGAATCGTTGGCAAGATCGATCGCCGCAGCATTCATTCAATTGGGTCTTGCATCACATCATATGGGGATCTTTTGTCCAGCAACAGAGCCTAACTACCGGGAGCTGAGCACCTGATTGTCGTTGCTACCCCTAGTGGTGCCACAATTAACCACAGATTCGATCCCAGTATTCACGCGCAAAGGATAACCGTGTCCAAGAAGAAGCACACTGATCCCACCCTGGTTCCCGAGGCCTACCGCCCGACGGAGCAAGCCGCTGCAGCAGAGCAGGGGGAGCGGTCGCGTGCTTCTGGCAATGAAAAGGGCGGAAGTCAGCGCAATTTGCAGTACCCGGAAGCGCCAGAAGCGCTTCCAGTGCCAGTGGTCGATAACCATACGCATCTGGATTTCCTTGACGGAACTGTGAAGGTCACGGCTGCCGATGCCCTGGCGGCGGCGGCAGCTGTTGGCGTGAAAGGTCTGATCCAGGTCGGCTGCGACGTGGAGTCATCGGAATACGCGGTTCAGGTAGCTAACGAGTACTCGAATATCCTGGCCGCGGTAGCCATTCACCCCAACGATGCCGCGCGTCTGGCTGAACGCGGGGAGCTGGAAGGAGCGATCGCGCGGATCGAAGAACTTGCCGCGGATCCGCGGGTGCGTGCAATTGGCGAAACCGGGTTGGACTACTTCCGTACCGGTGAAGACGGACGGGGTGCCCAGGAGCATTCCTTCCGGGAGCATCTGCGCATTGCGGTGGAGCAGGGCAAGGCCCTGCAGATCCATGACCGGGATGCCCATGAGGACGTGGTTCGTGTGCTCAAGGACGCGCCATTGCCGGGGAAAGTGGTCTTCCACTGCTTCTCTGGGGACGCGGCATTAGCCCGGATCTGCAACGACAACGGCTGGTACATGTCGTTCTCTGGAACTGTGACATTCAAGAATTCGCATGATCTTCGCGAGGCCTTGGCGCTGGCGGATCCAGAACTGCTTCTGGTAGAAACCGACGCACCGTTCTTGACGCCGCACCCCTTCCGGGGCCGCCCGAACGCCAGCTACATGATTCCGTACACGACTAGGTTCTTGGCGGAAACCAAGGGGATCGATCTGGCCGAATTCTGCACCCGGATCGATGCGAATACGCGAGAAGTGTACGGAGAATTCTAGACCCGGAGGTTGTGTGTCTCGTTACAGGACACTTGCCACAAATATAACAATTCGGTTACGGTGGATGAGATGTCCGGTACCGCCCCCGCCTATTTTCGGCACGGTGTGTTCAGGACAGCCTGATCCTCACGCCTTGCTGCAAGTGGAAACACGGCGCAACTTTGACTGAAGGACAGGCAGCGAACACTGCCGGGCCCAACCGGAGATCCTGACAGGATTCCCGTAGTTGGGTCTACAAACGATGGGGACCTCATTACCGTGACTCACTTGCTCAAGAAGACCTGGGTGAAATACCTGGCTCAGGCGCTCGCCGTAGCTGTGGTTATTGCCGGTGCTGTTTTCTATATTTCTGGCCAGAAATCGGTCGTCATGTCGGTGGACGGCCAGCGCCAGGAAATCACCACCCGTGCTGCCACCGTTGGCGCACTGCTGGAACAGCAGGACGTTGCCTTGGCTGAGCGCGACGAGATCTCCGCAGCACTGGATTCCGAGCTTGCCGACCAGCAGCTTGTTGATATCAAGCGCAACAAGTCGATCGAAGTAACCGTGGATGGCACCGAGCGCGTTGTGCACACTACCGGCATGACCGTTGCCGACGTGGTTGAACAGCTCGACCTGGATAAGGATTCCGAGGTTTCCCTCGATGAGGACATGCAGCTCGCAGCCTTGAGCGATGAATTGGAAGTCATCACGCCCAAGGAAATGACCCTGGTCGTCAAGGACAAGAAGAAGAAAATCGCAACGACTGCTTTGACCGTCAAGCAATTGCTTGCCGACGAGAAGATCAAGGTCGACGGCAACGACGAAATCAACGTGAAGATCAAGGACGAAACCGACAAGGACGTCAAGGACAGCGTCAAGCTGGCCGCGGGCACCACTGTCGAGGTGATCGACGTAACGGTCAAGACGTGGGACGAAACGCGCGACATCGACTTCGAGACCAAGAAGGTCAAGGACAGCTCGTTGGATAAGGGCGACACCGAGGTCAAGACCGAAGGCAAGAAGGGCGAGCGTGAGCTGACCCTGCGCCAGGAAACCCGCAACGGCAAGAAGGGCGAGGAAGAAGTCCTCAAGTCCAAGGTCACCAAGAAGCCCGTTGCCGAGGAAATCCGTGTTGGCACCAAGGAAGAGAAGAAGGAAACTTCAACTTCCAAGAACACTCCAACCCCGAGCAGTATCTCCTCGACTTGGGCTGCCCTGGCCAAGTGCGAATCCGGCGGCAACTGGTCGATTAACACCGGCAACGGCTACTACGGCGGACTGCAGTTCTCTGCATCGTCGTGGCGCAATGTGGGTGGCACCAAGTACGCACCGCTGCCGCACCAGGCAACTCCGCAGGAGCAGATCGCTGCAGCTGAAGTGCTGCGTCGATCAGGCGGCTGGGGCCACTGGCCATCGTGCTCGTCCAAGCTGGGCCTGCGCTAAAAGCAAAAGCCGAATAACAACGCGACGCGTCCACCATCACGGTGGATGCGTCGCGTTGTTATGTTTGGATCAATTTAGCTGAACTAGAATTGGATTTGTGATGTCTAAGGAATCTTTGCCGCTGCTTGGGGCCACCGAAATCCGTCGTCTGGCCGAAGAGCTGGGAATCCGCCCTACCAAGACGCTGGGGCAGAACTTTGTGATCGATGGGAACACCATCCGCCGCATTGTCGCCGCCGCCAAAGTCGACCCATCCGAAACAGTGCTGGAAGTAGGCCCGGGCCTAGGTTCCCTGACCCTGGGCATCATGGATGCCGCCGCCAAGGTCGTGGCTGTGGAGATCGATCCACCCCTGGCAAAACGACTGCCGCAGACCATGGCCGAGTTCCGCCCTGGCCGAGAAGACGATCTGACCGTGATCCTTTCCGACGCCATGAAGGTCACCGAACTTCCCGGCGAGCCAACCTCGCTGGTCGCCAACCTCCCGTATAACGTTGCCGTCCCGGTAGTGCTGCACCTGCTGGAGCACTTCCCTTCCATCCGCAATGGCTTGGTCATGGTGCAGGACGAAGTTGCCGACCGGATGGCCGCCACCCCGGGCAATAAGATCTATGGCGTCCCATCGGTGAAGGGCGCCTGGTACGGAACCATGCGCAAGGCTGGCGTGATCGGCATGAACGTCTTCTGGCCAGCGCCGAAGATCCACTCCGGCCTGGTGGGGTTCACCCGCGACAAGGACCGCAGCGACGCCCCGGATCGCAAGGAAGTCTTCGCCATCATCGATGCAGCCTTCGCCCAGCGCCGCAAGACGCTGCGTGCTGCCCTCTCCGGCTGGGCAGGCTCCGGTGCTCGTGCCGAACAGATCCTGGTAGCAGCGGGCATTGATCCGAAGGAACGCGGCGAGAAGCTGGATATTGACCAGTACATCGACATTGCCCGTGCCGCACAGGATATTCCCGCTGAAGCTCCAGCTAGCGAGGCATAAGCATGTCTAAGCAGCGTGTCATCGCGACCGCACCGGGCAAAATCAACTGCTACTTCAAGGTCGGTCCTCCTCGCGAAGACGGATACCACGAAGTGGCGAGCCTCTACGTCGCGGTCTCCCTGGCCGAGCAGATTGAAGCGACGCTGCGCACCGACGGGGAATTGCAGCTGAGCCTGGAACCGAATTCCCCTGTGGTCTCCGAACCGGAAAGCTTTCCGCTGGGTGCAGGCAATCTGGTGCACCAGGCAGCCCAGCTGCTTCGCGAGCACACGGGCTGCAGCCTCGGAGCGAACCTGCACATCACCAAGCGCGTCCCGATCGCCGGCGGAATGGGTGGAGGCTCTGCAGACGCGGCGGCCACCCTGGTAGCCTGCAACGAATTGTGGGGAACCGGGCTGGACCGGGAAGAACTCGGCCGCTTGGGCGCACGCCTCGGTGCTGACGTGCCTTTCGCCTTGATGGGCGGGGCCGCCATCGGCCTGGGCATCGGCGACAAGCTTGCCCCGTTGCTGACTCGTGCCAAGACTCATTGGGTGCTGATCCCGGCCAGCTTTGGCCTATCGACCCCGCGAGTCTATGGCATGCTCGATCGCTTGCGTTCCGGCACGGAGATCGAAGTCCCGCAGGAAATCGATCCAGCGGTCATCGAAGCGCTGATGGCTTCGGACGCGCCAGCGTTGGCCCAGGTGCTGGCTAATGACCTGACCCAGGCTTCCTTGGCCCTTGCCCCGGAACTAGGCACCATGCGCGATATGGCAGAAGGCGCCGGTGCCCTGCGAGCCATGGTTTCCGGTTCGGGGCCGACCTTGGCTCTGCTGGTCGAAGATGCCGAGCATGCTGAAGAGGTCATGGCCCAGCTGGGCGATGAGGTGGGTGTCGCTACCATCCCGGTGACCGCTCCAGCGCCCGGAGCGCACATTACCGTTTCCGAATAATTTTTCCGGAAGTCCCTGTCTGGCCTTGGGCCGGGCAGGGATTTCCTGCATCATTTTCCGCCACCCCTCTTGTTGCGCCCTGGGCCCGGCCCTAGGCTGAGTCCCAAAGCAATTATTGAGAGCCATTCATTTTGGATCTGGGGCGGAATACAACATGCTCAATGGACGCGTCTCGCACTGGTGGGAAGACATCGGCCTGCCAGAGCCACGCCAGCAATTACGCGGTCAGGGCACCGCAGATGTCGCCATCATCGGTGCCGGGTTCACCGGACTGTGGACCGCCTATTACCTGGCCAAGGCCAACACGGATCTTCGCATCACGATCCTCGAAGCCCGGCACGTGGGCTACGGCGCCTCAGGGCGCAATGGGGGATGGCTGACCAACACCATCACCGCTGGCCGCGAACGCTACCTGAAATCCCATGGCAGGCAAGCAGTCAATGACTTCCAGCTGGCCATGAACCGGACCGTCGCCGAGGTCATCGAGGTGTGCGCTGCCGAGGGGATCGATGCAGATATCCTGCAGGGCGGCGAACTCGAAGTTGCCTACACCCCTGCCCAGGAAAAGCGCTTGCGCGCCGATGCCATGGCCGACGCGCAATGGGAACACACGCACACCGAATTGCTGGAAGCCGAGGCAGCGCAAGGCAAGATCAACGTCGCCAATGCCCGGGCCGGGCTGTGGCATCCGCACGCGGCCAGAATCCATCCTGCAAAACTGGTACGCGGACTCGCCGAAGCCGTGGAGCGGCTCGGCGTACGGATCTATGAAAACACCCGCGCCACCACACTGCGCGCACGCCGCATCGAATTCGACGGTGGGTCATTGGACGCCGAGTACATCATCCGTGCCACCGAAGGGTTTACTGCCGGGCTAGCAGGACACAAGCGCTTGTGGCTCCCGATGAATTCGTCCTTGATTGCCACCGAACCGCTAGCTCCATCCATCTGGGACGAACTGGCATGGAACAACGGCGAGGTGCTGGGGGACTACGCCCACGTCTACATGTATGCCCAGCGCACCGCGGATAACCGCATTGCCATTGGAGGCCGGGGAGTGCCGTATAAATATGGTTCGCGCACGGATGCCGATGGCCAGACGCCGCAAAGCACCGTGGAGGGACTGCAGGAAATCCTGCACCGCATGTTCCCGCAGACCCGGAATTCGAGAATCGATCATGCCTGGTCCGGGGTACTGGGCGTGCCGCGGGACTGGGCCGCTACCGTCGGGCTGGACCCGGCGGCCGGACTGGGCTGGGCCGGCGGCTATGTCGGCACCGGGGTCGGCGCAGCGAACCTGGCCGGACGAACCTTGCGCGACTTGATCCTCGGGGAAAGCACTGAATTGGCCAATCTGCCGTGGGTCAATCACCAGGTGCGCAAATGGGAGCCGGAACCACTGCGCTGGCTGGCAACCAAGGGGCTCTATGCAGCCTATGGTGCCGCAGATCGAAGCGAACTGAAGGGGCGGGGGAGCTCCTCGCCGCTGGCCGTGCTGGCCGATAGAATCACCGGAAAGCCTTGAGCGCTGGCACACTGGGGCATAGGCTGTGGCCATGGGACTTGATAAACGTGGAATCTATGTGTGCGCATTAGCACTTGTGCTCATTATTTCTGGCGTCTTGATGATCACGCTGATGCAGGCCGGAATTCTTGGCTGGGCACTGCAAGCGGCCGGAATCTTCGTCATGGCCATCTCGGTGGGTGCGGCGCGTACGCCCAGGGCCAGTGCCTGAGGTGCGCGAGGAGCCCATGAGCGCCTGCAGCTTGTCGGCACGCGGCCAGAACTACCTCCTGCGCGAAGCACGGGCTACGGATCTTGAACAGATCATTGCCTTGATGGCAGATGATGAGATCCGTCGTGCAGAGCATGCGGACGCTGGGGACGCCGGGGAACAGTATCTGGAGGCTTTCAACGAGATTCACGCAGACCCAGCGCATACGCTGATCGTGGTGGAGGGCAATGACGGAGCCATTGCCGGCACGATGCAGCTGACCATGTTGCCGGGTCTTGCGCGCAGGGGAGCGAAGCGGATGCAGATCGAGGCAGTGCGCGTGGCCAGCGCATTGCGCGGCGGTGGCCTGGGAACGGAAATGATCCGCTGGGCCATTTCCGAAGCCGAAAGCAAGAGAATTCCGCTGGTCCAGCTGACAAGCGACGCGCAACGCCAGGACGCGCACCGCTTTTACGAGGGGCTAGGATTTACCGCGTCGCATGTGGGCTTCAAAATGCACCTGGCTATAAGCCCTTGATCTTGTAGATTCGTTGCAATCCGGAGGTCGTCTGGCCCCATTCGCTCTTCGCGGCCCGCTGCTGGTGGGCCTCGAAAGCGGCACTGTCTTCGAATTCCTCGTGCACCAGCCAGACCCAGGGATCGCCGGTTTGCGTGACAGAGAAAGAAATGCAGCCGTCTTCCGCCTTGGTGAGGCGTATATGCTCCGGCAGCAATTTCTCCACCAATTCAGCCTCAGCCGCGTCCGCGCACAGCAACCGGCCCTCCATGATCACAATTCCCATGTTCGCCAGTCTGCCACGATCTTGAGTGGATTGGGGAAAAATCACAGTATAAGGAGGTGGCCCGGAAACCAGTATTTCCGGGAATTCTTTTTGGCCGACTTACGCAGGTGTGATTGTTAGCTTCGTTTGACGGTTAAGTCGTAACTTCGATTGGCGGCTTTCCAGCAACGAGGCGGATATGAACCACTAAAGTTCACCTCCTGGCGGATTGGCTGCGGCATAGCTTACGACGGCTTGAGCTGCGGCCTGGACGGTTGCTCGTGTTTGCCGTTGAGACACCAGCCACATCGTAATCTCGAGCGGGAGGCCAAGTATTGGCCGCCAACGCCAACCAGGCAACTGGCGTTGGGCTGTCATCTGGCTGACCAGCGCCACATCGGCATCTGCAACCTCCGCACTTGCCCTGGCGTGTTCAACGAACTGCGCAAACTGCCACTTTGGCTGCACGCCCGCCTCCAAGGCCCTGCCGAGAATCCCCTCCTGTTGCGGCGTCGGCACCTGATCCCGCGAGTGGATAAGCACACGAACGCCGTCCAAGGAGGGCACAGTCAGCTCGGCCTCATGCATGAGCGCCGAACCAAGTCGTATGGCCAGGCCAAAGGCTTCCTGGCGTAGCTTCCACGAGGCGTATTCGTCAGGGGGTTGCTGATGGAGCATCGCCAAGTTTTGCCTGCCCTCACGAAGCATGCGTAATTGAACGGAGCTGTTGGCTTCGATCAAGGTCGGAGTGCAGGCTGGCGCAAGGGACGCACCGCCGAAGACGCAGCACGCCTGGTCGGGTGGAGCCGTGCCACGTTCTACCGTCATCTCGGTGATCGAGGGATAAACACGGGCACAGAGTAACTTTTCAATTCACAAATGCATGCAAGTATTCACATCGACCGAAATTCCATGTCAGCAAGGTCTCGCAACGGGCTTGTACGCACGACTAGATGTTGCTACTTGAAGCCCATGGTTGCGAGACTTTCGAAGCGTTGGATTTTCAGTGCTTTTGATGCGGGGGAGCGGTGTTCGAAGAGACGTCTTGCAACCTATTGGTTACAAGACATGTCGCCGAATGTATTTACCTTGTTTGTCTTCTTATTTAGGTAGCCCCCGGGTCTATGAAAAAAGCAACCGTTGCATCGAGGGGTTCACTTAGAATCAGCCCATTGCATTCGACGATCGAGTGGCCGATACAGTCGTCAGCAGTAAGGCGCTTTTAGAGGTGCCGGAAATTAAGAAACCCGCCGGATGCCGGCGAACAGCCTTTGTACGCGTACTTGGCCACGAGGGATTTATTAAATAACTGAGTCAGCAATAACTGTGTCAGCGGAAATGATCGACCTAGCACTCGTGAGTTAGAGATTTAGCGCTCATGGGTTAGAAAGGGTGAATTTTGGGGTGAATTTAACCCGTGAGCCGACGAAAGGTTATTTTCAGTTGGACACTCTTGAAGTACTTGCAGTTCTGTGAAGATGGTAGATAATTCACGAGCTCCAAATTGGGAAGAATCACATCACTTCTGACGCGTGATTATTTCACCTTCCCTTCGTGGTCCAGTGTCACGAAAAGTGAAATCCTCTGGCGCGAATGACTTCAATTGCTACTCACCGAGAGAGCTGTTCTAAATATAGCCATGTCAAAATCATTTTCCAACGCCAAATTTAGTAAGGTATGAAAATTTTCAAATCGAAACGCGTACTTGGCTCAGCATGAATGTATCTGAGAGAGAATAGCGATCTTCGATCATAAAATCCGTGGTTGCGAGCTTCTGGAAATCTAGCTCGTATGCATAACGCGCAAATTCGCATAGTAATCCTTCCCTGACCTCAGCTATTTCCAACCTGATAGTCCCATTTATCACCTTGCTAGACTCGCGATGTCCACAGTGGGGGAAGTCTGCGTTTAGGGAACCAGACGGGTGTTTACCACCCTGCTAAACAACGGTAATTGGGAATATGAAAATGCGAATAGAGCACGAATCTGGCGTATCAAAACGCTGGAAATCTATGCTTGCCTCGTTCCTTGCGATAACCGTCGGAATTGGAATGGCAGGTGTAGCGCCAGCAGTGGCCGCTCCTTCCTCCGATTCGTCTGTAGCAGATACAGCTGTCGCAAGCGCCGACTCGCAAGAAGGCGGACCGGAAGGTCAAGAAGCAAGTGATTCAAGAGCGGACAAAGAGTCCACAGCAGTAAATAATATTCAGGGCACAATAGCACCGCAAGTTGGTACTCGTGCCGCCGCCGGTGCTGGCATGTTCTTGGAAAAGAATCTGACCAGTAATGAAGTGATTCGTCCGGGCGATTTCGTCAACTACGAGATCAAGCTGGGCTGCTCCTCAAACACTGAACCGTGTAGCGATGCGTTTCTGATTGATGCCCTTCCTGAACCATTGGTGCTGGAAAGCATTAATTACAACGGGTTCGCGAAGGATATTACCGAAGAACCCTCGGAAGATGGCACTTCGGTAAAGCTGACTTTCAATGAAACCTCTGAGGACCGCCCCGGGAAAATCGGTATCAACGATGGCACCGACTACACGATAACCATCGTGGCAAAGTTCCCCGATAACGCGGACCCAAAATTCAACGGCCAGCAGCTGATTAACGAAGCAGAACTCACTTCTGACCTTGGATCCATCAAGGACCCAGCCGAAGCTGTTGTTCCGAACATTGATCTGGCTCCCAACGCCGAAATTACTAAGCAGTGGTCCGAAGATGTGCTGGAGCAAGGAGCTGATAAGAACATCAGCGCGACGCTCGGAGGAATCAAGAACACCTCAAAGGTGGGCGCAACTTCGCTGATCATCGAGGAGCCATCAGGCAATTCCGCTCCATTCGCTTCAGTTGAATTCACCGGATTCGGTGACATTGTCTACCCCGAGGGTGCCGATGAACTCGTCGTTTCCTACTTCGTGGGTGACGCGCCAGAACCTCAGGTTCTAGAAACCGCCAACCCTAACGCACCGCCTGTATTCCCGGAGAGCTTTGATCTAAAAACCATTACCGGGTTTAAATTCGTCTTCACCTCAACGAAATCAACCGACACCGAAGGCGGAATCATCGCCAACGGTACAACTGGATCGATTCCACTGAACACCGTCCTACGCGATGGTGCCGAAGCCGCTGTGGTCGCGAATGAAACCAACATCATCGCTGTACTCCCTAACGGCGAACAGAATGACCCTTTCACTGCTGAAGATAGCTTCGTGATTGAGTCGGCAAACTACACGGTAGATGCCACGAAGTCCTTCTCCCCGGAGTTGGTCGTTGCTGGTGATGCCGCAGAAATTGGTGAAGGGCGCAATGCTTCTACGGTGAAGCTTGGACTGACCAACACCTCAAATCGAAATCTCACTAATCTAACTTTGAAGGAACCCGCAACGGGTACTTCACCGTTCGGCGAAGGTATTGATTTCGACCAGTTCAACGGCGGCACCTGGCCAGCCGGAGCCACCGCGGGTGTGCTGACGGTTGACGGCATAGAATACCTACTTGAGAACAATGACGGAAAGATCTCCTTGCCTGACAATCTTCCTGCGGGTAGTGACGTCAAGGGCTTTGAAATCTCCTTCGACGGCACTTTCGCCCCTGGATCTGGATACGAGTTCGAATTCGGTGTTCTGGCAACCGCAGTTTCTCCCGACGGCTACAAGAACGTTGTTCTGGGCCAGGGCACTCCCTCTGGAAACCAAGATGTCGTCGAAGACGAAGCCGATGCGACCTTGCTGGTCCAGGAGCCAAAATTCGCGTTGATCGGTGGCAAGGGGTTTACCCCTCACCGCATCGAAGGTATACCGGGCGACAAGACTACCGTTTGGCTAAACACCAAGGTTGATCAGAACAACACCAACATGGACGTCCGCGAGATCGTGCAGACCGACGACTTCTCATCAATGGTCCCCGCACTCAAGGCCAACAGCATCTCGGTGCCGGCTACCCAGGGGGCCACTAAGGTCGTTGTAAAATATAAGGATGCCAGCGGTGATTGGCATGACTTGGTCATCTCCGAAGACGGCAAGGCAATCGAAAACACCATCTTGCCCGAAGGTGCTACCGGAGTTCAGATTACCTACACTCGCGATTCAGGCTCGTTCCCGCACGACAAGGATGTGCAGGCATTAGTCAACTTCGAGGTCATTACGGAGCTATCCGATGAGTTGAAGACCGACAACGTCTTGGGTGTCAACAACGGTGACGATACCGAAGGGTCAGTCTGGGTCGACAAGAAGATTCAGCTGCAAAGTTCGAAGTCTTGGGACCCGAGCGTCATCGTTCAGAAACCTGTTTCCGAGGCGCCGACGAACAAGAACCCAACGAGCGCCTTGAGCCTATGGGCGAAGAACACTTCAACCTATGGTGTCGACAAGCTGTCGATCGTTGATTCGAAAGACGGCGAGGTTAATCCTTTTGACTACGTTGACATTACAGGTATCAGTGTGCGACTGTCTGACGAAGCACTCCAGGATCTAGCCCACCTGACTTTGAAGACCGCTGCTGGGGACCTGAACTTCACCGGTGCGGACGCTCTGACCCCAACGCTTTCGGACGGACGCAGCTGGGAAGAAGTCACAGCATTTGAATTCAGCCTCGCGAAGGACGGCGAAAAGCTGGTTCCACGCGACGCCGAGTTCTGGGTCTCTGTTGGCACCAAGCTGCGCGATGACCTTCGTGGCTCGGATCCGGCACAACCCATCGACGCAGCATTGGCCGAGCTTGACCGTATTGACGGCAAGCGCGGCTACGTTCTGCCTAACACGGCTGTAGCGACCGTTCAGCGCGGTGACGAATCGGCTGTCAAAGAACCACAGGCACCGCTGGAGATCATCACCGAAAACTCGGTGGATCTCAATGCAACTTTGACCAAGACGTTCAACCCCGAAGGCCCGATCGACTTCTTTACCAGCAACGGTAACCCCGCACCGGTAAACGTCACCTTGAACGTTAATAGCGGAACCCACAAGGCCGACTATGTTCAGATTGTGGATCAGGATCCAACATTCTGGAACACCTTCGACTTCGCCGGGTGGGATCCCGTCCCAAACAGCCGTGTCTACGATGTCACCATCGAGTACTTCACCGGTGCGGAGTATGTGTCGAAGGATGGAACGCTGGTCGCTGAAGGCGGCGACTGGACTACTACTGCGCCTGCTAATGATCAGGTTCAAGGCGTTCGAGTCACTGCTGAAGGTCGGAACTTTGAAGAACTTGTCAGCAATGACACGACCATCAAGTTCAATGTTCTGCCGCGGTACACCCTGCGCAGTGGTGAACTGATTGCACTCGAAGACGGTCAGAGTAATCCTGGCGAAACCCAGGCACTGGCAACCGAGAACACTGCTTCGGCAGAGGTCTCCCGTCTGGGCAAGGATCGTGACACCGACGACGCAACCGACGATCTGGTATTCAACCCGGGAAAGACCCATTCCGAGGTTTCTAAGACTTCGGATGCTCGCAACGGTCAGATCGCGCCGGGCCGTGAGTTGAACTACACGTTCACGGCCACCAACAACGGTACCGACGCGATCTTGAATCCTGTCATTACCGATATATTGCCAAGCGATGCTCAGGGTCCGAAGCTGATTCTTGATCCTGAATGGCAGTCGCTGACTACGTATTCTTTTGACAAGAAGTTCAACCAAGCGCCGGAAGGCAGCGCGGTTGATACCTCGAAGGTTGTTGCGGTTGAAGAAGGCAACTCTCTGAAGTTCAGCTTCCCCGAGGGAACCAAACTGTACCCGGGCGAATCGATCACCGTGAAGCTCCCAACCACGGTGCGTGGAGGGCTGAACGCGAAAGAAAAACTGGAGAACAAGGTCACCTTCAGCGGTGACAACTCCGAAGAGAGCAGCGATGACAATCTCGTTTCGATCATCGAAGGCCAAGCCTACTCATCACGTAAGCTCGTTCGCGAGGTTCTGACAGGTGGACAGACCGAGAAGACCGGCGTGTACAACGTCAACTCTAAGGTTGAAAACGCTGACACCTGCTACGAATTTGAAGGCGGATTCTATCGTTACCCATGCATCTTGGAGACCAAACCGGGCGGTATTGCCGAGTGGAACCTCAGCGTCACCAACACCGGTAACGTCAACGCGCAGCACATGGAAATTCTGGATATCTTCCCCTACATCGGTGACACCGGTGTAACGGGTTCCCAAGCCAGCACCCCGCGTGGTTCCCAGTGGATTCCGACCCTCTTGGACATCAAGCTGCCAGAAGTGCCTGCAGGAACCGACATGGTGCTCTCTTACCTGACCGGCGACCCTGCGCTGTGCAAGCCAACCGGCGCAAATATGCAGGATCCATGGGCTGGTTGCGACGGAAACTGGACCACCGAGCGTCCCGCTAATCCGAAGGAAATCAAGGGCATCAAACTTGTCCTGGATTCGTCCGAAGGGTTTGCGCCAGGCGAGAGAGTATCGCTGACCTTCACCACCGTTTCGGAAACTGAAATGCCCGAGGGCGCTTCGGACTTCGCGCCGGCGTGGAACTCCTTTGGTTACGCAGCCCAGGCTCAGGTAAATGGCCAAACCGATTACCGCAGCCAGGAGCCAATCAAGACTGGTATCACCTTCAAGCCTGAGGAGAAGGAGAAGGTCTCGGTCGGTGACTACGTCTGGATCGATGAAAATCGTGATGGTCTGCAGGATGAGGATGAGAAGGGCATCAAGGATGTCGTTCTGACCCTCGCCGGGCCGGATGGCAAGGAAGTTACCGATGTCTTCGGTAACCCAGTGCTGCCGACCATGACCGATGAGAACGGCCTTTACATCTTCGAGAACCTACCAGTCCTCGAAGACGGACAGTCCTACAAGGTGAGCATCGATCGCGAAGCGTCGAAGGAACCGTTGGCTCCTTACATTCCGACCATCGAGACAGATGATAGCCGTGAGAATGACTCCTCGACGTGGGAAGCAACCTCTACCGGTCTGACCGAAGACGGCCAGCATGATCCAACTTTGGACTTCGGATTTGTTACCCCGAAGGTCTCCGTTGGCGACTATGTCTGGATCGATGAAAACCGTGACGGAATCCAGGATGAAGATGAGAAGGGCATCAAGGATGTCGTTCTGAAACTCGCTGGACCTGACGGTGAACCAGTAGTTGATATCAACGGCAACCCCGTTGAAGCAACTATCACCGATGAGAATGGATTCTATGAATTCAAGGACCTGCCGGTACTCGAAGATGGACAGTCCTACAAGGTGACTATCGATCGGGAAGCTTCTAAGGAACCGTTGGCTCCTTACATTCCGACCATCGAGACTGACGACAGTCGTGAGAATGATTCGTCGACATGGGAAGCCATTTCACAGGGGCTGACTGAAGACGGGCAGCACGATCCAACCTTGGACTTCGGATTTGTTACCCCGAAGGTTTCCGTTGGTGACTATGTCTGGATCGATGAAAACCGTGACGGAATCCAGGATGAAGATGAGAAGGGCATCAAGGATGTCGTTCTGACCATCACCGGGCCGGATGGCAAGCCAGTAGTGGATGTCAACGGGAAGCCTGTTGGGCCAACCACCACCGACGAAAACGGCTACTACGTCTTTGACAACCTGCCGGTTCTCGAAGATGGACAGTCCTACACGGTGAGCATCGATCGTGAAGCGTCGAAGGAACCTTTGGCTCCTTACATTCCGACCATCGAGACTGACGACAGTCGTGAGAATGATTCGTCGACTTGGGAAGCCATTTCGGAGGGTTTGACTGAAAATGACGATCATGATCCAACGTTGGACTTCGGTTTCGTCACGATTCCGAAGGTTTCCGTTGGTGACTATGTCTGGATCGATGAAAACCGTGACGGAATCCAAGATGAGGATGAGAAGGGCATCAAGGATGTCGTTCTGAAGCTTGTTGGACCAGATGGTGAGCCAGTAGTGGATGTCAACGGTAACCCTGTTGAACCGACTACTACCGATGAGAATGGTTTCTACGAGTTCAAGGATCTTCCTGTACTTGAAGAGGGGCAGTCCTACAAGGTGATCATTGATCAGGACGCGTCGAAGGAACCATTGGCTCCTTACGTGCCAACCAAGGAAAACGGCGCCGATCGAGATAAAGATTCCTCGACTTGGGAAGCTGAGTCGGGTGACCTGACTGAAGACGGTCAGCGTGATCCAACCCTGGACTTCGGGTTCATTGCTCCGAAGGTCTCCGTTGGTGACTACGTCTGGGTCGATGAAAACCGTGACGGAATCCAAGATGAGGATGAGAAGGGCATCAAGGATGTCGTTCTGAAGCTTGTTGGACCAGATGGTGAGCCAGTAGTGGATGTCAACGGTAACCCTGTTGAACCGACCACTACCGATGAGAATGGTTTCTACGAGTTCAAGGATCTTCCTGTACTCGAAGAGGGGCAGTCCTACACGGTGAGCATTGATCGAGAAGCGTCTAAGGAACCGTTGGCTCCTTACGTGCCAACGATTGAGACCGATGGTAGCCGTGAGAATGATTCGTCGACTTGGGAAGCCATTTCGGAGGGTTTGACTGAAGATGGCGAGCATGATCCAACGTTGGACTTCGGTTTTGTTATTGCTCCAGAGGAACCACGGGTCTCCGTTGGTGACTACGTTTGGGTTGATGAGAACAACGACGGACTACAGGATGAGGATGAAAAGGGCATCAAGGATGTTGTTCTGACTCTTGTTGGTCCAGATGGCAAACCTGTAGTAGATGTCAACGGTAATCCTGTTGAACCGACTACTACCGATGAGAACGGTTTCTACGAGTTCAAGGACCTTCCTGTACTCGAAGAAGGTAAGTCCTACACGGTGAGCATCGACCGAGAAGCATCTAAGGAAGCTTTGGCTCCTTATGTGCCAACTGTTGAGACGGAAGATAGCCGTGAGAATGATTCATCGACTTGGGAAGCCAAGTCGGAGGGTCTGACCGAAGATGGTCAGCACGATCCAACCTTGGACTTCGGTTTTGTACTGAAGCCTGAGCCGGTCAAGACTTATGCCGTGGGCGACTATGTCTGGGTTGATAAGAACAATGATGGGTTGCAAGGCGATTCTGAAGTTCTTGATGGCGTCAAGGTAATTCTGCTTGACGGTAACGGTGAGGAAGTTTCCTCGACGACTACCGATAAGAATGGCCGCTATATCTTTGATGAGCTGCTGGCCGGCGATTACCAGGTCAAGTTCGAGCTGACTGCCGAGCAGGCTGAGAAGTATGAATTTACTTCGCAGGATGCTGGGGAAGATGATGCGAATGACTCGGATGCTGATCCGAAGTCTGGCCTGACTATCAAGTTCACCTTGGATGACGAGAATTCTTCGTTGACCAAGGATTACGCCGATCAGGAGTTCAAGGCTACTGAGGGTATCGACCCAACGTGGGATGCCGGTGTGGTTCTGAAACCAGAACCAGAGCCGACTGAACCAACTGTTGAGCCGACGGAACCGACGGAACCTACGACTCCGACGGAACCTACCGTGGAGCCGACGGAACCTACGACTCCGACGGAACCTACGGTGGAGCCGACGGAACCTACGACTCCGACGGAACCTACGGTGGAGCCGACGGAACCTACGACTCCGACGGAACCTACCGTGGAGCCGACGGAACCTACGACTCCGACGGAACCGACGGAACCTACGACTCCGACGGAACCTACGACTCCGACGGAACCTACGACTCCGACGGAACCGACGGAACCTACGACTCCGACGGAACCTACGACTCCGACGGAACCGACGGAACCTACGACTCCGACGGAACCGACGGAACCTACGACTCCGACGGAACCTATCGTGGAGCCGACTGAGCCGACTGAGGAACCTTCGGTTTCCTTGGGCGATTATGTATGGGTCGATAAGAACCGCGACGGAATTCAGGATAAGGACGAAGACCCAATTGAGGGTGTCGTGCTGAAACTGATCGGCCCGGACGGCAAGGAAGTTGTTGATGTCAACGGGAACCCAGTCGGTCCGGTAACCACTGACGAGAATGGCTACTACAACTTCAAGGATCTTCCGGTCTTGAAGGATGGAGAGTCTTACACGGTGGTCATTGATCGGGAGGAATCCGCTGATGCTTTGGATGGCTACCTGCCAACCAAGGAAAATGGTACCGACCGGGATAAGGACTCTTCGACTTGGGAAGCTAAGTCTGAAGGTCTGACCGAAGATGGGGATCACGACGGGACTCTCGACTTCGGCTTCTATCTAGACGAAGATCCTGAACCGACTCCGACGGATCCAACTGAGCCGAGCCCGACGGATCCAACTGAGCCGAGCCCGACGGATCCAACTGAGCCGAGCCCGACGGATCCAACTGAGCCGAGCCCGACGGATCCAACCGAGGAACCTGCAGAAGATTCAACCGAGTCGCCAGAGAAGAGCAAGGATCCTTCACAGGATCCAACCTCTGCTGAGAAGTCTGATCAGCCTTCAGGCTCGGACTCTGTGGATGGTTCCGAGGAACCGCAGCAGACGCAGAAGCCAAAAGACGATGGACTGGCTAGCACCGGTTTCACTGCCTTGTGGCTACTGGCGCTTGGTTTGGTCTTGACGGCGGCTGGTTTAGTTTTGGCTCGACGCACTCGCGGACGTCACAGCTAGTCAGCTCTTGAAGTAATACAAAAAGCAATGCCCGGATTTCCCATTTAGGAGATCCGGGCATTGCCCTATTCCTAGCAATATTTCTCGACCGTGTGAGCTAAAGTCCGGCGGTGCCCCTGTGTCAAAAAACTACCCGGAACTCCTTCCGAAAGATCCCAAGTCAAAAGATATAATTTGGGCATGGACCCCCAAACGCAGTCAAGGCCTCCCGCTGAAGAACTTGTTGCCGAGATTTTATGGGACCGGATAGCCCCAAGCCTCGATCCGGAGATACGCTTGTTGTTGATCTATGCGCCGCAAGAATCGAATCGGCACCGGGTGGCTCTACGATGGCTCGATGGCCAAGGCGAGCTGATCAACGTGGGTATTCCGCCCGAGGAGATCTTCGATAAAATTGCCGAACAGCAGATGCGTGCACCCAACACACGCATAGCGGTCATTCTTCCTGCTGATTTTCCCGCCGCCAAGATGCTGCGCCATTTCAATGCTCACGTTGTTGATTTCAAGGATCTTTTCTTAACCGCTTCAGATATATCCACGTTGACCGGAGAAGATTTCCCTGATGCAGAAAGATTATGGCAACTGACCGGTGGTTGGCCTGGTTGTGTGCGTAGTCTCTTGGCGGATTCCTCTAATCAAAATGCTGCAGTCAATGCGCTGCGTCGTGCAGCCTTGCCATGGATTGATGCTCTTGATCCTGAAGGCATATTGAGGGAGTGCGCGTTCCTTCCTGAACTTACTGAAGATCTCATGGTAGCTTTCTATGGCGATCGTTATCCAAACCCTCCAAGTATCTCGGCCCTTAGCCGCGCGGCCATGGCACAACGCTCCCTGTCCGGGGACTGGGCTATGCCCCAATTGCTTCGGCAGGTGATTATTGACGACTTGGAGTGGCGGGAGCCCCAGCGTGCACAGTGGCTCCACGAGCACGCCATCGAATCCATGCATGCGGCTGGAAGAACCGGCGAGGCCGTACGTTCAGCACTAGGCAGACATTCGTGGCGGGCTCTTTCCACCGTCCTCGTCGATGGGTGGGTGGACCTTTTTACCACTGAGCCACGTCTCCTATTCGAGGCAGGCACCCGGTTGCCTCGATGGGCTACTCGACGATCGCAAATCTATGGTCCTGCGATGAAGATCGCTGCCGCGGCCGTTAAAGACCGGATGGTTATTCCTTTTCCGACAACGGAGCCTGACTATTTGACGGATCAGACTGCCCAATTGCTACGCGAGCACACCATCGAGCTCTATAGGCAACCGAAATCTGAGGCTATCTTCGCGGGCTTGGTTGAGTTGGGAATACTGAGGTTCCACGGCCACTACGGTTCCGAAGGGGCAGATGCCGCACGCCGTCTACGTCGTGCGGTCCGGCAGGCAACAGCTGCTGGCAATGTCAGACCATCGTTGGCAGCCATGGCTGAATTACATGCCGGAATGTCGATGGATATCGCCAACGAACGCCCTGCGGCGGCAGCCGCTTACGAATCTGCGTGGTCCTTGGCCGAGGTTACGGAAAACCATTTTATTGCCGCGGATGCAGCATCCAAATTGTCGCTGGTTCATGCTCAGGAAGGCAACACCCGTGCTGCTCGTCGCTGGCTCGTAAGCTTCCGCCATCATCATTCCAAGGTTCGTTGGGGTTCGGCAATGGTCGGTCGAGCTGCAGAACTTGCCGAAGCATTCGTGGCTTTCGCCGAGTTGGATATCGGAAAATTGGGTTCAGTACTTGGTCAACTGCCAGATGAGCCTGATAACGATGAGTTTTGGGCGGTGCACGCGCTGCTACTTGCCATCCATGCGGCATCGACTGATCGAGCAGAGGCAGCGCACCGGATTCTGGGGGCACTTGTGCTCTCCCGCCCCTATGCAGCCAATTCACCCATGGCCGGTAGAGCCTTGCATCATGCCGCAGCATTTCTGGGTGTTGAGGGTGGTTTCAATGCGTTGAACCATCAAGGCGCGTCCACAATACCCGCTTCTTCACCTGAACTCATTGCAACCCGTGCGCTGTATCGACTGTATCGGGGGGACCGCAACGGGGCTCTTGCTGTTCTGGCGGCAACGCCGAGCTTAGTGACTGGAGCCCGGCACGATAATCTGATCCGAAATACGCGGCTAGCAGCACGTTACATTGGGGTGCTGCCGGAAGGCGTCCTGGAGGACATTGCAAAACGACATGCATTGGATGGTGAGCTGATTGATTTGGCCCCGTTTTGGATGAGCGGGAGCATGTTGGAATTGGAAGAGTTGCTGCAACTTACTTCCGATCAGCTGGGCAGATTGAAGATTTTTATGCCACCCACCAGTGTCGAAGTCAGGCCTGTTTTGACTGATCGTGAACTCAGTGTGCTCGCAGGCCTGCGTGCGGACCGTTCACGCGGTCAGATCGCAGATGAGCTTTTTGTCTCGCCTAATACTGTTAAATCCCAGATTAGTTCTCTATACCGCAAGTTGGATGTGAATTCAAAAGCAGAAGCACTAAAAATTGCCACACGTTGGGGGTACTAATCAGCGCCTGGTAAGCCCCAAGAGATATCCAATGAGCCTAGATGTATCAATACTCGTGGGAAGAGTGCTTTACGGATAGGCGGTTTATGGAACTGGGTTTAACTACGAAATGACTTGGAAAATCTGTTGATTTTTCAACTGTCGAAAATATCGTCAAGGGAAGTTGATTGATGTGTCGTAAACGACGATTTTGACACGCACCGCCGATGCTTTAGTTTTCAATTGAAACTGTCCATTATGTATATTGTGTACACAAATGATATCGTAGAAGAATGAACTCCATCACCTCCTCTGTCACGATTCGCGCACTTCGCGATGGTCTTGCTGATGCTGTTAGCCGTGCTAGCTATGGGCATGAGCGTGTGCAGATTACGAAGAATGGAAAGCCTGCTGCGGTCCTCATTGGACCTGAAGATTTTGAGCTTTTGGAGCAACTGGAGATGTTCCGGGATGTCGCCGATTATCGAGCCGCCAAGCTGGTCGATGATGGCGAGCGCATTAGCCTCAGCGAACTGCGCGCTGAGCTCGACGCGTGACCTCTTGCCGCGTCGAATTTACCACTTCGGCTGCTAAAGAACTGAAGAAGCTAGACCCTGGTATACGGCGTCGCGTTTTGTTAGGTATTGCTCATCTGGAGAGGGATCCTCGTCCTAGCGGGTGTAAGAAACTAGTAGGTGAAACTAACGCGTGGCGGATTCGTATTGGTGACTACCGGGTACTTTATGAAGCGATGGACGAGGTTCTTGTCGTCACGGTCGCCCGAGTGGCGCATCGTCGCTAGGTTTATAGGTAGTCGTCGCCTGAATTGTCAGCTAGCCGCGTCTGGGGCTCCGTTATCAATGATTTCTAGTCGTTGAGCGATTCATTCGCTTTGGCCTTATTTAGGCGGATCGCGCATGGTTCATGCAGGCATTGCGAGATATCAATGCCGTTGCTCGACCTTCGCCCGCTGCGGGGTGAATGATCCTGAGACTTTCAGCTGTGTGTAATCACTCCACATAACCGGCGTACGAACACAATTCCCCGTGGCGCGCTCAGCGCCACGGGGCAGTTGCCAGTATTCAGCTCAGGTCGTCGCGTGCCCTGAAACCGACATCAGCGCCCGTGCCGTCAAGCCCATGGTCAGGCGCCACTTGAGGGAACCAGGCCAAGGGTTCTTGATCCATTCCCCCTGTGCTTCGACTGAAACGATGGGCAGATTCACCTTGGAACCGGTTACGCCGGACAAGATGTCGTTGTGCGAGACGACCATGTCATCTTCGGTGCACGTATTCAGGTCGATGAAGCTGCCTGGGTTGCGTTCGTAGGTGGGGAACTTGCCGCCCGAGATGGCAATTTCAATCCTTTCTCCGGGTTGGACTTGGACCGAGGTCGGGCGCATCTCGATGGTGTAGGTGACTTCTTCGCCTGGCACCACGGCCTCGGGCTTGTCCCGGCCATTCCGGTACCGTGCGCGGGTGATGCCTTCGCTGTAAAGCCGCGAGGTTCCATATGCTGAAACGACATTCAGCTCAACCAGCCAGTCGACGTCTGTGGAGGAGGTTCGAGCTTTGAGCTCGACGCTTGGCCATCCGGTAATCTCGACCGGGACAGTAAGCACGTCCGATTGGTAGACCAGGACCCCAGGGTGGTCGTGATGTGCTCCGACATCGGGCAGGCCACCAACGACGGACTTGGCATCGTATGGGTTGCGCGGATCGTAGTCGAATGAGCGTTCACCTTCTGGGCCTGGATCTACGCTGAGCCTGTTGTCGGCGCGAAGGTAGTGGGAGGTGACCTTGGTTCCAGCGATGGGCCACTGTTGCTCAGCGCGCCACTTGTTGGCACCCAAAACGTAGATGTACGCCGATGGGCTCGACTCATCTCGCTTGCTGTCTCGATTGCGCGATGCGATCCAATCGAACACGATCTGGTTGGTATCCACCGTGCTGCCAGGAAGTTTGACGCCAGACAATTTTTCGCTGACGAAGTTTCCGTGCTGCCACGGGCCGACGACCAGGAGCTGATCGGTCGATGCCATCTCGCTGGCCAGCTCGAACTGCCGCACCGTATTGCGGGTAAAGAGGTCGAACCAACCGCCAATGTGGGCGATTGGAACTTCGATGCGTGCCGCTTCCTCGCGCTCGACGCAGCTCTCGGAAAAGAACTGCGGATCATCTCGGTGGTTCAGGCGGTCTTCCAGCAACGTCGGGAAATGACGGAAGAATGGGAAATCGGACATTGGAAGCCTACGGTATTTTGCCGCTGGATTTGCATTCAAGGCGTCGAGTTCGTCCTTGATCGCAGCACGCTCCGGCTCGGGCTTGGTCGCGATCATGGCTGGCCCGACGATTGGGTTGGTGGCCCATCCCAAGACGTCCTTGATCGACATCACTCCATTTTGGAAAGTGCGGGTGGTGTATTCATTGTTTGCAGTATATTTTTTTCCAGTCGAAACGTCAGCGCACGATCTTTGGCCCGACGTCTTCGTCTCTATTTCGTCGGTGGTAGCTTCTCTTGCTCGGCCACTGGCCGTCATTTTTCTACTTATGAAGTTCCGCACTGGATTAGAAAGTCTCTTGGAAGCGATAAAAGACCGTTTGCCCAGCATGGAAAGCCTGAAAAGTCCTTGGCTTGAGGCTTCGTGGAGCACCGCTGCAGTCAAAGTCCTGTCCGAAGGAATCAAGAGTTTAGGTCAAGAGCAGACTGTTGGCTCTGAGCCATCGGACGAGCTCTCATCGCAACTCGCGAAGGTGAAACCATCGGCCGGGGTTATTAACGCATTTCTCGAGGTTGAGCGGCAAGTCGGAAAGTATCTTAAGGCTGTTGGTTCCTAGCCCTCACGTGCTGGATCGTCCATCACCGCCTTTCGAAGAGATTCCTCCGCCCCCAGTAATCTGAAAAAATGCTGTGACCGAACTAGCTTCGCTTCGAAATGCCGCCGCTCATGGGGTGGGAGATATAAGCCTTGAATCAGCTCTGGAATACATCCGTGTGGCGTCGCAAGTAGCTGGAGAGCTGGATTCCCTCACCAATGAATCGTCGACGGGACTGTCGCAGGGACCCTTCTAAAGGCGCACGGCAGTGATATTTTAGGAACCGTACACAGCCAGTAACGTGGCAAGCCAGTACCAAATAAACTAACAGTAGCGTCGCCTTAACTCGTCTGCGTGTGTCTCAACAATGACCGTTTCCGGACCCTCCAGCTCAGTCACAGTACGCAGACGCTATCCGAGCAGCTCGGACAGTTCCAGCCACCGTTCTTCCAATTCGTCGATCTGCGCTTGATACTCGTTGATCTCAGCGGTGAACTTGCCCAGCCCTTCATAGTCGCTCTGGTCATGATCGGCCATCTTGGCGTGGACCTTGGCGATCTTTTCCTCTAGCTGGCCGACCTTGCGTTCATTGGCATTCAGTTCCTTCTGCGCGGCACGCAGCTCTGCGCCCGAAGGGCCAGCAGGCTTGGCGGCAGTTTCGGAAGAAGCCTGCGAAGGATTGGACCCGCCAGTGGAACCTTCGGCAGCTCGCAGCAACAGGTACTCGTCCACGCCGCCGGGCACGTGGCGGAAGTTGCCGTTCAGGATCGCGTACTGCTGGTCGGTGACGCGTTCGAGCAGGTAGCGGTCGTGGGAGACCACGATCAAGGTGCCGGGCCAGGAATCCAGCAGGTCTTCCAGGGCCGCCAGCATGTCGGTATCGACATCATTGGTGGGCTCATCGAGGATCATCACGTTGGGCTCATCCATCAGGATCATCAGCAGCTGCAAGCGGCGGCGCTGGCCGCCGGAGAGTTCAGCAACCTTGGTCGACAGGTGTGCCGAGGAGAAGCCCAGGCGCTCCAGCAGCTGGGCCGGGGTCAGGTCCTTGCCATCCACATTGAACGTGGTGCGGTAGCGGGCGAGGATTTCGCGGACCTTGTCCTGGCCGATCTGCTCCAGTTCGCGGAACTGCTGGTCCAGCACGGCCAGCTTCACGGTCTGGCCGCGCTTGATCTTGCCGCCAGTTGGCTCCACGGTCCCGGCGATCAGGCCCAGCAAGGTGGATTTGCCGGCACCGTTGGCACCGAGCAGGCCGGTGCGTTCGCCCGGGCCGATGCGCCAGGTGAAGGGCTTGAGTACTTGCTTGGCGCCGAAGGAGACCTCCGTGTCCAGCAGGTCGATGACGTCCTTGCCCAGCCGGCTGGTGGCCATCTTCTGCAACTCCAGCGGGTTGCGTGCCGGCGGGACATCGGCGATCAGCTGGTTGGCTGCCTCAATGCGGAACTTCGGCTTGGAGGTACGGGCCGGGGCGCCGCGGCGCAGCCAGGCCAGTTCCTTCTTCATCATGTTCTGGCGCTTGTTTTCGGTGACCGCGGCGATGCGGTCGCGTTCCACGCGCTGCAGCACGTAGGCGGCGTAACCGCCCTCGAAGGGCTCGACCAGGCGGTCGTGCACTTCCCAGGTGGTGGTGCAGACCGCGTCGAGGAACCAGCGGTCGTGGGTGACGACCATCAGGCCGCCGGCGTTCTTGGACCAGCGGTTATTGATGTGCTCGGCGAGCCAGGAGATGCCTTCGACATCCAGGTGGTTGGTCGGTTCGTCCAGGATGACGACGTCCCAGTCCTGCACCAGCAGCGCGGCCAGAGCCACGCGGCGGCGCTGGCCGCCGGAGAGGGTGCTGACCTTCGCTTCCCAGTCCAGGTCGGCGACCAGCCCGGAGATGATGTCGCGGATGCGCGCTTCGCCGGCCCACTCGTGGTCGTCCATCTCGCCCACCACGCAGAAGTGCACGGTCGCTTCGGGATCCAGGGTGTCTGACTGGTCCAGCACGCCCACGCGCAGGCCGTTGCGCTTGGTAACACGCCCGGAGTTGGGCTCGATCCTGTCGGAGAGCATGCCGAGCAGCGAGGACTTGCCTTCGCCGTTGCGACCCACCAGGCCGATGCGGTCGCCATCGGAAATGCCGATGGTTACCGAGTCGAAAACGACATGGGTGGGATATTCCAGATGTAGGGCTTCGCCCCCGAGTAAATGAGCCACAATTTCCATTTTACGTTCCGGGAGCAAATCGAGGCCCTGGCAGGACCATCTGAGCGTGTGCCGTGCCAGAGGACTTGGGCAGTTTAAAGCAGAGAATAAAAGTGAGTTTAGCTACGGTGTTTTGCGATTTCGCACATTGGGCTGATCATGGCAGAATAATTAGCGTGCTTGTCGGGCATGACCTGCGCAAGCCATTTTCCGCCCTGGTGTAATGGCAACACGCCAGCCTTTGGAGCTGTGCATTCTAGGTTCGAATCCTAGGGGCGGAACCAATGATGAAGCGTCACGCAAGTGGCGCTTTTATTTTTTAAACAGTTTCAGCGCACCCCGAAGCTCGCGATAGACTTGCTTTGAGGTTTTACTTCTCTGCCCAAAACCTTGAATCCAATTTGCAGGAGAATGCACTTGAGTGATCAGGTCAACGCACCAGTAGCTGTCATCGTCCTAGCCGCCGGCGCTGGCACTCGCATGAAATCGGCGAAGCCGAAGATCATGCATGAAATCGCAGGTCGGTCCATGATTGGCCACGCACTCTACGCGGCTTCCGCGTTGGAGCCGCAGAACCTGGTAGCGGTGGTCCGCCACCAGCGTGATCTGGTCGCAGAGCACATTCTGGGACAGTTCCCTTCCATCACCATTGCCGACCAGGATGAAATCCCGGGTACCGGCCGCGCCGTGCAGTTGGGCTTGGAAGCCGTGGACCCATCGCTTGAAGGCACCGTTGTGGTGACCTATGGCGATGTGCCGTTGCTCACCAGCGAGGTGCTCCAGGAACTGGTTGCTACGCACGAGTCGAACCGCAACTCCGTGACCGTGCTGACCACCGAATTGGATGACCCTAACGGCTACGGCCGCATCCTGCGCGATGAACAGGGCGAGGTTGCAGGAATCCGCGAGCAGAAGGACGCTTCGGCAGAAGAACTGCTGATCAAGGAAATCAACTCCGGCATCTACGCTTTCGATGCCCAGATCCTGCGTTCGGCGCTGACCGAGGTCACCACCGAAAATGCGCAGGGCGAAATGTACCTGACCGATGTGCTCGCCATCGCCCGCGGCCGCGGTGGCCGCGTCGCCTCCTCGCAGATCGCTGACCGCTGGCAGATCGAGGGCGCCAACGACCGCGTCCAGGTTTCCAATCTGGCCCGCATCTACAACGAGCGCAAGACCGAATTCTGGATGCGCCAGGGCGTGACCATCGTTGATCCGGCGACCACGTGGATCGACGCTGACGTCATGATCGGCCAGGACGCCACCCTCAAGCCAGGCACCCAGCTGCACGGCGAGACCATCATCGGCGCCAATGCCACCGTTGGCCCGGACAGCACCCTGACCAACGTGGTTGTTGGCCAGCGCGCTACCGTGAAGCGCACCGACGCCACCGACTCGCGCATCGCTGATGGCGCCTCGGTTGGCCCGTTCGCCTACCTGCGTCCCGGCACCGACCTCGGTGCGGATGGCAAGATCGGCGCCTTCTACGAAACCAAGAACGTCACGATTGGCCGTGGCTCCAAGCTCTCGCACCTCGGCTACGCCGGAGATGCTGAAATCGGTGAATTCACCAATATCGGCTGCGGCAACATCACCGCAAACTACGATGGCGAAAAGAAGCACCGCACCAAGATCGGTTCGCATGTGCGCACCAGCTCCAACACCGTATTCGTTGCCCCGGTTGAAATCGGGGACGGCGCCTACACCGGAGCCGGAGCCATCGTCCGCAAGAACGTCCCGGCCGGTGCCTTGGCACTGTCTGTGGCACCGCAGCGCAACTCCGAGGGGTGGACGCTGGAAAAGCGCCCAGGCACCTCCTCGGCTGACGCAGCGTTCAAGTCCTCGCTGAACTCTTCGGCTTCCGAGTAATTCAGCTACAGACTTCATTTCCTCGACAACAACCTCATACGTGATAGCGAAGCGAGCGAGAAAGCAAACCCCATGAGTGAAATCAGCCATAACGTCGACAAGAAGCTGGTGCTGGCCACCGGTCGTGCGCACCCTGAGCTGGCTGCAGAAGTAGCCAAGGAACTCGACACCGAACTGCTGCCGTTGAACGCCTACGACTTCGCCAATGGCGAGATCTACGTGCGTTCGGATGAGTCGGTTCGCGGCAAGGACGTTTTCCTGCTGCAGTCCTACCCAGCACCAACGAACAACTGGCTGATGGAACAGCTGATCATGATTGACTCGATGAAGCGTGCTTCGGCCCGCCGCATCACTGTCGTGGCGCCGTTCTACCCTTACGCGCGCCAGGACAAGAAGGGCCGCGGCCGCGAGCCGATCTCGGCCCGCCTGGTTGCCGACCTGTTCAAGACCGCCGGTGCTGACCGCGTGATTTCCTGCGATCTGCACACCGCACAGATCCAGGGCTTCTTCGACGGTCCGGTGGACCACCTGTTCGGCTTCCCGCTGCTGGCTGACTACATCAAGTCCAAGGTCGATGTAAATGAAGTCACCGTGGTTTCCCCTGACACCGGCCGCGTGCGCGTTGCCGAGCAGTGGGCAGATCGACTGGGCGGCACCCCGCTGGCCTTCGTCCACAAGTCCCGCGATCTGACGGTGCCTAACCAGGCCGAGTCCAAGACCGTGGTTGGCCAGGTGGAGGGCCGCATCGCGATCCTGATCGACGACATGATCGACACCGGCGGAACCATCGCAGGCGCTGTGCGCGTGCTGAAGGAAGCCGGCGCCAAGGACGTCATCATCGCGGCTACCCACGCGGTCTTCTCGGATCCGGCCGCCCAGCGTTTGGCTGATTGCGGTGCCCGCGAGGTTGTTGTCACCAACACCCTGCCAATCCCTGAAGAGAAGCGTTTCGAGAACCTCACCGTGCTCTCGATTGCCCCGACGATCGCCCGCGCGATCTCGGAAGTATTCCACGACGGTTCGGTCACGAACCTGTTTGACGGCCGCGCCTAGCAGCCCTCGTTTCGCAAAGCCTCTGGCCGGCACCTTAGGGTGCCGGCCAGAGGCGGTTAACCGATCATTGACAGTGCCCGTAAGAGGAACGCTGAGCGGGTCAGGGGAATCGGAATCCTGCCCGTCAACGGCAGAATCAGCCATCGAGGGCTAGTGCGGCACCTGCCTTAAGGAGTCCCATATCCGTATCGGTGGCCACCCAGTCGTAGCCGAGTCCTTCGAAGGCGCTGGCCCTGACCGACGAGCCTGCGAAAGCACCTACTTCAATATGGTGGTCATGGCACGCTTTTGCTATGTATCCAAGCGGAGAGTCCTTGGCGGCGAGCAACGAATCCACGTCCGTTCCAAGGCTCATTGCCAAGTCGACCGGGCCCACGAATATGGAGTCGATGCCCGGTGTGCCAAGGATTGCGTCCAGGTTTTCCAGTCCTTCGGCGGATTCGATCATCAACGACAGGTGAATTCGAGAGTTCGCTTCTTGGGGGTTAAGCACGGGTGCCCCGAACAGCGCACTCATCGGTCCCCAGCTTCTCCCGCCCTGCGGAGCGTACCTTGCCGCGTGGGCTACGTCTTGGGCTTCTTCGGCCGTATTGACCATGGGAACCATGATGTGGGTGGCACCGGCATCGAGGGCAAACCCAATATCTGCGTAGCTTCCGCTGCGAACCCGCACGGCGATGTTTCCACCTGGTGCCTCAGCAAGAGCGGAAATTATTTGGGGTTCACTCCACAGGCCATGCTGCATGTCCAACCCGTGCCAACCGAAACCCATCCTTGAGGTCGTTGCCAGAATTGCCGGTGAATCAAGAAAATGCCACAGCCCACGACCTGAATACATTGCCAAGTTGTCCTCCTAGAATACTGCCAACGAACAGCAGGCAGTCCATAGAAAATTTACAGCTATTCCGTGGGCAAGACGATTCAGTATGTGTTTTGTGCTTCATCCTTTCGTCATGTACGTTGGGCATTTTCAAGAATCCTGCATTGAGTTGAAGTTCAAAGATGTATCGCAGGGAAGTGTTCCGTAAGCCGGTCGTCATACGGGATATACGTGTTCTTGACTCGGCTAATTTTTGAAACACCGAGTTTTCAAACACTTCGGATTCCCATATACCCCGCCCGAGAAAATGCCCGGTGAAGGTGCCTTATACAGACACGGAAAACTATTATTTATGGTGGATCAAGGACCAAGAGGGGCAGCATGGAACTTGGCATACGCCAGGTCGCTGTGGGAGGGCTGGAACGCGCTGAGCTACTGCAACGCATGGTCCAAACAGGGGTTCAGCTTAACGACTACGCCAAAATGCTGTTAGCCCACCGGATTTTCGATGAGGTTGTGTCGGCCCCAAAAGGTGACCGTGGTAAGTCGTAATCTGCGACAGCTTGGTCTGGAGGTCGGAGCAACGTTGACTCAGGTCCTTGAACGCGCAGTCAGCGTCGGATTGAAGTTGTGCCCCGCCATGACCGGCCCGTATATGCGACTGGATTTCCTAGACCAAGCGTCTTCCAACAATTCAGTGCTCAGTGATGGGAAGAAGCCGGCTGATTCGTTGACCGTCGCTTCCGCGGCACCCGGCGATCAGGAATTCCCGCGCGGATTCTATCTGCGGATGGTGGATGGAGTGCCGTGGCTGCGCGGTTATCGCTGCGATGACGCCCACGGCTTTACGCTGGACGATACTTTTATTTTCCAAAGCCGTTGAGCGGAATCCAGGAATAGTGGCGTTCGCTACAGGTTTTCCCGTTGGCGATGGCAGCTGGTAGAATTGTTGACTGTGCCCAGGCGAGGGAAACACCAGCAATGGTGGGACCGTTATCGACAAGGCCGGAAAAGCTCTTTCATCTCCTAGATGTTGGATGCTTCCCGAGTCCACGCAAGGGCCTTAACGAAGCATTCATTTCCTAAGGAGAATTATCATGGCATCTGTCAACCTTGACGCCGTTGTACGTAGCGATTTCGGCAAGGGCGCTGCCCGCCAGGCTCGCCGCGATGGCCAGATCCCAGCAGTTGTCTACGGTGCAGGCTCCGAGCCACAGCACGTACTGCTTCCAGGCCGCGAAACCACCCTGGCCGTTCGCGACCGCGGTGTTGAGCTGGTTCTGAACATCGAAGGCAAGACCGTGAAGACCACCATCAAGGACATCCAGATCCACGCGCTGAACCGCACCGTTGATCACATGGACCTGATCATCGCTGCCTAATTACAGCGACCTAGGTTTTAGCTGAGCATCATGAGTGATGGAACTTGGCTCGTAGCCGGACTCGGGAACCCCGGGTCCGGCTACGCTGGCAATAGACACAATATCGGGCAGATGGTGCTCGATGAACTGGCTCATCGAGTCGGCTCGAAATTCAAGACCCACTCCTCGCGTTCCCAGGTTGTCGAAGGACGCATGGGGGTTGGCGGTCCACGCATCGTGCTGGCCAAGCCCATGGTTTTCATGAATCTTTCGGGCGGGCCGGTAGCTAACGCGGCGAAGTTCTTCGGCATCGATGCCGCCCGGCTGATTGTCGTGCACGACGAGATTGACATTCCCTTCGATACCATCAAGCTCAAGCGCGGTGGCGGTGAAGGCGGGCATAACGGCCTGCGGGATATCTCAAAGGCCATGGGCTCCAAGGACTACCTGCGCGTGCGCGCAGGCGTTGGGCGCCCTCCGGGCCGCATGGATACTGCCAAATGGGTTTTGCAGGACTTCTCCAAGACCGAAAAGGCCGATCTTCCGTTTCTGATCGACAATTGCGCTGACGCAGTGGAATTGCTGATGAACTCGGGATTGGAAGCTGCCCAGGCAAAATTCCATATCAGCTGACCGCTGATCCCTATGGGGCGCGGTGAAGCCAAGCGGGGACCGCTGGGGACTTGAACGGTCCGCAGCGGTCCTCGACTTCATTAAATTAGGAAAGCTATGGACCGAGGCGTTCCTTACTAAGGCCTAACTTAGATGTGCTTCGAGGCCCGGAGTGGAATAATTACCCAATGTACCCCTTGCCTAATAGGCCTGTGACGATTCTTTGCCACGGCCTGTCCGGCATCCATGACAATTATTCGGAGGACCACGTGCACACGATGACCGGTCAGCCAGAAGCCCTTGAGGCGTTGACAGCTGGAGAAGTTGAGCGCATCAAGGCCGACTTTGAAATTCTGGAGCACCAAGTCAACGGCGTTGACGTTGTGTACCTGGACTCCGGCGCCACCAGCCAGAAGCCGCGTTGCGTCTATGAAGCCGAGCAGCACTACTACGAGAACGCCAACGCAGCAGTACACCGCGGTGCGCATTCCTTGGCAGTTGAAGCTACCGAGATCTATGAGGAAGCACGCGAGAAGGTCGCCAAGTTCATCGGTGCACGCACCAACGAACTGGTGTGGACTGCCAATGCCACCGAAGCGCTGAACCTGATCAGCTACTCGATGTCCAATGCCTCCTTGGGGCGCGGGGGAGAGGCCGCGGCCCGATTCCGCTTGGGCCCGGGCGATGAAATCCTCACCACCGAACTTGAACACCACGCGAACCTGATCCCGTGGCAGGAACTGGCTTTCCGCACCGGTGCTACGCTGCGCTATGTGCCCGTCACCGAAGATGGTGCACTGCGCTACGAATTGCTTGATGAGCTGGTTACCGAGAAAACCAAGCTCGTTGCCTTCACCCACGTTTCGAATGTGCTGGGTACCATCACCGATACCCAGAAGTTCGTTGACGCTGCCCGCAAGGTCGGGGCCCTGACCGTGCTGGACGGATGCCAGTCCGTGCCGCACCTGCCGGTCGACGTGAAAGCCCTGGACGTTGACTTCATGGCCTTCTCCGGCCACAAGATGCTCGGCCCAACCGGAATCGGCGCACTCTACGGCCGTGAAGAACTGCTCAACGCAATGCCACCGTTCCTCTCGGGTGGATCGATGATCACCGTGGTGGACATGGAGCACGCAGAATACATGCCATCGCCGCAGCGTTTCGAGGCCGGAACCCAGCGCATCGCCCAGACCCACGGCTTGGCTACCGCAGTCAGCTACCTGGATGAAATCGGCATGGGCCGTATCGCGGCCTGGGAAGAGCACCTCGGAGCAATGCTCTATGAGGGCATCTCGAAAATCGAAGGCGTGCGCGTCTTCGGTCCGGCCGACGCGCAGCGTATCGGTACTGTCCCGTTTGAAGTGATCGGGGTGCACCCGCATGATGTCGGCCAATACCTCGACTCGCGCGGCATTGCGGTACGCGTGGGCCACCACTGTGCGCAGCCGCTGCACCGCGCCCTGGGCGTGAATTCCACGACCCGCGCCAGCACCTATCTGTACAACACGGAAGAAGACATCAAGGCCCTGCTTGAGGCCTTGAGCTCCGTGCGCGAATACTTTGGAGTTTAAATGAACGAATTGGATCAGCTATACCAACAGGTCATCTTGGACCACTCGAAGCGCCGCATCGGTTCGCCGCTGGTTGAGACCACCGAAGGATTGCTGCACGGCGAGTCCCACCAGCACAACCCGATCTGCGGCGACCAGATCCGTGTCCGCGTAGAGCTTGATGACCAGGAGCATTTCACGTCGATGAGCTGGGAAGGCGATGGGTGCTCCATCTCCATGGCCTCTGCCTCGGTGCTGGCCGAGATGCTGCCTGAGCTGACCAAGGAAGAATTTCTTGGGAAGAGGGACTATTTCCGCGAGATGATGCGCTCCAAGGGAAACTTCCAGCCGGATGAAGAGGTGCTGGAAGACGCCGCTGCCTTCGTCGGCGTCTCGAAGTTCCCCGCACGCGTCAAGTGCGCAATGCTCGCTTGGGTAGCCGCTGAGGTCGCCATGCACGAGGCCCGCAAATAGTAGCAAAACCAAATAGCTCGGGCGCCGGCTTCCACATGTGGAAGCCGGCGCCCGAGCTATTTCTTCAGGATTCCAGAAGGCTACTTTCCTTCGTCGTCCTGCTGGTACACATCAGGGATGCCATCCTTATCGGCATCGCGGGTCTCGCGCGCGTGGATGACCTTGTATCGGCGGTTACGGGGAATCAGCCACAGGGCACCGAGGATCGCGGCAACGAATGAACCAGCCAGGATTGCTACCTTGGCATGCTCATAGTGCGCCGACTCCAACCCGAAGGACAATTCGGAGACCAGCAGGGATACGGTGAAACCGATACCTGCCAGCAACGTGACACCCAGCAGGTCGCCCCAGCGGGCATCCTTGTCCAGCGAGGCCTTGGTGAACCGGGTCAGCACCCAGGTCGAGCCCATAATGCCGATCGGCTTGCCGAGCACCAGACCCAGCACGATGCCCCAGAACACCGGATCGGTGAGCAGGCCGCCGCTGCCATTGTCAGGGGAAATCACGGTCACGCCGGCGGCGAAGAAGGCGAAGATGGGAATGCATATGCCGGAGGACAGCGGGCGGAAACGGTGCTCGAATCGTTCAGCCAGGCCGATGCCGTCACGGCCATCGGTGCGCTTGACCGGGACACAGAAGCCCAAGACCACACCGGCGATGGTGGCGTGGATGCCGGAGCCGAAGACGAAGATCCAGGTAATGACACCCAGCGGCAGCAGGATTGCCCACGCGGCCCACGCACGCTTGGCGAAGAACTTGCCAAGGAAACGGGCAAGGACCGTGAAGAGAATGATGGGGATCAGCGACAGGCCCAGGTAGGACAGCTTCAGGTCATCGGTGAATACGACGGCGATAATGACAATAGCGATCAGGTCATCGACTACAGCCAGAGTCAGCAGGAAGATGCGCAGCGCTGCGGGAAGCGCCGAACCAATCACCGCGAGCACAGCCACGGCGAACGCAATGTCTGTTGCGGTTGGAATGGCCCAGCCACGCAACAACTCACCGCCACCGGACATGGAAGCGATAGCGACAAAGATCAATGCCGGCACCAGCACGCCGCCAAAAGCGGCCGCTACCGGTACGGCTGCCGTTTTCGCATTGCGCAGATCGCCAATGACGAATTCTTTTTTCAGCTCCAAGCCGGTCAGGAAGAAGAACACCGCCAGCAGAGCATCGGCAGCCCAGTGGCCGATGGACAGATTCAGATCCACACCGAAAAGGGTAGGTCCGAAGTGGAAGTCACGCAGTGCGAAGTAGGACTCGCGCAGCGGGGTGTTAGCCCAGATCAATGCCAGCAAAGCGCCGGCGATGAGTACCATGCCGCCGACGGTTTCCTTGCGCAGGATGTCGCCGATACGGATAGATTCTTTATAGCTGGGGCGCGAAAACAGGTTCTTGCTGGAACCCGAAGACGGAGTTTGGGTCATGCTTTTAACTCGCTTACTTCGTTAAATGAATATTTCTCGCCGACCAGACTTCCCGGCACACCTGTCACCAACCCTAGCGCGAACAGTGCTTCAGAGCACAAATCCCCGGACGCTTTGCGAGAAATCGCACGTCCGGGGACTGAATGTGAAACGTAACTATTCGGAGTGGCTTATTTCGAAAGCCAGGCATTGACCTGAGCAGCCTGCAAATTCAGTGCCTTGCCCAGGTAAGGCTCCGCAGCCGAAGCCAACTTGCCGCCGATGAATGGAATCGACGAGGAAACCTTGGCGTCGATGGAGAATTCGGAAGTTTCGCCCTGGGCCTTGAGCTGTTCGGTGCCGCTGACGGTCACCGGAACACCGGCAACGGAGATCTTTACCGTAGCCGAGCGGTTGCCGGCAGCATCTGGTGCTGTCCACTGGTCTACCTGGGTGATCTCGATGGTCGCGCCAACGAACTTGCGGGCGATATCCGGAACGCGATCGGTGGGGACCGAACGAACGGTGGTCACGGTGAAGGCGCCTGCGGTATCGCCGTTCACGGAGAAATCGGTCAAGGAACCGTTGGCGACCTTGGTCAGGTGCTCGGCAAAGCCACGATCGCTAAGCGTAGCGATGACCTGGTCTGCAGGGTGGGCGATCTGAGTGCTTGCGTTCAATGCCATGAAAGCTAATCCCAATCTGGAAATCTAAGTGGCCGGGCAACGAAATCGCAGGCCCGGCAACGGACAGTATTAACACTATCTGCAAAGCCGCATTGGGTAGGCTAGGACTGCACCCAAAACAGCATATTGACGTTTCCGGCCGTGGAAAAACATTTACGGTCGGCGTTCGTGGTGTCGTTTCGACGTAATACAGTATGAATGCACCCGGCCAAGCGTCTGCATGAGAGGACCCGAACCCCCATGAGCCTAAGCGGACTTCATGATTTCCTGCGCGAGGAACCTTCCTTCAGGCGTATTGGGCAACGCGCAGCTCATGACTACCCGACGCGCAGCGAAGAGCTGGAAATCGCGGCCCCGCAGGGCATGCGACCGATCCTCTCGGCGCATATCAGCCAGGCGCTGCGTGAAAGCAAGCATTCGGGGGTGACGCTCATCGTCACCGCGACCGGCCGTGAAGCCGAAGAAGTCTCCAGCTCACTGGGTGCCTACCTCCCGGCAGGCCAGATCGCCGAGTTCCCTTCTTGGGAAACCTTGCCCCATGAGCGCTTGTCGCCGCGAAGCGATACCGTGGGACGCCGCCTGGAAGTGCTGCGCCGGCTGCACGACCGGGATGAGAGCCTAAACATCATCATTGCTCCAATTCGTGCCGTGCTGCAGCCGTTGGTCGCCGGCCTTGGCGAATTGCGCCCGGTCATCCTGGAACTGGATGCCGAGCCGGGCTTCGATAAAGTCATCAAGGACTTGGCTGCTGCGGCTTATGCCCGAGTGGACATGGTGACGCACCGCGGCGAGTTTGCGGTGCGTGGTGGCATCATCGATGTTTTCCCGCCGACATTGGACCATCCGGTCCGCATTGATTTCTTCGGGGACCAGATCGACTCGATGCGATTCTTCGCCATCGCAGATCAGCGGTCCACTGATGATCCCGGTCCCACCCGGATCATTGCCACGCCCTGCCGTGAAATGCTCATCACCCCGCAGGTGATGAGCCGGGCAGCGAATCTGAAGAACCATTTCCCGGCGGCCCAGGAAATGCTCACCAAGATTGCCGGCGGCATCGCTGTTGAAGGCATGGAATCCTTGGCTCCGCTGCTGGTGGACAAGATGGTTCCGCTGCTGTCCTTGTTGCCGGAATCGTCCATTGCGCTGGTGATGGAGCCAGAGCGCGTGCGCGCCCGCGCGCATGACCTGAACGCCACCAATGCCGAATTCCTGGCTGCCGCGTGGGCTTCGGCTTCGGATGGAGCCAGCGCTCCGTTGGATCTGACCACCGCGGATTCCGAGCGAAAGCTGGCTACCGGTGATTTTGCCTCGCTGGCAGAAACCGTAGAACACGCACAAGCCGCCAAGGTTTCCTGGTGGGCTATTACCTCCCTGGGCGCCGATGACGAGCTGGATTTGGGCGCGGCCACCATCCGTGTCCCGGCCCGTGAACCGCACGGCTACCAGGGCGACATCGAGGCGATGATGGAATTCATCGCCGGACGCGTCAAGGACCAATGGCGTTTCGTCGTGGCTACCGAGGGTCCCGGCCCGGCAGCCCGCCTCTCGGAGCTTTTCGCCGAGTTCAAGATCCCGGCACACAGGGTGGATGACCTGTCCGCGGAACCCACCGCTGGACTGATCGAGATCACCCAGGCCACCGCCGGCCGCGGGTTTGTCTTCGAGGAACTGAAGCTGGGACTGCTCACCGAAGCAGACTTGCTGGGCCGCTCCAGCGCGTACCCGAACCGCAAGGGCCGCAAGCTGACGGTCAAGCGCAAGCGCAATGCCGTTGATCCGCTGAGCCTGCAGGCCGGGGACTACATCGTCCACGAACAGCACGGCATCGGCAAGTTCGTCGAGCTGGTGGCCCGCAAGGTCAATGGCTCGGGCAAGGATGCCAAGCGCGAGTACCTGGTGGCGGAGTACGCCTCTTCCAAGCGCGGAGCCCCGGGGGACCGTCTGTTCGTCCCGATGGACCAGCTGCATATGGTCACCCGGTATGTCGGCGGCGAAGCGCCGACCTTGTCCAAAATGGGCGGTTCGGACTGGGCCAGCACCAAGTCCAAGGCGCGCAAGGCCGTCAAGGAAATTGCTGGCGACCTGATTAAGCTCTACTCGGCACGCATGGCCAGCCGTGGCCACGCCTTCGCATCAGACACCCCGTGGCAGAACGAGCTGGAGGAAGCCTTCGCGTTCATCGAGACTCCGGATCAGCTCACCGCCATCAACGAGGTGAAATCCGATATGGAGAAGGAAATCCCGATGGACCGGTTGATTTCCGGTGACGTGGGCTTTGGCAAAACCGAAATCGCGGTTCGCGCCGCCTTCAAGGCCGTCCAGGACTCCAAGCAGGTTGCCGTGCTGGTTCCTACCACCCTGCTGGCTTCCCAGCACCACCAGACCTTCACCGAACGCTATTCGGGCTTCCCAGTCCGCGTGAAGACCCTCTCGCGTTTCCAGAGCGCCAAGGAATCGAAGGAAATCCTGGCCGGCCTCAAGGACGGCAGCGTGGACATTGTCATCGGCACCCACCGCCTGCTCTCCAAGAACGTGGAGTTCAAGAACCTGGGCCTGGTCATCATTGACGAGGAACAGCGCTTCGGAGTGGAGCACAAGGAAGAGCTCAAGAAGATGCGCACCAACGTGGATGTGCTGGCGATGAGCGCCACCCCGATCCCGCGTACCTTGGAGATGTCGCTGACCGGCATCCGCGAAACCTCCACCTTGGCGACCCCGCCCGAAGAACGCCATCCGGTGCTGACCTACGTGGGTGCACGCAGCGACAAGCAGATTTCCGCGGCCATCAAGCGTGAGCTGATGCGCGATGGCCAGGTGTTCTTCGTGCACAACCGGGTCAGCTCCATTGAGCGGGTAGCTGCCGAATTGCGCGAGCTGGCCCCCGAAGCGCGCGTGGAGGTAGCGCACGGCAAGATGAGCGAATCCCGGCTGGAGCGGATCATCCAGGACTTCTGGGAGAAGAAATTCGACGTGCTGGTCTCCACCACCATCATCGAAACCGGCCTGGATATTTCCAATGCGAACACGCTGATTGTGGACCGCGCGAACAACTACGGCCTGTCCCAGCTGCACCAGCTGCGCGGGCGCGTAGGGCGCGGCCGTGAGCGTGCCTACGCCTACTTCCTGTGGGATGTAGAGAAACCGCTGGGGGAGGTCGCCCTGGAGCGCCTGAAAGCCGTTGCCGCGCACAACGAGCTTGGCTCCGGCTACCAGCTGGCCATGAAGGACCTGGAACTGCGTGGAGCCGGTAATCTGCTGGGTGGCGAGCAGTCCGGGCATATCGCCGGTGTGGGCTTCGACTTGTACCTGCGCCTGGTAGGCGAGGCCGTGGCCGATTACAAGGGCGAAGGCGAGGAAGAAGCCGCCGAGATGAAGATTGACCTGCCGGTCAATGCCCACCTGCCACACGACTATGTACCTGGTGAACGACTGCGTTTGGAAGCCTATCGCAACATTGCCCAGGCCGAGACCGACGAGGCGCTGGGTGAAGTCCGCGATGAGCTGGTGGATCGCTATGGCAAGCTTCCAACTCCGGTGGAGAACCTCATGCGCGTGGCGGCCCTGCGTATTCGCGCGGGTGCTGCGGGGCTGCACGATATCCAGCAGGTCGGCAACCACATCAAGCTGGCTCCGGCCAGAATTGAAGACCTGCCAGCTTCGCGCCAGGTGCGCTTGGAACGCCTGTACCCGGGGGCTGCGAACAAGCCGGCGCTGAATTCGATCTTCATCCCGAAGCCCAAGACCTCGCCCATTGGCGGACGGGACTTGGCCGACGGGGAGATCCTGGAGTGGGCGGAGAAGCTGCTCTACGCTATTTTCGAGCCAACACCTGCACCGGCAGCAAAGGACTGATTCGGTTGAACTCGCGGGCCAGTAGGATGCCTTTTCCGGCAGGCTGCTGGCCGGCGTTTGCTACCGCTGGCCCGAGGCAGCAGGCGAGGCCAGTTCTCCGGCGTAGCCCTTGATCGCCCGGGCGTAGAGCGAGGCATGGCGCGCTAATGCGCTGACCGCCAGCTGGACCGCTTCGGTGGATTGCCCGGCATCGTGCAGGGCCAGAACCAGGAAGGCCTGGGCGTCGGTAAAGATCGGTGAATCGGCAGTGATCTGCTGCAACAGTTCGATGGACTGGGTGTACTGCCCGAGATTGCGCAGCGTGCTGGCTAGCTGGAGCAGCGCTTCATCGTGCCTTGGCGCTTCCAGCCCAGCTTCCAGTGCCGCCCGGTAGGGGCCGACCGCTTGTTCTTCTTCCCCTAGGTAGTCGTGCAGGGACGCGACCTCGAAGAGCACCCGCGGATCCTGCGGAACCTTGCCCTGCACCAGGAGTGCCAGTTCGGTGCGCAACTGTTCAGGGCGTTTGCCATTGGCTGAGTTCCAGAACTCTTCGATGCGCTGATCCCATGATTCCATGGGGCCAGTCTAAGCGAGGCAAGGCAGCTTAAACGCAAGAGAGGGAAACCCGGACACGGGTTTCCCTCTCTTGAAAAGTTCTAATTAATTCTGGTGGGCGTTAGCTGCCGCAACCAGATCCTCAGCCTTTTCCGCGCGACCCATCAGGTGCATCGGGATAGCGAAAGCCAAGAACATCAGAGCGAAGCTGACCAGGGTCGGCCACCAAGCAACCTCAAGGGTCCAGTAGCCCAAGGTGTAGACGCCAGCCGAGAACATCACGAAGAAGATCACGAGGTTGACGATATTGCCGACAAGGCGGCCTTCACCGGAATGGGCAGTGTTCTTGCCGTTCGAGTACACTTTTTCTCCTTGGGAAAACGGATTGGTGCGATTTCCTAGTAGCTGGAACCGCTTTGCTCTCCCTCTAGGATAGCAACTCCTGAGCTAGAACCTAGCCGGGTCGCACCGGCCGCAATCATGGCCCGCGCGGTTTCAACACTGCGAACGCCGCCCGAGGCCTTGACACCCATTTCCGGGCCGACGGTCTTGCGCATCAGCTCGACGTCTTCGACGGTCGCGCCGCCGGTGGAGAAACCGGTGGAAGTCTTGACGAAATCAGCGCCAGCGGCCTTTGCGGCCTCGCAGGCCAGGACCTTGGCTTCCTCGGTGAGCAAGCAGGTTTCGATGATGACCTTCAAGATGGCTCCACCTTCATGCGCGGCCTGCGCAATGGCGAAGATCTCGTTGACCAAGGCATCCCGATCGCCACGCAGGGCGGCAGCAACGTCGATCACCATGTCGATTTCGTTGGCACCGTCTGCAACTGCGTGCTTGGTTTCGAATACCTTGGTATCGGTGGCCGAGGCACCCAGCGGGAAACCGATGACCGAGCAGGTCAGTACGTCCGAGCCTTCCAGCTCGCGCGAAACGGTGGAAACCCACAACGGGTTGACGCAGACCGACTTGAAGCCGTACTTCTTGGCTTCGTCGCAGATCTGCACAACTTGTTCGCGGGAAGCATTCTGAGCCAACAGGGTGTGATCGATGTAGCTTGCGATCTCGCGGGCGCTTAGTTCAGTCATCATTTCCTCTAACAATAAAGATTTCAATCATTTCAAATGAAGGTCTCGAAGGGGTAAGCCTAGTTGGCATTCAGGTAAGCTGCCAATTCATCCTTGATTGCCAAGACCTGCGCGGTAGCGCGTTTGCGGGCTTCAGGGACCTCGGCCAGATCATCGACCGGCTCAATAGTTTCCAAGTAGCACTTGAGTTTCGGTTCCGTTCCCGAGGGCCGAACGATCACTCGGGCACCGGAAAATGTATGCAAGACCATGGCGTTGGTCGCAGGGAGCTTCTCGGTGCCCCTGGACAGGTCGGTCACCTCGGAAACCTCGGAGCCGCCCAGCGAGGCCGGAGCGTTCTTGCGGATCCTTTCCATGAGCACCGGGATCTGCGCCAAGTCGGTGAAGCGCAGGGACAGCTGGTCGGTGACGTGCACGCCATGCTTGGCGGCCAGTTCATCCAGGCGGTCCGGGATGGAGCTGCCCGAGGCCTTCAACTGCGCAGCCAGATCGGCCAGGACGATCCCGGCAGAAATCCCGTCTTTGTCGCGCACCAGTTCCGGGGCTACGCAATAGCCCAGGGCTTCTTCGTAGCCGTAGCCCAGGTCCTCAACGCGTGAGATCCACTTGAATCCGGTCAAGGTTTCTTCGTGCTCGCGTCCGGCGTCCTTGGCGATGGCTGCCAGCATGCGCGAAGACACGATGGAATTGGCCAATTTCTTGCCCTCTGGCAAGGTCTTGGAGACCTGGTCCCCGAGCAGCCAACCTACCTCATCGCCGCGCAGCATCCGCCAGCTGCCGCCGTCGAGGATGGCTGCCGCGCAACGGTCGGCATCGGGGTCATTGGCAATGACCAGATCAGCACCGACCGTGCGGGCCAGTTCCAGCGACAGGTCGATGGCCCCTGGCTCCTCGGGGTTAGGGAACTTCACGGTAGGGAAGAGCGGATCGGGGTGTTCCTGCTCAACGACCATGTGCACGTCGTCGAAACCAGCGTTCAGCAGGGCTTGGCGCATGGTGTGGCCACCCACGCCGTGCATTGCCGAAACCACAATTCGCAGATTCTTGCGCACCAGGCCCTGCGGCTGGTTAGCTTCGATGATCGGGTGGATGGAAGCGAGATAGGCTGCCTCGATATCGCCTTCTTCGCCTGGGGCCGGGAGCACTTCCCAACCGGACTGTGCCAGCGGGATCTGCGCCACTGGCTGGTCATGGTCAATCAAGGAAGCGATCTGCGCATCGATGGGGGAGACGATCTGAGCCCCGCGGCCCGGCGCATCGGTGATCCTGCCGCCCACGTATACCTTGTAGCCGTTGTCCCGCGGAGGGTTGTGGCTGGCCGTGACCATGACGCCGGCTTCCGCGCTGAATTCACGAACGGCCCAAGCCAGCACCGGGGTCGGCAAGGCCGAGGGCATCAGCAGCACCTCAAAACCGGCAGCGGCGAAGACGGCTGCTGAATCCTTGGCGAAGGCATCCGAGTTGAAACGGGCATCGAATCCGATGACGACCTTCGGGACATATCCGCCGTTGGCCTTTTCGCCCAGGAAACGGGCGATGCCCGCAGCGGTGCGCAGGACTACCACACGGTTCATGCGCATCGGGCCGGCGCCCAATTCGGCACGCAGGCCTGCGGTGCCGAATTCCAGGACGCCGCTGAAGCGGTCGGCGATGTCCTCGAAGGCCAGCGCGTCGCCGTCGGTGACGCGCTGGATCAGTAATTGCAGTTCTTCCTGCGTTTGCGGATCGGGATCCTGGGCTGCCCATTGGCCCGCCGCATCAAGCAACTGGATTTTCTGCGTGTGATTCACTGATTTCCCTTCGAAGGACACTGACTGCTTCTTTGCGCCGATAATGCGAGGCTTAGAGCTTCGCGATGATCTGTGCCAGCAACTTGGAGATGCGCGGACCGGCGGCCTGGCCGGCCTCGATGACTTCCTCGTGGCTCAGCGGCACCGGGCTGATGCCGGCGGCCAGGTTGGTCACCAGGGAAATACCGAAGATCTCCATGCCTGCATGGCGGGCGGCTATTGCTTCCAATGCGGTGGACATGCCGACCAGATCAGCACCGATCACCTTGGCGTACTGGACTTCGGCCGGGGTTTCGTAGTGCGGTCCGGTGAACTGCGCGTACACGCCCTGATCCAGGGTCGGATCAACTGCGAGGGCAATCTCGCGCAGGCGCGAGGAGTACAGGTCGGTCAGGTCAACGAAGGTCGCGCCCTCCAAAGGGGAGGCGGCAGTCAAGTTGATGTGGTCCGAGATCATTACCGGGGTGCCTGGGGTCCAGTTCGGATTCAGGCCGCCGCAACCGTTGGTGAGCACCAGCTGCTCGCAGCCGGCAGCTGCCGCGGTGCGGATGGGGTGGACTACCGCGCGCACGCCGCGCCCTTCGTAGTAATGGGTGCGGGCACCCAGAACCAGGACCCGCTTTCCAGTGGACGTCAGGATCGAGGAGATACTGCCCTTGTGCCCGGGTACGGCCGGGGCATGGAAGCCTGGAATGGAGGCGGCATCCAGGGTGTGGGTGGTTTCGCCGATGAGTTCGGCGGCCTGGCCCCAACCGGAGCCCAGGACCACCGCGATGTCGTGTTTTTCGACGCCGGTCTGTTCGGCGATTGCCTGGGCAGCTTGTGCCGCCAGGACCTGTGGGTCATTTTGCATATCAGTCACGGGAAATACGCTACCGGTAGCGGGGCGCTTTGTCAGGTGAAACTAGTGCTTCAGATTCAAAATCACGTTCCGGGATCGTGCTTCGATGTGCGCAATCACCGTGCATGGTGAACAATAGTGAATGTGAGCGCAGATCGTAGGAATGAAGCAACCCGTTTAGTTATTCTCGGCGGAGGACCTGGCGGCTACGAAGCTGCCATGGGTGCAGCCCAGCTGGGCGCCAATGTCACCGTCGTGGAGCGTGCAGGCATGGGCGGTTCAGCGGTGCTGACCGACGTCGTGCCCTCCAAGACCCTGATCGCTACGGCGGACGCAGTGCGCCGGGTGAAGCACGCAGAGACCTTTGGAGTCCACGTTGACGGCCTCGACTCGGCCGTCACCGACTTCTCGGTGGTGAACCACCGCCTGCTGGATCTTGCCAAGGAGCAGTCCTCGGATATCCGCACCACCCTCGAACGCGCTGGCGTGCGCATCGTGATCGGCGAGGGCCGCTTGCTGGACGACCACACGGTTGCCGTATCGCACCCGGATGGTTCCGAGCAGGAAATCGAAGCGGACGCCATGCTGATTGCCGTGGGAGCCCACCCGCGCGAACTGCCTACCGCCAAGCCTGATGGCGAGCGAATCTTCAACTGGACCCAGATCTACAACATGAACGAGGTGCCTGAACACCTGATCGTTGTAGGCTCCGGCGTTACCGGTGCAGAATTCGCTTCGGCGTACAACTTGCTCGGTGCCAAGGTCACGCTGGTTTCCTCGCGCGACCGCGTGCTGCCCGGCGAGGATGCAGACGCAGCTGGCGTGCTGGAAGATGCTTTCAAGGACAACGGCGTTAACGTTGTTTCCCAGGCTCGCGCCGAGGGCGTGGAGCGCCAGGGCAACAGGGTGCTGGTCACCTTGGCGGACGGTCGCGTGCTCGAAGGCAGCCACTGCCTGGTTGCAGTGGGCGGCATCCCCAATACCGCCAACATGGGTCTGGAAGAAGCCGGTGTGCAGCTGACCGACTCGGGCCACATCAAGGTCGATGGCGTTTCGCGCACTACCGCAACCAACATCTACGCTACCGGCGACTGCACGGGCGTCTTCGCCCTGGCTTCGGTAGCAGCCATGCAGGGCCGCATTGCCGTGGCCCACCTGCTCGGCGACTCGGTAAAGCCATTGAACCTGGATCTAGTGGCATCCAACGTCTTCACCTCCCCGGAAATCGCTACCGTGGGTGTGACCCAGCGTGCGGTTGCCGAGGGCAAGTACCAGGCCAACATCATCAAGGTTGACCTGAACACCAACGCTCGTGCCAAGATGATGAACGTGGACCAGGGCTTCGTGAAGATCGTTTCCCGCAAGGGCTCGGGCACTGTTATCGGCGGTGTTGTGGTTGCTCCGCGTGCCAGTGAATTGATCTTCTCGCTGGCACTGGCGGTCCAGAACAGCCTTCATGTTGATGACGTGGCTGAAACCTTCACCGTTTACCCGTCATTGTCCGGTTCGCTGGCCGAAGCGGCACGTCGCCTGCACCGTCATCGGTAGGTTCTGAAGAACTTTTCCAGGGCGGCATTTCCCTTGCATTCAGGGAGATGCCGTCCTTTTGCCATTAATGCCGTAATACAAGCTCTTGTGACGCCATTCACTTTGCCGACCGACTCTGATATAAGTGTAAAAACCGTCTTCTCAGGTCACGTCTCAATATGTGGAAGCGCATATTCCTGCTAGTAGGCCCGTGGATTGCCGTTTGCTGTTCATTTTCATTTCATCTGGTGTCCAAATGCTGGACATCAATATCCGAATACTGGTCACCGAGGTTTACGATTATGGCAACGTAAATGAACATCTGACTCGTACTTTCACTCTAAGGAGCAGCCTCCATGTCGCAGGCTAACCAAGCAGTGGCGCCGAAGGAAAACACCCGCGGTCGCGTGCTGTTTGCCAGCATGATTGGCACCACTGTCGAATTCTTCGACTTCTACGCCTACGCCACCGCGTCGGTTCTCGTTTTCCCGGCGTTGTTCTTCCCTAACGCCTCCACCATCAACGCGATCCTTTCATCGTTCGCGATCTTCGGCGTGGCTTTCGTGGCTCGTCCACTGGGTTCGATCATCTTCGGCCACTACGGCGACAAGCTCGGCCGCAAGGGCACCCTGGTGGCGTCACTGCTGCTGATGGGCATTGCCACCTTCCTAATCGGCTTCCTGCCGCCGGCCGCGGGCAACTGGACCGTTTTGGCTCCGACCGCACTGGTGCTGCTGCGCTTCGCACAGGGCCTGGCGCTGGGCGGCGAATGGTCCGGCGCTGCGCTGCTGGCCACCGAGAATGCGCCGAAGAACAAGCGCGCCATCTACGGCACGTTCCCCCAGCTGGGCGCACCCATCGGCTTCATCATCGCGAACCTGATGTTCGTGGCCCTGCAGACCTTCTGCACTGCAGAGCAGTTCATGGCATGGGGCTGGCGCGTTCCGTTCTACTTCTCGGCAGTCATGGTGATCATCGGCCTGTGGGTACGCCTGAAGCTGGTTGAATCCGCGTCCTTCAAGAAGGTCCTGGACCAGAAGAAGGTAGTGAAGTCGCCGTTTGCGGTGACCATGAAGAAGCACTGGCGCCCAACCCTGGCCGGTACCTTCATCATGCTGGCAACCTATGTGCTGTTCTACCTGATGACCTCCTTCACCCTGACCTACGGCACCCAGCCAGCTACCGTCGAGCAGGCGACTGCTGCAGCTGAAGCCAAGGGCAAGACCTTTGACGCCGCAGGCTTCGTTCCGGGCTTGGGCATTGAACGCCCGACCTTCTTGACAATGCTGATCATCGGTGTCGTCTTCTTCGGTATCTTCACCGTGGTTTCCGGCCCGTTGGCTGAGAAGTTCGGCCGCCGCAAGTTCCTGATCTGGGTTACCGCGGGCATCTTCGTCTTCGGACTGTCGTGGACCCTGTTCTTCGGTCCAGGCCAGGGCGCTGCCATGGCCGGGCTGATCATCGGGTTCACCCTGATGGGTCTGACTTTCGGCCCAATGGCTGCGTATCTGCCTGAGTTGTTCCCGTCCAATGTCCGCTACACCGGCTCGGCTGTTGCCTACAACATGTCCTCGGTGATCGGTGCGGCTCCTGCTTCCTTCGTGGCTGTAGCCCTGTGGAAGGCCGGTGCGGGCAACACCACCGGCGTTGGCCTGTACTTGGCACTTGGCGCGGTACTGACCTTGGTCGCGCTGTTCATGACGCGCGATACCTCTGACATGGACATGGAAGAGTGGGTCGAGTAGTTCGACAGTCTTGCCGAGGGAACGGCTCGGCGAATCATCAAGCCATGATGATTCGCCGGGCCGTTTCCCGTTTCCGTGCAGCCTGGATGAATACGAGCTGAAAAGGGCCATCAACCCCTGACAACTTGATGCGCGGCATGGAAGCATGGGACGCGGAATATCCAATACCGAAGGGGAATGCTCATGCGTATTGCAGTTGCGGGAGGCACCGGCGCTATCGGCACGCTGGTGGTCGAAAAACTCAAGAGTGCTGGCCACGAACCAGTGGTGCTCGCACGGTCCGTGGGATGCGACCTGGTGAACCGCAACGCGGTAAAGCAGTGGCTGGTTGACTGCCAATCGGTCATCGATGTTTCCGGAGTTTCCACCACCAGCTCTGCTGCATCCATGCGGTATTTCACCCACTCGACGGCCAACCTCGTCAGTGTGGGGCGCGAGTCCGGGGTGCAGAACCACGTGGCGCTCTCGATCATCGGAGCGGCCGAAGTGGATTCCAGCTATTACGCGGGCAAAGCCGTGCAAGAGCGGATGCTGCACATGCTTCCCGGTGGCTATACGCTGCTGCGCTCGACCCAGTTCCACGAATTCATTGGCCAGAATATCAAGCGTCTGGGCGCGGGTCCGGTGCAGATGGCGCCGAAAATGCGGATGCAGCCCATCGCGGGCATCGAAGTGGCTGCAGCACTAGTGGATCTTGCCGAGGGGTCGGCGCAGGGCGTGGTGCAAGACCTTGCTGGGCCGCAAGAAGAATACGCTCCCGACCTGTTTGCCAAGTACCTGCAGGCCCAAGGCAGGTCTCCAAAGATGGTTGAAGTGCCTGTTCCTGGCCCCATGGGCAAGGCCATGCGTGATGGGGGACTGCTGCCAGGCGGTTCCGCCCGGTTGGGCCACGAAACCTTCGATGCCTGGCTAGCGCGGCAGTAGCCCGAACCAGCCTCCTTATTCAGTATCCATTGGCTGGCGTGCGGGAACTTCCAGCATCCGAATAGCCGTGACAAAACAAGTGGATTCTGGAAGCATCACGTCATGGACGAAAAAGAACCGCATGTTCCCTACAATCCCACGCCTCGGGACTTTCCCGGCTTTGCGATGCCAGCTTCAGTGCCGCAAGGCATGCGTCTGGAGCTGAGCCGTTCAAGGATCAAGGATGGGCAGGATGAGAACTTTGGCGCCTGGATCGACATGCTCAATGCGCGCTACGAGGAATGCGAAGCATCCTTATCGGCACAACGGGCAGCGCTGGAAGCAACATTCAGGCATGTGGAAGCCGATGGTTCAATATGGATCTACCACCTGAGCCTGGTAGGCGAGAACGGCGGCGGGCTCGATACGCAGCAGGATATCGATGCGGCGCACGAAGCAGCTAGCCGCCAGGCGAAAATGCCTGGCTGGGAAGAACTTGAACCGAAGTTCCTGCTCATGCCCGATCACCTGAAGGCATCCATGGCGCACTGGGCAGAACATGGACAGGTGCCAGAGTAGAAGATTCCAGTTGCAGAACGACGCAGGGCCTGGACATATCTGTCCAGGCCCTGCGTCGTTGCAAACGAGTGCTACTTGGCTTCTTCGATCGAAGCGATGACCGCGCCCGAGGACAGGGTCTCGCCCGGGGCAACTTCCAAGCCGCTGACCACGCCATCACGGTGCGCAGTAATCGGCTGCTCCATCTTCATCGCTTCAAGCACGACAATCAGATCGCCCTGGGCCACGGCCTCGCCATTCTCAACGGCAACCTTCACGATGGTGCCCTGCATCGGCGAACGCAGTTCTGCGCTGTTCGCGCCAGCGGAGCTGGCTGCCTTGCGGCCCGGCTTGCGCTTCTTCTTGCCTGCGGCCTTCTCGGCACCGTTGGAGGATACCGAGCCCAGCGACGAAGGAAGGGTGACTTCCAGGCGTTTGCCGCCCACCTCAACGGTCACGCTGGTGCGCTCGTCCTCGGCTGCGTCCTCGCCGTCCATTGGCATCGGGTGGGGCTCGATGGCGGTATCGAATTCGGTTTCGATCCAGCGGGTGTGGACCTTGAATGGCCCCTGGGTCGGAACGAACGATGGATCGCTCATCACTGCGCGGTGGAATGGCAGTACGGTAGCCATGCCCTCGATCTGGAATTCTTCCAGCGCACGGCGGGCACGAGCCGCAGCCACTTCACGGGTGCTGCCGGTGACGATCAGCTTGGAGATCATCGAGTCGAAGTTCCCTGAAACGCTTTCGCCCTGCTCGATGCCCGAGTCAACGCGAACGCCGGGCCCCGATGGCAGGTTCATCTTGGAGATGGTGCCTGGGGTCGGCATGAAGTTGCGGCCGGCATCTTCGCCGTTGATGCGGAACTCGAAGGAGTGGCCGCGGATCTCCGGGTCGGTGTAGCCCAGTTCTTCGCCGCGGGCGATGCGGAACTGCTCGCGAACCAAGTCCAGGCCGGTGACTTCCTCGGAGACCGGGTGCTCAACCTGCAGACGGGTATTAACCTCGAGGAAGGAAATGACGCCATCCTGGCCTACCAGGAATTCGCAGGTGCCCGCGCCGTTGTACTTTGCTTCGCGCAAGATGGCCTTGGAAGCTTCGTACAGCCGGGTGGTCTGCTCTTCGCTCAGGAACGGGGCCGGCGCTTCTTCAACCAGCTTCTGGTTGCGGCGCTGCAGCGAGCAGTCGCGGGTGGAGACGACAACCACGTTGCCGTGGATATCGGCCAAGCACTGGGTCTCCACGTGGCGCGGTGCGTCCAGGAAGCGTTCGATGAAGCATTCGCCGCGGCCGAAAGCCGCGACAGCTTCACGCACTGCCGAGTCGTACATCTCGCCGATTTCTTCGCGGTTGCGGACCACCTTGATGCCGCGTCCGCCGCCACCGTAGGCAGCCTTGATGGCCAGTGGAAGTCCGTGCTCGTCGGCGAAGGCGTATACCTCGTCGGCCGAGGCCACCGGATCCTTGGTGCCGGGAACCAGCGGAGCGCCCACCTTTTCAGCAATGTGGCGGGCCTTGACCTTGTCGCCGAGCTGGTCGATGGACTCTGGCGAAGGGCCAATCCAGGTCAAGCCCGCGTCAATAACAGCCTGGGCGAACTCGGCGTTCTCCGAGAGGAAGCCATAGCCCGGGTGGATCGCGTCGGCGCCGGAGCGTTCAGCTGCGTCCAGGATCTTCTCAATGCGAAGGTACGATTCAGCGGCGGTGGTACCGCCCAGCGCGTAGGCTTCATCAGCCAGACGCACATGCAGAGCATCGCGATCCGAGTCGGCATAGACCGCAACGGACTCGATTCCTTCATCGCGTGCGGCACGGATAATACGCACTGCAATCTCGCCGCGGTTGGCGATAAGCACCTTCGTCAATGGATTCATCATGAACCTTGTCTTTTAAAAATAGGGTTTCTCAGCTACGAGCCTATCGTTTTTGTGGGAACTATATGTAGTTATCGCCTAGAACGAGGGTGTTAGGGCGAATTTTTTGGAGGAATCCTACAAAGGAGCTTCGTGCTGGCTCTTCGCGGAACCTGCCCCGCGAGGCTTGCAGACCCTGTCGCCCGCGAGGCCTGGAAAGGGGCGCGGCTCTCCGCTGGTGCGCTGGCAGCGCTGGCATCTGCCCTAGTCTTCGCGCACCCGGCGAACTAGGCTATCGCCAAGATGGAAAACAAGGAGGCAGTCGTGGGAAATCAAGGCAAGGCGCTCTGTGCGCTGCTGGCTGCTGGAACGCTCGCCTTGGCCGGTTGCTCCAGTGGGAGCGGCATCCCGGCGCTTGACCGCGATCCGGCTGGAACCGACCAGTGGCCGGGGGATAGGAGCCAGTTGGAGAACCTTGGCATGCAATCCGTGCGTTTTCTGGTCACGCACGGCAACGCCGACTACTTCGCCACCGCATCGGCAGATGCGCAAACGGCTTGCCTGTTCAAATTCGCCCAAGGAGAGGCCTCGGCAGCTGGCGGATGCGGCGGGGCCGGGGACGCGGATGCCATCGTCGAAGTGAGCGCCCCTGGAACGAGGATGATGCTGGTCCGGGCCGGAGCCGACTTCTCGGACTTGGAAGAGGCGGGCTGGACCAGGATCCACGAGAACATTCTAGTGTTCTAGCTGGCCGGGAGCCAAGGGATTCCTGAAGGGCCGCTTGACGCCTGCAGGATTGGGCTATCCAAGGTTGGCGCCCATGGTGTACACCACAGGTCCCTCTGCTATCGCGGTGCGATGCAATACCTCGAAACCGTGCCGCTCGTATAGGCGGACGTTTCTCTCGTTGGATGTTTCCAGCGACACCTCGGGATAGTCCGACGCGGCAATATGGTTCAGGCACCGGCTGATGAGTGCCGAACCAAGACCCCGTCCAACGCTGGATCCAGCAACCCCAAGCGTGGCAAAGTCCCACGCGTTCTCAGGCCGCTGTGGCAGGTCGGCTCCGTAGGTGATCTCCAAGCGATCGCCCATCAGCTGCGAAATCTCTTCCTGCATGCCCAAGCCAGGCTCTGGACAACTTGGTGGCAGGAGCGCAGCGACACCGTCGAGGTCCTCGCTGACCAGGACGACTCCATGCTCCAGAGCGTGGGAAAGGTAGACGGCTTGAAGGCGTTCCAAGCGCTCCAGGTAGCGATCGGCTGGAATGCTCCACCGTGTCCAGGGGTAGAACGCAAACGCCTCGGCCAAAGTAGAGGACGCACTGGGAATATCCGCGCGGCGCGCGGAACGGATAGCTGAAGTCACATCCATATCCTAGCCAAGCCAACCCGGCCTCCCGCCGTGCGCCGCCACGCCATGGTTCCGGCCTGGCATGAATCAGCCCCGGCAGCTACGCCTGCCGTTCGCGGTGCCGCCTGACGGCCGCGCGATTGGCGCAACGCACCGAGCAGAAACGCTGGCGCCCGTTGCGTGTCACGTCCACAACCACGTGGCCGCAGGGTGCGGCCTCGCAGCGCCGCAGCCGGTGCATGCCCCTGGTGGTCAGGTGCAATGCCGTGCCCACGCAGAAGACCGAGCGCAGCACCTGGGGCATGCTTTGGCCGTCATCGCGATAGTGCAGGTGCCAACCCTCCCCATCGTGGTCCACCAGGCGCGGATAGGCCGAAGCTCGAGCCGCCTGCAAATTCAGCAGCAGCGCCCGCTCGGGATCGGACGGCGCGTCAACGATGTCCAGCCAGTCATCCACTACCGCGCGCGTTTGGGCATAGTCCGAGGCGAGCCGCGGAAAAGGCATGGTCATGCCGCTCTGCCGGGTGCGTTGTTCGATGCCGTCGCGGTCCGATGGCCAGTCATTGGCCAGCGACGCAGCGAGGAGCACCGCATATTCTCCGTAAGGGTTGAGTTGCATAAGAGCATTACATCATGCTGGAGCCATGACTATTGCACAGCACAGCCAAGCCGTTGATTCCCGGCAGGAAACCGATGTCCATGAGCACTGCTGGGAGATCGGATCCAGGCATCGGACTTCCGCCGGGATTGTTGAATACTTCCATTGCCGCCGCTGCCGGCGCCACATCATGCTCCAGCGCGGGTTCGGGCACGAACAGATGCTGCTGAGCAGGGAACTGCAGGCATGAAAAAGGTGCCTTCCGCTGTGGGGCGGAAGACACCATTTGCCGGCCGGAACCGGATTATTTCCAGAGATCCACGATGCTGATCCCGGCTTGGGCCAGCAGGCCGCGCAGCACGAAGACATCCAATCCGACGACGTTCTGGAAGTTGCCTTCGATGGACTCGATGAAGGCTGCAGCCAGCCCGTCAATGGTGAATGCCCCGGCGCAGGGCAGCGGTTCCCCGCTGGCGACGTAGGCCTCGATCTCGGCATCATCCACGGTGGAGAAATGCACCACGGTGGAAGATACCTGGCCGCGAGCCTGTTCCGGATTGGCGGGATCAATCAGCCAATGGCCCGAGTGCAGGATTCCGGTAGAACCGCTCAGCTGCAGCCATCGTTCGCGGGCTACCTCTTTGGTGTGCGGCTTGCCGTAGGCCACGCCATCAAGTTCGAAGACCGAATCGCAGCCCAGCACCACGGTGCCTGCCGGATGATCTGCCTGGGTCACGTTCTCGGCCTTGGCACGAGCCAGCAGCAATGCGGTCTGCGCTGGACTCTGCTCGCCGTTGCGGGCCACGGCAGCTGCCAGCACCGCATCTTCATCCACCTCGGAAACCTGGGTGGTGAATTTGATGCCCGCATCGGCCAGGACCTTCTTGCGTCCCCACGAAGCCGAAGCCAGCAGCAACCGGGGTCCTGTCTTCATCTGTTCGCTCATACGGCGGCGTTCTCCTTGGCCTGGTCCTGGCTGGAATTATCAGCGGAAGTGCTTTCCCCGGAATCCAGCATATCGTTGAGTTTCGATCCTTCGACATCAACATCCGGCAGGATCTTGTCCAGCCATTTAGGCAGGTACCAGGCCTTGTCGCCCAGCAGGTGCATCACTGCCGGAATGAAGGTCATGCGGATGATGAACGCATCGAAGAGCACACCGAAAGCCAGCGCGAAACCGAGCGGGCGGATCATTGCCAGGTGCGAGAACACGAAGCCGGCGAAGACCGAGATCATGATCAGCGCAGCGGCGGTGACGACCGGTGCTGCCATCGAGAAGCCGGAACGGACCGCGTCCTTGGCCGGCTCGCCGTGAGCGTAGCGTTCACGCATCGCCGAGACCAGGAAGACCTGGTAGTCCATGGCCAGCCCGAACAGGATGCCGGTGAGCAGGATCGGCAGGAAGCTGAGCAGCGGACCGGGAACGTTCACATCGAAGAGGCCGGAGAACCAGCCGAACTGGTAAACCATGACGCTGGCGCCGAAGGCCGCGGCCAGCGAGAGCAGGAAGCCACCGGTGGCCAGCAATGGAACCACGACCGAACGGAAGACCAGCAGCAGCAGGATCAGCGACAGGCCAACCACGATGCTCAGGTACGGTACCAGGGCGGCGGTGACCTTTTCGGAGACGTCAATCTGCGCGGCAACCTGGCCGGTCACGGCAATGTCAGCACCCGTGGCCTCGGAGAACTCCGAGTAGTCCGCACGCAGCTGGTGCACCAGCGCTTCGGTGGCTTCCGAGGAAGGGCCATCGGTAGGGATCACCTGAATGGCTGCCAAGGTACGGTCTTCGGTCATGGTGACTGGAATTGCGGCCACCACGCCGTTGTATTCGCGCAGTTTCTCGGCCACATCGAGGCTAGTTTCCTCAGCTTCGCGCTCGCTGAGCCCTGCAGGCAGATCAGCTAAGACCAGCAGCGGGCCGTTGTAGCCGGAACCGAACTTGTCGCTGGTTTGCTCGTAGGCCTGGAAGGCCTGCGAATCGGCAGGTTCTGCACTGCCATCAGGCAAAGCGGTTCGCATCTGCGTGGCCGGCAGGGCGATGGCACCCAGGACGACTATCACCAGCAGGGTCACCGGAACAGCGATCTTGGTGACCATGCGCACCCAGCGAATGGAGAATGATTCCTTGATCTGGGGATTCTCGGCATCCGCAGCTGCCTTCTTGCGGGCCCGCTTGGAAACCAGTTTGGTGCCGGCCAGGGACAGCAGTGCTGGCAGCAAAGTGATGTTCAGCAGCACCGAGCAGAACACGGTGAACGCGGCCGACAGGCCCAAGACGGTCAGGAACGGAAGCCCTGGAACAGCCAGTGCGGCCAGTGCGATGATCACGGTCAGACCGGCGAAGACCACCGCGTTGCCGCTGGTTCCGACGGCGCGTGCAATCGACTCTCCGACCTCCATGCCGGACAGCAGCTGCGAACGGTGGCGGTGGATGATGAACAGCGCATAGTCGATGCCCACCGCAAGGCCCAGCATGAGAGCCAGGGCAGGGGTAATCGAGGCCATGTCAATCAGCGAGGAGAACGCCATCGTAGTGCCCACGCCAGCGCCCACACCGAGGATCGCCAGCAACAGCGGCAGGCCGGCGGCGACCAAGGTGCCGAGCATGGCAATCAGGACAATGGCAGCGATGACCACACCAATGATTTCCGAGGCTCCGAAGACCTGGGACATGTCCTGCATGATCTCCTTGGAGAACAGCACCTCCACGCCGTTAGCCTGTGGACCTGCGGCGATAGCCTTGATCTGCTCGCGGTCATCGGGAGTCAAAGCGTCGGTCTGGACCTTGAAGGTCACCTGCGAAACTGCAGTACTGCCGTCTTCGGAAACGAAACGCATATCGGAGCTTGCGCCCACCTGGCGCGAAGCGAATTCCAGTTCAGCGCGGCCGGATTCCAGATCCTTCAGGCCTTGCTCTATGTCCTTCTCGCCCTGCTCAAGCTCGGCGGTCTTTTCCTTGATAGTTTTTTCGCCGTCTTCAAGCTGGTTCTTGGCTTCTGTCAGCTCGGCCTTGCCTGCAAGGAACTGGGCCTTCTTGGCATCGAATTCACGTTGCCCGGCCTCCAGCTTGGCCCTGCCGGCATCGAGCTCGGCCTGGCCTTCGCTCAGCTTCACCTTGTTGCTGGCGATCTCAGTTTTCGCTGCATCCAGCTGCGCCTTGGCGTCGTCCAGCTGGGTTTTGGCGGCGCTAAGCTGGCTGCGGTTCGCGTCCAGTTCCTGATGGCCGGCCTTGGCCTGGGCCTGTCCAGCGTCGAGTTCCTTGCGGGCAGCGTCAAGCTGCTGCAAGCCGGCTTCGGCCTTGGCGATCTGCTCCAGTGCCTCGGTGGCCTGCTGCTTGCCGGCGGTCGCTTGGGCGATAGCTTTCTCGGCTTCGGGTTTCGCGGCTTTCGCCGCAGCCAAGGCGCCTTCGCTGTCCGCTAGTTGCTTAGTGTACGCATCAATGTCGTCTTGGTTTCCGGCCGCCTCTGCCTCCGCCAAGAGCTGCTTGGTACTCTCGATCTGGGCCGGTAGTTCCTCGATGCCCTTTTCAGCCTCGGCCAGTCCTGCCTGTGCGGCGGCCAGGCCATCTTCAGCTGACTTCAGACCCGTGGTGGCTTCTTCCTTGCCGGCCGACAGAGTTGCGTCGAATTCTTCGCGGGAAGAGTCGCCCAGCAGCTGGTCCATGCCAGCCTGGTACTCCTTCTCGCCCGCGGCGAGCTTGGCATCAGCGGCATCGAGCTTCTGCTCGCCAGCGTCGAACTTTGCGCGGCCAGCGTTGTATTCGGCCGTTCCGTCCTTGTACTGGGCTAATCCGGCGTTGTACTTCGCTTCGCCAGCTTCCAGCTGGGCACGACCCGAAGTCAGCTCGCGCTGGCCGGCTTCCAGCTGCGCGCGGCTATCGGCGAGCTGCTTTTCAGCGGCGGCAATTTGCGGCTCGGCAGCCTGGATTTCCTTCTGGCCGTCAAAGTACTGTGCCCAGCCATCGGTGAGTTCCTCGCGGCCTTCCTTGAGCTGCACCTTGCCATCGGCAATCTGCACCTTGGCATCGTCAAGCTTTTCCTGGCCGTCAACGAGTTCCTGCTGCGCTTTCTCCAGCTCTGGCTGCGCCTTATCGAGCTGTTCCTGCAGTTGGAAGGGGCTCATGGCTTCGACTACCTGGGACTGCATGGCCAGCTGTTCCAGGGACTCGGCGACGGCCTGCTTCTGGGTTTCGTTCAGCGGCCGGTTCGAGCTTTCACGGAACACAATCGAGCCAGAGCCGCCGGCGAGATCCGGGAGCTCTTCCTTCATTCGGTCGAGGGTGCGCTGGGTTTCAGTTCCGGGCAGGGTGAAGGTATTCGATAGCTGGCCCATGAACAAGCTGGCGCACAGGCCGATGAAGATGAAGGCCGCCAGCCACATTGAAATGACGCGGTAGCGGTGCAGGTGTGCCCATCGAGCGAGGCGGTAGAGGAGGGAAGCCATGAGCTTAGATGTCCTTCAAGGTGCTAGTGCTGGTCAGCGGCAAGGCGGTAAAACCCTGGTCAAGGGTTTTCATGGCCTGGGTAATCAAGGAATGGAAGACGGAGATGAGCTCGGGGGAAATATCCAGACCGTGAGTTTCGGTAGCTGGCAGACGCTCGATCCACTCATCAAATGCTGCTTGGCCTGCGCCGAGCAGAGCATGGGTAAAGACTCTGATGGAAAAACTGTCGGCCTGCGGATAACGGCGGGCGACTTTTTCGATGACTTCCGTGGTGGCTGTCCGCCATTCGTTCATCGTGGCGGGGAAGCCGCAGTTGGCTTCTTCCGTTCGCAAGAATGCACCAAACTGGGCCACTTGCCCGAGCATCTGCGACACGTCATCAGACTTGAGCGATTCGATGATCGCTTCGACCAGAGGCATGGAGTCGGTTAGGTCGCTAATGGAATCCACCATGGTTCCCAGAACCTGGTGCAGGGGATAGGAGAAGACCGCATCTACTGATGGAAAATAGTTGAAGAGTGTACGGCGCGAAACACCGGCCGCTTCAGCGATCTGCGTAGCGGTAAGCGCCGTGGCAGAGCCTTTGCGAAGCAGGTCCGCGACGGCTTCAACGATGGCTTGTTTCGTTGCTCGTTTGTTTAGTTCGCGGCGGGTGCCGGTACTCGGGGAAGTCACATAACTTACACTACGTGCAAAGTTGCACCCTGTGCAAAGTGAATCCGTGTGACCTTTAACCGGAAATCGGCGCACGAGCAATAGTGCTCGTGCGCCGATTTCCTTCAGCAATGCCTACTTGGTTGCAGTTGCCTCAGCATCTGCCGCTGAGATGCTTTCATCAGCGAAGGGGTTGCCATTGCGTGGTGCGTTGTACATGTCAATGTCCAAGATGCCCTCGCGCTTGGCGACGATGGTTGGAATCAGTGCTTGGCCGGCGACATTTACCGCGGTGCGGCCCATATCAATGATCGGGTCAACGGCCATCAGCAGGCCAACGCCTGCCAGCGGCAGGCCCAGGGTGGAAAGGGTCAGCGTCAGCATGACGATGGCGCCGGTAGTGCCTGCGGTTGCTGCCGAGCCCAATACGGAAACCAGCGCAATCAAGAAGTAATCGGTGAGGGACAGCTCAATACCGAAGAACTGGGCAACGAAGATTGCTGCGATCGCCGGATAGATGGCAGCGCAGCCGTCCATCTTGGTAGTCGCGCCCAGTGGCACTGCGAAGGAAGCGTAGCCCGAAGGCACCCCGAGGTTGCGTTCGGTCACGCGCTGGGTCAATGGCAGGGTGCCAATCGAAGAGCGTGAAACGAAGGCCAGCTGCACTGCAGGCCATACACCCGAGAAGTACTGCTTGATTGACAGGCCATGTGCGCGGACCAGTACCGGGTAGAGCGCGAATAGCACCAGTGCCAAGCCGACGTAGATCGCAACGGTGAACTTGCCCAGTGCGCCAATAGTGTCCCAGCCATAGGTGGCAACAGCGTTGCCGATCAGGCCAACCGTGCCGATCGGCGCGATGCGGATGATCCACCAGAGGACCTTCTGGATGATCGCCAGGATAGAGGCCGAGAACGCGAGGAATGGTTCGGCCGCCTTGCCAACCTTGAGGGCAGCGACGCCCACGGCGATGGCAATGACCAGTATCTGCAGGACGTTGAAGCTGATCGAGGTGGAAGCGGTTGCTTCATCAACCAGCTTGGTGCTCGCGCCCAGACCCAGGAAGTTGGCTGGGACCAGGCCAGTGAGGAAGCCGAGCCAGTCGCCGGTCTTGCCATCGTATTCATCTGGCATGCCCTGGCCGGTATTCGCTCCGGGGCGGAAAACGGTGCCAAGAACCATGCCGATGATTACCGAGATCAAGGCAGTGATGGCAAACCAGAGCAGGGTCTGCCACGCAAGGCGTGCCGCATTGGTGACCTTGGCCAAATTGGCAATTGAGGCGACAACCGCAAAGAAGATCAGTGGGATCACTGCAGTGCGCAGCAACGCAACGTAGCTGGAACCAATGATCGACAGGGCTTCACCCAGCCCGTTGGGTTCCTCGGCGGTGCTGCCGGTGTACTTGGCTAGGAGACCCAGTAGAAGACCAGCAATCAGCGCCGCAATGATCTGCGGGCCGAAATTGGTCATCCAGCGTGGAAGCTTAGATGAAGGTGCGGTAGTAGACATGCGTTCAAGATTAGGGCGCTTTTCTTCGTCGGCGGCAGTTTATGTTACGCAACATGACGGTATTTCGCCGTTTGTGCTTTATTGCACTGAAAAGCGGTGTCTAGGGTCACTGGACCGGCGAAATGACGCACGATTTGTGCGAAGACTTCGGTGCGAGGACACAGATCTTCACATGGGAATTTTTGGCTCTGTGCCATTGTTGCTGGACTAATCGCCGCGACTGTGCTTCAAGAAGCATCGCTCACTTCACGCAGTTTGCTTTCGTATCCTGGACGCGAGCATGCCGCGAAATGCGACCAGCAAGCAAGTGGCAGTTCCTCCCAGTGCCGCCCCGCCGGCAACGGCAAGGACGACACCGGGACCGCCGGCGCCGATAAACCCCAAGAGGTGAATTCCCAGCCCCAGGACCAGCAGGGTTGCTGTAGCGGCGGCGCAAATGGCAATGCTGAACCAATGCAGTGAGCTGGCCTGGCAGAAGGTTCGGCGCCGAAGCTTCAATATGAGGATCCAAAAACAAATCAGGGCAATCTGCAGGAAAACAAGCCCGGCCGTCACTGCGCACCGGTACGGGGTCGCCAGATGGGCCACTTCGGGATGAATGTAGGTGGTCTCTTCGATGAACATCGGCAAAATCAGCACTTGGCCAAGGAGCGCCCCGAGGAAGATTGCGATGAGTGCGATTCGGGCGGGTAAAATAGCGAAACCGGTCATCTAATGATTGTCGACTATTATCTATCGTTAATCAATAGCTTGTTATCGTTTTTCCCTGGAATATAAAGCTGGGCTCTTCAGTGCTGCTTCCGTGATCTTGACCTGTCGGAACCATATGGAAAGGTAGAAGCCAGCAAGGCGTGGGGAATCCGTGGTTGCTGCATGGGCCGGAACTGAAAGAAGGAAATAGTGCGGGTTTATATCACTAGTGTGTGCGTGGATGATCAGGCGAAAGCTAAAGCGTTCTATACCGAGGTGCTGGGCTTCAAGGTCAAGCACGATATACCTGTGGGCGAATACAGCTGGCTGACCCTTGTTGCAGCGGACCAGGAGCAAGGTCCTGAAGTGCTTCTGGAGCCTTCAGCACACCCTGCCGTTGGGCCGTACCGTTCAGCACTGAAAGCAGACGGCATCCCGGCAACTTCCTTTGCCGTTGATGATGTCCAGGTGGAATTCGAGCGTCTTAGCTCACTGGGCGTGAAGTTCACGCAAGAACCGACGGATGCCGGACCCGTCGTGGTTGCGACCTTTGATGACACGTGTGGCAATCTTATCCAGATTTCCAGCTACAAGGGATAAAACGAATGGCGGTCCTGCCAATAAGCAGAACCGCCAAGCCGATTTCCTGGAGGCTACTTCACCAGGGCGCGCTTCAAGGTATCCAGGCCAACTGAACCGAGCTTCAATGCCGCGGTATGGAATTCCTTGAGCGAGAAGTCCTCGCCCTCGGCGGCCGCGAGATCGTCGCGGATCTGCTCCCAGAGCCGTTGGCCGATCTTGTAGGACGGAGCCTGGCCTGGCCATCCCAAATAGCGGTTGTACTCGAAGTCCAGCTGACCCGTGGACATGTCCAGATTCTTCTCCAGGAACTCATAGCCGTTTTCGGCGTTCCAGGTGCCGGTGCCCCACTGTGCAGGAACTTCCAAGCCCAGGTGAACTCCTATATCAAAGACCACTCGCGCGGCTCGAATGCGTTGCGCATCGAGCATGCCCATGTAATCGCCCGGGTCATCGAGGTAGCCCAGCTGGTGCATGAGGCGTTCGGAGTACAGCGCCCAGCCTTCGCCCTGTCCGGAAACCCAGCACATCAATCGGCGCCAGCTGTTGAGCGTGGAGGCCTGCATTTGGGCTGTACCGATCTGCAGGTGATGGCCGGGAACGCCCTCGTGATAGACGGTGGTGAGCTCGGCCCACGTGGTGAATTCATCTTCTCCAGGCGGAACCGACCACCACATCCGTCCCGGGCGGCTGAAGTCTTCTGACGGGCCGGTGTAGTACACGCCGCCATCCTGGGTCGGAGCGATCATGCATTCGATGCGGTCCATTGGCGCCGGGATGTCAAAGTGCTTGCCCGACAAGTCCGCCATGGCCTGGTCAGCCTTGCCCTGCATCCACTCCCGCAAGGCGTCGGTGCCTGAGAGCTTGCGCGCCGGATCCTCGTTGAGGATCTTCTTGGCTTCCTCGATCGTGGAGCCCGGCTTGATCTGCTGGGCGACGCGCCGCTGCTCGGCGATGATGGCATCGAGTTCGCCGACGCCCCAGGCATAGGTCTCTTCCAAATCCACTGCGGCGCCCAGGAAGCGGCGGGACATCAGCGAGTAGTACTCTCGGCCCACCGCGTCTTCGGCCGGTGCCTGTGCCAGGAGTTCATCTTGCAAGTACGCGGTGAGTTTGCGGTAGGCCTTCTTCGCGGCTTCGGCTCCGGCTTCCAGCTGTGCTTGCAAAGCGGTATCCACTGCGGTGCCGGAGGTGGCCAACTGGTCGAAGAATCCGCCATCCTTGGCGTAATCGGTGGTTTGCGTGATCACTATGGACACTTGGCGCTGCGCCGCAACCAGATCATTTGAAGCGGAATCACGCAAAGATGCGATGTAGCCGTCAATCGCAGCCGGAATGTTGGACATTCGCTGGGCGATGAAAGCGTAGTCCTCGGAGGACTCCTGCGGCATCAAATCGATGATTGAGCGGATTTCCTGTGCCGCGCTGGCGATATTGTTCAGCTCGGTGCGCCCGGTGAACAGGATTTCCAGTTCGAGGCTCAATCGCTCGGTCATCGCGTCAAGCGAGACTTCGTCAATTGCGTCGACCGCAGTGGCGTTGGCCAATGCGCCCAAAGTCTCCCGCAGCAAACTGATCTGCTGGGTGGTGCCAGCAGGGGAGTAGTCGCCATAGGTGGTCTCGTAGCCTGGCAAGCCAAGGGAAACTCCCCATTCCGGGGTCAGTTCAAGGGACTTGGCGAAGAAGGCTTCGGCGATCTGGTCGATTGCCGAAGGCTCGCGGTGCGGTGCAGAGGATGTCATGTAACTAACAGTAGTTGATATGAAAGATTTGTTGAAGACTTTTGCGCAGGTTCGTTCTGAACTGCTTCCGCGGTCGTCTAGCAGGTGCTTCCAGGCGCGGGTTATGCCGCTGGACCTGCCGAAAAGGAATCAAAGGGCATCTGCGGTCGCATAGGCGGTTCCCGCTGATGGAGATGAAGCACGCGAATTGTATTGCGTTGATGAATCGCCCAGTCAGTGCCCATGGGGAGAACTCTCCATGGCGGAGGTTTTGTCAGTTCGTTAGAATTGGAGGGCGTTGAGTCTGGCTATGGGGAATAGGCCGGATTCTGGCGCACATTCGTACCAGCAAACCAAGGACTGACCTCTAGATGGCCAAAGCCGCTTCGACCGGATGGACTGGACTGCTTAAAAGCACCGGGTTCAAGGTGACTGCGATCCCAGTCGTGGCGGCCCTTGCCGTCACCGGCGCCATTATCTATCCGGGCTTCGAAACTGCTGACGTGGAACTCAACGACGGTGGTGTCTGGGTAGTCAATCAGTCCGAAGGCAAGATCGGGCATGTCAACTACCAGTCGCGCACCATCGACGGTGGCGTTGCCACCCCGCTGGCCAACTATGACCTGGTGCAGCATGAAGAAAGCGTGCTGGTACGCAACCTGGAACAGGCCTCGCTGACCACTATTGACCCCGCGATGGTGCAATTTGCTGGCGATAACAACCTGCCAGCCAACTCATCCTTCTCCTTCGGTGCGTCCGTTGTCGCCGTCACCGACGCGGAACACGGAACTGTCCAGGCCAGCAACCTCGAACAGATTGCCGATTTCAAGGGCGAAGGCGCCGAACCGCTGATCGAGTCCAAGGGCGAAGTCGCCGCCGTGGTTGGCGCCGACGACACCATCTGGGCCGCAGACCTCGGCGCAGGAACCCTTTCCAGCTTCACCCTGGACGACGACGGGAAAGCCGAACTCGCCCAGGAATTCGAAATTCCGGAACTGGCCGAGATGAAGGAGCCGCAGCTTTCGGCCGTCGGCAAGATCGGCGTGGTCTTCGATGAAGCCACCGGCGAACTGGTCACCTCGGAGGGCAACTCCGCAATTCTCGAGAATCCTGCCAACGCCCGGATCCAGTCTCCGGGCCCGGAAGCCGAGAACATTGCTGTGGCCCTGGACCAGTCGCTGGCAACGGTGAGCCTGTCCGGCAAAGCCACCAACTATGAGCAGCTGGAAACCGCTGGCACCCCTATCCAGCCGGTGCGCGTGGGAACGTGCACCTACGCGGCCTGGCAGACCAGTGGCGAGTATCTGCGCTTCTGCGATGACCCGGCACATAACCAGAGCACCACAATTCCGGAAATGCCAGAAGGCGCTGAACTGGCGTTCCGCGTCAACCGGGACGTGGTCGTGCTCAACGACGTGCATTCGGGGCAAGTCTGGTTGGCCAATGAAGGCATGGAAATCGTCAGCAACTGGAGTGATCTGGAACCGCCTGCTGGCAAGGGCGAAGCCAAGGAAGAAGAAACCAAGGAAATCACCGACGCCATCGAGCTGCCTAACCGCACCGAGGAAAACAAGAAACCGATCGCCGAGGACGACAGCTATTCGGTACGCCCCGGCCGCACCACCTTGCTGCCGGTGCTCTATAACGACGTGGATCCGGACGGCGATTTGCTGACCGCGAACCTGGAAGGCGCTGCGCCCTCGGTAGGTGCCGTGCAGCCGGTCCATGACGGCACCGGATTCCAGATTGTGGTTCCCGAAGATGCCAGGGGCGGCGCAAGTTTTTCCTACACCACCAAAGATGGCCGCGGGGGACAGGACACCGCGACCGTCAAGCTGAACGTGGTGGACGATGAAACCAATAAGGCTCCGGAACAAAAGCGCACCACCGTGCTGCGCGTGCAGCAGGGCGAGTCAGTCAGCCACAACGTGCTCGCTGACTGGACCGACGCGGAAGGCGATGACCTCCGCTTGCTCGGTGGAACTTCCGATGGCGATGATGTGATCCGCGTCCAGCCCGATGGCACCTTGACGTTCCAGGATGACGGAAAGAAGCTGGGGCAAAAGGAATTGGCCATCCAGGTTTCCGACGGGCAGGAGGGCACCAAGGGCCGGGTCCTGATCGAGGTCTTGGCCGACGCCACCGTCAAACCGGTGACCGCAACCGATCATGTGGTGGCCAATATCAATGAATCCGCCAGTTTCTCCCCGCTGGAAAATGACACTGATCCCAGCGGGGACGGTCTGCGGCTGGCCGGCGTGGATGATGTTCCCGGGTTGGAAATCAAAACCAACGCACAGACCGGAACCGTGACCGCACGTGCCGAACGTGCCGGAACCTACTACGTTGAATACATGGCCACCAACGGCCCGGCCAGCGCTCCGGGCCTGGCCCGCATCGATATCAAGAAGCCGGAAGAAAATGCCGAGGATCCGATCGCGGTACGCGATGTCGCCTTGCTGCCTGCCGGCCAGGATGTACTGGTCAACGTGCTGGGCAACGACACCGACCCGGCCGGTGGCGTACTGGTGGTAACCGGCGTGCAGACCGCCAGCGACAAGCCGTTCTCCACCTCCGTAGAACGCAATACCTTTGTCCGCATCACCGACGTGCGCGGCCTCACCGACCCGACCACCATTAGCTACACCGTGTCCAATGGCTCTCGTGAAGCGACCGGTTCCATCCGCGTGATTCCGATTCCGGCACCACCACGCATGGATCCGCCGCAGGCCAACCCGGACACCGTCACCGTCCGCGAGAACGACGTGGCCACCGTCAAGGTTCTGGAAAACGACATCCACCCGAACGGCGGAGAGCTGCTCTTGCGTCCCGAGCTGGAAGAAGCTGATGATCTGGGAGAAGGGTCCCTGATCTCGGTTGCCGACGAAACGATTCGATTCCGCGCCGGCGACTTTGGCGGCAAGGCCAAGCAGGTTTCCGCGGTCTACACCGTGGCAGGACCTGATGGCCAGGAAACCAGCGCCAGCGTCACCTTCAACGTCCTGCCCGAGGCAGAAGCCAATGACCTGGAAAAGAACACCCCGCCGAACCCGGAACCAGTCACCGGGCGGGTCTTCGCCGGCTCCAGCACCAACGTGCTGATCCCGATTGACGCTATCGACCCCGATGGCGACTCGGTCTCCCTCGTGCAATTCGGCGATTCCCCGCGCATGGGCACCGCGAAGATCCGCGGGGCCTCCGTCGACTACACGGCTAACCCCGATGCCTCGGGCACCGATGAATTCAGCTACGTGGTGGAAGACCGTTTGGGTGCCCGCGCCACCGGCACGATCAAGATCGGCGTGGCACCGCTTGCCGAATCGAATAATTCCCCGGTTGCCGTCAACGACTTCTTGACCGTGCGCCCCAACCGCCCGGTGGCGGTGGACGTGATGGACAACGACACCGACCCGGATGGCGACCCGATCGCCTTGATGAGCGAAGTCTCCACCGAAGCCAGCACGGAGGTGGAAGTCATTGACGGCCGCGTCACCCTGACCTCGCCCCCGGAAGACGGCAACGTTTCGGTGCGCTACATGATTTCCGACGGCCGCGGCGGCACCGCGGCGGGCACGCTGAGCATCAAGTCCGATCCAGAGGCCCAGCTGCTGGCGCCCATTGCCCGCGATGACCGGGTTTCCTTGGAAGAAGTCATCGGCGATGAACAAGTGACCGTAGATATCTTGCGCAATGACGAGGACCCGGATGGCAGCTCCAGCGAATTGGAGATCAGCTTGCCGGATAACCCGTCTACTGCCCAAGTCACCGAAGATGGCCTGGTCGTCACCGCCACCGAGGACGCGCAGATCATTGCCTACACCCTGACCGACCCCGACGAACTGGCTTCTACTGCCTTCGTCCATGTGCCAGGCACCGCCGGAGCACGGCCAATCCTGCGCAGCGGGCTGAATCTGCAGGTCGAGGCGGGACAGGTCCTGCCACTGAACCTGGATGACCTGGTCCTCGTCCGTGAGGGACGCACCCCGCGCTTGACCACCGAAGAGTCGGTGGCCTCGATGCCGCAAAACGACGGCGAGCTGGTGAAGTCCGCCACCGAGCTTTCCTTCCGTGCACCGGTCGATTTCGACGGCTCGGCTACCGTCAGCTTCGAAGTCACCGACGGCACCGGCCCCGACGATGAAATGGGCCTGAAGTCCAAGCTGACCCTGCCAATCAATGTCACCCCGGCTCCGCGCCAGAACGATTCCGAGGAACGCCAGAACCAGAACGAGGAAGGCCAACCGGAGGAGGAAGAGCCAGAGGAAGAGGAAGAAGAGCAGCCGCAGGAAGAGAACTTCGCTCCGACCCTGCAGGCCAATGCCTTGGCCGTGGGCCAGGGCGAGGAGCCAGCCTTCCTGGACCTGCGCATGGCCGCCAACGATGCCAATGAAGACGACGTTCCGAAGTTGAAGTTCGCCATCTCTTCGGTGGATATCCAAGGTGTCCAGGCCGAACTGGTCGAAGAGCATAACCTGAAGGTCAGCGCCGGAGCTTCGACCCCGAAGGGCACCACCGGTACCGTCACCGTCACGGTCAGCGACGGTGTGAACCCGCCGGTTCCGGCCGCCATGAACATCACCGTGACCGGCTCGGTCCGCGAGCTGCCGGTAGCTGTGGCCGATAACGTGGCCGATGCGGCCCAGGGCAAGACCGAAGTGGTCGATGTGCTGGCCAACGACCACAACCCGTACGCGGATGAAGGCCCGCTGCGCCTGATCAACGCCCGCGCCCTGGAAGACACCGGGGAAGTGGAAACGAGCGGCGACAAGGTATCTATCACCCCGAAGGACAACTTCGTGGGCACCATGCGGGTGGAATACACCATTGGCGATGTCACCGAAGACGTGGCACGCAACGTCATCGGTACCGTGACGCTGAACGTCAAGGGCGCCCCGGAAGCCCCGGGCCTGCCACGCGTCCAGTCCACCGGGGATGAGAAGGCTGTGCTGCAGTGGGATCCACCGGCCAACAACGGCTCGCAGATCACCCACTACACCGTGACCGGCGGCGGGCACACCCAGCGGTGCGCCACCACCACCTGCACCATCACCCCGCTGGCCAACGACACCGTATACAACTTCACGGTGACCGCCGCCAACGAGATCGGCCAGTCCCCGGCCTCGGCGCCGTCAGCCGATGCCCGACCGGACGTGGAACCCGAACAGCCTGCCGCCCCGACCGGCACCGACGGCGACCAGCAGGCGGCCTTCAAGTGGACTGCCCCCGCCAGCCGGGGTTCGGCCATCCAGAGCTACACCTTGGAGATCTCCCCGGCACCGTCCAACGGCGTCACCCAGGTCACCGGCATTACCGGCACTTCCTATACCTGGAAGGGCCTGAAGAACGGCACCGATTACCAGGTCCGCGTGCGTGCGGTGAACAAGGCGTCCAAGCCATCGGCCTTCAGCGCCTACTCGGCAGCCGTGACCCCGGCTGGCAAGCCGTTCAAGCCGTCCGCCCCCACCGCGGCCCGCAAGGAATCCGCGGTGGATGGCGGCGTGGTCAACGTCGCCTGGAACGCACCGGGCACCAATGGCGCACCGATCACCGGCTATGCCCTGCGCGTCTACAAGTCCGGAACCCTGGAGAAGACCATTGGCTCCATTGCGGCCAACCAGACCAGCCAGTCGGTCACCGGCCTGAGCACCTCGGGTTCCTACACCTTCACCATCGCGGCAACCAACCGCAAGGGCAGCTCGGAACAGAGCTCGAATTCGGTGGCGGTGACCCCGTACGGGCGTCCAAAGGCCGTGTCCAGCGTGAGCGCCAAGGCCACCGGCGCCAATCGCATGGTGCAACTGGGCTTCCAGGCTCCTGCGGCCAACGGCTCGAAGATCACCGGATACCAGTACTCCGCCGATGGCGGAGGGTGGCAGTCCTTCGGCGGCCCCGGCTCGGTGATCGACACCGGTTCCAACGGCACCGCGCATACCTGGCGCGTGCGTGCCTTGAATGCTGCCGGCCCGGGAGACCCCAGCCCGGCCAGCAACCAGACCAGCGCCTACGGTCCGCTGCGCGATAACGCGAAGATTTCCTCGTCGCATGGCGATAACTGGATTTCCTTCAGCTGGAATACAGCCGCCGGCGAATCCAACGGACGCAAGGTCACCCAGACGGTAGCCATTGACGGGTCTAACACGGCTAACGACGGTACGGAGAAGGTCAGCAACCTGGGCTACTCCACCAGCCGCACCCTTAAGATCGTGGCCACGGATACCGAAGGCCAGAGCAAGTCCTGGTCCAAAACGGATCAGACCAATCCTAAGCCGGCCCGTTCGGTGAAGCTGTCCGAAGGACCGTTGTACAACGGCTACGCGAACTCCACCTGCCCGCCGAACTGCTACAAGTACCACGTGGAGCTCTACGACTTCGACCCGGGCACCCACACCTACCTGGCGCAGTGCTACCACTCCAAGGGAATGTTCTCGGATAATTACGTGACCTTCAACGTCGACGGCAATGGCCGGGCCTCCAAGGACTTGCCATGCGTGATCGAATCGGGATATGCCCAGCCGTACTTCGCGAAAATCGACGGCACGGAATCCGACCGGGTTAATTTCAGATAAGCGCGGCATCGGCCGAGCATCAAGACGTACAGAAAGAACAAACACTGCCATGACCATGAGCACCGAGCAGGCCAACTGGTTCTGCGATACCTTCGCCAAATTGGTGTCCAATGTCGGACTGTCCGTGCTGGGCAAGGACCAGGCCATCAAGCTGGTGCTAACTGCCATGCTCACCGAAGGGCACGTGCTGCTCGAAGACGCACCGGGCACCGGCAAGACCATGCTGGCCCGCTCGCTGGCCGCCACGGTGCGGGGCAGCAACTCGCGCATCCAATTCACCCCGGACCTGTTGCCCTCGGACGTCACCGGCATCACCATCTACGACCAGCGCAGCGGGCAGTTCGACTTCCACCATGGACCGATCTTCGCCAACCTCGTGCTGGCCGATGAGATCAACCGCGCGTCTCCAAAGACCCAGTCGGCGTTGCTGGAAGTCATGGAAGAAGGGCGGGTCACCGTCGATGGCACCACCTACCCGCAGGCTCGCCCGTTCATGGTGATTGCCACCCAGAACCCGATCGAGCAGGCCGGTACCTACCGGCTGCCCGAAGCCCAGCTGGACCGTTTCCTGATCAAGACCTCCATCGGGTATCCGGACCGGGAAGCCACCGTGGCGCTGCTTTCGGGCAGCACCCAGCGTGACCGCTCGACCGCGCTGAGCGCCATCATCACTACCGAAGCAGTGGTGGAAATGGCCGAGCTGGCAACCACCGTGCATGTGGACACCGCCGTGCTGGAGTACGTCGCGGCGCTGTGCGAAGCGACCCGCGAAGTTCCGGAAACCCGTTTGGGAGTTTCGGTCCGCGGAGCCCTGGCGATGGTGCGCGCGGCCAAGGTGTGGGCTGCCAGCCAGGGACGGAACTACGTGCTGCCGGATGACATCAAGGAATTGGCGCCCTATATCTTCACCCATCGCCTGGTGCTGGACCCGGAAGCGGAATTCACCGGCACCACCTCCGCCCAGGTCATCACCTCGGTGCTGCGCAAGGTCCCGGCCCCAACCCGCCGTGGCAATGAAGACTCCGCTCCGGCCGCCGGCAAGGACCAGGACGAGCATTAATGAGCAGACGAGCTAAGCGTTCTGCACGGAGCACCAGGCTGAATCGCAGGGCCGAAATGTCGCTGACCATGGCCAGCGAAGCAATGCAGGTGCTGCGCGAATACCTGCGCCCTGCAACAGCGCGGGTCAAGGAATTCAGCACCCGTTTCCTCGCACCGGTCACCACGGTCATTTCGCCGCTGGGCTTCGTGCTGCTGGGTACAGCGATTCTCCTGTGGATCCTGGGCGCCAGTTTCGGCTGGCAGGAGGCCCTGCTCGGCGCCTTCATGGCCACCTTGCTGCTGCTGGCTTCCGTGGGATTCATCCTGGGCCGCAATGATTTCAGCGTGGACCTGGACCTGCACCGCACCCGTGTCGCTGTGGGGGACCGCGCCGTTGGCGCCCTGCAGGTGGCCAACCAGGCCTCGCGCAGCGCAGCGCCGGTGATGATGGAACTTCCGGTAGGCCATGGTGCCGCCCAGTTCCGGATCCCGCGCCTGGAGCCGCAAGGAACGCACGAAGACCTGTTCACCATCCCGACCCAGCGCCGCCAGGTGCTGGAGGTGGGGCCGGTCCGCTCGGTCCGCCAGGACCCCTTCGCCATTCTGCGCCGGCAGGTGAAATGGACCGACCGCTACGAGCTGTTCATCCATCCGCGCACCACCGCGCTCGATGGCTCCTCTGCTGGTTTCATCCGCGACCTCGAAGGCATGCCCACTTCGGATCTCTCGAACTCCGATGTGTCCTTCCACGCCCTGCGCGAATACCAGGCAGGAGACGACCGCCGCCATATCCACTGGAAGTCAACGGCGCGTACCGGTGAATTGATGGTCCGCCAGTTCGAAGAGACCCGGCGTTCGCACCTGGCACTGAGCCTGAGCACCAATCTGGACGAGTACTGCGAGGCGCACGCAGAGGAAGATTTCGAACTGGCTATTTCGGTCGCTGCCTCCATCGGGCAGCAGGCAGTGGCGGAACAGCGCAAGCTGGCCATCGTGACCCAGCAAGGTCCGGTGCGCACCGACAGCGGCCGCATGATGATGGACTCGCTGACCCGCATCGAAGCAGCCGCTGGCCAGCGCGAGAACCTGGTGCAGGTGGTTCGCCACACCGCCGATATCGTGCCCGGAGCGTCGGTGCTTTTCTTCCTCACCGGCACCAGGACCAGTGCAAAGTCGCTGCGTGAAGCCTGGATGCATGTGCCTGCCGGAGTGCGCGCCATCGCTATCAGGTGCGAGACCGGCATGGAGCCGACGCGCTCGAACATTGGCGAGCTGACGGTACTGAGCCTGGGCAAGCTGGAAGAACTCGGCTTGATGCTGCGAAAGGCCGTGGCATGAAACAGTCTTTGCCCCTCTGGCGCTTCGGCGTTGACGCGATCTGTCTGGGATTGGCCCTGGTCCTTGGTGCCCTGGGTCTCCTGGACGCCTACGGCGCGAGCTTGAACTTCATCCTGGCTGCCGTCGGCGGAATTGTTGCCGGTCTTGCATTGGCCTGGGCCAATGTGCACTTCAAGCTGGGCACTTGGCGGACCATGGCCCTGTTCGCACTGCTGTACCTCGTGCTGGGCACGCCGTTGGCCACTCCACGCGAGGCTGCCTTCGGAATCTTGCCCACCGGGCAATCCCTGCGCACCTTACTGACCGGCCTGGTCTTCAGCTGGAAAGACATGCTCACCGTGGCGCCACCGGTAGGCTCCTACGGCGGCGTACTGATCGTGGCCTTCCTTTCCGCGCTGCTCACTGCACTGCTGGCCGGATTGGCGGCTTGGCATTTGCGCTCGCCGTATTGGACTTTGCTGCCGCTGCTGGCGATGTTCGTGCTGGGTATTGTTTTCGGCACCCGCGACGTGCCGATGCCGATCGCCCGTGGCGTCGCCTTGATTGCGGTATTGGTCGGTTGGCTTGCCTGGCGGCGCTTTATGGACACGCGCATTTCCGGCGGATTCAGCTCGCTGAACCACGAGCAGCTTGACTCCCATGGCGGCCAGCAGATGTTGCTGCGCCGCATCATTGCCGGAGCCCTGGTGCTGGCCGGAGCCGGCGTAGCGACCGCCGCGGCCACTCCGCTGCTGGCCCCCGAAACCCCGCGCCAGGTGTGGCGCGATGCGTTGGAACCGCCTGTGGATCTCTACGATTATCCAAGCCCGCTGACGAGTTTCCGCAAGTATGTGAAGACAATGGCTGACGACACCCTGCTGACCGTCAAGGGCTTGCCAAAGGACGAGCGCATCCGCTTGGCCGCATTGGATTCCTACAACGGCATGGTCATCAACGTGGATCCTTCCGCTGGTGGCAGTTTTGCCCCCGTGGGTGATGCCAGCGATATTCGTTCTGCCCAGACGCTGGAAGGCCGCGAAGCGGCTGAACTTGAAATCTCGATCCAGGACTATGAAGGGGTGTGGGTTCCTTCCGGAGGCAAGCTCATGGGCTTGGATCTGGCCGGCGGTCGTGAAGATGAACTGGCCCGTTCCCTGTTCTACAGCGATACCTCTGAAAGCGCGCTGAGCTCCATTGGCCTGGAGAAGGGCGATGCCTACACGGCTAAGGTGCTCTTCCCCGCCAAGCCGAGCGATGACCAGCTCAATGAACTGGATTTGGCGCAGTTCCGCATGCCAGAGCTGGCCAATGTGCCAGCCACGGCGGGAGCCAAGGCCGCCGAATTCACCGGTACGGCACGCGGCGACCTGCAGCGCGTGCGGAGCATTGAAGCCATGCTTTCCGGAACCGGATTCTTCTCCAACGGCACCGAGGGCCAGGTTCCCTCGCTCTCCGGGCACGGAGCGGGACGTATCACCAGCCTGCTCGATGCCGAGCAGATGATCGGCGATGACGAGCAGTATGCTGTCGCGATGGCGCTGATGGCCCGCGAGCAAGGGATCCCTGCGCGCGTAGTCATGGGTTTCTACCCGGAGGAATACGCGCCGGGGAAGGCCGTTGAAATCAAGGGGTCCGATGTTCATGCCTGGGTGGAGATCGCTTTCGAGGAAATAGGCTGGGTTGCTTTCAACCCGACGCCGAATGAAGACGAGCAGCCCACTCCTCCGGAACAGGAACCCAAGGCTGTGCCGCAGCCGCAGGTGCTGCAACCGCCACCACCGGCGCAGGAAGAAGCGGATTTGCCTCCGCAAACTGCACCGGAGCCGCAGGAAGTCGAAGAGGAACCGAAAACCTTCTGGGGACGCTGGGGCCAGGTCATCATTGTCGTCGGCATTTCGCTGGGTTCGGTGCTGCTTGTGCTCTCGCCGCTGCTGCTGGTTGCCTTGCTGAAGCTACGCCGCAGGCAGAAGCGTTCTCAAACCGGCAGCGCCGGTGACCGCGTGAGCGGTGGCTGGCAGGAATTGCTCAGCCATGCCACTGACCACCGAATCGCGACTGCCAGCGGTGCGACCCGGCGGGAAAGTGCCGGCGTGCTGGCCGACGGTTTCCCGGCGCTGTCCAGCCCGGTGCAGTCGCTGGCGCAGCGTGCGGATGCGGCGAACTTCGCGCATGAAGAACCGACCGAAGAGCAAGTGCGGAAGTACTGGGAGGATGTCATTGCGCAGACCCAGAAGATGCAAGAGCCGCTGGGCTTCTTCGGCAAGATGCGGGTGAAATACTCTCCACGCTCTCTGATACACGAGTTGGCGGCTAAAACGGTCACCACGGCACGAACATTGCAACGGAAAAACAGGAGCAAGCCATGGCGGTAAAAATGGACCTGGTAGATGCCCGAACTGCGCAGCGGCTGCTTTCGTGGCTCGTCGACTTCCTGCCAGTAATGGTCCTCTCGGCTATTTTCCTGCCGATGATCGGATCCAGGATGGTGAACTCGCTGGATGCGCCGCAGATCATGGGCGAGATCGCTGGAACGTACATCCTGTACGGCGTCCTGGCTCTTGCCTACACGGTGTTCTTGTGGTGGTGGGAAGCTGCTGCAGGCAAGAGTCTTGGCAATGTGCTCCTCGGGTTACGCACCGCTACTGTGTCAGGCGAGCGCCCGGGCTGGGGTAAAACCATTATTCGCCGTTTGCTGATAGCCGTCGCGGGTATCGTTCCGATCCTGGGACCGGTGCTGATGGTGATCTCCAACCAATTCGACGCGAACGGCAAGAAGCAGGGATGGCACGATAAGGCGGCCGGGACGCTGGTACTGGATATCAAGGCTGGGCGGGATCCGCTGACTACCGGTGGTACCGGGGGACCGGGGTCTTTCGCGCCTGGGCAGCAGTATGCTCCGGGCCGTCGCTTCGTGGGCGAACCAGAAGAAGAGCCCGGCAAGTCCTCGGGAGTCATCGATTCGGTGCCAGGCGCCGTGCGCGCCAATGCGCCTGAGGCGCAGAAAGCAGCTCGTCCCCGTCCTGCCTCGCAGCCTAAGCCGGAGGCGAAGATCGTTGAAGTCCCTTCGTCCAAGTCCGGTGGTGACCCGGATGCAGATCTCGGTCACACGCAGATTCGTTCGCAATCGCCTGATGCCTTGCATCTGCTCTTTGACGATAGCCGGTGCCTTGACCTTGCTGGCAGCATCTTGATCGGACGCAACCCTTCCTACGCAGAGGGCGATGCAGGTGTTCACCTGGTCGCCGTGGATGATCCGGAACGCACCGTCTCCAAAACGCATCTGCTGATCGAGCCGGGAGTAGGCAGTGTCTGGGTTACGGACCGGGATTCGGGCAACGGCTCATCCATTGTCGATGAAGATGGAAACGTGCGCGAACTTGTCCCGGGCAAGCCGGAACAGGCAATGATTGGCCATACGGTGTACTTCGGTGACCGCTACTTCCAGGTGGAACGTCCATGACAGATACTAGCCCGGCAGCCAGCCTCAGATTCAGCCACGGCCAGGCAACTGACCGTGGACTGCGCCGCGCCCTGAACGAGGACAGCTTGCTGGCCTCGGAACGGTTGTTGGCCATTGCCGATGGCATGGGCGGGCATGAGGCAGGTGAAATAGCTAGCGCCCTGTGCCTCAAGATCCTGGGTGCAGGATTCCAAGACGCCGGCACCAATCTCGATCCGGAAACCCTGGACACGCTGCTGCTTGAAGCTGACCGCAGCATTGTGGAGGCAGGCTCCGGCCGAGCCGGAACCACACTCACCGGGGCCGTGCTGATTGATGCAAGGACCTCCAGCGGGCAGGAAGAACAACCCGAACTGCTGGTCTTCAACGTGGGCGACTCGCGCACCTACCTGTGGGCCCAAGGATTGCTGCAACAGGTCAGCATCGATCACTCCGAAGTGCAGGAGCTGATGGATATCGGCCAGCTGGACGCCGCGCAAGCGGCCACCCATCCGCGCCGGCACGTCATCACCCGCGCATTGGGGATCAACGCCAACAGCCAACCCGATTACTGGCTGGTGCCACTAGCAGGGCACGAACGCATTCTGGTCTGCTCAGATGGGCTGAGCAGCGAAGTCGGCGACGCCGCAATCCAGGAGATCCTCTCGCGTTTCCCGGATCCGCAGCAGGCGTCCGAGGAACTGGTCCAAGCGGCCATCGACGCCGGAGGACGCGATAATATCAGCGTGATCGTCGCCGACGTGCAGTATCGGCACCCCGATGATGTTGGCATTACAATCCCACGCATATCGACCACGAGCCACCAAGAGGAGAAATCATGAACGGCCTGAGTTACATTCCCGGCGACTGGTACGCCCTGGTGAATAACCAGCACATCGTCCTGCTTCCTGCCAGCGCCAGCGCCGAACAGGTCAACGTGTTGTGGTCCAACCTCGTTGGGAAGACGACGGTGGAAGCACTGCTCTCAGAGCTGTTGCCGCTTTACCAGATGAACATTGCCGAGCTGCCGAACTTCGCTTTGGTTTCCCGGGACAGGGCACCGCATCTGGTCTTGCGGGGAGCCCCAGAATTTACCGCACGGACAGCTGCCGGTGACGAGCTGGTCAGCGGTGCCGGCATTGCGACCTGGACCGAACGCAAACTTGGCGAGTCGAAGTCATGGACTTTGAGCACCGGTTCGGCGAATCCTGAAGCTGCGTTCGCGCTGCCAATTAGCGAAGGCATTGTTCGAGTATCAAGCCTTGAGTGGGGCACCGAAGGGGACGCCGCTGCTGGTGCGCCCGCCGGTGCCGCATCCAAATCACCTGCCACCCCTTCTGCTCCGGCCAAAGCAGCTCCAAGCCTGATGGCGCCTGCCGCCGCTGCGGCCAAGCCTGCTGTGGCTCCGGCAAAGGCGCCAGCGCCAACTGCGGCTAAGCCTGCTGCTGCGCCCGCGCAGGCAAAGGCCCCCGCAGCAACGGCGGCTAAGCCTGCGGCGGCCCCCGCTGTTGCCAAGCCGACGGATGCTCCGGCAAAAGCTCCAGCGGCAGCGAAAGAGCCAGCGCCAGCTGCGGCTAAGCCTGCGGCGGCCCCCGCTGTTGCCAAGCCGGCGGCTGCTCCGGCAAAAGCTCCAGCGGCAGCGAAAGAACCAGTGCCAGCTGCGGCTAAGCCTGCGGCGGCGCCCGCGCAGGCAAAGACCCCCGCAGCAACCGCGGCCAAGCCTGCTGCTGCGCCCGCGCCGGCAAAGGCCCCAGCGGCAGCGAAAGAACCAGCGCCAACTGCCGCCAAGCCGGCATCCGACCCGGGCGCCGCCGCGCCGTCCAAAGAAGCAGGAGATCCCAAGGGCCCCGCAGCTGTGTTGGCACGAGCAGCCAAGGCAGCCGACGCGGCCAAGGTATCTGCACAGGGTGCCGGGGATGAGCAGACAGATGGCACGGCAACGAGTTATGCGCTGCCGCCGACCGAAGTCTCGGAAGAAACTCAGGATCCAGCACAATACGAGCAGGAAGCCTACTCGGAGGAACTATCGCTGGGCGGACAGCTGCTGGGCGCCAGAGGTGCAGCAGAGACCGTCTACGATACCGGCCAGGGCGATGATCTGGACACGATTATCAAACCGCGCCCGGGAAGTCCTGCCTCTTCGGCGCGGCCGGTTGAACCAGCCGACGACGAGCACACGATCATCCGCGGCTCCAGTGTTCCGAAATCCAGCGCCGCTTCAGGTTTGGACGCCAAGGACGGCACCGAAAATTCGGTGTCGCTGAATGAATTCATCTTGGCCCGCTCTTGCTCCAAGCGGCATCCCAACCCTCCAACTGCCTCGACCTGCCGGGAATGCGGCGAGCGCCTCACTGGCCAAGCGCAGCAAGTTCGCAAACCGGCCATGGGCCGCATGATTGTCAGCGATCACGGTGGCGCTCGCGAATACGCCCATGAACTGAACCGCTCGGTGATCCTGGGGCGCCAGCCAAGCGCAGCAGCCATCAAATCCGACACCGAACCCCGGCTGCTGAAGGTGGAAAGCCCAAGCGGTGATATCTCCCGTTCGCACCTGCATGTGCATGTGGAAGGATGGCATGTGCAGCTGGTTGACCTGGGTGCGACTAATGGCACCGTGCTCCTGCGCGAAGGGCAGCGGCCACGGCGCCTGTCCCGGCACCAGGAGATCATGCTGATCAACGGCGATGTTGCTGATCTGGGCGATGGCGTGAGCATACGCTTCGAGGATCTGCCGTGAGCCTGCGGCGCGCGCCAGCTCCGGCACCGCAGATCCCGGGATTCACCTACGTCAAGCCGCTGGGCACGGGCGGATTTTCCGATGTCTACCTGTACGAGCAGCACCGGCCCAACCGCAAGGTGGCGGTGAAGGTGCTGCTGGCGGATGTCAGCGATAAGGAAGCCCGCCAGCGATTCGAGGCGGAAGCCAACTTGATGGCCCAGCTGTCCACCCATCCGTATATTGTCACGATCTACCAAGCGGAGATCACCGAAGACGGACGTTCCTATTTGGCCATGGAGTATTGTTCCCGGCCTTCTTTGGACGTCCGATACCGTCGTGGCGTCCTGAGCATTGATGAAACGCTGTCCCTGGCGATCCAGTTGTGTTCAGCGGTGCATACTGCGCATCTTGCTGGCATTGTGCATCGCGATATCAAGCCGGGAAACGTGCTGACCACCGACTACAACAGGCCGGCGCTGACCGACTTCGGCATCTCGGGAACTATCGGTTCACACACCGCTGGGCTTTCGGTGCCATGGTCCGCACCGGAAGCCTTCGGCGATGGCATGCCTCCGGGTGTGCGCATGGATGTGTACTCGCTCGGTGCCACGATCTATACGATCTTGGCCGGGCATTCGCCATTCGTCCGTCCTGGACAGGATAATTCGCAGACAGTACTCATTGAGCGGATTTGCAATACGCCGTTGGTGCCGTTGGAACGGCTTGATGTTCCTGAATCATTGAGCCAGGCGCTGGCGGTAGCCATGGCGAAGAACCCGGCGTCGCGATTCGGCTCGGCTGCCGAACTGGCCCGCTCGATGCAACGAATCCAGATCGAGCTGGGCTTCTCGGTCACGCCCTTTGAAGTACTTGAAGAACCTGCAGAAGCGGTTGACGAAGATCACGGCGAGAGCACTCGCGTTCGCAATGTTACTTCGATTAGCGATGCGCAGCGTCCGCTGCCTACCCCACCGATGATTTCCTCCGTTCCCGGGCAACGGCTGCGGCAGGCAGGACCGTCAGTTCCAATACCGCGGCTGGAAATGCCGAAGGAATCCATTTCGGCTCCGGGCCAGCAGAGCGCAGCTCCAGGCGAATCAGGAACGCCGGTGGACGCGCCGGCAGAACCGAAGCCGCGCCAGGGCCTGCCGAAGGTCTTCATCGCAGTGGGCCTTGTGCTATTTTTCCTGGTTGGCGGCGCTGTCATTGCCAACATGTACTTACCGGACCAAAATGCTGCACAGCGTTCTGGCCCGCCTATTACAGCGACGGACGGGCCCAAGGATGCATTGGTTGGCGGCACTGTGCCGAAGGTGGATAATTTTGCGTACTCCACGGTCGGAGAAACTGTAACTTTCCGTTGGTCCAACCCAGAACCGAATAAGGCAGACCATTACCGGTGGGCTCCAATTACCGCCACGGAAACGGGAGAATACAAGCAGACGATGTCCCCAAGCGCCACTACCGAGATCGGGAAAGGCGGACAAACCTGTATCGAGGTCAAGCTCGTGCGCGATGATGGACGTATCTCGGATGGAGCACGGTTCTGCACCGCCGCAGGTTCAGGAAAGTAGGCAAGAGAGATGAGTGAAGTAACTATCGAGTACTGCGGACAGTATTATCCTGTCCAAGACGCCAAGCCCTTCACCATCGGCCGAGAAGGCGATCTGGCCATCGACGACAATCCCTACTTGCACCGGCACTTCTTGACGATTACCAAGCAAAGCGGGCTGTGGTGGCTTAATAACGTCGGTAGCCGGCTGACCGCGACGATTGCTGACCGTACCGGCGGACTGCAGGCCTGGCTCTCGCCGGAATCGAGCCTGCCCCTGGTGCTGAACCGGGTGGGCGTGGTTTTCACCGCCGGTCCCACCACCTACGAGCTATCGATTCATGTTGCGCAGCCGGCATTCCGGCAGGCCTACATGGACTACGACGCTTCGGGCGAGACCACCATTGGCCCGGTGCTGCTGACCAGTGCCCAGCGGGCCTTGGTCGTTGTCCTGGCTGAGCCGATGCTGCGCCGTGAAGGCACTGGCTTGAGTTCAATTCCCACAAGTGCCGCTGCCGCCGCCCGGCTGGAGTGGGGAATTACGAAGTTCAATCGCAAACTCGATAACGTCTGCGACAAATTGGACAAGGCCGGCGTGGCCGGGCTGCGCGGGGGGCCTGGAAAATTGGCCACCAACCGCAGGGCGCGACTGGTGGAACACGCTGTGAGTTCGCATCTGGTGACTCGTGCAGACCTAGCCATCTTGGACTTCGAAGTTCCCGACGAAGACTAGGTTGCCAGCGGCGCCGCACAGAGCAATGGCCCGGAAAATTCCGCTAGGGAACGTTCCGGGCCATCGCTTTCAGCAGGCCTTAGCGCCGGCCAATAGTCCAGCCCAAACGCGGGGCCAGCGCCCGGCGCCTGCGGATCCGGGCTACACGCTTCTTGGGCTCTGCGGCTTCTGGTGCAGGAGCCGGAGTATTGCCCATGGCAGCGAGCAGCGCGGTAACTACCGCCACTTCCTCGTCACTGGGGTTTCCCTTGGTGACGCGGATCTGCGGGGCAACAGGCAACGCAGCGTTCTGTTCCATGGGAGTGCTCCTTATTGGTTTTAGCTGGTACTAGGCGGGTAGGCACTGCTGCTTACAGCGGGATGTTGCCGTGCTTCTTCGGCGGCAGGCTAACGTGCTTCTCGCGCAGTGCGCGCAGGCCGCGAACCAGCTGGAAGCGGGTCTCGCTCGGGGCGATGACCGCATCCACGTAGCCCAGCTCCGCCGCCTGATAGGGGTTGAGCAGTTCGGCCTCGTAGTCGTCGATAATCTGCTTGCGGCGGGCCTCGACGTCTCCGCCTTCGGCTTCCACTGCGGCCAGATCGCGGCGGTAGAGGATGTTCACTGCGCCCTGGGCACCCATCACGCCGATTTGCGCGGTAGGCCAAGCCAGGTTCAGGTCCGCGCCCAGCTTCTTCGAACCCATCACGATGTACGCTCCGCCGTAGGCCTTGCGGGTGATCACGGTCAGCTTCGGCACCGTGGCCTCGGCGTAGGCGTAGAGCAGCTTCGCACCGCGGCGGATGATGCCCTGGAATTCCTGGTCCTTGCCCGGCAGGAAGCCTGGCACGTCCACGAAGGTGAGGATCGGGATGTTGAAGGCGTCGCAGTTGCGCACGAAGCGGGCAGCTTTTTCCGAGGCGGCGATATCCAAGGTGCCAGCGAACTGCATTGGCTGGTTGGCGACGATGCCCACGGTGCGCCCTTCGATGCGGGCGTAGCCAATCATCACGTTCGGTGCGTACAGCGACTGCATTTCAAAGAAATGCTCGTCGTCGACAACCGACTCGATGACCGTGCGCATGTCATAAGGCTGGTTGGCGGAGTCCGGGATGAGCGTATCGAGCTCCAGGTCCTCGGCAGTGATATCCAGCTCTTCATCGAATTCGGCAATCAGCGGATCCGAGAGGTTGGACGACGGGAGGAAATCGAGCAGTTCCTTGCAGAACTCCACGGCGTCTTCTTCATCGGACGCAAGATAGGTGGCGGTACCGGTATTGGCGTTGTGCTGGCGGGCGCCGCCCAGGGTTTCCATGTCGATTTCCTCGCCGGTAACCGTCTTGATGACGTCCGGACCGGTGATGAACATGTGGCTGGTCTTGTCGACCATGATCACGTAGTCGGTCAGTGCAGGGGAGTACGCTGCACCACCGGCCGATGGGCCCATGATCAGCGAGATCTGCGGGACAACGCCCGAGGCATGGACATTGTTGCGGAAGATGTCGGCGAACATGGCCAGGGAAGCGACGCCTTCTTGGATGCGGGCACCTCCGCCATCCAGGATGCCGACAACTGGGCAGCCGTTGCGCAGCGCAAATTCCTGGACCTTGACGATTTTCTCGCCATTGACCTGGGACAGGGAGCCGCCGTAGACGGTGAAGTCCTGGGAGTAGACAGCCACCAGGCGGCCATCGACGGTGCCGTAGCCGGAGACCAGCCCATCGCCTAATGGCTTCTTCTTCTCCATGCCGAAGGCGGTGGAGCGGTGGACTGCGAGGGCGTCGAACTCAACGAAGGAATCCTCGTCCATGAGCATTTCAATGCGTTCGCGGGCAGTGTGCTTGCCGCGGGAGTGCTGCTTTTCAATCGCTGCTTCGCCACTTGGCGCTTTAGAGAGCTTCTGGCGGCGGCGGAACTCAGCAAGCTTTCCGGCGGTGGTGGACAGGTCGATTGACTCGGCTGCCTCGGTTCTGCCCTGCGTCATGCCTTCGACTCCCTCGAGTTGTCTTCAATGTGTAGGAATGGCACAAGAAAAATGCCAACTAAGCCAGTCTAGCTGGGCAAACAGCTCATTTGTTTGTAGGAATCTTACAAAATGGCCCGATATCTGGTGCGTGGCACGCCAGAATAAGTTACTGAACAGTAGCTTAGTGGGGGATCATCGCGTAATCTATATCACATGACTAGTGAATCGCGCACTCTTATCGCACCTGTTCCCGGGAACCTGGAAAACCGCACCATCCTGATGAGCGGCGGTAGCCGCGGCATCGGCCTGGCTATCGCCCTGGCCGCAGCCAGGCTGGGGGCCAACGTGGTCCTGCTGTCCAAGACCGATACGCCGCATCCGGCACTGGAAGGGACCATCCATACCGCCGTTGCGCAAATCGAAGAAGCAGGTGGCAAGGGCCTGGCCGTAGTTGGCGATGTCCGCGTGGACGCCGATGTGCAGCGCGCGGTGGAAGAGGCGGTTGCAAAGTTCGGCGGCATCGACATTGTGGTCAACAACGCCTCGGCCATCAACCTGGCCAAGACCGATCAGCTTGATATGAAGCGCTACGACCTGATGCAGGACATCAACGTCCGCGGCACTTTCCTGCTCTCAAAGTCCGCGCTCCCGTACCTGCGCGCCTCCGAGCATGCCCATGTACTCACCCTCTCCCCGCCATTGAACCTGGAACCGAAGTGGGCTGGACGGCATTTGGCCTACACCATGGCCAAATACGGCATGTCGCTGACCACCCTTGGCCTGGCCGAAGAGCTGAAGGACGATGGCGTCGGCGTGAACTCGCTCTGGCCCGAAACCCTGATCGATACCGCAGCCATCCGGAACCTGCCAGGCGGACAGGAAATGGTTCAGGGAGCGCGCGACGCTTCGGTCGTGGCAGATGCCGCCATGGCCATTCTTGCCAGCCCGCCGGCCGGAGTCAGCGGAAACTTCTTCACGGATGGACAGGTGCTGACGCTGGCTGGGGAGACGGACCTGGAGAAGTACACCTTGAACCCCGAAGTCCCGCTGGTTGAAGACATCTTCCTCTAGGCAGATGACGAGGCAGGACTAAGCGTAATCATCGGCCGGTGCCATAGGGTTGGAGGTATGGAAAACCCGCATGGCACCGACCGCGCAATTCTCGATTCCCGGCTCTTCACCGAGCTCACCGCCCAGCTGGAATTGGGGCTGGTTAATATCAAGCCAACCTCCGGTTCAACCAATACCGAGTTGGCGCAACTGGCTGGCAATGGGGATGCCGGCCACCTCAGCGTGTACTTCACGGAGCACCAGCAGGCAGGCAAAGGGCGTTTGGGCCGTGAATGGGTAACTCCGGCAGGATCCTCCCTGACCGTCAGTGTCTTGGCGGTGCCGGGTCCCAGCTTCCCTGCCGAATCCCTGTCTTGGTACACCATGCTTGCGGCCTTGGCCTGGAGCCGAGCCGCCGAGAATATCGGCGGCGTTCCCTTGGGCATCAAATGGCCCAACGATTTGTTGGCCGGAGAGCAGAAAGTCTGCGGCATACTGGCGCAAATGGTTCCAACTGGCAACGGCTACGGGGTAGTGGTTGGCACCGGAATCAACGTGAACCAGAACCGGGACGAGCTTCCGGTGCCCACCGCGACGTCCCTGCGTTTGGCTGGCGCCCAGAACTTGGACCGCACCGAACTGCTGGCTGAGTACCTGAAGCAATTCGCAGCACTGGATCAGGGTTTCCGCCGGGTCGGCGGCTTTGCGCAGATGCCGTTGCCGGGAAATAATGGAAAATCTTTGCGCCAGCTCGTCAGCGACAAGCTGGCCACACTGGGACATGAAGTGCGTGTGGAATTCCCCGATGGATCCACGCTAGTTGGCAACGCGGTCGAGTTGGGCGCAGACGGCTCACTGGTTCTGGAATATGGAACCGGGCAGCGGAAGCACGTGATGGCAGGGGACGTGCACCACGTACGGCGCGCCGACGGAAAGTATGCCTAACCAGACTTGGGTCTTGGCCCGGGACTATTATTGGAGATGATGACCGAAACACGGAGTCGAGAACAGGAGGGGCGAGGAACAACACGATGAAGTTGCCGCTGCATGAAAGGGAACGAGTGATTATCAAAACTCGTGAACATTCGCGAGTGCTGCGCCAGCCCGTGGGAGCCTTCCTCGTATTGACTGCCGTGTGCACCTTCTCGTTGGGCTATCTCTCCCGGGACGATCTCTCGGACTGGCTAGCTGGCAACGCGAATGTGTGGATGGTCGTTTCGGTGGTTCTCTGGGCCGCACTGGTGCTGATCTGGAGCGTGATTCCCTGGGCCCGGTGGCTACGCAGCCAAATCGTCTTGACCACCGAGCGGATCATGTTCCGGCCCACATACAACGATGGCAAGCTGCAATCTGTAGGATTATTTACAGTTCGCGACCTCGTCGCGCACAGCAAGGCGAAGAACACCATGACGCGTGCGGGAACCTTGGATATCGTGCTGAACCAGGGATACGTGAGACTCTCACATGTCCCCTCGGTACCGTATTTCCGTTCCCTGGCAATGGAGGCGATGGCGAACCTGCGCAGCAACCAGAATGCGGTGCATACCGAAACGACGAACAGTGAGGGCATGGGGGCATGAGCACCGAGCACACCAACACACCCCGAGCAGACTCTCCGCAGTCCGCCGCCGAGGCTGTCCGCGGCGCCCGCCAGCACCCCCCTGTGGCCACACCGGCCGAGTCGGATCCAATTTTCGAACTTGCGCAGGCCATGGAAGGCCCCTTGCGCATTCCGGCCCACACCCCCGACGCTGTCCGCGACACCGTCGCTTCGCTGGAAAGGCGGCTCATCGGCGGCCAACGCGAATTCCGTCGCCGCGAGGTCGCTTCCGAGGCCGGTGTTTCCCTGCACTCCGCGCGCAAGCTCTGGCGCGCCATCGGCTTCCCTGAACTCAGCGATGATGAAGTGTTCTTCACCCAGGCCGACAAGGAAGCCCTGGGCACCATGGTGGGGATGGTCCGCGAAGGCAAGCTGACCGAAGAAACCGCCATTTCCCTGATGCGTTCGGTTGGCCAGATGACTGACCGCATGGTGGTGTGGCAGATCGAAGCACTGGTTGAGGACATGATCGCCAACCAGAACATGTCGGACCGCCAGGCGCGCCGCCAGCTTTTCGGCCTGCTGCCCGAAATCATTCCAGCGATTGAAGACCTGCTGCTCTACTCATGGCGCCGCCAGCTGAACTCTGCCGTGCACCGCATGGCATTGCGGGTGGAAACCGGAGTGGCTGCCTACAACCAAGACCGTGGCGACGAAGATGGCGGCACCCCGCTGCCGCTGGCCCGTGCGGTGGGCTTTGCCGACCTGGTCTCCTACACTTCGCTGTCGCGCCGCATGAACGAGCGCACCCTGGCCCAGCTGGTGCAGCGCTTCGAAGCCAAATGCGCCGAGGTCATTTCCGTGGGCGGTGGCCGCCTGGTCAAGACCATTGGCGATGAAGTGCTCTACGTGGCCGAAACCCCGCAGGCTGGCGCCGAGATTGCGCTGTCCCTGTCGCGCGAGCTGGCCAAGGACGAGCTCTTCCCGCAAACCCGCGGCGCGGTGGTCTGGGGCCGGCTGCTCTCACGCCTGGGTGATATCTATGGTCCTACGGTGAACATGGCGGCTCGGCTGACCTCGCTGGCGGAACCGGGCACCGTGCTGACCGACGCGATTACCGCAAACACGTTGCGCAATGACGCACGCTTTGTGCTCACCGCCCAGGAAATCACCGCGGTGCGCGGCTTTGGAGACATTCAACCCTATGAGCTCTCCGCAGGCGAGGGAGCAGGACTGGTGATCGACTAATGGCTAAAGAACCAGCACCGGTACCGTTCATCCTCGCCGCGGCAGGGCTGACGGACGTGGGCCGGAAACGAACGCAAAACCAGGACCGCATCCTGATGCATGACATCGTGTATGCGGTAGCCGACGGCATGGGCGGTCACGAAGCTGGCGAGGTGGCCAGCCAGCTTGCGGTGGAAACGATGCAGGAAATCTGCACCTTCGCCAATAAGACGTCGGTTCGGAAACTGCCATCCGTGCCGGATGTCCAGCGCCAGGTGCAACTGGCTGATGACCGCATTCGCGAAGCGCTTGAATCACGTGGCGGCACTACCTTGTGCGCATTGGTGCAGATCAAGACCCCCGGCAAAGGCCGGGACAATGTGACCGCTCCACTGGCCGCGGTGCCGCCCTGGACCTCAAGTTTCGCGATGACGCAGAACACTGATGTCATCTCCAAGATCACTCCGCAAATGCTGGAGAACCACCGCGCCAGTTTGGCTCCAGCTACCGAGCCGATCCCGGTGGTCGCCGATGAAATCCCGAGCTTGTTGCTGGTCAACGTGGGGGACTCGCGCGGATACCGGTTGCGTGATGGCGCCCTGCAGCAGCTGACCCGTGACCACTCGGCCGTGCAGGAAATGGTGGATGCCGGGCAGATCACCGAGTTGGAAGCCCGCAATCATCCGCACCGGAATCTGATTACCCGTGCGCTTGGCGCCGGCGCCGAAAGCCAGCCGGATCTCACCGTCTTGCAGCCACGCATCGGCGACCGCTACATGCTGTGCAGCGACGGGCTCTCGGGCGAACTGACCGAAGACATCTTGCAGACCTTGCTGGTGAACTACAAGGACCGCACCGAAGCGGCCCGGATTCTCACCGGGGCCGCACTGGAAGCTGGCGGCCGGGACAACATCGCGGTGATTGTCCTTGATGTGCTGGCAGCCGAGTCCGCGCAAATTGACGCACCTGGGAACTAGGGCTCCAAGCCAGCTAAACTGTCCGCCGGTGGGGCACAATTGAATACGTGAGTGAAAAAGACGTAACACCAGTTGAGGCCACCAACGTTCCGCCAGAAGCTGACAAGTCCCGCTATGAACAGCTGGTCGAGCAGATCCGTGCCCACCGCGAGGCGTACTACCAAAACGATGCTCCTCTGGTCTCCGACGCGCAATACGATGCGTTGTTCCATGAGCTCCAGCTGCTCGAGGCAACCTATCCCATCCTGGCTGGACAGGATTCGCCCACGCAGGAAGTCGGCGGCGAAGTTTCCGCCGCCTTCGCATCGGTCACCCACGCAAGCCGCATGTACTCGCTGGAAGACGTTTTCTCACTTGATGAACTCGAAGCGTGGCTCGAACGTGCCCAGGTCAATGCCGAACGCCTGCACCCGCAAACCCCGGTCAAGTGGCTGTGCGAAGTCAAAATCGATGGCCTGGCACTGAACCTGACCTACCGCCAGGGCAAGCTGGTGCGTGCAGCTACCCGCGGCGACGGCACCACCGGTGAAGACGTTACCCACAATGCGCTGACCATCGGCGACATCCCGCAGGAGTTGTCCGGCACCGGCTGGCCCGAAGAATTCGAAGTCCGCGGCGAAGTTTTCATTGCCACCGATGACTTCAACAAGTTCAACGAAGCGTTGATTGCCCAGGGCAAGGCGCCCCTGGCCAACCCGCGCAACGCGGCCGCCGGGTCCTTGCGCCAGAAAGACCCGGAACAGACTGCTAAGCGCCCGCTGCGCATGTTCGTGCACGGACTGGGCCGCAGCCGCGATTTCAACCTTGCTGAACAGTCCCAGGCTTACGAGCTGATGCGCAACTGGGGTCTTCCGGTTTCGCCCTACGGCCGCGTTGTCGGCAGCCGCCAGGAAGCCAAGGACTACATTGCCGAGCACGGCGAGAAGCGCCACGACTTGATCCATGACATCGATGGCATCGTCATCAAGGTCGATGACCTGGCCACCCAGGAACAGCTGGGCTACACCTCGCGTGTTCCACGCTGGGCTGTCGCCTACAAGTACCCGCCAGAAGAAGTGCACACCAAGCTGCTGGACATCCAGGTCCAGGTGGGGCGCACCGGCCGCGTGACGCCTTTCGGCGTGATGGAACCGGTCCTCGTCGCTGGCTCCACCGTTGCCCGCGCGACCCTGCACAACCAGGAAGTCGTCAAGGCGAAGAACGTCAAGATTGGCGACACCATTATCCTGCGCAAGGCGGGAGACGTCATCCCTGAAATTGTTGGCCCGGTGCTGCCACTGCGTGACGGCAACGAAGACCTGCGTGATTTCGTCATGCCTGTCGAATGCCCATCCTGCGGGCAGCCACTGGCGCCGGCCAAGGAAGGCGATGTGGACATTCGTTGCCTCAACGCTGAATCCTGCCCGGCCCAGCTCACCGAACGCGTGGCCTACCTCGGCGGACGCAGCGCCCTTGATATCGAGGCACTGGGCTACGAAGCAGCTGCGGCCCTGACCAGCGGTCCGGGCGAGGACCCTGCCACCCAGGGCGGCATCATTCTGCCTGCTGGCCCCGGCCCGCTGAAAAACGAAGCCGAACTGTTCAACCTCAAGGACATGCTCGACGAGCTTGGCGAGGTGAAGGTATGGCGGGAAAAGCGTTCCAAGGGGGAAGGCACCGGCATTTTCGAGCTCGTCCCGTACTTCTACTCCAAGGCCACCGCCAAGAAGCCGTCAGAACCAACCAAGAGCACCATGAAGCTGCTCGATGAGCTGGAAAAGGCCAAGGGCAACCCGCTGTGGCGCGTGCTGGTGGCACTGTCCATCCGCCACGTTGGCCCGAACGCTTCGCGGGCCATTGCCACCCGCTACGGCTCCATGGATGCCCTGCTCGAGGTCCTTGACTCGGGCAACGCCGAGGCTGAACTGAGCGAAATCGATTCCGTCGGATCAATCATTGCCGACGCGCTGGTGGACTGGTTCAAGGTGGATTGGCACCGTGAAATTGTCTCCTCCTGGCAGGCCGCTGGGGTGAAGATGGAAGACGAGCAAGATGCGAACATCACCAAGAACCTCGAAGGCTTGGCCATTGTGGTGACCGGTACCTTGGAACACTATTCCCGCGATACCGCCAAGGAAGCGATCATTGTCCGTGGCGGCAAGGCCACAGGCAGCGTTTCGAAGAAGACGGACTTCCTGGTGGCCGGCGAAGCCGCAGGGTCAAAGCTGGACAAAGCCCAGTCCCTGGGTGTTCCGGTACTGGACGAAACCGGATTCGGCGTCCTGCTTGAACAGGGCCCAGACGCAGCGCGCGAGGTAGCCCTCGCCGCACTAACGGAAGGCTAGAAATGGACCGCGCAGTGACTCATGATCCGCTGGTAATGGTTGCCCGCCGGGCCGCCGCCGCCGGCGCCGAAGTACTCAACCGCCGCGATGAATCGCAGTTCAACCTCACCGACAAATCGGCGGCCGGGGACTGGGTGACCGACTTCGACCGTGCCGCCGAGGAAGCAATTCGCGCGGCCATCCTGACCTCCCGGCCCAACGACGAACTGACCGGCGAGGAATATCCAAGTGCCAAGCCTGCGAACCCGAGCGGCTTGCGCTGGAGCATTGATCCGCTGGATGGCACCACGAACTTCGTGCGCAACATCGCCTATTACTGCTCCTCGGTGGGCGTCTGCCAACGCAACGAGGATGGCAGCGAGACCTGGGTAGCCGCGGCCATCGTCGCCCCTGCATTGCAGGTGGAATACTTCGCCGGAAAGGGATTGGGTGCATGGAAGCTTGATCTGCGATCCGGGAAGCTCACACAGCTCACCGGGCCGGCCGAATCCGAGACCAGGATCCTGGCAACTGGCTTCGGCTATGATTCCCAGCGCCGCCAGTTCCAAGCCCAAGTGCTCGGGCAGATGCTCCAGGACTACGTCAATGTGCGCCGACTCGGCTCGGCCGCGCTGGACCTGTGCCTGGTGGCCGAGGGGTCTTTGGACGCCTACGCCGAATATGGCACCCAGGAGTATGACTGGGCTGCCGGCGCGCTGATTGCAGAGGAAGCCGGATGCCAGGTAGGCAGGCCCAGCAGCAACCCGGGCTGGCAGTACGCCGGATTGGTGGATCCAGCCAAGCTCGCGGAGCCTAGCGCCTAGGGAAGCAAAGCTGCTATCCACTGATGCGCGTAATGGATGGCGATGCCCACAGCTACACCGCCGCACACCTGTGTGGCGGTGTGCTGGTAGCTGCGGATCCGGGCCCAGGAAAGCACCGCAAGGAAGAACACCACTAGCGGCATCAGCTCGGCCTGCTGTCCCGCCACCTGCAAAACAACGTAGGTGCCCACAGCCAGGTGCACCGAGACCTTCCACCACAAATTGATCACGGCAACAAGCGCCAATCCAAGCAGGATGCTGAGCACTTCGAGGAAGATCCCGGAACCGGCATCCATGACCCGCAGCACGAGCAGGCCGCACAGGATCAATCCTGTGGTATAGGCATAGATCCCATGCCGCTGACGCCGTACGGTCACGTGCATATCGGTGACCTTGCCGCGCAGTTTCGCCCCGGCCAGGATCAGCCACGGAATAATCGTGGTGAACAAGGCGGCAACAATCGACTCGGTCCAGCGCACTGAGGAATCCCGCCATGGCGTTGCCAACAGCAACACGGTGGCCAGGATAATGGGGGAGAGCACGTGCGAAACCACTAAGGCGATTTTTCGCACCGCAAGAGGTGAGCTGGCTGTCGAGGTCTGCTGCATCGGGGTCATTGGCCTTGATAGGGGTAGCGGTTTACTGCCGTCGTGGCGACTAATCCACTGTACACGTGGAGCCGTCAATAATTCCCCTCGCAGGCCGACGGCGATGAGCCCTCGGATCCAACTTCCAATCCGCACTGCAACCGTGTACTCCGTCATCTTGGAGCGGGCGAGGCCATATCGGATCAAGGCCCGGATCTGAAAATCCCGGTTAACGCCGACGGTTCGTTCACCCACGTGCTTCCGGTGGATGCCAGTGAATTGCCCAGCCCGATGGCCGTCATCGTCCAGGCGCAGCCGCAGACCGGAGAATGCGGGGAATACGACTCCTGCGCGGTGCGCCAGTGGGCTGTGGTCATCGAGCCACAGGACCGCTAGCGAGCAGGATTAGCCTTGCGCGTTGACCAGGTAGTCGTTGCGGATCCGGATGAGCTTGGGCAGGTACCAGCCAAGCACGAGCCGCTCGGCTAACCAGCCCAAGGGACCCAATGGAGCGCTGAAGCGGATCTTGTCCACCATCAACGTCCCCTGGTCCGACTCGTAGAATTCATGGACGTGGTGGAAGGACTTGAAAGGCCCTCGCTCCTGCTGGTCGGTGAACGTGTGCGGGGCATCCAGGTCGGAAATCCTCGAGGTCATCCGGAAGGGGATGCCGAAATGCTTGGCACGCCAGGTGACCTGCTCGCCTAATCCGATAGTGCCGCTGGTAACCCCCGCCACGGCCTTTTCCTGCGAATCGGCCATTGAACCGGCGTGCGCGTCGATGCTGAGCGATTTCTCGAAGAGGTCGGCACGTGAAGCACCGCAAAGCGTAACGCATTCAAAGTAGACGGCCATGGCTTCAGTATGCCATTGGCTGGGCGGTTTAGCTGACCACGAGGTCTACGACGGTCAGTTCCTCAGCCGCGTCATCGTAGTATTCACGCAGTTTCAGCCCCTTGGCTGCCGCTTCATCAACTACTACCACTGCATCCTGGTGCAGCTGCAGGACGGATGCCGGGCAGGAAGCTGACAGCGGCCCTTCTACGGCAGCGGCAATGGCTCGGGCCTTGCCCGCGCCTACAGCCACCAGGACCAAGCGGCCGGCGTCAAGAATAGTACCTAGTCCCTGGGTGACGCAGTGGGTGGGAACGTGCTCGATGCCGTCGAAGAACCGGGCGTTGTCTTCACGGGTATTGGCCGCGAGGCGCTTGATGCGGGTGCGGCTTCGCAGCGCGCTGCCTGGTTCGTTGAAGCCCAGATGCCCATTGGATCCGATACCCAGAATCTGTACGTGGATGCCACCGGCCTGGGCGATGGAGGCATCGTACGCCCGGGCCGCCGTCTCGATGGCTTCCACGGATGCGGCCATGCCCTGCGGTACATGCAGGCAGCGGGCAGGCAAGCCGATGACATTGCAGACCTCGTTGATCAGCGTCTGGCGGTAGGACTGTTCGTGGGTGTCCGGGATCCCGATGTACTCATCCAAGGCGAAACCCTGGGTATCGGTGAAATCGGCACGGCCTTCCTGGACCGCACGGGAAAGTTCACGGTACAGGCCCAACGGAGACGAACCTGTGGCAAGCCCCAAATTCGAGGGGGCTCCAGCGCTGTGGTGGGCCAGGCCGGCCAACACTTTGTCGGCAGCGATGCGTGCAACTTCTTCAGGGGATGAACCAATGAGCACTCGCATGGTGGGCACTCTCCGATCTTGGCAGTGATGATTAGTGGAATACAGGTATGGAGAAACCGGGCGGCCCCGCTAGGTGATCCCCAGTTCATGGAATAGCACGTTGACCGCGCAACCTCGGAGCACCAGATGCTCTGGATCTTCGCTCAGCGAAAGCCGGAAGTTCTCGGCGCGTGCCGTATGCGAGCGCAGGGCCAGTGCTTCGCGTAGCGCTTGCGCGAGAGGCTGATCCACGACTTCCGGGGTCCCGGTGAAAATGACATCGCGAATGTCGAGTACCGAAAGAAGCGGGGCAAGTGCGCCAGCAAGATACGCGGCGATCCGCTGATCCAGCTGTTCCTTTGGTTCCCCCTCGGCCAGGGACTTCCAGATTGCAGGAACGGAAGCATAGGCTTCCAGGCAGCCGATTTGCCCGCAGCTGCATAAGACAGTGTCCTGCGCACGCTGGCGGACATGGCCCAGCTCGCCGGCGGCGAAATCCGAGCCGCGCACCAGGGTGTTGTGGGTGATGACGCCGCAGCCTACACCGCGCCCCAGGCGCAGCAAGATCATGTGGTCGCTGCCTTGGCCGAAAGTGTGCTCGGAAAGGATGGCGCAGTCGGCGTCATTGAGGACATGAGCGGCCAGGCCGGTAGCCTGCTCGACCGCAGATCGCAGGTCGTAGTCGCGCCAACCGAACTTTTCGGCTGCGAGGACAATTCCCCGATCGGTCACTACGCCGGGCGAGCCAATGCCCACGCCCAGAACCGGTGCGTCGCATTCGGCTAGTGCGGTGTCGAGCAGCTCCAGGAGCTGGACCGTCGCGGCCTCACCGGTTGCTTCACGTGCCTGGGCAGAAAAACTCTTGAGGATGGCGCCATCCAGATCCATGATGGCCGCCCGGAACGGGACAACGCCGGATAAGTCCACGCCGATGATCCTGAGCCCCGGGCGATTCAAATCGACGAGGGTGGAGGGCTTGCCGGGGCGTTTTTGCTCTTGCTGCCCGGTCTCAATGACGTGCGAGCGGTTGATCAATTCCGCGACCAGTTCCGAGACGGTGACACGTGTCAGGCCGGTAGCGCGTGCCAGATCGGCACGGCTCGAAGCGCCTTGGTCCGAAAGTGTTTGCAGAACCAGAGAGAGGTTGTGCTCCCTTCCATGGGACGGCAAAATAGCGCTGCCGTGCGACAGCACATTCCAGTCCTTGCGTGGGGAAGTCACAGGGTTAGTTAACTCCATTAACAAACTTGCGGGCAAGTTTTTCTCCCAGTTATTCGCAAGGCACTATTTCCCACCGCGAATCACTGCAGATCAGAGAAGAATTGCTCAGCAAAAATTTCAGCCAGAGCATCATTTGCCTTGGGCTCGGTGACGTGCAGGAACCCCCTGAGCTCGTGGCACACTTGGAGCATCATGACTGACGCGCAAACTTTTTCAACCAGCATTGGCGACTTGTCGATTGAACTGGCTGCTCCCGAGCACTACCAGCGTGTGGGGGAGCTGACCGCAGAGTCCTATTTTGCCGCTGGGCATTTCGACAGCCCGGATAACGAGTACCTGGACTTCGTGCGCAAGGTGGCCGAGCGTGCAGCCCAGACCGAAATCTACGTGGTGCGCCGGGAAGAAGAGATCATCGGTTCCATGACCTTGATCCGGGCGGGCAGCGACTATGCGGACATTGCCAGAGCGGACGAGCTGGAAATCCGCATGCTCAGCGTTGATCCGGCCGCGCAGCGCAGGGGTGTTGGCCGGAGCATGGTGCAGGCCGCCATCGAGCGCGCCCGGCTCATTCCCGGAATCAATGCCGTCTCCCTGACTACCGGCAGCAGCTGGGATTCTGCCCGGGGACTGTATGAATCCCTCGGATTCGTCCACTATCCCGAACGCGACTGGTTTGTGCCGAACACCGATATCGAATTGGTTGTCTACGCCTATAGCCTGCAGCCAAGATGGATTCAGCCTGGATCCAGGTGAACCGCCCATGACTTCGGCGGACACACGTTGTGGTCTGTCCGAGCGCGTGAATAGAATGGCCCCATGAGTGCTATTCGCCGAAGTGTTGCCGCCCTGTCCGTTGCGTCCCTGGCCATGGCCGCACTAAGCGCCTGCAGTGCTGGCGCGCCAGACCCGGCGCCTTCGGCCGATGCGCTGGTATCCGCCATGAATAGCGGCGATTTCGGCTCAGTGCAATTCGCTGGGACCAGCCCAGAAGATGCAGCGAAAGCCCAGGAAACTGCCTTTGGCGCCATGGGCGAAATCAAGCACACGAGCACCGTTCGTTCGGTGGCCGAAGACGAAGAAGAGCAAGAGGGGGTCAAGACAGCTACCGCGAGCATCACCACGGTATGGGATATCGACAAGTCGGACAAGGATCTGAGCTACGACACCCAGGCTGTGTGGGAATTCGACAAGGAATCCGATTACTGGAAACTGCGCTTTGACCCGTCAATTCTTGCCCCTGAGTTCGAAACCGGCGACTACCTCAAAGCGGCGTTCGATCCTGCAGCACGAGGCAGCATCACCGATGCAGAAGGCGAAAGCATTGTCTCCAACCGGCCGGTGATTCGTGTTGGCATGGATAAGACCCACACCGGAAAAGAAAACTGGGAAAGCTCGGCGAAGAAACTGGCCAAGCTCGTGGACATCGATGAACAGGCCTATGTGCAACGAGTGATGGCCGCTGGCGACAAAGCCTGGGTGGAAGCTATTGTCTTGCGCGACGACGCAACGCGGGAAGTCACCGACGAGGAAATCAGGGGCATTCCGGGTGCCGGCTTCCACAACGACGAGCTGCCCTTGGCACCCACTCGCTCCTTCGCCCGCCCGCTGCTAGGCAGCGTTGGCAAGGCCACCGCCGAGAATATCGAGAAGTCTGAAGGCAAGGTCAAGGCCGGTGACCAGGTAGGCCAATCAGGATTGCAAGCCGCCTACAATGACACCCTCGCGGGAACTGCAGGAGTCTCGGTATCGCAGTACAACGCTGAAGATGAAGCGGTAGCGGAACTGATCACCACAGCCCCGGTAGCAGGCAAGGACCTGAAGACCACTTTGGACACCGGACTGCAGGAAACCGCGGATGAACTGTTGGCCGAAGCCGAATCGAACTCTGCCATCGTGGTCATTCGGCCCTCTGACGGCAGCGTCCTCGCGGCCTCCTCGGGCCCGGTTTCTTCCGGGCTGAACACCTCCTTGCAAGCTTCCTATGCACCGGGTTCTTCCTTCAAGGTCGTGAGCGCCTTGGCGATGCTGCGTGACGGAGCGACACCGGGTACCGAGGTCAAGTGCCCGGCAACCACGGTGGTGGATGGCAAGAGCTTCAAGAACTATGACGGCTATCCTGCTGCCGCCGTAGGCACCATCCCGCTATCCGAAGCAATCGCGCAGTCCTGCAACACGGTCTTTGTGAATCAGGGAACGGAAATTGGCGGCAAGAACCTGGCTGAAGCCGCGGCTGCTCTCGGCTTGCTGGCAGAGGACGGAACCGGTGCCGGCGCAGTGTTCGGTTCGGTGCCCGAAGATTCTGAAGGCACCACCCAGGCCGCGAACATGATTGGCCAGGGCGTGGTGGAAGCATCGCCACTGGGCATGGCCACCGTGATGGCATCGATCCAGGCGAAGTCCACGGTGCAGCCCAAGCTGATCCTGGCGCCAGAACCCCAGGCACCTGCCAAGCCGGCTTCCACGCTGAGCGAAGAGGAAGCAGGGCAGCTGTCCACCATGATGGCCGAGGTCGTGGACCACGGAACCCTGGAGGACCTGAAGGCAGTAGGCAGCGGAAAGATCATCGGCAAGAGCGGCACCGCCGAATACGACGGCGAAAAGAACGCGCATGCCTGGGCCATCGCCGCCCAAGGCGATCTGGCGGTTGCCGCGTTCGTCGAGGATGGAGACGGCGGAGCCCAGACGGCGGGACCGCTGGTGAAGTCCATGCTGGAGGAAGCGGCCAAATAGTAGCGCGGGGTGCTGCTCAGCCCCGCTGGGCGAAGTATTCGCCGGCGAGCAGGCTCAGCTGCACCTGGTCGTGGAATACGCCATTGTGGAAGTACACCTCGCGTTGGCGCCCCTCCTGGGTATACCCGGCTTTCTCATAAGCCCGGATGGCCCGCTGGTTGAAGGCGGCAACGCACAGGCTAATCCGGTGCAGTCCCAACTCGCGGAAACCATAGCCGGACATCAATGCGGTGGCACGGGTGCCGAAACCCTGGCCGACGAAGTCCGGGCCGATCATCACCGCCATTTCAGCGGCGCGATGGGGCAACTGGCCGCCATGCAGCGTGATGTGCCCGATGAAGGTTCCGCTGCCGCGCTCGAAGATGCTGAAGCCGGCATCGCCGGAATAGGGCTTGTTCTCGCTCCACTGTGCGAACATTTCCACGAGCGGAGTCCCGGGACGCGGTTTGATGGTTCGTTGCTGGAGCACCGCCCAGGCCGGATCGTTCCACCACCCGGCCATGACCGAGAAGTCCTCGTGCTCGGACTCGCGCAGTTCAATGGCGGCATCCCGCAGCAGGTTCTGCCCGTACTGCTGCGCCTGCTGAACTTCATCCCATGGCTCATGTGTGTGCATGAAACCATCGTAGGAGCTATCGGCTGGCCAAAGAACCGTTGCGCTAACACTTGTGCCTAATACCAGCAATTGACAGACTAAGCTCATGGGAATCGTCTACAACACCACCATGTCTCCAACCAAGACCGAGTTGGTGGCAGCCTGGCTGGCCAAGCAGGAGTTCTACACCGGCCAGGGCGCGCCGAAACTTGAAAGTGTTGGCGGATTCCGTCTGGAAGACCCGCAGGGTGAAGTTGGTATCGAGTTGAGCTTCTACGCTGACCACAGCGATACCTCTGACGTGATTTACCACGTTCCGCTGACCTATCGGGATGCCCCGGTTGACGGTGCGGAACGCTACCTACTGGGAACGAGCGAGCACGCGATTCTGGGCACCCGCTTTGTCTATGACGCCGCCGGCGACCCCATTTTCATCGCCCAGGCACGTGAACTGCTGGCCGGAAATGCCACGCCGCAGCACCGGTCCGAGTCCTTTACCGCGGATCCGCGGATCCTGGTCCGCGGCGAGAGTCGGGGCAAAGACGCGGTGATCATCCGCAAACCGGTAGCCGGCGATCCCGCCGAAGCCGGTGTTATCGGGATCTGGGAGAACGCCCTCGGCCAGGACCTGAGCGGTTTGGTATTGCGCACAGCATAACTAATGCCCCGCATATAGGCATTGGGGCAGGCGCGTAAGGGATAGACTTGTCTATGAAACCCAACCGCCATTCTAGGGAGATACATGTCTGCCATCAGCCGTGAGGACGTTGTGCATCTGGCACACCTTGCCCACATCGAGATGAGCGACGCAGAGCTGGACAAAATGACCGGTGAACTCGACGCTATCGTCGGTGCCATCGCGTCCGTCAGCGAAGTCGCCGCCTCCGACGTCCCAGCCACCAGCCACCCGATCCCGCTGACCAACGTGTTGCGCGAAGATACGGTGGGGCAGACGCTGAGCATTGAAGAAGTTCTGCTCAACGCGCCTGATTCGGACTCGGACCGCTTCAAGGTCCCGGCTATTCTGGATGGTGAATAATCCAAGTGAATGAACTGATTAAGCTTTCCGCCACCGAGCTGGCCGCCAAGCTGCGCGCCGGCAAAGCCACCTCCGTTCAAGCAGTCCAGGCCCACCTGGACCGCATCGCCGAGGTTGACGGCGCACTGAATGCCTTCCTGCATGTGAACGCCGAAGAAGCGCTCGCCGTCGCAGCCGAAGTTGACGCCATCCGTGCCGCCGGCGGCGCGCAGGCCGAAGCCCTGCACCCGCTGGCCGGCGTGCCCATCGCGATCAAGGACCTGATCGTCACCAAGGGCCAGCCGACCACCGCGGCATCGAAGATGCTCGAAGGCTGGATGAGCCCCTACGATGCGACCGTGATCGAGAAGATCCGCGCTGCCAAGCTGCCAATGCTGGGCAAGACCAACCTGGATGAATTCGCCATGGGTTCCTCCACCGAGCACTCCGCCTACGGCGTGACCCGCAACCCGTGGGACCTGGACCGCATTCCGGGCGGCTCCGGTGGCGGCTCGGCCGCAGCCGTGGCCTCCTTCGAAGCTCCGCTGGCCCTGGGCACCGACACCGGCGGCTCCATCCGCCAGCCAGGTGCTGTCACCGGTACCGTCGGCGTGAAGCCGACCTACGGTGCCGTGTCGCGCTACGGCGCAATCGCCATGGCTTCCTCGCTGGACCAGATCGGCCCGGTCTCCCGTACCGTGCTGGACTCGGCCTACCTGCAGGAACTGATCGGCGGGCACGATCCCAAGGATTCCACCTCGCTGCCGAACCCGCTTGAAGGCCTGGTTGCCGCCGCTGAATCCGGCGCCACCGGCGATGTCAAGGGCCTGCGCATTGGTGTCATCAAGGAACTGACCGGCGAAGGCTACCAGGAAGGTGTCCAGGCACGCTTCAACGAGTCGCTGGAACTGCTCAAGGCCGCCGGTGCAGAAATCGTCGAGGTTTCCTGCCCGAACTTCAAGTACGCGCTGGGCGCCTACTACCTGATCATGCCGTCGGAAGTTTCCTCCAACCTGGCCAAGTTCGATGGTGTGCGCTACGGCCACCGCGTGCTTCCGGAAGAGGGCCCGATGACCATCGAGCGCGTCATGGGCTCCACCCGTGCCGCCGGCTTCGGCGACGAGGTCAAGCGCCGCATCATCCTGGGCACCTACGCCCTGTCCGCCGGCTACTACGACGCCTACTACGGCTCGGCGCAGAAGGTCCGCACGCTGATCCAGCGCGACTTCGAGGCCGCTTTCGAGCAGGCCGACGTGCTGGTTTCCCCCACCGCGCCGACCGTCGCCTTCGAGCTGGGCGCGAACGACAACGACCCGCTGGCCATGTACCTCAACGACGTGGCCACCATCCCGGCCAACCTCGCTGGCGTTCCGGGCATCACCGTCCCGGGCGGCCTGTCCGAGAACCTGCCGGTAGGCATCCAGTTCCTGGCCCCGGCCTACGAGGATGCCCGCTTGTACCGTGCCGGCGCGGCACTGGAAACCCTGCTCGAGAAGCAGTGGGGCCACTCGCTGATCTCGCAGGCACCAGCCATTGACACCGCTTCGATCGCGCAGGAGGCCTAGGCACCATGAGCAACTACACCGATGAACTGGTCGACTTCGACGAGGCACTGGATCGCTACGACCCGGTCCTGGGCTTCGAGGTCCACGTCGAGCTAAACACCAAGACCAAGATGTTCTCCGACGCGCCGAACGCTTTTGGCGATGCCCCGAACACCAACGTCACCCCGGTAGACCTGGGCCTGCCCGGCGTGCTGCCGGTGGTCAACAAGACCGCCGTGGAGTACTCCATCCTGATCGGCCTGGCACTGAACTGCCAGATCGCGCAGAAGTGCGGCTTCGCCCGCAAGAACTACTTCTACCCGGATACCCCGAAGAACTTCCAGACCTCCCAGTACGATGATCCGATTGCCTTCGACGGCTACCTGGACATCGAGCTGGAAGACGGCGAAGTCTTCCGCGTCGAGATCGAACGCGCCCACATGGAAGAAGATGCCGGCAAGCTGACCCACATGGGTGGCGCTGCCGGGCGCATCCAGGGTGCGGACTACTCGCTGGTTGACTACAACCGTGCTGGTGTTCCGCTGGTGGAGATCGTGACCAAGCCAATCGTAGGCGCCGGCAAGCGCGCTCCCGAGCTGGCCAAGGCCTACGTGGCCGCCGTGCGCGAAATCGTGAAGAACCTGGGCGTTTCGGATGCCAAGATGGAACGCGGCAACGTGCGTTGCGATGCCAACGTCTCGCTGATGCCCAAGGGCGCGGAGAAGTTCGGCACCCGTACCGAAACCAAGAACGTGAACTCCCTGCGCGCGGTGGAGCACGCCGTGCACTTCGAGATCGAGCGGCACGCAGCGGTGCTGGATTCCGGGGCGAAGATCGTCCAGGAAACCCGCCACTGGCATGAGGACACCCGTTCGACCACCTCGGGCCGCCCGAAGTCGGATGCCGATGACTACCGCTACTTCCCGGAGCCGGATCTGGTGCCTATCGTCACCACCGCCGAATGGGTCGAAGAGCTGCGCGGCCGCCTGCCGGAACCGCCAGCCGAGCGCCGCAAGCGCCTGAAGGCCGAGTGGGGCTACGCGGACAAGGAATTCCGCGACGTGGTCAACGCCGGTGTGCTCGACGAGATCGAGCAGACCATTGCCGCTGGCGCCAGCGCCGCTGTGGCCCGCAAGTGGTGGATGGGCGAGATCGCCCGCCTGGCCAAGGCCGCGGACAAGGACATCGCCGATCTGGGCGTGAGCGCTGCGACCATCGTTGAGCTGAACTCGCTGATCGAGGCGAAGAAGATCAACGACAAGATCGCCCGCCAGGTGCTGGAATTCGCCATCGCCGGCGAAGGCACCCCAAGCGAAATCGTCGAGAGGCGCAGCTTGGCTGTGGTGAATGACGATGATGCCTTGGGCAAGGCCGTGGATGATGCCATGGCTGCCATGCCTGATGTGGTCGAGAAGATCAAGGGCGGCAAGATGCAGGCCATCGGTGCGCTGATGGGCCCTGTCATGAAGGCCACCCGCGGACAGGCCGACGCCGGCCGCGTGCGCGAAATCGTGATGGAGAAGCTGGGACTCTAGTCCCCGGACTCCAGCCCTGGCGCCAGCCTCGGACTTCCAAGCGTGAAGTCCGAGGCTGGCGTTTTTTTAACAAGCATTACGCGCAAGCGGTCTTGATGGCACAAGTTTTTATGAGTCGTTTTTATATTCAGTTATCATCTGAACATGATCAATGCATCTCGTGGAGCAAGAATTTTCAGCACGGTGGCCGCGGTTGGGCTGCTGCTCACTGGGTGCAGCGAACCAGAGCCGGACCTGGAATCCTCAACGCCAACGGTAGTTCCTTCGCCGAGCAAGGAAGAACCTGGGATCGAATCCCTGCGAGATGCGGATCTTGGAAACGCAACCTGGATGGATCCGATGGCGCTCGATGGCAAACCCTCGAAGATTCGTCTTGAGAATTCGAAAGCCAGCGATGAATTCAACAGCTATGAGCTGGGCAAGATCGTCTACGCGGATCTGGATGGCGACGGCGTAGACGATGCCGTCGCATCGTTCATCAGCACGTCCGGCAATGCCTATTGGGAGCACTTCGTTGCCTGGGTTGCGACGGAGGAGGGGCCAGTCCAAGTTCCCGGCGAGATCGCTTATTCGCATAATTGCGGATCCACCGTTGCGAGCGTGGTGCCAGCCACGCAGGGCGTCAAGGTCACTGAGTACCTGCGCAGCGATTTCCAGAATACTGCCTGCGCGGAAAATGGCCCGCTGGAACAGGTTCGAACGGTAGGCGTAAAACAGTATTCCGGCGATGACCAGTACTACCTCGTGCGCACGGACGGTCTTGGAGGCGACGGTGGATACTGCCACCCGGAGGCAAATGGCGACACCATTTCCGTGTCGATCCCCGTCTATTCTGCCCCGAACGCCAAGAGCGAGATGCCTCTGGACGATCAAGAAATGATGGGCTACCTGGCCGGACCGGAAGCCATGGAGGAAGTCACCGACGACGGGCAGTGGATGCTGGGCACGGTGCTGATCAGGGATGGGCAAGCGGTGTCGGGCATGCAGACGCGCTGCGCGTGGATGCCGACGATGAAAAACCCGCTGCATACCGACGGAGACGCGGTGCTGGGTGAAAACGGCCAGCCGGCTGGATAGGGCGAAGTGGAACCTGCCTGGAATTGCACCTTCCGGCTTCCAGCATCGAGGCATACTGGATAGATGAATAGCGAATGGTTCGATAGGCCCGGTGGTGAACCTGTCCATCTTGTCGAGCATGATCCGTCGTGGGCCGTCCAGGCCGCTGATTGGATGCTGCGCATCAAGGCCGCCATTGGTCCTGACGCGGCATCTGCAGAGCATATCGGGTCGACAGCAGTTCCGGGCCTCATCGCCAAACCAGTTCTCGACCTCCAACTAGCTGTTCCGGATATTTCAGAAGAGTCCGCGTACCGCAGCGGCCTCGAAACGCTGGGGCTTGTGCTGCGGCAACGGGAGACCGGCCATCTCTTCTTTCGTCCGCCCGCGGGAGAGCCCCGAACAGTGCATGTTCACGTGTGCCAACTCGGTTCGGTCTGGGAACGCGAGCATCTGGTGTTCCGCGATCGACTGAGGGAAGACGCCAATGTTGCTACCGCATATGCCGAGCTGAAACAGGACTTGGCCACGAGGGTCGGGGATGACAGGATCGCTTATGCGCGAGGCAAGGCGCAATTCATCAAGGACGTTGTCGACGGAAAGCCGCTGCATGGCCGGTCGGCGTGATCCCCAATCGCGACGAGAAATGCTTGCGCAGCAGATCATCAGAAGCAAAGCCAACCTGACGGGCAACGGCGCCAACCGACAGGTCGCTTTGTTCCAGTAGGCGTTGGGCCTCGCTGACTCGAAGATCATTGAGCCATGCAATAGGTGTTGTCCCGACCGCGTCTGAGAACCACCGGTGAAAAGTTCGTGGTGACATTGCGCAGACCGCTGCTAGTTCTTGGACGTTCCAATGCCGTTGAAGATCTTGGCTGACTGCCAGATGCAGTTGTTCAACTGACGGCGATGAATTCCCAGGGATGCTGGTATCCGCGTATTGCGCTTGGGTTCCCGGTCTGAAAACAGGGGTGACCATGGCCTTCGCGATAGTTTCTGCAGCGCTGGTTCCCCAGTCCAGACGTACTAGATGGAGTAATAGATCAACTCCTGCGGTGACTCCAGCCGAAGTCCATACTTTGTCCTCGCCACAATACAAATCCCTCGACTTGACGTTGACCTCTGGATAACGCCTTGCAAGTTCATTGGCAAAACGCCAGTGGGTCGTCGCGCTTCGCCCATCGAGCAGTCCTGCAGCGGCGAGTGTGAATGCGCCGGTACACAACGAGGCGACAAGGACCCCGGAGGAAGCAGCTCGTGCAACTGCTGCCACTTCCTGCGGGTGAGGTTCTGCGAGCGGATTCTCGCTTCCTGGAACCACCATCATGTCGAGTTCCTCCACCGAAGCAAGCGGATGTGTGCGCCGTATTGAGCGAACCGGGTCAAGAGCGGTGACCGTGGTTGCTGCGAGGATTCGAACTGCGGGCCGGGGGAGACCACAGTCGGTTCGGTCGTCGTACACCTCACGTGCAACTTCGATATCAAATGCTCGACGGCCCGGCCCAACTAGAATCCCCACAATGGTCATGGCGCAATCTTATCGAACCATGTCATTTATGCCACTGGTTGGGTTCCTCGATCCCTGATGAAGTAGAAGCATGATGACAAGTACAAAGACCGCATTGATCGTGGTTGACATGCAACAGGGTTTCTACGACACCTCATGGGGCCCGACAACCAACTACCCGCAATGCGAGAACAACGTTGATCGGCTTCTCTTGGAGTGGTCCCAAAAGAACATGCCGATAGTGATCGTCAGGCACGATAGCCGAAATTCGGACTCGCCCTTGTTCGTGGAAGGTCCCGGCAATAATCTTCACGAATCGGTGCAAGCGGTCACCCCTGATCTGTTCGTAACCAAGTCAGTGAACTCATCATTTTATGGCTCCCCGGATTTGGGCCAGTGGCTGAGGTCCAATCAGATCAAAAAGATCGTGGTTTGCGGAATCCAAACCAACTTGTGTGTAGAAACCACCGCCCGGATGGGCGGAAATCTGGGATTTGACGTCATTGTGCCTCTCGATGCCACACGAACTTTTGATCTGGCAGGACCTGACGGCACGGTAATACCGGCAGCCACTCTGATGCAGGTTACGGCGACCAATCTTCACGGAGACGGCTTTGCGCTGGTGGTTTCGACGCGAGAGATTCTGGATTCATTGAAAGCGGCCTGACACGGAAGCAGGTATTCGGCCGGGTGCTGTCGCCGCCGGATTCATGTTTACGCTGACTGGATCCGGCATGTCTTCTATAGGCTGGCCCCATGAATATCTTGTTCACAGCAATGGCACCGGAAGACAGCCGTGCCATCGCCTCGTTTCTATCAAGCAACAGCTTTCCATTCCATGTCCGTCGGGACTGGACAGAGCCGGAGCTGAGACGACTAGTCGATAGCGGAAGATATTGGAACAGCGAGAGCCAAGGATTCTGGATTATTGGCGACGGAGAATGCTTGGGAATGGCAGTACTCGAAGATCTGGAAGACGACACCCCAATGCTTGACCTGCGCTTGGCGGAAAAGCACCGGGGATCAGGCCTGGGTATCCTCGTACTGAGGGAATTGACCGCCAAGGTGTTCACTGACTTCCCCGGCACCTTGCGCTTCGAAGGCCAAACCAGGGAAGACAACTTCGCGATGCGCAAGACTTTTCTTCGCGCCGGTTTCCTCAAGGAGGCGCATTACCGGATGGCGTGGCCCACCGGCGACGGGCGCCATCTCGCCTCGGTTGCCTACGCGATCCTGCGCCAGGATTGGGAATCCGGGACCACTACCCGCTTCGATTGGGAAGATCTGGACCTGTGAGCGGCTCGCGGTCCTGCGGCATTTGATTTGGCGCCTCTGGCAACTGCGCACTGATCCTGCTAGGGTTTCATCACACCAAATCAACTACCGCTGAGCGGTAGAAGGCTTCTAGGAGGGTAGCCATGGCTGCATGGCCCAGAATCGCGGCGCTGGCCATGCTGCTGGCCGCCATGGTGGCATTGGTAGCATTCCAGTGGCTTCCAGCTCTCATGTTCTTGCCTGTTGCAGGAGCCTTGCTCGTTTGGGACGGCTCTGCGCGCGGACGCTCTTCAGGCCCCGGGAAAGGCCATGGGTAGGCTAGCTGTGACCTGCCGGATGCCTTTCACGACGCGTCCTTGGCCAAGTGATCCCGGGTGATTTCCAGATGCCCCAAGTGCTGGCAGAGCTCTTCGAGCACATGCAGCAGCACGCCCTGGCAGGTGGCCATCCAGTATTCACCCTCCCTGCCTGGCGGGGCCGCAACGGGAGCATCATGCATGGCAGTGAGCGCCAGGTCGTTGGCGAACGCCTTCCTGGCCTCATGCGCCAGTTGCAGGGCAGTCTCCTTGTCCATCACCGCGGTGAACTCGGCGGCCCGATCGCGGGGGACCTCGATGCCGAGATTGACCGTGGAAGACCAGCGGCGCATCATCCCGCAGCAATGCAGCACCAGCTGCACCGGCGAATTGCTGCCGTGAACGGGCAGGACGCTATTGGCCTGTTCCTGCGGAATGCTCGCCAAGGTTTCGGTAAGCTGGTCGAATTTCTCCAGCAGGAGCGTGGCGAGGATCTGCTCGCCGGGTGCAGGGGAGTCCATGCACCGATTCTAGAACGATTCGCGCGGCAGGGTGAGCCATGCGGGGTGCACTAGCATTGAGCAATGACTTCTTCTGTCTCCACGGATAAGGGAATGCCGCCAGCCGAAGTTGAAATTGACGCGGAGCTGGTCAGGCACCTGCTGGTTAGCCAGGCGCCGAACTGGGCGAACCAGGACATTGCCTATCTGGCTACCGGGTGGGATAACGAGGTGTACCGGCTGGGTGCTGAGCTGGTGGTGCGCCTGCCGCGCCGGGAACTAGGAGAGGCCATTGGACTCAAGGAACGGCGTTGGCTGCCGCAATTGGCCGCCGAGACCGGCCTGCCCATCGCCATGCCGGTCTTCGTTGGACGGCCCGCACCGCAGTACCCCTTCACGTTCTCCATCTGCCCCTATGTCCCGGGCCGCAGCGCCGCGACGGTGGACCGCCGCAGGCGCGATGGCTACGCCGGAGAATTCGCGCAGTACTTGTACCGGCTGCACCAGCCTGCCGGAGCCGCGGCGCCAAGCAGCGAATTCCGGGGCGTGGGGCTGGCCGCACTCGATGCGAAAACCTGCGGCCAGATTGCGGCGCTGGACTCCCCGCTGCGAGGTCCGGCGCAGGACCTCTGGTCCCAAGCGCTGTCCGCCGCGCCGCATGATAAGGCACCGCTGTGGTTGCACGGTGATCCGCATCCGCACAATACGGTCATCACCGAGCAGCACGGCCGCTGCCAGCTAGCGGCGCTGATCGATTTCGGGGATTTGTGTGCCGGGGACCCGGCCTCGGATCTGGGCATGCTGTGGATGCACTTCAGCGCCGAAGCCACCGCCTCGGCTTTCGAAGGCTACGGCGCCCAACCGGGCAGCGACCTGTGGCAGCGGTCCAGGGGATGGGCGCTGCGCTACGCCATGCTTACCGCAACCCTGGCCGAGGAGGATCCGCTGGGCCGCATCGGGCGCCAGACACTGCAACTGCTGCTCGCCGGCGGCCAGTGCCGGAAATGAGCAGCAACCGGCCGGCGCGGATCGGGATTCTTGGAAGTCCCCGGGGACTTGCTCCGGGCACTGGCCGGGCCCGGTTGCCGGCGATAGCCTGAAGCCACGCACGAAGTTTCTTGCAACTTCATCGATCCATGAGGAGCTGGACATGCCCAAGAAAACCTCGCCGGAACCGGTTCGCGATCAGCGCGCAGACCACTTGCTCACGCCGGAGAATTGCGTGCTGGCGTTGATCGACTTCCAGCCCGAGCAGTATGGCACGGTCACTTCCACCACTCGGGAGCGGATCGATCTGAATGTCGTGGCGCTGTGCCGGCTGGCTACTGAGTACGGGATTCCGGTGGTGCTCTCGACCGTGGGCGTGGACATGGGAGTCAACCAAGGCACCGCGCAGGTGATCAAGGACGAGCTGCCCGGGGTCAAGGAAATCGACCGCAGCGGAGTCAACGCCTGGGAGGATGCCGAGTTCAGGGAGGCCATCGAAAGCAGCGGCCGGCGCAAGGTGGTCATGGCCGGGTTGTGGACCGAGGTCTGCCTCGCCTTTCCCACCCTGGATATGCTTTCCGAAGGCTACGAGGTCTATCCGGTAGCCGACGCGGTGGGCGGCATATCCCAGGCGGCGCACGACTTCGCCTTCGAACGGATGATCGCCGCCGGCGCCCAGCCGGTCACGGCCATTTCCTTCGGAGGCGAGCTCATGCGCAACTGGGCCCGCGATGATTCGGACAAATTGCGCAAGATCATGCGCTGGTACTTCCCGCTGAAGCATGAACTGGATTCGGCTGGGAAGTAGGCCCCGCGGATTTGCCGAGGCGTCAATGCGATAATTCCAGCTGGCGGTTACCTATTCTTGTGAATGTCCTCCGTTGAGTTTTCGAGAAAGCCGCACGATGTCCGCCAGCACGGGTCTTGATTTCTATCAGCACGGCCTGCGCCGCATGCGCGGACGCGATCCGCAGGAGCAGAACCGGACCGCCACCACCCTGGAACTGTTCTTCGACCTGACATTTGTCACCGCCTTCGGAGTTGCCGGCAGCGAGCTGGCCCACGGCATCGAGGTGGGGCACTATGCGCCGGCCATCATCTCCTTTGCCATCGCGTGCTTGTCGATCATCTGGGCCTGGGCCAATTACGCGTGGCTGGCCTCGGCCTTCGACAACGACGACTGGCTGTTCCGGAGCCTGACCTTGGTGCAGATGGCGGGCGTCATCGTGCTGGCGGTCGGCATCCCGATGATGTTCGCCTCCATCGATCAGGGGGCGGTGCTTGATGCCAATGTGATGGTCGCCGGCTACATCGTCATGCGCGTGGCGCTGATCGGACAGTGGCTGCGGGTGGCCCGGCACGATCCGCAGCACCGGATGGCAGCGCGCGGCAATGCTATCGGGGTGGGCATTGCCCAGCTGGGCTGGACCTCATTCCTCTTCCTTCCGCTCTCGCTGGTTCCGGCGTTGTGCTGCCTGGCGGTCTTCTGGATCATCGATTTCAGCGCACCGCTGATTGCGGAGCGGGTGGCCCGTTCCCATGGCGAATCGGGTATTCCCTGGCACGCCCACCATCTGGCGGAACGCTATTCGCTCATGTCGATCATTGCCCTGGGCGAATGCATCGTGGGAACCTTGGCAGCTGCCCGGACGATCTCCCAAGGGGCGAACTGGAATTTCGAGAGCATCGTGGTGGTCGCCGCGGGCGTGCTGATTTCTTTCTCGCTGTGGTGGGCGTACTTCCAGCTGCCCTCCGGGCCGGTGCTCCACCTGCGGCGGGACAAGGCCGCAGCGTGGATCTTCGGGCATATTGCGCTTTTCACGTCCATTGCCGCGATCGGCGCCGGGCTGCATACCATCGGCTACGCTTATGATCCCGAAGCCGCTACCGACCCAGTGGTGGTCATTGTGGCTCTGGCGATTCCGGTTTTCGCCTTCATGGTCATCATTACCCTGCTGCTGACCTGGTTGCTCGGTGCCCCGATGTTCACCTGGGCGCATTTGCCCACGTTCCTGATGCCGCTGGCCGCGGCCGGGCTCAGCCAGCTGGGCGTTCCGGTGTGGGCCTGCTTGCTGGTGCTGCTGTGCTCGCCGCTGACCGTGATCATCGTCTACGAGCTGGGGTATTGGCGCAAGCTGGCAGTATCCCTGGACAGGGTCCTGGTCCGGCCGGCGGGGTAGCGGTACTCGATCAGCCCAGCCGTCAATTATGCTCCGGAAGCCATGCCGGGCAGTGCGTCCATGCTGCTGAACACATGGGTTGCTCCGGCCGCGCGCAGCAGCTCGGGCGAAGTGCTCGTGGGTCCGCCGTTGGAATAGCCGTACACCGTCGCGCCGGCCGCGATCCCGGCAGCCACCCCGGTGGCAGTGTCCTCGATAACCAGTGCGCCAGCTGGGTCAATGCCCAGTGACGCGGCTGCGGCCAGGTAGACATCCGGTGCCGGTTTGCTGCGTGGGCATTCCATGCCGCTGAAGACCCGGTCTCCGAAGTACTCGGTGAACCCGGCCAGGGCCAGCTGCATTTCGACCTTGGCCCGGTCTGCGCCGGTGGCGCAGGCAATGTTCTGGCCGTAGACCGAGGAAATCTGCTTGACTGCTTCCAGCGCTCCGGGGATCGGCTGCAACTCCGAGCGCAGCGCTTCGTCGCGGCGTGCGCGGAACTGGCTAATCCACTGGTCGTCGATGCGGAATCCGGTCTGGTCGAGAATGGGTTGCCACTGGTCTTTCAACGCCTTGCCGATGAAGATCTCGATGCATTGCTCGGGGCTGATCTCCCAGCCCAGCTCTATGAGCATCTGGCGGAGCACGGAATTGGTGATGGACTCGGAATCCACCAGGACGCCATCGCAATCGAAAAGCACGGCGGAAAATTTCGGATGCAGCAAGGACGGTCCCTTCCAAGGATTCAGCAATTGGCTACGCGGCAGAGAACTCGTGGAGAATGCGGGCCAGCGGCGCCAGCTCAGGCTGCTCTTCTGCCTGCTTCAACACGCGTTCCAGCGTGGCATCGTGAATGGGCTTGGCCTTCTGGTACAGCTCGTGGCCAGTGGCAGTGAGCTCGGTGTAAATGCCGCGGCGGTCATCGGCGCACAGCACCCGCGAGAGCAGATTGCGGTCTTCGAGCCTGGTAACCAGTCGCGTCGTTGCGCTGGGGCTCAGGGCCGTGGCGCGGGCCAGCTGCGCCATGCGCATATGCCAGCCATCCTGACGATTCAGGGCATCCAGAAGTGTGTACTCGACCACAGAGAGCCCCACCTGCGCCGTCAGGTCCTTTTCAAGTGCAGTATCGATTAATCCGTGCAACGACGCCAAAGTGCGCCACCCTCGGGCACGGATTTCGACAGCATCATCTGCGATTCCCATGGGTTCCTCCAAAAGTACTTGCTTGCGCTGGTTAGTTGCGTGTGCAACGATAGTGTTCATCGCGCAATAACAAGCGTGTGCAACTAATTTATCTAGTCTATCAGGAGTAACGCTATGCCGCTCGGTCTTATTGCGTTGGCCATCGGTGCCTTCGGCATCGGGCTTACCGAATTTGTCATCATGGGCTTGTTGCCGGATGTGGCAGCCGACTTCGGCGTCAGCGAGGCCGCAGCTGGCTGGCTCATTTCCGGATACGCATTGAGCGTCGTGGTCGGCGCGCTCGGCCTGACCGCAGCCACCGTCCGCTTGCCGCGCAAGCCGGTGCTCGTCGGGTTGCTGGTGCTTTTCATCATTGGCAACTCGCTTACCGCGATGGCCGCAACGTACGAAGTGGCCATGATCGGCCGCGTCATCGCCGCCCTGTGCCACGGTGCCTTCTTCGGTATCGGCGCGGTCGTGGCAGCTGACCTGGTCCCGGCCAACAAGAAGGCTGGCGCCATTGCCATCATGTTCACCGGGCTGACCGCCGCCAACGTACTGGGTGTTCCCTTCGGTACCCTGCTGGGGCAGCATTCCGGCTGGCGCTCGACTTTCTGGGCCATCTCCGGCATTGGCATTATCGCCCTGATCGGCATCCTCGTGCTGGTGCCAGCCATCAAGCACGCAGCCGAAGGCATCTCCGTGCGCAGAGAACTCGGGGCCTTCACCTCGCTGCAGGTCTGGCTGTCCCTAAGTGTCACGGTCCTTGGCTACGGTGGCATGTTCGGCGCCTTCACATACATCGCCTACACCCTGACCGAGGTCACCGGATTCAATGAGACCAGCGTTCCATGGCTGCTGATGCTCTTCGGCGTGGGTCTGTTCGTCGGCAACTGGATCGGTGGCCGCATGGCTGACAAGAGCATCGACCGCACTCTGCTCATCTTCGTCTCGGCACTGCTGGTGGTCCTTGTCCTCTTCGGATTCTTCGCAAGCAACCAGATCGCCACCGTTATCGCTTTGCTGCTGATGGGCGGCTTCGGCTTCGGAACCGTTCCCGGTCTGCAAAGCCGCATCATGCAGTACGCCGGCAATGCGCCGACCCTGGCATCCGGCGCCAATATCGGTGCGTTCAATGTCGGCAACGCGCTGGGCGCATGGGCCGGCGGCTTGGGCATTGCGGCAGGCCTGGGCTACACCTCGCCGATCTGGGTCGGCGCACTGATTACCCTCGTCGCACTGGTCGTTATTCTCCTGGCCATGGGCTTGGCCAAGAAGTCTTCGGCAGCATCACCCCAGCTGGTTACAGCTGGCTAATCCACAGTTTTGTTCAGTCCCCAACCAATTTCTAGGAGTTAGATATGACTACCGCAATCCCAACCGTCACCCTGAACAATGGCGTTGAAATGCCCCAGGTAGGTTTTGGAGTCTTCCAGGTTCCCAACGAAGAGACCACTGTCGCAGTGAGTTCAGCGCTCAAGGCCGGCTACCGCAGCATCGATACCGCCGCGATCTACGGCAATGAGGAAGGCGTGGGCGCTGCACTGGCCCAGTCCGGTATTGCCCGCGAAGACCTGTTCATCACCTCCAAGATCTGGATCGCAGACATGGGTTACGAGCAGACGCTGGAAGCCTTTGATGCCAGTCTTGAGCGCTTGGGCCTGGACTACCTGGACCTGTACTTGATTCACTGGCCAGCCCCGGTAAAGAATCTCTACGTTGAGACGTGGAAGGCGCTGGAAAAGCTGTATGCAGAGAAGAAGATCCGCGCCATCGGGGTTTCCAACTTCCAGCCCGAGCACCTGGAGCAGCTGGCCGCCGAAGGAACCATCGTTCCGGCCGCGAACCAGGTGGAACTCCACCCAGCTTTGCAGAACCGCGAAGTCGTTGCAGCTAACGCGCAGCACGGTATCGTCACCGAAGCATGGAGCCCGCTGGCTCAGGGCGCAATGCTCAGCGATGAAACCATCGTGGGCATCGCTCAGGCACATGAGGTGTCCGCGGCTCAGGTCATCCTGCGCTGGCATCTGCAGCAGGGCCGGGTGATCATCCCGAAGTCTGTGACTGAATCACGCATCATCGCCAACTTGGACCTGTTCGGCTTCGAATTGACCAGCGGCGAACTGGCAAGCATTGATGCCCTTGATCGCGATGGACGCACCGGCCCAAACCCGGACACCTTCAACGGCTGATTTGATGACAACAACCAAGATGCTGCCTGTGCTCTCATCGGGCCACGGGCAGCATCTATGGCTTGGATAGTCCGAGGATTTGTTCGGATGTGGACTTTCTGCACTGGCGCCGGCTGGCCACAAGCATTATGGAGTGACGGACGACTATGCGTCTGATACAGCTATACGGCGGATCGTACAGTTTCCATTGATCAATGCTCTGCGGAAAAATGTAGGTAGAAATCATGTTTCGCCCGTCGGCCAGCTATACAGTCAAATGGAGACAGATCGGCGACGCGTGCTGTCTCCGGTTCGGCATCCTGCTGGTACGGCAAATTTTTTTCTGCCGCAGTCACGGTTGGAGAACGCAACGGCGCGTACTTGCTTGAGAATCATGCCTATCAGCGCCGTAAGTTCGCCTTTGGAGATTTCGAATGCCGAACTTGCAACTGCAGCGGGCGTTAGTTCGCCACCCCGGAGATAGCCACGGCGAGGACTCCACCCGTTCCCTCACCGAGGATGCCGTTGAATTGCACCGCATCGACCTGTGCCGTAGACAGGATCTCTGAAACCGATACGTTGTTCTCCTCGCCATTGCAGATGACTTCGACAGTATCGTTGCCGCTCCAATTGGACCCAGTCTGGGTAGCGAATCCGAGTCGAAGCGTTCCCTCTCCGAAGCAACTGACGCGGATCCCCGTGATCCGGGCGCCGGAGTCATAGTTGAGAACGATGCCCGAATCAGTATCTCCCGGAGTACCTTGGCCAACGCGCAGGGTGCCCCCACCGAGGGATCCCTTTGCAGACGTGGCTGCCTCCAGGAACATACTTGCCTCGTTTTGTGACTGATTCCAATCGACCTCAGGCATCGACGAGCAAGAGGCCAACCCGATAATAAGGACAGTTGGCATGATGACCGGAGAAAGACGTTTAACCATTTGAAGCCATACTATCAAGGTGACTGAAGAATGAAACTTTGGTGTAACCGGACTGTCAGAGCTACGGCACGGCTGGTGTTTGAACGTGTTTGGTTTTAGGCGCACAATGTAGAAAGTTCAAAGGCCGTGAATCTGGGCGCGCTTTGTCTCAAAGAGGTGACGTACGCTGGGAGAGGTTGGATCCGCTCAGCCTTTACCCTACCTGGCGACGGAGCGCCCGCAAGGGAAGCCTCGTATTCATCCACCACATATGCATCAACTAGAGGCTGGACATTACTGTCGCGTCCATCAGTACAGTCTCGTTTCGCACGGAAACCCAATGCTTGTAGCTAGTCTTTAAATCGACGAAATTGGCGTCAAAGATTCCCGATAGTTTGCAAAGAGAAAGATCGTGGAAGTGGGCTATCCTCCACGACTTTGAGCAACCGACGCGGCTAATCCATGCAGGTCCGCGATCGGCGTCATATCCGGTCTTAAATTGAATGCACACAATGTGCTCACCCATGAAGCCGACAATATCGGCAGGTTTGCAGTTAAGGTTGGTTTGTCGCCCGCACATGTGCGGATAGTTCGCATTCGGCAGAGTGCCTTTTAGCGAACGATTTCAAGGTTGGACGGTAGGGGGATCTTCGTCTGGGACACTTGCATCGGGGCAGGGAATACAGAACGGCTAACTGTCAGGACTGCCTTAGGTCTCCATCTATTTCGAATACATAGAAGCCGTTGTTGAAAAACCAGGCGAGAGATGTTGCCGGACTATCCAATTTTCCCTGCCATCCCGGAAGACCGATAAGAGTTGGTTCCATGCCCAAAGCTTGAACGCGTGTTATTGCTTCATCGAGGATGATGGAATTTCTCACCTCCGGCATGCTGTCCGTAATCTCCCACACGTGGCGTACGACTATGTACGTCCCTGTGGAGCTATTTATGACGTCGGAGTAATCCACAAGGTCGAAATAGAATCCATCTTTCATGCTGTTCATTCTCCATGAATATGGAGGAATCCGGTGCCGTGCACTGTAGTGGAACTTATCGGACAATTGATCGACGAGCCTTGGCCACGACGCGATGAAGAACGTGAGAATCTCTTCACTCTCCTTGGACTCTAATCTGGTGTTCGGGTCGAGCCAGGGAGTGATGAATCGCCTCACCAGATCACTAGACTGGATACGGGCTTAGGCAGACGACCCTTTAGTTCATGGGACACGTACGACGGTCAGTTCCTGGGAGTAACTGTCCATCTCTACAGCACCCCAGAATCCTGTGACCCAGCTACTCGAAGTGGTTTCAGCGAACTACGGATCCAACTCACTGAGCTCTTCGGAAAGCCAGAGCATCCCTGGGACGACGTTGAAACGCTTCCCTGCATTTGGAATTCCAACGGCCGGACGATCACTATGCACCTCTTTGATCGCCGGGACAGCAGCGTGATGTTGAGCGTGGCTGATTCGGCCCTTGCTGCCATTGCAGAGCATGAGGCAATATCCCGATAAGCAATCACTGGCATTCTGCAAGGGGTGCCTGGCTTGGAAATTCCCGGTCCCGCAATCCGGGCCATAAAGGGAACCTTGACTGGGACACCAAATACGATCAGTTCTGGAAATTATTGATTCCGATTTTTGCAAGGTAAGGAATCCTACGTATTGCGTGAGAGGCTTTGAGCGTGACCCTTGACATCCAAACCATGCTCTACCGAATTACTGCTCAAACCTTTGATCAGAATTTCATCGTAAAACCCGAGGATTCTCTAGGCAACGGTTATCTGCACGTTATCCAAGTGAAATCCACGTTAGGAACTGAACGCGCAGCTATTTTCCGTGCCACTTATGAGTGGGTGGATGTCTGGATTCCCGAGTTGCGGGTAGGTGCAACTATGTTCGACTACGGGGACGTGCAAGAGGACAAAGAAGATGATCTTCGAAGACTGTGCATTGCTACCCGCGTCTATCTTGAAGGAGGAGCTCATATCGAACATCGCAAACGCTTGTTTCGAAGGGATCTTATTCCTCTCGTCATAATCGATGTGGATGGCCTGGAATGGCGCCTAGGTAGAAACCACTGTGTAGTTCCCTATCTGTAGAAAAATATCCGTAGTCCACGGCAACTAGAGTGACAGGATTCCCCAATAACGTACTGGAGTATGCTTGTATATTGGTCCCATGCGCGCCATAGAAACAGTTCACCCGGAACCACACGACTCGGTTGATTCACCCTGTTATCGAGTCAATTTTTGGGAACGAGCTCGTCCTGGGTACGGCTGGAACCTAGATGCTTTTGTACTGATTGAGGTGCAGGACGTATCAGAGGCGCTCCGTTGGGTAGAGGAGCACGCGAATGGGCGACCCTTCGAACTGTTCGCAGAAACGGACTCAGAGCCCGAGAAACCGTTCGGGGCGCCGCGAAAAGCAGCTCTTGTACGTTTACTCGGAAGCAATCCCAATGCCGGTCCAGCCCGCCAGGGTTACTAACAATAAACGTTCGGATCGCAACGCTAAACACCGCAACTTGCGCTCCCAACAGAGGAATGCTTAGCGGCCACCTTAATGGCATGTAACGCGTTTTGTCCGCCGCATCCCGCAGTCCGTGCCTGATTACTGCCGAAAATAAGGGTCACTGGCAGAAGGCGAGCCCGCCCCTGTTGGTTCCCACCCGTGAAGCCGAAGTCTGGCCGAAACCACCATCGACGGCCTAACTTCCACCACTTACATCAGGTGAATGTATCTTTCATCAGGTGAACTTGCGACCAGTAGTAGTAACGGGGACAAAATGAGCGCCAAGCCCAGGACGAGGGCGACAGCACTTTGAGCGCTACAGGTGTCGAGGGGGCACTAGCGCATTGAGGCGTCGAGCCCGTCTTACACCGTGGGCCACATAATCTGGAGTCAAACCGCCGCCCTCGAGGGCGCACGGTATGCGCCAGCTATCGAGATCGAAACCGGGGGAGCACCAGTCTTCACGGGCTTCGACCTGAGCGCTTCTTGTTGTCCAGGTTGCAAGGTCCTCACTGCTCCTGTAGACCCGCCCCTGACGCGCATCGACATGCTCACCGCTTACGTCGAACACATTCGCAGCCAGGTTGCCTTCGAGGTAAGGGAATCCAATCGCAATATCCTTGTTGATTTGCATGGCAGTCTCGACGAATGGCGCGAACGACAGGCGGCCCACGAACGTGTAGCCAAAGAAGTACGGCACCTCGTCGATCGTGACCTGACCGCAGATCACTCGAGCATCACCGCCTGGCCCGCGGATGTCCATCCAAACCCTCGCTTGCGCAATATCCCAGCGTGGCTCCTCAGGGTGTATAGGGTCTAAAATCCCTGGCTGACTCATAAGCGGGAATCCTGTCCATTCACCGTGTTCGTCGCGGTGAACGATGCTCGGAGCGACGTCAGCGTAGAAACGCAACACTTCCATCATGGTGCCCAGTAGTTCCTTGCCACTAAGATTGGCCTCGTAGGTAGGCCTGAGTGCCTGCGTTCCTTTGCGTAACTTGGCATGCACTTCTTCGGGAATTGCTTCCCACTGGAAATAGCCCCTTAATCCGAACTGCCCTCCGACCAGTACTGCCGTGTCGCTAGGCTTGACTACATGGAGTACATGCTGTGAGACGTTTCGGACGTACTTCATGGCGTCGATGACGTCTGCGCCAGTACGTCGTGGCTGGTCAAAGAGAGCCTTGTAAGATGCAGCATCGTCGATCGCGTTTACAAACCAGTCGTTGAGGACCTGACAGTTCGCCATAAATGACCGAACCGTCGAACCAAGTTCACCGCCCGAAGCTGTCTGCGCATAGTACCAAGCGGCACCAGTTTGCAGGTCCCTCATGACCGCGCGAAACGGCTCCAACTCGTGCGGTTCAATCGTCACAGCCATATGTAGAGCCTCTCATCGATGTCTCCCCTGTTTTCATGCCCACAGTATGACATCCTGCGCAGGTCGGGCATGCCAGCCTGTTTGATCGAGTTGGAACGTTTCTCTCAAAAGTCCTATGCCGAGGACGTGAACCAACTCATGCATACTACAAAGCTGTAGCTATCAGTGAACGTACCAGCCAACGCACTTGAGAATACTTTTCAAACATCAGTTTTGACACCTGATGCATCCCACACACGTGGTGCGAATCCTGATATCCGTGGGGTAAGTCTGAATCGTTCAGACAGTAGAACAGGAGTAGATGATGGACGAAGGAAGCTTTGAATTCGATGCACGCAACACTGGTGGCACATTGTTCCTCGATCAGGATGGGGACAAAGTTGGACGGCTCAAGGCTGATGTGTTCCCGCCCGTGGGAACACAGGTCAATCTGCCAAGCGGAAAGCACGGTGAGGTTAAAGCTCATACCTTAGACTTCGACGCGTCAGGCCTTGCTCAAGTAATGGTCAGTCTTCACATCTAGTTAGGCATCCAAGAAGATGAAACACAGCTTTTGGAAGGGTGAACCACTTAATTGGGTTCAGCCCTTCTAAATGCTGGCCGAGATTTGGGGGTGAATTCCTCAAATATCCGACGCTAACGATTCGATGTCCGGTAATGGTCGTTTATGACATACCGGACCACTAGCATTGCCTAAAACTCCAGACAGTTGAAAAATCAACAGATTTTCAAGCAGGTTTCATCGCAAAACTCTGTGCCACAAACTATGATTCGAAACAGTCACCGTTCCGCGAGTATTGATACATTTAGGCTTATGGGACGTCTTCTCGGGTACGCCAGAGTCTCCACCGGCAGCTAATGCACACGGGTCCCACACGATGCACCGGCCGAATCCAGTTACTATCGCATCTTCACCAACACCACATCCGGCCCTTTCGAATCTCCCCCCCAACGCGATTAGCTCCAGAACCAGCTCTGGATTCTACGCTAGCTGTTGCGCGATTCACATCGGATTCCATTTGAGGAAGTAACGGTCATCCAAATCGCCAAGATCACTTTGGCAGCAGCTTCATAAACGTTCGTCCAGGTTGATATTTCAGTCGGTGGTAGCAGTGGAGGAAAAATGAAAAACTTCAAGCGTTGGGGAATTGCCACTGCTGGCTCCCTGATAGCCGCACTCGCTTTGAGCTCCTGCGGAGGTGGCAACGCAAGCTCTGCGGATTCTGTGTCAGAAACAAACGACAAGTCCGCATCTTCACCAGTTGAGCTAACCTTCTGGGGATGGGCCCCAGGGTATGCCGACAGCGCGAAAGCCTTTAACGCATCGCAATCTGACATCAAGGTGAAGTTTGGGGAGATCCAGCCTGGGTCGCGAGGCGGCTACGAGAAAATGCTCAACGCAGTCCAGGCCGGAAACTCTGCGTGTTTGGGACAAGTCGGATATGAAACCCTGACAAGCTTCGCAGCTCAGGGTGCTCTTGAAGATGTGACGGCTTTTGCGTCTAAGAATCAAGACGAATATGTTGACTTCGCATGGAACAGCGTCCGAATCGGTGACGCAGTGTACGGCGCACCTGTGGACACCGGACCCATGGCCCTGTTCTACAACAAAGAGCTGTTCGAAAAGCACGATATTGCAATTCCAACAACCTGGGATGAATACAGAAAAGCGGCCCTCGAACTGAAGGATGCAGATCCCAAGGTCAAGATCAGCTCGCCTTATGCGAACTACGACTTTGCAGGGCTATCCTGGCAAGCAGGCGCACCATGGTTCTCCATCGAAGGCGACAGCTGGAAGATTGATGTTGATTCCGATATGAACCGAGAAGTCACCTCCTATTGGCAGTCGCTCGTTGATGCGGAGGTCATTGCAACCGCACCGATGTATGACCCGGCTTGGTTCAAGGGCTTGGGCGATGGAAGCATCGCCACTGTCGTGGGGGCCGTATGGCAAGAGCCGGCGTTATCAAGGGCGATGCTGCGGCCGGTGAAGGTAAATGGGCTGTTGCTCCCATGCCCCAGTGGGACACTGAGAGCCCATCTGTCGGAAATGTTGGCGGATCGGCAACCGCAGTGCTCAAGGGTTGCAAATACCCAGAGGAGGCGTGGCAGTTTGCCAACTTCCTTTCCACCGATGCAGACAGCTATGGAAATCTCATTGAAAAGGGTGCCTTGTATCCTGCTGCCAAGGAACTTCTGGATCTTCCCCAGCTGACAAAGGAAGATTCATATTTCTCGAATCAGAAGATTTTTGAGGTATTCAACGTCGAGGCGCTGAAAGTCAACCCTGAATGGACTTGGGGACCTAATATGCCTCTGACCACAACGAAACTTGACGATGAGCTTAACAAGGCATGGTCCGGAAATGGCCAACTCGTCGATGCGCTTGGTGTTGCCGAGCAAGCAACCATCGAGGACATGACTGGCCAAGGCATCAGCGTTACTGATTGATCCGATTCCCGTGGCGACTCGCCCGAGCGCCACGGGATTCATTTTTAACCTTACCTTTCGGAAGGCAGCGGCATGACGAGTGCGGTTACGCGAAACATCTCCTCACCGAGAAAACCAAAATTCAAGAGTCGCTCGGCACGAACGGCAGCATTGCTCTTGGCGCCATTCGTGGTGTTCTTTGTTGCCATGTATCTGGCACCTTTGTGTTTTGCGGTCTATCGCAGCCTATTTGTTCTCAAGCGAGATGGTCTGGGCCTGAGTGCTCCAACCATGGTTTTCGACCCGCTGGCGAATTACCTCAAGGCATCCACTGACCCATTGTTTATCGAATCCTTAGGACGCGTGCTGCTATTTGGCGTCGTCCAGGTTCCTGCGATGTTGGGGTTGGCTACCGGCTTAGCGCTTTTGATTGATACTCGTTCGGCCCGAGCCAAAGGGTTCTTCAGGCTAACGAGCTTTCTCCCGTATGCGATTCCGGGTGTCATCGCCGCGTTAATGTGGTCATTTTTATACTCGAAAAGTTCCAGTCCGATCAATGCCTTGCTGGAGCCACTGGGGGTTGCGCTTCCGTTTCTCAGCGAAGACATGGTGTTGTGGTCCGTAGCCAATATCGTAACTTGGGGCTGGGCTGGCTACAACATGATCATTATTTACTCCGCTTTGCAGTCAATTCCTGAGGAGATTTTGCAAGCAGCGAAGATTGATGGAGCGTCTGCGTGGAAGATCGCGTGGCATATTAAGATCCCGATGGTTCGACCAGCATTGATTCTGACGACAGTATTTTCCATCATCGGAACTGCCCAGCTTTACAACGAGCCCAAAGTGCTTCAAAGCATTTCCGGCGGATCCATCGACTCATCATTCACGCCAATCATGGCTGCTCAAGCCGCAACGGCCGCGCAGAACTACCCGTATGCAGCCGCAACCTCGGTGGTATTGGCAGTCCTGGTGGGTGCCTTATCCATAACATTCTTTAAAATTACGAGTCGAGGATCCGATTCATGAGCGTCCATGTAGATTCGAAAATAAGTACTTCTACCGCGCAGGACCGCAATCAGTCTGAGACGGGCTCGACGATTGCTAAATCCAGACTGGGAAAGCTCGTATCCGTGAAACCGGTTCAATCAAATCGTGAAACTACGTTGTTGAGTCGGCTGATTGTCACCATCGTGTTGGGATGCTTTGCGATTTATTTCCTAGCACCAATATGGTGGTTACTGGTGTCGGCTTCAAAACCGATGGGCGAGCAGTTTGCTGCTCCAGGTTTTTGGTTCAACGGAACGCACCTGGGGAACAACATCGCCGAGTTGTTGGCGGCACGCGACGGAATTTTCCTGCGGTGGATTATGAATTCCGTATTTTATGCCGGGATCGGCGCCCTGGTTGGGACGTTACTGGCATCGATGGCTGGCTATGCCATGGCCAAATACCGCTTTCGTGGACGCGAAGTAGTTTTCAGTGTGGTGCTAGCAGCGGTACTAATTCCCAAGATTCTTTTCACTTTGCCCCTGTACCTCATGTTTTCAGAGCTGGGATTGATCAATAATCCATTGGCTGTCCTGCTGCCCAGTATCGTCAGCCCCTTCGGTGTATACCTTTCGCGAGTCTTCGCCGCGCAGTCCGTACCTGACGAAGTAATTGAAGCAGCGCGTCTTGACGGGGTAAGTGAAGTTGGGATCTTCTTCCGCGTGGGTGTGCGCATGATGACGCCCGCGCTGGTGACCATCTTCTTGTTCAATTTTGTAGAAATCTGGAATAACTATCTGTTGCCTGCAATGGTCATCCATGACTCCTCATTGCAGCCCGTGACAGTGGGTTTGGTGGCTTGGTTTGCTTCCAATGGCAAGGTGCCGATGTCGCTGGTAGTCGTTGGAGCACTGGTTTCCGTGATTCCGTTGCTGTTGCTATTCCTGTTCCTGCAACGCTTCTGGAAAGCAGGCCTGACAGCTGGCGCCATCAAATAAGCGGAATGCCCAAGGCTCGGTATTTTTACATCATTGGTCAGCAAAGCGGCCAGCTCAACGCTCTAGGTTGAGCTGGCCGCCTTGCTGTTCGGAGCTGTCCGGGAAAGTGGAAAAGCCTCCCAGGAAATGGCCTCCAACGCGAACTAACCCGGCGCTAGAGATTTTCGGCCACCAACTTCCGCGCCGTCTCTCTGAGGGCATCGATAACTCGAATAACTGTCGGTCTGTGAAGGTGTTCGGCGCGTACCAGGATGTCGATTTGTCGACCTGATTCCAAGCCTGAAACTGGTCGTAAAGTCACATCCTTGCCCAGCATGGACCGCGAAGTGAAGCGAGGCAAAATTCCCAGGCAATGACTGGCTCGTACCAGTGCGGCTGCCGTGCCGTAGTCGTTGACCCGATGCTCAATTCGAGGAGCCGACCCCGACAACGCGGCGATGGTATCGAGCACATCAGCCGGCGAGAATCCGGGGCGGGAGACCACCCAAGGCTCTTCGATAACTTGAGCTGGCGAGAGACTTTCAAACCGTGCCAGTGGATGATCTTGATGCACGGCAATATCTAGGGGTTCGAAGGCCAATGGGATTATGGAAACTCTGTCGGCAGGCCAGGCCTCGGTATGCGGCATTCGGTGAGCGAGGACCAGATCATATGTAGAAGTTAGGGCCGGAAAATCTTGTTGTGAAACGTCTTCATCAAAGAAACGCAAGGGCGGCAGGTCATCATCACCGGAATTCAGTAACGGCGCGAAGATCGTTTGGCCAATGGAATGAAATCCAGCGATGAGTACCGGTTGGGCAAAGCTGCCTTCATAGTTCCTGATCTTGGAGTCTGCCTCGGCGAGAGTTGAAGCAACCTGGGCGCTGGCTTGTGCCAAGATCCTTCCTTGGCTGGTGAGTACTAGCCGCCGTCCCTCTTTCTGTGTCAGTGGCACAGGGAAATTGCGCTGCAGTTGGGCCAAATGCTGCGAGACCGCCGAGGGCGAGACAAAAAGGGCCTTCGCCACGGCGTTGACGCTGCCCAAATCCGCGAGTTCACGCAGAATCCTCAACTGATGCAATTCCATGAAGTAAATTCTAAATCGTTGGATCAGTAAATCAGTGATCTTCTAAGGTGTTGTACCGTGCTGTCGGGTGCGACACTTGAAGCGACCCCATGTCTGTGTTGCGCGCACCCAGGTGCCCAATCCAAAGGAACCCGCATGAAAGCACTGTACAAGTCCGGCCCGCACGCGGGGCTGGAACTCGTTGATCGCCCAGAACCAGAGACCGGCGCCCACGAGGTCAAGATCCGCGTCATGACCGCCGGAATCTGCGGCACCGACCTGCACATCGAAGCCTACGACGATGCAGCCAAGGCCATGATCAACACCCCGCTGGTTCCGGGCCACGAGTTCTACGGCGAGGTCGTGGAAATCGGCGACTTCGTGCACGGGGTCAAGATCGGCGACCGCGTCTCGGGTGAAGGCCACGTCGTGTGCGGCCTATGCCGCAACTGCCGCGCCGGCCGCAAGCAGATGTGCATCAACGTCGATTCGGTAGGCGTGCAGCGCGACGGCGCATTCGCCGAATACGTGGTGATCCCCGAAAGCAATGTCTACATCCACCGCGATGAGCGCATCACCCCACTGCTCGGCGCCATCTTCGACCCGTTCGGCAATGCCGTGCACACCGCACTGCAGTTCCCGATGGTGGGCGAGGACGTGCTGATCACCGGTGCCGGACCCATCGGCCTGATGGCCGCGGCAGTGGCTCGCCACGTCGGCGCCCGCAACATCGCCATCACCGATGTCTCCGAGCAGCGCCTGGAACTGGCCCAGTCCATGGGCATCGATCTGGCCGTGAATGTCGCGACCACCCGCATCAAGGAAGCGCAGCAGAAGCTGGGCATGGTCGAAGGCTTCGACTACGGCATGGAAATGTCCGGGCACAAGACTGCCCTGCCGGAAATGATCGAGAACATGAACCATGGCGGCAAGATCGCCATGCTCGGCTTGCCCAGCACCTCGATCGACATCAACTGGGGCAAGGTTGTCACCCACATGCTGACCCTGCGCGGCATCTACGGCCGCGAAATGTTCGAGACCTGGTACGCCATGAGCGCCATGCTCACCTCCTCGGAGGTGATGCGCGAGCGCATCGCCTCGGTGGTTACCGACTTCCTGCCGGCCACCGAATGGCAGCAGGGCTTCGAAGCTGCTCGCAGCGGGCACGGCGGCAAGGTCGTGCTCGACTGGACCGTTTTCTCAGGCTAAGAATTTCCCGCATCAACAAGGAGCATTTGCAATGTACACGGATCTCAAAGACCAGCTTGCCGCCGAATTGGACGAGCTGAAGTCCTCCGGCCTGTTCAAGGCAGAACGCCACATCGACTCGGCCCAGTCCGCTTCCATCATGGCCGGCTCGCTGGGCGACGATGCACGGAAGGTGCTGAATTTCTGCGCCAACAACTACCTGGGCCTGGCCGATAACCAGCAGATCATCGACGCGGCCAAGACCGCCATGGATGAGCGCGGCTTCGGCATGGCCTCGGTCCGCTTCATCTGCGGCACCCAGGACCTGCACCTGGACCTGGAAGCCAAGCTCTCTAAATTCCTGGGCACCGAGGACACCATCTTGTTCTCCAGCTGCTTCGATGCCAACGGCGGCGTGTTCGAATCGCTGTTCGGCAAGGAAGACGCCATCATCTCCGATGCGCTGAACCACGCCTCGATCATCGATGGCATCCGCTTGTCCAAGGCCGCGCGCTTCCGCTACGCCAACCAGGACATGGCCGACCTGGAAACCCAGCTGCAGGCTGCCGCGCAGCTCAACGGCGGGGCGGGCGCCCGCCGCACCATCATCGTCACCGATGGCGTCTTCTCCATGGACGGCTACCTTGCTCCCTTGGAGGCCATCTGCGATCTGGCTGACAAGTACAACGCGCTGGTCATGGTCGATGACTCCCACGCTGTGGGCTTCATGGGCGCCACCGGGGCAGGCACTCCGGAGCATGCAGGAGTCTCGGACCGCGTGGACATCTACACCGGCACCTTCGGCAAGGCATTAGGCGGCGCCTCGGGCGGCTACGTGTCCGGCCGCGGCGAGGTTGTCGCGATGCTGCGCCAGAAGGCCCGCCCGTACCTGTTCTCCAACTCGCTGGCTCCATCGATTGTCGCTGCCACGTTGAAGGCGCTGGACCTGGTGGTGGACTCCGGGGACCTGCGCGAGAAGCTCTTCGAGAACGCTGCGCACTTCCGCCGCCGCATGACCGAAGAGGGCTTCGAATTGCTCGACGGCGAGCACGCCATCATTCCGGTGATGTTCGGCGACGCGGTCAAGGCCGCAGAGGTCGCAGGCAAGATGCTCGAGCAGGGCGTCTTCGTCACGGCCTTCAGCTTCCCGGTAGTGCCCAAGGGGGCCGCGCGCATCCGCGTCCAGCTTTCTGCCGCGCATTCGGCTGAGGATATCGAGGCCTGCGTGCAGGCATTCGTCGCCAGCCGCTGACCCAGGGGGATTGCCCGGCGCCGTGTTTCAATAGGGATGACGAGTTGGAATAACCAAAGGCGGTGGGCTCATGGCTACCAGGAACGACGTGGCGCGCTTGGCCGGCGTATCTCCTAGTACCGTGTCCTACGTGATCAGCGGCCGGCGCACCATTTCCGAGGCGACCAAGGCCAGGGTCTTGGCGGCCATGCGGGAGTTGAACTACACCCCGGATGCCTTTGCCCAGGGCCTGGCCGGATCGCGCCGGGGCATCCTTGCCCTGCACTTTCCCACCAGCCTGGACGGCTATTCTTCCACCGAGTTCGAGTACGTCACCGCCGCCATGGAGCGTGCCCGCGCGCTGGGCTACCACATGCTGTTGTGGTCCAACCCGATGACCGATGCCATGGGATTGGAAAGCCTGGTCGGACAGAAGCTGGTGGCCGGGGTGCTCTTGATGGAAGTGTCGATCAATGACCCGCGCTTTGATGTCCTGCGGCGCGCGGGCATTGCCTTTGCCTCCATTGGCCGTCCCGATGACAGCGCGGACCTGTCCTATGTCGATAATGACTTTGCCCAGGCCGGGCGCATCGCGGTGGACTATTTGGCGAGCCTCGGCCACCAATCCATCATGTACATCAACGTATCGGTGGAAGACCAGGAAGCCGGCAACGGCCCGGCCATCCGCACGGCCCGGGCCATCTGCGATGCCGTGCGCGATCGGGGCATGGCGATGCAGGAAGTGCCGGTGGAAAACAACGCCCGCGGCGGCCGCGCGGCGCTGAATGCCTACCTGGAACTGCACCCGCGACCTACTGCGGTGCTGGCGCTCAAGGAGTTCGCCACCGCGGGATTTGTCAACGCCGCTGGCATGGCTGCGTTGCGGATCCCCGATGACCTCTCGGTGATCGCACTGGGGGTCGGGGACCGTTCGGCCGAGATGGTTGCCCCGGCGCTGACCACGGTGGCCCCGCCGGGGGAGGCCATTTCCCATGCCGCGGTGGACGCCCTGGTGCAGCAGATCGAGGGGCGCTCCCAAGCGCCGGTGCAGCAACTGGTCGCGCCGCTGATGGTGGTCCGGGACAGCTCGGGCCCGGCACCGCAATGACCTGCCCGCGCCAATTTCTCCACGGTGTTCTCCCATAACTGTTGACGCGCGTCGATGACCTGCGTCACTATTGAGGGGATCACTCGTGCCAGGCCGCCTCATCCGGCAGGGCATTACCCAACGTGGAGGGCATCATGACTAAAGCAAAACGCGGGCTGAAGTTCGCGCCGGTTATCTCGGTGGCAGCAATCGGCCTGCTCCTGGCCGGTTGCTCGGGCGGAGCAGACCCCAATGACCCCAACGCCTCCGGCGGTGGCGAAGCGCAAGTGGGCCAAGCCGACGGAGTCGTCGACATCTACGGTCCGGTCACCGGCATTGAAGCGGAACTGCTGGAAGAATCCTGGGCCAAGTGGTCCGAGGAGAACGGCATCAAGATCCGCTACACCGGCGACAAGAACTTCGAATCCCAAATCGGAATCAAGGTCCAGGGCGGCGACACCCCGGACCTGGCCGTCTTCCCGCAACCGGGCTTGCTGCAGGCCACCGTGGCCCAGGGCAAGGTGCAGCAACTTCCCGAGGCAGTGCAGTCCCAGCTGCAGAGCAACTGGTCCGAAGACTGGCAGAACTACGGCAAGGTCGATGGGGTGCAGTACGGGGTGCCGCTGATGGCCAGCGTGAAAGGCTACATCTGGTACTCGCCCAAGCAGTTCGAGCAGTGGGGCTTGAGCGTCCCGGAAACCTGGGATGAAATGACCACCCTGGGCACCGAAATCTCGAAGCAGACCAATGAACCGGCCTGGTGTGCCGGATTCGCTTCGGGCGAGGCATCGGGATGGCCGGGCACCGACTGGATTGAAGACGCGGTCCTGCGCCAGTCCGGAACCGAAGCCTACGACAAGTGGGTTTCGGGAGATCTGGAATTCACTTCGCCAGAAATCACCAGCGCCTTCGACTCCGTTGGAAAGATCCTGCTGGACCCGGAGCAAGTCAACGCCGGATATGGCGACGTGAAGTCGATCAACGCCACCGCCTTCGGCGATGTTGGCACGGCCGTGGCCAAGGGAACCTGCCCGCTGACCCACCAGGCATCCTTCCTGGAAGGATACGTCCTGGATTCCAAGAACGCCGATGGCGAGAAGGCTACCGTGGCGCCTGACGGGGATGTCTGGGCTTTCGTTGCCCCGCCAGCCAAAGCCGATGACCCCGTATCTGTTGTAGGCGGCGGTGAATTCGTTGCCGCCTTCTCCAATGATGAGGATACCGCCAAGGTCCAGGAATACCTGGCCAGCGCGGATTGGGCCAATAGCCGCGTTGGACTCGGCGGCGTGATCTCGGCGAACTCCGGGCTTGATCCGAAGAACGCCAGCAGCGATCTGCTGCGCTCCGCTGTTGAATTGCTGCAGGATCCGAACACCACCTTCCGCTTCGACGGGTCTGATCTGATGCCCAAGAGCGTCGGCTCCGACTCCTTCTGGAAGGGCCTGGTGGACTGGATCGATGGCAAGCCGACCAAGGAAGTGCTTGAAAATATCCAGTCCGGCTATGACTCCTAATCGCCATCTGGCCCATCGCCAACGGCCGGGAGTCCCGGCCGTTGGCGGGATTGTAGGAGCCTGAGCGCATGTCTGAATTCTTCCAGTGGCTGGCTGGCGTTCCGCCGCTAGCCCAAGTGCCGATCATCCTGGTCGCCTTCGCGGTCCTGATCGCAGCGATCCTCGCCTTTGTCGAGATAGCGACCAAGGGCGGACGGGTTTTCGCCGTCGTGCGCTTTGCCGCCGCGGTCTTGGTCCCGGTGGCGATCCTGCTGGTCCTGGGCCTGTACAACTCCGTGATGTGGGTGGCCGCGCTGGCCGCGGTGCTCGGCGCGGTGCTGTTTTTCCTGGACCGGCGCTCGCGATCCGGCGCCGGCTCGCTGCTGCAGCTCTCCGGTTTCCTGGCTCCGGCCATGCTGCTGCTCGCTATCGGCTTGATCTACCCCACGGTCCGCACCGCGCTCAGCGCCTTCATGGCCAACGACGGATCCGGCTTCGTCGGCCTGGGGAATTTTCGCTGGGTGTTCACCAGCCCCGATGGCCTGACCGCCCTGCTCAATACCCTGGTGTGGGTTCTGGTGGCGCCCGTGGTCTCCACTATTATCGGATTGGCCTACGCGGTATTCATCGACAAGAGCCGTGGCGAGAAGTTCTTCAAGCTGCTGGTGTTCATGCCCATGGCGATTTCCTTCGTTGGCGCATCGATCATCTTCAAGTTCTTCTACGACATCCGCCAGGGCGAGCAAATAGGCGTGCTCAACGCGATCATCACGGCATTCGGGGCCACCCCGGTCGACTGGCTCGGGTTCGAACCGTGGAACACGTTGTTCCTGGTGGTCATCCTGATCTGGACACAGGCGGGATTCGCCATGGTCATCCTGTCCGCGGCCATCAAGGGCGTGCCCGCAGAGCAAATCGAAGCAGCCTCCCTGGACGGGGCCAGCCCATGGCAGCGTTTCGCCAATGTCACTCTGCCGGGGATCCGCTCCACGGTCATCGTCGTATTGACCACCATTTCCATTGCCTCGCTCAAGGTCTTCGACATCGTCTCTTCGATGACCGGCGGACGCTCGGATACAACGGTGCTGGCATTCGAAATGGTGCGCCAGTTCCAGCTCGGGGCACGCACCGGCTACAGCTCGGCCCTGGCCGTCATCCTGTTCATCCTGGTACTGCCGATCATCATCTACAACGTCCGCCAGCATAAGAAGCAAAGGGGAATCCGATGAGCACCGTCAGCGAGTCCTCTCGACGCCTCTTGGCAGCTACCGAGAAAACCAGCGGGAAACTGCGCAAAGCCACCACCTCCCGCGCAGCCACCATTGCGGCGTTCATCATTGCCGCGGTGTGGACCATCCCCACCTTCGGCCTGTTTGTCTCCTCCTTCAGGCAGGCTGATGACATCAAGACCTCGGGGTGGTGGACGGCCCTGTCCAACCCTTCATTCACGCTCGATAACTATGCGCAGGCCTTTGCCTCCGGCGACAGCCTTCCGCTGTCCAAGGCGTTCCTGAATTCGCTGGTCATCACCATTCCAGCGGCAATTGTGCCGATCCTTGTCGCCAGCTTGGCTGCCTACGCTTTCGCGTGGATCAACTTCAAGGGGCGCAATACGCTCTTCGTTCTCATTTTCGCCCTGCAGATCGTTCCGATCCAGATGGCGCTGGTTCCGCTGCTCCAGCTGTTCTCGGACGGAGTGAAGATCGGTGGGCTGTATATCCTGCCGGGCTTGGGAGTCAACGGGCTGGATGGCGCCTACGCCAAGGTCTGGATTGCCCACACGATCTTCGCCTTGCCGTTGGCGATCTTCATGCTGCACAACTTCATTTCGGAAATCCCCGATGAGGTCATCGAGGCTGCGCGTGTTGACGGAGCCGGGCACGGGAAGATCTTCTCGAAGATCGTCCTGCCCCTGTCGATGCCGGCTATTGCGTCCTTCGGAATCTTCCAGTTCCTCTGGGTGTGGAATGACCTCTTGGTGGCGACGGTCTTCACCTCGGGTGGAGGCTTGCCGATCACGAAAGCGCTCCAAGACCTCTCGGGTACCTACGGGCAATCCTGGGAGCTGCTCACCGCAGGCGCTTTCATCTCGATGATCATTCCGCTGGCGGTCTTCTTCGCCCTGCAACGGTTCTTCGTGCGGGGATTGCTGGCAGGTGCCACCAAGGGGTAACCCTGGCCTGAAGTGGGAACAAAAGGGTGCCAGTCTGAAATCCCAGACGGGCACCCTGTTGTTCTGCCCCACAGGCAACAAGCCATGGGTAGGCTCTTGGCTAAAGGATTGGAAATACCACGAAGGCGGAGCGCTCATGGCAACCTTGTTGCTTACCAACATTGGACAGCTGACTACGGTTGACGCGAAGGGCCGCGTGTTGGAAGACGCGGCGGTGCTGATCGAGGACGGACTGGTTGCATGGATCGGCAAAATGGCGCATGCACCTGCTGCAGGACACGAGATCGATTTGGGCGGCCGTGCGGTGCTGCCCGGTTGGGTTGATTCCCACAGCCACTTGATTTTCGGCGGCGACCGCGCCGAGGAGTTCGTAGCCCGCATGGCAGGCCAGTCCTATGCCGCTGGAGGCATCGCGGTCACCACATCGGCCACCGGGCAGCTCTCGGACAAGGCGCTGGCCGACCTCGTGGCTGATCGCCGCCGTGAAGCTCTTGCGATGGGCACCACCTGGATGGAAACCAAGACCGGCTACGGACTGGCACTGGAAGAAGAGACCCGGCATTCGGTGCTGGGCAAGCCGCTGGTCGATTCCCTGACTTTCCTGGGCGCTCACCTGGTACCGGCAGGATGGGATGCCGATGACTACACCGATTTGGTCACCGGACCGATGCTGGATGCCGTGGCGGCCTACGTCGACTTCGTGGATGTCTTCTGCGAACGCGGCGCATTCACCGAAGAACAGTCGCGCCGGGTCCTGGACGCCGCAAGGAACAAGGGACTGGCAACCAAGGTCCACGGAAACCAGCTGGGTCCAGGGCCGGGCGTGAAGCTGGCCGTAGAGTTCGGCAGCCACTCGGTAGACCACGTGAATTACCTGGACGAACAGGACCTTCAGGCGCTCGCCGGAAGCTGGGCTGGCTGGGACACGGCAACAAGAACAGGGACTGCGGGCACCGTCGCCACCTGCTTGCCCGCCTGCGACCTGTCGACACGGCAACCGTTGGCACCGGGCCGTGCACTGCTCGATGCAGGCGTGCGAATCGCACTGGCAAGCAACTGCAATCCGGGTACCAGCTACACGAGCAACATGAACTTCTGCGTGGCTACTGCTGTGCTCCAAATGGACCTGACCCTGGCTGAAGCCATCGAGGCGGCAACCTACGGCGGGGCGCTCGCGCTGGGGGTTGCCGACCAAGTGGGATCCATTGAGATCGGCAAGCGCGCGGATCTGCATGTTCTTGACGCTCCAGTTGCTGCGCATCTGGCGTACCGTCCCGGGATGAACCTGACCCACAGCGTGTATCGGGCCGGCAAAGCGATCTAGATCTTTGCAGGAGCCCATTTAAAATCTGTCTGGATCGCGCGCGCCCAGGGAAGGGGATAGGGACGGCAGGAATCCGGCCGCAAGGATTCTTCGGCCCCGAGCCGTGCTGCGGATTGAAGCAGTCCAAGCCGTAAGCAAAACTAGGACGCTGCATTCTGTCCGACTGCTCGATGGAAGCGATGAGAAGCCTTCAATGCCTGCCCCTGCTGGCCACGCAGGTCAGCTACTCCCAATTCCCGACGATTGTTGGCGGCTTCTGGCGAGATCGAGGCAAGCCTCCGTGCCTTCCCGGACCGGTAGCTTCCTAGCGCTGGGGAATTAGCGTCTTGTGCCCGGAGCCATGGGCAATTCTCCCCGCTTGGCTCAGCACAGTTCTGCTTCGGGATGCCCACTGTCCCAATGTCACTGAGAATAAAAGAGGCTTGCCGGCGGCTCGTGGAAACCGATGAAACGGCAGCTTCCCTTGCGAAGTCAGTTGGCTACGAAACAGCGGTCGCATTTAGGCAGCGATTCCAGGCCTTGAAAAGCTTGCCGACTGTTGAATACCTGGCGGCGTTTCGCAAATAGCCACGAGGCTAGGGGGCAGAATGAATATTCCATCTGGGCTCTGGAATCCTGAACGCTGACCGGTGCGTGCGTACACGCTCACCGACCATTGGGAGCCAGAACGGTAGGGAGCCAAATGGCAATCGGCGAATCGCTGCACGAGCTGCAGCGAGGTTCCTTCGCGGAGTTCGTCCTGGTCTTCCGGTCCGCCGTTGGCATGGCGGGTGGTTCCGACAACGAGTACGCCCGTGACGCTGAGCACCTGATCGGCTAAGTTGAATATGCCTCGCAGTTCATCGCGAGAAATGAAAGCAGGCACATTACCGGTCAACAATATGGCGTCGTACGTCCTTGGCAGGTCATGCTCGTCCAATGAGCCCAGGGCCAGCTGGTTCGCCAATAGCTGCCGGAACCAGCTCCCGTCGAATAGCTCTGCAGCTACATCCAGCACTTGGGGTGTGGGATCTATGCCGTAGCCACGGTGTCCCAAGCGGCGCAAGGCGTTGACGGTGTTGCCTACCCCGCAACCGATATCGAGAATTCGTGAATTGCGGCGGCAGAGCATGTCGGTGAAACGGGCGACTACTTCCAAATCAGTGCCGTCAAGGGTCTGAGCACGCATCTTCGCTGCGTATGAATCGTAGTCGGGGCCCATGTCCACAGTTTTGCATAGGAACGAGAGGTGAGCGACTTGTTTGCGCTAGTAGGCAGAAAATATAGCTCCGGATTAGGCATTCATGATAAACAAGACCTATGGCTAATACTGCTTTCAAGGGAACCCCTGTACAGACTATTGGTGATCTGCCGGCCGTTGGCTCGCAGGCTCCAGCTTTCACTCTCACCGACACCGGCCTTGCAGATGTCACCAGCGAATCGCTCGCTGGCCGTCGCGTTGTCCTGAACATCTTCCCGTCGGTTGATACCGGCGTTTGCGCTGCCAGCGTGCGTCGCTTCAACGAATTGGCTGCCGGCCTGGAGAACACGACCGTGGTGTGCGTTTCTGCTGACTTGCCATTCGCACTGGGACGCTTCTGCGGTGCCGAAGACATCGAGAACGTTACCGCTGCTTCGGTCTTTCGTTCCGACTTCGGTTCGGACTATGGCGTGACCCAGGTTGACGGTCCACTGGCTGGCTTGCTGGCCCGTTCGGTTGTTGTCCTGGATGAAGACGGCCAGGTTGTTTACAACCAGATCGTCCCGGAGATCACCACCGAGCCGGACTACGATGCAGCCATCTCAGCACTGAACTAAATATTCCTCGCATCGGAGACGATACGCCGAAATGCCCACCTGAGCATCGTGCTCGGGTGGGCATTTTGCTTTTTCAACGCGTTTGAACAAAATAATGTTTCGCTAAATCCTGATAGACGAAGACATCGGGAGGGATCATCATCAAGTGCTAAGTCGCGTTTGAGGCAATTGATACCGTAAGTTCGTGTCCTTGCAACTCTCTTGCGACGAAAGTGAGCGAACTTGAGTAGCCGTTTAGAGAAATCTCTTCGCGGGCGTTTGCGCCTTCATGGGTGCAGGGAACGCTGATTTCTCCTTTGTCCCGTTTCTCATCGCTTTGCCATGCGATGCTGGACGACATGTCTTCGCCCGAGCATTCGAGCGCAACCTCATAATCGCCGCCGCGGAGCGGTATGGCAAGAGAGATCTTTTGGTCCTTCCTATCAATTTCTGTGCTGATGGCAGCCAGATCATGGTCTTGCAGCAGCATCATCGAATCTGTACCTGGTGGAGGGGGACTGCTGGAATCGCTGACGGAGCAACCTGTGAACGCCATTGAAGTTCCAACGAGGGCAATGAGAGCGAATGCGTTTTTCAGGGTCATATTTTTCCTCGCTTAGGAAGCTACAGTTCGATATCGGATTCTGGTTGGTGAGAATGCTGTCGCGACGGGATGAATGGTTAGCGAGGAGCTCACCTCCTTACCGTCTGCGCAGCGGTGAGGATGCGCGGACCAATCTTGCGCATGAGCTTGCCCATTTTCGGGTTGTCGGTGCGCGAGAGCGTATCCGATAGCCGTTCAAGACTCATCAGGCCCAACCAGATTTTGGCCCGGTATGCTTCCTCTGCGCTGGGAGCAATCAAATCCGCCATTTCCAATCCATGCCACAGGCTCAGGTAAGCGGTGTTCAAAGCCGGGTCCCACGCAGCGGCCAGATCCCAATCCAAGATGCCAACCAGTTTCTCGCCGATCCAGTGCATGTTGTGGCCGGCCAAGTCGCCATGGACTAAGCCCGCAGGAACCTGCGCCAGGATATCGAGCTGGGCCCAGAGCTCGGTAGCAGGCCCTCGCAGTTCCTCGGGCAGCGCATCGAAGCATTGCTGCTGCCTGGCCTGGGTCCATTCGCCACGGAATGAAAACGGTTTGGCCAGATGCTCGCTGATCGGCTCCAGCGGCAGCTCGGCCAAATCCTTGACCAGCTGTCCCAGCACCTTCGGATCCCCGTAATGCGGTTCATGGGCGCTGCCGGGGATGAAAGACATGGCCACGGAGCTGAGTCCGTCGACGTGCAGGATCTCGGAGACCGCCACCGGAATCTGGTAGTTGAGCTGGCCCTCCAGCAAAGAAAGCAGCTTGACGGAACGGGGCATCTGCTCCGTGGCCGCTGGCGTGCGCGCCATGCGAATCACCGCTTGCGGATTGCCAATGACCACCTTGTGGAATTGTCCGCCTTCGTTCACCGCCGCATCTTCCCAGGAAAGATCGGGGCAGAGCTGACGGGCAATCTGCAGTTCTCCAATGGTGGCAGGACGGCTCACTCGCACTCTTCTCGTTCAGCTTGCTGGTGGTCTCAACCTCAGGCTATCGCAGGTTTGCCACGTGGCTGCTCAGTGCGCGCACAGCCAGATCAGCCTATGATCGGAAACGTGAACGCTGAACAAGTTAAGCAGACAGCAACCCGCAAGACCCTCAAATTCGAGATCGTCTTGGTTCTTGCCCTGTCGTTGGGACAAAGCGCGGTCTACTCGCTGCTGAGCTTTGCCGACAAGGTCACCCGAGCACCACTGCGCGAGCAGACTACATCGCTGAACAACCCGCTGAGCACCCGCGAGTTCTTTGATTTCTCCTACCAGCTGCTGGACATCTTCTTTGCCTTGGTACCCGTCGTGCTGGCGCTCTACCTGATGAAGCGCACGACCGGACGAACCATCCGGGACATCGGTTTCGATATGCGCAAGCCGGGCAAGGACGCACTGCTCGGGGCGGGGATGTTCTTGGCCATGGGAGTGGGAACGCTGGGCGTCTATGCCGCTGGACGGGCACTGGGCGTCACCACGGCACTGTCAGCAGCGAATCTTGGCGATTATTGGTGGAGCGTCCCAGTGCTTCTGCTGTCGGCTGCACGTCATGCAATCCTCGAAGAAGTGCTGATGCTCGGATTCCTGTTCACCTACGCCAAGAAATTGAAGCTGGGCCTGTGGAGCACCATTATTGGTTCTGCGATGATCCGAGGCAGCTACCACCTGTACCAGGGGGTGGGGCCGATGATCGGCAATATGCTCATGGGCGTCGTCTTCGGCTGGGTATACCAGAAGTACGGGCGGGTGATGCCGCTGGTCATCGCGCATTTCCTGCTCGATGCCATCGGCTTCGTGGGATACGCCTTGGTCGGGCCGGCCATCGGAATCGGCCAGTAGCGCCGGTAAGCTGAGCCAATGCAGATTACCGTGCTGCGCGAGGAGGACCTTCGCCAAGCAGTTGAATTGTGGGAAGCAACTGGGCTGACTCGTCCGTGGAATGATGCGCTCGCCGACGCCCGACGGGCTTTGGCCGAGCCTACTTCCACGGTGCTGTCCATCGTTGAGAACGATCAACTCATGGCTACTGCGATGGTTGGCCATGATGGCCACCGAGGTTGGCTCTACTATGTTGCGGTGGATCCGTGCCGGCAGGGCAACGGCCTGGGAAGGGCGCTGGTGGATGCTGCTGTCCTGTGGCTGCGGGATCGCGGCGTGCCCAAGGTGCAGCTCATGGTCCGCGGGGAGAACTCTGCCGTCATCGATTTCTATGAACGACTGGGCTTCGAAGATCAGCACGTCGTGGTCCTGGGGAAGCGGCTGGACCGGCCTTAAGGAAAAGAAAGTAGGTGGGGACGCCATTGTCCCCGCCTACTTGCGATCTCTGCGGAACTGTTTACAGCACCACGGTTCCGGACTCGGTCTCAAAGGTAACCGACATGATGCCCGGAGTGCCATTCGGCGCTTCATATTGCATGGTGACAGCGCCCAAATTGACGTTCTGCGGCTGGCCCAGCCAATCCAGCACCCGTTCACGCGAGCCGGCGATGGAGATCTGGCTGATGGCGCCGGCAGGTTCCAGCGCCTTGGACGGATGCAGCTCCTCGGATCCTTCATCCCAGGAAATCAGGTACGGGCACTGCGGATCGGCGATCAGGCCCTTGATGCCAATCTGCTGCCAGGTCAGTTCGCGGCCATCAGGGAACTTCCGGTTGCCCGGCACCGACTTGCGGCCCAAGCGGTCCTCGGCACTGGATAGATCCTCCACCGAGACGCACCAGCCCATCCAGCCGCCGCCGAGCTCCGAACGGGCGCGAACCGCCTGTCCGAAGGGTGCCTTGTCGCTGGCCGGGTGGTTCAGGACTTCAACCACCTCCAGGTACTGGCCATGCTTGAGCGGGAAGATGACATTGCGTGTTCCGAATCGTGGATGCACGCCGCCCTTGACGAATTCCAGTCCAAGGGACTCGGAGATTCTTTCAGCGGTTGGCAACAGCCCGTCCGGGCCGCATGCATAACTTACGTGATCTAGCCTCATCATGTGCCCATCATGACAACATGTGATGCGAGTCTCTACTTAGGCACACCTAAGTTCCGTGATGCTATCGAATACTCTGCGATGAACCTGCAATATTCGCGAAATATGACCGATTGAGTCCAATCACCAGCCCTTGCGTTGCAAAGATCTTCGGTTTTCGGGCAAACTGGTACCAGGTCATGAGTCCCAGTAACAAGCCCCGGCTTACTGGGCGGCAACCCTCCAACCGCGGTGGGGTGCCCCGGGTGAAGACCTGGCCCTTGAACGCACAAGGCATCAAGGACAAGCGCGGGTTACCCCTGGAAGTCGTCACGATATGGTGCTTCCTGTCGGTGTCTTTTCAGTGGCGTACCCCCATAGTCATGAAACGCTATTTGGAGGAAACCATGAGCAATAACTGGTCATTTGAAACCCGTCAGATCCACTCCGGCCAGACCCCGGATCCGACGACCGGGGCACGGGCTCTCCCGATTTTCCAAACCACCTCTTTCGTCTTCCCCAGCGCCCAGAGCGCTGCTGCACGTTTCGCGCTGCAGGAACTGGAGCCGATCTACACCCGTATCGGCAACCCGACCACCGACGCGGTGGAAACCCGCATCGCTGACCTGGAGGGCGGCGTTGGAGCACTGCTGCTCTCCTCGGGACAGGCTGCCACCACTTTCGCCATCTTGAATTTGGCCGAAGCCGGCGACCACCTGGTGGCCAGCCCCAGCCTGTACGGCGGAACCCAGAACCTGCTCAAGCACACGCTCAAGCGCCTGGGCATCGAGGTCACCTTCGTTTCCGACCCGGACAACCTGGATGATTGGCGCGCCGCGGTGCGTCCGAACACCAAGGCCTTCTTCGGGGAAACCATCTCCAATCCGCGACAGGACGTCCTGGACATCGAGGGCATCTCGGCGATCGCCCACGAAGCTGGCGTGCCGCTGCTGGTGGACAACACCCTGGCCACCCCGTACTTGATCCGCCCGATCGAGTGGGGCGCGGATATCGTGATCCATTCAGCCACCAAGTTCCTCGGCGGACACGGCAGTGCCATTGCCGGTGTCATCGTGGACTCGGGCAACTTCGACTTCGCCAAGGACGCCGACCGCTTCCCGGGCTTCAACACCCCGGACGAGTCCTACAACGGCCTGGTCTTCGCCCGCGACCTGGGTGTCAACGGCATCCTGGGCGCCAATCTGGCCTACATCCTCAAGGCCCGCGTGCAGTTGCTGCGCGATTTGGGTTCCTCGGTTGCGCCGTTCAACGCGTTCTTGATCGCGCAGGGCCTGGAAACCTTGTCGCTGCGCATTGAGCGCCACGGCCAGAATGCCGTAGAAGTTGCCAATTGGCTCGAATCCCGCGAGGAAGTGCAGAAGGTCGCCTACGCAGGCCTGAAGTCCTCGCCTTGGCATGAGCGTGCGCAGAAGTACAGCGATCAGGGCGCCGGCTCGATCATCGCGTTCGAACTGGAGGGCGGTTCGGAAGCCGGCCAGGCCTTCGTGGACGCACTGGTATTGCACTCCAATGTCGCGAACATCGGCGACGTGCGCTCATTGGTCATCCACCCGGCCTCCACCACCCATGCCCAGCTCTCCGAAGCTGAGCAGGTTGCGGCCGGCGTGAGCCCGGGACTGGTGCGGCTGAGCGTCGGACTGGAGAAGATCAAGGATATTCTGGCCGATCTGGAACTGGGCTTCCAAGCTGTTGCAGCCCTCGAGAACAAGGAACTGCAGGAAACCCTCTAGGCATGGCATCCATTGTGACTACTGAAGATACTCTGCGCGCCGAAGAGCTCGCTGGCGGGCAAGACGGCATTTTGCGCCGTAAGTCCGTGGGGGAGCACCACTTCGAATTCGGTGGATTCCTTCCGGACGTGGTGCTGGCCTATGAAACGTGGGGGACGCTAGCAGCTGATGGCTCCAACGCGGTGCTCGTGATGCATGCGCTCACCGGTGACGCCCACGTTGCGCAAGGCGATTCGCAAAGCGCCGGCTGGTGGGAAGAGCTCGTAGGCCCCGGCGCCACGGTTGACACCAATGAGTACTTTGTCGTGTCCATCAACATGGTGGGTGGTTGCAATGGTTCCACCGGCCCCTCGTCCTTGGGCGACCAGGGCCTGCCCTACGGTTCGAGCTTTCCCTTCGTCACCATCAAGGACTCGGTGCGCCTTGAAGCTCGGCTGGCCAAGCAACTGGGAATTGATTCCTGGCATGCGGTCATTGGCGGTTCGATGGGCGGTGCGCGCGCGTTGGAATACGCCGTCGAGTTCCCCGACCAGGTCAAGAATCTCGTAGTGATGGCCTCGAGCGCGCAGGCGACTGCCGAGCAAATTGCCTTTGCACAGGTGCAAACCCAATCCATCCGGTTGGATCCGCACTTCTGCAATGGCGACTACTACGGCAACGATGCCCGCCCGGACGCCGGTCTTGGCTTGGCTCGCCGCCTGGCCCACATCACCTATCGTTCCGAGGCCGAGCTTGAAACCCGTTTCTCGCGCAACCCGCAGGATGGCGAGAAGCCAACGGGTCTGCTCGAGGGGCCTCGCGGGCGGTACCAGGTGGAAAGCTATCTTGACCATCAGGCCAGCAAGCTGGTGAATCGTTTCGACGCCAACAGCTACCTGGTGCTCACCGAGGCGCTGATGAGCCATGATGTGGCTCGCGGCCATGAATCCCTGGAAGCCGCCTTGGCGCGACTGGCGAAGGTCAACGTGGTGGTTGCCGCGGTAACCACTGACCGGTTGTACTTTCCTGAGCAGTCAGTGAAGCTGGCTTCGTCGCTGGCCAAGCCAAAACCGGTGCACTACATTGATTCGCCGATTGGCCACGATGGATTCCTGACCGATGCCACGCAGCTCGATGGCGTGCTTCGGACCTTGGTGTTCGGAGACTGAACCCCGGAAGGGGCTCGGGAAGATTTCAAAGCCTGAAGCAGTTCCGCCAGTAATCGGTGGAACTGCTTCAGGCTTTTCATGCCTACTTGGCGCTGTCGCCGGCGCCGAGCGAGTCGTTTGGCTTGGTCCGCGCAAACGGCGTGGCCGAGGGCCGTTTCGGGGTGATGCCGTCGCCGGAGGACTGGTGGCGCAGGCGGCGCAATACCCAGGGAGCAAGATGCTCACGCGCCCACTGCAGATCCTCCTTGCGGGCTTCCCTCCAGCTGCGTTCATCCACGGCCGGAACGATTTCGGTGTCCAGCGGATGCGCGACGTTCAGCGAGTCCAGTGCCATGGCGGCAATGCGCTGGTGCCCGGCGGGGGAGAAGTGCAGGCGATCCGGTGCCCACATCTGGGATTGGTGCAACTCCTGCAAGGCCCACATGTCCGCCACGATGGCGTCGTGGCGGGCGGCTACGGTGCGCACGTTTTCGTTGTAGATCGCCACCTTGCCTCGGATGCTTCCCAAAACCGGGGTATCGCGAATATCGGGCCCGGTGAAGAGCAAGAGCGTGGCGCCCGTATCGGTGAGCTTGGCTACCGCATTGTCGAGGATATCTGCAATCTTGTCTGGATCCCCGCCCGGGCGCAGGACGTCGTTGCCGCCTGCGCAGAGCGAGATCAGATCGGGCTTCAGGTCAATGCAGGGATCGAGCTGTTCGGCAACGATCTGGCCAATCAGCCGGCCTCGAATGGCGAGATTGGCATACGAGAAGTCCGGGACGGTGCGGCTGAGCTCATGGGCCAAGCGGTCGGCCCAGCCAAGGTGGCGGCCGGTGCTCGACGGGTCGGGGTCGCCGATGCCCTCGGTGAACGAGTCCCCAATGGCGACATAGCGGCGCCACGGATGCAGTGGGGCATTGGCGGATGTTGATGGTTCAGAAGCAGAATCGTTTGGCACGAATCTATTGTTACCAAAGGGTAACTTATAGTCAATCATTCCCGAGGATGATTCCATGAGCCGCCGTGCTAGTCACTCAAAGCGTCCCGGCGCGCCTGCAAGTACTCGTCGCGGGTAATGATTCCTCGCGAGTGCAGGGAATCGAGTTCGGCAAGCTTGTCCTCAAGGGATTTTTCCGGCGTCAGCATAGCTGAATTAGCGGCTCTTGCCATCAGTTCGGTTTCCAGGGTCAGCGGATCAAAACCGGCGCTCTTGGCTTTGCGGTAATTGCGCACCGCTACGAAGATGATCAATCCGATAACGGCGATAAAGAGCATGGCGAACAGGGGAGTGCCGACTGAAAATACGGTGTCCACGTTATCGAATAGGGACGAAGCGCTTCCCGGGTCCGGTTCGATGTACCCGAAACTATCGAGATCCTCTTGCAGCTGCCCCGGAATATTTTCGCTGTATTCAATTTCGTCCATGGCGCCTATTCCTAACTCTGTCACTGTCGCTGTCGCCGTCTCGTCCGGCGAGAGCGGCGTTCCGGAGGACCGTGAGGCCGTTGGTCCAGTTGAACACGAAAAGCTTGGAAAGCTAAGCAATTTTTACAAGATTTATAATCTTGTAACATGTCAACTGGATTTCCAGGCCTTGGAAGACCAAGGTTCCAGGACAGTGCCGGCCAACGCCTTCAGCAGATTCGACGGCGATTATGGGGAAGTTCTGCTGTACCCGGGCGCTGCCATCGCCGGTGGACGGGGACTTGATGGAATCGGGCCGCGGAAGCGCTGAGCTAGCGAGGTCCTGTTCGATAGTCTTGGGGAACTATGACTATCCCGGACCAGGCTCCAGTGGCCATCATCTCCCGTAACGACGAATCCCGCCTTGGAACTCCGCTGCTGGTGTTCCTGCACGGCTATGGCTCGAATGAACAAGACCTCATGGGGCTCTCGCAGCATCTGCCCGAAGAGTTCACTTACCTCTCGGTGCGCGCACCGCTGCAAGCAGGCCCGGGGTACAGCTGGTTCCCGCTGACCCAGGAAATCGACTACTCCATCGAGTCGGTGGCACGCAGCGTCGAAGCGCTATGGGCATTGCTGGAACCGCTGGTAAAGCAGCACTCCTCGATCACCCTGCTCGGTTTCTCCCAGGGCATGGCCATGGCCACTTCATTGGCACGCTACCAGCCCGATTCCATTGAAGCCGTCGTCGGGCTCTCGGGCTTCGCCGTGGATCCCGGGCCCCTGGAAATATTCGACGACGCGAAGCTGGCAGAAAAGCCGCTGCCGCTGTTCTGGGGCCGCGACCTGGCTGACCCGGTAATCACCCGGGACAAGATCGAATACACCCTGGGATGGGTCCTGGGGCACACCGAATTGGCCAGCGAAACCTACCGGCAGATTGGCCACTCGGTGTGCATGGAAGAACTGCAGGATGTGGCCGAGTTCCTCAACAGGGTCGTCCTGGGGAAAAGCTGACTACTGCTGCGCGGTGACCTTCACGCATTCACCATTCACGCACACCACGTCGCCGGGGCGGATCTGCGCCCCGCGACGGGTGTCCACCTCTCCATTGACGGTGACGATTCCGTCGGAAATCATTTCCTTGGCGTGGATGCCATCCTCGGCCAGGGAGGCAAGCTTGAGCAACTGGCCCAAGCGGATGGACTCGTCGCGGATTTCTAGGTCAAAAGCTTCATTGGCACTCATGGCTTCCATTCTTCCCTAAATAAGTGCGCTGCATCGTAAGAATCGGCCAAAGGCGTGGAAGTTCACGTCGGCGTTACCTGATTCGGCTTCGTCTGCAGGCCGCGGAAACGATACCCTTGGAAGGTATGTATTTTTCTACGGACCGCAACCAGCGGCCTCGTAATTCCCATTGGAGTTGATATGGCGCCACAGTCCAAGCTAGACCAGGTTATTTCCCTCGCAAAGCGTCGAGGATTCGTTTTCCAGGCTGGTGAAATCTACGGTGGTTCCCGTTCGGCATGGGATTACGGTCCCCTGGGCACCGAACTGAAGGAAAACATCAAGCGCGAGTGGTGGCAGAACTTCGTTCGCGGCCGCGAGGACATGGTTGGCCTGGACTCGTCGATCATCTTGCCCAAGGCTGTCTGGGAAGCATCGGGCCACGTGGCCACCTTCACCGACCCGCTGGTCGAATGCATCCAGTGCCACAAGCGCCACCGCCAGGACCACCTGATCGAGGCTTTCGAGGCCAAGAAGGGCCGTGCGGCCAAGGACGGGATGAGCGAGATCGCCTGCCCTGACTGCGGCACCAAGGGCCAGTTCACCGAGCCGCAGATGTTCTCCGGCCTGATGAAGACCTTCCTGGGCCCAGTGGATACCGAAGCCGGCCTGGCCTACATGCGTCCGGAGACCGCCCAGGGCATCTTCGTGAACTTCGCCAACGTGCTCACCGCCTCGCGCAAGAAGCCGCCATTCGGCATCGGCCAGATCGGCAAGGCTTTCCGCAACGAAATCACCCCGGGCAACTTCATCTTCCGCACCCGCGAGTTCGAGCAGATGGAAATCGAGTTCTTCACCGCTCCAGAAGATGCCCCCGCCTTCTTCGACCAGTGGGTCAAGGATTGCTGGGCATGGTTCCTGGATCTGGGCATCAAGGAAGAGAACCTGCGCCAGTTCGACGTGCCAGAAGACGAGCGCGCGCACTACTCGGCCGGCACCATCGACTTCGAGTACCGCTTCGGCTTCCAGGGTTCGGAGTGGGGCGAGCTCATGGGCGTTGCCAACCGCACCGACTACGACCTGTCCAGCCATGCGAAGGCTTCGGGCTCCGAGCTGTCCTACTTCAACCAGGCCACCGGTGAGCGCTACACCCCCTACGTGATCGAGCCTTCCTTCGGCCTGACCCGTTCCATGATGGCTTTCCTGGTCGATGCCTACACCGAGGACGAAGCACCGAACACCAAGGGCGGCGTAGACAAGCGCACCGTGCTCAAGCTCGATCCGCGCCTGGCTCCGGTCAAGGCCGCGGTGCTGCCGCTGAGCCGCAATGAGAACCTTTCCCCGAAGGCCAAGGACCTGGCTGCCGAGCTGCGCAAGCGCTGGAACATCGACTTCGATGACGCCGGTGCCATTGGCCGCCGCTACCGCCGCCAGGATGAGATCGGCACCCCGTTCTGCATCACCGTGGACTTCGACACCCTCGAGGACCAGGCCGTGACCATCCGCGAACGCGACACCATGTCCCAGGAACGTGTTTCCCTGGACCAGGTCACCGCTTACCTTTCCGAGCGCCTGAACGGAGCCTAGAGCCCGATGAACGAACTGGAATTCCGCCTGTGGCGCTCCGGGGACGACCTCCAGCTGCTGCAGATCTTCGGCGACCCGCGTTCCCCGCAGGCCCACCAGGACCGCACCATGCTGCGCGAAAACAGCGATGCACCGTTCTCCCGCACGCTGGTAGCCACCGTTGACCAGGTGGCTATCGGCGCCGGCGTGGTGTTCGCTTCCTCGCTGCATCCGCAGCGCCTGTGGCTCTATGTCGAGGTAGCCGCCGAGCAGCGCCGGTCCGGCGTGGGCACCGCCCTGGTGGAACAGCTGCGCAAGCAGATTCCGGCCGGCCAGGCGCAGGAGCTCAAGGCCCGCTACACGGTGACCGCGGGCGATCCTGCTGCCGCGGCGGCTGGCTTCTGCCAGTCGCTGGGCCTGGGAGAAATCCAGGTCTCGCGCGATGTCATCCTGGAGCCGGGGGCTCTGGCTGAACCGGTTTTCGACACCAATGACCGGGTGATCGAGGACCTGTCCACCGGCAGTGTCGAGCTGACCCAGCTGGTGATGGATTTCTACAACGCGGTGCACACCGGTTGGGATCCAGCCAAGATGACCGTGGGTTCGGCGCAGCGCATGCTGCTCGACGAGCACACCGGCGCGCAGGGCGCCCTGGTGCTGCGCGACAAGCCGAAGCGCGAGGGCGGTGTTCCGCTGGCTTTCGCGGTCAGCTACGTGCCCGCCCGCGAGAACGCCCCGACCGACGTGCTGGTAGGCCACAACCCGGCCTTCAGCGATGACGAAGTGGCAGAAGCGGTGCGCGACATGGTCGCCATGCTGATCCACCAGTACCCGGTGAAGCTGGAAGTCGACTCGTCGATGTTCATCCTCTCCTCGCTGATTGATGCGTTGGCCGTGGTTGACCAGGCCACCGTCATATCCACGACGCATATCCTCGCCAGCGACGCGGCGAAGTAATGCCAGCAAGAACGGGACCCGCCTGGCGGGTCCCGTTTTTGCCATTCTGCACCAACCTCCACTTCTTGAAAGAACTCCGTTGACCACCAGCACCACCATGACCTCGCAGGTCCGCTCCGGCGGAAAGATCCTGTTCATCCTGCTTGCCATCGCTTCGGGCCTGCTGCTGTGCGTGCAGTCTCGCATCAACGGGGCGCTGGGCGCGAAGCTGGGGGACGCCATCGCGGCATCAACCATCAGCTTCGGTGTCGGCTTGGCGGCATTGGTACTGCTGGCCATCTTTGTTCCCGCGGTGCGCGGCTCGGTGGCGCAAGTGCCGCGCGCCTTGGCCCAGGGCCGTTTCCCGCGCTGGTACCTGGTGGCCGGCGCGGTAGGTGCCCTGATTGTCTTCAGCCAGGCCGCCGCGGTGCCGCTCATTGGGGTGGCGCTGTTCACCGTCTGCCTGGTGACCGGCCAGGCAATCGGTTCCATGTTCATGGACCGGGTGGGCTTTGGCGGGGCCGCGCCGCGCAAGATCAATGCCTTGCGCATCCTCGGCGTGGTGCTGACCATTATCGGCGTGGTTTGGGCGGTCAGTCCGCGCGGAGCCGACGCGGACCTTTCCGCGTTGCTCCTGCCAATGGCGCTTTCGGCAGCCGTCGGCATGCTCATGGGCTTCCAGGCAGCTGCCAACGGCGCGCAAGCGGCGGCTTATGGCGGCGCCACGGCGGCGACCCTGGTGAACTTTGCCGTCGGGTTCGTGGTCCTGGCGATGGTGATGCTGGTGCGGTTGCCTGCCGGCATCGGCCTGGACCCGCTGCCAGGCACCTGGTGGTACTACATCGGCGGACTGCTCGGTTGCCTGTTCGTCGGCATCACCGCCCTGGTGGTCAAGCGGCTCGGAGTGCTGGTCACCAGCCTCGCGGCCGTTGGCGGCCAGCTGGTGGGCTCGCTGCTCCTGGACGTTTTCTTCCCGGCCCCCGGTTCGTCCGTCACCGCCGCAACTGTCATGGGTACCTTGCTGACACTGCTCGCCGTTGGCCTGGCCTCGATCTCAGGAGCGCGGAACGCGAAGCGCGCCAGCCCCAGGATCCCGGTGGCATCACGCAATTAGCGTGGCGCGCTATCGCTGTTTACCTTCCGTTTTCCTCCACGACTTATGCTGGAATCCATGGAACCACAGCGCATGGCACAGGGCTCGGCCAGGGAAGTCTTCAAGGTCTTCCTGAAGCTCGGCTTGACCTCTTTTGGAGGTCCCATCGCCCACTTGGGATACTTCCGCACCGAACTGGTTGATCGCCGCCGCTGGCTCGATGACCAGCAGTACGCCCAACTGGTCGCATTGAGCCAGTTCCTGCCGGGCCCGGCATCCAGCCAGGTCGGTTTCGGCTTGGGCTTGCACCGGGCCGGAATGCGCGGTGCCCTGGCGGCATTCCTGGCGTTCACCCTGCCCTCTGCGGTGGTGATGGCGGTCTTCGCCTTCGGCGCTTCGCTGTTCAGCGGTCCCATCGGTACCGGGCTGCTGGCCGGCCTGAAAATCGTTGCGGTCGCCATCATCGCCCACGCGGTACTGGGCATGGCAAGGAACCTGGCTCCGGATCGTGCCCGTGCCGCCATTGCGGTTGTCGCCGCCGGATCGGCGCTGCTTTTGGCCGGAAGCTTCGGGCAGGTCCTGGCCATTGCCTTCGGCGCATTGGCAGGATATTTCTGGTGCCGCGGCAAGGATGCCGGAGCAGCGGCGGCTATGCAGTTTCCGGTATCAAGGACCGTGGGCATCAGCTGCCTGTCGCTGTTCGCCATCCTGCTTTTCGGGTTGCCGGTGGCAGCCCTTGCAACGGGCTGGGATCTGCTGGGCTTCATCGATGCGTTCTACCGCTCCGGCGCCCTGGTCTTTGGCGGCGGGCACGTGGTCCTGCCGCTGCTCCAAAGCGCAGTCGTGGATCCCGGGCTGATCAGTTCCCAAGAATTCCTCGCCGGCTACGGCGCGGCCCAGGCCATGCCCGGACCGCTCTTCACCTTCGCCGCGTACCTTGGCGTCCTCGTCGACTCGGGTCCCGGCGGCGCTGCCGGAGCGCTCATCGCCTTGCTTGCCATTTTCCTTCCGGGCTTCCTGCTGCTGCTCGGCGTGCTGCCGTTCTGGAACCGGGTGAGCCACTGGCCTGCCGCCAGGGCCATCATGCATGGCGCCAACGCGGCAGTGGTCGGGGTGCTCGCCGCCGCACTGTACAACCCGGTCTTCACCTCGGCGATTACTTCGGCTCCCGCTTTCGTCCTGGCCTTGCTCTGCTTTGTTTTGCTGACCGCCTGGAAGATGGCCCCATGGATTGTCGTGGCCATCGGTGCGCTCGGGGGAGTGCTGCTGGGCGTGCTGGCTTAGGCAGGCTCGGTGAGCTGCTGGGGCCGGCACCCCGGTGCGCCTCGTGGCGCCCGGGTACCGGACCTCGGCGCAATGCCCCTAGTTCAGGCTCTTGGCTGTGTTGAGCACTGCGATCAGCTCGTCGAACCATTGCGCATAGCTGCTGTAGGTGAACGGACGCTTATCATCCCATTCGACCACCTGGCTGGCCTCTACCGCTGGCAAAGACGCGAAGACGGGATGGTCCTTGACCTGCTGCGCGGTGCCCGAATAGCTCAGCACCACATCGGCAGGGTAATCGGCAACCTTCTCCCAGCTCATTGAAGCCCAGCCGCTGTCCTCGGTCTGGCCGACAATATCGAATCCGAGTTCATCCAGCAGGGCCAGCTGGCCCAGTGATTTCTGGCCGACGTACAGGTCGTCATACCCATTGAGCGCGATGATCCGCAACGGCTGGTCCTTGGCCAAGGCACGCAACTGTTCAAGTTTGGCTTGGTAGTCGGCCTTGGCGGCGGACTGCGACGCAATATCCCCACCCAATGACTTGGCCAATGATTCATAGTCCTCGATGACCTCCAGAACAGGCCGGTTGCCAAATTTGATGCCCAGGAATGGAGCCGTGGCAGTGGCCTCTGCCTGGACCTTGTCATCCCACCAGGTCCAGCCCGTGCCTTCGGCATTGCCGAAGCCCACGATCAGATCCGGGTCGAGGCCAAGCAACTTCTCCAGGCTGAACTCTCCGTCCTGGCCGATGATGGTCATCTCTGCTGGATCCGCACTGCCAAGGGCCAGGCTGCCCGACTCGTCCAAACCGTATCCGAAGACGCCCGAGGGGCGGATGCCGTAGTCCCAGAGTGCCGCAGCCGAATAGGAATCGGTGACCAGCGTTTGCGGTGCGGCATCCATGGAGATGGTTTTTCCATAGCCGGAATCGGTGAAGCTCCACGCTGCGCTGGCTTCGCCGCTTGAAGGGGAAGCGGCCTGGGTGCTCGGGCTGCAGGCGGCCAGGGCCAGGGCTGCGGCCAGCGAAGCTGCGCCGAAAAAGACGCGTCGGGTCATTGGTTGCATGTTCTTTTCCTTCTTAGATGGCCTCGTGGCCCAGCGGGATCACGAGTGGTGTGTGCGAGACGGGATCCTGGATGATGGTGCAGGGCAAGGCGAAAACCTCGCGGATCAGTTCCTCGGTGACAATCTGCGAGGGAGGTCCTGCGGCGACGATTTCACCGGATTTCATCGCGATCAGGTGCGTGGCGTAGCGGCACGCTTGGTTCAAGTCATGGAGCACCGCAACCACCGTATTGCCCTGTTGCTCGTTGAGCCTGCGGCACAGTTCCATGATTTCGATCTGGTGGGAGATGTCCAAGAAGGTGGTCGGTTCATCGAGCAGCAGCAAAGGAGTCTGCTGGGCCAGTACCATAGCGATCCAGACGCGTTGGCGTTGCCCGCCGGATAGTTCGTCGACCAGCCGCCGGGAGAGCCCGGTGGTGCCTGTGGCGTGCATGGCGCTGAGCACTGCTTGCTCGTCCGCGGCAGACCATTGGGAGAACAAGCCTTGGTGCGGGCTGCGGCCGCGGGCGATCAGATCCGCAACGGTGATGCCATCCGGGGCGATGGAGGACTGCGGCAGCAGCCCCAGCCGCTGGGCCACCTGCTTGGCTGGCAGGGACAGGATCGGTTTGCCATCCAGGATGACCTGGCCGGAGGAAGGCTTCAGCACCCTGGACAGGGCGCGCAGCAAGGTCGATTTGCCGCAGGCGTTGGGTCCAATGACGACCGTAAACGAGCCCGGGGGGATGGATAGCGAGAGGTTTTCGGAGATGGCCGATGGCCCGTAGCCCAAGGTGAGCCGGTCGGCGGATAGCTGCGGATGGGTCATGCTCATTGGCGTCGTGCCTCACGAAGTAGTAGCCAGATCAGGTAGACCCCGCCGATGCTGACGGTGACTACGCCAACCGGCAGGGAAGTGTTCTCCAAAACGCGCTGGGCCAGCACATCGCTGGCCAGCAGCAGCACGGCGCCGAGCAATGCCGAGTAAGCCAACGACACGCCTGCGCTGCCCATGATCCGGCGGGCGATTTGCGGAGCAGCTAGCGAGATGAAGGCGATGGGGCCTGCCGCCGCGGTGGCCAGGGCAGTCAACGCCACCCCGATCACCAGCAAGGACAGCTTGCTGGATTCGGTGTTGATGCCCAGCGCCACAGCAGCGTCATCGCCCAATTCCAGCAGGCGCATCCTGCGCGTGCAGGCCATGGCGCCCAGCGCGAGAGGCAACGCGACCGCTGCGGCCGGTGTGGCCTGGTCCCAGCCGATGGCATTCAGCGAGCCGGCACCCCAGATGGCCGCGGACATGGCGTCCTCCAGCTCGCTGCGCAAGATCAGCCAGGTGTTGGCCGAAGCGAGGATCGCGCTGACCGCGATCCCGACGATGATCAGCCGGAATCCCTCAGAGCCGTTCTTAAAGGACAAGGCATACACCACGGCCGCGGTGGCCAAGCCACCAGCCAATGCACCGAGTGCCACCTGGAAATACCCGCCGCCGAAGACCAGCATGACGGCCAGCGCACCGGTATAGGCACCGGTATTGAATCCGATAATGTCTGGAGAACCCAGGGGATTGCGGGTCATGGATTGGAAAATTGCCCCGCTGGCGCCTAGCGCTGCGCCCAATAGCAGTGCCATCAGAACGCGGGGCAGCCGCCATTGCAGCACCACCCGCTGGCTGCTGGCCTCCCCGGCTCCAGCCAGGGTATTGAGCACTTCGCCCAAGCCCAGCGTGTAGTCGCCAGTGGCCAACGCGTAGAGGCCCAGGGCGGCCGCCAATACCGAGAGCAGTGCGGCGAGAAGCAGCTGACGTGGTTGCACGCGCAACCAGATGCGTCCAATGCGCAGTACCCGGTGGCCCGGGCCGAAATCCACAGCACTCATAGTCCGCTAGCCCGCTTGCGCCGAACCAGCCAAATCAGCACCGGAGCGCCAAGCAAGGCCGTGACGACCCCCACCTGCATTTCGCCGGGCGGGACAACGATGCGGCCAAGCACATCGGAAACGAGCAACAGCACCGGGCCGAGGATCATTGAAAAACACAGGATCCATCGCTGATCCGGTCCGACGATCCAACGGCTGATATGCGGGATCATCAAGCCCACGAAGCCGATCGGGCCGGCGGCGGCGGTCGCTGCGCCGCAGAGCAGGGTGACCGCCACGATCACCACTGCGCGGGTCAGGCCGATATTGGTACCCAGCGCGAGGCTGGCCTCATCGCCCAAGGCCAACGTGTTCAGCGAGCGGGTGCACAGCACCGCCAAGACCAGCCCCAGGATAACGAAAGGGGCGATGACGCCCACCATGGGCAGGGTGCGGTTGTTCAAGGTTCCCGCGCCCCAATAGCGCATGCGGTCAAAAGCCTCGGGGTTGAGCAGGGTCATCCCGTTGGAAATTCCTCCCAGCACGGCGCCCAGTGCGACGCCGGACAAGGTCAGCCTGGCCGGTGTCGCTCCACCGCGGCCACGCGATCCAATGAGGTATACCGCGAGGGTGGCCAGCACGGCTCCGGCGAAGGCGAACCAGATGTACTGGGAAATGTGGGTGATGCCGAGGAAAGCCACAGCGAGCACGACGGCGAATCCGGCGCCCGCATTGACCCCGAGGATACCGGGATCTGCCAGCGGATTGCGGGTCAGTGCCTGAATCAATGCGCCGCCAACAGCCAGGGACATTCCTGCCAGGAGCCCAATCGCGGTGCGCGGCAGGCGCAGCTCGTTGATGATCACCAGTGTTTCGGGTGTGCCAATTCCCCATAGCGCCTGCCCGGCAGCCAGCGGCGCAATCGCCTTTGCTCCAACGCCCAAAGACGCGAAGAGGGCGACTGCGAGCAAGCCGAGGCAGAGGGCCAACGCCGCTGACTTCCAAGCATTGCTGGCGGCCAATCCTGCTGATCCATGGGCGGCTTTGGTTTGATCGGACTTGTTGGCGGGTTGATGCGGCGCAAGGAGGGTCATGCGACTTTCCGTAATTAGGGAACACTCACTGAATCGCGAGCACAAAAAGTCACACTACCATGATGTTTTTAGGTTAGGGCAAAATGAGTCACAATAGACGCACCTATTTACAAATTGGTGCTGAATGCGTTCCGACTAGGCGAGATTGATAAAACGCACCGACCCGTCAGCTTCGGCAAGAACCATGAAGGAATCATGATGAGTTGCCAGGTATTCCTCGATGCGAGCCAGCACCGACACCTCGGCCCGGTCGTCCAATGCAGGGCCGGACGAAGCCATCCACGTCACCGCTAGCTCCGGGCGCGCTTTGAGCTGAGCCGCCATCGGCTCGGAAGCCGCCGGGCCAACGATTACCACTGCTCGACGTGTTATCGCCCCCTGAGAGGCAATGGATTTTCCAGAAGAACCGGCTCTGGAATCCTTATCCGAACGCCACAGCGCAAAGTGGTAGCCGGCCACGGCAGCGGTCGCAACCAGCCAGCCCAGCGGGCCGCGAACGGTGTCCAGGAGGGAATCAAGACGAGAATCGGGTTCCAGGTAGAACTCGAAAATCCGGTACCCGAAGACCAGCAGGGAAACCAGCGCGACGACGGAACTGGCTCCGAAGAACAGGACCAAATAGGCGCTGCGCGAGTCTGCCGGGAAGGGCTTCCAGGGCTTGAAGTACCAAAGCCATGCGGCGGCTCCGAAGGCGAGCAAGCCGAGACCATGGCCCAGCAAACCCGCGGAGTAGCCCACCGAGACGCTGGACCCGAGTGCTGCGAAGAGCGCATTGACCACCATGCCCAGCCCGGTAGCCAGCACGGCCAGGCTGACACCGCTCAGCGCCAGGTGCGCTGCGCCAACCACGGCGGCAGGGTGCAGCCCGGAACGCAGCTGGGACTGGTGGTAAATCCAGAGAACCGCGGCCGCCACAATGATGGCCAGCAGGCTTGGACCGCCGTCGAGGAACAGCTCGGTGCGTTCCTGCGCCGTCCATGCCTGCGGCCACACCCAGGAAACCAGCTCGGCGATCGCCAGCAGGAACGCCAACGCCGGTGCGGCCAGGCCCAATACAACCAGCAGGACGCTGTTCAGGAGATTGGACATCTTCTGGACTCTGCGCAGTTTCCAATGCCAGAACCACAGGGCCGAGGAACCTGCCGGCCAGACCAGCGCCATCAGCAGATTCGGCATGCCGGTGGGGCCCACCAGCGTGTTTTCCGGCACGACCAGGATTTCCAACGCGACCGTCAGCGTGGCAACCAGCGAAAGCGCGAAGAGCACCATGCTGAAGTAATTTCCCACGGTGGCCGCCAGCTGGGCGAATTGCCGCGGTGCCGTACGCGATGAAGTGATTTGGCGGTGCTGCCAGGCGCACACCGTGCCCCAGCCCAAGGCCACCGCCAGCGTCGACTGCCATGCACCGTCGCGGGCTGCGGAAACAAGTCCCGCCAGGAACGCCAGCGCGGCGCAGCTGCTGGCAGCCAGGGTGGCAAGGTACGCGGCCGAGGCCTGCAAGGACCAGATGGCTGAGTCGAAGGCCGACGGCCGGGCCAAGCGCTTGCGGATGGAACGCCACAACAGCCAGGCCAAGGGGATTCCAACCAGGGTGAAGGTGAAGGCCATCGCCAGCTGCTCGGTGCTGACCAGCAAGGAATCGAAACCATGGAAGAGCGCGGTAAAGAGCGTAGACAAGCCCGTAGCCGAGACCATCAACAGCACGAACAGCAAGCCGTGGAGGATCACCGGACGCAGCACGCTGCTGCTTTGCACATGGAACGCCGGGGCGGTTGCGGCCATCAGTAACCCATCTCCTCGGCGGTGCACAGGCCGACCTGCCACGGCATGCGGTCAATCAGCCAGGCTCCATCGATCTTGCGCAGCTCGAACGCCTCTTCATATGAGGACAGATTCCCCAAGGGCAGGAATTGGGCGTCGCGGGTATTGAACCTGGTGCGCACGGTAGCACTGGACTCCTCGACGCTGCTGCGCAGCAGCTGCACATCAAGCGGCTGCGGGGCATAGGGTTCGGGAGAGCACAGCGTCCTGGATTGGCCTTCAACGGTGTAGCCCTGCATGGCCGGCAAATCCTCGGCCTCGAAAGCCATCAGATATCTTTGCACGACCCCTTCCGGAGTGTTCTCCCCGTGGACCTCTGGTGCCGAACGCAGCGAAACCACGAGCAATGCGGCTATAACCAAAGCCACAATGGCGGCGGCAAGGGCCAGCAGAACCACCCGCGCCGCCGAAAATTTACTTGTCATTGCATCATTTTGGTCCACATCAGGACAATAATCCAGCGCCTCGGCATCAAGATTTGATGAAGATCTCAGTTACTGTTTTGCGTTCGTGCGGGATAATGGATGGGTGACGACCCTGACTGATGCGCCAACCAACACCCCGACCCTCAAGCTGCCTCCATTGCAGCTGGGCAAGCTGACCATTGATACCCCGGTGGTTCTTGCTCCGATGGCTGGGGTGACCAACCGCGCCTTCCGCCGCCTCTGCCGCGAATATGGCGGCGGGCTGTACGTGACCGAAATGGTGACCGCCCGGGCACTGGTGGAACGCAACCCCGAATCCTTGCGCATCATCTCCCACGATCCCGACGAGGAGATCCGCTCCATCCAGATCTACGGCGTGGACCCCGGCACCGTGCGCGCTGCCGTGCGCATGGTGGTTGACGAAAACCTGGCGGACCACGTTGACCTGAACTTCGGCTGCCCAGTTCCAAAGGTCACCCGCAAGGGCGGCGGCTCGGCCCTGCCCTGGAAGTCGGATCTCTACACCTCCATCATCGAAGCCGCGACCTCAGAGGCCGCCAAGGGCGATATCCCGCTGACCGTGAAGATGCGCATCGGCATCGACAAGGACCACCTGACCTACCTGGAATCAGCGAAAATTGCCCGGGACCACGGTGCGGCCGCAGTCACCTTGCACGCGCGCACCGCCGGCCAGTACTACGCGGGGCACTCCGACTGGGACGCGATCACGACCTTGCGCGAAGCCATGGATGACATGCCGGTGCTGGGCAACGGCGATATCTTCAGTGCCGAGGATGCCATTGAAATGGTTGAGCAGACCGGTGCCGCCGGCGTCATGGTAGGCCGTGGCTGCCAGGGCCGGCCATGGATTTTCGGCGACCTGCAGGCGGCCTTCGAGGGCCGTGAAGACCGTTTCCGCCCGGGCGTGCGCAAGGTCGCCGACACCGTATACCGCCATGGCGAACTGCTGGCCGAATTCTTCGAGGACGAGGGCAAGGGCATGCGCGATATCCGCAAGCACATTGCCTGGTACTTCAAGGGCTACCCGGTAGGCGGCGAAATCCGCTCGCAGCTGGCCCAGGTGCCATCCCTGGCAGTGCTGCGCGAACTGCTGGACCAGCTGGATCTGGACCTGCCGTACCCGGGGGTTGCCGCAGAAGGCACCCGCGGACGTGCGGGCCACCCGAAGAAGACGCACGTCCCCGACGGCTGGCTGGATAACCGCGTGATGAGCGATGCCCACCGCGAAATGATCAAGGCCGCCGAGCTGGATATCTCCGGCGGCTAGCCACCCCGGGATAGCCACGGCTACGCCACTAGTGGATAACTCCTCAATGCCGGCAAAGAGTTACTAGACTAGGAACTATGACTCAGATCCCCGGATATACCGAAGCCGACCAGCAGCGGTGGGTGCCTGAACCAGCGAAGAAGTCCTACCGTACTGCCTTTGAGCGGGACCGTGCCCGCGTGCTGCATTCCTCCGCCTTGCGCCGTTTGAGCGCCAAGACCCAGGTAGTGGCACCGAACCAGAATGACTTCGTGCGCAACCGGCTCACCCACTCATTGGAAGTGGCCCAGGTGGGCCGCGAGCTCGGTGCGGCCCTTGGCTGCGATCCGGATGTCGTCGACACCGCCTGCTTGGCGCACGACCTGGGTCATCCGCCCTTTGGCCACAACGGCGAGAAGGCGCTGGACAAGGCAGCCAAGGACATTGGCGGATTCGAGGGCAATGCCCAGACCTTGCGTTTGCTCACTCGCTTGGAAACCAAGACTTTCCGGCACAACGGGCATTCGGCCGGGTTGAATCTTTCGCGGGCGTCGCTGGATGCAGCGTGCAAGTACCCGTGGCTGAAAACCGATGCGCCAGAGGTCAACGGCAAGAAAACCAAGAAGTTCGGTGTCTACGAGGATGACGCCACCGTCTTCAACTGGTTGCGCAACGTCCCGGAAGCCACCGCCGGAGCAGTCTGCATGGAAGGCCAGGTCATGGACTTGGCTGATGACATTTCCTACTCGGTCCATGACGTGGAAGACGCAATTGTCGGCGGCAAGCTGCAACTGCGTTGGCTCAAGCAGGATTTGCAGCGCGAGCGCGCGTTGCAGGTGACCAAGGACTGGTACTTGCCGACCACTGGGGAGGCCGACATCGACGCGGCGTTGCGCCGCCTGGAAATCAGCGATGAGTGGGTTTCGCATTTTGACGGCTCACGGCGTTCCATGGCGGCGCTGAAGGACATGACCAGCCAATTCATTGGCCGCTTCGCCGCCGCCGCAATGGATGCCACCCGGGCACGCTTCGGGGAAGGCAAGCTCACCCGCTATAACGCGAACCTGATTGTGCCCGAGGAAACCGAGCACGAGATTGCCGTGATGAAGGGCATCGCGGCCAGCTACGTGATGGCTTCGGAAGTGCGCCAGCCGCTCTATCTGGATCAGCGCACGCTGCTGACCGAGCTGGTCGAACTGCTCTGTGAAACGGGCCGGGATAATCTGGAGCCGATCTTCGCAGCTGACTGGGAAGACGCCGCTGATGAAGCGGCCCAGCTGCGTGTGGTGATTGACCAGGTCGCCTCGCTCACTGACGTCTCAGCCACCGAATGGCACTCGTATCTGGTCAAGGGCGAAGCCCCTGACGCAAAGTTGTTCTAGAAGGGAATCATGGCAGGGCTGATCAAGCGTGAAGATATCGACGAGGTGCGTAACCGCACCGACCTCCGTGAGGTCGTCGAATCCTATGTCACGCTCAAATCCGCGGGCATTGGCTCGTTCAAGGGCCTGTGCCCTTTTCACGACGAACGCAGTCCGTCCTTCCATATTCGCCCGCAGCTAGGAACCTTCCACTGCTTTGGCTGTGGCGAGTCCGGCGACGTGATCGCCTTCATCCAGAAAATGGACCACTCCTCGTTCACCGAAACTGTGGAACTTCTGGCTGCCCGGATCAATTACGAGCTTCGCTATGAAGACGGGGGACCGGGACCGCGCCGCGAAGACTACGGCAAGCGCCAGCGCCTGGTCGACGCGCACAAGGTCGCCGAGGAATTCTTCCGCGCGCAGCTGGCTACCGAGGAAGGAGCCGCCGGCCGCGAGTTCCTTGCCGGTCGCGGTTTTGACCAGGAAGTCACAGCCCAATTCTCCGTGGGCTATGCGCCCAAGGGCTGGGATTCGCTGCTCAAGCACCTGCGCTCCAAGGGCTTCGTTGATGATGAGCTGAAGCTGACGGGCATGTTCTCCGAGGGCAATCGCGGAATCTATGACCGATTCCGAGGACGTGTCATGTGGCCGATCCGCGACCTGTCTGGTGCCACCATCGGCTTCGGTGCACGCAAGCTCTACGAGGATGACCAGGGCCCGAAGTATCTGAACACCCCGGAGACCCAGCTCTACAAGAAATCCCAGGTCCTCTATGGCCTGGACCTGGCCAAGAAGCAGATTTCCAAGAGCCGCCAGATCGTTGTGGTGGAAGGCTACACCGACGTGATGGCCTGCCATCTGGCTGGCATCACCACCGCGGTGGCCACCTGCGGTACCGCTTTCGGCACGGACCACATCAAGATTGCCCGTCGCCTGCTGCAGGATGACGGCACCGGTGGCGAAGTCGTCTTCACCTTTGATGGTGACGCCGCAGGCCAGAAGGCCGCGCTGCGCGCCTTCGAAGAAGACCAGCGATTTATTGCCCAGACTTACGTTTGTGTTGAACCAACCGGTGCTGACCCGTGCGACTTGCGTTTGCACCGCGGAGACGAAGCTGTACGCGAGCTCATCGAGCTCAAGCGTCCGCTGTTTGAATTCGCCATCCGTGCCGAATTGAAGAAATTCAATCTGAACACCGTTGAAGGACGTGTCCAGGCCTTGCGCCAGACCGCTCCGATCGTTGCGCAGATCCGCGACTCGGCCATTCGTCCGGCATATGCCCGTGAGCTTGCCGGCTGGCTGGGAATGAATAATGAGGACGTCAACCGCTCGGTGGGCGCCTCCATCAAACGCGCCCGGTTGCCGAAGAACGCCGACCTGCAGACACCACACCCGCAACCGGGGGAGGCTGAACAGGCAATCCCGGCGGCGGCCTTTGAACGCCCGGATCACCGCGACCCGGTGATGCGCCTTGAACGACAGGCCCTGGAAGTGGTGATCCAGCAGCCGCAGCGGTTGAAGGACGAGCAATGGCAGGCGTTCTACGAGGCTCGCTTCCTGGCCCCGGCGCACTCTGCTGTCCACGATGGCGTCGTTGCCGCGTCCAGCGCAGGCGCTTCGGCGACCTCCTGGGTTGAAGTCATTCGCGACGAAGTCCCCGAGCAGTTGCGCAGCTTCGTTTCAGAACTCGCAGTGACCAGCATTCCGGCATCTGACGAACATAGCCTGAACCGCTACTGCGCCGATATCATCAACGGCTTGATTGAGCTTCAAATCACACACCGCAAGGCTGAGCTGATCGGCCGCTTGCAGCGTGCTGAAATGGCACCCGAGGGTGAAGAATATGCCCAGATCAACCGGGAACTGATGGAACTGGAGATGCGCCGGAGGATCCTTCGCGGAACCTAGGATCCCGATTTTGCATTCGCGGGAATCTTGGGTAAAGTTATATCTCGTTGCAATCCTCCATAGCTCAATTGGCAGAGCATTCGACTGTTAATCGAAGGGTTACTGGTTCAAGTCCAGTTGGAGGAGCTTACAAGAAGGTTCCGGCTCGCATTCGCGAGTCGGAACCTTTTATTTTCGCCTGAAACCGGAATTCTGGCACCTAGTCCTGACTAGCCTCGCCAGGAAAAAGCCGAGTTAGGTAGCCGGGGCCAGTTGCTGGACCAGCGGCGGGTTTTTTGCCTAGCGGATTCAGGCAGCCGGGTTCCATAAGCGCCGGGATTCCAGATACCAGAAATACGAGAAAAGGCTGATCTCGAACCATTCGACAATGAATAGGGCCTCCTGGATGCCCGCGGCCAGCAGGATCGGCCAGGCAATCAATCCGATGAGCATCAGCACCAGGATGATTGCGTAGTGCAGCTTCTTGCCTCCGCTGGTGTCCATCGCGCACAGCGGCTTGTGGTCCAGGTGGCTGGCGATGGCGATGCCCATGGAGAAGATCAGCAGGAATGCAGCGCTGGCGTGCACGCCGGCGAACTGCTTGCCTTCAACGGTCCGCCACAGCAGCAGCAGGACAAAGCCGACCAGGAGCAGGGTGCTCAGCAAACCGAGCGCTTTGGTCGCGGTGCTGTGGAACAGCGCGCGGTGCGGAGCGCGGCTAGTCCTGATTCCCAGCCAGATGAATACCGAGCTGACGACGAGAACCGCAATAACCGATACCTGCACGGAGAAGATGAGCCGCCTCTGCTCGCCCAGGTGCAGCTGCGCCAGCGTTTCACCCAGCTTGGTGGGAACCAAGGCGACGAACATGGCGTAGAAGCCGGCCAAATTCAGTGCATAGTCCTCCAGCTCGTCTCCGGTGTAAACCACCAGCAGCACTCCGGTAGTCACCAGCATCGCAACGAACAAGTCCCGTGCTGGACCCAGGTAATAGGAACTCAGGGAGTCTTCAATGCGCTGGTTGGCAATGCCATAGATGACGATGGCAACGACAAGGAGCAGGGGCACCGCGAGCAGCATGAGGCGCACATAGCGCAATGTACTGCGGCCCGGGGAGTGTTCAAGGGAAGTGGCCATAAGTGCATTCTGTAATGAATCACCCAGGTTTTGCCAACGGGCCCGCCTAGCGCAGGAAAATTCCCGGGAGAATCGCAGGCATCGGTCCGCGGGCCAGATGCACCTGCTGGAACACCTGAATGGTGCACGTCAATCGCCCGCACTTGGCTTCCGGAAACTGCAGCTGCCTTGGGCAGCTCGGCTGGAGCCGAATCCGGGACAAGCTAAATTGTCGTAGGCACTGGCATGATTCTTGAAGAGTCAACAAAGACTCTTTTCGACCGAAGTCCTCATCCGCTTGGGCTGATATCCGCCTCGGCGCCAGCGTGGCGCCGTCTTCACTCGAAGGAAGCTTTCATGTCCGTACAAAATCCGGTCGATCCGAACATGGTGCCACCGGCACCGCCTGCCAAGAGCTCAGCTGGCAAGGGCCTGGGCATTGCGGCCCTGGTCGTGGCCATCGTTGCATTGGCCCTGTGCTGGGTACCGATCGTCAACAACTTTGCCGCCGTGCTCGGTTTCATTGCTCTGGTACTGGGCATCGTCTCGCTCATTGTCGCTTCCAAGCGCCGTGGCAGCAAGGGCTTGGGCGTTGCATCGAGCATCATCGCCATCGTAGCCATCGTTCTTGTGTTCGCCACCCAGGCAGCCTATGTGAAGGCGATCGACGAGGTCGCCAACGGCATTGCCGACGCTTCCGACGGCGAAGTGGCGGCACCGGCTGAGATCATCGAGCAAGCCGAAGACGAAACACAGGTATTGGCCTTGGGGCAGGCCGCTGCTGTTGGCGAGTATTCGGTCAATGTCAGTGCGGTGAACCTGGATGCCGGCGCACAGATCGCCAAGGCAAATGAGTTCAACCAGGAGGCCGAAGGCCAGTATGTCCTCGTGGACCTTTCTGTTGTCTACAACGGAGAAGAAGAAGGCGACGCATGGCTGGACCTTAATCCAGAGCTGGTGGGCTCGGATGCAAGCATCTACAGCACCAGCAGCGCGACTGCGATCACCGCCAAGCCGGGCATGGACGTTCCTACCTTGGCCAAGGGCGGGAAGGGAAGCTACCAGGTGGTCTTCGACGTGCCGGCCGAGGCCGTGGCAGATGCGAAAATCCGCATGAGCGAAACGCTCTCGTTCACTGACGACTCGGTGCTCTGGGCTGCGAAGTAGCTCGAATTCGCAGAGGTTCCGCTATCCCATCAGGGGTGGCGGAACCTCTTTTCTTTTGCCCTGGCGGCGAGGAAGCCCGCAGCTCGCGGATTGCGACCACAACATGAACACCGAAAATAGGAAGATCGGAAAAATTTTCAAGGAATTCCCCGCGCTGCCGGACCTCGGAAATACGCGAGAACCCGGGGCGATTCGCTCGCTCTCATTTGCTTCTCATGGACGCGCCATAATCCTCTCACCACCGCCTAATGCGCTCCTCACAAGGGTCTTTTAATGTTCAAAGCATGAATCGCCGCATACTTCTCATCCTCATGGTGTTGGCCGTGCCAGCGGGACTGGCCGGTGCCAGCCAGGCACTTGCCGACAAGGCCAATCCGCCCATCCCGCATCAGCAGCCAATCATTGTCCAGCTCTCACCGGCTCCCGAGCCCGCTGCTGCGCAAGCGCAAGCTGAGGAGCTGATCGCCAATGGCTGATATCCATGAGCACCAGGGATCAACGGTGTCGGCACGGTTGCGCATTGTCGGGTGGATCGTGCTCACTACTGCACTGGCCCTGCTGGCCGTAACGGTTTCGATGCGTTCGATCATGTCCGGCCAAGTAGCCGAAGCTGCCAACGTGGGCATCGCGCAGGAAATCGAGGAGTTCCGGACCTTCGCCGCCGAGGGACTGGACCCGAAGACAGCTCGCCCGTTTTCCTCGATCGGTGAATTGATGGAACGCTATCTGGCCCGCCAGCAGCCGATGGCCGGCGAAGCGATTCTCGCGCAGGCCAATGGACGGGTGCTCACCGCAGGCACCGCAGCCAACCAGGCCGGGACCTGGCTGGCTGATGACCCCGTGCTCCTGGGCCGTATTCTCGATGACGCGAAGACCTCCGGAATCCTGGAGAGTAACCACGGGACGGTTCGCTGGGCGAAGGCCGAGGCCAAGGATGCCTCCGGAGCCAGCGGGGCGGGGCACCAAGCCCATCTGGTCGTCGCGCACTTCATTGGCGGGGCCCAGGAAGAAGCCAACCGGCAGGCAACCATGCTCTTCGGCGTGGCCGCCGGGGGACTGGCCTTGACCGCGGGGATCGCCTGGTTGGCAGCTGGGCAGATCATGCGTCCCATCCGCACCATGAGCGAAACCGCCGCCTCGATTAGCGCCAATGACCTCTCGGCCCGCGTTCCGGTTGAAGGACGCGACGACTTGGCGCAGCTGGCCAGGACACTGAATGCGATGCTTGACCGGGTTGAAGCTTCGCATCTGGCCCAACGCCACTTCATCGCCGAAGCACGAGAGCACCTGGGAAGCCCGCAACGCAAGATGGCAGCTGCCTTGCAGAAGCTCAACGAGGAAGAGGTGCCCCGGAAGCAACGCGGCAGGATCATCAGCACCGCGCAGGCGCACATTTCACTGATGGGGCAGACGCTTGCCGACCTGGAATTGCTGGCGCAAAGCTCGGACCCGGACTTCATCCAGCGCCGAATGGTGCCCGTCGGCGAAGTCACGGCGGACGTTGCCGCGGCAGCCGCCCGCCCGGGCGCCTACCCGGACCGCCGATTCCGCATAGCCGAGTCTGCCAAGGCCCAGGCGTGGCTGGATCCGCTGCGCGTTGCCCAGGCCATGCACCAACTGATCCAAAATGCCGTCGCGCATACCGAGGATGGAGAAAGTATCCGGATCGGTTCTGCCGCAGCAAAGGGCATGGCCAGCTTCTGGGTTGCCAACGATGGACCGGCGTTGGACCCGGACCAGGCCCGTGCCCTGCTGGAAAACTATCGCAGTGCCCCGGAAGCCGGCCAGCAGGGATCCGGCATGGGCTTGGGCTTGGCCGTGGTGAAAGCGGTCGCGCAAGCCCACGGCGGCACGGCCTGGGTGGAATCCGGAAACGGCAACGGAACCAGTTTCGGATTTTCCCTCCCGCAAGCTGATGCCGGACAAGGCATCCGCTGCGAAGAAGAATTCGCCCAATCCATGGCCAGCAGCCTGGGCGGTGAGTCATGAGCATCAAGCCAACCGCGCCACGCTCGGGATTCCGCTACACCGCCCAGCGGTCCACGGACCAAGCCGCGGAACAGGGCAACGCCGGTGCTGCACGAAACCGGTGGAGCAAGCAGAACGCAGCGCGAATCATCGCCGCACTGGTCTTGCTGGCCTTTCTCGGCTGGTGCGCCTACGGAGCCTTCGGCCCAGATGCGGGGACAGTGCGGGCATTGCCAGCCCAAGGGGCCCTGACCCTGGCGGTCTTCGCCTTGGCCATCTGGCTCTGGGTCTTCTCGCCAGTAGGCGATACCTTTATCGCCTTGGGCGCAGCAGTGGTGCTGGTGCTCATGGGCGTGCTGCCCGAAGCCGACCTGTTCTCCTCGCTGGGAGAAGACACCATTTGGCTCTTGCTGGCCGCCTTCGTGATCGCGGCGGGGATCACCGCCACGGGACTGGCTACCCGCGCCGCAGCATGGATAGCCGCAGGGGCGAACACCCCGCGGCAGCTGATCCACCTGACTACCGGCGTGCTGGTGGCTACCGCATTCGCGGTGCCGTCCACTTCCGGGCGCGCGGCCCTGGCCATTCCGGTCTTCATTGCCCTGGCCAAGGCGCTGGCGGATCGCCGCCGCATCGTCCTGGCCCTGTCCCTGGTTTTCCCCTCGGTTATCCTGCTTTCGGCCGTGGCATCCTATCTGGGAGCCGGAGCGCACCTGATCACCAGCCAGATCCTCGCCACCGCGGGCCATGAAGGATTCTCCTTCGCCGGCTGGCTGGTCTACGGATTGCCGCTGGCTTTCGTTTCCTCCCATCTGTGCGCCGAACTGGTGCTGTGGATGTTCACCCGCAAGGGGGACCGCGCAGAACCGCTGGCGGTGGGCATCGAGCGGCTGCAGCAGTATTCGCCGGTGCCGCTCTCGGGCCCGCTCACGGTGGGGCAATCCAGGGCAGCGCTGCTGGTCTCGGCCGTGGTGGTGCTCTGGTGCACCGAGCCCCTGCACCAGCTCCATCCCGCCATCGTGGCCCTGCTTGGTTCATTGCTAGTAGCCAGCCCGGGATACGGCTCTGTAGGCCTGGCCAAGGCATTGAAGGCGGTGCCGTGGTCGATGCTCATCTTCATGGCCGCGACCCTCACCCTGGGCACGGCGCTCGCCGGAAGCGGAGCCGCCGAATGGCTGGCCCGCAAGGTGCTTGGCCCTGTCGAGCAGCTCGGCGCTGCCGCACCCTGGGTCTTCACCGTCCTCGTGGTGGTGGTCTCTGCCGCGGCGCATCTGGTCATCCAGTCCCGTTCGGCTCGCTCAGCGGTGCTGATTCCGCTGGTGGTCTCGCTGGCCCCGGGCGTCGGGGTCAACGCGGTAGCCATTGCCCTGGCTTCCACCGCCGCCGCCGGTTTCTGCCACACCCTGACCAGCAGCGCGAAGCCGGTGAACCTGTTCTCCGAGATCGAGGGCATCGAAACCTATAAGCCGGCAGACCTGCTGCGCCTGAGCGCGGTGCTCGGACCGCTCATGGTCCTGCTGGTCCTGGTCTTCGCCTTCTGGATCTGGCCGGCCATGGGACTGCCGCTGTTCCTCTGAACCACCTCATAGCTTCACATCTCATCGCATTCATCCTCACTGAAAAGGACAACGAATCATGGCACACGCACTTCCACAACGCATCCTGGTAGCCCCTTCCGGATTCAAGGAATCCCTCGACGCGGCGGCAGTCGCGGCGGCCATCGGCGCCGGGGTTCGCCGGGCCTTGCCCGGAGCCACGGTCAAGGCAGTGCCCATCGCCGATGGCGGCGAAGGCACCGCAGAAACCCTGGCGTGCGCTACCGGCGGCCACCTGGTGCCAATGGCAGTCACCGGTCCGGTCGGCCAGCAAGTCGAGTCCCACTACGCCATGCTCGGTGGCGAAGCGGCCGGAACGGCAGTCGTCGAAATGGCCGCCGCTGCGGGCCTGCGGCTGGTTCCCCGCGACCAGCGGGATCCGGGAACCACCACCAGCTACGGTGTGGGCGAGCTGATCGCGGCCGCCATTGATGCCGGGGCCTCCAAGATCCTCGTGGGCTGCGGCGACTCGGGTACCTCGGATGGAGGCATGGGGGCATTGCAGGCGCTGGGTGCACGAATCCTTGATGCCAGCGGCCATGAGGTCAAGGCCGGCGGCAACTACCTCGGATCGGTGGACCGGTTGGATCTGTCCGGCCTGCACCCGGCCCTGGCTGCCGGGAATGTCCGGATCACCATGGCGCTGAACCCGCACAATGTGCTGACCGGCCCGCGCGGAGTGGCCCGCGTTTTCGGTCCGCAGAAGGGGGCAACTCCGGAACAGGTCGAAATCATGTCAGCAGGTTTCGAACGCTGGGCCTCGATCCTGCGCCGCGATGCGCTGGAGTCCTCGCGCTCCACGGATTTCGCTTTGGCCCCGGGGACGGGTGCTTCGGGCGGGCTGGGCGCTGGCTTGGCGGCGGTGGGGGCGGTGCTCTTGCCTCGTTTCGAGGCGATCCTGGACTCGGGCTTGGCCGGCATCGATCTGGACTCGATGCTGCGCGGAGCGGATCTGGTCATCACCGCAGAAGGCGCCATCGACTTCCAGACGCCCAAGGGCAAGGTGCCGGCGGAGGTAGCACGGCGCGCGGCGCTGCATGGGGTGCCGGTAGTGGCCCTGGCAGGAACTCTGGGCCGCGGCTGCCGAGACGTGCACGATATCGGAATTGACGCCATTGCCTCGATCATGCCCATCCCGATGACGCTGCAAGAAGCAGTGGATGACGGGGAGCGGCTGCTGATCGAAGCGGCCGAACGCTTCATGCGCACCATCATCCTGGGTGCATCAATGGCAGCAGCCCGGCTCAGCCCGCGCGAGGCTTGGTAGCAGCCAGCGGTCGCGCCCTGAATAGGAACAGGCGTGCTGCCTTGACCGTTGACAACGGCGTTCAAGGCAGCACGCCTGTTTTTCGCGTATTCCCTAGAGCTCGATAGCCGCCACGGCCTGAACCGCGCGTGCCGCCTCGGCGCCCTTCTTCAGGAAATGCTCGAAGTAGAAGCCCTGGTGCTCATCATTCGAGTGGAAGTGGTGCGGGGTCAGGCTGACCGAGAAAGTAGGTACATCGGTATCCAGCTGGACCCGCATCAAGCCGTCCACTACCGCCTGGGCAACGAAGTCGTGGCGGTAGATGCCGCCGTCAACCACGAGGGCTGCGGCTACCACTGCATCGTACTTGCCGGTCTTCGCCAGGCGCTGGGCCTGCAACGGCATTTCGTAGGCGCCGGGTACGCTGACGACATTGATGGTGTATTCCTGCCCGGAAGAATCCATCTCGGCCTTGAAGCCGGCCAGGGCCTGGTCGACGATATCCGCATGCCAGCTGGCCTTGATGAAGGCGACGTTCAATGGCTTGCTCATGAGTTGCTCCCTGATTCTGCGTGCAAATGTCTAAGTCTTTTGATCTACCCTAGTGGCGTGGGTCTCAATGGAATAAATGGGGAAGGGATCCGCGTAACGAATGAGCCGGTTCAGCGCCAGCCCATCAGCGGGGCCACGTGCTTGAGCACTGATTCGATGACGTGGGCGTTGTAGTCCACGCCCAACTGGTTTGGAACGGTGAGAAGGAGCGTATCCGCCGCGGCGATGGCTTCGTCTTCGGCCAGCTTCTTGGCCAGTTCATCTGGTTCCCCGGCATAGGACTTGCCGAAGACCGCACGGGTCTTCTCATCGATGTTGCCGATCTGGTCCGAGCTGTAGCGGTCACGGCCGAAGTACTGCCAGTCGCGCTCATCGGTCAGTGCGAAGATGCTGCGGCTCACCGAGACGCGCGGTTCGCGTGAGTGGCCGGCTTCCTTCCAGGCGTCGCGGTAGAGCTGGATCTGCTCGGCCTGCTGGACGTGGAAGGGCTTGCCCGATTCATCGTCCTTGAGCGTGGAGCTCTGCAGGTTCATGCCCAGCTTCGCGGCCCACACTGCAGTGGCATTGGATCCGGAACCCCACCAGATGCGTTCGCGCAAGGTGTCCGAATGCGGCTCGATGCGCAGCAGGCCCGGGGGATTGGGGAACATCGGGTTCGGGCTAGGCTCGGCGAAGCCTTCCCCGGAAAGCACCTCGAGCAGGCGCTCGGTATGCCGGCGGCCCATATCGGCATCCGATTCGCCCTCGCGCGGCTCGAAGCCGAAGTGGCGCCAGCCGTCAATGACCTGCTCGGGCGAACCACGGCTGATGCCCAGCTGCAGGCGGCGATTGGAAATCAGGTCGGCGGAGCCTGCATCCTCAGCCATGTACAGCGGGTTCTCGTAGCGCATGTCGATGACGCCGGTACCGATCTCGATGCGGCTGGTTCGCGCGCCGATGGCAGCCAGCAGCGGGAACGGGGAGGCGTATTGCTGGGCGAAGTGGTGCACGCGGAAATAGGCGCCGTCCGCGCCGAGCTCCTCGGCGGCGACCGCCAGATCGATGGCCTGCAGCAGGGCATCGGAGGCGGTGCGGGTGCCTGATTGCGGGTGGTCGGTCCAGTGGCCGAAGGACAAGAATCCGATGTTCTTCATGCTTGAGGCAACAAGTAGTCTCGAATGGTTATTCCAGTCCTAGCCTCGTGGTCTGCTAGAACTGGCGGGCGGCGACGCCGGCTCGATGCGCAGTGGCGAGCGCCTCTTCGAGCTGCGCGATAGTCACTGGCTGACCGCGATCGGCAAGGTGCGCGGAGTAGAAATTAGCGGGATCTTGGGCGTAGACGTGAGTGTAGCCACCGGATTCGGGCTCGGCGCGCCACGAATCAGCCAAGGTTCCGGCATTGACCGTATCGAAGCCCAACGCTTGGACAAGTTCCAGCACTTCGGTCTTGGCAGCAAGGTCATCGCCATATATTGGCAACGCGGTCCTCGGAGCTGAATTGACCAGAAGCGGGATGTGATGCGCCACGATGTTGTTGAAGGCTTTGGTGATGCGGGCGCCGGGAAGGAGCGATGCTTCCAATTGCGCAGTAGTGGACTTCAAGGAATCGAGAACTTCTATGCGCCCGTCGCGGGATGGGTAGTAGTTGCCGGTGGATAGGACCGTCTTGTTGGCAAGCACCTGGGTTGGAAGGTCCGAATAAGCCGACAGCGGGATGGCCAACACGACGATATCGCCATATTCAGCGGCTTCAGCAACGGTTGCCGCGTGCGCGTTGTCGCCGAGTTCTTCCACCACGTCGGCGAGCGAGGCGGTGCCGCGTGAGTTCGCGATGGCCACGGTGGCGCCAGCGGCCACAGCTAGGCGAGCAATGGCCTGGCCGATATTTCCGCTACCGATAATCCCGATCTTGGTTGTGCTCATGGGTTGCTCCGAATTCTTATCTTGTGGTCGATGAGGTATCTAAGGGTGAAGAATTTTATGTGGTGCGGGCAAGTTCCTGGCGAACCGTATCCATGAGTCCAGGGAATCGATGATCCAGTTCTTCGGTGCGCAACCAGTTGCGGTGCCGGGTGCCATCAACCTCTTGCCTGATCAAGCCGGATTCCCTGAGGATGCGCCAGTGCCGGGTGAGTGCCGACTTTGAGACACCAAAGTCCGAGCTGCTGCACGCGCCACCGGGGGTTGCGCCAATGTGAGCGATGATGGCGCGCCTGACCGGATCGGCCAGAGCGGCCATGATTTCGAATAGGTCCATTTCCTCTTCGGAGGGAATGGTTAGAGGTCGAGTGAGGCGGCTTGCCACGTTCATTTCCTTAACTCCGAAAGGCGTGCATGTACGCAAAAAAGTGTACATACTAGTTATGTACGCGTCAACATGTACATGCAGAAGGGATCAGGCCCTGCGAATTAGCGGTGCGATAGCTGTGAGGGGTGAAGCGCTGGAGAGCCGCAGGTATTCTGCGAGTTGATGGTTGACCAGATCTCATCGAGCGATAGGCTCAGCGCGGCCGCGACAGCGGCGATGGTGGAAAAAGCGGGAGTGGCGACGCGGCCGGTTTCGATTTTCCGCAGGGTTTCGGGGGAGAGGCCGGCTTGGATCGCGACGTCGAGGATTGTTCGTTCGCCGCGTGCCTGCCGAAGCAGCGCGCCGAGGTTCTTGCCCTGTTCGATTTCCCGGGCGGTAAGCGGCAGTCTGACCATAATGAGACCATTATACCGGTATTAAAATACCGGTATAGTAATTGGAATGATCGAGATTCTCACAGCCAGCGAAGTAGAGCGCGCCCGCGAGACCGGACGCCTTGTCGGAAACATCCTCAATACGCTCAAGCACCGCGTGCAGGTCGGCACCAATCTCTTGGAAATCGACGCCTGGACCAAGGAAATGATCGAGGAGGCCGGCGCGGTCTCCTGCTACCTCGACTACGCCCCGTCCTTCGGCAGCGGCCCCTTCGGCCATTACATCTGCACGGGAGTCAACGATGCGGTGCTCCATGGACTGCCTCGCGACTACCAGCTGGCCGATGGCGACTTGCTCACCCTGGATCTGGCCGTCACCTTGAAAGGCATCGCCTCCGACGCGGCGATCAGCTTCATTGTCGGCACGGCTGCGCGTGCAGAAGACCTGAAGATGATCGAGACCACGCAGCGCGCCCTGGCTGCGGCTATCGCCGAGGCGCGTCCCGGAGCCAAGATCGGCGACCTGTCCTTCGCCATCGGATCGGTGCTGACCGCCGAAGGGTACAAGGTCAACATGGAATTCGGCGGCCACGGCATCGGCAGCACCATGCATCAGGATCCTCACGTTTCCAACGATGGCCGCCGCGGACGCGGGTACACGCTGCGTCCCGGTCTTCTGCTGGCCATCGAACCGTGGGTCATGGCCGATACCAGCAAGCTGGTGACCGACCGCGATGGCTGGACCCTGCGCAGCGCCACCGGCTGCCGCACGGCGCACACCGAGCACACCATTGCCATCACGGAAACTGGCGCGGAGATTCTCACCCTGCCCACCGACCTCTCGGCATAGGCAGAGGCCGGCATGGCGGCGATCAGGCGTTCGGGCTTTCCCCGGTCCCGGCGCCGCGGCGGCGGAGCACCGGTTCGGCCGTGCCGGTGCCGCAGCCCGAGGAGGCGCTGCCGCAGGCCGGGGAAGCAACGGAGGTGCAGCACGATCCGCTGCACCCGCTGGCCCCGGCGTTGCCCGCATCCTCCGGCTGGCGCGAAGCATGGCCGGCGGCTTCGCGCAGCGTCCTGGCCAGCTGCGCCGGGTCCTGGCCTTCTTGGCCCAGCACCACGAACCCCGCGTCGGCAATCATCGCCAGGTCGGCTTTCGCATCCTGCCCTTCGCTGGTCAGATAGTCGCCGAGAAACAGCGAATTGGCCACTTCCAGGGCATTGGCCTGCAAGGAACGCAGGTGCATTTCGCGTCCGCCGGCCATCCGGATTTCCTTGTCCGGGCAGGCTAGCCGCACTACGGCCAGGATCCGCAGGCAGGCGCGCGGGGTCAGGTTCCAGGTGCCTTCCAGCGGAGTGCCGTCGAAAGGCATCAAGAAGTTCACCGGAATGGAATCGGCCTCCAGTGCGCGCAAGGCGAAGATCGCCTCGACCAGCTGCTCGGGCGTTTCGCCCAGTCCAACGATGAGCCCCGAGCAGGGGGAGAGGCCGGCTGACCTGGACTGCTGGACGGTGGAGACGCGCTCGGCGAAGCTGTGGGTGCTGCAGATTTCCGGGTAGAGGGACTCGGCCGTATTCAGGTTGTGGTTGTAGGCGTCGGCGCCGGCCTCCTTGAGCCGCTGGGCCTGCCCCTGCTTCAGGATGCCGATGCAGGCGCAGACCTCGACCTGCGGATGCGCTTCCTTCAATGCGCCGATCATGTCCGCGACGCGTTCCACATCGCGGTCCGTGGGTCCCTTGCCGGAGGCGACCATGCAGACCCGCGAGGCGCCGCCGGCGATGCCCAAACCTGCCTGGCGCACCGCTTCGCCGGGCTTGAGCCAGGTGTATTTCAGGATTTCGGCCTTGGAGCCCAGACGCTGGGAACAGTAGGTGCAGTCCTCGGGGCACAAGCCGGACTTCAGGTTGACCAGGTAGTTGACCTTCACGGTGTTGCCGAAATGCTTGCGCCGCAGCACCCCGGCCGCGCTGACCAGCCGCGAAGTCTGCGCGTCGCTGGTGGCCAGCAGCCCGAGGGCCTCTGCTGCGGTGAGCTGGTGGCCAGCGGAGATGCGTGCGGCCAGCTCGGTGAAATCTGCGGTGTCGGTGCGCTGCGCGGGGATGCTCATGGGTTCCTTCGCCTGGTTGGATGACTGCCTGCCAAGGTGCAGCCATTCTTGAACGGTGTTCAATTGCTGGCACCAATGTACACGAAAAGCCCCCGACTTGAACAATGTTCAAGTCGGGGGCTTGCTCTGCTTTCCACAGCAGTTGCAGACGGCGCGCGTCCCGTGCGGAGCGCCCGCCGCTCAGCTGGAGGTCTTGCTCCGGTAGATCCGCGTGGCCAGCGCCCAAGCCAGGATCAAGATGCCTGCCAGCCAGGCCAGGGCGATCCAGAGCTCGGAACCCACGGGTTCTTGCGACAGCAGGGCGCGCAGCGAATCGACGATAGCAGTGATCGGCTGGTGCTCGGCGAACCAGGCCACCGGCCCGGGCATTGACTCGGTGGGAACGAACGCCGAGGAGATGAAGGGCAGGAAGATCAGCGGGTAGCTGAAGGCGCTGGCGCCATCCACCGATTTCGCGCTCAAGCCGGCAAGCACCGCTACCCAGGTCAGGCTTAGGGTCACCAGGCACAGCAGCGCGAGCACGGCGATCCACGCTGCCATGGAGGCGGAGGAGCGGAAGCCCATGGCCAGGGCGACCCCCAGTACCAGCGCCAGGGACAGGAGGTTCGCCGCCAACGAGGTCGCCACATGGCTCCAGAGCACGCTGGAGCGGGAGATCGGCATGGAGCGCAGGCGCTGCACCAGCCCATCGCGCAGGTCCAGGAACAGCCGGTAGGAGGTGTAGGCGACCCCGGAGGCGATGGTGATGACCAGGATCCCGGGCAGCAGGTAGTTGATATACGGCCCGGTGGCGCTGGTGGCGCTGGTGCCGATAGCCCCGCCGAAAACGTAGGTGAACAGCAGCATCATGGCCACCGGGGTGATGGCCGTGGTGATGATGGTGTCGGGGCTGCGGACAACGTGGCGCATCGAGCGCCCGGTGAGGATTCTGGTTTCCCGCAGTGCCGCGATGCTCATGGCTTGCTCCCTTCGGTTCGCTGGTGGTGGCCGATCAGTTCCAGGAAGATCTCCTCCAGGCTCGGCCGCTTGGCCACCAGCTCGGTGGTGGCCGGCGGCAGCAGGGCCTGGAGTTCGGCCAGCGTGCCCTGGTGGATGATGGTGCCCTCGTGGAGGATGGCGATTTGATCGGCCAGGTGCTCTGCTTCATCCAGGTACTGGGTGGTGAGCAGGATCGTGGTGCCGGACTCGGCCAAGTCGCGGATCACCTGCCAGGTCTCGCGGCGCGATTGGGGATCCAGTCCCGTGGTCGGCTCATCGAGCAGGAGCACCGGCGGGTTGCCGGCCAGTCCCATGGCGATATCAAGGCGCCTGCGCATCCCGCCGGAGTAGGTTCCTGCGGGCCGGTCCGCTGCGTCGCAGAGGTTGAAGCGCTCCAGCAAGCCGTTGGCGATGGACCGCGGATTCTCCAAGCGGAGCAGCCGCGCGATCAGCAGCAAGTTTTCGCGCCCGGTCAGGACCTCGTCCACTGCGGCGAATTGCCCGGTCAGGCCCAGCGACCGGCGGACCTGGACCGGGTTCTCGCGCACTGCAGCTCCGCAGACCCGGGCGGTTCCCGCATCGGCGGGAAGGAGGGTGGCCAGGATCCGCACCAGCGTCGTCTTGCCGGCGCCATTGGAACCGAGCAAGGCGAAGATGCTGCCGGGCTGCACGGTGAAGTCCAGTCCGCGCAGCACGGGCAGCTTCTTGAATGACTTGGCCAGTCCGGTGACCTCGATGGCCGGTTCCGGGGCCAATGCGGTATTCATGTCATTGCTCCTTCGATTCGTTCTCTGCTTCGGAAATGGTGTCGGCCAGGCGGGTGCGTTCCTTGTCGGTCCAGCGCTTGCCCCCGTAGGCCTGGGCGAAGTCATCGGCGAATTCCGCCGGGTCCTGGCCAAGCAGTTCGCGCAGCGCGGTGCCGTTGGCGGCTGCTCCTTCGAAGAGGTCGGCCAGGTCCGAATACATGGAGATCATCGTTTCGGCGTCGGTGACCCCGCTCTGGTTCAGCAGGTAGCGCTGCACTCCTGCAGCGGCCTTGGCATAGGGCTGGGGCAGGGCCTTGAGGCGTGCCATGCTCTGCTTGTACTGCTTCTTCTGCTCCAGTGAGCCGGTGAAAGCTTCAATCCATTTGGCGACCATGATCAGTGCCCTTTCTGCGGGGTGCTCGGGTGGGGGAGGTTGTTGATGCGGGAGACGAGCAGGTTCCAGATGGTCCAGAAGTCGTCGAGCTGCTGCTTGCCGCTGGGGTTGAGGGTGAAGACCTTGCGGGGAGGCCCTTTTTCGGACGGGACTTTCTCCACCGAGACGAGGCCTTTCTGCTCGATGCGCACCAGCAGCGCGTAGATCGTTCCCTCGGCCAGATCGGTGAAGCCGCGTTCGCGCAGTTCCGTGGTGATCTCGTATCCGTAGGCCGGGCGTTCGGCCAGGATCGCCAGGACGATCCCTTCCAAGGTGCCTTTGAGCATCTCGGTCATCTGTGTGGCCATGGTGCACCCCTCTCTACTTAGTGTCATTGAGTACAAGTAGATAGTAGAACTAAGTAGCGGTATTTAGCAATACTTAGTACCAAGATTTTCCAGATATTTTTCGGAGCTTTGGAGAACCGCCATTTGACCAGTGGCAAGATGGCGCAACCGGAAATCCGGTATGCTCCTGGAAGCTGAGCCGGTACTGGATCTATGGAGATGAGGCGCCATGAAGGATGCGAGATGGCATTGGGAGCTGGTCCATGCCGAGCGTGCGCGGTTGACAGGATTGCTGGGCAGCTTGGCTCCGGAGCAGTGGAACGCCCCATCGCTCTGCGCGAACTGGCAGATCCGCGATGTGGCGGCGCATCTGGCGGCCGCCGGATCCACCTCGACCGCCCGCTGGCTGGTGAATATGGCTCGTTCCGGATTCAATGCCGACCGGCACAACGAGCGGCTGCTGCGCCTGCAGCTCGGGGACGGCGCCCGGCAAACGCTGGATAATTTCAATCGTTCTGCCAGCAAATCCATTGCCCCGCTGAAATCGGTGACCGGTTTGCTGGGCGAAGTGGTAGTGCACGGGCAGGACATCGCCCAGGCACTCGATCTGATCCTGCGGCCTGAACCCACGGCACTGCGAGCGGTGGCAGGATTCTTCGCCTCCAAGGACTTCGCAGTCAATAGCAGCACCCTGGTCAAGGGCTTGCGGATGTCGGCGGCGGACGACGCTTTCAGTTGCGGGAACGGTCCCGAGGTGCGTGGCGAACTGCTGGATCTGGTCCTGGCGATGGCCGGAAGGGAACAGGTCCTCCCGCGGCTTCAGGGCGCAGGGGTCGGCGAGCTGGCACGCAGGATCACGGCACAGCCGCGGAAATAGCAAGCATCGCGCCGCACGATGACTGTACGGCGCGATGCTGGGGAAGCCGGCAAATCAGCCAGCGGGAATGAGGGCGGTGGCCAGCGGGTTCTCCAGATCGCCTGCGTAGAGCAGGCCTCCGGACTGGTCGGCGAGATCCAGCATCTGCTGGTTGTTGCGCAACTGCAGGCGGTTCAAGCACGACAGCGGGAAGCTCTGCGCGAAAAGTCCCAGTTGATCAAAGCGTTCAGCGAACTGCGGATGCTGCCCGCGATAATCCAGCAGCCGTTGAACTACGGTCTTCCAGAAATCTGCTTCGGAAAGCAGTTCTTCGGCATCCAGCAGCGGCGCGAGGAAGCGGAAGAACGAATCAAAGACATCCGTGAAGACCGACAATACCGGATCTCCACCGGTGCGTACCCGGCGAATCTCCTCCGGGAGTTCCACCCGGTCCGAGAGCACGGCAATCTCTTCGCCCAGATCCTTGAGCAGGACCTTCTTCACAGCACCGTTCTCAAGCACCATGATCACGTTTTCGCCATGCGGCATGAACACCAAATCATAGGCAGCCAGGCAATGCACCAGCGGAATGAGGTAGGCATCGAGGTAACGGCTTAGCCAGTCGGCCGGTGCTAGCCCGCTGCGGCGAATGAGGGCGCCGGCAAAGGACCTGCCGGACGCATCGACATGCAATAGGCTGGCCATCGTAGCCAACTTTTCTTCCGGGCCCAGCAGGCTGATCGGGGACTCCCGCCACAGCGCAGCCAGCATCTTCCGCTGCGGATCGCTCTTGCCGGTGGCTGCTTCGAACTGCGGGTTGCGGTAGCCTACGGCCGCAATTTCACGCAGCAGGGCGACCGGCTGGATCGAGAGCACCGGGTCCTTTGCGAACAGCTCGCCCAACCACTGGTTGATCGCGGGAGTCACCTTCATGTACTCGGCACTGAGCCCGCGCATGAACCCCATATTCAAGATCGACATTGCCGTCTTGACGTAGTGTCGTTCCGGGTTGGACAGGTTGAAGAAGGTGCGGATCGACTGCTGCGCCTGGTACTCGTCAACGCTGGTGCCCAGCCAGATCAATTGCTTGCGGGCAATATCATTGGCGAACGTGATCGACAGGCGGTTCTCCCATTGCCAAGGGTGCACCGGAATGAAGATGTAGTCCCCGGCCGCATAGCCGGTGCCGAACAAGGAGGCCTCCAGGGCCGCATCCAAGCGCTGGCGCTCGGCTGGATCCAGCTCGGCGGCCAGCAGCCCTTCGTAATCCAGCGAATCCACGGCGTCGAATTGTGCTCGGGACTTGTGGGCGGCAGCCCAGCCAAGGTGCAGGGCGGAACCGGTTTCGGGGGCGTACCTCAGGTAGTCGGTGCGCCCGATGCCCATTCTTCCGTTGTTGGCTATGAAGCACGGGTGGCCCTCGGTCATGGAAGATTCGATGAGCTGGAAGGACTGTGCGGCTGTGCCGTCGAACCGGGCCAGCTGTGCTGAATTATGGGTTGCATGAACCTGCTTGTAGCAGTGGCTGGCCAGCGTGGATGAGAGCTCTTCAAGGTAGGTGGGCAGCTGCACCGGGGAAAGCGTGAGTTCCTGGCAGAAGTGGGTGATGAACTCAATGGCGTCTACCTCTGCCTGCTGCCAGCTGCCGTCAACGAAGTGGTGGTGTTCCACGGACTGCGGTGAAACCAACCAGTGGTTCAGCTGGTACCGCTGGGCGCTGAAGCTGTAGCGGTGGGCATCCTTCTGGACTGAGTAGCGGTTTTCTCCATGGCCGGCAGGCTCCAGGAGGCGCTCATGCGAAAATTCGCCCAGGGCCTTGGCCAAGACATGGCGGTTGGCGATGTCCCAACGTGCAGGGGAGAGGAATGAGGATTCCAAGCCGCGGCCGGTAGCGGTTTCGAAATCCTGGCGAGTGCAGATGGACAGCAGTGCCTGCTTGATTGAGCCGTCTGCCTCGGAAAGCTCCACTGGACGTACCGGGCTGAAGCCAACGCGGGCATTCAGGGCATGGATGGCTTTGTTGCGCAGGTCAGGTTCCACGATGATTCGTTCGGTTCCGGGCAGGGCGAAAGCCTGGACCATGGCCGAGGAGAGAGCGTCGAGGGTGAACCCAGGCTGCGGCTCGGTGGCTGCCGGAGCCAGGAAGTGCAGTCCACGGTCGCCGCGGACGCAGTTGTATGCATCGGCCAGTGGCGATGCTGCTGGGTCGTAGAGCTCGACAAGGAATTTCTCGTCCCCTGATGCATCAATGCCGAAGAGGACTTCGTAGCCTGGGGTGCCAAGCAATGTGCGGTATTCTGCTTCGATTTCCTTTTCGGTTGCGTTGGCCATGCCCCAGAAGGAGGCATGCGCGGTGGCAATCCACGAATGCAGCAGCGCAGTATCCCCGGGCAACGTCACGGAACGGAAAGTGTAGTTGGTCATCGGAAGTTCCTTAGGCTCGTGCGCTGGCAGTGGCGGAAGTGGGCAAGCCGCTGAGTTCAGCGGCGCCGAATCGCTGGAAAGCGATCCGTCGCTCGACCGGGTAGACCTCGCGTCCAGCCAAGCGGTTGATAATTACTGAATTGCGGTAGGCTCCCATGCCCAGATCCGGAGCGGTGAAGCCGTGGGTGTGCAGTTCAGCGTTCTGCACGAAGATGTCCTGGTCCAACCCGATGGAATATTCGCGATCTACATTGAAGCGGCCATCGGGAAGGTAATCGATGCGTTGGCTGATGCCTTGCAAGAAGTCCGGAGTGCCTGCGCGGTAGCCGGTTGCCATGACAAGGTGGTCGGCGAGGAATTCCAGGTCTTCACCGGTGCGTTCATGGCGCAAGCTGATGGCCAGGTGATCCGTGTCAGCGCCGATGCTCGTGGCCGCGCAGCCGGTACGCAGGTGCACATTCGCTGAGCCATTGACGCTTCGCTGGTAGAGCTCCTCGTGGATTTCGTTGATCAAGTCCGCGTTGATCCCCTTGTAGAGCCCCTTTTGCTCTGCTGACAGGACATCCCGCTGATCCATGGGCAGGGCATGGAAGTGGTCGATGTATTCCGGAGATGTCATCTCCAAAGTGAGCTTGGTGTATTCCAGCGGGAAGTAGCGTTCTGAACGCGTTGCCCACACCAGATGATCCTCTTCTGGCAAGCTGCGCAGAAGATCCAAGAAGATTTCTGCGGCGCTCTGGCCGCTGCCGAGCACAGCAGTTACTTGCGGGCCGGAACCTGCGGTCCGGGAAGATAGGAGTTTCTCGCGGTGGAAGGCGTAGTCGCTTGAGTGCACCACGTTGCCGGTGGCTTGTGCTTCCGTGGTGAGAACCGGCGGCAGATAAGGCTGGGATCCGGTGCCTAGCACCAACTTGTCTGCTGTGAAGCGGGTCAGTCCTGCGGCAGTGAGCACCGACAACCGGTAGACCCCGTCGTGGTATTCGGCTTCGAGCACCCGGTGCCCGAATCGTACGCTTTGAATATTTTCTGCGGCCCACGCCAGGTAGTTGGAATACTCCTCGCGCAGCGCGTAGAAGTCTTCGCGGATATAGAACGGGTAAAGCCGCTGTTTTTCCTTGAGATAGTTCAAGAACGAATGCTTGCTGGTCGGGTCCGCCATGGTCACCAGATCTGCCATGAAGGGAACCTGGAGATGGGTTCCGGGAAGCATCATGCCAGGGTGCCAGACGAACTTCTCTCCGGCTTCCAGAACTGCAACGTGCAGATCATCCAATCCATCGGCCAAGGCGGCAAAACCCAGATTGAAAGGGCCAGCGCCAATAGCGATGACGTCAAAGTGCTCGGTAGGTTCAATCATTTCTTCTCTCCAAGGGTGCGTTCGGCCAGCAGTCCGGAACCAATCCGGCAGATAGCGTCGAGGATCTCGCTGATATCGGCCAGGGTCGTATTCGGATTGAGCAGCGTCAGTTTCAGCAGGCGTTTGCCTTTGACCGTGGTGGCGGCGATCATCGCTTCGCCGCTGGCATAGAGGCGTTGGCGGATCTGGTTGGCCAGGGCATTGTGCTCGTCCAGTTCCAGTGGGTGCTGTGGATCTTCAAAGGAGAAGACCAGCGTGCTCAGCTGCACGTCGGCTGCCATCCGAAGCTGGGCGCGCATGGCAACTTCCTGTTGAGCGTCCTCTGCCAAGGCGATGACCTGGTCGAACATGGCACCCAAACGGCTGGCCCCCAAAGAGCGCAACGTGACCCACAGCTTCAGCGCATCGAAGCGCCGTGTGGTCTGCAGGGACTTCGAGACCTGGTTGGGGGTGGACTCGGCCTCCGCACGCGGGTTCAGGTACTCGGCATAGTGGGCGATGGATTCCAAGGAGGCTGCCGAGCGGACCACCAAGGCGCTGGAGCCGATGGGCTGGAAGAAGGACTTGTGGTAATCCACGGTGACCGAGTCGGCCAATTCAATGCCGTCCAACCGGTGGCGGTGGGAGTTGGAGACGAGCAGGCCGCAACCGTATGCGGCATCCACATGGAACCACGCGCCTACTTCTGTGGCGATAGCACTTAGCTGGGGCAACGGATCGATGGCCCCGAAGTCGGTATTCCCGCTGGTGGCGGAGATGGCCATGGGCACCAATCCGGCGGCGAGGTCTGCGTCCAGGCGCACGCGCAATGCATGCGCATCCATGCGGTGCTGGGCGTCTGTAGGGATCGCCACGGCCGCGTCGTAGCCCAGGCCAAGGAGCATCGCGGCGTTGCGAATCGAGAAGTGCGCATCTTCCGAGCAATAGATCCGCAGATTAGCCAGCCGTTCAGGCAAGGTGCCCCGCAGCTTTGCGGTAGCGGTGTTTCGTGCGATCAGCATGGCCTGAAGGTTGGATTGAGTTCCGCCAGAGGTAAAGATTCCGTCGGCCTGTCCGGTCCCGAAGCCGATCAGATCGGCGGTGAAATCGATGAGCTTGCGCTCGATCAGTGTTGCTCCAGCGCTCTGGTCAAAAGTGTCCATCGAGGTGTTGATGCTCGTGACGAAGTTCTCGGCGACCACCGCAGGGATCACGACAGGGCAGTTCAAGTGCGCCGCGTACTTCGGATCGTGGAAGTAGACCGCGTCGTTGAAATACAACTCATTCAGCTCGGTGAACGAGTCCTGGGTTGAACCCAATGGACTATGCAGGTCGACCAGGTCGATGCGTTCCTGCAACTGCTGCGGAGTCGGTCCGGTCGTCGGCGCGTTCACCGATGCCAACCGGTGGGCCACGCGTGAAATGGCTTCACGCGACTCATTTTCGTAGACACGGGCGGTGTCTGCGCAGAGCAACGAATCATCGTAGATCGGCAGTGGTAGATCAGGCATTTGCAGGGTAGGCAGTGAGGCACCCAAAAGCATGCTCCTCAGATAGAGACAATCAATAGTTGGTCAGGCTCACCTAACAAGAATCTATTAACAACACACTTCAATTAGTTAATGCAAGCCGAGTAATTCACTCTCTCCGCCAGGAGAAAAGTTTCTACATTTTCCTGCGGGTGGCGCCCGGCTGTGATAAGTTAGCCGCTGACCTGCATCTGAGCGGGGATGAAGTTGGACCCCTGCGAGGTTGAAGTGGAGAGAACTTCTCGACTTCCAATGTCCCGGAATTATCACTAATCGTTTGATTGCACTTTCAAGCTAGAACTGTATGATCAAACAGTTAGAGCAAGGGAGGGCTAGTGGCCACGGCAAGCCAGGGAAAAGTCCAGCGATCCCAGCGTCTGCTCCTCGGGTCGAACGCAACGGACGCGGCAGGACGCTCACTTTCTGATATCACGATTGATCTGCTGTTCGTGGGCACCCTTGGCGCAACTGCCATGCAGATGGGAGTGCTCAATGCGCTTGGCTCCCTTTCCTTTGTGCTCGCCAGCATCCCCGCGGGCCATTTGGTCGACAAGTATTCCGCGTTGCGGGTCCTGCGCATCGGTCTCGGGTCCAAGCTTTTCCTGCTGGGGTGCCTAGCGGCACTGTCCTTCGCCGAGGAACTAACGATCCCGCTGGGGATGCTGTTGTGCGCAATGCTCGGCTTCTGCAATGTATTTTCCGAAACGTCCCAAACCACTGCCGTTCCGCAGCTCATCGGAGATGAACCTGAAGTCCGAGCGGCGAGCATTAGCAAGCTGATCGCCTCGCTGGGAGCTGCGGACCAGTCAATGACCGTGATTGTCCCGGCCTTGGCGGGAACCGGCTTCGCGCTGTGGGGAGCGCCAGCGCTGCTGAGCATCTCGACGGCACTGGGCCTGCTGGCAATGCTGATGGCGCTGCAGGTGCGTTCCTCTCGCCTGTCGCCAGGCCCTGGCCGCCGCCCCGGGCCGTCGACCGAACAGGGCGGCATCCTGGCTGGCTTCAGGTATCTGGCCCGGCACCGCCTGCTCTTGGCAATTACCGTTGCAGTGATGTTCTCCAACTTGGGGCTGGCCATCGGGTCATCGGTGGAAGCGATCTTCATTATCAACGAGCTCGGCTTTGGCGAATTCGGGTACGGCCTTTTCGCCTCGGTGGGTGGCATTGGCGGGCTAATTGGAGCTGCTATCGCAGGAACGCTGGCTGGAAAATTCGCTCCGGCAACCTTGCTGATCTACACCGGTTCGATGCAGGCAGTTTTGGCGGGCTGCGTATTGGCCGCGGCTTATGCAACCGAAATGTGGTCCATGGTGCTGCTGGGAATTTTCGCGCTGGGATGGGGAATCGTCGTGCTGCTCTTCAATATTGCTGCCTCGTCCTGGATTGTGCAGATCGTTCCGGAGCAGCTGCTGGGCCGGGTCCTAAGTGCACGCCGGTTATTCACCTTTGGAGTAGTACCCGTTGGCGGATTGGCGGGCGGCGCATTGGCCAGCGCGTGGGGGATTACCGCTGGACTGCTTGCCTGGGTCGTTGCCGCAACCCTCTCAGTTATTAGCTACCTAGTGATGCGCGGCCCCGCAAGCCGTTAGGCTGGAAAGCATACGCACCACGAAGTAAAGGCAACCGCGCACGTGAAACTCGTTATCGACGCTCGATACACCCGCATCACCCACCATGATGGCATTAGCCGGTATACCGCCGGGTTGATCGAGGCCGCCAGCAAGCTTGCCGAGGTCACGATGCTGGTCAACGACACCAGGCAGCTGGCAATGCTCCCCGACGTTCCGTATCTGAAAATTTCCGGGCCCACGAGCGTGCTCGAGCCATTCGTCGCCCTGCAGATCAACAAGCTCAAGCCTGATGTCGTGTTCTCGCCCATGCAGACCATCGGATCGTTGGGGCGGAAATATCCCTTGGTCCTGACCTTGCATGATTTGATCTACTACTCGCATCCGCATGCACCGAAGTTCCTGCCTGCTCCGATTCGCGCTGGATGGTTCTTGTTCCATCAGGTCTACTGGCCGCAGCGGATGCTCCTGAATCGTGCCGACGCGGTGGCTACCGTTTCCAACACCACAGCCGATCTCATGCGCAGGCATCGACTGACCAAGAAGCATATTGGACTGGTGTCCAACGCCCCCACCGGAAATTTTGCTCGTCGAGACCAAGCGAAGCGCCCCAAGAAGACCTTGGTCTATATGGGTTCCTTCATGGAATACAAGAACGTCGAGACACTCATCCGCGGCATGGCGCACCTGCCGGACTATGAGCTGCACCTGCTAAGCGGGATCAACGAGCAACGTCATGCTGAATTATCCAAGCTCATCCCCTCGCAATCCACAGTGGTATTCCACCGCGGTGTCAGCGATGAGGAATACGAGCGGCTGCTCAGCGAATGCACTGCCTTGGTAACCCTTTCGCGAGAAGAAGGCTACGGGCTTCCCCTGGTCGAAGCGATGAGCATGGGAACTCCGGTGATTGCCACCGATATGCCGATTTTCAGGGAAGTCGCGGATGACGCCGCGCTGTACGCTTCGGCAGATGATGCACAAGGCTTCGCGGACCAAGTACGCACTTTGGATGAGCAGGCTACCTGGAGACAGTATTCGCAACGCGCCGTGGAACGAGCCGGGCACTACTCATGGGAACAATCAGCGCAGCAGCTGCTGGATTTGGCCAGATATGCGGCAGATCACAGAAAGTAGTTTGCTGCTGCTTGGTGGATAAGCATCCGGTCTCGCCCGGAAAATGGCGGAATTTCGGGGCAGGGAACGCATGCTCCGCAACGGGAACTTCCGATTTGAAAACGGCACTTGGCCAGTGCTAAAGTATTACTCGTTGCATTCCTCCATAGCTCAATTGGCAGAGCATTCGACTGTTAATCGAAGGGTTACTGGTTCAAGTCCAGTTGGAGGAGCCAAAAAAACCTCCCAGCTCCGCAAGTAGCTGGGAGGTTTTGTTTTACCCAAAAGCGGTCGTTGCCATGCGCAAATTCGAAGTGAAAACCCAGCAACACCCGAACCTCCTATAACCACAGGTGATTAGACGATAGACTTTCGAATCGTTAACAGTTACACCCACAGCATGAGATAAATGCAGTGGGTTTTACGCCTGAAGACTGAGTCGTATGCGGCAACCGGGGTGTTAGCGTTTGATGTACCGGTTGCTGAGCGATCGAGAATATGGAGAAACCATGTCTGAAGCTGAATCGACGCAAGCTGACGAAAGCCTTAAGTCGAGTGTCAAGAGTGCTAAGACGCAGGTTGATGGTCTCAAGGAGCTTGTTCCACAACAGCTCTCGGACGAGATCAAACTCGCGACTACGGTACTCAAAGGCAAGGGAATCAGCATTGGCATGGCGGCGGCGCTCGCCGGAGCTGCACTGCTCGTAGTGCTGCTCTTCGTCATTGCTGTTGTAGTTACCCTGGTCAATGTATTGGCTCTCTGGTTGCCCGGTTGGGCAGCCGCATTGATCGTTGCAGGATTCTTCTTGCTGGTTGCTGCCATCTTGGGATTGGTCGGATATGCCAAGGTCAAGAAGGCACTGCCGCTGAAACCGGAAGCAGCTATTCGCGGACTCCGCCACGACTTGGGCGTGCTCAAGGACGGCAGCGCCTTCGATGTCAGCACTCTTGATGAGCCGCTGAAGAAGAAGTCGGCTGAGGATGACGAGAAGGCTGAAAAGAAGAAGGAACCGAAGCCTCCGGCACCGAGTGCCGATGAGCTGATCCTTCGCACCAAGCGTCGCCGCCGCCAGATCCAGGCTCTGCGTGACAACCTGGGCGAGAGCGTGCAAGCGCCACTGGCCAAGATCGACAAGATTCGTTCGTTCACCCAGGGAGCTGGGGAAAAGTTCTCCGGAGCAGCTGCCAAGGCGAAGGGATTCGTTCGCCCTTCCCCGTCTTCGTCTTCCGAAGACCAATCGGAGGCTGACAGAGCCGGCTCAAACCGCTTAGAGCAGGCACGACCGTATATCGTGATGGCAGGTTCCGGGCTGGCGCTGATGGCTGTTGTCCGCGCATTGTTCAAGCGCTCCTAGGTCTTTCGCCGACGGGGCCAGGCATTAGCCGTACCAAGCGTGCGCGTGCCCCGTCGTATGAAAACTTAGGCTAGAAAGGCACTGACATGGTTTGGATCGCTATTGCAGCGGCACTATGCAGTGCCTTTTGTCTTGCCTTTGGAGCGCACTTCCAATCGCAGGCAGTCCGCAGTGCTGTTGGCGGTCTGGACCTGACAATTAAGAATGTCGGGAAGCTGGCCCGCAATAAACGCTGGATGAGCGGACTGGGGCTGATGGCTCTTGGCATGGCCTTGAATGTTTTCGCGCTAGCCAGCGCGCCCTTGACGGTGGTTCAGCCAATTGGTGCCATTGCATTGGTGATCACTGCGATGGTCAATGCCAAGGAAACCGACCTGACGATGAATCGTCCCACCGTATTGGCGATCATCAGCTGCATGGTGGGTTCGGTTGGCTTCGTGCTTCTGGCCGTCACTGCCACTAGCAGCAACCAGGAGGTAAACGACTACGAAGCGCACTTGATTGAAATGATCTTGGCGGTAGTCGTTGCCATCGTGGGATTGGCCACCATCTTCTTCCACAAGAAGCTCGGTGCGTTCTTCTTCATCCTCGGTGCTGGCGTTCTATTCGGATTCGTCGCCGTACTGGTTCGAACCATTGCAATCGCCGTGATGAATATCGGCGACGGCAGCTTTGTCCAGCTGCCTTGGCTGGCTGGCCTAGCGGTAGTTGTAGCTGGCCTTCTCGGCTCGTATTTTGTGCAAAAGGCCTACTCAAAGGGACCTCCTGACCTTGTCATCGCAGGGTTGACGGTGATTGACCCAATAATTGGCATTGCCATTGGAATCGGCATCCTCGGGGAGCTGCGTCCTGATGTTCCGGTACTGGTCACCGTGCTGATGCTGGTGGCTGCTGGTTTGGCTATCGTCGGTGTGACCGCACTGTCCAGACATCACCCGGATGTTATTGAACGCCGGAACCAGTCTGAAGCAGAAAAATCCATGCCTGATTCCAAATAGACTGAAGCTGCAGATTTTAATAGAAACTACAACGCGTGTGAACGCCGAAGGATGCTCGTGGCCAAGGAAAAACCGCTGACCATCGTCATTGCTGCTGACACTTATCCGCCAGACGTCAACGGTGCAGCGATGTTTTGCTACCGGTTGGCTACTGCGATGCATGCACGCGGCCACCGGGTGCATGTGCTGGCGGCCCGTGGAGATAAGGGCAAGACCTACACCGAGATCCGTGATGAAGCAATTGTGCATCGTCTGGAATCGCATTCGGTACCTACCCACGAGTACTTCCGCATCGTGTTCCCGTGGGAAGTCAATCGGCAGATCAGCAAGCTGCTCTCGGATATCAAGCCCGATGTAGTCCACGCCCAGAGCCACTATATGATTGGCCAGCGCACGATCGGATGGGCTCGCAAGAACAAGGTTCGTTCCATCGCCACGAACCACTTCATGCCGGAAAACCTCGACCCCTTCCTGCCCTTCCCGCAGTGGTTCAAGCGAATTGTCGCGCAGAATTCGTGGAGAGACATGGGGAAGATCTTTGGGCGGGCAGACGCCGTCACGACCCCGACTCCACTGGCGGCCAAGGCAATGCGTGAGCGTGCCAAACTGAACCGGGTGCTTCCGCTGTCTAACGGGATCGAGATCGGCAACTACGAGCTGGCGGCAGGGGAAGAAATCATTAAAAACGAGTTCCCCACGATCTTGTTCGCAGGCCGTCTTGCCGTTGAGAAGAACATCAATGAACTCATCGAGGCATTGCCTTTAATGAGCCAGGTGCCGGATGCCATCATTGAAATTGTTGGCGGGGGAGAGCAACGCGCTCACTTGGAGAAGATCGCCGACGAATTGCAGCTGCGAGACCGTGTCCGTTTCCTTGGGCATGTAAGTGATGAACAACTGCGCCAGGCCTACCTGCGTTGCGATGTGTTCTGCCAACCAGGCACGGCCGAACTGCAGTCATTGGTAACCCTGGAAGCACTCTCGGCTTCCAAACCCGTCGTTCTGGCCAACGCGATGGCCCTGCCGCACCTGGTAGACGAAGGCATCAATGGTTACATGTTCACGCCGGGAGACCGGCAGGATCTGGCCAACAAGCTAGACCAGGTTCTTGCCTTGGATGGGCAGCGCCGTGCCAAGATGGGTGAAGCCGGGCACGAAAAGGTGAAGAACCACGCGCAGGAAAAGACAATGAACTCCTTCGAAGCCCTTTACCGCGGCCACGAAGTTTCCACCCATTAATAGGTTCATCGTCATCGGGTGCGTCAAGTCGGTGTTTCGGCTAGTGATGCCCTAGAATATTTCGAGTGTGGTTACGCCGCTTCGGCGATGGGCCCATGTGGGGAGTTAGCTCAGTTGGTTAGAGCAGGGGACTCATAATCCCTTGGTCATGGGTTCAAGTCCCATACTCCCTACCAAACAAGATCGTCCAGCAGCTTATGCAAAAAAGCTGCTGGACGATTTTTCGTTCCGGGGTCTGGAAACTGGAAGAAGCCAGTTCCCGGCCCATTGCGCGGTGCCAACTTGCAACTCTCAGGGCAGTCCAAGGAACAGGCCACGCGGCTGCGCGGCATGGAGCTCTCGCCAGGGGCAAGAACACGCAGAGGATCCGGTCTGCAAGACCCGCGACAGTAACCGTGGCTCTTCTTGGTGCACCCCTGGGAGCCTTCACGGTCATTCGTGCAGCGGCAAGAGTATTGATGGACGCATGTCGCGGATCAGCAACACCGGGTCAATGTATTCTCCTTCGAGCCGCACGCCCCAGTGAATGCATCGGCCCGAGCAGTGCGCCCCGGTTGCTACCTGTCCCACCTTCTCGCCAGCCTCGACCCAATCGCCCACCGAGACTCCGGCGGCTACCGGTTCGATGCTGGTCTTGAATTCGGAACCGTGGTCGATGACCAGCACGGGTCGATCCACGATCACTGAAGCGAAGGCGACTTGGCCGCGCTGGGGCGCGAAGACCGAGTCTCCGGAGCTGGCAGCCAAATCCACGCCGCGATGACCGGGAAGCCAATTCTCCTCCGGCTTATCGAAGGGCTCCAGAATTTCCGGTTCGCCAGCTAGCGGCCAACGCCAGCCGTTGCCGGCGGCGAGTGCAGCTTGTGCTTGGACTGGTTGTGGCGCCGCAGTCAGGGGCGAGGCCGGAGGACCACTGAAGGCCAGCAGCAAAACCTGCAGCCCGGCGACTAGATACTTGGATTTCATCCTCTCAGGATGGACCCAATAGCCGGATCTTGAGCAGTTGGAAGAGCGAATTGTGGGCAAGCGAATGGGCTGCAGATCACCGATATCGCCGTGTAAAGCGTTGAGTTCTCTGTAGTACACTTGAAACAGCAGTGTCCTGTCACAGGTGTGTCCAAAACTGGGTGCGTCGGGCAGGGGATTGACTTCGCGTATGAGTATCCACAGCTTCATGAGCTGTGGCCTGAGGTTCCAGTGGTCCGAGAGAATCGGTGGACCGAAGGCGAGATGCCAAGCATCTATCGGTATTCATGCCAGGGCGGATATCCACAATGGCTATCTGCATCAACCCGAACAAACAAGAGCAGTTACCGCGGGCGCATGCGCGCCCGGTCCGCCACTGCTGAAAGGAGTTGCGACATGCCAGTCGTAACCATGCGAGAGCTGCTTGACAGCGGCGTCCACTTCGGCCACCAGACCCGTCGCTGGAACCCAAAGATGAAGCGCTTCATTTTCACCGAGCGCAACGGCATCTACATCATCGACCTGCAGCAGTCGCTGTCGTTCATCGACCGCGCTTACGAGTTCGTCAAGCAGACCGTTGCCCACGGCGGCACCGTACTGTTCGTCGGTACCAAGAAGCAGGCTCAGGAATCGATCGCCGAGCAGGCTAACCGCGTTGGCCAGCCATACGTGAACCAGCGTTGGCTCGGCGGTATGCTGACCAACTTCCAGACCGTCTCCAAGCGCGTTCAGCGCATGAAGGAACTGGAAGAGATCAACTTCGAGGACGTTGCTGGCTCCGGTCACACCAAGAAGGAACTGCTGCTGCTGAAGCGCGAGCTGACCAAGCTGCAGAACAACCTCGGTGGTATCCGTAACCTGACCCGCACCCCTTCCGCTATCTGGATCGTTGACACCAAGAAGGAACACTTGGCTATCGACGAAGCACAGAAGCTGGGCATCCCAGTTGTGGCCATCCTGGACACCAACTGCGATCCGGACGAAGTTACCTACCCAATCCCAGGCAACGACGACGCAATCCGCTCCGTCAACCTGCTGACCCGCGTTGTTGCTGACGCTGTGGCCGAAGGCCTCATCGCCAAGAACAACAAGGCTGCCGGCAAGACCGAGGGTGCTGCTGAGCCAATGGCTGAGTGGGAGCGCGAGCTGCTTGAGGGCGAGAAGGCCAAGGCCGAAGCTCCAGCTGCAGAAGCTGCAACTGAAGCACCAGCTGCAGACGATGCAACTGAGGCACCAGAAGCCAAGTAGTCACCTCGGTGACTCCAGAAGTTTGCCTGGGCGCACTAGCGTGTAGCTCGGGGTGAACTTCACCAAGTCTTGTGGGACGGGCCGGAAATCCGACCCGTCCCATAAGCAAAATAAACTTGAAACTCCTAGCTGAATGGGATTGCACGTGGCAAACTACACCGCTGCTGATATCAAGGCACTGCGCGAGCGCACTGGCGCCGGCATGATGGACGTTAAGAAGGCACTGGACGAGGCTAACGGCGACGCCGAGAAGGCCATCGAGATCATCCGCGTCAAGGGCCTGAAGGGCGCTACCAAGCGCGAAGGCCGTTCGACCGCTGAAGGCCTGGTTGCTGCCAAGGTTGAAGGCAACGTCGGCGTCATGATCGAGATCAACTGCGAGACCGACTTCGTTGCCAAGAACGAGAAGTTCATCGCACTGGCCAACAAGGTCCTGGATGCCGCTGTGGCTTCCGGTGCTGCAGATGCAGAAGCACTGCTGGCTTACGAGCTGGACGGCAAGACCGTTGGCGACATCGTTATCGAAGAGGGCGCAATCCTCGGCGAGAAGGTTGTTGTACGCCGTGTTGCACGCATCGAGGGTGCCAAGGTTGCTTCGTACCTGCACAAGACCAGCAAGGACCTGCCAGCTCAGGTTGGCGTTCTGATGGCTGTTGACGCTGACAGCGAAGCTGCCGCAACCGTCGCACACGACGTTGCTGTCCACACCGCTGCAATGGCTCCTACCTTCCTGTCCCGCGAGGAGGTTCCAGCTGACAAGGTTGCCGACGAGCGCCGCATCGCAGACGAAACCGCTCGCGCGGAGGGCAAGCCAGAAGCTGCACTCACCAAGATCGTTGAAGGCCGCCTGACCGGTTTCTTCAAGGAAATCGTCTTGGTTGACCAGGCTTTCGCCAAGGACGCAAAGAAGTCCGTAGGCAAGGTCTTCGAAGAAGCTGGCACCAAGCCAGTTGCCTTCGCACGCTTCCGCGTTGGTGCCTAAGCTTTTACAGCTCTAAGCATTAGCCGTACGCATTAAGCGAACCGCGTTCAGGGCAACCTGAGTGCACAAGATCAAAGGGAGGTGAGCACCGAGAGAAAACTCGGTGACTCGCCTCCCTTTTCTTGAGCCCGGATCTCACGATAGCTTGGGATCTGGGAAGTAGTACCCCCAGCTTGATTCCGACCTCCAGGAGTAAGACACCTCATGCCAAGCACCCCAGAAACCAAACGACGCCGCGTACTGCTCAAGCTCTCCGGTGAAGTATTCGGCGGCGGCAAGATCGGCGTTGACCCGGATACCGTTCGCGGCATCGCCAAGCAGATCGCTGAAACCGTAGGCGAAGTAGAGGTCGCAATCGTGGTTGGCGGCGGCAATTTCTTCCGCGGCGCAGAACTCTCGGCCTCCGGCATGGACCGCTCGCGCGCAGACTACATGGGCATGCTTGGCACCGTCATGAACTGCCTGGCACTGCAGGACTTCCTGGAACAATGCGGCGTCGAAACCCGCGTCCAGTCGGCCATCGCCATGGCCCAGGTCGCAGAAAACTACATCCCACGCCGTGCCATCCGCCACATGGAAAAGGACCGCGTTGTCATCTTCGGCGCTGGCGCAGGCCTGCCGTACTTCTCCACCGACACCGTGGCCGCGCAGCGTGCCCTGGAAGTCGATGCTGACGAAGTTCTGATGGCCAAGTCGGGCGTCGATGGCGTGTACACCGCGGATCCGAAGAAGGATCCGACCGCCAAGAAGCTGGAGACCTTGACCTACAGCGACGCGCTGGTCAACGACATCCGCGTAATGGACCAGACCGCCATGACCATGTGCCAGGACAACAAGCTCAATATGCTGGTCTTCGGCATGGAAGGCGAAGGAAACGTGGCCGCGGCAATTCGCGGCGAGCGGATTGGCACCACCGTCACCGTCTAATCGGTGATCGTGGCTTAGGATTGAAGTAGATTTAATTTCCCGTAGCGGAAACACAGATGAAGTACTTGAGGAGTACCGGTGATTGACGAAACGCTGGCGGAAACCGCCGAAAAGATGGAACGCACCATTGAGGCCGCCAAGGAGGACTTCGCGACGATCCGTACCGGTCGCGCCCACCCAGGCATGTACTCAAAGGTCATGGTGGACTACTACGGTTCCCCGACCCCACTGCAGCAGTTGGCTTCCTTCGCAGTGCCAGAAGCACGCACCATCACCATCACCCCATTCGATGTGACCGCTATGCGCGCAATCGAAAAGGCTCTGGGCGATCCAGAAGTTGGGGCAAACCCATCTTCGGACGGAAAGATGATCCGCGTTGTCCTTCCAGTGCTGACCGAAGAACGCCGCAAGGAATACGTCAAGCTGGCCAAGGCCAAGGGTGAGGACGCCCGCGTTGCGCTGCGTAACCACCGCCGCAAGGCCAAGGACTCCATCGACAAGTTGGTCAAGGATGGCGAAATTGGCGAGGACGAGGGCACCCGTGCAGAAAAGGACCTCGACGCGCTGACCAAGAAGCACGTTGACGCAGTTGACGAGATCTTGAAGAAAAAAGAAGCAGAGCTGCTGGAAGTCTAATGCCAGGCTCGACAGACAACACTGAGGGCAACGCTTCGGCGGTGCCCTCAGTGGCATCCGGAGAATCCCAGCCCCTGACCCGACGTGAAGCTCGTGCCCAGCGCGAGGCTGCCGCCAAGGGGAAAAAACGCGGTTTCATGAAGAACCGCGCGGCTAGGGAAACTCCAGAACCTGCCACTGGAATCCAAGAACCGGTCACGACTGAACCGGCCAATCCGGTAGCTGCTCCAATGGCCACGCCAGCACCGGCACCAGCCGTGGAGCAAGTTGCCGGCACCGATGGCGTTTTGCCGACCCCTCAGCCAGGGGCTGGCGCGAACCCGGCAGCCGAGGCTTCCCCAGGTAAGGATGCAGCCGCTACGGCTGATACCGGGCAAGCGAAAGAGCGTGCCAAGGCAGCCTTCAAGGCTGATACGTCCAAGTCGGTGGCGGCTCCGGGGCCGGTAGCTGCCCAGCAGGCCGGACCAGCCGAGGAACCGGCTGAGCCCGTAGAATCGGCGGAACCCGGCAAAGCCAAGATCTTAGCGGCCCCAGCTGCCCAGGGTGGTATGCCAGCGAAGGGCGAAGCGACCAAACAGGACGCCGAATCAGCGGCGCAGAATCCAGCGCCTGCCGAGGGCAAGGTGCCTGCTCCACCGGTTTCCGACTCCACGGACCTGGCCGAGACCGGCCAGCCCGACGCGGCAGAAGCAGACATCCCTGCCGAGCTGTTGATAGGAACCCCGGAGCCGAAGAAATCGCGCGCCGGACGCAACCTGCCCGCGGCAATCGGCGTAGGCTTGCTGATGCTCGGCGTCGTCCTCGTTGGCCTGATGTGGTCGCAGCCATTGTTGGTCATCGCGCTGATTGCCCTCAGCGGCATTGGCTGCTGGGAAGTTGCGAGAGCTACTACTCACGCCAAGACCGCGGTGCCTCAATTGCCGTTGTACCTGTCCTCGGTCTTGCTGCCGGTCAGTGCCATTTGGGGCGGGGTGGAAGCCCTTGGCTTCAGCTACATTGCCTGTATCCTCATCGCTCTGCTCTTCCGGCTCATGGAAGGACTCAAGGGTGCTGTGGCCTCGGTGATGAGCAGCGTGTTCATCATCAGCTGGGTGCCGCTGCTGCTTTCCTTCGCCCTGCTGATTCTTGATTCCGAGAATGGCCAATGGCTCATTGCCACGCTTTTGCTGCTCGCGGTCGCCAACGACACCTTCGGCTACATCGTGGGTGTGCTAATAGGCAAGCATCCGATGGCGCCAAAGATTTCTCCGAAAAAGTCCTGGGAGGGCTTCGCCGGATCAATGATTGGTTCGATGGCTATTGGTGCTTGCGCAATGCACTTCTGGCTGGAAATGCCATGGTGGACGGGCGTCATCTTGGCGTTCTTCACCACCATTGCCGCGACCACTGGCGACTTCGCGGAATCCATGGTCAAACGTGAACTCGGCATCAAGGACATGAGCAACTTGCTGCCGGGCCATGGCGGAATCATGGATCGCTTGGACTCGATATTGTTTGTCATTCCTCTGGGCTACGTGATTTCGCATGTGTTGGCCTGGAGCGTCGAAGTCTTCTGACCGGTCCCGCCAGCGGGTGTGATCCTCTACTGGAATGCACTGGCTGGTGTGGCCATTAAGCCAACTATTGGCCCAAGCCAATAGAATATGAGGGGTATCGCCTTACCGGGGTACCCAACTGATATCTCTCTAGAGAAAAAGGAACTGTCGTGTCGCAGCAGCAAGATGCTCCGTTTTCCCGCGTACCGGACTCGGAATTCGGCTACAACGCAAAGCAAGTTGATGCATTCCTGAGCCGTGCCCGCGCCACCTTCAACGGTGGAGGAAACGACGACAGTGTGGTCACCAGCCACCTGATCCGCCGCACCACTTTTGCGCCGCAGAAGGGCGGGTACCAGGCCCGCGAAGTCGATGGTGCGCTGGACCGCTTGGAAGATGTCTTTGCCAAGCGCGAGCGCGACGACTTGATTGCCCATCAGGGCGAGGAGGTCTGGCTGCAGCAGGTAGGCCGCCTGGCCGCGATCCTGCGTGGCCGCCTGCACCGTGCCAAGGGTGAGCGTTTCCGTCGCCCGTCGCGTTCCAACGCGTCGAGCTACAACATCGAAGATGTCGATCGCCTATGCGATCAGCTCATCGACTATTTCGAGAACGACGTGCCCATGGCCGTTGACACCGTACGCCGCGTGGAATTCCGCTCTTCGCAGGGAACCGATGGCTACGAGGAATCGCAGGTCGATGCATTCCTTGACCGCGTGGTCGAGCTGATGGCTTCGATCGACTAGCAGCTGTCTCCAGCGCAAACGCATTGCCGCGCAGGGCAGTGGGAAATTCTTCCCGCTGCCCTGCGCGGCTTTTTGCATTCTTGGCGACGCGCTGGCCGATAAGGCTAGGGCCGGGTCTGTTCATAGTGGGCCAACCAGTTTCGCAGCATTTCTTCGAGCACAGGACGATCAGCGGGGGCCAGCTGGTCCACGAGGCGCTTTTCGTTGCGCATGTGGGCGGTAAACGCTTCATCGATTTTCTTCTTGCCGCTAGCCGTCAAGGAGATGCGGCGCCCACGCCTGTCATCACCGGATAGCGCACGGGTGACCCAGCCGTTGCTGACCAGCTTGTCGAGCCGCTTGGTCATGGCTCCGGTAGTCACCATCGTCTGCTGTGCCAGCTCGCCGGGGGCCAGGGAATGGGGTTCTCCTGCCCGCCGCAAGGCCGCGAGCACATCGAATTCAGCTTCGGTCAGCCCATGCTCTGCATAAACCGTGCAGAGCTCCTCGGTCAGGTAATTAGCCAAGCGATGCAGCCGGCCGATGATTCCCTGGGGCGCTGGGTCGAGATCCGGCCGTTGTTCTGCCCACTGCTGTTGAATGCGCGATACGTGGTCGTTTTGCTCCATGCCTTTATTATATCTTCCAAGGAAGCTAAAGTATCTTCCATGGAAGATACTTTGAATTCGGCGGGGCACCGGCTTCGAACGCTGGGCTGGGTAGCACTGACCGCGATAGCCCCGATCGCGTGGGGCTCCAATTACTATGTCACCAAGGAATTTCTTCCCGACGGCTCAGCGCTCTGGGGTGCGGCGATCCGCGCATTGCCGGCGGGCTTGGTGTTGCTGGGGCTAGCCAGGAAACTCCCGCAGGGCAGCTGGTGGTGGAAATCCGCGGTTCTGGGCGTGCTGAATATCGGTGCCTTCTTTGCCCTGATCTACGTGGTGGCGCAACTTTTGCCATCGGGTGTCGCTGCTACGACCATGGCGATTTCTGCCGGTGTGCTCATGCTGTTCGCATGGCTATTGCTCGGTGAACGTCCTGCACGTTGGCCTTTGGTTGGGGCCCTCTTGGGCTTCGTCGGCGTGGGCATCATGGTATTCGATGCACAGGCCGGCATCGATATCCTGGGGATCGTCTTGTCGCTGGTAGCAATGGTCCTATCCAGTGCCGGGTTCATCTTGACCAAACGATGGTCTGAAGGGATGCCGATTATCCGTGTCACCGCGTGGCAGCTGGTGGCCGGAGGGGCAGTACTGGTCCCCTGCGCGCTGTTCGTGCATGGAGCACCCCCTGCGCTTGACCTGCAGGCGATGGCGGGCTTCGGCTATGTCAGCCTCATTGCCACCGCGGCTGCCTATCTTGCCTGGTTCACCGGGCTGCGCCATCTCCCTGCATCGTCAGTTGGCCTCATTGGCCTGCTCAATCCAGTGACAGGGGTCCTGCTGGGAACATTGCTGGCAGCGGAAAGCCTCGGCCTCCAAAGCCTGATCGGGATGGGCTTGGTTCTCGGCGGAGTCCTTCTGGGGCTGGCCAAGGGATCCCGGCGCAGATCAGCTTCGGCACGCGAAGCATCTGGCCGCGACGCGCCTGCCGGAGAATCCGTGGAGACTGGCTAGAACTTCGCCCGCCAGTCCGGGACATGGAGCAACGCCATGACGCGTTCAACGTTGGCGGGCACGCTCCGCTTGGTGCTGCGCGATACGAAGATCATCACCATGAAGGCCAAGGGAACGCTCCACGCCGCAGGCTGGCGCAAGAGGTGGATCCAGATCTCATCTTCCTGGGGCAGGAAGGCGCCGGTCATCAAGGCCAGCCCGCAGGAGATGCCGCCAGCCAGCAGTCCGGCAACAGCACCTCGAGCGGTCAGTGAACGCCACCAAATGCCCAAGAGCAGCAGCGGGCAGATGGTGGATGCAGTGAAGGCGAAGACGTTTCCAATGGCGCCCGCCAAGGCCAATGAATTGGTCACCACCGCGACCAGGACGGGCAGGGCGGTGGCCAGCACGGTAGAGATCCTGAAGCCCCGCACGGTACCCGAGAAGAATTCCTGGGACAGCGCACCAGCCAGGGATACCACCAAACCGGAGGTGGTGGAGAGGAAAGCTGCGAATGCGCCACCGACGACAATTGCGGTCAAGGCGTCGCCCAGGAATCCGTCGAAGAGGCGCCCGGGCAAGAGCAGGATGGTGGCATCGGTTTCATTGGTGGCACCGAGCTCCGGGGTGTAGAGCAAGCCCAGCACGCCCAAAGTCGTCGGCAAGAGGTAGAACGCGGAGAGCAGGCACAGCACAATCACCGTGGTGGTACGCGCAGCCTGGCCTGTGGGGTTCGTGTAGAAGCGCACCAGCACATGCGGCAGCCCCAGGGTGCCGAAGAGCAATGCCAAGATGATGGATACCGTCTCGTAGAGGTTCATCGCGTTCACGGACTCCAGCTGCGCATACAGGGCCTGGGCATGCCCGGATGCCGAATGCTCGGGGATGGCCCGCCCCAGCAGGAAAATCGTGGGAATAACCAAGGCCGCCAGCTTGAACCAGTACTGGAAGGCCTGGACGAAGGTCACCGAGCGCATCCCGCCGGACAGCACCGTCACGCAGACAACCGCGGCAACAATGACCGGACCGGCCCAACTCGGGAATCCGGTAGCGATGGATAGGGTCAGGGCTGCTCCGTGCATTTGCGGAACGATATAGAGCCAGCAGATCACCACCACCAGATAGGTGGTGATTTTCCGCAGCATCGGCGAGCCTTCGAAACGGATCTGCGCGAAATCGGGAATTGTGTATGCCCGGGAACGTCGCAGGGGAGCGGCAACAAACAGGAGCAGCATCAAGTAGCCTGCGGTGTAGCCGATGGGGAACCACAAACCTGATTGCCCAGAGAGCACAATCAGTCCGGCAACGCCCAGGAACGAAGCCGCCGACAGGTATTCGCCGCCAATAGCAGAGGCATTCCACCACGGGCGTACGGTGCGTGAAGCTACGTAGAAGTCGGAAGTCGTGCGGGACAGGCGCAGGCCGTGGAAGGCGATCAGCATGGTCGTGAGGCAAACGATCACCAAGGAGGAAACGGACAGCAAGCTAGCCACGGCTGATGCTCCGATACCGTTCTTCATTGCGTCCCGCGGCCCTGTTGTAGAGCATTCCGGCCACGATGATCAGTGGATACATGCCGATGCCCAAAACCCACCATGGCAGGGGCAGGCCCAGCAGATGGATGTCCTCGAAGACCGGCCAAAAGACGAGCAATGCACTGATGCCTACCAGCATCGCCAGCAGGCCCGCCGCCACGGCACAGGCCAGCCGCAGCTGGGAGCGGATCAGCTGGCGAACATAGAATTCTTCTGCTGTGTGCTCGGGACGGTCGGGGGAGACAGTCAAGGATGCATCCTGCGGAGCCTGGACACGCACGCGTTTTGGACGCTGCTCAGCGAAACGTCCGGGCATGAGGGGCTCTCGCCGGCTGTTGTCTTGGGGAAGTTGCTCCACGGAAGGCCAGCAGCTTCCTACAGCGGGCGGACGCGGTTGGCAGCCAAGCGTTCCCGCAGGTATGGCAACGCGCGACGAGAAATCGGAAGTTCGGTGCTGTTGACCAGCACAGCGGCCTTGCCGGTCTGCAAGCGAACGGTTTCGATCTTATCCATGCACACCAGGTAGGAACGGTGGATCCGAACGAAACCGGACTCGCCCCACTGCTGTTCCAGATCGTTGAGCGGAACCCGGATGAGATAGCTCGAATCCTTGGTGTGCAGCCGGGCGTAGTCTCCCTGGGCTTGAACGTAGGCGATATCCGCCCGAGGGATCAGCTTGGTGATGCCTCCCTGGTCCACCGTGATCATTTCCGGCTTGGCAGGGGTCTCCTCGACCAGCTCGCAGATGCGGCGAACGGATTCGGCCAGGCGCTGCGGGCGAATGGGCTTGAGCACGTAGTCGATGGCGGCCAACTCGAATGCTTGCAGCGCTTGATCTTCATCGGCGGTGACAAAAACAATCAGTGGGGGATTGGTGAAGCGGGAGATGACGCGGGCAATATCCAAGCCTGACAAAGCCGGCATGTGGATGTCGAGGAAAAGTGCGTCGACAGTATTTTCCTCCAGCGCCTTCAGCGCCGCGGCACCAGAGGTGGCGCGGTGAATTTTCCCGATGCGGGAATCCTGGCTGAGCAGAAAAGCGATTTCTTCTACCGCTGGAAGTTCATCATCGGCGACCACCACGTTAATCATGCGAAAATTCTACCGTTTATTGGATTTTTCTATGCATCGGAAGTGATCGTGTTGGGCGGACGGAACTTCGGGACACGCAAAGTGATCAGCGTTCCGGCCCCCGGCGCGGTCTCCACCACCAGTCCATTGGAATTGCCGTAGAGCTGGCGCATGCGCAGGTCGACGTTGCGCAGGCCTACGTGCATATTCGGGGTATCGCCAGCTAGCACACTGGACAGCTGCTCGGGATCCATGCCCATGCCGTCATCTTCCACGCTGATGACTGCGTGCATTCCGTCTTCGGTGGCCGTGATGGAGATGACTCCGCCATCTGGCCGGGCTTCGAGTCCATGGCGTACCGCATTTTCAACCAGCGGCTGCAAGGCCAGGAAGGGAATTTGCGTGGGCAGCACCTCGGGAGCGATCTGCAAGGAGACCTTGATGCGCTCACCGAAACGGGCCTTTTCCAGCAACAGGTAGCGGTCAATGGCTTCCAGTTCCTCGGCCAGGGTGGTGAATTCACCGCGGCGGCGGAAAGAGTACCGGGTGAAGTCGGCGAATTCTATGACCAGCTCACGGGCTCGAGCGGGATCAGTATTGATGAACGAGGCGATCGCATTCAGCGAGTTGTAGATGAAGTGCGGGGAGATCTGAGCGCGCAAGGCACGCATCTGCGCTTCGAGCAGCATGGCCTTGGATTCATCGAGCTGGGCGGTGGAAACTTGCGCGGATACAAAGACCGCTACCTCGGAAACTGCCCGAACGAAGCTGGCGCCGGCCCTGCGTGATAGCGCGGTCACCGTTCCCACGCTTTGATCTCCTACGGTGATCGGCGCGGACACGAAGTCCATGCCGGAGGAACGTTCTACCTGGGTTTTGCCGGTTGCCAGCGCGCTTTTGGAAACCTTGGAGGCTGCTTCTTCGAGTTCCGCGGTGAAATCGGCCCCTGCATCGGTGGCCAGCACATGGGTGGTGTCGCTGATCAGCAATACCTGGCAGTTCAAGAGCCTGCGCAGCGCCTTGGCGCTTTTGGCCGCCCCGTCCTCAGTCAGGCCGCGCTCCAAATGGGGAACCGCAACGGACATGTGGTGCAACGTCTTGTAGGTGGCTTCCTCGACGTCGGTCCCCATTTCCTTGGTGGAGCGGGAAATCCTGAAACCGATGTAGCCGACAAGAGCGATTCCGACCATCGCAATGGCGACGATCAGGGTGACTTGCAGCGCTGGAGACATGTATCCCATCTTAGGGCCCTGCCTGATCTGCCGACCGTTCAGCGCGCCATGCTGCGCCGTTGGGCGCAGAAAGCAGTCCGTTGAGCCACGAGCTGTGCAAGCCCCCTAGTCGCCAACGGGTTTATCGCCAATAGTGAACTTAGTCACAAAACTGATGTGCGCCCAGTCACATCATCAACTCGCTCAAGGAGGGCATCATGAGTGCCAACCCGGAACACGGCGTCGCTGCTGACGTTGATTTCGTCAAGGAGAGCCAATCCGTGGAATTCCAGGAACTGCGAAAGACCCACCGCAGTTTTGTTTTCCCGATGGCAGTCTTCTTCCTCGTCTGGTATTTCGCCTATGTGCTGCTAGCCGACTACTTCCATGACTTCATGTCCATCAAGGTTCTCGGCAATATCAACATGGGTATTGTTCTCGGGTTGCTGCAGTTCGTGTCGACCTTCGCGATCACCGCGGCCTACGTCAGTTTCTCGAATAAGAAGCTCGACCCCAAGGCAACCAAGATCCGTGAACGCCTAGAGAGCGAGGGAGTGAACTAAATGAACCAGCTCAGCATCCTGGCCCAGGCCGCGGGAGAGTCGACCCAGGTCGGCAACCCCTTGGTCAATATCGCCATCTTCCTGGCCTTCGTGGGCGTCACCATGGTGATCGTGCTCCGCGCCTCCAAGAACAACAAGACCGCTGCGGATTACTATGCAGGCGGCCGTTCCTTCACGGGAACGCAGAACGGCACCGCAATTGCCGGTGACTACCTCTCGGCAGCCTCCTTCCTGGGCATCGTTGGCGCTATCGCCATCCAGGGCTACGACGGCTTCCTCTACTCGATCGGCTTCCTGGTTGCTTGGCTGGTTGCCTTGCTGCTGGTTGCGGAGCTGCTGCGCAACACCGGCAAATTCACCATGGCCGATGTGCTGTCCTTCCGTCTCAAGCAGCGTCCGGTGCGCATCGCCGCGGCCATCTCCACGCTGGCAGTGTGCGTCTTCTACCTGCTGGCGCAGATGGCTGGCGCCGGCGCGCTGGTTTCCCTGTTGCTGGGTATTGACGAGAAGCTGGGGCAGTCGCTGGTGATCGTTATCGTTGGCGCATTGATGATCCTCTATGTGCTGGTTGGCGGCATGAAGGGCACCACCTGGGTGCAGATCATCAAGGCCTGCCTGCTGATCGCCGGCGCGCTGATCATGACCGTGTGGACGCTGGCCATGTTCGGCTTCAATTTCTCCGACCTGCTGGGCAAGGCAGCTGAAGTAGCCGGCAACCCTGAGATCCTGAATCCGGGCATGAAGTACGGTGTTTCTGAAACTGCCAAGCTGGACTTCATCTCGCTGGCCCTGGCCTTGGTGCTTGGCACCGCCGGCCTGCCGCACGTGCTGATGCGCTTCTACACCGTTCCTACCGCGAAGGAAGCCCGCAAGTCCGTCGTCTGGGCTATCTGGCTGATCGGCGCCTTCTACCTGTTCACCCTGGTGCTGGGCTTCGGCGCCGGTGCACTGATTGGCCCGGATCGAATCCAGGCGGCTCCAGGCGGCGTGAACTCTGCGGCACCGCTGCTGGCCTACGAATTGGGCGGCACAGTGCTGCTGGGCCTGATCTCTGCAGTGGCCTTCGCAACCATCCTTGCTGTGGTGGCGGGCTTGACCATCACCGCGGCGGCATCCTTCGCCCATGACGTGTACGCGTCGGTGATTGCCAAGGGCAAGTCCACTCCAGAGAAGGAAATGAAGATTGCCCGCCGCACGGTCTTGGTTATCGGAGTCTTCGCTATCGCTGGCGGCATCGGTGCCCAGGGGCAGAACGTGGCCTTCCTGGTGGCATTGGCCTTCGCGGTGGCCGCTTCGGCCAACCTGCCAACCATCTTGTACTCGCTGTTCTGGAAGGGCTTCAAGACCCGCGGCGCAGTGTGGTCCATGTACGGCGGCCTGGGTTCGGCTTTGCTGCTGATCATCTTCTCGCCAGTTTTCTCGGGCTCGGAGACCGCAATGATCCCAAGCATCGATATGGTGATCTTCCCGCTGGCTAACCCGGGTATCGTCTCCATTCCGCTGGCCTTCTTCCTAGGCTGGCTGGGCTCGGTTACCGACAAGCGTGTCGAGGACATTACCAAGCAGGCGGAAATGGAAGTTCGTTCGCTGACCGGTGTCGGTGCCGAGAAGGCAGTCGACCACTAAGGCGAAGAATACATAAAACTCAATAGCGAAGTTCCGGGAACCAGCCAGCAGGCTGGTTCCCGGAACTTTTTGCTGCCCTGTGCGCTACGCGTTGTCGGCTAGCGAGTGCTGAAGCAAAGCGGTGGTGCGGTAGGGGACGAGCTCGGCCATGGATAGTGCCGAGTCCGCACGATTCACTCCGTCTATATGCAGCAGCTGTCCATGGACCCGAAACAGCTCCTCGGCGTCTTTGGCCGCTACCCGCACCAAGATGTCGGCAGAGCCGGTGAGCCCGTGTGCTTCAAGCACCTCGGGGATGGCTTCGAGCTTGGCGGCGATGTCCCCGAGATGGCGTTGCTCAACATGCAGCTCGACAAAGGAAAGCAGCCCGTAGCCCAGCACTTCGGGCGGGATGCGGCGGTCAATGGAATCAAGAACTTCATTCTCCAGGCGGGTCATCCGCGTCTGCACGGTATTTCGCCCGAGGTTCAAAGCCGTGGCGATAGCCGAGCCGGTGCGCTTGGCTGCGGTCGAGAGGGCCAGCAGGATGCGCCGGTCGGTAGTGTCCAGAAGTTGCATAATGTGCACGTTAGCACTGACGGGTTCTCATAAATAGTGCGTTTTGCTCTAATTCCAAAAACACCATTGTGCATCCTGCCTTGCGTGAGTAGCATCACATTAAGCGGTGTTTGTGAATGAAAACCCGCAACCGACTACGTGAGAGTAAGGATGCCGATCGTGTCCACACAGCACATTGACGTAGCCGCCGGATGCCTACCCACGCATCAGCTGCTGAACGTCGACGGGAAACGAATCCCGGACGAAGAACTTGACCATTATCTGAAGGACCTCAAAGAAGCGGACCTTGCAGATTTCCTTCGCGACATGGTGGTCCTGCGCCGCATGGACAATGAAGCCACCGCATTGCAGCGCCAGGGCCAGCTAGGACTCTGGGCCCCGTTGCTCGGCCAGGAGGCCGCACAAATCGGCTCGGTCCGCGCCACCGAAGCGGATGACTTCATTTTCCCTTCCTACCGCGAGCATGGCGTCGCATGGGCCAGGGGAGTGAAAGCAGAAGATCTGCTCAGCGTGTGGCGCGGGGCCCAGGCCAGCGGCTGGGATCCGAATGAAGTCAATATTGCTTGCCAGCAGATTGTCATTGGCTCCCAGGCTTTGCACGCAGCCGGATACGGAATGGGAATCAAATTCGACGGGGGCAAGCAAGTTTCTGTGGCCTACTTTGGCGATGGCGCCACCAGCCAGGGCGACGTGAGCGAAGCCATGGTCTTCGCCGCCAGCTACCAGGCGCCAGTGCTGTTCTTCTGCCAGAACAACCAGTGGGCCATTTCCGAACCAGTCCACCTGCAAAGCCGCACCCAGATTGCCGACCGTGCCCACGGCTTCGGGCTGAAGACCTGGCGGGTGGATGGCAATGACATCCTTGCAGTCTACGCAGCCACCAAGGCCGCCCTGAATCACGCGCGCAACGGCCTGGGCCCAACCTTCATTGAAGCGGTCACCTATCGCATGGGGTCGCACACCACCGCCGATGATCCAACCCGCTACCGCAAGAGCGAGCAGCTCGAAGAGTGGAAAGCCAAGGACCCTATCGACCGCCTGGTGAAGTACCTGCATGAGATGGGTGCCGATGTGCAGTCCTACGAGCAGCGTGCCCAGAACGCAGCCGATGATCTGGCCGCGAAGCTTCGCGCCGCGATCACCACCATGGAGGACCCCAAGGTGGAAGAGCTGTTCACCAATGTATATGCCGAGAAGCACGAACCAACCGAACGCGCAGCCAAGAACTATCTGGACTACTTGGCAGATTTTGAAGGTGGAGAGTAACTGTGGCAACCACCATGCTCAAGGCGCTGAACAAGTCGCTGCACGATGCCCTGGACGAGGACGAGAAAGTCATCCTGCTTGGTGAAGACATCGGAACCCTCGGGGGCGTCTTCCGGGTCACCGATGGCCTGAAATCCAAATTCGGCGAGCACCGCGTCGTCGATACCCCGCTGGCAGAATCCGGCATTGTCGGCAGCGCCATCGGCCTGGCCTACCGAGGCTATCGCCCAGTAGTGGAGATCCAGTTTGACGGCTTCACCTACCCGGCCTTTGACCAGCTAGTATCCCAGCTGGCTAAATTGCATTACCGTTCCCGGGGCCGTGTGAAGATGCCGGTGACAGTTCGAATTCCCTACGGCGGAGGAATCGGTTCACCGGAGCACCACTCCGAATCGCCGGAAGCATATTTCGCCCACACCGCCGGTCTGCGCGTCTTCGCGCCTTCAAGTGTCGAAGATGCCTATAGCATGTTGCGCCAGGCCATCGATTGCGATGATCCGGTCATCTTCTTCGAGCCGAAGCGCCGCTACCACGAGAAAAGCACAGCTGAACTTCTGGCTCCAACGCCAGACGGATCGCCAAAGGCCAAGATCATCCGACCCGGTGAAGATGTCACCGTGGTCGGCTATGGCCCGACCACCTACACCTTGGTGGATGCGGCCAAGGCCGCAGAAGATGAAGGCACCAGTCTGGAGGTCATCGACCTGCGCACCTTGGATCCGTTGGATATCGACACCGTGGTCGAATCCGTCAAGCGCACCGGCAAGCTGGTTGTAGTCCATGAAGCCAGCCGCACCAGCGGTATCGGTGCAGAAATCTGTGCCGAAATCACCGAGCGCTGCTTCGACTATCTGGAGCACGCCCCATTGCGCGTCACCGGATTCGATATTCCGTATCCGCCATCGCGGCTCGAAAGCCACCACCTGCCCGATTTGGATCGAGTGATGCACGCGGTCGATACCGTGATGCGCCACAACGAGGCAACCGAAGGAGCTGCCAAGTGATGACCGCCCACACATTCAAACTCCCGGACCTCGGCGAAGGGCTCACCGAGTCCGAGGTGCTGAATTGGAAAATCAAGGTTGGCGAGCATGTTGCGCTCAACCAGATCATTGCCGAAGTTGAAACCGCCAAGGCAGTGGTTGAACTGCCCTCGCCGTATGCCGGCTTCGTTCAGGCTCTGCATGCCACCGAAGGTGAAACAGTGCAGGTTGGCGGTCCGCTGGTCACTTTTGATCAGGAGCCAGGCGCTTCCGGCGGGCAGCCGCCAGCAGCAGGTCCCGGAAATCATGGGGAAAGTGCGGCCGTCGAGCGCACCCCAACCCTCGTTGGCTACGGTGCCCCGGCAGACACCGGCAACCGTCCAACGCGAAAAGCTCGTGGCTCCCGCAACGGGGGAGCGGCGCAATTGGCGGAACCAGTTGCATCCGCACCGGATGCCGCGCCGGCCAGTCCTGAGCGCGAACAACATGAGACGACTCGATGCACACCGCCCGTACGCAAGCTGGCACGCGATCATGGAGTCGATATTTCGGCGCTCGCCGGCAGCGGCGAGGGTGGGCTGGTGCTGCGTAGGGATGTTCAGCAGGCCATCGATTCCGTAGGTACCAGCACCTCATCGGCAAGGGGAAATGAGCCAGCGTCCTCGCCGGATGTGGACCGCCATGTGAAGATCACCGCCGTCCGCAGAGCCACAGCCAAAGCGATGGTGCAGTCGGCGTTTACTGCACCGCATGCCACCGAGTTCCTCACTATTGACGTCACCGAATCCATGGCGTTGGTGGAAAGAATGCGTTCGCATCGCTTGCTGAAGGACCGGAAACTCAACATCACAACGTTGGCGGCGCTCGTGGTGACGAGATTGCTGAAGACTTATCCTGCGCTGAACTCGACGTGGGATGAAAAGGCTGACGAAATCATTGAGTTCGGGTCAGTGAATCTGGGCATGGCTGTGGCAAGTGACCGCGGCTTGCTGGTTCCGGTGCTGAAAAATGCCCAAGCCAAGACGTTGCCCGTATTGGCAACTGAACTCAGCGAGATTATTCTCCAGGGCCGCGAAGGAACGTTGTCACCAGCCCAATTGACCGGTGGCACATTCTCCATTACCAATGTGGGGGTTTTCGGCGTGGATGCCGGGACCCCGATTCTACCTCCGGGGCAGGCTGGAATCCTGGCATTAGGCCAAGTGAAACGAAGGCCTTGGGAATACCAAGACCAAGTTGCCCTTCGCCATACCATGACTTTGGCTTTGTCCTTCGATCACAGAGTGGTTGACGGCAAGGAAGCAAGCGAGTTCCTCGCAGGTGTCGGCTCGGTATTGGAAGACCCCGGAATGATGAATATTTTTATTTGAGCTTAAATAAAAACTGACCCGGCTGAAGTTATTTCAGTCGGGTGAGTAACCCGACTTCAAGCATTGCTTTCATGACTATTCATTGGTTGTTTCGCAATGTTTGATGTAATCTCATTCACTACGTGCTATAGCTCACGCTTGCCTGCACGGCTCTGCGAAATGCAGAAGCAGCAACGATCTGTTGAGGAGAAATAGGATGCGATACTCGCACGCATCTAAGGCTGTCGTTTTATCTGCAGCCTTGGCGCTGACCCTGTCCGCTTGTGGCGGCGGTTCAAATGAAACCGCCGGTGGCGAAGGTGACGGCTCGTACGTCGTCACCGCAAACACCACCGAACCGCAGAATGGCCTTCTGCCGGCTAACACCAACGAAGTTGGCGGCGGCCGCGTAATGGACCTGATCTTCACCGGTTTGGTCAGCTATGACGCAAAGGGCGCTCCGGTCAATGAACTCGCTGAGTCCATCGAAACCGAAGACTCCCAGAACTACACCATCAAGCTGAAGGCCGGACATACCTTCTCGGATGGTTCCCCAGTAACTGCTGCTTCGTTCGTGGATGCCTGGAACTTCGGCGCCGCGGCAAAGAACGCACAGCTGAACTCGTACTTCTTCGAATCCATCAAGGGCTTCGATGAGGTCAACAAGGAAGGCTCCAAGAAGGAAGAGATGGAAGGCCTGAAGGTAGTGGATGACACCACCTTCACCGTCGAGCTGTCCCAGCCTGAGTCCGACTTCCCGCTGCGCTTGGGCTACACGGCGTTCATGCCGTTGCCTGAAGCGGCCTTCGAAGATCCAAAGGCCTTTGGCGAAAAGCCAATCGGCAACGGCCCATACACGTTGACCGAGTGGAACCACGATGTGAACCTGAAGCTGGACGTCAACGAGAGCTACGACGGTCCACGCAAGGCGGCTAACGCCGGCATCGACTTCAAGGTCTACCAGTCCACCGACTCGGCGTACAGCGATCTGCAGTCCAACAACTTGGACGTCCTCGACCAGATCCCGCCAAGCCAGCTGGCTTCCTACGAGTCTGACCTGGGCGATCGTTCAGTCAACTCGCCATATGCCGGCAACGCAACCATCACCATCCCGGGCTACCTGGACCACTTCAAGCAGGACGAAGAGGGCAACCTGCGCCGTGCCGCGATCTCCCGTGCCATTGACCGCCAGCTGATCATCGACAAGGTGTACCAGGGTGGCAAGGTCAAGGCCGATGACTTCACCGCACCAGTGCTCGAAGGCTACAGCGCCGACGTTCCAGGCAGCGAAGTCCTCGACTTCGACGGGGCTGAAGCCAAGAAGCTGTGGGAAGAGGCTGATGAAATCAGTAAGTGGGAGTCCGGCGATGAATTCTCTGTCGGCTACAACGTTGATGGCGCGGGCAACAAGGAATACGTCGAAGCTGTCGTCAACCAGCTGAAGAGCAACCTGGGCATCAACGCAGTGGCTCAGCCATTCTCTTCATTCAAGGAATTGCGCGAGAAGGTCACCAGCTACAAGATGACCGGTGCATTCCGTACCGGTTGGCAGGCCGACTACCCGTCGCTGTACAACTTCCTTGGTCCACTATTTGGCACCGGGGCCGGTTCGAATGACGGCAAGTACTCCAGCAAGGAATTCGATGACAAGCTGGCCGAAGGCCTGTCTGCCACGGATCCGGCCGAGGGTGCAAAGATCTTCAACGAAGCACAGGAGATCCTGTTCAAGGATTTGCCGGCCATCCCTCTGTGGTACCAAGCAGTCCAGGGTGGTTGGAGCGAAAACGTGGATAACGTCGAGTTCGGGTGGAACGGTGTTCCTATGTACCAGCAAATCACTGGCAAATAAGTTTCCTTCAGCATTCGGCCTAATCAGAGCGAATAGAAGCTGAAAACTCGTCAAGGGAGATCCGAGCAGCTCAGGGTCTCCCTTTGGCGTGTCCGTCCTGCCTCGCAAAAATAAACGTCGAGATATTTATCGACGGAAAGAGGATGAAAATGGCCCTGTGCCCTCATGTGTCTCGAGGTGAGATGCAAGCATGTTAAGTTTTACCCTGAAGCGAATCGTGCAGCTGATTCCGGTGTTCATCGGAGCTACGCTGCTGGTGTACTTCCTGGTTTTCGCAACACCGGGTAACCCCATCGCCGCACTTTCCGGTGGCAAGCCAATGAGCCCCGCTACCGAAGCGGCCCTGACCGCACAATACAACTTGGATAAGCCTTTCTGGGTCCAATATGGCCTGTACCTGAAGAATCTGGTGACCTTGGATCTGGGAACCTCGTTCTCCGGCCAGGAAGTTCGAGACTTGCTGGCTCGGGCATTCCCTGTCACCGCACGCCTGGCGATCCTCGCGTTGTTGATCGAATCTGTCTTCGGCATCATCTTCGGCGTCATCGCCGGCATGCGCAAGGGCAAATTGTTCGACTCGACCGTCCTGATCGCATCGCTGCTGGTCATCGCAGTTCCAACCTTCGTACTGGGCTTCCTGCTCCAGTACGTGGTCGGAGTCAAGCTCGAATGGGCAAAGCCAACCGTTTCCGGTTCGGCAACCTGGGGCGAACTGATCCTGCCGGCCTTGGTCCTGGGACTCGTTTCTCTGGCTTACGTTTTGCGACTGACGCGTACCTCCATCATTGAGAACAAAACCGCTGACTATGTGCGCACCGCAACTGCCAAGGGCCTGAGCCGCAACCGCGTTGTCACCGTGCACATCTTGCGCAACTCGCTGATTCCAGTCGTGACCTACCTTGGCGCCGACTTGGGCGCACTCATGGGCGGCGCCATTGTTACCGAGGGTATCTTCAATGTCCCCGGTGTCGGCCACTTGCTCTACCAGGCAATCCAGAAGGGCGAAACCCCGACGGTGGTTGCCGTTGTAGGCGTCTTGGTGATCGTCTTCGTGATCGCCAACCTGATCGTGGATATGCTGTACGCACTGCTTGACCCAAGGATCCGTTATGCCTGAGAACCAGAACTTTAATCCCGAAGACGGCCTTCCCATCCGAAACACCCGTGCCGGCAAAGTTTCCAAGTACAAAATTGAGCACTACGTGGCCCCATTGGAGGAGACTCCGCTGCAGGCGGTGGATTCTGTCAAGGAAACCGGCAAGCCATTGTCCATGTGGGCTGAAGCATGGCGTTCACTGCGCAAGCAGCCGCTGTTCATCATCTCCACGCTTCTGATCATCGCCGTCATGGTTGTAGCTGCGTTCCCGCAGCTGTTCACGTCCATTGATCCGACTGGCAACCAGGCATGCTTGCTGGAAAATTCCAATGAGCCAGCACGCCAGGGACATATCATGGGCTTCAACCTGCAGGGTTGCGACATCTACGCCCGTACGATCTACGGCACGCGTGCTTCGCTGCTCGTAGGCGTATTCACTACCCTCATCGTGGTGCTGCTCGGCGGTGCCATTGGCGCGCTGGCAGGCTACTACGGCGGCTGGATCGACACCATCCTGGCTCGTCTGGGCGATATCTTCTTCGCGCTGCCGCTGATCCTCGGAGCCATCATCGTGATGCAGCTTCCTGCCTTCCGTGAAAACCGAAGCGTTTGGACGGTTATCATCACCCTTGCGATCTTCGGCTGGCCGCAGCTGGCACGCATTACCCGCGGCGCAGTGATCGAGGCCCGCAACGCGGACTTCGTGAAGGCCTCGCGCGCGTTGGGCCTGTCCAAGTTCAGCGCTTTGGTCAAGCACGTCATCCCGAACTCGTTGGCACCGATCATTGTTGTTGCCACGGTGAACCTCGGCGTATACATCGTTGCCGAGGCCACGCTGTCCTTCCTGGGCGTCGGGCTTCCGCCAGACGTCATGAGCTGGGGCAACGATATTTCCTCCGCACGTACCCAGCTGCGCAATAACCCGACCATGCTGATGTGGCCAGCACTGTTCCTTTCGGTAACGGTATTGAGCTTCATCATGCTCGGCGATGCAGTGCGCGACGCACTGGATCCGAAGGCCCGGAAGGGAGCCTAAGCAATGACTCAGAGTGCAACTCCCAAGCCTCTGCTGGAAGTCAAGGACCTGGCGATCACTTTCTCCACTCCTGACGGTCCAGTGCACGCAGTGCGCGACGCCAACTTCACCGTGATGCCCGGGGAAACCGTGGCCATCGTGGGCGAGTCCGGTTCCGGCAAGTCAACTTCGGCACTGGCTGCTATCGGCCTGTTGGCCGGCAACGGCAAGGTCTCATCCGGCCAGATTCTTTTTGACGGCGAGGACATCGCCCAAGCGAGCGAAAAGCGATTCGTAGAGCTGCGCGGCAACCATATTGGCATGGTTCCGCAGGATCCGATGTCCAACTTGAACCCGGTCTGGAAGATCGGGTTCCAGGTCAAGGAAACCCTGAAAGCCAACGGCTTGGCGGGGGATAACCCGAACAAGCGTGTAGCCCAGGTCTTGGCCGATGCAGGTTTGCCCGATCCGGAGACGCGTGCGAGGCAGTACCCGCACGAATTCTCCGGTGGCATGCGTCAGCGTGCGCTGATCGCCATTGGCCTGGCCTGCCGCCCGCGCCTGCTGATTGCCGATGAGCCAACCAGCGCACTGGACGTCACCGTGCAGCAGCAGATCCTGGACCATCTGGACACCATGACCAGTGAACTGGGCACCGCCGTGCTGCTGATTACCCACGACCTGGGCTTGGCAGCAGAGCGTGCCGAGAAGGTCGTCGTGATGTACAAGGGGCGTGTCGTCGAATATGGCCCAGCGCTGGAGATTCTGCGCAACCCCAAGCACCCGTACACCCAGCGCCTGATCAACTCGGCTCCATCGTTGTCAGCACAGCGTGGAGACAAGCACGAGGCGATTGTTGATGAGGTAATTCCGGGCAAGGCCGAGCCGCTGCTGAAGGTCAGCAACCTGACGAAGGTCTTCGATATCCGCAAGGGGTTCGGCAAGAAGGAGAAGTTCACCGCGGTGGACAACGTGTCCTTCGAGATCCCCAAGGGCACCACCACCGCCGTGGTAGGCGAGTCCGGTTCCGGCAAGTCCACCATCGCCCAGATGGTGCTCAACCTGTTGGACAAGACCGAGGGCGAGATCATCTTTGATGGCGAACAGATTGGCAACCTGAGCGAGAAGCACTTGTTCAAGTACCGCCGACGTGTCCAGCCGATTTTCCAGGATCCGTACGGATCCTTGGATCCGATGTACTCGATATTCCGAACCATCGAAGAACCACTGCGCATTCACGGTATTGGTAACGCGGCATCACGGGAGAAGAAGGTCAAGGAACTGCTGGATCAGGTTTCCATGCCGGCATCCACCATGCACCGCTTCCCGAACGAGCTGTCCGGCGGACAGCGCCAGCGCATCGCGATCGCGCGTGCTCTGGCCTTGCAGCCGGAAATGATCGTTTGCGATGAGGCTGTTTCGGCGTTGGACGTGCTGGTGCAGGCCCAGGTGCTTGAGCTGCTTGATGAGCTGCAACGCGAAATGGGCCTTACCTACCTGTTCATTACCCACGACCTGGCTGTAGTCCGCCAGATCGCGGACAACGTATGCGTGATGGAACACGGAAAGATCGTCGAACAGGGAACGACGGACGAGATTTTCGATGCGCCAAAGAGTGCATATACCCGCAACCTGCTGGCTGCGATCCCTGGAGCTTCGCTGATCTAGCAGCTCGGAAATCCGCTGAATGGGACGGTGAAACCGTAAGGTTTCACCGTCCCATTCTGCGCTTAACCTGAGCTCAAGCAACGTCATATTCAACGAATATTTCAGATTTAATCAATCTGAAACAAACGTTGCAAAAATGTTATAAATCACTCCGCGAGTCAACATGCACGAAACAGTTGCCCGATTGATTTTTCCCAATCTGAAAGAAATCCTTGAAATCTCGGGGATGTGAGCTGGATCTCGTAAACCCGCGGGTAACAAGCGCGTTGCGAATGACTCTCAGGGGGAGGACTGCAGCAATATCTGAAGCGCTTCTTTCTATATCCAAGCCAGAAAATTCGGGTTAGTCTATTGCTCAATGGACTGATCATGTGATCTGGTCCACATTGGATCCCCCGATCCAGCACTCGTATCGTTCAAGAACTCAAGGAGGCGAAATGCGGTTTCAGCGCGTTTCGAAAGCAGTAGCTGTAGGCGCAGCACTGGCCCTGGCCCTTTCGGCTTGTGCACCAGGCGGCGGAGACACAGGCGCCGATGCATCAAAGGATGCTGGCGCAGGTGGCGGCAACGGTTCGGCAGAAGCAGCAAACAGCGGCAAAGCCGATCTGGGTGATATCAAGACTGCCGAAGACAATATCAACGTCACCGTAGGTGCCCCGGAATTCCTGAGCTACAACGGCTTTACTCCGAACACCTATTCCACCTACAACTCGGCCATCGTGGACCGGATGTTCGCTGGGTTCAGCTACTTCGGTACTGACGGCACGCTGTACCCCAACGAGGCCTTGGGCAGCTATGAGAAGGTGAGCGACGATCCGCTCACCATCAAGTACACCATCAATGAAGAAGCCAAATGGTCCGATGGCACGCCGATCACCGTAGCCGACTCCGTGCTGGCATGGGCAGTGCAGAACCTGAACCTCAACGAAGGTTCCAAGGACAAGCCGCTGTTCAACTCGGTCTCAGTTGATCTCGGCGACACTGTTCCAGCTGGTCCGCAGGGCGACTGGGATGGCAAGGAATTCACTGTTGAATTCGCCGAGCCTGATCCGGACTGGGCCCTCCAGTCCTGGATGCTCCACCCAGCACATGTGGTGGCCGAAGAGTCGGGCATGAGCACCGAAGAGCTCGTCAAAGCCATTCTCGCTGGGGAATCCGACAAGCTGAAGAAGGCTGCCGATTTCTGGAACGAAGGCTGGATGACTGACCCGGGCAAGCTGCCCGATGAGAAGATCTCGCCTGTATCCGGCCCCTACAAGCTGGGTAGCTGGAAAGCTGGAGAGTCCGTAACCCTGGTTGCCAACGAGAACTACTATGGCCCCGCGCCTGCAACCAAGGAACTGACCTTCCGCTTCCTTGAAGACGCAAGCATGGTCCAGGCATTGCAGAATAAAGACGTTGACGTCATTAACCCGCAGCCCACCGTTGATACGCTCGCGCAGCTGGAGAATCTTGGCGACGCTGTAGCAATCCAGAAGGGCGACACCCTGACCTGGGAGCACCTTGACTTCAACTTCGCCAAGGGCAACGAAATGACCAATCTGGAACTGCGCAAGGCCTTTGCCATGTGTGTTCCACGTCAGCAGATTGTTGACAACCTGATCAAGCCGCTGAACCCTGACGCCATCGTGATGAACTCCCGCGAAGTCTTCCCGTTCCAGGATAACTACCAGGAAGTAGTGGAAGCATCCTACGACGGCCGCTACGACCAGGTTGATATCGAAGGCGCCAAGAAGATCCTCGAAGAGCAGGACGCTGTGGGTACCGAAGTACGCATCGGCTACTCGGCACCTAATGAACGCCGCGCCAACCAGGTCTCGGCCATCAAGTCCTCCTGCGATGAAGCGGGCTTCAAGATCGAGGACACCGGTTCGGCTGACTTCTTCTCGCCAAACGGTGCGCAAGACCGTGGCGACTACGAAGTAGCACTGTTCGCTTGGGCAGGTTCCGGCCAGATCAGTTCCGGCCAGAACATCTACGCCACCGGCAAGCCGCAGAACTTCGGCCAGTACTCGAACGCTGAAGTCGATGCAGCATGGGCGACCCTGGCAAGCTCGCTGGACCCGGCTGTCCATGCCGAGCAGACCAAGAAGATCGAGAAGCTGTTGTGGGATGACCTGTTCGGCATCCCGGTATTCGCCCACCCAGGCTTGAGCGCCTCGGGTTCGGATATCCAAAATGTCCGTCACACCGCAACGCAGGACCAGATCGTCTGGAACGCCGAGCAGTGGGTACGTGCTGAGTAATTGCCCCTAGGCAACGTACTTGCACAATGTGAGTGAGCACATGTGGGGCCCGATCAAAAATCGGGCCCCGCAGTGTGTTCAAAGGTCCCCAACCTCAAGGGCCGGCTCACTTCCGTGAGATGAAAGTAGGACATTACAACCGTGTGGAAATTTATCGCCAAGAGACTAGGCTCAGCACTTGCCGTGCTGTTCGCCGCATCGCTCTTGCTCTACGTACTGGTAATCAATTCAGGTGACCCGCTCAAGGACCTCCGCGAAAGCAACGCGGATAACCGCGAGTACTTGATGGCCCAGCGTGTGGAATACATGAACCTGGATGCACCCTGGTACGGACGCTACTGGGACTGGCTGACCGGCGCCAGCAAATGCCTGATTGGCCAATGCGACCTGGGACAGAATATCAACGGCGTAGAGGTCTCCGGCTTGCTGGCCAACGCCGCATCGTCCACCTTGCGGCTGGTAGTGCTCGCTACGGTGATCGCCGCGGTTCTGGGTATCGCCATTGGCGTTTTGACTGCAATCCGCCAGTACTCCGGCCTGGATTACATCGTTACCTTCATGACCTTCCTCTTCTTCTCGCTTCCCGTCTTCTGGGCAGCTGTGCTGCTCAAGGAGTACCTGGCAATCAGCTACAACGACTGGCTGGCGGATCCGCAGATATCCCTGGGGTCATCCATAGCCATAGGCATCGTCGTCGGACTCGTCCTGCAGATGTTCCTCGGGGGCTCCTTGAAGCGCCGTGGCATCACCTTCATAGCTGCCGCTGTTTTCGTCCCGCTGGTGCTGCAGTACAGCATTTGGCTGAATTTCTACCGCTACCCGCAAATGGGCCCCGCAATCATCATCGTGCTGACGGCACTCGTGGCCTTGAGCGCCACTGCCATGAGCGTTGGCCTGAAGGAAAAGCGCGTGCTGTACCCGGCGCTGATTACCGTCGTGCTGGTCTTGGCCATGTACTACGCGACCTTCTACATGCTGCTGGAACCAAACGCATGGATCCTCTTGTTCGGATTGGTCCTCGCGGTAGCCATTCCGGCAGTAGTCGGGCGCTTCATGGGCGGCCGCTTGCGCAAAGCAGCGATGTCCGTCTCCGTAGCCACCGGTGTTGTCGGTGCAGGATTGACCGTTGTCGATCACATGTTCCGCGCTTGGCCTGGTTTCCTGGATGTCAAGGGTCGCCCCATCGCGACCATCGGGTCGTCCACTGCTAACCTCGAAGGCGGTTTCTGGGATCACTTCCTGGATAACGGCACCCAGTTGCTGATGCCGACCATCCTGCTTGCAGTGATTTCTTTGGCTAGCTACTCGCGCTACACGCGTTCTTCCATGCTCGAAGTGCAGCGCCAGGACTACATCCGCACCGCCCGTTCCAAGGGATTGAGCGAACGCACCGTGATTTTCCGGCACGCGTTCCGCAACGCGATGATCCCCATCGCCACCATTGCAGCCTTCGACTTCGCCGGCCTGATCGGCGGTGCCGTGATTACCGAGCGCGTCTTCGGCTGGAAGGGCATGGGCGAAATGTTCGCAACCGGCCTGGATCATGTCGACCCGGCACCTGTGATGGCGTTCTTCCTGGTTACCGGTACCGCCGCAATCATCTTCAACTTGCTGGCGGATATCGTTTACGCCCTGCTTGACCCACGAATCCGAGTCTAGGAGGCATGGACCAATGAACATCCTTCATGCCTGCAACCCTAAGGACCAGCGATGAGCACCCCGAACAAGAACTTGAACGAGAACGAGCCGCAGAACCTGAATTCCGTGGCCGAGGTGGAAGACGCCAAGCTGGCCCAAATCCACGAAAAGCCGAAGAGCCAGGGACGCATTGTTCTCGAGCGCTTCGTCAGCCACAAGCCGGCGATGATTTCCGCGGTGATCCTGGTCGTCATCACCGTTTTCGCTTTCAGCTCCATTGGCTGGGGACCGATCCCCGGCTGGTGGGGACAGAACTTCTACCACGCTGGTGCCGTTGTGGATGGCGGCAAACCGACCTTGAGCCTGGTCCCCGCCTGGCTCGGCGGCGAAGGCATCCGCATCGGCGAGCACCCCTTCGGGCAGGACTCGGTCGGCAAGGACTACTTCGCCCTGGTCATGAACGGCACGCAGAAGTCCATCATTATCGGCGTTGTGGTTGGCTTGGTCGCCACTGTCCTGGGAACCGTCATCGGTGCTGTTGCCGGCTACTTCCGCGGATGGGTCGACGAAATCCTGATGCGCATCACTGACCTGTTCATCGTGATCCCATTGCTGGTCCTGGCCGCTGTTCTGGGCAAGATGGCTGGTGCATCCACCGGTTCCATCATCATCCTGGCCCTCGTGCTCGGCCTGGTGACCTGGACCGGCTTGGCCCGACTGGTGCGCGGTGAAATCCTTTCGCTGCGCGAACGCGAATACGTTGCTGCCGCCCAGGCCATGGGTTCGAAGACCAGCCGCGTGATCTTCAAGCACCTGATCCCCAACACCATGGGCGTGATCATCGTGAACGCAACCTTCGCGATCGCTGGCGCGATCCTGCTGGAGTCCTCGCTGTCCTACCTGGGCTTCGGCGTGAAGGCTCCAGAATCCTCGCTGGGCCTGCTGATCAGCCAGTACCAGAACGCCTTCACCACCCGCCCGTATTTGTTCTGGTGGCCAGGCATGATCATCGTTACCATCGCCCTGTCGGTGAACTTCTTGGGTGACGGCTTGCGCGATGCGTTCGACCCGCGCCAAATCGGAAAGAAGCGCCGCCGCCGCGCCGGCCTGTTCGCCCTTCCAACCCGCAAGGAGAAGCCATGAGCCACGCAGCACCAATGAACGAACAAGGCTCAGACGGCTACGCGCTGAGCTTCACCGACCTCAACGTCGTCTTTGCCACCGGTGGTGCAGACGTCCACGCAGTCAAGGGCTTGTCCTTGACCGTCCGCCCCGGGCAGGTCGTGGCGCTGGTTGGCGAGTCCGGTTCCGGCAAGTCCGTCACCTCAACTGCGGCGATGGGCCTGCTGCCGGAAAACGCCAATGTCTCAGGTGTCGCCAAGGTCGGCAACGTCAACGTGGTTGGCCTGGACGAAGGCAAGCTGCGCAAGATGCGTGCCACCGACATCGCGATGGTCTTCCAGGAGCCCATGACTGCGCTGAACCCGGTGCTGACCATTGAGCGGCAGTTGACTGAAGCGCTGGAACTGCACGACATCGCCTATGGCAAGGAAGCAACCGACCGGGCCATCGAGCTGCTGGACATGGTGGGCATCCCGGATCCCGCCAAGCGCGTCAAGCAGTACCCGCACCAGTTTTCCGGCGGCCAGCGCCAGCGTATCGTCATTGCCATGGCGATATCCTGCGATCCCAAGGTGATCATCGCCGATGAGCCAACCACCGCACTGGATGTAACGGTGCAGGCAGAAATTCTCGATCTGCTGCGCGAGCTCAAGGATCGACTGAATACCGGCATCTTGCTGATCACCCACAACATGGGTGTTGTCGCGGATATGGCCGATGAAGTGGCCGTGATGTTCCAGGGCAACCTCGTCGAGACCGGCACCGTGGAGCAAGTTCTGCTGCGCCCGGAACATCCATACACCCAGCGTCTGCTGGCCGCGGTACCGCGCTTGTCTGCTCCGGCTGTTACTACTGCGACGCCCCCGCACAGCTCCGAAACTGCGCCTCCAGGACGCGAGCTGGTGCTGGAAGCCAAGGACCTCGTGCTGGAATACGACATGCGGGGAAAGATCTTCCGCGCCGTGGAAGAGGTGAGCTTCGATATTGCCAAGGGCGAAGTCCTAGGCATTGTGGGCGAGTCCGGCTCTGGCAAATCCACCATCGCCAAGGCGGTGCTCGGCTTGTTGCCTGTGGCTAGCGGCAGCTTGTCGGTCCAGGGCCATGATCTGCCGAAACTTTCCCCGAAGGAAGCCCGTGCGGTTCGCAAGAAAATCGGCGTCATCTTCCAGGACCCGGCAGCATCCTTGAACCCGCGTTTCCCTATTGGCGATTGCATCACCGAACCAATGGTGGTTCACAAGGTTGGCAGCAAAGCAGGGCGCATCAAGCGTGCTGAAGAACTGCTCGATGCGGTGAAGCTGCCGCGCAACGTGATCAACCGATACCCCCACGAGCTCTCAGGCGGCCAGCGTCAACGTGTTTGCATTGCTCGCGCGTTGACCTTGAACCCCGAGCTGCTGATTGCCGATGAGCCAACTAGTGCTTTGGATGTTTCGGTTCAGGCAGTCGTATTGGAAATGCTGCAGGACCTGCAACGGGACTTCAACTTCGCGTGCCTCTTTGTCAGCCATGATCTGGCTGTCGTTGACATGCTGGCTGATGCGGTCGTAGTGATGCAGTCAGGCAGGGCGGTTGAGCAGGGCATGGTGGATACCGTGCTGCATGCCCCAACGCACGACTACACCAAACGCCTGTTGGCCGCGGCTCCGGTGCCGGATCCGCATGAGCAGGCAGTACGCCGTGAGGCTTGGCGCTTGCTGAACAGCACGAAGTAGATGCTGAGCTGAACGACGAATAAGGGGGCTCGTTTCCAGATCTTTCACTGGAAGCGGGCCCCTTCCGTCTGCCCGGGAGAGCTGGACATGGCGAAAGCCGATTCCCCGGATCCGGCCTCGGTCCGGGAAAGCGATACAAGTACTTGCGGGCCTACGAGCAGGTGCTGGGCGGCGGAACTTGGACCAGCTGAACGAGAGGGAATGCCTCGGGCTCAACACTCATCGCTGCAGGAATCACAGGATGACCCGCACTGGCGTTCTTGCACGGATCGTGCAGCAGAAAACCAGCTCGGGCGGAACCCGCGGACGCCTGCCTGGGGCTTTGCGCCGGGCGCGGGACGATGCTGATCCAGGAAAGGACCAAGGGAACCTCGGCGGTAGAGGCCCGTTAATAGGCAAAAGCTGGCTCTCTGCCGAGGGCCAGCTTTTGCCTATCTTTTGGAATCTAGTCCAGCTGCATGACGTTTTCGGTAACGACCTCTGCGCGGGCGTTGGAGAAGATCTGCTCGGTGCCAACGGTCTTGAACCCTCGGCGTTCCAGGACCTTGATGGAACCTAGATTGTCCTGGACCACATGCGCGGTCAATGGGCGCTTGGTGTATTCGGCGAGGAAGGTGTCTACCGCGCTGGTGGTCAGTCCCTTGCCCCAGTACTTGGTCGAAGTCCAGAAATTGATCTCTGGTACTTCGCCGTCGAAGACCAGAATGGATCCAACGACTTCGCCCTCATGCTCGATGGTGCGAACCAGAACATTCGGATCGTTCAGAATCGAGTTCCAGTGGTGGTCGAATACCGCGCGGTCGGCTGGGTTACGCGCTTGATAAGCGGCCATGAGGTTCGCCTCGGGTTCTTGCTGATGAGCGAAGAATGCGTCCAAGTCGGAAGGGCGGACTTCTCGTAGCTGCACGATAAAGGCCTTTCAATCGTGTGGGTCAGCGTGCCGGTATTGGCACACCAGTGAACAATGGCTTGAAACCTACACTACCGGGGAAGTGAGTGCGGCGAGTGCCATGTTGGACAATAACGGCTTCAGGCCGGACTTTTTAGTCCTCGGCGAGTGGGCGGAATGAGCAGTCGAGTTCAGCAAGCCGAAGACGGCGTGCGCGCGGAATCTGTGCGACTGCTTGCTTCCGGTGGGATGCAATTTGGCCAGTTCCGTAGTCCAAAGCCCGATATAGGAGTTCTGGAGTTTGCGGACTAATGCCAGTTCGGCCTTCGGGAGCGATTTCAAATCACGGTCCTGGACCTGCAAAATGTCCGGGCGGGACAGCGAGAAGTCAGTGTGGAAATCAACCAGACGCGAAAGCACCTCCAGGGGAGTGCCGCCGGCTTCCGTGGCCGTGCAGCCCCCGGCATAGATATCTTTGGACATATCTACTAGCAGAGCGATAAGCACTGCCTGCTTGCCGGCGAAATGCCGGTACACGGCCGGACCGGATATGCCGCAGGCAGCGCCCAGATCCTCCAGCGAAACACCCGCGTAGCCATTCAAGGCGAACAGTCGAGTGGCTTCGCGCAAGAGTGCTTCTCGTCGTTCAGCTTTGGCGCGCTCACGCTCTGTTGGTTCATTGAGCGACTGGTATTTGCTCGCCAACACAATCAACTCCTTACGTTTGCCAAGCCTCGGTCTGGACAAGTGTGACCGCTGCCACTAATGTCAAAAATGTAGCTGTTTACCCACCCGTAGGCAGCAACCAGTTAATAAATATTAACCATACGCGTCGCGGCGTGTGCTTCCAAGAAACTCACGCACCTGGCGCAGAACATGACCGCCACCGGTTTATGCACATCCCGCAGCCGATGCCGGTTCGTCCCTCAACGAAGAGAGAGCCTGATGATTGATCTCGAACTCGACGACCAGTATCAAGACCTGGTCGACATGGTCCGCGAATTCGCCCAGGAAGTCGTAGCCCCGCAGAGCGCGCAGAACGATGCCAACCATGCGTTCCCCTATGACATCGTCAAGCAAATGGGGCAGATGGGTCTCTTCGGGCTGCCAGTCTCCGAAGAATACGGCGGTTCCGGCGGCGACTATTTCCACCTCGCGCTGGCGCTCGAAGAACTGGGCAAGGTAGACCAGTCGGTAGCCATCACTCTCGAAGCCGGCGTCTCCCTGGGCGCGATGCCGATCTACCGCTTTGGCAGCGAGGGCCAGAAGCAGAAGTGGCTGCCAGCCCTGGCCGCCGGCGAACGCTTGGCCGGTTTTGGCCTGACCGAACCCGGTGCAGGCTCCGACGCCTCAGCTTCCTTGACCAAAGCGAAACTGGAAAATGGCGAATGGGTTATCGATGGCGCCAAAGAATTCATAACCAACTCCGGTACCGACATCACTTCCCTCGTCACGGCCACCGCTGTCACCGGTGTCGACGAAGCAACCGGCAAGAAGGAAATCTCGGCAATCATCGTGCCGACGGGAACCGAAGGATTCACCGCGGAGAAGGCCTACGACAAGGTGGGTTGGCGTGCCAGTGACACCCATCCGCTGAGCTTCAGCAGCGTGCGAGTTCCGGAGGAGAACCTGCTTGGCGAGCGCGGACGCGGATACGCCTACTTCTTGGAAATTCTCGATGAGGGACGTATCGCCATCGCGGCGTTGGCCACCGGAGCCGCCCAGGGTTGCCTCGACGAGGCGGTGAAGTATGCCAAGACACGGACTTCCTTCGGCCAGGCCATCGGCCAGTACCAAGGCATCTCCTTCATGGTCGCTCGCATGGCTTCGCGCGCCCACACGGCCCGTCTGGCCTACTACGCGGCGGCGGCGAAGATGCTCGCCGGCAAGGACTTCAAGATCGAAGCCGCGCATGCCAAGCTGATTGCCAGCGAAGCGGCGATGGATAACGCCCGTGATGCTACCCAGATCTTTGGCGGCTACGGATTCATGAATGAGTCATTGGTTGCACGGCACTACCGCGATTCGAAGATCCTGGAAATCGGCGAAGGAACCACGCAGGTCCAGCAGATGCTCATTGCCCGCAGCTTAGGTCTCTGATTCTTGCCAGAGGGGGCGCTGCATCCTGATTTTGGGGTGTGGCGCTCTTTGGGCGCTCACAGTAAAACGAACCATAATGGGTAGGGTGAGCTCCCAGAAAACTTTCATTCCAGCCGGACATCCCCGTCGCGTCAGCCTGATCGGTTCCACCGGTTCCATCGGCACGCAGGGACTGGACGTCATCGAAAACGCATCCGGGCAATTCTCCGTGGCAGCGCTGTCCGGTGGGTACAACCTTGAATTACTGGCTCGCCAGGCAATTAAGCACCGCCCTGCGCTCGTTGGCAGCGCCGTGGAATCCAACGAGGAGCTTGCCGCGGCCATTAAGCGAGCCGCAGAAGATGCATCGGTAACCGGATACACTCCCGAGCTGGTGGCCGGCGCGCATGCGGCAACCGAGGTTGCCGCTTTCGCCGAGGCCGACGTGGTGCTCAATGGCATCACCGGTGCCATTGGCCTAGCCCCGACCATTGCTGCCTTGGAAGCCGGCCACCTGCTGGCACTGGCCAATAAGGAATCCCTGATCATCGGAGGCCAGGTAGTCAAGCGGATCGCGGCACCAGGCCAGATCTCGCCCGTTGATTCCGAGCACTCCGCCCTCGCCCAGGCCCTGCGCTCTGGCGCGCCCGAGGAAGTGGCCAAGCTGCTGGTGACTGCCTCTGGCGGCCCATTCTTCGGCTACAGCCATGAGCAGCTGCGTGATGTCACCCCCGCCCAGGCGCTGGCTCATCCAACCTGGGACATGGGGCGCATGGTCACCACCAACTCGGCCACCATGGTCAACAAGGCTTTGGAAGTCATCGAAGCCCACCTGCTGTTCGACGTGCCACTGGAAAAGATCGAGCCTGTGGTGCATCGCCAGTCAATCATTCACTCGATGGTGGAGTTCATCGACGGTTCGGTGATCGCCCAGGCATCGCCGCCGGATATGCGCCTGCCGATCGCTTTGGGCATTAATTGGCCGCATCGGGTTGCCGGTGCCGCGAAGGCTTGCGATTTCTCCACCGCAGCAAGCTGGACCTTCGAACCACTGGATGAGGAGGTCTTCAGCGCTGTAAAGCTTGCCAAGCAGGCCGCAGCGTCGTCGGGAACGCATATGGCTGTCTATAACGCCGCCAACGAAATTGCAGTGGATGCCTTCCACGATGGAAAGATCCGCTTCACCGACATCGTTGAGACCGTGGAACGGGCCTTGGACGAGTACACCCCGATGAGCGCAGCGCTATCGGTCGAAACAGTGCTGGAAACAGACCGCTGGGCCCGCGCCCATGCAACGAAGATCATCGAGGCCAAAGCATGAGTGCATTGCTGTTCATCGGCGGCGTCCTATTCATGGTGGTAGCCGTCGGGCTGTCCATTGCGCTGCATGAAATCGGGCACCTGGTACCCGCGAAACTGTTCAAGCTGCGCGTTCCGCAGTACATGATCGGTTTCGGCAAAACGCTGGTTTCCTTCAAGCGTGGCGAAACGCAATACGGCATCAAGGCCCTGCCCCTGGGCGGCTACATCTCGATGGTGGGCATGTACCCGCCACGCGACCAGGTCGTCTCGGATGCTTCCGGGAAGAAGCCGAATCTCTTCCAGAAGGTCTTCGGACAGATGGTGGATGACGCACGCTCGCAGGCCAACGAGAACGTGCTGCCCAGCGATGAAGGCCGGCTGTTCTACCAGCTGCCGATCTACAAGCGCGTCATCATCATGCTCGGTGGCCCAATCATGAACCTGGTCATCGGGTTCGTGGTGATCGGCATCGTGCTGACCAGCTTCGGCCAGGCTACGCCAACCACCACAGTCTCCGAGGTGTACCAGTGCATTGCCAGCGCACAGAACGCAGAGCAGGCCGAATGCACCGACAAGGATGTCCCAGCGCCGGCTTACGAGGCAGGCCTCCTGCCAGGGGACACGATCACCGCCGTAAACGGCACCGCTGTTGCGGAAGCTGAATGGAATAAGCTCACCGATGTCATCCGCGATCATCCAGGAGAACCCATCACCCTGGACTATGCCCGCGACGGGCAGATTCGCACCACCGAGCTGACTCCGTATCTGACCGAACGCCCGGCGACCGACGAAAATGGCTACGTGCTGCTCGATGAGCAGGGCGAATACATCATGACCAAGGTCGGTTTCGTCGGGATGGGCTCCTTGCAGCGGGACCTGACCCAGCCGCTGAGCGCGGTTCCCGGCGTGATCGGGGATCAGTTGCTGAGAATTGGCGAAGTCATCCTGCACCTGCCCCAGCGCATGGTGGATGTCGCCCAAGCTGCTTTTGGCAGCGAGGAACGCGACCCGAATGGGCCGGTGTCCATCGTGGGCGTTGGGCGCATTGCCGGAGAGATCAGCGCGGAGGATTCCATCTCGGTAGCTGACAAATTCGCAACCTTGCTGTCATTGGTGGGCGGTTTGAACTTGGCCCTGTTCGCCTTCAACCTGATCCCGCTGCTGCCGCTGGATGGCGGCCACGTGGTGGGCGCGCTGTATGAGGGGCTGAAGCGCACAGTTGCCAGGATCTTCAGGATCAAGAAGGTACGGCCTGTGGACACGGTCAAGCTCTTGCCGCTGACTTATGTCGTGGTGGTAGCGATGCTGGTCATGGGCGGGCTCTTAATATATGCGGATATCTTCAAGCCGATACAGCTGTTCTAAGCAGGGAGAAATATGCTGTAGGCATGACTGTTTTTGCTGTTGAATACGCGTACGCCGAGAACTCCACCGAGCTGCGCAATGAACACCGTCCAGCACACCGCCAGTACCTTTGCGGCTTCCTGGGCGAAGGTGCGGTACGCCTTCTTGCTTCGGGGCCGACCCCGGTCAACGACGGCGCGCTGTTGATCTTCGCGGCAGAATCGCAAGCTGCGCTGGACGAAGTGCTTTCCAATGATCCTTTCCAGAAGGTTGGCGGAATCGGCGCGGCCACCGTCACCGAATGGAACCCGGTAATTGGCCTGCTGGAGGATTTCGCGTCCTAGGCGATAGGTACCTTGCACCAGCCTCCGCTGTTCTTTTCCGAGAACAGCGGAGGCTGCCTGCATTAAACAGCTCGGATGGCGCAGACTGGTAGGGGAGAGGAAGTGGAAAACATCATGGATGTGCAGATCACGTCAACGCTGGCGATCCCTGCAGCCGAGCTGAACTGGCATTTCTCCCGTTCCTCGGGCCCCGGCGGGCAGCATGTGAATACCTCGGACTCACGGGTGGAACTCACCTGGGTAATTGGCGCTTCGCGGGCCTTGTCCGACTGGCAGCGTCAGCGCTTGCTGGCGAAGCTCGGACCTCGCTTGGTGGCCGGGGCCATCGTCGTGACTGCTTCCGAAGAACGATCGCAATGGCGCAACCGCCAGCTCGCCCAAGAGAAGTTGGGGCGCATCGTGGAAAAAGCGCTGGCGCCGGATGCACCGGCACGCAAGGCAACGAAACCTACCCGCGGTTCTCACCGGCGCAGGCTGAGTGCCAAAGCTACTCGCTCAGCCACCAAGCAACTTCGCCGCAAACCAGGGATGGACTGATCCCAGCGATCAGCTACTGTGCTTCATGTCACTTTGCTGCACGGAATGGTTGGGGTGGGGAAACGGTTGAAAGTAGGTGAAGCGTCAGCTTTCTATTATTTTGCCTTTAGGAGAACACCCTATGACCACCAAGGTCCTCACCCTCGTCGGTTCCCTGCGCAACGGTTCGACCAACCAGCAGCTGGCCGAAGCCACTTCGCACAACGCACCTGAAGGCATGGAAGTTTCCGTGTTCAGCGGCTTGGAGAACATTCCTTTCTACAACGAGGACCACGACGTGGAAGGTGGCGTTCCTGCCGCCGCCCAGGCCCTGCGCGACGCAGCCGGTGACGCCGATGCGCTGATGCTGGTCACTCCTGAGTACAACGGCACCATGCCAGCTGTCCTGAAGAACGCCATTGACTGGCTGTCCCGCCCCTTCGGTGCCGGTGCGCTCAAGGACATGCCAACCGTGGTCGTTGGCACCGCTTTCGGACAGTACGGTGGCGTCTGGGCGCAGGACGAAGCGCGCAAGGCACTGAACATCGCCGGCGCCAACGTGCTGGAAAACGTCAAGCTGGCTATCCCTAACTCGGTAGTACGCTTCGCTGAACTGCACCCGAAGGATGACGCTGAAGTTGTCGAGCAGGTCTCTGGCGTGCTGAGCAGCATCAAGGAAATCGCCGAAGCCAACTAGGTTTTCACGATCCCCGGAAGCTCAATAGTGCAAGAAAGGCCACGGTAACCGTGGCCTTTCTCGCATGAGTACCCGCTCACCGCGATACGGTGACATACTTGGACTAGAGAAATACCCACAATCTATTCGGAGGCGTCCATTGACTTCGGTCAGCCTAGGCATGCCGGCAGGCCCACCGCCGGTACTCGCACCACGTCGCAAGACTCGCCAGTTCCAGGTTGGATCCGTAGGTGTCGGCTCCGACTCGCCGATTTCGGTTCAGTCGATGACTACCACCAAGACCCACGACATCAACGCCACCTTGCAGCAGATTGCCGAGCTGACCGCTGCCGGTTGCGACATCGTGCGTGTGGCCTGCCCAACGGATAAGGATGCGGAAGCGCTGAAGATCATTGCGATGAAGTCGCAGATCCCGGTGATCGCCGATATCCACTTCCAGCCAAAGTACGTCTACGCTGCCATCGAAGCAGGCTGTGGCGCGGTGCGCGTGAACCCCGGCAATATCCGCCAGTTCGATGACCAGGTCAAGGAAATCGCGCAGGCCGCCAAGGACCACGGCACCTCCATTCGCATCGGCGTCAATGCTGGCTCGCTGGATCGCCGCTTGCTGCAGAAGTACGGCAAGGCCACCCCTGAAGCGCTGGTTGAATCAGCTGTTTGGGAAGCTTCCCTATTTGAAGAGCATGGATTCCATGACTTCAAGATCTCGGTAAAGCACAACGACCCTGTGATCATGGTCCGTGCCTACGAGATGCTGGCCGAACGCGGGGACTGGCCACTGCACCTGGGCGTGACCGAAGCCGGTCCAGCATTCCAGGGCACCATCAAGTCCGCCACCGCTTTCGGTGCACTGCTCTCCAAGGGCATTGGCGACACCATTCGCGTATCGCTGTCCGCTCCACCGGTAGAAGAGGTGAAGGTCGGCAACCAGATTCTGGAATCGTTGAACCTGCGCCCCCGCAAGCTGGACATCGTTTCTTGCCCGTCCTGCGGTCGTGCCCAGGTGGATGTCTACACCTTGGCCGAGCAGGTTACCGCTGGGCTCGAAGGCATGAAGGCTCCATTGCGCGTGGCAGTAATGGGCTGCGTTGTCAACGGACCGGGCGAAGCCCGCGACGCTGACCTCGGCGTTGCCTCCGGCAATGGCAAGGGGCAGATCTTCGTTAAGGGCGAAGTCATCAAGACCGTCCCGGAAGATCAAATTGTTGAGACTTTGATTGAAGAAGCCAACCGTTTGGCAGCAGAAATGGGACTGGACAATGACGAGAATCCTTCCTCGGGTTCTCCCATGGTCTCCGTCAGCTAGAACTAGCCGCCGGAGCGTCGAGGGAGAGCCGCGCATCTTGGGCCGTCGTGATACGACAGCCCTCATTGAGCTGCTCGATCGCGACCCCGTCGCCAATATATTCACCCGTTCGCAGGTGAGCATCCACCGGTCAGCAGTCCCAGACGGGTTTGCGCACATCGTTGGCTTGGACGGCAGCGAAGGTCTTGAATCGGCATGCTGGGTGGGCGCTAATATGGCGCCCACCGCCATGCCGGAGTCCGATGCCCAGAAGTACGCCATGCATGCCATCGATTCCCGACAGCGATTCGCCTCGGTATTCGGACCGGCAGAAACAGTTCTGGCCATGCATGACGTCTTGCGGGGTGGTCCGCAAGAAATTTTTGATGTCCGGGAAAATCAGCCATTAATGGCCATCACCCAAATCCCGGAGGGAATTCGCCGCAACCGGATTCGGCCGGCTCAGGTTCAGGAATTCGACCTAGTCCTGCCTGCCAGCGCTGCCATGTTCGAAGAAGAACTTGGATATTCGCCGTTGGAAAACGGGGGAAGCTTCTACCGCAACCGTGTACGCCAGTTAATTCGTGAGGGGCACACGCTCATGGACTGCGACCAGCGCGGCAACGTGATTTTCAAGGCTGATTTAGGCACCGTCACCGACGAAGTAGTGCAAATCCAAGGTGTTTGGGTGAACCCGATGTATCGCGGCCAAGGCTTGGCTGCCGGCTACATGGCCTCCACGGTGGACTACGCGATGCAGTTCGCTCCTGTAGTGAGCCTGTACGTCAACGACTACAACACCGCTGCAATCAAGACTTATCAGCGCATCGGCTTTGAACAGGTCGGCACCTTCGCAACGATCCTGTTCTGAACAGCAGTGGCACGGGCAACGTGGAAATCAACCGGTTCTGCTCTTGAGCCACCTGCAGCTACTTCGCCAGAAACAATTCCGCCTTACCGCGGATCTGGCTGGCTGCAAAGAATCCCGCAGGTGAAGGCGAAAACGAAGTTGATTGCGGATCCCGGTTCATCGTCAGTTGTGCAACGTTCTCATGACTAATACGGCGCTATAACGGGCCATTCGGTATTCGCGGCAGTCAGTGCTCCAGCTGCGCGGCCAATGAAGCCCGAGCATCGACAAATAAAGTCGCATGAACGACTGTTGCCGGAAGTTGAGCTTATCGCCGCGACCCACTTAGCCGCTATGAGTCCCCATTACCTGCTTTTCCTTTGTATCGCTGGCGAAGCTCGAGTGGCGGGAAACCTGTTTAGCATCCTTTGAGGACTTTCGCTTAGCTGCGGCAAACATCCATTTCTCCGGCTAATGGAGAGCAATCCATTCGCTTAATGACCCGGCAAGGGAAACGGGACCCAGGTGCTATGCAACTTGGGCTATTTCTTCTTCCGCTCAACGCGGGAGCAACAATGCCCATCGAATGATCATCAGTCTTCTAGACTCGAAAGTGTAAAAGTGATGGTGATGGGAAAATTTGTGGTTCAAGCCATTGGTACTAAAGCGTATTTGGGTGCTGCTATGTGCGCAGCAGTACTCCTCATTAGTGGATGCAGTTCGCCAGAAGTCGAAACCGGTGCCTCGACGGTCGCCCCAGTCCAGCTCGACGACGGACAGCTGGAAAATCTGCTTGAGGATTTCGCCAAAGACGAAGAAAACTCCCAAGTCATCAACGACAAACAGCTACGCAAGAGCATTCCGCAAGCACAGGAGTGGATAGAGAACGCCCAAGTGAATCCCAGTAAATGCGGAGTTACCTTTGCTGAGCCGGTCGCAGATCAATTGCAGAGCGCCACGATGGGCGCCATCGAATTCGAGGACAGCTACCTAACTGTTGCAATCTACAAAGACCCTGAAGTTTTGCAAGCGCAATGGGTTGCCAAAACTGAGGCCAATGCTGATTGCTCGCGTTACACAGTCAAATTAGGCAATGAGACTCGCGCTTACCACATTGCAAAGCAGCCTATTGATTCTGCTGCAGGATTGGCCGACGGGTATGTAATTACCAGCAGTGATGGGTCGTCCACCAAACAGCAGCTCATCATTCGCTCCGCTAATTCGAACGTCCTGCTCGGCATTCAGCGTTCCACTTCTGCCGCGAACACCGCGAACGAAGTTGAAGAAGCATCCGGGATCCTCCAAGAACTCATGAACCGACTTACCCAGTAGTTCATTTCAAGACGCCATCGGTCTTCCGGTGGCAATTACGGAAAGCAATAGATGACTAAGCGTTTAGCCCTCTGGGCATTGCCATTGGCCACGACCATGATGCTGGCTGGATGTTCTTCGAATTCCGCGACAGAACCAGCGGAAACGGCTGTTTCGACGGCCCCGGCGGAAAGCAAGAAGACTTCTGCCTCGGGTGATGTGCTCAGTGCGGAGCAGGCAGAGTCCATTGCTTCCAAGCTTTTGGAAGGCGACAACGCAGTCCAGATAGTTGGCAATGAGCAGATGCAGAAGCAACTGGAAGTTGCCAAGAACGCTGAAACTCCCAGCGGAATCAAGCCGGAAAAGTGTGCCGAGATGAATGCCAAGTATTCAGTTACCGACTTGACGGCATCGGTATCCGCAACGGCGACCAGTTCCTCCGAATCCGTCGGCAAAGTCGTGCAGGTCTTCTCGTTGACCGACGAGGCCACCCGCAAGAACGTATCGGAGGCATTGACGCTGGATGATCTGGAGGGATGTGAAAAGGCCACTGTTGAGCTGGGCGGCGAGGAAATCGAAACTCAACGCCAGATCCTGCCGCTGGACGTCGAAGCGGATCAATCGTTGACCATGTCCACCCAGATGGATGCGGGTGGCGGACAGCTACTGACCTCGGTCGTTGTGCAGGCTCTGCAAGATGGCAATTTCGTGCTGGTTACCCTGCAGACCGGTTCGCAGCAACCAGCTGAACTAGCCGCACAGGCAGTGGAGCTGGCAGATCGGGCGTTCGCCGAAATCGAGGCGGCTCAGTAGCCGAACGGGCGGGGTATCCGTTTTATGGACTCTCCAACATCAGTTGGCCTTGCACCGAGGAGTGCAGAGCTCGTGGTTTAGCAGCCAACATGCCTTTTCCTCGAAGCAGCGTACCTCCGAGTCATATTGGCCCGCTTGGCAGATGAACGAGAAATCAACTGCTGGGACCTTGTTTCTGTGCGGTGCCTGCCGATTTCTCTTTGACTGGTGCTTTTCCTGGCAACGGGTGGCAAGCGACCAACCCTTGACCATTCAAGTGAACTTTGGACTCTATTCCATTCGCTGCAACACTCTCTCATAGTCCTTTTATTTCCAACACATTGTGAAATACTGTGGATGGCTTATCATCACCAACGTGAGGAAATCACCATGAAGAAGCGTTCACTCTGGGTGCTGCCTGTAGCAGTTGCCCTTGCCTTGACCGGTTGCAGCTCGAATTCAGGGACCGAGGGCGCTGCTGGCTCTTCGGAGGCCCCTCAGGAGCAGGAAAGCGCGGGGGTGCCAGCGCTGACTGCTGAGCAAGCCGCTGCAGTTGCCAAAACCTTGGGTGGAGACGGACCGAATGTGCAGGTTCTGGATAGCGATGCACTTAGCGGCTCATTGGAAAGCGCCAAGGGCCTGATCGATCAGATGGAGATCGAACCTGCGAAGTGCGCCGAGTTCGTCTCGCAGCAGGGGACCCAGGACCTGGACGGCGTCAACATGGCCGCAGCGATCGTCGTTGGCGAAACAGGCGAGAGCAACAGCTACTCCGTCGCTGGCTACGAGGATACTGCCAAGCTGGATGCAATCAAGGACATGGTAGATGCCAAGGACCTGCAGGGCTGCGAGGACTTCTCGATGAGTGTTGCGGGCCAGAAAGTTTCTGCCTCGGCCAAGATCCTGGATGCTGAATCCGATGCGGACAAGACCATCGTAACCCACACTGCCATGACCATGAATGGCGAAGAGGTCCCAGGCGGTTCTTACCAGATTCAGGGCGTAGTCGGTGAAAATGTTGTGGCCGTTTCCCGCACCCAAACTGGCGAACAAGCTGATGGCGAGGCTGTGAAAGCACTCGTTGAGGAACTGAACAAGGCAGTTGAAGAGGTTAAGGCCACGGCCAAGTAGGCCTCCTTCAGCCGTTGAAGGCTCTTCTGGTTCCAAGGGAATCAGAAGAGTCTTCACTTCTTTGCGCGGCAAATGCTTCCCAATGATGCGCGAGTCATGGCATTCTCAATGGATGACCCTGGAACACGGTGCGCCACGCAAATCCATCGAGGCTGCCTTGACTGCGGGCGAGGATCCGACGCGCAAAGCCCGAAGCTTGAAGTCCCTGCATCAGCTCTGGGCCGAAGGTGCGTGCATCCCTGAAGTGGTGCGGCCAGTGGTGGCTCGTTCATGGTCCAGGGCCGGCAAGCTTGGAACAGATATCGTTCCCTTGGATACTTCTGAAATACGCGAGCGCAGGCAGGCCAACGAAGAACTCAACGGACTGGTCGAGCTCTTCAAGGAGCGTTTGCTCTCCTTGGCCACCCAGGCGGGAAACCAGCTGGTCATCTCCGACGAGCAAGGATTCGTGCTCTGGGTGCTCGGGCCCTCTGCAGTACGCCGCCGAAGTGACGGCATCGGATTTGTCGCCGGTGCACGCTGGCGCGAAAGCGACGTGGGCACTAATGGGATCGGCGCGGCAATGGCCGAGCGTGCCCCGGTGCAGATTTTCGGCCCGGAGCATGCCCGGGAAGAACAGCACAACTGGGTCTGCACATCGGCGCCGGTCATGAATCCTGCCGCCTCGGCGCTGATTGGCACGATCACGCTGGCAGGCTCGTTCCGCACGGCGCATCCGCACTCCTTGGCTCTGGTCTCATCCGTGGCCCGAGAAGCAGAATTATTTCTGCAAACCGAGCATGCCTTGAAAATGCAGACGCTCCAGCTTTCCACCCAACTGCCCGAAGGCGAGTACGTCCTAGTTGACGTGCAAGGCTCCATAGCCGCCGCCCAAGGCTACAGTGTTGGATCCAAGCTCAATTTGCCGATGTCCATGGAAGAAGGGCGGAACTGGATTTCCGGGCTGGGATCAATAGATGCGCGGCGGACACCGGGAGGCTGGCTGCTGCAAAGGGCAGAAGGCCAGGTGAGCCTCCAGCTGTACGCAGGAGCTTCACTGCAGGCTATTGTCCATTCGCCCGGTGGGGCGACGCGCATCAACTTGAGCGCGAAGCATTGGCAGATCCTTGAGCTGCTGGCTGCGAACCCTCACGGAGTGAGCTCAGGGCAGTTGGCGAGCCTGTGGCCTGCGGATACGCCGAACGTCACCATCCGTGCCGAAATATCCCGCTTGCGTTCCAAGCTGCGTGGCCTGATCGCCTCACGTCCCTACCGGATCGTGGTCCCGGTGAGCAGCCACTAGCAATCCCGGAGCAGCTGCAACCTATTGCAACGCTTTTCTTTTGTGACGCAGATCATATTCTTTCATTAGTCGCGGAGGGCCCGAATGGCCATCCATTGAATCCCGATGAAGAGATGAGACGCAAATGACTGACAATGATTGCTTGTTGCAAGCCCGGAGCTGGTTCCATTCCTTGCAGATAGCGTTGGAAGCGGGTGACGCGCCAGCAGCTGTGCAGCTATTTTCGGAGGAGTGCTACTGGCGGGATCTGGCCTCGATGACATGGAACCTTCACACCAGCGAGGGCCGTGACGGGATCGAGAAGATGCTGCTTGGCGTTGAACGAGGCGCGTGGCCGCGGAACATCGAAGTCACCAGCGCACAAGAGGCTGACGGCGTCATTGAAGCCTGGTACACGTTCGAGAACGACGCATTCAACGGGCTTGGATTACTCCGCTTGCGCGATGGGAAGGCCTGGACCCTGCTGAGCACCGCGCAGGGCCTGCGCAAATTCCCCGAACCTGCTGGTCCGCGCCGCGAACTGGGCGCCGAGCACGGCGTAGCGATGAGCAAGGAAAACTGGCTTGATCGACGCACCGCGCAGCAGCAGTCCCTGGGGATCACCGACCAGCCCTACACGCTGATTGTCGGCGGCGGCCAAGGCGGCATAGGCTTGGCCGCTCGGCTCAAGCGCATGGGTGTTCCTGCCCTGGTCATCGATAGGCATCCGCGTCCCGGTGACCAATGGCGTTCGCGCTACCATTCCTTGGCGCTGCACGATCCGGTCTGGTATGACCATATGCCCTACATTGATTTCCCCGACCACTGGCCGGTGTTCACGCCCAAGGACAAGATGGGGGATTGGCTGGAAAGCTACACCAAGCTCATGGAGCTGGACTATTGGTCACTGACTGAAGCGACCAGCGCCCGGCAGGATCCGGAAGGAGAGGGGTGGATCGTCGAGGTAGAACGCGACGGAGTACCATTGACCCTGCGTCCCACCCAGCTGGTGCTGGCCACCGGCATGTCCGGTATTCCGAACATTCCCCAGTACCCGGGAGCCGAGATCTTCAAAGGCGAGCAGAACCATTCCTCCAAGCATCCAGGCGGCGAACGGTACGCGGGCAAGAACGTCGTGGTTATCGGCGCCAACAACTCCGCACACGATATCTGCGCGGATCTGGTGCAAAACGGGGCCAAGCCGACTATGGTCCAACGTTCCAGCACGCATATCGTGCGCTCCGAATCGCTGATGAAGCATGTGCTGGGCGGACTGTACTCGGAAGAAGCCCTCGCTGCCGGCATAGACCACAACAAGGCAGACCTGATCTTCGCCTCCATCCCGTACAAAGTCCTCCCGGAATTCCATAAGCCGGTCTTCGAGAAAATCCAGCAGGAAGACGCGCACTTCTACAAGTCGCTGGCGGATGCGGGATTCGAGCTGGACTTCGGCGACGACGGTTCAGGGCTGTTCCTCAAGTACCTGCGCCGCGGCTCGGGGTACTACATCAACATCGGTGCCAGCGAGCTGGTGGCCGACGGATCGATTGCTTTGGCCCATGGCGAGGTATCGCACTTGACCGAAGAATCGGTGGTGCTGGCCGATGGCACTCGACTGCCGGCGGACGCGGTGGTCTACGCCACCGGTTACGGCTCGATGAACGGATGGGCGGCGAAGCTCATCTCCCAGGAAGTCGCGGATGAAGTCGGAAAATGCTGGGGCCTGGGGTCGGGGACCGCTAAGGATCCGGGTCCATGGCAGGGGGAACTGCGCAATATGTGGAAGCCCACCAAGGTCAAGAACCTCTGGTTCCACGGAGGCAACCTGCACCAGTCCAGGCATTATTCGAAGTATCTGGGCTTGCAGCTCAAGGCACGGTACGAGGGCATCGGAACTCCGGTGTATGCGCTCGCCGAAACCTATCATCAATCCTGATAAAACCGTTTCCCTGCCCGTGAATCGGTTTCCCGGTCCCGGAGCAAGCGCTGTATGGCGCTTCCTCCGGGTCACCCGCGCGTCTGCCACGTGGCGGTTTTCGAGCCTCATCCGGACGTTTCGTTGAACTGCAACGGCCTGGAAATCGCACAACGAATTGAACGGAAAGCCGGATGAACCATGATTCCCACGCTCCTGGCACCTGCGCAGTTTATGAATCGGCGCAGACCGCGGATGCCGCAACAACGCCGGTGCACCGGCCTGCGCGCCGCAGCCGACCCAGCTGCGCCATGCTTCCGCGTAAGCCTCGCCATGGGTGCTGGCAAGTACAAATCGGCGGGGAACTGGCACCCGACTGGGATGTCCTTTGCTGGCAGCGACTCAACGAAACAGAACCCTGCAGCGCCCACCATCTATCCAGAGGCCCGCATCCGGCCCCGGGCACGCAACACGATTCCGCGCAAGCCCTTGAATTTATTGGGAAGTGGCCGAAAGCTGTAGCATTGATTAAGGCCAATTTTGCGGCCAAAACCCATTTGATTTTGCATAGCTAGTCGGCATCCGAAAATATTTCTGAAGTCGACGGACGGAAAAGGACACCCCGAGTGGTTTTGAAGCTTTCCACTACCTTCTTGCGCACCTTGCGTGAAGATCCGGTTGACGCCGAAGTCGCCAGCCACAAGTTGTTGGTACGCGCCGGTTACATCCGTCGTGCGGCCCCGGGCATCTACACCTGGTTGCCGTTGGGTTTGAAGGTCCTTGCGCGCGTTGAAGCTATTGTTCGCGAGGAAATGAACGCTATCGGCGGCCAGGAAGTCCACTTCCCAGCGCTGCTGCCACGTGAACCTTACGAACAGACCGGCCGTTGGACCGAATACGGCGAAGGCCTGTTCCGTCTCAAGGACCGCAAAGATGCAGACTACCTCTTGGCGCCGACCCATGAGGAAATGTTCACGCTGCTGGTGAAGGATCTGTACAACTCGTACAAGGATCTTCCGGTCTACCTGTACCAGATCCAGAACAAGTACCGCGACGAAGCACGTCCACGCGCGGGCCTGCTGCGTGGCCGCGAATTCATCATGAAGGATTCGTACTCCTTCAACATCGATGATGAAGGCCTGGACGAAGCCTACATGGCTCACCGCGGCGCCTACCTGAAGATCTTCGAGCGCCTGGGACTGGAAGTTATTCCGGTCTTCGCGCAGGCTGGTGCCATGGGCGGCTCCAAGTCCGAGGAATTCCTGCATCCAACAGCTATTGGCGAGGATACCTTCGTCCGTTCGGCCGGCGGTTACGCAGCCAACGTGGAAGCTGTCACCACCGTAGTGCCAGCGTCCATCGATTACGCCAACGCACCTGCGTTCGAAGTTGTCGATACCCCGGATACCCCGACCATCGAGACGCTGGTTGCCGCGGCCAACGAGCTGCGCCCACGCGAGTCCGGTGCTTGGGAAGCCAAGGACACCCTGAAAAACGTTGTCCTGGCGTTGACCGATCCAGAAGGCAACCGCCAGTTGGTAGTCATCGGTGTTCCAGGCGACCGCCAGGTGGACCTGAAGCGTGTCGAAGCTACCGTAGGTGCCCCGCTGGGCATCATCGGCGAGGTCCAGGTTGAAGCCGCTAGCGGTGAAGACTTGGCCAAGCACCCGGAATTGATTGCCGGCTACATCGGCCCAGGCAACGGCCTGGATCAGGCCGTTCTGGGTACCGAAGGCACCAGCGGCATCACCTACCTGGTTGATCCTCGCGTAGTATCCGGTACCTCGTGGATCACCGGCGCCAACGAAAAGGGCAAGCACGTTTTCGGCTTGGTGGCCGAGCGCGACTTCGGCTTTGACGGCACCATCGAGTCGGTCAACGTGCTAGAGGGCGACCCGGCACCGGACGGCTCGGGCCCATTGCGCACCGAACGCGGTATCGAAATGGGTCATATCTTCCAGCTTGGCCGCAAGTACGCTGAGGCTCTGGATCTGCGGGTCCTGGACCAGAACGGCAAGCTGAAGGTTGTCACCATGGGCTCCTACGGCATTGGCGTCACCCGTGCGGTAGCAGCACTGGCCGAGGCTTACCATGACGAAAACGGTCTGGCATGGCCAAAGCAGGTTGCTCCAGCCGACGTCCACATGGTCGTTACCGGCAAGGGCCCAGAACTGCTTGAGGCTGCTGAGAAGTTGGCCTCAGAACTTGAATCGGCCGGTTTGGAAGTTATCTTGGATGACCGTCCAAAGGTGTCCGCGGGCGTGAAGTTCTCGGATGCAGAACTGATCGGCATTCCAACCATCGTTGTTGTGGGCCGTGGACTTGCTGAGGGCGTAGTTGAGGTCAAGGATCGTGCCACCGGCGAACGCCGCGATGTCAAGGTCGAGGACGTTGTCGCTGAGCTGAGCGCCTAAAAGGCTGTAGCCAATAACTGAATAGGGGAGTAGCGCGGTGCAAGAGTTCTTGGAATTGCTGTCCGTCAACGGTGAACCCGTCTCCTTCTGGCCCCTGGTGTTGCTGCTTCTTGCAGCTTTGGGCGCTGGATGGATTGACGCGGTAGTTGGCGGTGGCGGCCTGATTCAATTGCCCGCGCTGCTTCTTTTCCCCGGCATCACGCCGGTGCAGGCGCTGGCCACGAATAAGCTGGGCTCAATCTTCGGAACGGCTACCAGCGCGGTGACGTACTACCGGCGCACCAGCCCGGATTTGAAGACCGCTATTCCGATGGCATTGACTGCCATGCTCGGTGCCTTCGGCGGAGCTGCGCTGGCCACAATTCTTCCCTCTGGAGCCATTCAGCCCATCATTATCGCAGCGCTCATTGCGGTGCTGCTGTTCACGATCCTGAAGCCCAAAGCCGGGGAGCTGTCGCGCCTGCGCTACGCCGGGCATGGGCATTATCTTCGAGCCATCCTGATTGGGCTGCTGATTGGCGGCTACGACGGGATGATCGGTCCCGGGACTGGATCGTTCTTGATCATCGCCATGGTGACAGTGCTGGGCTACAACTTCTTGCAGTCCTCCGCCAAGGCGAAGATCGTTAACCTTTGCACCAACGCAGGTGCTCTGCTGCTCTTCATCCCCACGGGGCACGTCCTAGTCGCATTAGGCCTGGCCATGGGCGTGATGAATATGCTTGGCGGTTATCTCGGGGCGCGCATGGCGATCTCAAAGGGCAGCGCCTTTATTCGCATTGTTTTCGTGATCGTCGTTTCGGCACTGATTATCAAACTCGGCTCGGACCTGATCCTCGCCGGCAAGTGATAGCTTTAGCGGCCGCTAGCCGCTGATGTGTCGATTGGCGGGTATCCGGCGTAGTGCTGGACATGCTGGGGTTCAATGGCATGGACCATGGAACTGGTCGCCATTTGCGCGATCCTGAAAGTCAAGAAGCTGGAACCCATTGCAGTTTTGTAGAGTTGGGAAACCGTAGTGTGGCTTTCCAGCGGATCTACAACCTGCAACGCTGTGCAACCGATGGATACATACAGGAACCACAAATCGTTGTTCGCCGGATCGAGAGTAGCGATCAGCGCTGGTGGCTGATGCGCGGCCACGAGCGACATGACGTCGTTGACTGTTTCCTCAGGTTGCGCAATGACAATAGGCATGCCTTGGACCCAACCATGTGAACTGAGTTGCGCCCGACCTTGCCTTGAACCGATCACTTCGCTGACCAGTTCTGCTGTCTTCGAACGCATGAATCGACCTGACATTACCCAACCTCCAATTGACGACCTAGCCACAAGTTGTTAGTTCCCCAATAAGTGGAAGAAAGCGGAGAATCCCGCTCCGTGTTATGGGAGCCAAATTCCGTATCTCAAGCACTTGATATTCACGATAGCCCCTTTCGGCGCGAATATCGAGAGCCAGTGAATAGGAACGAGATTCATATATCTTTGAAATCACTCCATGGCGGAGGAAATGGTGGTCGTTGATAAATTGGTTTCGGGTAATACCGCGTAAAACCCGCATGCCATATGCGGGTTATATCTTATAGTGCGGATGGAAATTACGGATCATCCGTGAATTTTAGTGCGCCTCGCGCTGTTTTGGCTCTACCCGAACCGTGCTCTATTTCGACTCAGGGCAATTAGCAGTCGTGATTATTTCGTGATAATTCAACGAAACGTGAAATACGGCTAAATTCTAGCTGAATCCAAAACTATTTCCCGACTTCGCCAGTCTCAAGGATGCGGTATTCCTCATTCGATCCCTGCTGGCCATTGAGAGTCTGGAAAGCGACGGCGGAAATTTTTGCGCCGGCTGCACCATCGCTAACGCCCGCTGCTACGACCAATGCATCAGCAAAATCCCCTTCGGCTTCCGCGGATAGGGCAGCCAGGTCTTCGAGGCCGCCTTCGGGTAGCGCATAGGCGGGTTCACGCAGGTCTGTGCACTGTTCGTCAACGGTCGCACGCAGGCCGCGAAGCTGGCGTCCCAGCTCGCTGCGTCGAGCTTCGACGGCTTCCTTGGCGCTGTCGGCACCACGTGCAGCCGTGAGCTGCAGAACGAAATCTAGTGCATAGCCGCGGTCCAGGGCCCGGGCGACGGCCGTTGGTTCGATGTTCTGCGCTTCGGTGATTTCCTTCGCGGGGTCCAGCAGCTCCTCCTTAGGCAGGCAGGCTACTGGCTGGTCTTTCTGCTCTTCTTCACCCGAGACTGCACTCAGTGGCAAGGCCAAGTCCAAATCACGCTCTTCTCCCAAAGATGCAACAGCGCTGCGGGCGTCCAGATTGATCTGGAAAGCAATCTGGGCCAGCTTCGAATCCCTGGACAGCGACGGTTCTGCGAAGGCAGGCATCGCTGACGATGCGTCGGCGACATTCGTGGCAAGCGCAACCAGCGCGTCGGGGGAGAAGCTTTGCGGCAATGCCGCAGGCTCTTGGTCGTCGAAGCGCAATTCACCGAGCACCGCTGACCCCTGCGACAAGGAAGTCGCCAATGCGGATAGCCTCGAAGCGTTATCCTCGGGTGCCAGCTGGGCCAAGGCTTGGGCCTGAGATGCCAGGTCTGCCAGCTTTGCTCCGTATTCCCACGTCATGCGGGCATCGGCGCTGGCCTCATTGACCTGTTCGGGCAGGCCCCGCTCCACCAGGGCGCCTCGGAAGATGGTGCTGCCAATGCCCCACGTCACGGCAAGGGCAACTGCACCAGCCAGTACCGGAGCAATCCAGCCTGGAGCGCGGCGTACTTGCCTGTCGGTGCGACGGGCGGAATGGGGCGATTTTTCAGTCATAGCGTTTCGATCATGCCATGATCAATGCAGGTAAAGAGGGCAATAGCGGTGTCGAGCGCCACGATGGATAGAAAATGGGCGTGAGTTCCTTCACCTGTGCCCGTTTAGATGTTCTCAATGAGCGGAACGCAATATAGGCTTAACGGACAACATCGAATAGCGTGGGAGGATATCCATGACCGGAATGCCGGCCGATACCGAACAGGAAGCGCAGCGTCTGACTGCATTGCTCTCCAAGGAAGTAGAATCCCACGGGCTTCTCCTGGAGGAAGTCGCCTTGCGTCCCTCCGGCAAGCAGATGATCGTGCAGATCATCGTCGACAAGGCCGACGGTCACGAAACGCTGACTCTCGATGAACTTGGTGAAGTTACCACCACCATCTCCAACGCTCTGGACAAGGACGCCGTCTACGCATCGTCGGCTCCTTACGAACTCGAAGTCAGTTCCCCAGGACTCTCCCGCCCATTGACTGCCCAGCGCCACTGGATCCGCGCCCTCAACCGCATGGTCAAGATTTCGCTGGCCGACGGCACGAAGCTTCGCGGGCGCCTGCTTGAGGTCAACGACGGCGACGTGTTGATTGCTGAGCACCGCGAGCCGGCCAAGAAGGGCATGAAGGTCAAGGTGCTCGATCCTGCGGCCTATGCCTTCGAAAATATCCGTAAAGCTGTTGTCGATCCAGAGCTGAACTTCGATGACGCACTATTTGACACTGCCGATACTGAAGATTTGGAGGGCTAAGCGTGGATATCGATCTGAATGCGCTGCGCATCCTGGAAAAAGACCGCGACATCCCAATGGATGTTTTGATTCCGACCATCGAGTCGGCACTGCTGCTGGCTTACAACAAGACCGAAGGCGCCATGCCTGGCGCCCGCGCGCACATTGAGCGCAGCAACGGCCATGTGGCGATCCTGGTAGAGGACCGCGACAACGCCGGCGTGCTGCTGGGCGAATTCGACGACACCCCGCACGGTTTCGGCCGCATCGCCGCCTCCACCGCCCGCCAGGTAATCATGCAGCGCCTGCGTGAAGCTGAAGATGCGCAGGTTGTCGGCGAGTTCGCAGCCCGCGTTGGCACCCTGATCTCCGGCGTCATCCAGCAGGGCTACTCCTCGCATATGGTGCAGGTCAAGATCGGTGATCTGGAAGCGCTGCTGCCACCAGTTGAGCAGTCCCCAGGCGAGAAGTACCAGCACGGAAACCGCCTGCGCGCCTACGTTGTTTCCGCTGAGCGCGGCAACAAGGGCCCAGCCGTTACCCTGTCCCGTTCCCACCCGAACCTGGTTCGCCTGCTGTTCGAAATGGAAGTTCCAGAAATCGCTGACGGCACCGTCACGGTCGAGGCACTGGCTCGTGAAGCTGGCCACCGTACCAAGATTGCTGTGCGCGCAACCAAGGCCGGTGTCAACGCCAAGGGCGCTTGCATCGGTGAAATGGGAACCCGCGTGCGCGCCGTGATGAACGAACTGAACGACGAGAAGATCGACATCGTTGACTACAACGAGGATCCAGCGAAGTTCATCGCCGCGGCCCTGTCTCCATCGAAGGTCGTCTCGGTAGAGATCCTGGACGAAGCCGAACGCCGTGCTCGCGTGGTTGTTCCCGACTCCCAGCTCTCGCTGGCAATCGGCAAGGAAGGCCAGAACGCTCGCCTTGCTGCCAAGTTGACCGGCTGGCGCATTGACATCCTGGCTGCCTCGGGCGGCAAGGAACCGCAGCTCTAAGCAGCTGCGGGAAATAATTCCAGTTCAGCGTGTTGGAAGCCTAGCTGCGTGTGAGCCACAACTCATGCGTGCTATGGCGTCCAAACGCGCTAGACTAGTAGATGGCTCGTAATAACTAGGGAAGGTGGCGACGGCGCTCGCATGAAGCTGCATCAGCAACGCACGTGCATTGGCTGTCGAACCGTAACCAGTAAAAATGAGCTGCTCCGTTGGGTCCTGAAAGACGGTACACCGCTGCATGCGGTGAGTTTGGATCAACAGGGTTCCGCTTCCGGGCGGGGCACTTGGACCCACGGGACCGAAAAGTGTGTGCAGCAAGCGGTGCAGCGCCGGGCGTTCGCGCGGGCCTTCAGGTCTGCGGTAGACGATTCGCAGGTGCTGCAGGAATTCACTGCATACGAAGATCAGCTGGCAAGCAACCAGCTATCTGGCAAACATGATGAAAGCGGGTCAGAAATCTGATGGCAACCCGATGAGTCGGCAATGCTGAGCGCACAACGATGAACAATCAGTTCTGCGTGATCCACCGTGCGACGGAAGAATTTCACGAATTACACAGCTGATCTGCCAGACCGCTGATCTAAAGATTTATCTTTTGATACCGGGGTTTGAGCAGATCACATCGACACAGGAGAGATGTGGCTAAACCCCGCGTTCACGAGCTCGCTAAAGAGCTCGGAATCACTTCAAAAGAAGCACTAACCAAGTTGCAGGACATGGGCGAATTCGTTCGCTCGGCATCCTCGACCGTTGAACCGCCAGTAGCGCGCAAGCTGCGCGACGCATTCCCAGGTTCCAACGGTGCCGCTAAGCCAGCAGCTGCTGCCAAGCCAGCCGCCGCCAAGCCAGCGACCCCTGGAGCACCGAAGTCGGCTTCCAAGCCGGCTGCTACCCCAGGTGCCTCGGCCCCGAAGCCAGGCGTTAAGCCAGCTGCGGCAGCTCCGGCTCCTGCAGCCCCAGCCGCACCTGCGGCGCCTGCAGCTCCGGTCGCGAAGGCAACCCCTGGCGCTCCATTGCCAGGTGCAGCCCCGGCACCGAAGCCAGGTGCCAAGCCAGCTCCGAAGCCAGGCGCTCCACGCCCAGGCAACAGCCCGTTCTCTTCCCAGCAGGGTATGCGCGGCGCTGAGTCCGGCGAACGCCGTGGTGGCGGCAACCGCGAAGGCGGTCGTGCCCCACGTCCAGGCGCACCTCGTCCGGGCGGTCCACGCCCAGGCAACAACCCGTTCTCCTCGCAGCAGGGTATGCGCGGCGAAGGCGGCCAGGGCGGTCCTCGCCCACCACGCGACGGCCAGCGCGGTCCACGCCCAGCAGGTGTCGGCGGTCCACGTCCGGCTCGTGACGGCCAGGGCGGTCCACGTCCGGCACGTGACGGCCAGCGCGGTCCACGTCCAGCAGGTGCCGGCGGTCCACGCCCAGCAGGCCAGGGCGCTCCACGCCCAGCCGGCGCAGGTGGCCCACGCCCAGCAGGTGCCGGCGGTCCACGCCCAGGTGCTGGCGCAGGTACCACTGCAACCCCGCGCATGATGCCTAACCGCACCGATCGTCCAGCGCCAGCAGGCGGCGGACGTCCAGGTGCAGGTGCCGGCGGCCGCGGTCGCCCAGGTGGCGGCAGCGGTGGCGGCAGCGGTACCGGTGGCGGCTTCCGCCCAGGTGCACCACGCGGTCGCGGTGGCGTTGGCGGTGCTTTCGGCAAGGGAGGCGCCGGTCGCGGCAAGCAGCGCAAGTCCAAGCGCGCAAAGCGCCAGGAATTGGAGCAGATGAGTGCTCCGTCATTGGGCGGCGTGAATGTTCCACGCGGCAACGGCGACACCGAGATCCGTCTGCGCCGCGGCGCGTCGATCACCGACTTCGCCGACAAGATTGGCGCGAACCCAGCAGCACTGGTAACCGTACTGTTCCACCTCGGTGAAATGGCTACCGCCACCCAGTCGCTGGATGAGGCAACCTTCGAGGTACTCGGCGAAGAGCTGGGCTACAAGGTGCTTGTCGTCTCCCCTGAGGACGAAGACAAGGAACTGCTCGAAGGCTTCGGCCTGGACCTGGATGCCGAACTTGAGGCTGAAGGCGAAGACGTGCTTGAAGAGCGCGCCCCAGTCATCACCATCATGGGCCACGTCGACCACGGTAAGACCCGACTGCTGGATGCTATCCGCAAGTCGAACGTTATCGAGGGCGAGCATGGCGGCATCACCCAGCACATCGGTGCGTACCAGATCAACCACATCCATGAGGGCCGCGATCGCGCAATGACCTTCATCGATACCCCGGGCCACGAGGCGTTCACCGCCATGCGTGCCCGTGGTGCCGAGGTCACTGACGTGGCCGTGCTGGTTGTCGCCGCGGATGACGGCGTCATGCCGCAGACCGTGGAAGCACTGAACCACGCACAGGCTGCCGGCGTGCCGATCATCGTCGCTGTGAACAAGATCGATAAGGAAGGCGCCAACCCTGACAAGGTCATGGGCCAGCTGACCGAATACGGTTTGGTTCCAGAAGAATACGGTGGCGACACCATGTTCGTGAAGGTTTCGGCACTGCAGAAGCAGGGCATCGACGAGCTGCTGGACGCTGTCCTGCTGACCTCGGACGTGCTTGAGCTCAAGGCCAACCCGGACAAGTCCGCTCGTGGCGTGGCCATTGAAGCGAACCTGGATAAGGGCCGCGGTTCGGTTGTTACCGTCCTGGTCCAGTCCGGTACCCTCTGCGTTGGCGACACCATGGTGGTGGGCACCGCCCACGGCCGCGTGCGTGCAATGTTCAACGAGAACGGCGAAAACCTCGACGTGGCACTGCCATCGCGTCCGGTACAGGTCCTGGGCATGTCCTCGGTCCCGCGTGCTGGCGACGGCTTCCTGATCACCGAAGACGAGCGCACCGCCCGCCAGATCGCTGACAAGCGCGAAACCGCAGAGCGCAACGCAATGCTGGCCAAGCGCCGCAAGCGCATCACCTTGGAAGACTTCGACAAGGCTGTTGCCGATGGCAAGATCGATACCCTGAACCTGATCCTCAAGGGTGACGCTTCCGGTGCTGTTGAAGCACTGGAAGACTCGCTGATGAAGATCGAGGTCGGCGACGATGTGCAGCTGCGCGTGATCCACCGCGGTGTCGGTGCGATCACCCAAAACGACGTCAACTTGGCAACCGTGGACAACGCCATCATCATTGGCTTCAACGTCCGCCCAGCCGAGCGCGTGGCAGAACTGGCCGACAAGGAGGGCGTCGACATGCGCTTCTACTCGGTCATCTACTCCGCTATCGACGACATCGAGAATGCGCTCAAGGGCATGCTCAAGCCGGAGTTCGAAGAAGTGGCCCTCGGCACCGCCGAGATCCGCATGGTCTTCCGCTCCTCGAAGTTCGGCAACATTGCCGGTTCGATCATCCGCTCGGGCACCATCAAGCGCAACACCAAGGCTCGCCTGGTACGCGACGGCAACGTCGTGGGCGACAACCTGAACATCGATTCGCTGCGCCGCGAAAAGGACGATGTCACCGAGGTCCGCGAGGGCTTCGAATGCGGTATCGGCCTGGGGTCGTTCAACGACATCAAGGAAGGCGACATCATCGAGACCTTCGAGATGCGCGAAAAGCCACGCGACTAATTGCCGACAAGCAATTAGCAGTGTGACTCACTGATTCGTGGGCGTTTGACCGATAAGCTTTGGTCAAGCGCCCACGAGTTTTGAACCATTAGGAGAAAACCATGGCTGATTCAGCCCGCGCCGCACGCCTGGCTAAGCGCGTACAGGTCCTCATGGCCCAGTCGCTGCGCAACGTCATCAAGGACGAGCGCATTGACAACGTCACCGTGACCGACGCTCGCGTCACCAACGACCTGCAGCACGCTACGGTGTACTACACCGTCTTTGGCGATGACGAGATGAAGAAGGACATCGCTACCATGCTGGAAAAGCGTGGCGGTGCCCTGCGCAAGGAATTGGGCCGCAATCTGACCATCCGCCTGACCCCGACGCTGGCATTCGTCGCCGACGAAATCCCCGAGGGTGCCTCGCATCTGGAGGAATTGCTGGCCAAGGCCCGCGAGAAGGACGCCGAGGTTGCAGCTCTGCGCGAAGGCAAGGACTTCGCCGGAGACCAGGACCCGTACAAGAAGGACGAGGACGCCGAAGAAGCCTAAGGGTTTCTGGGCTTCATCCTGACTGGAGCAACGCCCCGGCCAGCACGCATTGCGTGCTGGCCGGGGCGTTATGCGTTGGCCTCGATTACCCTCACAGCGAAGCGCGAATCCCTGCCGAAGGCTGGTCGCCGGGAAGATGGTGGGATAGCGTGATCAGAAACCGCCGGATCCGACCAAAGGTGCAGCACATGCCAGAATTCACCACAACATTGAGCGCAACCGGCGGGAACAACGTGGGTATCGTGGTTCCCGATGGCATCGTGCTCGGATTCGGCCGCGGCAAGCGCGTGCCGGTCATCGTGTGCATTGACGGGGACTACACGTACCGGAACAGCATTTCCTCCATGCACGGGCAGTTCCTCATTTCCTTCAGCTCCGAGACCCGTGCTGCCACGGGCAAGGGTGCGGGCGATGAAATCAGCGTGAAACTCGAGCTGGACGAGGAACCGCGCACCGTCGAAATCCCCGAACCGCTGGCCGTGCTGCTCTCCGCCGAGCCAGAGCTGCTGGACGCCTGGAACAAGCTGTCCTACAGCAAGCAGCGCGGCCACGTGGACCCCATCGTGGCTGCCCGCGGCGAGGACACCAGGACGCGCCGGGTCGAGAAGGTCATCAAGACGCTGCGCAGCCACTAGCCTGCCGGGGCCATGCCCGCTGAGCCAGGAGCTAAGCCAAAGGCGGCGCCCAACAGGCCAGCCAGCCCCGGTCGCAGTCGGCAGTAGTGTGAACAACCCACCGGTGCCCCGGAGCTACTGCACGGTGAATTGCAGGCGCTGCCAGCCGCTGGCGCCATTGGGCACCGGGTTGGCTTTCTCGCTGGTCTGCAGCTTGCCCTGTGCATCATAGGCGCGGACGGTTGCCGAGTGCGTTCCGGGTGCTGCGTCCTTCCATACGAAGCGCCACTGCCGCCAGGTATCCAACGAGGCTTCGGTCGCCAGTTGGGCATCTGCCCACGGTCCGTCATCGATCTGCACCTGCACACGCGAAATGCCCCGGGTCTGCGCCCATGCAGTTCCGCCCAAGACGACTTCTCCGGCAGGCACCTGGGCGAACGGGCGAGGGGTATCGATGCGGGAAGACATCTTGATTGGACCGCGTTCGGACCAGCCGCGAGTAGTCCAGTAGGCCGCCTTGTCCTGGAACCGCGTCACTTCCAAATCGACCACCCATTTGGTGGCCGACACGTAGCCGTAGAGACCTGGCACCACCATGCGCACCGGGAAACCATGCTCGAAAGGCAGCGGCTCGCCGTTCATGCCGATGGCCAGCAAAGCCATCCGGTCGTCGGTGAGCGCTTGGAGCGGGGTGGAGGCGCTGAAACCGTCATGCGAAGTCGAAAGCACCATATCCGCGCCGGCCTGCGGAACCGCGCGCTCCAGCAGCTTACGCAGCGGGTAGCCCAGCCATTTCGCGTTGCCTACCAGATCGCCGCCGACGGGATTGGACACACAAGTGAGCGTCAGATAGGTTTCCACGAGTTCTTCGCCCAGCAGTTCGTCGAAGTTCACGGTGAATTCCTTCTCCACCATGCCGTGCACGCGCAGCGACCACTGGTTCGGGTCGATCTGCGGCACCGAAAGCGCGGTATCGATGCGGTAGAAATCCTGGTTGGGAGTCACGAAGCGGGGCATGTCCGCTACTTCTACCTGCACCCCTTCGGGCAGGGGTTCCGCCTTGGTCCGGGCCGCAGGCAGGCGCAAGGCCTTGCGTGCGGCGGCGGCCATATTCCGCGATGCCGACAGCGAGGTGGAAACACCGGTGGAGACGGCCGCGGCGGCCAGGGACAGGGCTGCGCCTATCAAGAACTTCCTGCGGCTTGGACCCGTCGCGGTGGCGCCCTCGTCCTGCCTAGGGGCCGCGGCCGCAGCCAGCCGGGTCAGCCACTGCAGAAGCCCTATACCGGCGATCGCGCCCAGTACCGTCGGGATGATATCCAGCAGGCTGGTGGAAGCACGAGCGGCCACGGCACTGGAGAGCAGCACGGCCAAGCCGATGATGGCCGTGCAGGCCAGCGCAAAACTTCGCTTGGCGATCAGGCCGATCATCGCCGCCAGGACTGCGGCGGCTGCACCGATGGAAATGAATAACGCCAACTTGTCATTGGTCCCGAAGGTCGCGATGGCGAAGTCCTTGAGCCATGGGGGAGTCAGGTCGATGATGGCTGAACCCAGCGCGAAAAACGGCGAGGATGCATTGTTGAAAAATGCCGAGGCGAATTGGGCCACGGCAAACATGATTGCGGCCGAGCAAATTCCAGCCACCGCGTGGAATACGAGTTTACTGCTGCTGCGCTTCTGCCAAATGCCCACTGCCACTCACCTCATGCGTTGCGGTCCATGTTCCCCTGCAGAATGCAGGGGGAACAACTTCTCACAGTGTTTTCGGAACGGGCAGCATTGCGGATTGGAACAGGCTACAAGAACTTCCGCACGCTCACAGCGATTGGACCATGATGGGGTCTGTTGTCGGAGCCGGGGAGCCGGTGGCCGGCTCGACCGTGATCCCGAAGTGGGTGATGCCCTTCATTGGATCCGAAACCATGATCATGCCGTTGGCATCGCCGCCGGTGAGCATTCCCGCAGGAACCGCCCCTTCTGCCGAGATCAGCCACAGCTCGTAGCCCTTGTCGCTGGACAAGGCTGGCATGCCCGAGGTGGACACCGCCATCAGGCCTTCGTCGGCAGAATAGGACAGCGTGATTCGCGCGCCGTCGTCCAGTGTCTGCGTTTTCGACTTGGCATCTGGGGCAGCCAGGATGCGGCTGAGCTCTTCTTGATGCGAGGCCATGGCGGCCATCTGGCTTTCCAGCTCGCGCTGCTGGGAATTCTGGTTGATGGCCAAGCCGCCCAGAGCCACCGCTGCGAGCAGCAGGACGCCGGCGGCCAAGGCGAAGAAGCGCTGCGGGCCGCGTTCTGCGCCAGCTTGCGGGGCCTGGTGCGTTGCAGCGGTTTCGGTTTCCCGTTCAGCAGGAGCAGCTGGTTCAGCAGGAGCTATTGGGTCCTGTGCCTGGGCGCCGTCGTGATCGAGGGCCGTCTCCTGCACAGGTGCCAATTGCTCGGTAGTGCGGATAGCGGCCATGATGTTGTTCTTCAGCCGGGCCGGAGGATTGACCGGTTGCGCTGACAAGCCGAGCAGTCCAGCAGTTTCCTGCAGGGCATCCAGTTCCCGGCGTGCCTGGGCAGAGTCGGGACCCCCATGCTGGAGGGCTTCGCGTTCCTTGTCTTCCAGAGCATCCAGGGCGAAGCTGTCGGTCAGCTCGTTCTCGTGCTTGTCCATTACGCCGCTCCCATCAGTTCTCGAAGTTTGCCCATTCCATCGCGTATTCGCGTTTTCGCGGTTCCCACCGGTATTTTCAGCAGCTCTGCGACTTCCGTGTGGGTGTATCCGCCGAAGTAGGCCAGGTGTATCGCCTCGCGTTGCGGGGCGGTGAGCCGCTGCAGGGCTTGGGCTACGCGCATGGTCTCGTCGTGCAAGATGGCATTCTCTTCCACGTCGTCGTAGCTGTCCTGGAATTCCTTGATTCCAACGCGCAAATCCCGGTCCTGGCTCGCTTGGCTTGCTCGCACCCGGTCGACGGCCCGGCGGTGGGCAATAGTCAGCAGCCATGATGCTGCCGTGCCACGCGCCGGATCAAAGCGCCTTGCCTGTTGCCACGCTTCGACAAACACTTCCTGGGTGACTTCTTCGCTCTGTGCATTATCGCGAAGCACCCGCAGCACGAGTCCGAAGACCCGTGAAGCCATGGCATCATAGAGCGATTCGAAGGCAGATTCATCTCCCAGCGCGACCTGTCGCAGCAGGACGTCTGGCGTTTTCACGGAATCGTCTTCCATGGCATCGAGTCTATTGGAACTCATGAATCCTAGGGTCTCATGCATCTGTGGCTAAGCGGCTATCTGCTGTGGCGTGGCGTTTTGCGAAAAGATCCGTCCAAGGGAACCAGGTTCCCGTTTCACCGGCGAAGGTGATGCCTGGAAGGTATTCCATGCACCACCTTCATGCCAGCGGCTTTGATGATTCTGGCGATACTACTTCTTTGCCGGTGGCATCAGGACGGTGTCCACCAGGTACACGGTTGCGTTGGCGGTCTGCACGCCGCCGCAGATGACCGAAGCCCCGTTGACTTCCAGATCGTCGCCGCTACCGGTGACTTCCACCTCTTCGCCCTGGACCGTTGCGTGGGTTCCGGGAAGATCATCTGGTGCAATCTGGCCGGAAACGACGTGGTAGGTCAGGATGCTGGTCAGGGTGTCGGCATCCTTGGCAACTGCGGACAGGTCATCCTTCGGGATTGCCGCGAAGGCGTCGTCAACCGGTGCGAAGACGGTGAATTCGCCGCCATTGAGGGTATCGACGAGATCGACATCAGGATTCAGCTCACCGGAGACTGCAGAAGTCAGGGTGGTCAGCAGCGGGTTGTTCGAGGCAGCGACGGCCACTGGATCCTGGGCCATTCCGGCTACCGAGCCATCACCGGTCGGGACTGCTTCGGCGTAGGCCGCGCAACCCTTGCCCACAAGATTGCTTGCTGGATCCATTGCCGATTCGCTGGCCATGGGCGAGCTGCTTTCCGAGGCGGACGCCGTGGGCGATTCCATGGTTTCCGAACCGGTCGAGCAGGCGCTCAGTCCCATGGCGGCGACTGCGATGAGCCCGAATGCTCCAGCGACTTTGCTGTATGTGCGCTTCATGATTTTCTCCTTGCTTCGCCGCGACTGATGTCGTCGGTCCTTTTCCTGTCCGTGCGGATCAGGTTGTCAATGAGCATTCGGGGCAGGTTGCCCGACGGATTGGATTCTCTTGGAAATTTTTTTTCGTCTTGCTGGCAGGCCGTGAAGCTGCCGGATCCGCGGGCTGGCGGGCCCTGTCCCGGAGCATTGCCGGCTCATGGAAATAGGCTGCAAGTGGGATCTGCCACGCTTGGAACCAGCGACAGCCTTATTCTCCGCACAAGCCATATACTGGAAGGCGTGAGTAAAGCCGGGCAGAACACGCAAGAGCAGGCCTCAGGCCTCGTATTAGTCGACAAAGAGCAGGGAATGACCTCCCATGATGTGGTCGGTCGCATCCGCAGACTTGCAGGGACTCGGAAAGTCGGCCACGCCGGCACCCTGGACCCCATGGCCACCGGCGTGCTGGTTATCGGCGTGAACAAGGCAACCCGGCTGCTGACCTACATCGTCGGCCACGACAAGACCTACACCGCCACCATCCGGCTGGGGCAGAACACCGTCACGGACGATGCCGAAGGCGAAATCATTTCCGAGCGCATCGCCGCGGCGGTCAGCGACGAAGACATCGAGCGCGAGATCGCCCAGCTGCGCGGAGACATCGAGCAGATCCCGAGCTCGGTCTCGGCCATCAAGGTCGATGGCAAGCGTTCCTACGCTCGCGTGCGCGCTGGCGAACAGGTAGAACTCAAGGCCCGCCCGGTCACCATTTCGCGGTTCGAGATCCATGAGGTGCGCCGCGAAAACGGCGGCAAGATCCTCGACGTCGACGTCACGGTATCGTGCTCTTCTGGAACCTACATCCGGGCGTTGGCCCGCGACCTGGGCGAAGCATTGAACGTTGGCGGGCACCTGACGGCGCTGCGCCGTACCGAGGTGGGCCCATACAAGATCGAGCTCACCCGCACCCTGGAGCAGCTGGCCGGGGAATTCGAGATTCTCCCAATCGAAAAGGCTGCTGCCGCGCTGTTCCCGAACCGCACGGTCAGCGTCGACGAAGCCGTGGAATTGTCTTTCGGCCGCACCATCCCCGCCTCGCATCTGGGCATGGACATTGCCGAAGGCCAGACCGTTGCGGCTTTCGCTCCCAATGGCGTGCTGGTCGCACTGCTGGAAGACAAGGGCGACAAGGCGCGTACGGCCTTGGTCTTCACCGCTAAGTAATCCCGAAAGGAACTGGCTTGATTGCCGTCAATGGATTCTTCATCGCCGGAGCGGTGGTCTGCGCACTGGCATTGCTGGTGGCAGTTATCGCAACCGCTATCCGCAAGCACCCGGATGACTGGGCGCTGATCGGTGCGGTGGCCACCGAGCTTTTCCTGATTGCCTACGGCATCGCGGCCGCGATCCGCCAGGTCGGGGGAAATGCGGTGCAAGGCGACCCGGTGGAATTCTGGGGCTACTTCATCACAGCGCTGATCATGCCGCCGGTGGCCTTCTTCTGGGCGATCAGCGAGAAGAGCCGTTGGTCCAACGCCGTGCTGGCCGCGTCGGCCGCCGTCACGTTCGTAATGGTGTTCCGCATGGAACAGATCTGGCAGTAGGAGTACTCACATGGGTGAAAAGCCGCGAAATTCGCGAATCATGCAGGCCGCTCAGGCGCGCAGCACCAATAAGGCCCCCAAGCCAAGCCGGTCCACCGGACTGGGCCGGGTGATCATTGCCGTGTACGGCATCCTCGCCCTGGCGGCGAGCGTGCGCGCGGTGTACCAGATCATGAGCAAATTCGACGAAGCGCCGATCGCCTACAGCCTGTCGCTGTTTTCTGGCCTGGTCTATATCCTTGCCACATTCTCGCTGTCTTCAGCCAAGCGTGGTGCCTGGCTGGTTTCGTTCTGGGCGGTAGCCGTCGAATTGGCAGGCGTGATCGTGGTCGGCATCTTGTCGCTGACCCACCCCGAAGACTTCGCCCATCCATCGGTGTGGAGCGGTTTCGGCGAAGGATACGGCTACGTTCCACTGGTGCTGCCGATTGTCGGCTTGTGGTGGCTGTACCGTAACCGTAATGAGCGTCACGCCTAAAGACGTGCAAGAATTACCACGGTGGGTTTTCCATCCACCGCAGCAGAATTTCTGAAGGAGCAAAGTGCACTATTGGAAGGGCTTGGATGCCGTCCCCGCGGATATGGCTCCCACTGTCGTGACCATTGGCAACTTTGATGGTGTCCACCTGGGCCATTGCGAGGTGCTGGATGCAGCTGTCGCGCAGGCCAAAGCGCGCTCGGCTCAATCGGTAGCGATCACTTTCGACCCGCACCCAGCGCTGGTGCACCGTCCCGATGATGCTCCTGAATTGATCATGGGTCTGGCTGACCGCGTGGACACCTTGGCCAGCGTTGGGCTGGATGCCACGCTGATGATCCACTACACCCTGGAATTCGCGGACCAGAGCGCTGAAGAGTTCGTTCGCTCCATCATCGTAGAGAAGCTGAATGCCGTGGCCGTTGTGGTCGGGCATGATGTGCGTTTTGGCCGCGGCAATTCCGGGGACTTCAGCTACATGCAGGAACTGGGCACCAAATACGGTTTTGAAGTCATAGGTGTCGAAGACGTAGGGGACAAGCGCCGCTTGTCCTCGACCTGGGTCCGTGAAGAACTAGCCGCCGGCAATGTCGAAGCTGCCGCCGCGATCCTCGGCCGGCCGCATCGCATGCGCGGAGAAGTAGTCCATGGCCATGCCCGTGGACGCGAGCTGGGATTTCCCACCGCGAATCTGGACACCGAAGCCACCGGCATCATCCCCGCCGATGGGGTCTATGCCGGCTGGGTGATCGACGAGGCCGAGGTGCGTTGGCCAGCAGCAATTTCCGTCGGGTCGAACCCCACCTTCGATGGCGTCTCCCGAGTGGTTGAAGCCCACGTGATTGACCGCCCCGAAGAAGGCGTGGAAGATTTCGATCTGTACGGACAGCAGATTGTCGTTGAGTTCATTTCCCACCTGCGTCCGATGGTTGCCTACCGCGGCATCGAAGCCCTCATTGAGCAGATGACCGAGGACGTTGACCAGGCCCGTGCGGTGCTGGCTATAGAACGCCACTAGGAATCATGGCTGAGATACCATCATTGCCGCAGCGGGCCTTCGTCGTGGGCGCCCAGCGCCGCGATGAATTAGCTTCCGCTTTCCAAGCCGATGCCGAAAGCTACGACAAGATCCGTCCTTCCTATCCGCAGGAAGCCTTGGAATTCACGCTGCAGCACCGACCGGTGAGTGCCATTGACATCGGTTGCGGTTCGGGGATCTTCACCGAACAGCTCATCCGTGCAGGCCTGGAAGTCAGGGCCGTAGACCCATCGGCAGAAATGCTCTCGGTCCTGTCCAAGCGGCTGCCGGCGATCGCGGTAACCTGCGCCGCAGGTGAAGCGACCGGCTTGGAGGCCGATAGCGCTGGCCTGGTGACCTATGCCCAGGCATGGCACTGGGTGGACCACCCTCAAGCCAGTGCCGAAGCGGCCCGATTGCTCCATGATGGCGGTTGGCTCACCCTGCTGTGGAATCAGCTGGATGTCGCCATTCCCTGGGTTCACCGCTTGGCACGCATCATGCATGCCGGCGATGTGCACCGGCCCGAGCTGGAGCCGCCGTTGGGACCCCAGTTCCAGAAGCCGGAGCATGGCATCTGGCATTGGTCCATGGAACTGGATTTCCACGAGATCGTCGAGCTGACCAAATCCCGCAGCTACTACCGCAAGTCTTCAGAAACTACCCGCGCCAAGGTGGAAGCGAACTTGGCCTGGTATTGGCAGGAGCATCTGGGGCACGAGCAGGACGCAAAGGTGCAGGTGCCCTATCTCACCCATGCCTGGAGGTCCCGCCGGCGCACCCGTCGGTGATATGATTGACGATGGTTCTCGCTGCAGTCCGCGGTTGCGAGTTTCCGCCGTGAGCGTCTCGACGTTCGCACCGACTTATGAACGCGGTCCAACTCTAGGAGTTTGTTATGGCATTGGATGCCACTATCAAGAACGAAATCATCAAGGCTTACGCTACCCACGAGGGTGACACCGGTTCGCCTGAGGTTCAGATTGCCGTCATGTCCCGCCGTATTTCGGACCTGACCGAGCACCTGAAGATGCACAAGCATGATCACCACACCCGCCGTGGCCTGATGGCTCTGGTTGGTCGTCGTCGTCGTATGCTCGGCTACCTGAAGAACACCGACATCGAGCGTTACCGTTCGCTGATCGAGCGTCTGGGCCTGCGCAAGTAGTCCTCTGCTTCAGAGCAAGAAATTCCCCGTCTCCGCTTCAGGAGTCGGGGATTTTTCTTTGCCTCCGGACCTTGGCAACGCCGCTCATGTGTTCGCGATTTGCCGGCACGAATCAAGATCAGTAATCGACAGAGGCAAGAATTGGATGAATTCCTGCTCTCCCAGGCTCATCCCGCAGGCAAGCACATGACGGAACAGGCGTCGGAGCGACCTTGGACGCACCCGCTAAGGTTTCCCCGGATTAAATTCCGCCCCGAATATCTCGGTATCTGACCTTCCTGTGGAGCCACATACCGTTGGGCTAAGGCTAATGAGCCATCCCGCGACATCTTCCGAAACCTGAAGGTCACTTTGACCTCAGGTTTCTTCTCGTTTCTCCAGTTTTCCATGCCCTTTCCGAGGCGCCGCCCAAGTGGTTGCATGGCTACCAAGCACGGAAAAAGCGCGAAATAGAGGGGAACAGGGATGAATAATTTCAAACGGTTGAACTTTCGAAGCATGGGCACGGCGGCGGGGCTGACGGCAGCAGCGTTCTTTTTAGCCTCATGCACTGCGTCAGCTCACGGCACGGATCTTGAGAACCCTGACGGCACAATAACCGTCCGCTACGAAGGAAGCGCCAATACCGTGATCCTTCCGGAGCTGGCTGAAGACCTGGGCTACCTTGACGGTGTGTCCTTGGAATGGGTTGGCAACAACTCCAGCGGGCCCTCGGCGATCCAGAACACAGCCACCGGCGCCACCGAGATCGGCAGCGCGTTCTCCGGAGCAGTGGTGAAGCTGCAGGAAGCTGGATCGCCTGTCACCGCGGTGGTCTCATCCTATGGTTCCAATGCAGACTACTTTGTCGGGTTCTACACGAGCGAAGACAGCGGCATCAAAGAACCGAGGGACCTCATTGGCAAGACAATTGCAGTCAATACTTTGGGCGCTCATTCCGAAGCGGTCGTTAGCAGCTATCTGAAATCCGAAGGCCTGACGCCGCAAGAGATCGAGCAGGTGCAGCTGGTCGTATTGCCACCTACCGACACCGCACAAGCCGTTCGCACCCATCAGGTCGACGTTGGCGCTCTTTCCGGGGCTTCCCAAGTGCATGCGGTGAAGCAAGGCGGCTTGCGAGAAGTTTTCAGGGACACGGAAATCTTCAGCAACTTTGATGCCGGAGAGTACGTCCTTCGGGATGATTTCATCGCTCAATACCCTGAAGCAGCGCATTCCCTGGCCACTGGCATTGCCAAAGCAGCGGACTGGGCTTCGACGCATCCGCGCGAAGAGGTCATCAAGAGATTCACCGCAATCGTTGAATCCAGGGATCGCGGAGACGACGTTGAAGCCCTGCAGTACTTCAACGGCTATGGCTTGGGCGAACACGCAGCCATCGAAGACGAGGACTTCAGCAGATGGGCGCAATGGCTCAACGACGCGGGGATTCTCGAAGGAGAAATCACCCCCAGCGAGTACTACACCAACGAATTCAACGACCTCGCAAACGAAGGGCAGTAATCGCGCATGTCTACCATTGAGATCAAGAACTTGGGCAAGAAATTCCTCCGCTCCGGATCAAGTGAAGATACTGCCGTCACGGCCATTGAATCACTGGATCTCCGGATCCAGGACGGAGAATTCTTCACCCTTGTCGGCCCCAGCGGATGCGGCAAATCCACTCTTCTGGATATCTTGGCCGGGTTGGCCGCGCCAACTTCGGGCGAAGTTCTCGTTGATGGCGAGCCGGTCTCCGGTCCCAGCCTGGAACGTTCAGTAGTCTTCCAGCAATATGCGCTCTTCCCATGGCTCACGGCAGTGGCCAATGTCGAGGTGGGGCTGGAGAGCCAGGCCCGTCGCGGTCGGGGACTGGACAAATCGGGAAGGCGGATCCGCGCTAACGAATATCTGCGACTCGTTGGCCTGCAGGGTGTGGAAGACAAGTACCCCCACGAACTATCCGGCGGCATGCGTCAACGCGTGGCCATAGCCCGTGCCTTGGCCCATGAACCCAAGGTGCTGCTGATGGATGAGCCGTTCGCCGCCCTGGATGCCCAAACACGCGAACAACTCCAGGACTTGCTGCTAGATATCTGGAGTCGCACCCGAACCACGATTGTCTTCATTACGCACGGCATCGAAGAAGCCGTGTACCTGGGGCAGCGGGTAGCGGTGATGTCCTCCAAACCCGGACGAATCAAGGAGATCATCAACATTGAACTCGACGGGCGCCACAGTGTTGATGACATCCGCTCGGCTCCCCAATTCAGCGATTACCGCCATCGCATCTGGACGCTGCTTCACGAGTCCGCTCCCAGTGCCGGCAAATCGCCGGTGAGCCACAAGTCGCTCGTTTCTCCAGGAGTACCAGCATGAGCACCTTAGCCGTACCGGACCAGCGCCTGCAGGGCTCCACCGGGGAGTCAAACCGGCCTTCTCCTTTCCTGCGTTTGGCCGGAAGACTGCGGTCAACGCTGTACCGTTCGGGTGCGATCATCGGTTTTCTCCTGGTGTGGGAGCTTGTCCCGCAATTCGTCCTGGAACCATCATCCCGGGTCTTTCTTCCTCCCTTGCATGAAGTTCTGCAGGCACTGGGGAAGATGATTGCCTCAGGGGATCTGGGCACGCACATCCTGGCAAGCCTAGGCCGGGCGGCCGTAGGATTCACGCTCGCTGTCCTCATCGGCGTGCCAGTCGGATTGGTCGTCGCGTGGTTCTCGAAAGTCGGCGATTTCCTCAACCCGTTGCTGGAGGTATTCCGAAATACCGCGGCCTTGGCGTTGCTTCCGGTCTTCACGCTCCTTCTCGGTATTGGCGAAGTATCCAAGGTATCGATTGTCGTCTACGCGGCGTTCTTCCCGGTGCTTCTCAACACCATCCTTGGAGCACGCAGCGTAGATCCCTTGCTGATCAGGGCGGCAAAAACCTTGGGGCTCACCAGCTACGAGATCTTCGCGAAAGTTGTCTTGCCCTCGTCCGTACCCATCATCTTCACCGGCGTCCGGATGGCAGGAACGTCATCCGTGCTGGTGCTCATCGCCGCCGAAATGATCGGCGCCAAGGCTGGACTGGGCTTCCTGATCACCAATTCGCAAGCCAGTTTCCTGATCCCGAAAATGTACGCAGCCATACTCACTGTCGCCATCCTAGGCTTCACGGTCAACGCAGCACTTGTAGCGCTGGAGCGCCACTTCTCGCGCTGGGCTCGCGCCTAGACAATCTTCCTACCGAAGGGACTACAACCATGACACGAACTTTGACTCTCAACGCGTTCTTGATGACTACCGGGCATCATGAATCCTCATGGCGCCTGCCGCTCAGCGACCCCCTCGCCGGAACGGACATCGGCCACTACATCCGTTTGGCGCAGCTGGCCGAGAAAGCGAAGCTCGACGCGATCTTCTTCGCAGACGGCCCAGTGCTTCAAGGGCCGGTCGCCCAACGACCTGCAGGAATCCTCGACCCTGTGACAGTGCTTTCTGCCATCGCCCCGTTGACCCGGCACATTGGGCTGATAGCGACCGCATCAACCAGCTACAACGACCCCTATAATCTTGCCCGCCGCTTTGCAAGCCTGGATGTGATCAGCAATGGGCGTGCGGGCTGGAACGTCGTCACCACAGCAGGCGATGCAGCGGCGAGGAATTTCTCCCAATCCGCCCAATTAGACAGCTCGCAACGATACCGTCGCGCCGAGGAATTCCTGGAGGTGGTGAAGAAGCTCTGGGACTCCTGGGAGCCGGATGCAGTCGTTGCTGACAAGGGAAGCGGGATCTGGGCGGATCCGGGCAAGATACACCCCGCGGCCCACATCGGGGAGCACTTCCAGGTTGCTGGAGCGCTCAATGTCCCGCGGTCGCCCCAGGGGCATCCGGTGATCGTCCAGGCGGGAGCTTCGGCCGCCGGCAAGGAATTCGCCGGGCGATGGGCTGAAGCCATTTTCACCGCTCACCAATCATTTGAGTCTGCCAGGGACTTCTACCAGGAAATCAAGGACAAGGCAGCAGGCAACGGCCGAGCAGCGCATTCGGTCAAAGTCCTTCCAGGAATTGTTCCCATCCTTGGTTCCACGGAAGCCGAAGCCAATGAATTGGCGGATTCCCTGGATGAGCTCATTCTGCCGGAATACGCCAGGAATACGTTGGCCCAGCAGTTGCATGTGGAGCCGGCAATCCTTGAACTGGACCGAGAACTTCCCGCCGAGCTGGAGAATACCGTGGCCAAGGAGAAATCCACCTCCCGAAGGGATCTCATCTTGGATCTGGGTTACCGAAGGAAGCTCACGGTTCGCCAGATCATCCGGGAGCTAGGTCCTGGCCGGGGACACCAGACGTTCTCGGGTACGCCGGAGCAGCTGGCGGACCGGATCGAGTACTGGTTCAAAGCCGGAGCGGCCGATGGATTTAATATCATGGCTCCGGTCTTGCCGGCAGGTCTCGAAGTATTCACGGAGCAGGTAGTCCCGATTTTGCAGCAGCGCAAGCTCTTCCGTACTGAATACGAGCAGAGTACGCTTCGCGGAAACTACGGGTTGCCAGTACCGGCAAATAATCGCCTGGGCTTGGCATTCTAGAGCTTGATAGTCGTGTACCGAAGGGCGAGAGCCATTGCTCTCGTCCTTCGGTTGCCGGTGGGATCAGGCCCCGGCGGATACCGGTTGCTGGTTCAGCTGCGTCCTCCAGGAATGCCCTGGGTGATCAGCATGGAGAAACCGCAAGGAAAGTACTGGCGAGGGGAGCCGCACGAAGTTGATTCGACAGGGCTCCCACCACGGGCAGCAGCTGGTGAAAAGCAAATCGAAGTAGCGCGATTACTACTCGGCATCGCGCAAGAGCAATAAGAGCTTCATCAGCACCAAGACCCTGGCCAAAACCAAGGCTGTCACCCGTGGCAAGAAGGGCAACGGCGTTTGGGCGCTTTCCAGGAACAAAGCAAAATCCCTAGCTGCAGCTACTAAGGACGGCAAGGCGCCAGTTGGACCCGAAATCAGTGGAGGAGGCAAGAAGGGTACATGTGGCACTTCCACCCCAACAAGCGGACCCCTGACATTCATCTCTTCTACGGAAGCTCGACCTGGGAAAGAACTTGCACGAAGCATTGGTGCCGCCAGCTACTGTTGGCGGCACCAATAGTGCTTGAATTGGGGAACTATGACTGACTACCAAGAACTCTTGCAGGCTGCTCGTGCACACTACGGGGTTGGCGCTGCTCCACGCGTGTCGGAAGCTGCAGCACTTCTCACCTCGTTGGGTGGCAAGACCTTCGACTACTCCAGGTTCGCCGGCAACCTCATCGATGAATATGTAGACTCGGCACGTGTAGTTGCAGCCTACGATATTTCCGACCCAGAGCTCCTTGCTTCCCGGTCTTTGCCGGTTGAACGCGAAATGATGGAATGGCCTCCCGAAGAAGATGAAGACAGCTACGACGTTGTGTTCACTAAGGATGAAGAGCTGTGGAACGTCATTCAGAACGAGCTCGGTGGGATGAGGCGAGCAATTGTCTTGCTTGAGCATGCTGAAGGGGATGCAGGCGCTGTAGGCAACTTCCGTATAGCTGGATTCGCACAGTGGCTAAGGGAGACGCTCTGGGCTGCTACCGGTGTCGTTCCGCGAGATCCAGGCTGGCCGGATGAGAGCGCCACTCTGTATGAGAAGGCTTTTGCGATGCAGGGACGGCCAGGTTGCGAACCAGACCCAATCGATTGACGAGTATTGTCGGGTCAATCCGAGACGCTTTCCAAGCTGCTTGCATCACCAGCCACGCTTTCGGCAAGGGGTGCATGGCGTTGCATGGAGTACGGAATGCGTTATATAAAGTCCAGTAGAAGTCGAAAACGCTTGGATCCGCGAAGCTACACGGATCCAAGCGTTTTTCATGAGATTTCGGGCTGGGTTACGGCTTAGCTCATTGTGCCTCGGCCTCGGCCTCGGACTCGGCGGCTGCGGCTTCAGCGGCCTTCTCCTGGTGGATCACTTCGGCCAAGAGCTTTTCCATTTCCTTGGCGACACCTGCGGCGGAAGCTGGGTTCTGTCCGGTGACCAGGCGTTCGGAGACTTGTACATTCTCTTCGAAGTTATCGGCGGCGATATGCGTGGCGCCTTGCTCGGTGAGCTTGTCGGCCAGGAAGAACGGAATGATCTTGTCCTTGCCTACGGCCACTTCTTCATCGTTGGTGAATGCTGCAACGGTTTTGCCACTTAAGAGTTTCAAACCATGATGCAGCTCGACATCGAGCAGACCGGCCGGGCCGTGGCAGACTGCACCGACAACGCCGCCCTTGTTGTAGATAGCGCCGACCAGCTTTTGCAGGCCCTCATTATTGGGGAAGTCCCACATGGTGCCGTGGCCTCCCACGAGGTACACGGCGTCGTACTGTTCGGGGTCGACGACTTCAACCCTTGCGGTGTTGTACAAGCCGGCACGGGTCGTTTCGTCCTGGGTGAACTGGACCTGGACCGGGTCGTCCTGGTCCACTGTGTCGCGCGGGGGCTGTCCGCCTTTAATGGAAGCGAAGTCGACGAAGTGCCCGGAATCCCGGAACACCTTCCATGGATGTGCGGCCTCGGCGACGTTGTATCCGGTAGGTTCCTTGTCATTACCGATTTCGGAAACGCTGGTCAGGACCATGAGGATTTTCTTCAAGGTGTGCTCCTTTCGCATTCGTCCTTCCACCCTTGTACAACAGGCAGGCTGTCGCAAGGGCGATGCGCAAGTTGCCAGTTTGCTTTCCGGAATCGTGCTCCGGAGGGAGAACAAGTGGGACGTGGCTCCTGTTTCTAGCCCCGGAGCGAGTTTGGCGTGCGTTGCCAACTAAGCATGCGCCTAAAGCCAACGCCCTTGGGGCGGACTTTGCGAGAATGAATGCACCGGCCGGGATATGCCGTGCATCACTTCTTGAACCTTGGAGAGCCATCCCGGATTGGTATCTTTCGAAAGGATTGCACTCGTGAACACCGCCCCTAGCCTTCTCTTGGTCAACGGCACCATCCATACGCTGGATCCGCATGAACGCATAGTCAATGCGATGGCCGTCCGCGCAGGAAAGATTGTCGCGCTCGGAGAGGATGCGCTGGCGCTGCGTGGGCCGGAAATGGAAATTATCGATCTGGACGGGGCCACGATCATGCCCGGGCTGATGGACGTGCACAATCATCACATGCTTGCCGGGCAGATGGACCTGTTCGAGCTCAACGTTCCGCCAACTCTCAACCTGGACGAGTTCCTGGAGGCAGTCGCGGTCTGGTCGGATAAGCTGGCTGCGGACCAGTGGGTCATCGGTGGCAGCTGGGGTTCGGGCCTGTTGAGCGAGATCAATACGCCCCAGGCACTGGCGCGGCTGGATCAGGCCACCGGCGGCCGGCCGGCCTTGCTCAAGGATGATGCTAAGCACAACCGATGGGTGAACAGCCATGCCTTGGAGCTTGCGGGCATCACCGGCGCGACCCCTCACCCCGAAGGCGGGGAAATCATGCGGGATGCCGAAGGCCGAGCCACCGGCGTGCTGCTGGAAGCCGGCGGGGTCATTGTCGAACAGGTCCGCGAATCAATGAGCCCCACGCCGACTTGGCAGTTGGCCGAAGCGGCATCGCGGGGCATGGAAATACTGCATTCTTACGGCATCACCGGTTTCCAGGATGCTGCCGCCTCCTTGCAACTCATGCAGGCCTTGAAAGAACTCGATGAATCCGGGAATCTGCACGCCTGGGTGGTTTCCAGCATGCAGGCCAATGACTTCATTTTCGGGACCCATCCGCTGGGCGAGGGGATCATTGCCGAGCGCGAGCAAACCAGGTCAACTCATCACCGCCCGGATTTCATCAAGATCTTCCTTGATGGCGTTCCGCCGGCAGGGACCGGAGCCTTCATCGAACCGTATCTGGAGGGTGCGGGATTCCCCGAATGCCATTGCGGCAACGCCACAATGCCTCCAGAAGTACTCGCGGGCTGGCTGATGAGCACGGCGCGGCGGGGCATTTCCGCGAAGATCCACTGCACCGGCGATGCTTCGGTGCGCCTGGTCCTGGACACAGTCCAGAAGGTGCGCGAGGCAGGTCTGGGCGAGCCGAAATACCATATCGCCCACGGCCAGTTCATTCACCCGGATGACCTGCCGCGCTTTGCAGAACTGGGAGTCACCGCCGATATCTCGCCGTCATTGTGGTTCCCCGGGGTGATTACCGAAGCCATGAAACTCGTCCTTCCCGTCGACCGGGCATCCAAGATGCACCCGAACAAGACCTTGCTGGCCACCGGGGCGCTAGTTGCCGGCGGCTCGGACTGGCCGGTGAGCGTTTCCCCGAACGCCTGGGAGGGAATCTACGGTCTGGTCACCCGCAAGGATCCTACCGGAGCTTTCCCCGGAACGCTCTGGGAGGAAGAAGCCGTGACCTTGGCGGATGCCTTGCGCATCTACACGATCAATTGCGCCAAAGCGATGGGACTGGATGACCTGACCGGGTCGCTGGAAATCGGTAAGTCCGCTGACTTCATCATGCTCTCGGCAGACCCGTTTGAGGTGCAACTCGAAGAGCTGCCGCAGATCACTGCACAGCAGACCTGGTTCAGCGGGCAAAAGGTCTACGACCGACTCGGATCCTCGAGCGTGCCGGTGCGCTAATCGCCTGCCCAGCACGTTGTTCTCAGCCGGCCAGGGTATCGGCCGGAGCATCATTATTTACCCGCGGCAACTCGCCGCTGTCTCGAAGGAAAGCCATGGACTCGATACTGGCTGGCGCGCGCACAAAAACAGGCGGCGACCGCGGAACCTACATCTACATCGGTGCCTACAGCGCGGTGCTGTACATGGTGCTGCTGACCGCACCGGTGATCGCCTCCAAGCTGGTGGCGCAATTCGGCCTGACGGCTACCCAAGTAGGCGGGCTGCTGTCCATGGAGCTCGGGGCCTTCAGCTTGGCGACTATCCCCGCCTATCTGTGGCTCAAGCGCGTCAACCTCGTGACGGCAACTCGTGTCTTCACGCTGGTTGCCGTGGCCGGAAATGTGGTCTCGGGCTTTGCGGACAACTACGCGCTCTTGGCGGTGTGCCGCATTGTGACGTCCCTGGCTGCTGGCTCGATCACCGTGGTGATCCTGAGCTTGAGCGGCAGGAGCGCGAACCCAGGACGGGCCTATGGGTTATTCGTTGCGGCCCAGCTGGTCATGGGCGCCGTGATTCTGGCGCTCTTCCCGGTGCTCTTCGCGGATTCCGCGGTGTCTGCGATCTACTGGACCATGGCTGGGCTAGCCCTGTGCTGCATGGCGGTTGCGCACCGCATCGATGGCAACGTGCTGTTGGGAAGCGCCGCTGACCCGGCTGCCGATAGTGCCAACTACGGGCACCGGCCGGCCCCGAGATCCAAGGCGTTTCTGGCCCTGGCGGCGGTAATGCTTTTCTACCTAGCGTTGAGCGGGGTGTGGTCGTTCATGGGGCAATTCGCGGCGTCCGCGCAGATCAATTTGGGTACGACGAGCCTGATTCTCGCTGTTGCGACAGTCCCGGGAATTGCTTCCTCCTTGCTGGCCACATTCCTGGGCGACCATCCGCGCCGCCCGCTGTTCCTCATTCTCGGTTATCTGGCGATGCTGCTGTCCATCGGCTTGCTGTTCGGGTTGAGCGGAGCCGTGCAGTTCGCGGCCGCGGCGATCATCTTCAAATTCTCCTGGACCTTCATCCTGCCCTACTTGCTGGCCACGGTCTCCGACCTGGACTCCAGCGGCCACCTGATGAATTCCACGAACTTGATGATCGGCACCGGGTTCGCGCTTGGACCAGTTCTGGGCGGCATGCTCATCGAGGCTGCCAGCGGCTTTGGCGTGCTTCTCGTCGCCTGCAGTGTCGGAGTGCTGCTGTCCATGACCTGCGTGGTTCTCGTCCAGGGCCGCAATCAGCACGGCTTGCCCCAGCGCGTCGCTCCAATGGGAATTCCTGAATAGCAGTGCACGGTCCACCACCGGCACATGCCAACCAGTGGAAAACAACGACTTTCCAGGACCTGCGCCGCTGGTAACGGTGCCGAGGCATCTTCAGGGACCACAACGATTCGCCCAGAGCGCCATGAAGCCCCAGCCGGCGTCCTCGATCCTGTAAGGTTCACGGACACCCGCTGGGGCCCAGGCGCGCTTTTCCGATTGGCGAGGCGCTAGACTGCCAGCTTGCGGCGGATGAATCCGGACGCTTGGTCAACGACGATGATCAGAATCAGCACGATGATGATGTGCGTAAGCATCGTATCGAACTGGAACGACTTGATCGCCTGGTTGATGAGCAAGCCGATGCCGCCAGCACCGACCAGGCCCAGGACCAGTGACGATCGGACGTTGACGTCGAAGCGGTACAAGAGCAAGCCAACGAACTGCGGGATCACCAGCGGCAGTGCGCCATGGGTAAGCTGCTGAACCCGTGATGCGCCGGTGGTGGACAGCGCTTCCTGCGGGCCCTGATCGGTTTCTTCCAGGGACTCGGCCCAGAGCTTTCCCATCACTCCCGTGTTGTGGCAGATCAGCGCCAGCACACCTGCGAAGGGACCCAAGCCCACGGCGGTGACGAAGATGAGCGCAAAGACGATATCCGGTACCGCACGGAAGAAGGACAAGATGCTGCGTGCTGCTTGGTAGGCCAGCGGATGCGGCGTCGTGGTGCGGCATGCGAGCACAGCGAGCACCAAGGCCGTAGGAATGGAGAAGGTCGTACCCAGCAAGCCGATCCACAAGGTGACCAGCGTTGCCTCCAAGCCAGGAAGTATGACTTTGTCCCAGCTCAGATCCGGCGGGAATGCGTCGCTGATGAATCGTGCCATCCCGCGCCAGCCTTCCACGAGCAGCGCCGGATCAAAATCAGTTCCCGCGATGGCCAGCAGATGAAGGGCGGCAATCACTGCAACTGCGGTAATCCAAAGGGTACGCCGGGCGGCCTTGTGCGGGTCCCTGGGCAGTGCTGGGGCGGATTTTCCAGCGATCATTTGCGAAGTGCTTTCCACTGCCTGCTCCTTGATGCGAGTCCGGGTATGGAGGCTCATGCTGCAATCCTCTCGGGAGAGTAGAGAACGTCCAAGAAGTCGTCGCCGAGATTCTGGACCGGACCGTTGAAGGCGATACGTCCATGCAGCAACCCGATCGCCCGGTCTGCGTAGCGTTGTGCAAGCTCTGGCTGGTGCAGAACCGCGGCGACTGCAAGGTTTTCGTCGTGCGCCAAGGTAGCGAGCAATTCCATGATGTTCTCGGCCGCATGCGGGTCCAGAGCAGAAACCGGCTCATCGGCAAGCAGCACCGACGCGCGCTGGCACAGGGCCCTGGCGACGGCTACGCGCTGCTGCTGTCCGCCAGAAAGGCGCCCGACCTTGTCCAGGGCGCGGTCGGCCATGCCAACCCGGTCCAGGCAGGCCATTGCTTCTTCCCGCAGTTCGCGGGAGAAGAAAGCGGGTGAGAATGAGGCCAAGCCGGTGACACGGGCCAGGGCGCCTGCGCAGACATTATCCAGTGCTGTGCGGCGGGGCACCAGATGGATCTTCTGGAACACCATGGCTGCCCGGGATCGCGCACGGGCTAGATCGCGGCCATGGAGATCGGCCAGGTGGATGCCATCCAATTCGATGCTTCCCGAATCCGGCGTGGCCAATCCCGCGACGCACTTGAGGGTGGTGGATTTTCCGGAGCCGTTGGCACCCAGAAAGGCCACGAGCTCGCCGCGGTTGACGGTGAAATCGACGTCATCAAGCACGCGGCGCTGGTTGAAGGACTTGGCCAGGGACTTCACCGAGAGGGCCGGACGGGGCAATTGCGTGGTGTCCATGGTTAGATATCGTCCTCGGTGAGGCCCATTTCGGAAGCCAGGTCGAACAGCGGGCCGTAGGTTTCCTTGGTGACTTCCAGCAATGGGCCCGGAGGGGTCACATCCAGGAAAGCTCCTACCTGGGCGATATCTTCCTCCGGCAGGTTCAGCAGCGCGTGCTTAACGGCTTTCTTCAGTTCCGGGTCGGCATCGGCGCTGATGGTGATCGGGTCATTCGGGATGGGTTCCGAGGTCCAGATCTGGCGGTAGTCTTCCGGGTTGAAGGTACCTTCTTCTTCGGCAACCGCCTGGGTCTGCGAGTTGAGCTGGGCGGCGTCGACAGTTCCATTAGCCAGGGCCAGCAGTGATTCAGGATGCCCTCCTGCGTAGTTCAAGTTGACTTCGGACTCGGCAATGCCGGCAGTCTTCAGCGCGTAGCGCGGCAGGACATCTCCGGAGGTTGAGCCCACGCCGCCAAGTGCGAAGTCCTTTCCGCGCAGGTCTTCGAGGGTCTTGATTTCTGAATCCTTCGCAACCCAGATGCCACCGGTGTAGGTGCTGAGCTCGCCTTGGGCGGTCCCGAAGGACACGAGCGGTTCAGCGCCGGCCTGCTGGCTGGCGAACACGTATCCCACGGGACCGAACTGGCCAAGATCCAGTTTTCCATTGCGCATTGCCAGTACCTCTGCGGCGTAGTCCTCGACAACTTGGACCTCGACTTCGCATCCGAGCTCGCGCTCCAATGCGTCGGCGAGCACGCCGTACGCCGGTTCGAGCTTGGCTGGTGCTTCGTAGGGCTCGATGCCGAAATTGATGGGCCCATCGGCGCAGAACGCGGGGGCAGCGGAGTCGGCCTGCTCATCCGCCTGGGCGGACCCGCAAGCGGTGAGGGCCAGCAGGCCCAGCGAGACGGCAGAGAATTTAAATGCCTGGGAGATCTTCATGGTTTGCTCCAATGCGTGGTGTAGCTAAGCTAGGCGGTGATCGACGAAGCCATGGCCGGCTTGGCGAGGTTTTTGATGTTCTTGTCGGCCAGGCCGAAGGACAGGGTCATTCCGACTCCGGCGGTCACGGAGACGACGGTGATGGCGTCGGCGGCATTGCGGATGAGCAAGGGGCCGATAGCGCTGGAGGCATAGATTCCTTGCCAGCGTTCAATGACTTTCAGCTCGGTGCCACTCATGTAGTCCCCGATGGCCGAGAGCAATGTTTGCGAGGTCGCTTCCTTGAGGAAGGGGGCTTGGGTTGCGGCGTAGCTGTGCGAATCTCCCATGAGCAGGGTGCCGTCGGGCCTTTGGGCGAACATGACATTCGCCTGGATATCCAGCAGCTCCGGGTGCTCGGCGAGAACTTCAGCCTGCAGGGCCTTGGCTGCTGGCACTTCGGTGAAGGCCTCGTAGCGCAGCATGGAGGTGGCGGTGAGGACGGCCGGCTTCAATTCCAGGTCTTCGGAAGCTTCTGCGCGGAGCATCTGCAGCGCGCACCGGGTGATCTGGTGCTCCTGCGCGATTTGCGGGAAGAGGTAGTCCACGTCGTGGCCGACGCAAACGAAAACCTGGTCGGCTTCGAAGGCGCCGCGATTAGTTTTCACGCTGGCCCGGCGATGCCGGCCGGCACCGAATCCCAAGGCGCTGGTGCTGAACTGGACGCTGCCAGCAACATGGGCGTTGACCCACTGGGCCAGCTTGGCCACCGTGGTGCGCGGGTCGACGCGCAGGTCATCACGCAGGAACGCGCCGCCGAGGAATTCTTCGGTGCTTTCGCGTCCGAGCTGTTCTGCGATGTCCTGCGCGTTGAGCATCTCGACCTGCCCGGTTTCGCGGCGTGCGGACAGTTCGCGCAGGACCTGCAATTCCGTTTCTGTCGAGGCCACCACGACAGCTCCCGATTCAACGGCCCAGAAGCCAGCGCGTTCAGCGTAGTCAAGCCACAAGGGACGTCCTGACTGCGCCAGGTCGTAGAGTTCGCCGGACTGCGCGGTGATGCAGCAGTGGCCGAAGTTGCGGACCGATGCGCCGATGGCCTCATGGTCACGTTCAATGACGATTACCGAGAGGCCGGCGTCCAGGGCTCGAGCGGCATGGGCCAGGCCGACAATGCCGGCGCCGATCACCAGCACATCTGCGTGGTTGGCGACTGGCCGGGTCTGCGGGAAATTTTTTTCGTTGCTCACGACAGTGATCATCCATGCCCGGGATGATCGGATTCAACCCGAAATGGCACTTGTTTGAACAAGTTTGCCTAGAGTTCAGAATGGGGTCCGTCTATTCACTTTCAGTTCACTGGAATGTCTTGTGAATCGCTGATTTCACAATAAAACCACTTGTATGATCAAGAGGTGATGGAGAACAAGAAGCAACCCAAGTACCAAGCCCTCACCACCTGGTTGCGGCAGGAAATAGCGGCTGGCACATGGCACGAAGGAGATGTCCTGCCCAGTGAGGCAGAACTCTGTGCCCGCGCCAATGCCTCGCGTGGCACGGTCCGGCATGCGCTCGCCCAGTTGCGTTCGGAGGGCCTCATTGCGGGGGGACAAGGCAAGCCGCCAATCGTGGCGCAACAGGTGCAATCCCAATCGTTTACCACCTTCATGTCCTTTACTGATTGGGCGCGCTCCATCGGATTGGAGGCTGGACAGGAAACGCGGGAATTGGCGCAGCGCCCGGCCGATGCCCTCGTGGCCGAGCAGCTCGAACTCGAAGAAGGTGCCAAGGTGGTGCAGATCCTGCGCCTGCGCTTGCTCGATGGGAGCCCGGCGATGCTGGAGCGGACTAGCTTTACCCAAGAAGTCGGTCGGCTGCTCTTCGAATTCGATGCGGATGACGGTTCGATTTTCGAGCACCTGCGGGAGCAAGGCGTAGACCTCTACCGAGGCAAGCACACCATCGACGCGGTGGCGGCCGATGAACTGGACGCGCAGCTGCTGGGTGTCCGGCTCGGCGCCCCGCTCCTGCGCGAACGGCGCGTGACTTCCGCCAAATCGGGGCAGAAACTTGAGTACTCCGATGATCGGTATTTGCCGGATCTGGCCAACTTCACCATTGAAAACACCAGCGAGCATCGCGCCTCATTGAGCCGTGTGCGAAGCATTGCTGTCTGAACAGGAAAACACGATGAAACGAGAAGACATGTTTGAACTCATTGCCTGCGATATGGCTGGAACGACCATTGACGAACATGCCGATGTGTACCGGGCTTTGGAGAATGCGGTGTGCGAATTCGGTGTTGAGGTCAAGGAGGAGGATCTGCAGCATTGGATGGGCGCCGAGAAGAAGGAAGCGATCAAAGCGCTGATTGAACTTGGCGGAGCTGTTGCCAGCGATGAGCAGGTGCAAGTGCAGTTTGATCGTTTCCGCCATTTGCTGCTGGGGTACTACCGGGAGAATCCGCCCGTCGCATTGCCAGGTGTCGTGCAAGCGCTGGAACGCTTGGCTGCCAGCGGCAAGAAGATCGCGTTGACAACGGGGTTCTCGCGCGATGTTGCCGATATTATCCTCGATGGCTTGGGCTGGAAGGTCGGTCCTGGCGAACTTCTCGACGCAGTGATTGCCGGCGATGAAGCAGCAGCGGGACGCCCTGCGCCGTACATGATTCATCGAGCCATGGAGTTGACGGGAATTCGCGATGTAGCCAAGGTTGTTGCCGCAGGCGACACCGCCAACGACCTGCTGGCCGCGCATCACGCGGGAGTGCATGGGATCGGTGTGCTGACCGGGAAGCTGGGCCGCGAAGAGCTGGACCGGTTCCCGCATGCCGCCATCCTCGAATCCGTGGCGGAGCTGCCGGATTATCTCGAGGCGATCGAGCCCGCGGCCGTGTAGTTCGACCCGAGTAATTTTGCAATGCGGAAGATATGTTTCGTTTCGGGTTGGGATGCGAGATATGCTGAGCTCTAGTTGGAACATCCCATTGAGATGAAAGAGAGTCGTCATGAGCAAGACTGTTCTTCAGCGCCACCTGTTCGGACCGGGTCCATGCAACCCGTATCCCGAGGCAACGGCAGCGCTCGGCCTTCCGCTGCTGGGCCATCTGGATCCGGAGTTCATTGCACGCATGGATCGCGTTGCTGATGGTTTGCGTACTCTCTGGGGAACCGGAAACTCCCGTACCTTGCCTTTGAGCGCCACGGGCTCAGCTGGCATGGAAGCCGCTTTCGTCAACACCATCAACCCAGGCGACGTAGCGGTCATCGCGATCAACGGCTTATTCGGCGAGCGCATGTGCGAAGTTGCTGCGCGCGCTGGCGCTGAAGTAGTCCGCGTCGAGCATGAATACGGCACGCCGATCGATGCCGAACGCGTTGCCGCGGCGCACCCGAACCCAACCGTCATTGCCGGCGTGCATGCTGAAACCAGTACCGGAGTTGTTTCCGATATAGCCGCGCTGGGCGCAATCAAGGGCGATGCACTGCTGATCACCGATGCAGTGACCTCCATTGGCGGCATGCCGGTGCTGGCTGATGAATGGGGGATTGACGTTGGCTATGCCGGCACGCAGAAATGCCTCGGCGTGGCTCCGGGATTGGCACCATTTACCATTTCAGACCGTGCTTTCGAGCGCCGCGTCCAGAAGCCCCAATCCTGGTATCTGGATCTGGGCTTGCTCGGCGGCTACGCCACAGGTTCCACCGGGGGCCAACGCACCTACCACCACACCGCACCGGTCTCGATGGTCGCATCGCTGGAAGCCGGCATCGACCGCATCCTGGCTGAGGGCCTGGACGCGGTCACCGCCCGCCATCAGGAAGCGGGAGGCTTGCTGCAAGATGGCTTGCAGGAAATGGGCCTGGAGCTATTCGCCCAGGAGGGGTACCGCCTGCCGCAGCTGACGACGGTCTACGTTCCTGAAGGCGTTGATTCGGCGAAGGTCCGTGGATACCTGCTCGACCGCTTCAATATTGAAATCGGCGGCGGTGTCGGCAAGTACGCGAGCACCGTATGGCGCGTCGGCATGATGGGCCCCAACGCTAATCCGGGTTCGGTGGCGCTGCTGCTGGCTGCGCTGAAGGAAGCGATCGACAAGGCCTAAGCCCGTGAGGGCCGTGGCCTACTGAGCGCAAAGCAAGGCGGGGCCAACCAGGAGATGGAATGGTCCCGCTTTTTGCCGTGGCCCTTGGGCTAGCCCAGCTGGTCTTGTGAATGCGCAAAGTGCAGCTGCACCGAATCGTCACCGGTCGAAAGCCTGGCGTAGCCGCCAATCGGCAAGGTGAACATCGGGGAAGTGTGGCCGAAATCGAGGTTGGCCACAACCGGGATGCGCTGCAGGATCGGGTGCTTTGCGATGACTTGCTCCAGCAGGCTACGGGTGATGCCGGATTGCCGCTGGAAACGCCCGATGGCCAGCCCGGTCAGGCCAGCGGCGCTAGGGGACTGCAGGAAGGAGGCGAGCTTCCGGGCGATTTCGTGGATGTCTTCGGAGGAGTCTTCCTCGATGAAGAGCATCGCCCCGTGCAAGGATGGCATGAATTCGCCGCCCTGCAACAAATGCAGCGTGCCCAGATTCCCTCCAATCACCGTGCCCGTGGCCGCTCCTTGATTCAGGATCCACGGTCCGCCGGATGCCTGGACGGACCTGTTGTCTTGATCCATGAACCACAAATCGTCGGTGAATTCGCTGGCGTGCTCGATGGTCCACGCGTGCTCGTGGGTTGCGGTCCGGAACCACTGTCCGGTTGGTTCAAAATGATCACGCATGCCGAAGCTGGACCAATGCGCGCCGACATAGGTAACGAGGCCGGTCTTGGCATGCACGGCGTTTGCCAGCGCGGTGAAATCAGAATATCCGCAGAAGACTTTGGGATTGGCGGCAATGAGATCCCAATCGAGGTAGGGGAGCAGCTCGTTTGAATTGAAGCCGCCAATGACCGAGATGATTCCGGCGACAGAAGGATCGGCAAATGCGGCGTGCAGATCGGCCACGCGCGACGGGATCGGCGAGCTGTCGAAGTCATCGTTCTCGTCTACGTGATCTCCGAATTCCTGCTTGAGCCCCATGGCCTCGAAGCGTTCAGTGATCCACTTCGTATTGTCGAATTCCATCACGAAGGCGCGGGAGCACGATGGCGCGATGGCCCTGATGGTGTCTCCGGATTGCAATCGGGCCGGGACGATGGTCGGCTTCTCATGGCTTGTCATGCAATCAGTCTAGGGTCTGGCTTGGCAGGGGATAATAACCCGCACGCAGTCGCAGGCGACTAGTTGGCGAAATTTTCGCAACAAATGAAGATATTCCGCTCCAGCTACTGGGAGAATACTGCGAAATTCGATAACGTGGGCGGGACAGCGCAATTTCTCTAAAGAAAGAAGCAAATAAGGTGAAGTCCCTCTTCGACTTGGAATTCAAACAATTCATCACGCCATCGATCATCAAGATCGTTTACATCCTGATCATGGTCCTGTTGGCGATCGGCTACCTCGGAATCGTGATTTCCGGGTTCATGGCTGATGCAATGCTCGGCTTCCTCATGCTCCTGATCGTGGGTCCTTTGGTGTCCCTGGTCTATTTGGTACTGGTCCGTGCAGGACTCGAATCCTTGCTGGCACAGATCCGCACTGCGGAGAACACCACTGAACTCGTTCGTCTGGCCGGTGGCATCCCGCCGGCAGAAGGCGGCTACCGCCCGCACCCGGGTAATCCTCCTGCTCCCCAGCAGCCGCAGGATCCAACCGCCAATGGCGGCGGCACTCCGCCAGCCAACCCTTACCAGAAGTAAGTCCAACGGCCAATGGCCCGCACCCGTGGTGCGGGCCATCGGCCGTTGTTGTGCGAACAGCGTGCGGGACTACCAGTCGCTGGACGCTTTGAGCGACAGCACCGGGCAGGAGGCCTGGAGCAGAATCCTTTGCGCGTTGCTCCCCATGAGGAACTTGCCCATTGCCGTCCGCTTGCGCAGGCCGATCACGATCAGCTCGGCTCGTTGGGCCTGGGCTACATGCAGGATCTGGTCTGCCGCATCGGCACCCTGGGTGTGGCGCTCAATCCAGAAATCGATGCCGGCATCAGAAAGGCGGGCTTCCAGCTCGTGGTACTGCTTCGCGTCAATGAGCCTGTCGTCAACGAGCCGATCGCCCTTCGAAGAGTTCACTACGATCAATCGCACCTCGCTGCGCCTGGCTTCGAGAATGGCTCGTTCCAAGGCGGCTTCGCCTTCTGGCGAGGGAATATAGCCCACTACGATCGTCATGAATCATTCCTTTCAGCAGCCTTGCTGTTCTCATTTCCGTGGCCAGGCTTCGCCTGTTCCGGCTCGGGGCCGCCAGCTGCATCGTCGCCCAGCAGGGCCTCGGCGGCGGCAGACGCTGTCCCGCGTTTGCGCCGAATAGCGGAGATCAGCACTGGCAGCAGGAGCAGGACGGCGATGAGCACGTAGATGCCCACGGCCAGCGGCTCGCTCCAGAGACCTGAGACTTCACCAGCAGAAAGCTGGAAGGTCTTGCGCAGCTGTTCCTCGGCCATGGGGCCGATGATGACACCAAGGATCAGCGGAAGCACTGGCAGGCCGAAGCGGCGCAAGGCAAAGCCCAGCAAACCGATCAGTAGCAGCAGCCAGAGATCAGCTACCTGCATGTTCACCGAGAAGGCGCCCAGCGTTGCGAAGAACAAGATGCCTGCGTACAGGTAGGGGCGCGGGATCTTCAGCAGCTTCGCCCACAGCGGCGCTAATGGCAGGTTGATCAGCAGCAGCAACGTGTTGCCAATGAACAAGCTGGCAATCAGGGCCCACACCAGGTCTGGTTCATTCTCGAAGAGCAGCGGACCGGGCTGGATGCCTTTCATGGTCAAGAACGCCAGCATCACCGCAGCGGTGGCATTGGTGGGCAAGCCCAAGGCGAGCATCGGAGTCAGGGTGCCGGCGGCAGAGGCATTGTTCGCGGCCTCCGGGCCGGCAACGCCCTCAATGGCGCCGTGGCCGAACTCCTCAGGATGCTTGGACAGCTTCTTTTCCGTGACGTAGGACAGGAAGGTCGGAACTTCGGCACCGCCGGCAGGCAGCGCGCCGAAGGGGAACCCAAAGGCGGTACCGCGAAGCCAGGGCTTCCACGAACGCTTCCAATCTTCCTTGCCCATCCACGGGGCACCCACCGGAATGGTGCGGGCCGGGCTGGTGCGCAAGTGCGCGGCAATCCACAGCGCCTCGCCAATGGCGAAGATCGCCACGGCGACCACCACGATGTCCATGCCGTCCACCAGGGGCGCGAAGCCGAAAGTCAGTCGCTGCTGCCCGGAGACCGGGTCCATGCCGACCAAGCCAATGGCCAAGCCCAAGCCCAGGGAAGCGAACCCGCGAATCTTGGAAGAGCCCAAGACTGCGGTGACAGTTACCAAAGCGAGGACCATGATGGCGAAGTAGCTCGGTGCGCCAAGGCTCACCGCGAACTTCACGACGATCGGGGCGACGGTCACCAGCAGCGCGGTACCGATGGTTCCTGCAACGAAGGATCCAATGGCCGCGGTGGCCAAGGCCTGTGCCGCACGGCCGGCCTTGGCCATCTTGTGGCCTTCGATGGCTGTGATGACTGTTGCCGATTCCCCCGGGGTGTTGAGCAGGATCGAGGTGGTTGACCCGCCATACATCCCGCCGTAGTAGATGCCGGCGAACATGATCAGTGCGCTGGAAGTTTCCATGCCGAAGGTCAATGGCAGCAGCAGTGCCACAGCCATGGCCGGGCCGATGCCCGGGAGCACTCCTACAGCGGTTCCCAGGATGACACCGGCGAAAGCGAAGAGCAGGTTAATCGGGGTCAGCGCCGCGGCGAAGCCGCCCATCAATAAATCCAGAGTTTCCAATTAGAGCACCCCCGAGAGGATTCCGGCCGGAAGCTTGATGCCCAGGCCCAGATAGAAGCCGTAGAACGAACCAAGCGCCAAGGCAAGCGAAATAACCAAGGTCAATACCCAGCGCCGCGCACCCAGGCAGGTAGCCGCGCCGAAGAACATGATGGTTCCCGAGATGACCCAGCCAGCCCAATTCACGATCAGCAGGTTCAGCACGAAGATGCCGATCAGCGGGAGCAGGACCTTCCAATCCGAAGGCTGGCTCAGGTCCACGTCTTCGCCTTCTTCGCCCGCAGCAAGGTTGCCACGCATGACGGTGATGGCCAAGGCAATGGACGAAAGAATGAGAATGCCCGAGACGACGTAAGGCAGGGCCTTGGGACCTACAACGTCTGCCTGGGAGTACGTCACATGAAGCTGCGACGCGTCAACAAACACGATGATTCCGACGATAAGAAGAAACGCGGCGAACAGGAGTTCGACGCGTTTCTTCTTTGCGGTGGCTACTTCGCTCACGCCAGGCCCAGGGTCTTCAGGACGCTGGCAACGCGCTCGTCCTGGTCGGTGAGGAAGGCGGAGAATTCGTCGCCGGTCATGAAGGCGTCGCTCCAGCCGTTGGTCGCCAGAGCTTCCTTCCACTCGGCCGAATCATGCATTTCGGTGACCAGGTTGACCCACTTGGCCTTGTCCTCTTCGGAAATCTCAGGTGGAGCCACCAGACCGCGCCAGTTGGAGAACACCAGATCAATATCCGATTCCTTCAGGGTCGGGGCATCTACGCCTTCCAGGCGCTCTTCGCCGCTGGTGGCCAGTACGCGAACAGAGCCCTCTTCGATCTGTTGCATGTACTCGCCGGCACCGGAGGCAGCGAAGGCCAGCTTGTTGCCCAGGATGGCCGGCAGCAAGTCGCCGCCGCCATCGTACGATACGAAGTTCACGTCCTTGGGATCAATGCCCACGGCTTCGGCCAGCTGCATTGGCAGCAGATGGTCCGGGCCGCCAGGGGAGGAGCCGCCGCCGACCGAGAGCTTGCTTGGGTCGTCCTTCCAGGCCTTGACCAAGTCGTCAATGCTCTTGTACGGAGAATCCTTGGAAACCATGATCGCTCCGGGCTCTTCGATGAGCTTGGCAATCGGGGTGGTATCGGTCAGCTTGGAGTCGGTTTCGTTGGTGTAGCTTGCACCCACCACGCCCAGGCCCATGAGCATGGCCAGATCGCCATTGCCCTTCTCATTGACAATGCGGGCCAAGCCGACGGTGCCGCCGGCACCGGCAAGGTTGAAGACTTCCGGGTTGCTGGCCAGCGATGCGTCATCCATGACCTTGGCGGCAACACGGGCAGTGGTGTCGTAGCCGCCGCCTGGGGTGTTTGGCACCATGATGCGGAGGTTCGCGATGGGGCCCTTGGACTCTGCGGCGTCAGTGCTGGAAGACTCTGATGTCACGCCGCAGCCCGTGGCGGTCAGGGCCAGTGCAGCGGCAGCTGCCAGCGCGCTCAGCGCACGGAACGACTTGAACGGTTTCATGGGGATTCAGCCTCTTTGCTTTCATCGGGGTTGCGAGTGATACCAACTTACGTGCCATCGTGAGCCGGGTCACTCTTGCGTACTCAAAGAAAATACTGTTCATTGTGTAACCGGAAATTGTGATCTGAACCATTCGAATCTTCGGTAAGGTAGCACAGTGCCCGGATGCAGGTGCCAGCAAGGACCTGCCGGGTGCAACGTGGATTTCTGGAATATTGGGGGCGAGGCAATGGGTGCCGTGCGTTTCTGGCTCGCTAATCTGTACACGCGCCGCAAGCTGACCCTTGCAGGGCAGTACCTGATACTGCAATTGCTCATTATCGCGGTGGTGCTGGCAGGGGTCATCACGGTATCGCTGACTCAGGCCACCAATAACTTCGAAAAAATCGAGGGGCGCCGCAGCCTCTCGGCCGCCGAATCGCTGGCTGCAAACCCCCTGCTGCGCGTGCTCCTGCCCGAGGCGGAGCCGGAAATGGGTTCGGCGTTGCCTGCCATGGGCGAATCGGTGCGCAGCACCTCGGGTCTCCAATTCGTGACCATTGCCGATCCCCGGGGAACGGTCGTCACCTCCAGCTATCCGGATGAAGTCGGAACCTCGATACTGCACCCTGAATCCGCCGTCACCGAAGGCCGCGGATGGACCGGGGAAATCTGGCGCAATGGCAACCATGTATTGATTGCGCAGGTTCCGGTGCTGGATGACGAGGGGAAGATGGTCGGCATCGTCAGCGCCGGCCAAAGCTATCCCAGCACCGGTGAGATGATCCAGGAGATCGCCCCCAACGCCTTGTTCACCCTGGTCATTTCCCTGCTGCTGGGGACCGCCGGCTCAGTCTTGCTGGCCCGCCGGGTCAAGCACCAGACCCGCGGGCTTGAACCCCGGGAAATTGCAGAGCTTTTCGAGCATCGCGAAGCCCTGCTGCACGGAGTCAAAGAGGGAATCATCTCGGTGTCGCCGGATAGCCGGGTGATGCTGGCCAATGATGTCGCCATCGAGCTGCTCCAGCTTCCCAGCCACTGCGTGGGCAGGACCCTGGACGAATTGGATGTTGTTCCGCAGGTGCGCCATGCACTGACCACCAGCCAAGAGCTGCCCGACCGGCAATTCCTTGTCGGCGAGCGGGTATTGGTCTTCAACCGGATGCCGGTCAAGACCGCCAGGCGGGATTTGGGATCGGTCACCACCTTCCGAGACAAGACCGAACTGACCCTGCTGGAACAAGAACTTGGAGACAGCAAGGCCACCGCCGACATGCTCAGGGCGCAGACCCATGAATTCGCCAACCAGCTGCACGCAATTTCCGGGTTGATCCAGCTCGGGGAATACGACGAGGTCGTGGGCTTCATCGATGGCGTGAGCTTCAGCCGGAGCAAGATCTTCGAGGACGTCTCCGCATGCATCGCCGAACCCACGATTGCCGCGTTGCTGATTGCCAAGTCCAGCGTGGCCGCCGAGCGAGGGGTGCACCTGAAGATGGCGCCTAGCTCAACCTTGGGCAGGTGCGAGGACCAGCTGGCGCGGGATCTGACCACCGTGATCGGCAATCTCGTCGATAACGCGATGGACGCGGCCGCTGCGGCTGCCAATCCGGAAATCCAGGTCGGGATCGAGGAAACCAGCGAGCTGGTGCGAATCACCGTGAGGGACAATGGAGAAGGCATCGCGGAAGATGCCATGGACGAGATCTTCACCCAAGGTTTCTCCACCAAGGACAGCGCGGTTTCCGGCGGCAGGGGCTTCGGCCTTGCCATCAGCCGCCTGGTTTGCCGCCGCCGCGGTGGAGAGCTGGCCGCGGCCAATGCACAAGGTGCCCGGTTTACCGCCACGCTCAGGAAGTAGGAAGCAAGAAGTGATCAAAGTACTGGTGATCGACGATGATTTCATGGTCGCCAAGGTGCACGCTGGATTCGTCAACAGCGAACCGGGGTTCACCGTGGTCGGCGTGGCGCACTCCGCCGGTGACGCGATCAAGGCCGCCGGCGCGCTCTCGCCGGATCTCATCTTGCTCGATATCCATTTGCCGGACATGAACGGCCTGGACCTCTTGCAGCGCCTGCGCGAAGTCCAGCCGGAGCTCGATGTCCTGGTGATCAGCGCGGCGCGGGAAATGGATACCGTGCGCCGCGCGCTTCGTGGCGGCATCGTCCACTATCTGATGAAGCCCTTCTCGCGGGATGACCTGCGCGAACGGCTGGAGCACTACGCGAAGGCCTACCAGCCGCTGGGCGAAGCAGCGGACCAGGAATTGCAGCAGGCCGATGTGAACATGCTCTTCGGGCTCGGCGGACAAAAGCGCCGGCCTCTTCCCAAAGGCTGCAGCGCCGAAACCATGGAACTGGTTGAGAGCATCGTCAAGGAAGCTGCCGAACCCATATCGGCCACCGAAACCGCGCAGAAGCTGGGCACGTCCCGGGTGAGCGCTCGCCGGTATCTGGAATACCTGGCAGAGGAAAACCTGGCTCAGGTGAACCTGCGCTACGGGGGAGTCGGCAGGCCCGAACGCCGCTACTCATGGAGGAGCTAGCCCCGGAACCTGGGTTTTGCAGATCAGGAAGCACTGTGGCTGCGTCCAAAAGCACGCAGCCACAGTGCGCGGTTCCGCTCAGCGCTACTTTGACGTGGCCTTTTCAGTCGCGGCCAAGTCTTCCACGCTTTCGGACGGAACGGGAGCCATGTAGCGTTCCAAGCTGTCGTCCAATTCGCTGAGCCACGGCGTATGGTGCGTGGCTGCCATGGTACCGGTCATGACCGAAGGATAAACCTTGTCCCGGTAGGTCATGATGTTTTTCTTCTTGTCGTTCTTCCATGCCATGAAGGTACGGGTGACCTCATCCAGGTCGAACATGGGGTAATCGGTCTGCTCGATGAGATCGCGAATGTAGTCGGCCTGGAACTTCACTTCGTCTTCAGCAGTTTCAATGGCATTGAAACGCCTCAGCCACGCATCGATGCTCATCCGCTGGTCGCCCGCTACGGGGATCGAGGCCTTCCCGGTAATCAGATCACGGACGTACCATGCTTGGGCATCGAACATGTTGAAGGTGAACCACTGGTCCTGGGCGCCCAGGTAGTACAGCTTGTTGTTGTTCTCGGATGCGACACCACGGTACAAGGTATCCGGATAGACATTGTTCGGCGAGTCCAGAGCCAACCCGGAGGGCAAGAACGGGTAATGGTGGAGGTAGCCGGTGCACAGGATTACCGCATCGAACTTGCGTGATACGCCATTGCTGAAATGGGCCGTGGACCCTTCGAAGCGATCGATGAGCGGAAGCTCCTCAATGCCCTGGGGCCAGTCGAAGCCCATCGGAGCGGTGCGGTAGCTGTAGGTGACCGAGCGCGCACCCATCTTGAAGGACTGGACGCCGATGTCCTCGGCAGAGTAGCTGGCGCCGATGAGCAGGATGTCCTTGCCGGCGAAGCGCTCGGCTCCACGGAAATCGTGGGCATGCATGAGCTCGCCGGGGAAAGTGCCTATTCCTGCGAATTCAGGAACGTTAGGGAAACTGAAGTGGCCGGTTCCGACCACGACATGGGTGAAGTCGCTGGACGCAGTCTTGCCGGTTTTCAGATCTTCGGTGGTGACGGTGAAGAGCTCGGTGCTTTCGTTGTAATCTACCCAGCGGACCACGGTGGCAAAGCGCACGTACTTCTTTATATCGGATTTCTCTGCGCGGCCATTGATGTAATCCCAGAGCACGGCTCGTGGCGGATAAGACGAAATCGGCCCGCCGAAATGCTCATCGAAGGTGTACTCGGCGAATTCCAGGGCTTCCTTCGGGCCATTGGACCAGAGATTGCGGTACATGCTCGAGTGCACTGGTTCGCCGTATTTGTCGATCCCGGAGCGCCAGTTGTAGTTCCACTGGCCTCCCCAATCATCCTGCTTTTCGAAGCAGACGATTTCTGGGATATCTTGCCCTGTTTTCTTGGCAGAATCGAAAGCCCGCAGCTGGGCGATGCCGCTGGGTCCTGCTCCAATGATTGCGACGCGTTGAGTCAAGCGTTCCTCTCCGGCCTGTAAGCCTTGAAAATCTCGCGCAGGCCGCAGTACCGGAATCCGGGATATTTGGCCGCGCGTTACAACAAATGTGCTCTAAACCAGTTCTCTAGCCGTGCGGACGGGAGGTGCAGATTTCTATATGAAAACCTTCCATAGGCACAGGCTATAAATCCCCATTCTACCAGCCGTCAATTATATGGATCTTGAATGCAGAGGTCAGTGGGTATTTTCGGAATGAGTCAGCCGGAAGAATAGCGTGCAATCGAATGCCAAAGAGGGTGGTCAGGAGTTGGTACAGAGCAGAAGTGAACGCTGTGGTGCAGCCCCGATGGAACCCGGATCAGCTGCACAGCGGAATGCGGGTGCTGGAACTTTTGCGAGAGTCTGAAAATACAGGGGCGCAACGTTGAAAACCGCGCGTAATCATCTCGTTGAAAGGGGAGCTGTGGCAGGGCTGAAGGGTCCAGCAGCTTCGTCGCGGTGCCGGGACCTGTCCGGAGGAATTAGCTCCAGGGATCAAACGAAGGACGCTACAGTATTCTGTCGGTGCTCGCTGGCCGGATAGGAGCCGAGGATCTTGATTTCCCAGGTGAAGAAGTCCAGCTCCTCCAGGGCTCGGCGTACCGGAAGATCGTCGGGGTGTCCTTCGATATCAACCATGAAAGTTGTGGCCGCGAAGCCGGAACCCACCATGTAGCTTTCCAAGCGGGTGAGGTTCACGCCGTTGGTAGCGAAACCGCCCAGGGCCTTGTACAGCGCACTAGGAACGTTGCGAGCCTGGAAGACCAATGTGGTGATCACTGATTCTGGCATGGTGGAGCGACTCGGGAGATCCTGCCGGCGTGCAAGTACAACGAAACGAGTTGTATTGGTCTGGTCATCCTCCACCCCTGTAGCCAGCGCTTCCAAGCCATAGAGTTCTGCTGCCAGAGGTGGCGCCAAGGACAGCTTGGTGGGATCATTCCAATCGCGCACCTCGCGCGCGGAACCTGCGGTATCCCCAGCGATGATCGGAGTGAGCTGATGCTCGCGAATGATCTTGCGGCACTGGCCCAGCGCATGGATGTGGCTGTGCACTTCAGTAGCGCCCGAAATGGTGCTGCCTGGCAGCCCCAGCAGATCGAATCGGATTCGCAGGTAGTGCTCGGCCACGATCTGCAGCTGCGATTCGGGCAGCAGGACGTGGATATCGGCAACGCGTCCGGCCAGCGAATTCTCGATGGGGATCATGGCCAACTCAGCTTCGCCGTTTTCCACCAGGGCGAAAGCATCCTCGAAGCTGGCGCAGGGCACGGCTTCCATATCGGGAAAAAGTTCTGTGCAAGCCATATTGGAATTGGAACCGGCTTCGCCCTGATAGGAAATCTTGTTGCGCATTGAATCAACATAACCCAGTGCCCCTTTCCTGATGAAGAACTTGTGTCAAGGTTGCGGGGACGGGGCTTCTGGACGTCGAGGGCGCGACACCTGACGATGCTTGCGCCCCTTGCCGAACGGAGCTTGGAGTGCTGATGAATTACGGCAAGGTATGCGGATCGGCGACGAATTTTCACGCGAACATAGTTCCGTTCCTCTGCTCCTGGGCCAATTGCGGTCGTTATGCTGTAGACCACAGTGCAAAGGAGCATCAACCATGGCGAGCATATTGGTTCGGCAAGATGACGGGGCATGGTTTGAACCCCAAAAAATTGGGTATGCCTTGGAATCAGAATTACAGGAGATCCTTGCGAACCACCCGGAACTGATTCCAGGCGTGAGTTCCGAAGCGAAAGCCTGTCGCGAATTCCAGTCCGAGGTCGGCCCCGCAGATATTGTCGTGGTGGATGCCGGAGGGGAAGTCACCCTCGTCGAATGCAAGTTGGCGTCTAATCCGCAGATCAGGCGTGAAATCGTTGGCCAGATGTTCGACTATGCCTCGCGTCTATGGAAGATGGACGTCGACGAATTTGCGCAGCGCTGGAGAGACCGTTCTTCCACGCCGCTTTGGGATGAAAATACTGAGACGGCGACGACACTGAAAGAGTCCCTTGCGCTGAACCTGACGCAGGGAAATTTTCGAATCGTGCTAGCGGTCGATGCAATCAATGCCCAGTTGAGACTCATGGTTGAATACTTGAATATGATGGCCGGCCCAGGGACATCGATCGTTGCAGTCGAATATGCCCGGAGGCGGCATGGGGAGCTTGAACTCCTGTTGCCTCACGTATTCGGCGAAGAATTGGCCAATGCGAAATCAACACCGGAGAATCGCCAGACCACCCGGTGGGAAGCAAGCAGCATCCGCTCCTGGCTTCTTGAGAGTGACAGGCAAAGCCTGGAAGCGTTCGACGAACTGATTAATTCTGCGCTCAAGTCGGAATTGCCATTCCTAGGGTCGAGGTCAAAATACCCCGCGGGCACGATTCCCATTTTCGATTCAATGGGAACTCGGCTTGGCACCGTATCGATATTCTATTTCAGTGTGCAAGGGCTGTCCCTGGAATTCAATTTCAAGCCTGTTTCCCAGTTGCCACTCGAAGAAGCGCCTGAATCTGAGGCCAGAGAATTCTTCTTGAATGAGCTGATTGGAATCCCAGGACTGGAAGAGGTCGGAAGGAGCCTGCGGCGCAGCAGCTTTGCCAGTCGAAAGCCTAACGTTCCGCTCTCGCAGATTCCCCCGGATTCGGTGCAACGCGTCGTCAATGCGCTAAGGATTTTTACAAGCTTTGGATCGCAGCAATCCTATTGAGCTGGAGCTTTTCCTCCGGAGGAAAAGCTTGCTCACCGCCGGTAGTGCTCCGCCAGCTTCTCCAGACCCTCGTCAATGCCTACCGCAGGTTTCCAGTCCAGGACTTCATGGGTTTCGCGCTGGTCGAACCAATGCGCGGTAGACAGCTGCTCGGCCAGGAAACGGGTCATCGGCGGCTCATCATGAACCAAGTTGCGCGAACCGGCTGCCAACCACAACTTCTCGATCACCGAACCGGCCGCACGGGCCAGCCAGCCCGGAACGTTGAGCTTCGGAGCCGGGGCGCCGCCAGCCTTGCAGATGCCGGCGATCAGCTCGCCCACCGGCCGAGGTTCGCCATTGGTGACTACCAGGGCTCGCCCGTGGGCGTGGTCCATGCGTTCCAGGCCGCGGACAATCGCCGCAGCGGCATTGTCGATATAGGTGGTGTCGATCAGCGCTGCGCCCTGGTCCAGCAGGGGCAGCCGTCCGGCCTTGGCCCGCTGGATGACGCGTTCCACCAGCTGGGTATCGCCGGGCCCCCACACAACGTGCGGGCGGATGGCGGTGACGCGAAGTGCTGGCGAATCGGCGCCCAGGGCATTGAGCTCGGCCGCTGCCTTGGAGCGTGCATAGAATCCATGCGCCTTGGCCGGATCGGCCTCACCCGCACCGGCGCCCGCCAGCGAATCGCCGAAGTGCGCCACGGAAGGGGAAGAGACGAACACGAAATCCTTGATTCCTGCGCGCTTGGATGCTTCGAGCAGATTGCTGGTTCCCGCGATATTGGTGGCGGCGAAGTCTTCCCATGCACCGGTGAAGGAGACCTTGGCTGCCAGGTGGATGACCGCGTCCATGGACTCCACGGCCGCGGCGACAGCCTGCGGATCCGTGAGCGAGCCGCGGACTTCATCAGTGGCTGATGCCGAGCTGCCGCGCTGGAAGGTGCGCACATGGTGGCCCTTGTCGCGCAATAGCTGGGCTACAGCGCCACCCAGCATGCCGCTGGCTCCGGTGACCAGAACGCGACGGGCAGCGTCTTCATTTTTCGATGGGCTCACGGATTGCGGATCCTTCCACCTGCGAGGGTCGCGGCAGCCCAGTGGGCGAGCGCGGCCCGGTCAATCTTGGAGTTGTGCCGGATATCGGTGGGCAGGCTTGGGACTACCAGGACCGCTGCCACCTCGGTGCCGGTGGCCGCGACCGCGGCGCGAACCTGGCGGGCCAGATCGCTGGCGGCCGGACCGGATTTGCGGGCCGCGGGCACCGTTTCCATGACGACCACCGCGGCCTGGGTTCCGTCAGGTCCCACGCCGACCAGCGCGGCACGGCCAGCGCCAGCAACCGACTCGACAGCATGTTCGGCGGCCACCGGGGTAATCGCGCCCTTGGCGGTGCGCAGTACGTGGCCAAGGCGTCCTTCGACCCACAGGCGTCCCTGCTCATCCAGATGCCCGACATCGCCGGTGCGATGCCAGCCGGGGATGGAGACGCTGAGCTGTTCGGTGATCCACAGCCGGTCGTAGCGGTCCTTGACGTGCGGGGCGCGGACCAGGATTTCGCCGGTGGCATTCGGGGTGTATTCCGGCTTGTCTCCGGCCACGCCCAGGGCGTCAATCGGTGCGATGGCGACGGTGGCTCCGGCGACTGCGGTGCCCACGCACACGCCATTGCCCGCTCCGGCAGCGCGGATGCCGGCCAAGTCGATATCGGTGACTGGCAAGGCCTCGGTCATGCCGTACGGGGTGTGGACCCGGGCATTGGGAACCAGGTCCTGCACCTTGGCCAGCAGATGCTCGGGAATCGGGGCGCCGGCGGACAGCATCAGCGAGACGCCTTCCAAGGTTTCCCGCTGAGCCTGGTTCAGCGCATCCTGGGTTTCCAGGACATTAGCCAGCGCGGCGGGGGAGGCGAAGACGGTGGTTGCATCCACTGCGAGGGCGGCGTCTGCCAACGCGGCGGCAGTCAAGGTCCGCGGTGCGGTGACGTCCATGTCCGGGGTGACCGAGGTGGCACCCAAAGCAGGGCCCAGCAGCGCGAACGGCGCGAAGCCTGCCACCAGCGCAGAGCCGGCCTTGAGGTTGTAGGTTTCACGCAGGGTATCGCGCATGGCGGCCAGTTCGCGATGCGTGTACACCACTCCCTTGGCCGGACCGGTGGAGCCGGAGGTGAACAGGACCGCCGCATCGGCATCCGGATCGGATGGCTCGAAAACCCTGGACCCGGAAGCGGCCTGGCTGCCGGCTTCATAGAGCTCGGGCAGGGTATGGGCTACCCCCAGCAGCTTGCGCTTCGCAGCAGGCAGGTCTCCAGCGGCAATCCTGGTTCCCGGCCAGCCGAACAGCCGCGCACCGGTGAGCGCACGGTCGATGCCAATCAGGTAGCTCGGGCCAGCGCCCTTGATGGCTCGTCCCATGCCCTTGGTGCCAAGGCCGGCATCGGCCACCACAATGACCGCACCCAGGCGCAGGCAGGCGTAGATCAGGGTGGTCAGTTCAATTCCCGGTGGAACCAGCAGGTTCACCCGGTCGCCGGCCTCCACTCCGATCTGCCGCAACCCTGCGGCCAGGGCATTCACGCGCTCGCCCAGTTCGGCCCAGGACAGCGATCGCGCAGGATTGATGTCCACCACCGCGGCCGATTGGTCCTCGGTGCGCGAATCGAGTTCGGCAAGCATCGGACGGTATTCGCCCAGGGATTGGGCACGCGAGGTGTTCTTGGAACTCTTCTCGCCGGCAAGCCACTGGAAGATCGGGGTGGCAATATCGTTGTCTTCGCCCACCAAATGGCTGGAGCCTTCAAAGCGGTGTACCTGGGCGTGGGGCAGTCGCGACATCAAATCGCGCAGGTAGCGGTCGGAGAAGACCGGGTCCTTGGGTCCCCAGAGCATCAGGGCCGGGACCTTCAAGGAGCGCACTGCTTCCGAGATCTCGTCCAAGGCCGGACGGCTTGGGTGATCCTGGGAGAACGGGATATCGGCGACAAAGTTGGCTACGCCCTCGCGCTTTTCAGCGTTGGTGTACGGGGCCATGAAGGCCTTGCGGATATCCGGGGCCAAGGCCGGCTGCGCCAACGAGTGGGTTACCTGCAAGAAGGCAGGGGAAGTCTTGGTGCCCCAACCGTGCACCGCGGGATGGGACGCGAGTTTCAGCGCGGCGGGAAGCTCGAAGCCTGCAGGGTGGATTGCGGTGTTGGTCAACACCACGTTCTCCAGCTGGTCCGGGTGGGAGACGGCCCAGCCCAGGGAGATGATGCCGCCCCAGTCATGGCCTACGGTGGTGATTTTGCCGGTTAGCCCCAGTGCGCCAGTCAGATCGCCGAGATCGTTGACGCGGTCGGCCAGGCGGCGGAACTTGCCGCTGCGCTCGGAGAAGCCCATGTCCAGCTGGTCCACTGCCACCACTCGCCACAGCAGCCCGTGCTCGGACACGTGGTTCAGCAGGCTGCGCCAGAGGTAGGACCAGGTGGGGTTGCCGTGCACGCAGAGCAAGGTGCCGGCCGGCTCAATTCCGCGTTGCTTCAGTTCTTCGTTGTTATCCAGGACGTGCCACCGGTGCCTAGTGCCCGGGGAGTCCACCTGCGACGTGGACGGTACTTCCAGATACTTAGAATAAATGGCATCTACACCGGGGAAAAGCTCGGTCACCAGGCAATCTCCATCATCGCGGTGTTCAGGCCGGAACCCACACCCATGCACAGCACCCGGTCGCCCTTCTTCAGCGAGTCGGCTTCTTGGGACAGGGTCATGGGCAGGGAAGCCGGTCCGACATTGCCCCACTTGGAGAAAGTGATTGGCACGCGGTCCTTGACCAGGCCGACGGCCTTGATAATGGCATTGGTGTAGGACTTGGAAACCTGATGGGTCACGTAGCGGTCCATGGACTTCCAATTCCAACCGGATTGATGGGCTTCATCCCAGGCATCCACGACCAGTTCGAGGCCGTTATCCAGCAAGCCCTTCGTGTCCGTGTACATGCCCGAGGGTCCGCCGACACACAGCTCGTGGTGCTCGGTGCCGGCACGCGATACGCCGCCGACGATGCGGTGCGCTTCCGGGTGCGCATCCGCTGGGCCAATGACCGCAGCGGCGGCGCCGGAACCCAAGGTCAGCGTGGCGAATTCACGCATGTAGTCATCGCGCGTGGAAGTTTCAGCGTTCAGCCGCTGGAAAGTGGTTTCCTGCGTTGGCTTGGCGTCTTCGCCGGCAACAATCAGGGCGTACTTGATCTGGCCGGAGTCGATCATGTTCGCTGCCAGGCTCATGCCGTTGACGAAGCCGAGGCAGGCGTTGGCCACGTCGAAATTCATGGCGGAGGATGGCAAGCCCAAGCCGTTGTGCACCTTGGAAGCCACCGACGGCTCCAAGTTGCGGCGGGTGACCGAAGTGTTGATCAGCAGGCCGATTTCGCTGGCATCGACACCGGCCTGGGCCAGCGCCTTCTTGCCGGCAAGAATTGCAGCGTCGTCGAATTCAACGCCATCGGACCACCAGCGGCGTTCCTTGACCCCGGAAACTCGTTCCAGAAGCTTCTTGGACAGGCGAAGGCGTTTCAGGCTAGGAGCAAGTCGCTCGTCGAATTCTGCAGAGCTCACCACCTCGGGTGCGAGGACGCTGTTCACTGATAAAAGCGCAACGTTGTGGTGCTTAAAGGTGGCATTGCCGTTCAAAATGGTGCCTTCGTTTCTGCTGGACTATCTATGTGCTGCGTGCTGCATTGAAACGTCGTGGCCGATGGGTGTGCGCCATCGGTTGCGTATGTGTTCTCCCTAGGTTATTCCCTGCATGACGCCAAGACCTATTTGAGCGCATGTTTTCAGCCGAAAGCTGGAATCAGTGCCTATGCAGACTATATCGATCCTACAGACTAGTCCTATGAGAATCATGGCAAGTGGGGGCGATCGTTCTGTGGGCCTGCTTCCATCTGCGCAGCCACAGGAAGCGCGCAGAAGCGCTCATCTGCGCGAAGTCTGAAACTCCGGACAATAAAAGCGATCCCCGTCACATTGCTGGGCCAGAGTCGCGTTGTATGGATAGCGCATCAAATCACGCTGATGCCCTCGCCCTCATCGACAAGGCGGTATCCAATGACAACTTCAAGCGTTGAAGCACAAAGCACTCTTCCGGTCGTTCTGCGATTCGTGATCTATAGCCTTATCGGTATCTTGTTCTTCTTCCTCCCCATCACCATCAACGGCAAGAGCACCATCCCGTTGGATCACTTGGTGACGTGGATTCAAACTGCCGCGGCACCGGTCGTTCCGTACATTATCTTGCTGATGCTCATCTGCGGGACAGTTATTCCCTTCGTCACCGGAGGATGGAAGGCATCCAAGGTACGTGGCATATTCGCATTCCTGAACATCTTCGGGCTGGCTGTCGGCTGTTCGCTGCTCTTCAACTTTGCCCCGGCGTGGCTCAGCGATCCGGACATGGGTCCTTTTCTGCTGGACAAATTGGTCATTCCCGTTGGCTTGATCGTTCCAGTAGGTGCCATCTTCTTGGCCTTGCTAGTTGGCTACGGGCTGATGGAGTTCCTTGGTGTCTTCTGCCAACCGGTCATGCTTCCAATTTGGCGCACCCCGGGACGTTCGGCCGTGGATGCCGTGGCTTCCTTCGTGGGAAGCTACTCGCTGGGTCTGCTGATCACCGACCGCATGTACCGTGGCGGCCGCTACACGGGTCGCGAAGCTGCCATCATCGCTACCGGTTTTTCCACGGTGTCAGCCAGCTTCATGGTTATTGTTGCCAAGGCGCTGGACCTGATGGACCACTGGAGCCTGTACTTCTGGCTGTCGCTGGTAGTCACCTTTGCGGTGACCGCCATTTCGGTGCGCATTCCGCCTTTGAGCCGGATTCCAGACACGACGTACCTGGGCATGGAACATGACAAGGAAAAACTGGTCACGGGCAATCGTGCACGCGTTGCCTGGAGCGAAGCCATGGGAGCCTCGCGGCGAGCGCCATCGCTGCTCAAGAATGTCGGCGCCAACGTATGGGATGGGCTGAAAATGGCCATGGCAATTTTGCCGTCCATTCTCTCTGTCGGATTGCTCGGACTGGTGGTTGCCCGCTTCACTCCAGTTTTCGACTGGCTAGGATACCTGTTTGTCCCATTTGCCTGGATCGTCGGGCTGGATGACCCGTTGCTGGCTGGCAAGGCTTCGGCTACCGGCATTGCTGAAATGTTCCTTCCAGCAACCCTCATTGCGGGACACGAATCCATCGAGCTGCGCATGGTGATCGCCATCGTTTGCGTCTCTGCAATCATCTTCTTTTCAGCATTGGTGCCATGCGTCCTGGCGACGCAGATTCCGCTGAACATCCCGCAGATGGTAGCTATCTGGTTCGTGCGCGTTGTCCTGACCATCCTCATCGCGACACCAATCGTGCGCATGCTGCTATAGGTCGGCTGCGCTGGCGCACGGCAGCTTGCGAAACCAATGGGTTGAACCGAGTGATGCTTTCCGATTCGACGCGACCACGCCATGTCGCGGCACTGTTGCAGCTTTGCGATTCCTGAATGCCGTTGCAAGGCGGAGACGATCCGTCGTTGAATGGTCGAACCGATACGACGGAAAGCAGGTTCCAATGAATCACTTACACGAATCAGGTGCTCCGATGCAGGGTGATCCGAGTATTCCCGACCAGCCAGAACCGCCAGCGCAACCGCCGACACCAGATGCTCCGCCAAGCCCGGCGCAGCCGGACGTACCACCAAGCCCTTCGCATCCGGATGGGCCGATCCCGCCCCCGGGCCCGCAGGATCCCACTGAGCCGGCGCCGGGGCACCCAACTGACCCCACGACTCCGCCACCGCCTGCATTCGCCTAGGCGCAACGACCGAGGCTGGCGACATCCAATGCCCTGCAGGAACCTGGTTCCTGCAGGGCATTGGCCATAACTGCAAGAAGTTGGGTCAAACGCCTATCGAGATCAAGGAGATCTGCCTCCGCTCGGCGATGCCCGTGAGCGCTTGCAGCAAGCCGGGACAGCGACGAAGCCAACCGGGTGAGCTATTTGCCGAAGTCGGGATCGCAGGTAGAAGCGGAACGGTTATCGTGACCGCATCAATGTCCTCGTTCGCTATTCCGGTCGACGACGCAAGGACGCAAATCAACCGTGGGAACGCTATCGGGGCCGCTCAGGTAGCTCTACTGTCGCCGCGCATCGGTACAGTGGATCCAAGCAGTATTACTCTGCATTGGCGACCACCCTGTGAAAGGCGCAAATGGCACATTCAGTACAGGTGAAAGATCGAATTCGTGGAGTCCTGACCGGGATGGCTGCCGGAGATGCCCTGGGCGCGGGCTACGAATTCAACGCACCGTTGCCCGAATCCGCCAAAATTTCGATGATTGGTGGCGGGTTGGGCGATTTTGCGCCCGGGGAGTGGACCGACGACACCTCAATGGCCATAGTCATTGCCCAGGGCCTGCTGGATTCCAACGGCAAGCTTGATGGTGACGCGAGCAACTACATGGTTCGGGAATGGGCCAAATGGGCCACGAACGCACCGGACGTCGGCAACCAGACGCGGGCTGTACTTGCCCACGCCCAGCATGTTGCGTCTGCTGACGGAAGAGCCGAGCCGACCGCTGATGATGCGCTAGCTGGTTCTGAACAGATTCACCGGAGAACTGGCCGCTCCGGCGGGAACGGCAGTCTCATGCGCACAGCGCCCGTGGCGCTGGCTTATCTGTCTGAACCGCCTGCTGCCGCATTCGAAGCTGCGGCAGCTATCAGCAAGCTGACCCATTTTGATGATGAAGCCGCTGAGGCCTGCGGGCTTTGGACAGTAGCCATTCACCACGCTGTGCTCACCGGCGAACTAGATATTCGCAGTGGTCTTGCGATGCTTGAACCAGAACGCGCACAAGCATGGGAGCAGCGCATCCACCAGGCCGAAAACCATCGACCTCGGGACTTCACAAATAACGGTTGGGTCGTTGAAGCATTCCAAGGTGCTTGGAGCGCGATCGCCACCGCCGAACCGGAAGACGGGAACGCTCGCTTGGTTCCGGTGCTGGAAGCGGCTGTTCGCGGAGGCGTGGATACCGACACCGTGGCAGCCATCGCCGGATCGCTCATTGGCGCAGCTTCAGGGTTCTCGAGTGTTCCGGCGCAGTGGGTGGATATGGTCCACGGTTGGCCCGGAATGAGGATGCAACAGCTTGTCGATATTTCGAGTGCGCTCGCGGGCTAAGTTCTCCTGCGGGATCTTGCTTCTAGTCCCGGGCTGGTCGTCGAGCTTCCAGCTTCTGTGGCAGCACGATGCTGACTTCGTGGCGCACCCCACGCGCACCGAGGCCAGTCAGATCAATCGCTAGAAACCAGGGTCCGGAATGGGGCACCTTGATTCGGTATGGAGCACGGCGTGCCAGTCCACCGTATGCTTCGAATTCTTCTCCGTCCTGGAATGCCGCGAAATTTTCCGGATCCATCAACCGCAGATGAGCCGGTCCACTGAGAGTCACTACCAAGATGCTTCCCCGCTCAATGAAATCCCAATAATGTTCAGCAAAATTAGGCTCCGCCAATGCCAGCCTCCTCGATCCCAGGTGATCCGCCGAGCAGCGGATCCAGACCCATTAACTCAAATTCAGGCCAGTGTCGCCAACGCACCCGAGGCAAGAGCACTGTACCGGTTCGGGCATTTGCAACGGCAAAGCTGCAGGAGTCTGGAGAACGGGGTCTTCTGGTCTTTGGGGTGCGTCGCGTTGCCACCTCAACCGATGCCAGATCCGCGATCGCAAGACGGCTAGTGGCAATTACCATTCGAGCTGCCGGCAGGTGGCATGAGCCGATCGCTGCATTGGACGAGCCGGAAGCCATCGGCTATTGGGTCCCGGATACCGGGGCAAGGAAGCAATATGACGACTCGAACGATTCGATCTCAACCGGATTGACGTGCTAGGCGGCAATTAATCCGCTGCTCGCGATAGCGTACCTAAGTGGGATGAAGTAACGCACAACTTGGGTCATGGCGGCCCAGAGCAATGAGGCAAAGTTCATGGATTTACTGACGGGCATTGGCCTGGAACAACTGCGAATGTGGATTTGGATTCTGGTCATTGGTTTTGCCGTGGCGGCGGGGCTATGGCGGCGGCACCAGCTAGTGGCGGTCGCCCTGGCCTCGGTGCTCTTATTCGCCGCTGCCAGCGCCGGTGCCGGGATCTATATCCTGAAGCGGCCAGGTGATCCGCGATGGACCATGGGCGAGCCTCCGGTGAATGCCCCTGATCTTTCCGGAATACCAGTTGTGGGCAAGCAACTGGCTCCCGTGGAATCTGCATTGGAATCGATTGCCGGGGGAGTGAATTCCTTCTGGGAATTCAATCAGGCCCTGCCGGTGGCCCTCGACTTCTTTGAACGCAGCGGCTGGGCCCTGCTCGCGGCCATTCCGCTGATCATCGCCATGATGATCAAGACTTTCAGGGCTGCCAGCCGCCGCAGGCAGGAACTGAAGAACCTCAGTGGTGCCGTGGCGCAACTCCAATCCGAGCTTGCCGCGATCAAGGGGAATTTGTCTGAGCAGGGCACTGCGGCCGAGGCTCCAGAACAGGGCAGCCAACGGGAGAACGCAGGCACTCGTAGATCGCGCCGGGGCGAATGAACGTTAATTAGCCAGACGCGAAACGGCGCCGGATCTGTCCTGCACTGCTGGACAAGACCGGCACCGTTCTCTGCGACCCGAGTGAGCTGGGGTAACTAGGCCAACGTCGCGGTATCGATTACGAAGCGGTAGCGGACATCGGATGCCAGCACGCGCTCGTAAGCCTCATTGATCTGCGTGGCACCGATGACCTCGATCTCTGCGCCAATGCCATGCTGGGCACAGAAATCCAGCATCTCCTGGGTTTCCTCGATGCCGCCGATCTGCGAACCTGCGAAGGAACGGCGTCCCCCGATCAGTGCGAAGGCATTGACAGGCAACGGTTCTGCCGGAGCACCAACGTTGACCATGGTGCCGTTCACGCGCAGCAGTCCGAGGTAGGCGCTGACGTCGATGGAAGCGCTGACGGTGTTGATGATCAGGTCGAACTTCTTCTGCAGATCCTTGAAGGTGTTCTCATCGCTGGTGGCCCGGTAGTCGGTTGCGCCCAGCTTCAGTCCATCATCCTTCTTCTTCAGCGACTGCGACAGAACGGTGACCTCAGCGCCCATGGCACTGGCGATCTTGACCGCCATGTGGCCCAGGCCGCCGAGTCCCACGATGGCAATCTTCTTGCCCGGCCCTGCACCCCAGTGCCTCAGCGGGGAGAAGGTGGTGATGCCGGCGCAAAGCAGGGGCGCGGCAACATCCAGATCGATGCCTTCAGGAATGTTCAGGGCGAAGTTCTCGGTAACCACGACATGCGTGGCGTAGCCACCTTGGGTCATGCTGCCATCACGGTCAAGAGCACCGTAGGTACCAACACTCTGCTCGCAGAATTGCTGGTCTCCGGCAAGGCAGTTCTCGCATTCCATGCAGGAATTGACCATGCAGCCCACGCCAACGCGGTCGCCCACCTTGTGCTTGGTTACCTCTGGCCCGACTTCGGCAACGATGCCGGCAATTTCGTGGCCCGGGACCAGCGGATAGTTCTGGTTTCCCCATTCTCCGCGCACCGTGTGGATGTCGGAGTGGCAGATGCCGGAGAACTTGATATCAATCAAGACATCGTGCGGACCTACTGCACGACGTTCAATCTGCGTCGGAATGAGTCCATCAGTCGCAGAGTGCGCTGCGTATGCATTGACCATAGTTGCCATCAGGTTTTTCCTTTGTCTTGCGGGTTGCGACTGGAAATGTTCTGGACTGCGGCGATTGCCGCGGTCCGTCAGGGCAAAGCCCATGGAGAACAACAATCGACAGGCTATGAATAATCCCGGCTGGAGAAAATTTCCTTCCGCAGGTTTCCCTGCCTAAATGAGGATCAACGCGCACCGTGCTGGTTGCGCCCGGGGATCGCCAGGGCAGCAGCGCCGCATGATCTTCGCTGGTTGCCCAGGCTGCAAGGCCGCTCTCAAACGATGAATGGCAGCGACGCAAGTGGCTGGCACGCGCCTATCGCCCAAGAACTGCGTCTTTTGCCAATTCCCGGTAGGCTAGTACCTGGGTCTGCATGTTCTATGCGGGCCCCAAAAGAAAATAACTCCCAGGGCTGACTGACCGTTGGTCCCGACCGCCAGTTTCGCGGTCCTCGGTAGTGACTTTCGCTAGGGCAAATATGCGCCTCAGCGCGGGTCTCGATCGAAGACCAGATCTGGGTAGGGCCACACGGTTCGCTCATCCACCACGTGGGAGCGATCGAAAGGAGCACCCCCTTAATGGAGGGTCCAGAAATCCAATTCGCCGAAGCACAGATCGACAACGGTCGCTACGGCACCCGCACCATTCGCTTCGAAACCGGCCGCATTGCCAAGCAGGCTGCAGGTTCGGCAATGGTCTACATCGATGACGAGACCGCACTGCTCTCGGCAACTACCGCTGGCAAGCACCCACGCGAAGGCTTCGACTTCTTCCCACTCACCGTGGACGTTGAAGAGCGCATGTACGCAGCCGGCCGCATCCCAGGCAGCTTCTTCCGCCGCGAAGGCCGCCCATCGACCGAAGCCATCCTGGCTTGCCGCCTGATGGACCGCCCACTGCGCCCAGCCTTCGTCAAGGGCCTGCGCAACGAGGTCCAGGTTGTCGTCACCGTGCTGTCCATCGAGCCAGATGAGCTGTACGACGTCGTAGCGATCAACGCTTCGTCGATGTCCACCCAGCTTTCGGGTCTGCCATTCTCCGGCCCAATCGGCGGCGTTCGCGTTGCACTGGTTGATGACGGAAACGGCGCACAGTGGGTTGCCTTCCCACGCCACTCCGAGCTGAAGAACGCTGTCTTCAACATGGTTGTTGCCGGCCGTATCGCTGGCGACGACGTTGCCATCATGATGGTGGAAGCTGAAGCTACCGACAACGCTTGGGAACTGATCAAGGAACGCGGCGTCCAGGCTCCAACCGAAGAGGTTGTCGCTGAGGGCCTTGAGGCTGCGAAGCCATTCATCAAGGTCCTGTGCGAGGCCCAGGCCGACCTGGCTGCTCGCGCTGCCAAGGAAACCGTTGAATTCCCGGTCTTCCGCGATTACGAAGAAGATGCCTTCGCCGCTGTCGAGGCTGCTGCTTCGACCCGCTTGACGGAGATCTACACCATCGCTGACAAGCAGGAGCGCGACAACGCTGCCAGCGCATACAAGGAAGAGATCGTTGCATCGCTGGCTGGCGAAGGCAACGCTTTCGCAGGCCGCGAGGGTGAAATCTCCAAGGCATTCGGCGCTGTTACCAAGCACATCGTGCGCCAGCGCATCCTGACCGACCAGATCCGCATCGACGGCCGCGGCCTTGCTGACATCCGCCAGCTCTCCGCCGAGGTCGAGGTTCTGCCTCGCGTTCACGGTTCGGCAATCTTCGAGCGTGGCGAAACCCAGATCATGGGCGTCACCACCTTGAACATGCTGAAGATGGAACAGCAGATCGACTCGCTGTCGCCGGTGAAGACCAAGCGCTACATGCACAACTACAACTTCCCTCCATACTCGACCGGTGAAACCGGCCGTGTTGGTTCGCCTAAGCGCCGCGAAATCGGCCATGGCGCACTGGCTGAGCGCGCACTGGTTCCAGTGCTGCCTAGCCGCGAGGAATTCCCATACGCAATCCGCCAGGTCTCCGAGGCATTGGGCTCCAACGGCTCGACCTCCATGGGCTCGGTTTGCGCATCGACCCTGTCGCTGCTGAACGCTGGCGTGCCACTGAAGGCTGCCGTTGCAGGCATCGCCATGGGCCTGGTTTCGGACACCGTAGACGGCGAAACCCGTTACGCTGCCCTGACCGATATCCTCGGTGCCGAAGATGCCATGGGCGACATGGACTTCAAGGTTGCAGGTACCTCCGAGTTCGTTACCGCGATCCAGCTGGACACCAAGCTGGATGGTATTCCGGCATCGGTTCTGGCCGCCGCGCTGACCCAGGCTCGCGAAGCACGCCTGCACATCCTGAACGTTCTGAACCAGGCTATCGACGCCCCGGATGAACTGAACGTCAACGCTCCACGAATCATCTCCGTGAAGATTCCAGTGGACAAGATCGGCGAGGTCATCGGCCCTAAGGGCAAGATGATCAACCAGATCCAGGAAGACACCGGCGCTGACATCTCGATCGAAGATGACGGCACCGTGCTGATCGGCGCAACCAACGGCGAGTCCGCTGAAGCCGCCCGCTCGGCCATCAACGCTATTGCCAACCCTCAGGTTCCTGAGGTCGGCGAGCGTTACCTGGGTACCGTCGTGAAGCTGACCACCTTCGGTGCGTTCGTTTCGCTGACCCCGGGCAAGGACGGCCTGCTGCACATCTCCGAGCTGCGCAAGATCAACGATGGCAAGCGTGTCGAGGACGTCGAAGACGTCGTCGGCGTTGGTCAGAAGCTGCAGGTGGAGATCACCAAGATTGATGACCGCGGCAAGCTGTCGCTGGCTCCAGTCGTCGAGGAAGAAGCTGAAGAAGCAGTTGCTGCTGAGTAGTCTTTAGATTCTTGCTGAAAACCCCGATTCGCTTGGCGAATCGGGGTTTTTGCTTATTCTTGCCCGGGAGCTGGTTCCTGCCAAAGTCTTTGGCGGTCCTGGTTGGAGGCAAGACCTGATGACGCAGCCCATTGGACTCTCGCAGATCTTCTTCATATTCCAAAGCGCGTGCCGCTTGGCGGAGAGAACCTATCGCGGGGGCTCACGCTTCCAATTCAAGAAGCATCTGCAGTGCCTCGCGAGAAATTGTGCGCAAGGCATTTCCACTGCGCCGCGCTGCCCTTTCGGACGACCTCAGTGGAGTTTCTCAGGCGCTAGCTGCCAGCCTGATACCCAGTACCTTGCGGGCCGCAGCTAGCGCCGGACAACACGTGCTGTACCCCATTGCCGCTTTCCAGCCACGTTGGCTTTGGGCGGAGGCAAGCACTGACCTTAACCAGATAAAACCATCTGGGTCAGATGGACTGCGGAGAGTTGAACCAGCGGTCCTAGTGTCCAGAGTGTACTCGTTCCGGTTCGCTCAGGCGCAGAGCCGCAGGCGGGAAGGCGCTGATACCCCTGATTCGATCGCTGGCCACCTAGGATAGGAACGAGGAATAGAAAAAGTAGCCGTAGCGCAAATGAAGGACGTTGAACCAGTGGATATCGGGGGAACGAAACTGCAGCATCAGAATCTGCTGGTGACGCTGTACGGCCTGTATGGCGAATCGGCCAGTGGCTCTTTCCCTGTTTCTATCATCGTCGAGATGTTCGATGCCTTGGGTATCAGGTCGCAAGCAATCCGCTCCACCATTTCAAGGTTGAAAAGCCGCGGCGTGCTAATTAACGAACGCGCAGGGAACGAATCCCAGTACCAGCTCTCCGCCGAGGTTATGGACAGCTTCCGGAAGGACGACCAACGGATCTTTGCTCCTTCGCGTTCAACCTCCGGGGACTCCTTGGTGCTGGCTATTTTTTCCGTACCCGAGAGCGAGCGGAATCGCCGGTACGAACTGCGCACCGAGCTGGCTAGCTTAGGGTTCGGGATGGTCTCCGGAGGAGTGGCCGTGGGGCCGCATCTGGCATTCGAGCAGGCTAAGGTCCGCTTGGATGCGCGAGGATTGTCCAAGTACGTCGAGTTCTTCAAGGCTGACTACATGTCCCCTGCCGATATCCGGGACAAGGTTGCCCAATGGTGGGATCTTGAAGCACTGGACCATCAGTACACCGACTTCCTCCAGTTGTATGTCGGACGCTTAGGAACGTGGCAGCAACGGCTAGCTGATCCCGTCGAGTCAGCCGAGCAGCGCTCGGAACTGGAGCGGGCGGCTTTCGCCTTCTATATTCCGATGCTCACGCGCTGGCGGCGTTTCCCTTATCGGGATCCGAATTTGCCCTTCGAATACCTGCCTGATGGGTGGAAAGCTCCGCAGGCCAAGAAGACCTTCCTGGCGTTGCACGCGCTGTTGTCCCCGCATGCGGAGCTATACGCGAGTCGGCTACTCGGCTCGCGCGTCGACTAGTACCTGCCGCATCCAGGTCTGCACGGCCTGCCAATGATGCTGCTGCGGGTCGATGATTTCAAAGTGGTCCAGCGACCGGTGGATCATTTGTTCCGGCAGAACGTGTCCGGCCAGGGAATCCAGGTATTCCCGCGTGTGCTCCAGCGGTACCCGGTCGTCGTTGAACCCGTGGACCAAGAGCGTTGGCACCGAAGGCGGTGGGGCCTGGATTGGCGAAGCATCGTGGTAGATTGCCGGAATCCCGGCCGGAGAATCGCCGAAATATTCCATTGCTGCACCATCGCCGAGGGATTCTGCATGCACCTTGGAAGCATCGGTGACTGGAGCGAGGCCTACCACGGCATCGGCGAAATTGGAGTTCAGCAGCGCCAATTGACCGCCGACCGAATGTCCGATAAGAATAGCTGCCTCGGATTGGCCCTGGTATCGCAACGTGCTGCGCACGAGCTGGATTGCCGCGGCCACATCGAAAGATGGGGTGGGCCACGGGTGGTCCGGACCGCGCCGGTATTCCACGTTGGCCACGCTCCAGCCAGAGCGCAGCAAATCGTCAGCCATCGGTTGCATCACGCTGGCGGTGATCCGCTGGCGCCAGTAGCCGCCGTGGACCAGGACCGCAGTGCCCAGGGAAGGCTGTTTGAACGGGTGCGCCAGGATGAAATGCTGGTCGGGATGATCCCCGTACTTGAGCAACTCGGACTCTCGCGTATTTTGCGGCACTGCGCTTTTTCCTTCCATCCTGCGGCGGCCGGCAGGAGTATCCCTGCCGGCTACGTAGTAATTCCTGCCAATGCTAGTCTGCGCCGGGTACGGATCCCGGTGGCAGGAAGTCCACGTCACGCAGTGCTGAGAGGCGGACAACTTCCTCCGGGTCAGACAAGTTGTGAAGCTCATCGAAGAGCGTGGACAGTTGTCCCGAAGGGCTTACCCAAAAGAGCGATTTGCCCGGTGCGCCATCCTTGACGTAGTAGGCGTGAGGAAGTCCCATGGGCATGCGGACGGTATCGCCAGGCCCGGCCTTGAACCATTCGCCGTCCAGGTACAGGGTGTAAGTGCCTTCCATTATGTAAATGTGCTCATCTTGCTTAGGGTGCACGTGCGGAGGCACACCGGTTCCAGTGGGATCAAGGGAAAGCCATGCAAAGCTGCTGGAACTCTCGACCTTGGAGAGATAGGTGTGGCCGAGGACATTCCACGTCTTGTTGCCCATTGATTCACTGGCCAAAGTTATGCCCTTGGGCAGATCGCCCAGAATGATTTCTTGGCCTTGCTGCTGTTCCATGATGACTCCTTAGCGGGTAGATGGCTGGTGCGTCCAGCATGGCATGAATCACATTAGATATGCAATAGGTCTTGCGATCGCAAAATTCGGTGTATATGATTTCTATCACTTCGGCCTATGCTGCCGGACTCTTCACTACCCTCGCAATTCACGCATCGCGGTCGATGGGACCCGTTGCTGCACTCTACGAGTAAGGCACCAATGTGAATACCACTCAGGTAAAAGGAATGAGCGTCTACACGCTTGGCACCGGAGGCGGCCCGATCGTTTCCAGTTCCCGTGCTGGCACCAGCACGGCGATTAGGGTCGATGGGGCAACCTACGTGATTGACTGCGGCATGGGAAGCATCCGCAATTACCGGTCGCATGCCGAATGGGGCGAATTGCGCGCGGTGCTGCTGACCCATCACCACTCGGACCACATCTACGATCTCGGCGCCTATCTGGTGACCGGGTGGCAGGTCCCGGGGGAGTCTTTCGCCCGGCCTATCCAAGTTTTCGGCCCTGGACGTCCCAATCGCATCCCCGCCCTTGGCCCGGAGCACGAGCAGCAGATCGCTTCGCGCGTCGCCGAGCGGGAAATGACCAGCACCGAAGAAATCGTCGATGCGCTGCTGGACAAGGTCTTCTCCTCCGACGTGTTGATCCGCATGGCCGATGAAGGCCGCGACGAACCCCACGAATGGATCCAGTCGCAGAACATCCAGATCCCCGAGGCATCCGGGGCCTGCGCAGTTGAAAACCGCCACCCGGAAATGGAGCCCTTTGAGATCTACCGAGATGAGCTGGTGGCGATCTCCGCGATTCTGGTCGACCACCGCTTGTGCTTCCCGGCATTCGCTTTCCGGATCGACTCGCGCTACGGTTCCGTCGTGGTCTCCGGAGACACCGCCTACTCCGAGAACTGCATCAGGCTCGCCCGCGGAGCTGACTTGCTGCTGCATGAGGTCATCGATCTGCCTGGCATCCTGGCGACATTCCCGGACGGCCCGACGCGCGATGGCATCGAAGTGCATTTGCGTGAATCGCACACGCCGTACAGCGAGGTGGGCAAGGTCGCCGCGAAAGCCGAAGTCGGCGCGCTGGTGCTGCATCACATCGTTCCCAACACCCCCGGTGCCGCTGATCTGGAAGCTATGCTGGAGACCGCACGCGGTGATTTCGCGGGGAATGTATCCATCGCCGAGGACAATGACGTCTTCAGCATCGGCCCGGCGGCGCTGGAACTCTCCGCGGCCGATTCCAAGGGGAGCTTGGTATGAGTACGACACAGAATCTCGCGGACCACACCTTGCGTGCGGCCATTGCCAACGGCAAAATGAACCGGCGCGCCTGGATGGTGACCGGCATGCTGGTACTCTTCCAGATCGTGAACTTCGCCGACAAAGCTGTCCTGGGGCTCGTGGCTGATCCCGCCATGCGCGAACTCGGGTTGACTGCCGGTCAGTTCGGCTTCATCGGCAGCGCCTTCTTCTTCCTCTTCGCCATTGTCGGCGTTATTGTCGGCTTCCTGGCCGGAAAGGTATCCACCCGCTGGATCTTGCTGACCATGGGCATTGCCTGGGCAGTCCTGCAGTTCCCGATGCTCTTCGGCGGAGGCGCGGCAATCCTGCTGGTCACACGCATCCTGCTGGGTGGAGCCGAGGGGCCGGCGACCCCCATTTCGCTGCAGCATGCCCACGGCTGGTTCAATGCGAAGGAACGTGGGCTGCCCAGCAGCGTCATCGCTGCCGGTTCAACCCTGGGGCCGATCCTCGCGGCTCCTGCCCTTGCATGGATCATCGCCAACCCGGCCCTGGGCTGGCGCTGGGCCTTCGGTTTCCTGGGGATCTTCGGGCTGCTCTGGAGCGTAGCGTGGCTGCTTCTGGGCCGCGACGGCCCGTACAGCCATTCCACGGCGGGCAAGGCACAGGCGAAAGCCGGTGCCATCTCGTTGGCGGAGGACCAGCAGCAGGCTGGGCAGAAACCGGAACCGGTCGCCGAATTCGACCTGCAGGGCAAGGGGAGCATTGCGGATTCCTCCGATCTGCTGAAAATCGTGCCGATTCGACGAGTCCTGGGCTCGTGGATGTTCGTGGCAGCGGTGCTCGCAGGTGCCGGCTGCTTCTGGGCGCAGGGTTTCTTGACCACGTGGTCCCCGAAATATCTGGGATCCGTCGTTGCCCTGACACCGGAAATGATCGGTTTGGTCTCCACCTTCCCCTGGGTGATCGGCGCTATCGCGCTGCTGGTTTTGGGCTTCGGCTCCCGCTACCTGATGAAGCGCGGCGTGACGGTTCGCTGGGCCATGGGCGCCCTGTTCGGCGCAACGTTGCTGATCTCCGGGATCTGCTTCTCGATCCTGCCCTTCCTCTCCGGCTACGCCGCCGTGGCGATGCTGACTCTCGGTGCCGGTACGGCAATGATCTATCCCTTGGCTCCCACGGCAATCGCCTTCAGCGTCTGCTCCAGGCAACGCGCGGCCCTCATGGCCACGCTCACTGGACTGGCTTCGGTGGGCGGCGTGGTCGCTCCCGCAATGGTCGGTGGCCTGATGGACAGCGCGGGCTATATTCCCAGCCCTAAGGGCGTGGCTGACTCGGCAGAGATGGCCGAGCTGCTGGCTCAGGGCATGAATGCCTCATTCGGGATGATCGGAATCTACCTGGTTGGTGTTGGCATCTTCTGCGTCTTGATGCTCAATCCGGACCGGACAGCGCGCAAGCTGCAGACCAGCTTCACGTTCACCGGCTAGCCAAGATCGCCCCGGATCGAGCTGCAGGATCCCATCGGCCAAGTCGCAACGGCCGATGGGATTCTGCTGCACATGGCGATCCGCGGCCTAGCTCCTATGGATGCCGGTGGGAGTGATGGCGCAGGAAGCATGGCCGCACTCAGGGCAGGCATTCATGGAATGCGCTGCAATGCCTGCATGGCTGTTTCGCCTTTTGGAAAATCCCTTTGCATTCCACCCGGCCATCGTTTCCCCGGTGCCAGCGCACTTGCATTTCGCAAGTGCGATCTTGCCGGCAAGCGGACCCTTGGCAGGCCTGGGGGTGCTGGAAAAGGATAAAACCGTGGCACACCGCTGTGCGCGGTGTGCCACGGTTCAGGACGTTCGTGCTGGAAGGTGCGCGGAGCCAGGGCTAATCGGACGCGAAGGCCTGCTTGGCCTTGGCAGATCGGGCAGCATCTGGTTTGATGCGTGGTGGAATCATCGCCACGGAAATGGCGGCGACTACGCCGACGATGGCGAAGAATACGAAATTGAACTCGAAGCTGATGCCCGAAGCCGCGATCCAGCCGCCGATGATGGGGCCGGAGATGGCGCCGATGCGGGCGAAGGACAATGCCCAGCCCGTGGCCGTGCCGCGCTGCGCGGCCGGGTAGTAATCGGCAATGTATCCGGTGAGAACCAGCGACGTGGAAATCGAGCCGATGCCGGCGAAGGCCACGAAGAACAGATTGACCAGCATAGTATTGGGGAACATCAGCAGGAGGATGCCTCCCGCACCGAGCAGGTAGAAAATCACCAGAATGGTCTTCTGCCCGTACTTGTCGGCGAGGAAGCCCAGGGCCAGTCCGCCGGCGGCTGAGGCGAGGGAGAAGACCAGCAGGAATGTTAGCGAGGAACCGAGGTTGTACCCTGCGCTGCGCATGATCTGCGGCAGCCAGGTATTCAAGCCGTAGACCAGGACCATGCCGCAGAATAGCGAGATCCAGAAGAAGATGGTTGATCGCAAGTACGTTGCGGAGAACATGGAAGCCATGACCTGGCGCCAGGGGGCCTTGCCGGTGCGAACCGGTGGCGCCACGGGCTCGTAATCGGGGATGCTGTGCCGGGCGGCCAGTGCTTTGGCTTCGCTGATCCGCCCCTTGGATACCAGATATTCAAGGGATTCGGGAAGCATCCAGGCAACTAAGGGAAGTAGAACTACAGGTAATGCGCCCACCGCGATAACCCCGCGCCAACCTATCGCGGGCAGAAGCGACATAGCGACCAAGGCAGCGGCGACGATTCCCAGGGAATAGCCTGAGTACATGATGCCGTAGTTAAGTGAGCGTTTCTTGGGTGGCGAATACTCGATGGTCAGCGCGGCGGCCACCGGGATGATGCCGCCCATACCCAGTCCGCCGATCAGCCTGAAGAGGCCGAATATCTCGGGAGTAGGAGCTAGCGCGGCACCGGCTTGGGTGATTGTGAAGACTAGCATGGCCAGCAGGAGCATGCGCTTACGGCCGATGATGTCGCTGAGCGTGCCGATGAACAGTGCGCCGAAGAGCATGCCCACCAACGCGTAGGCTCCGAGGCCGCCGAGCTCCATGGGACTCAGCGACCATTCCTTGTATTCGGCCAATGCCGGGAGCACTGCACCGAGCACGCCGACGTCGTAGCCTTCGGCCAGGATGGCCAGCCAGCAGGCGAAGAGCACCATTGAAGTGGTTCGTTTGGGGATTTTCCAATCCGCGGCTGCGGGGGATTTCGGCATTTGTTCAATCTCCTTGTGTGGGTAGGGCGGAGTTCTTGGAACACCAATAGGATTATCACGTTAAAGTGACGTGCGTTACAATAGCTATACACTTTTTAATTAGGGGGATCTTGATGCCTACATTCGCGGGAATGGACGAATCCGGGCAGTTGTTGCAGCAGCTCGCCGCAGACTTCATTGCGTCGGGAATCGCAGGAACGGCGTTGGAGCGAACCATTGAATGGGTTGATACCGATGCTGCGGGGCATCATCATAATTCAGCCATCTTGCGCTTCGTCGAGGCGGCCGAAGCCAAACTGTTTCGCGAGGCTGGCGCGGAGTCCTACTTCGCCATCTCGCCACGAGTCCGCCATGAGGTCGACTATCGGGCCAAGCTGTATTTCGGCCAAGCGGTGACCACCGCGATTCGCGTGGAGAAGGTCGGGGCCAGTTCGATGTCATTCGGATTCAAGGTCTGGGGGAGTGCGCACCAAGGGCGCGGGTTCGCGCTGGCCGCTGAAGGCCGTTTCGTGACAGTGTGCGTTCCAGTTGGCGGTGAGTCATCTGCCCCCTGGCCCCGTGAAATCCTCGCTGGCATTGATGCCGGTTCCTGAGCGCGGCACCGCGCTCCGTGCGAGCTGGTGGATATATGTGCGAGCCAGGTTTGCGGAACTAGGTCTTCGCCCCTGGTTCTCCTTCGGGTGACCTGTTGGCTAGCAGAGGTGGTGCTGGTAGATTGAAGCTAATTCCGCGAATGTGACGACCGTCAGGATCTCTCTATCGTCGGAATGTGTCCTGGACCGTCTCTGCCCAAGGAGAAACAATGCCTGCTGCCGAAGAAACTTGCACGAGCGCGATATTGTCCGCTCTGGCCTCCGGGACTGTCCAAGTCCATGACCTGACTGCCCCGCTGTCGGACAGGACTCCAACCTTAGTACTGCCCGATCCGTTCTCGAACCTCATTGATTTCAGTCTCGAAGAGGTCTCGGCCTACAACGAGCCCGGACCATATTGGAAGCACCACAATATCCATACTGGTGAGCACATCGGAACGCATATAGATGCGCCGATCCACTGGATTTCGGGACGAGGAGGCAAGGACGTGTCGCAGATTGATCCGCAACGCCTGGTAGGTCCGGCCGTCGTGTTGGACTTCAGATCCTTAGCAGCAGATGATCCGGATGTTCTCATCGATGTGCACCATTTGGAAACGTGGCAATCGGAATATGGGCGGTTTCCTTCCAAAGCGTGGCTGCTTTTCCGCACCGGATGGGAGCAATACGGTGATGACAAGACAGCTTTCCTGAATGTCGATGCCACCGGATCGCATACTCCCGGGTTTACTGCGGAGTGCGCCAGATACATTGCCGAGAAGCTGGACATTTCCGGCATCGGCGTGGAAACGGTGGGGATCGATTCCGGCAATGCCGGAGCACTGGAGCCGCCATTCCCCATGCATTACTTCCTGCTCGGTGCAGACAAATACGGGATCACCTCGCTGAAGAACTTGGACAAGCTGCCCGTGTTCGGAGCGATGCTAGTGGTTGCCCCTCTGCCCATAGTTGGCGGTACCGGCGCACCGACCCGGGTGCTGGCATTAGCGCCCCAAAACACCAAGAAAATGGAGGCACAATCGTGAACGTTGCTGAACTGGTCGGCAAGACGCTGGCAAACTTGGGCGTAGGGCACGCTTTCGGCGTGGTGGGAAGCGGGAACTTCGATGTCACGAATGCACTGATTGCCAACGGGGTGCCATATACCGCAGCGCGGCATGAGGGCGGCGCAGCAACGATGGCCGATGCCTACTCACGGACCAGCGGCCAGATCGGCGTGGTCTCGGTGCACCAGGGGTGCGGCCTGACCAACGCGGCCACCGGCATTGGAGAAGCCGCCAAGTCACGCACCCCGATGATCGTGCTGGCCGCCGAAGCCGCCCCGAGCGCCGTGTATTCGAACTTCGCCATGGACCAGGGCTCCTTCTCAACCTCCGTCTACGCCGTCTCCGAACGAATCCACAGCGCCCGCACGGCAGTGGCCGATACAGTTCGCGCCTACCGCAGAGCAGTGAACGACCGGCGGACGGTTGTACTGAACCTGCCATTGAACATCCAAGGGCTCGAAGCTCCGGAATCCCCGGTGGCAGCCGAGGTGGTTCCGGCGGAGCCGGTCCGCCCCTCGCGTGCCGCGGTGCGAGCGCTGGCGGTACTGATCGAAAATGCCCGGCGCCCGGTGTTCGTCGCAGGGCGCGGCGGACGCGGGGCCAAGGCCGAAATCCTGGCGCTGGCCCGGCACAGCGGGGCGCTGGTGGCGACCTCGGCGGTGGCCAAGGGCCTGTTCAACGACGAGGAATTCAGTCTCGGGATCTCCGGCGGGTTCTCGTCGCCGCTGGCCGCCGAGTTGATTGCTGGAGCAGATCTGATTGTGGGCTTTGGCTGCGCGCTGAACATGTGGACCATGCGCCACGGTCGGCTCATTTCCGAGGGCACCAAGGTAGTGCAGGTGGACCTGGAAGAGTCCGCCCTGGGGGCGAACCGGCGCATCGACTTGGGCGTGATCGGCGACTCGGCGCAAAGCGCACGCGATGCGCTGGAATATCTGGAAGCGCAGAAGATGCCGGCGCGCGAAGGCTACCGCACCTCCGCGGTGAGCCAGCAGATCGCCGAGGGGGCCAACTGGAGCCAGGTAGCCTACCGGGACCTGTCCACAGACGACCGCATCGATCCGCGAACTCTGACCAAATCGCTGGATGAGCTGCTGCCGGCCGAGCGCATCGTCAGCGTGGACTCGGGCAACTTCATGGGATACCCGAGCCAGTTTCTCGCCGTTCCAGACGAGCACGGTTTCTGCTTTACCCAGGCGTTCCAGGCGATCGGCCTGGGGCTCTACACGGCCATCGGAGCGGCTTTGGCGCAGCCCGGGCGCTTGCCGGTGCTCGGCACCGGAGACGGCGGATTCCACATGGCCATCGCCGAACTGGATACCGCGGTTCGGCTGAAGCTGCCAATGGTGTGCATCGTCTACAACGATGCCGCCTACGGGGCGGAGGTACATCATTTCGGCGATACGGGTACGGCACCGAATATGGACTCGGTGACCTTCCCTGACACCGATTTCGCAGCCATCGGCCGCGGTTTCGGAGCCGATGGCATCACGGTGCGCAAGCTGGAGGATCTTGACGCGGTAGCCAGCTGGCTCGGCTCGGATCCCACGGGGCCGCTGGTCATCGACGCGAAAATCGCTTCGGACGGCGGTGCGTGGTGGCTAGCGGAGGCATTCAAGGGGCACTAGCCCAGCCCTGGAACCGCGATTGCTGGTGGGTGGCCCCGGTGCGGCGCATGGTGCGCTGCGCCGGGGCTCGCTTGCACCTTCAAGGCGTCGCTGATCTTTTCAGGCTCGCGCGGCTGGCTTGAGCCGCCAGTCTCCTCATTCCCGGTGCCTGGACCTGCCTGTGCCAGCTTCATGCGCTTGCGCATCAGGAAGTACAGGGCAGAGACGGTCAAGGCGAAGGGAATGCCGAACAGCAACGTCATGGAGAATTGCTCGGTGAACAAGGTCGTGACCAGCAACGCGGCCATCAGCTGCGCCCCGGCCGCGGATCCAGCGGGATAGTACGGCAGGCGGTATTTAAGCGGTGCTGCACTGCGCCGATGGGAACGGCGGAAGAACAAGTGCGTGATGAAGATCAGCATCCAGGCCATCATTGCGCCGAACATCGACAGCGCCATCATTATTGTGAAACCGGATTCTGGATTCGATGCGTAGATGATGGCGGCCACGGCGATTCCGCCAGCCGAGAGCAGCAGGGCGTTGACCGGCGCGCCGTTCTTCTTCAACTTACCCAAGCTGCTCGGAGCCTGCCCGCCGCGGGATAGAGAGAAGATCATTCGCGTGGAGATGTACAGCTGCGAGTTCATGGCGGAGAGCGCGGCGATGATGACCACGAAATGGAGAGTGGAATCGTCAAACGGAATGCCGATCACCTGCATCACCGTGACGAACGGGCTGTCGCCTTCGAGGATCTCGCTGACCGGTGCGATGGCAAGGATCAGCGACAGGGTCAGGATGCAGAAGAGGAAGAGCCTGAACAAGGTCACCTTGAAGGCCTTCTTCGCTGCGACTTCGGGATCTTTTGCCTCACCGGCTGCGACGGCGATCATTTCGATGCTCAGGTAGGAGAAGATCGCCACGACAACGGCAAACCAGACACCTTGGGCCCCGCACATGAAGAATCCGGATTCCGCGGTGTAGTTCTGGAATCCGAAATCATTGCCCCTCTGGCCGAAGACCAGATAGGCAGCAAGCAGGATGAACGCGGCAATAGCGAATTCCTTGGTGGCGGAGAACCAGTATTCCAGTGTGCCGAAGGCTTTGACATTGAACATATTCACCCCGATCAGCAAGGCCGATAGGCCGATGATCCACACCACTGCGGGCAAATCCGGGAACCACATTCGCATGCAGCCACCCACCGCCGTGATTTCGGTGCCTACGGCCAGTACGAGGCAGGACCAGTACAGGTATTTGAGCAGGAACCCGGTGAATGGGTTGATGTAGTGCTCGGCGAAGGCGCCGAAGGAGCCGGTCGTCGGGTGCGCCAGGATCATCTCGGCCAACGCCCCCATGAGCAGCACGGCGATCTACCCGCCGATGGCGCCGCCAAGCGCAATCATGCTCAGCTGGCGCGAAGTTAGCTCCTTCGACAGGCCGGCTTCTCGCTGTGCGATTTGATCCAGGGAAGATTTCATTGAATTATCCAAAGGTGGTTTGGTGGCCGATTTGGGATCCGAGCCGAGCCGCCAAGCGGTTCCCGTGCCCGGCAAAAAGCCGCAGGATCGGCAGCCCAAACAGGGCCGCCAATCCTGCGGCTGGCAGCAACAGCTAAGCGCTGGTTACCAAATTGGAGGTTTCGGATTTCCTGGCCGGAATCCAGCGCAGGTGCGTTTGCTCCTGCTCCTCGGCTTCCCGAACCAGCGAGAGCCGCGGGCGGACCGCGTCGGTGCGGGCGGCGGGCGGCTTGCGGCGTCCGGCCTTGAAAGGCAGCGGCCAGGTGGCGCCGTCACCGGTATAGTCCTGCTCGGCGGCTGCCTGCAAGGTCCACTGCGGGTTGTACAGGTGGGTGCGTCCCAGCGCCACCAGATCCGCGCGGCCTGCCAGCAGGATCGAGTTCACGTCGTCGTAGGAGGACACCGCACCCACCGCGATCACCGAGACCCCTGCCTCGGCGGCGACCTGGTTGCGGATCCTGTCGGCGAATGGCGTCTGGTAGCTGCGCCCGAAAGCCGGCTTCTCGTCCTTCACGATCTGCCCCGACGAGACGTCGATGAACTGGGCGCCGTGGGCGATGAAGGCCCGGGCGATGTCCACGGCATCTTCTTCGGTATTCCCGCCTGGCGACCAGTCGGTAGCCGAGATGCGCACGCCGATGGTCTTGCTTGCCGGCCATGCTTCGCGGACCGCATCCAGGACCTCAAGCGGGTAGCGCAGCCGGTTCTCCAAGCCTCCGCCGTATTCGTCGGTGCGCTGATTGGACAGCGGCGAAAGGAAGGAAGAGAGCAAGTAGCCGTGGGCCATATGCACTTCCAGCACGTCGAATCCTGCCTCATCGGCGCGGCGTGCCGCGGCGGCGAACTGCTCGCGCACCTCGTCCATCTGCGCACGGTCCATTTCCACCGGCACATGGCAGCCTTCGCCATAGGGCAGTGCGCTGGGAGCGAGCACATCCCAGTTGCCTTCTTGCAGCGGCTGGTCGATGCCTTCCCACATCAGCTTCGTCGAACCCTTGCGACCCGAGTGGCCGAGCTGGGCGCCGATCTTGGCGTTCGAATTTCCGTGCACGTAGTCGGTCACGCGCTTCCAGGCAGCGGCCTGCTCATCGGTGTACAGGCCAGTGCAGCCCGGGGTGATGCGGCCGATATCGGAAACGCAGATCATTTCGGTCATCACCAGCCCGGCCCCTCCCATGGCCTTGGAGCCCAGATGGACCAGGTGGAAGTCCCCGGGCACCCCGTCGGTGGCCGAGTACATGTCCATGGACGAAACCACCACGCGGTTGGCCAGCTCGGTGTTGCCGAGCCTATGCGGCTGGAACATCGCCGGTGCAACGGAAGGTGAAGCGTTGAGCCGGGCGAAGTTCTCATCGACCTGCTGAGCGAATCCGGTATCCCGCAGCTTCAGGTTCTCGTAGGTGATGCGCCGGGAGCGGGTGAGCAAGTTGAAGCAGAACTGCACCGGGTCCTGGTCCTTGTACTGCCCGATGTTCTCGAACCATTCCAGCGAGGCCTGGGCCGCGCGCTGGGTGGATTCGACCACTGGGCGGCGCTCGGTCTCGTAGGCGGCCAGCGCCGAATCAACCTCGGCATGCTCATGCAGGCAGGCAGCCAGGGCCAGAGCGTCCTCCATGGCCAGCTTGGTGCCCGAGCCGATGGAGAAGTGGGCAGTGTGCGCGGCATCGCCCAGCAGGACGATGTTCCCATGGCGCCAGTTCTCGTTGCGCACCGTGGTGAAGTTGATCCACTTGGAGTTGTTAGTCAGCACCTGGTATCCGGCCAGTTCCTCGGCGAAGATCCCGGCCACCTTGTCCACCGACTTCTGGTCGCTCACGCCCGGGCCGAAGACCTCGTCCTCGGTCTCGTCGAATCCGGCCGCACGCCAGACGTCTTCGTGCATTTCCACGATGAAGGTCGAACCCTCGTCCGAGTACGGGTAGCCGTGGATCTGCATGGTTCCGGCATCGGTTTCCTTGACAAAGAACTTGAAGGCCTCGAAGACCTGGTCGGTGCCCAGCCACATGTACTTCGAGGTCCGCGGATCAAGGGAGGGCTTGAAGGAGTCCGCGTACTTGGTTCGCACCGCGGAGTTCAGCCCGTCAGCGGCCAGCACCAGGTCGTACTCGTCCGCCAGCTGCTCCACATCCGGGGCAACGGTGGAGAAGAGCACATCCACGCCCAGTTCGATGCAGCGGCGCTGCAGCAGCTGGAGCAGTTCCTTGCGGCTCATGGCCGCGAAGCCCTGGCCGCCCACGGTGTGCATCTGGCCGCGGAAGTGGATGTCGATATCGCTCCAGCGGGCGAAGCGCCGGGACATGTATTCGGCCACCACCGGATCGGCGTTGCCGATGCCGCCCAGGGTCTCATCGGAGAACACCACGCCGAAGCCGAAGGTGTCCGATGCGGCATTGCGTTCCCACACGGTGACATCGTGGTTCTCATCCAGCTGCTTCATCAGAGCCGCGAAGTACAGGCCGCCAGGGCCGCCGCCGATAACTGCAATCTTCATGGTGTGTCCTTTCATCAGCCCCGGAGGGCGATTGGGCCGGGGCCCGAAAAATATCTGGGGAGTTTATGCGACCGGGGAGCCGTTGAAGGCCTCGCGCAGCTTGAAATGCTGCAGCTTGCCGCTGGGATTTCGAGGCAGCTCGGTGACAAAGCGGATTTCCCGCGGGTACTTGTACGGGGCAATCGTGGCTTTGACGAAGTCCTGCAATTCCTTGGCCTTCGCCTCATCGGCTTCGGCGCCTTCGACCAGAACCACGAACGCGCAGACGATTGATCCGCGGTTCGGATCCGGGCGGGCGACCACCGCGTTTTCCAGCACCTCGGGATGCTGGTCCAGGGCTTGCTCGACTTCCGGGCCGCCGATGTTATATCCGGAAGAGACGATCATGTTGTCGCTGCGCGCCTGGTAGGTGAAGAAACCGTCCTCGTCCCGGGAGAAGATGTCCCCGGTGATGTTCCAGCCGCTTTCGACGTAATTGCGCTGCCTCGGGTCATCGAGATAGCGGCAGCCGGTCGGCCCGATAACCGCCAGGCGCCCCGGCTCGTTGGCCGCGGCTTCGTTGCCCTCGGCATCCAGCACCGTGGCGCGGAAACCGGGAATGGCCTTGCCTGTGGTTCCCGGCTTGATGTCCTTGCCGGCGGCGGAGACGAACACGTGCAGCATTTCGGTGGAACCGATGCCGTTGACCAGTTCCAGCCCGGTTGCCTCCCTGACATGGTGCCAGGTGTCGGCAGGCAGGTGCTCGCCGGCGGAGACCGCCACGCGCAGGGGCCTGAGCAGGTCGGCCTTGCCGTTCTTCAAGATGGCCCGGTAGGCGGTGGGGGCGGTGAACAGGATGGTTGCCCCGGCCGCGTGGGACTGCTCGGCCAACTGCACCGGGGTGGCGCGTTCGGTCAGCAGCGAGCTGGCGCCGAAGCGGAAGGGGAAGACCACTAGCCCGCCCAGTCCGAAGGTGAAAGCCAGCGGCGGGGAACCGGCGAAGACATCGTCCTTGGTGGGTTCCAGGATGTAGCGGGCAAAAGTGTCCGCATTGGCCAGGATGTCCCGGTGGAAATGCATGGTGATCTTAGGGACGCCAGTGGTTCCCGAAGTCGGTCCCAGCAATGCCACATCATCTGCGGCTGTGGCCACCGCGGTGAATTCGCCGGATTTGCCTGCTGCCTGCTGGGCCAGATCGTCGCGGGACGTGCCGCCGTAGCTGATGACCGGATAGCCGCCGCCGCTGGCCTTGAGCGCGTCCTCGGCGAAGCGGTGGTCGGTGATTAGCGCCACCGGGCCGGTCAGCGTGGCCAGCTTGGAGATTTCCGCAGCGCGCAGGGCAGCCATCGTGGTGACCACAACACCGCCGGCCTTGATCACTCCGAGCCAGCAAGCTACCAGCCATGCGTTGTTCGGACCGCGCAGCATTACCCGGTTGCCCGGCACCAAGCCATAGTCCTCGACCAGCACCTGGGCTACCTGGTTGGCCCGCTTGAGCAGCTGCCCGTAGCTCAGGCTGGTGCCATCGGGGGCCAGCAGCGCCGTGCGCTGGGCGCCGAACTTCTCGACGGACTGGTCGATCAGCACTTCGGCGGCATTGAGCCGGTCCGGGTACTGCAGCTCGGGCAAGGTGAATTCCAGCGTCGGCCACAATTCGGGGGATGGAAGATGGTCGCGGGTAAAGCTATCGACATGTACAGAAGGTGAAAGTTCCATAAGGCAACTCCGTTGGCAGGTTCGGTGGGAAGTCCTAGTTGGCGTTCCGCCCGGGGCGGATCATTCCTTCTTGGGCTACGGTGGCCAGCAGCTTGCCATCGCGGGCATAGAAGCGCCCGATGGCCAGTCCGCGGTTGTCCTGGCTCGAAATGGCTTCCTGAGCGTAAAGCACCCAGTCGTCCATGCGCCCCTCGCGATGGAACCACATGGAATGGTCCAAGCTGGCGGTCACCAGGCCCTCATCGCCCCAGCTCAGCCCGAGACCGCGCATGATCGGCTCCAGGATGGTGTAATCGCAGACATAGGCCAAGGCCGCCTTCTGAATCACCGCATCATCGGGCAACGGTGAGAAGGCCCGGATCCAGACCGCTTGGCTGCCGGACTTTTCGCGCTCGCCGGGAAGGTAGATGGCTTCGGGAACATGGCGCATGTCGAAGCTGCGGCCGCCGGCCCAGTACTTGGCGGCGTCGCCCTCCACGCCTTGCAGGGCCTCGGCGGCGCTGGCCAGGGACTGCGGATCCAGATCCAGCGAAGCGCCGGGGGCATCGAGCGCGAATTCGGCCCCGTCTTCCGGAACGTGGAAAGAGCCTAGCGCGCAGTAGACCGGCTTGCCGTTCTGGAAGGCGCGCACCTGGCGGGTGGAATAGCCGCGGCCATCGCGCAGGTGCTCCACCTCGTAGCGGACCGGCTGGTGCATATCCACTGGCCGCAGGAAGTAGGAGTGCATGGAGTGCAGGCTGCGGTCGGCACCCACCGACTTCATCAGCGAAAGGGCACCCTGGGCAACCATGTCGCCACCGTAGGCCTTGGGCCAGGGCACGTACTGAGGGATGGCGGTGAACGCCTGGTCGAAGACCTCCGCAGCGCATTCGGTCAGGTTGATGGCATCCAGGAAGACCTGGGCGGACAATGCTGTGGTGCTCATGCTCGGCGGTATCCTTCCAAGGTTTCGTCAGCGACATCAGCGAGATTGACCACGATATTCTCCGGGGTCCGGGCAGTGAGCCACACCAGCTCCTCGGTGACCGACATGTTGGCCTCGACATGGGGCATGAACGGTGGGACGAAGACCCAGTCGCCGGCCTTCATGTCGGCGTACTGCTCGTAGTTCTCGCCGAAGTAGATCCGGCCGTGGCCACGCAGCACGTAGCCGCCGGTTTCCGCTTCACCATGGTGGTGGGGGAGGGAACGGTAGCCCGGGACATTGGAGACCTGGCCGAACCAGATCTTTGTGGCGGGCGTGTGCTGGATGCTGACGCCCGAGACGCGGATGCAGTCCCCGGACTGGGCGGTGTTGGTGTCCTCGGATCCTGCCCGGGTGACTACGGGGACAACCTGGCCATTTTCCGAGGCATAGATCGAATTGTCGCCTTCGGTGCGGTAGGTTATGGGTGCTTCGGTCATGGTGTGCTCCTTCAAATTCGGTAGAGGGATGTTGCTGATGGTCATTGGGACAGGGCCGGGCTGTTCACTCGGAGCCGGAACCTGTTGGAGAGGATGCCGATGCCAGGGATTTCGGTTTCGAGCCGGTCCCCGTCAGCGAGGAAGCGAGGCGGAACCATGCCCATTCCGACTCCGCCGGGGGTCCCGGTCAGCACGATGTCCCCGGCACGAAGCGTGGTGAATTCGGAAATGTAGCTGACCAGCCGCGCCGCGGAGAACACCAGCGTCGAGGTGTTGCCGCGTTGCACTTCCTCGCCGTTGATGCGGCAGATGACCTCCGCGCCGGCCACCGGGTCGATCTCATCTGCCGTGGCCAGCACGGGACCCAGGGGAGTGGTGCCGTCGAAGGCCTTGCCTTGGAACCACTGCAGGGTCCGGCGCTGCCAGTCGCGCATCGAGACGTCGTTGGCTACCGTGTATCCGGCAATGGCGGCCTGGGCTTCTTCCAAGGACGCTGAGCATGCATCTGAACCAAGCACTACTGCCAATTCAGCTTCCCAGTCGACATTGGCGGAGGAAGCGCTGGAAATCTCGGCGTCGGGATCTGCCAGGGTGTCGGCGAACTTTGCGAACAATGTGGGATATTCGGGCAGTTCCCTTCCCATTTCCAGGATGTGGTCGCTGTAGTTCAGCCCGCAGCAGATCACCTTGGCGGGCGCTGGCAGCGGATTAAGCTGCCGGGCCTGCTCCGCGGGGATAAGATCGCCTGCGGTACTGGATTCCAGGGCTTCGGAGGCGATTGCTTTCCAGTCCTGGTGCTTGAGGAACTCGCTGAGATCGCCAGCTGGCAGGGGCAGATATCCCTGATCGGTCTGGATTGCCGCCAGGCTCTTCCCGCCGGCGCGGATCGTTGCGAGTTTCATGTGTGGATTCCCTTTGTCAGTTGGGTGAAAAGCTATGTGTCGACTTTTTTACCGCCGTCACGTAAGCTCAATGTAGCACGCATCACAAAGATGGCGCTAGAGCCAATTGGGGCAAATTTCATGCACCCGGTACAAGGAGTAGGAAATGACTGAAACCAAGTTGCACCGCAACGAGACAATCAACCCCGCATCCATGGCGAAGCCCTCTGGCTATGCCCACGGAGTCAAGGCGGGGGATACGGTCTACCTCGGCGGGCAAACCGCTCTGGACAAGGATATGAAGATCGTGCCCGGCGGCATCGTGGAACAGTTCAAGCAGGCATTCTCCAACGTGCTGACCACCTTGGTTGAAGCCGGGGGCCGCCCCGAGGACCTGACCAGCGTGACCATTTACTTGACCGATGTGGATGATTACATGGCCCATGGCAGGGAAATCGGGCGCCTTTGGCGCGAGATGGCCGGTTCGGAATATCCTGCGATGGCAGGGATCGGGGTAAGCCGGCTTTGGCAGCAGGAAGCCTTGATTGAAATCCAGGGCGTGGCTGTCATCCAGGACCGCAACTAGTCCCTGGATGCGGAACAGGGCTGCGAAACCAATTGGTTTCGCAGCCCTGTTCCTATCGGTCGAGGCGCAAAGATCAGCGTTGCTCGCCGATCACCCGCTGTACATGGCGCGAAGCCAGTGGCGACAGCAGCGTATGCAGGTCCTTGAACAGCGCTTCAGCCTTCAACGCGTTCCAATCCTCCGGGAGCAGCTCGGCCGGCAACCCGGGATCGGAATAGGGGAATCGGCGCCACTGGGTAAGCAGGACCAGATGGTCCGCGAAGCCCTGGGCATCGATCTCAGGGCTGTGCTGCGTGCCGGCGCGTTCCTTCCAGAATTCCAACCGTCCCTGGTTCTCCTTCAGGAATTCGGAGTACATAGCTTCCAGGGTCCCTAAATCCCACCAGGAATCCAGGTTCTCGCGCAGCTGCGCGCCGCCGATGTGCTCGGCCAGGAAGAACTCGAAGTACTTGTCCAGGCCGTGCCGGGCGAAGTAGGCCAAGGCAGGATCCTTGGCATGTTCCGGTGCAATCCAGAGCCCGGGGACCACCGAACCGAAACCCATGCGCACCAGGGAGGAACGGATCTTGTGCCGGATGTTGCGCTGGGTTTCGGGGACCGTGAAGGTTGCCAGCAGCCAGCGGTCTTCGGCCGTTGCGCGGCGTGGATGGAAAATCCGCTCGTCGCCTTCGGCAAAGGTGGTCAGCACCGATTCGGACAACGAGTATCCGTTGCGACCGCGGACTTGCACGCTGTCGATGATGCCGCGCTTCTTCAATCGGGAAATCGAGGAACGAGTGCCTGCAGGCTCGACTCCCACGTCCTGCATCAGGGATATGATTGCCGCCACCTGCAAGGCGCCGCCGTGCTGGCGGGCATGCATGCCGAAAAGCGAAACGATCAGCTGGTGGTGGCGGGGCATGGAGAGCTCTGCTGCACCGACGTGTGGTTTTGCCTGTGCTGTCATGGAACAATCTCCGTTCGCTGCTGGTGTTTCAATTCTAGAGCTAACCTTCGGTGGAAGGTCCCGGCGGCAGTCTGCTACCCCAGGTGCTGGTCGTAGAACTCGCGCAGCTGGACGCTCTTCTGCTTGGCGATATCATCCCATTCGTCGATCGACGCCGAATCATCCGCGTAATCGGAAGGGATCTTGAAGATCTGCAGCGGCACGTTGAAGCGTTGGCAGATGCTTGCGTAGGCGTAGCCTTCCATATCGACCAACGAAGCGCCCAAGGACTTGATGTGGATACGCTGCTCATCATTCGAGACGAACACGTCGCCGGTAGCCATGGTGACCTGGAAATCAGGAAGCAGGATGGCGCCGGCAGGGTCCACATCTGCCGATGGCAGCGGTAAATCATGCTGGATCAGTTTGGTGATCTGGTAAATAGTGTCCAAGCTCGGGCGGTCTTCACCGGCATGGCCAACAACTCCAGCGGTGCCAAGCACGACGACGTTTTTGATGTTGCCTTCAGCAAGCGCGCCAGCCAAGGCTACCGACGCGTTGACCTTGCCAACACCAGAAATCAGGTGCTCGACATCTGCAAAGGCTACGGCTTCGTCTGCATGCGCAAAGACGAGCAAGGACTTCTGGTCCGACATGAACTTCCCCTCTAAAGAAATCAGTTCGGGGATTGCTGCCCCGAACGTCCTAAGAAGTCTATCGGTTACCTCCTTCGATAAGCTCTCGATTCGCCAGACGGTGAGCAGATAGACTTTGCATATGAGTGATATTGAACTTGCTGAAGTTGAAAGCTTTGCACTGGACCACACCAAGGTCAAGGCGCCGTATGTGCGCAAAATCGGGGTGGAGCACGGTCCCAAGGGAGACGCCATCTCCAACTACGACATCCGTTTAGTGCAGCCGAACCACGGTGAGATTCCAACGGCAGGTTTGCACACCATCGAGCACACCATGGCTGGTCTGCTGCGTACCCGCATCGATGGCCTGATCGATTTCTCCCCATTTGGCTGCCGCACCGGCTTCCATATGATCTTGTGGGGCGAGCCGACACCGGAGGTCGTCGCCGCTGCGATCAAGAGCTCGCTGGAAGATATCGCGGAGAAGGTTACCTGGGAAGATGTTCCAGGAACCGAAGCCGTAAGCTGTGGCAACTACCGCGACCATTCCCTGCACTCTGCTCGCGAGTGGGCCAAGGTCGTCTTGGAGCAGGGCATCAGCCTTGATGCGTTCGATCGTTCCAAGCTTGCCTGAGCAATAGCTTGAGATCTGGAAATCCCGCGTGTTCCGTTTGGAACGTGCGGGATTTTCTTGCTTTGTTGTCCCTTCGCCGAAAGGAAATGATGGCCGCCGATTCGCCAACTTGCAGGATCCCGTCGGTAGCATGGAGACTATGCGCAGAGTTCACTTCTTAGCTGCAGCACTGCGCGCCGTGGCATTAGCTATCAGTGGATGCGAGAATTTCGATGCGGCTAGGACATCTAATATCGGCGAGGAATGCCAGTCGGCAATTCAAAAGCAGAACGAAGCCTGGTCTGATCATGAAACGCCGCAAATTAAGATTAGCGAAGCAGAGAAAATGGCGCTCAATGCTTGCAAGAACCTCGATGAGTGGAGCACTGCCGTCTCCTATAATCCCGGATCAATGGGATATCCGGAATTGAGCACAGAAAATGCAGCGAACACTGTTTATCTAGCCTGCGCTTCAAGTGACCCAGGACGGCAGACCCCAGTGTGCGCTGACGCCGAGAAACGCGGATATCTCGACGCAACTTAGCCCACCAACCGAGCTAGTGAGTATTGCCGCAGTCGCGGTCCGATCGCGTAATTTCCCAGAATGTGATGGCTCCGTCACCACTGAGCTATTGCTTTCAAACCGCGGTTCTATGGGAGAATGAAAGACAGTGTACTTAGCTTGAAATGGCTATTCTCGACGACTTAAGGACGTATATTCGTGGCCATGATTCCATTGCCGTTGCATTCGGTGGAGACCACGCAGTTTTCTCCGATTGACCCGGCGGACCCGACGTTGGTCCACCGAGGCGAAGGCGGCTCTGAAGTCCGGCGCAGCATCCTGCCCGGTGGCGTACGAGTCCTGACAGAAGCGATGCCCGGACAGCGGTCCACCACAGTGGGCTTCTGGGTACCGGTCGGTTCCCGCGACGAGGAATCAGGGCACTTCGGCTCCACGCACTTCCTGGAGCACCTGCTGTTCAAGGGCACTGCCAAGCGCACTGCCTTGGAAATCGCCCAGTCCTTCGATGCCGTGGGCGGCGAATCAAACGCAGCCACCGCCAAGGAATCGACCTGCTATTACGCCCGCGTCCTGGACACGGAGCTGCCAATGGCCCTTGAGGTCATCGCCGACATGGTTACCTCTGCAGTTATCGACCCGCAGGAATTGGAACAGGAACGCGGGGTGATCATCGAAGAGCTGGCCATGGATGCAGATGACGCGATGGATGTCGCCCACGAGCGGTTCGTTGCCAATGTCTTGGGCGATCACCCATTGGGACGTCCCATTGGAGGAACTCCTGAAGAGATCATGGAGATCTCCCGCGAGGCAGTCATGGAGCACTATCGTGCGCACTACCGCCCAAGCGAGTTGATTGTTACTGCCGCCGGATCCCTGGAGCACGACAAGCTGTGCGAGCTGCTTCTCAAGGCGCTGACCGAAGCAGGCTGGGAACTGGACCCGATGGCTGTGCCAGAACCACGCCGCATGGGTGAACCAGCGCAGATCACTTCGAAGGCCGGGCTGGAAGTAATCAACCGTCCGGGCGAGCAAGCCAACATCATCATGGGATGCTCCGGCATCACCGGACATGATGACCGCCGTCAGGTTCTCGCAGTGCTGAACGCTGTTCTCGGCGGCGGCATGAGCTCAAGGTTGTTCCAGGAAATTCGCGAGAAGCGTGGACTGGTGTACTCGACCTACTCCTTCTCCGCCGCCTACACCGATGCCGGCTACTTTGGCATGTACGCGGGCTGCGCCCCGGCTAAGGCTGCTCAGGTTATCGGGCTGCTGGGGGCCGAGCTTGATCGGTTGGCCAAGGACGGCATCACCGAAACTGAATTGGCGCAAGCCAAGGGCCAGCTATCTGGTGGAACGGTGCTGGCACTGGAGGATCCAGGAAGCCGCATGTCCCGTTTGGGCCGGGCAGAAATGATTACCGGAGAATTCCAGGACATCGACGAAGCACTGTCTCGCGTCAATGCCGTCACGGCCCAGGAAGTTCAGGATCTGGCCCAGGAACTGGCCTCCAAGGATCGAGTGATCACCGTGGTGGGACCGTTTGAAAGTGAAGCCGACTTAGGCCTCTAGAGCTGGATGCCGTGCCCCTGGAATCGAATCCGAGGATTTCGATTCTAGGGGCATCGCCGTTTTCTCTGGGTCATGCCGCGGCATCTACTAGCGCTGCAAGCTCGGGCGCATGAGAGAAATTGAAGCCATGCGCACCATGACGCATGACGGTGAGCTTGGCTTGCGGTGTTCTTGCGACCAGGCGAAGACCGAACTCCGGTGGAGACAGCGGATCCCGGGTGCCGCACACGACATCAATCGGGCACTGGACCGTACGAAGCAATTCAACGGTGGAGTAGTCCAGCATCTGGGCGCAGCTTTTGGCCCACCATGGGATGCCGCAGCGCAGGTAATCGACGAGCAATATTGCCTTCACCGAGTTCAACTCGTGCGGGAAATCTTCAAAGAGCCGGCGGGCCTGCCTGAACAGCGTCGCTTCACGGTCGTTGACCGCAGGAGCTGCAATGACCAGGTGCTTGACCAGATCCGGCCACGCGCGAGCTAGCTCAATGGAAACCTGCGCGCCCATGGAATGCCCGAGGACGATAGCGTTCTCAACTTTCAGCTCGCGCAACGCCAATGCTACTTCGTGCGCGAAACGCGGTACGGTCACCGGGCGGCCATCATCCAGATTCTTGCCGTGGCCTGGAAGTTCGGGAACGATCACTCGATACTTCTTAGCCAAGATGTTGGCCAGCGGAGTGAAATAGCGGCTGGATGCTCCGAGCCCGTGAATCAGCACCACGTCAGGGCCATGGCCCGCGACACGAACCGAAAGCCTGGTCCTGAGGGATTCGGGCAATTGCCCAAAGTAATCGTGGCGCACGCCAGCCTTTCATCGTGCGAAAAGTGCGCACACACTATCGGTAGGGAAAATCGGCACGCTCACCTGAAATGGCGAGACAGGCAAAAAGGAATTAACCGCCCGCCCCGGTCGAATGCTGGGTAATAGCGGAACGAAGGTCTTCCGGGAAGAGCTCCTGCACGCCTTCCTCGTATTTGGAACCGTCATCTGGACGGCGCAGTTCCTGCCCGTCAATGCGGAACGGGAAGGCATCCGCCTGGGCAGCGGTGTCCGCCGAGTCCTGGCTATCGGGTGCGCAAGTAGCCCAGCCGTAGGTCGTGGAGTCCTCGATACGGAAAACCTCAACCTGGCAAGTCGGCGAATCGATGACCGTTCCCTGTTCTTGGACGACATCAGTAATAGTTGCTCGCTCGTCATCGGACAGGGTGATCGGTTCATCGCCTGAACCGCAGGAAGTGATTGCAAAGGTCGCGACAAGCGTTGCGCCGATGCCGAAACCAAAGCGCTTAATTTTCTGACCCATGGCCCTGCTTACTACTTGGAGACTCCTGACACATATTTTTCCCCTATTTGCTAGGCAAAACAAGTTGGGCTGGCCGTAGGGAACAAGCAGAATCAAATATCTGGGAAATCGCCTCAGGGTATTCGCTGCAAAACTCGCGTGAGATCACGTAATCGTTGGCAAGGCAGGTGCCTGCAGGGCGATAGGCTTAAGCCCATGAGTGCACAGATCAAGGTGGCCGTGCTCGGCGCGGCCGGACGAATGGGCTCGGAAGCGGTCAAGGCCGTAACTGAGGCTGCAGACATGGAATTGGTAGCAAGCTTGGGAAGAGGCGACGATTTGTCGCAGATCCTTGAAGCCGGCGCAACGCACATTGTTGACCTTTCTGTGCCGGCATCCACCGAGGCCAATGTGCGTTTTGCCGTCGAGAACGGGCTTCATGCAGTGGTTGGCACCACTGGCTGGGATGATGATCGCCGCGCGAATTTGGAAGGGCTGCTGGGCAAGCATCCGCAGGCAGGTGTGCTGATTGCGCCCAACTTCGCCCTGGGCTCGGTGCTCGCCAGCGCTTTCGCGGCTACGGCAGCCAAGTACTTCGAATCCGTAGAGATCATTGAGCTGCACCACCCGAACAAGGCGGACGCGCCTAGCGGCACCGCGGTGCGTACCGCTGAACTGATCGCGAAGTCGCGTGAAGCCGCTGGAGTCCCCGCGAGCCCGGACGCTACCGAGACCCAGCTCGATGGCGCCCGTGGCGCAGTCGTCGATGGAATCAACGTTCATTCGGTACGCCTGCGCGGCCTCGTAGCCCACCAGGAAGTGCTCTTTGGCGGCCCGGGGGAGCAGTTCACCTTGCGCCATGATTCCTTCGACCGTGCCTCGTTCATGCCAGGCGTCCTCCTGGGCCTGCGTACTGTTGCCTCCCGCCCGGGCCTGACCTATGGCCTTGATGGCTTCCTGGAGTTGGGCCAGTGAAAACGAAACTTTGGGTAGGCGGCATTCTGCTGCTGTTCGCGCTGTACATTGGAATGACCTTCACCCAGGCGATCCGTCTGCTAAAAACCGGGGAACTGGTCGCGCAGGTCATGGGCATTGCAATCCTGGTTATTCCTGCACTGTGCGTCTGGATCCTCATTCGCGAGGTGCTCTTCGGGCTGCGCACTGAGAAAATGGGCAAGTCCTTGGCCTCCTCAGGTGAGCTGCCAGAGGATCTTCCCCGCATGCCGTCGGGACGTTTCCTCCGTTCGGCCGCCGACGCTGATTTCCCTATCCATCAGCAGGATGTGGAAGAGAACCCGGAATCATGGAAATCCTGGTACCGTCTGGCACTGGCGTATGAAGCCTGCGGTGACAAGCCGCGCGCCCGCAAATCCATGCGTACTGCGATCGAATTCTGGCGAGCAGACCAGAAGGTCAGTCAGTAATTGCATAAAGCAGCATCATGTTGATGGCCCGGACTCACGAGAGTCCGGGCCATCGCTCTAGAATTTGCTCTTCGTCTCGGGGGTGCTGTCAGCTCCGCTAAACACCCGGACGCCATATTCCAAAGGGCCAGAGGCCTTGCTGAAGCCAAGCCAAATTCCGAAGACGGCCGTCGTTGCACAGAGAACCCACCAAATCACCATTGGGTCCAAGTGCTCTTTCAGCGCCGGCAGCAAGATAATGTGCCCTGCATACAGGGTCAGCGGGGCCCGGCCGGCGCCAGCCAGAATCCGGCCGAGCGCACCCAGCCGACCAATAATCAGCTGGAGCAGGCCGATGATAGCGACAGCGCAGGCGGCGTTGTGCAGCGTGGAGAGCGAAGAATTGCTGTGACCGGTCGGCAGCCAAAGATAGGCTGGATTGTCCAGGAACGGATCCAGGTTGGCGCCCGGCAAACGCCCGGTGGTGATCATTGTGGGAACGAGGGATAATTCCAGGCCCAGTTCACGGGCTATGAGCCCGGCATTGTGCATGCTCACCGAATGGCCCGCCCATTGGGTTGCCGCCGCGATAATCGAACCGCCCAATGCAAGCAGGCTCGCAGTCCTCGTGCTGTGCAGGTTGCATCTTGCGATGGCTATTCCAAGAAGGCCGAAACCGAACCAGACCATCAATGGGTAGTATCCGGTGACCGTTAGATCCTTGAGGAGCAGTTGCGGGGTGAGAATGTCGCCGAAGCTCGGATTATGGTCCAGCGAGTCCGCAATCCAGTTGCTGGCCAGCGGTCGCCAAAGAACCGGCATAAGCAGCAGCCAAAGGGCCGAGACTACCCAAATGGTTGTTCTCGACAGCTTCATCGCCAGTGGAAGCAATAGAAACAGTAGCCCATAGTGGACAAGAATGACCGCGATGGCTTCATTTACTGACCCAATTGCCATTCCGAGCACGGCAATAATTAATGCTCTCAGCACAAGGACTGAGTAAACCTTAGGGTGGGAACAGCCCTTTCGAGCCAAGGATTTCGAGAGCAGGACCAGGGATAAACCCGCCAGCACCATGAACAGGACAGATGCTCGGCCGGAGGCGAAAGTCCCGGTAAATGTTGGGGAGTAGGCGGGTGCGCCGCTGGTTTCATAGAGCGCGAAAACGTGCGCGGCGAACATCCCGAGGATGGCGGCAAGCCGTGCCGCGTCCACGCCCAGCAACCGCTGGGAACTACCCAAATCGTTCATGGAATCATCGCACCACGAATTGCGCGGGGGATGCCATTGCAACATGCGCGAGTGTAGATTTAATGCCATGGCTACAAGTGCAATTGATAATCAGGCATACCCGTTCGGTACCGTGCTGACCGCTATGGTCACGCCCTTCGATGAAGCGGGTGAAGTCGATTACGCGATGGCTGCCAAACTGGCAACGAAGCTGGTTGATGATGGCTGCGACGGACTGGTCGTCACCGGCACCACCGGCGAGACCTCGACCCTGACCGATGAAGAGAACATCGAGATGTTCCGTACCGTCGCCGAGGCGGTGGGGGACCGTGCCGCAGTGCTGGCCGGTTCCACTACCAACGACACCCGTCACTCCATCAAGCTCTCGCTGGCTGCCAAGGAAGCGGGCGTAGACGGTGTGCTGTTGACCACCCCCTACTACAACAAGCCAAGCCAGGCCGGCGTCATCGCCCACGTCAAGGCCATCGCCGAAGCCGTTGAGCTGCCCATCATGCTCTACGACATCCCGGGACGCACCGGCATCGCGCTGGCGCCCGAGACCATCATTGAACTGTCCAGGATTCCTCAGGTCATTGCCCTGAAGGACGCCAAGGCGGATTACCAGTCCACCACCACCGTGCTGGCCACAACCGATCTGCACGTGTACTCCGGCGACGATGGGCTGACTTTGCCGCTGATGGCGGCAGGTGCTGTCGGCGTGGTTTCGGTCACCGCTCACGTTGCGGCCGCTAAGTACCGTACGCTTGTTAATGCAATGCATGCAGGAGATCTGGCGACTGCACGCACCACACACTTTGAGCTGGACGCGATCCAGCGCGGCATCATGGGCCACATTCAGGGCGCCGTGGCCGCAAAATATGGACTTCACTGGCAGGGTGTCCTGCCGAACACCGTCGTCCGACTGCCGCTGTTGGCACCGTCGGACGCAGAGCTCGATGCCATCCGCGCGGACCTACGTGAAGGTGGATGGGATCTGTAACGAAAGGGACTAACCACATATGACTGAGAGTTCAGTAGGCAAGGCTGACGCTGCGCGTATGCAGACTCCGGCGAAGCTGAAGAAGGGAACAATGCGAATTGTTCCCCTCGGCGGCTTGGGCGAGGTCGGCCGAAACATGACCGTTTTCGAACTCAACGGGAAACTGTTGATCATCGACTGCGGCGTGCTCTTCCCCGAGGAGCACCAGCCTGGCGTGGATCTGATCCTGCCAGACTTCTCCTACATCAAGGACCGCTTGGACGACGTGGTGGGCCTCGTGCTGACCCACGGCCACGAGGACCACATCGGTGCTGTTCCGTACCTGTTGCGCCTGCGCGAAGACATCCCTTTGTACGGGTCGAAGCTGACCCTGGCCTTCGTCGAAGCAAAGCTGGCAGAACACCGCATCAAGGCCAACACCAATATCGTGGTGGAGGGCGAGATCGCGCAGGTTGGCAACTTCGAATGCGAGTTCGTAGCTGTGAACCACTCGATCCCGGATGCCTTGGCAGTATTCCTGCGCACCGAAGCCGGTACCGTGCTGCACACCGGCGACTTCAAGATGGACCAGCTGCCACTTGACGGCCGCATCACCGACCTGCGCCACTTCGCGCGCCTGGGCGAGGAAGGCGTGGACTTGTTCCTGCCGGACTCCACCAACGCCGAAGTTCCGGGCTTCACCGTTGCCGAACGCGAAATCGGCCCGGTACTCGAGGCCAAGTTCGCGCGCGCCCGCCGCCGCATCATCGTCGCTTCGTTCTCCTCGCACGTCCACCGCGTGCAGCAGGTTCTGGACGCCGCAGCGGTGCACGGCCGCAAGGTGGCCTTCATCGGCCGCTCGATGGTGCGCAATATGGGCATCGCCGAACGCTTGGGCTACCTCGAAGTGCCACAGGGTGTCCTGGTCGACCTGAAGCAGATCGATTCGCTGCCAGACCACAAGGTAGTGCTGATGTCCACCGGTTCGCAGGGCGAGCCGATGGCTGCACTGTCCCGCATGGCCAACGGCGAGCACAAGGTCCAGATCAACCCGGGCGACACCGTCATCCTGGCCTCCAGCCTGATCCCGGGCAATGAGAACTCGGTCTTCCGCGTGATCAACGGCCTGATGCGCTTGGGTGCCGAGGTCATCCACAAGGGCATGGCCAAGGTCCACGTTTCCGGTCACGCATCGGCTGGCGAATTGCTCTACTGCTACAACATCCTGCGCCCGAAGAACGTGCTTCCGGTGCACGGCGAAACCCGCCACCTGATTGCCAACGGCCGCCTGGCCGCGCAGGCCGGTGTCCCGGAGGACAACGTGCTGCTGGCAGACGACGGCTCGGTCATCGACATGAAGGACGGCGTTGCAAAGCTCGTTGGCCAGGTCGAATGCGGCTACGTCTACGTTGACGGTTCCAAGGTCGGCACCATAACCGATGATGACCTGAAGGACCGCGTCACCCTGGGTGAAGAAGGCTTCATCTCGGTCATCACCGTCATCAACCGCCAGAACGGCACGATCATCTCCGGCCCGGACATCCACGCACGTGGCGTAGCCGAAGAGGACTCGGTCTTCAACGAGATCAAGCCGAAGATCGCAGCTGCGATTATGGAAGCGGTGGGCAACAACCCGAACCACTCCACGCACCAGCTGCAGCAGATCACGCGCCGCGTGATCGGCTCGTGGGTATCGCGCAAGCTGCGTCGCCGCCCAATGATCGTTCCTGTAGTGCTCGAAGCCTAGGCTTCCAAAAATATTGCCTCGAACCAATTAAGGTTCGAGGCAATATTTTTATGGGAAATCAAGCGCAAGGCATGCACCACAGCTCAAGCGTCAGCCAAAGAAGCCCAGGTATGCAGGACTTGGCGAGTCATCGAGCTCGATTGCCGGGGCGGGACTTTGCGGCAGGATTTGCCCTGTTTGCGCGTCTACTACGACGACCGAATCCCACTGGTCCATATCGATCTGCTCCAGCACCTCGCCGGTGCGGGCTTCCATGGACACTGAGCTGTCCCAATCACCGGATGGGGCGACGTCTTGCTGGCCAGCGAGTGCCGGTGATGAGAGTGCCAGGGCGCCAACGATTAAGGTTGCTGTCGCGATGCCAATTGTGCGTATGCGCAAGGTCTTCTCCCAATGCAGTAAAGATGATTTTCACTGACTCTACCGATGTTCCCGAAGGAAACCGGGCACCACCACGCAGTATGAAACTGGCTATTTCCCGGACATCTGGTGCTGTCACAGCACTTTTAAGGCAGAATTGGGCTCAACGCCAGCTCAAGGAGACGGAATATGCCCGGGCATCACCCAATGGGTTGGATCGAAGCCGCTGTGGAGGAATGTGCATGATTGAGTTCGATAATGTTTCCAAGCACTATCCGGATGGCACCGTTGCCGTCAAGGATTTCAGCCTGCAAATTCCGGCCCACCGCACCACTGTCTTCGTCGGTTCCTCAGGCTGCGGCAAGACAACATTGCTGCGGATGATCAACCGCATGGTTGATCCGAGCAGCGGTACGCTCCGTATCGACGGCGAGGACATCGCCAGCAAGCCGGCGGTGGGCCTGCGCCGCAGCATCGGCTACGTGATGCAGAACTCCGGCCTGCTGCCTCATTTCACTGTCGCACAGAACATTGCGACCGTGCCGCGGCTCATGGGTGAAACGAGCAAGGCATCACGAGCGCGTGCCTTGGAATTGATGGGCACGGTTGGGCTTGCCGGCTCCATGGCCGACAGGTATCCGCATCAGCTCTCTGGAGGCCAGCAGCAACGCGTTGGCGTGGCACGCGGGCTGGCCGCCGATCCGAACATCCTGCTCATGGACGAGCCCTTCGGCGCAGTGGACCCTATCGTTCGCGCCGAGCTGCAAGAAGAATTGCTTCGTCTCCAAAGAGAACTCGATAAGACCATAGTCTTTGTCACCCACGATATTGATGAAGCCTTCCTCCTGGGGGACCAGGTGGTAATTCTGGCGGCGGGCGCACAGAAGCTCCAGGTCGGCAGCCCGAGTGAGATCATTGAAAATCCGGCCAATGATTTTGTCGCCTCCTTCATTGGCGCGCAGCGTGGGGCACGGGCGCTGAGCTTGAAGCAGACCGAGCACGGAACCGTCCTGGTTGATGCGCAAGGCCGGACTCAAGGCAAGCTCGTCGAGGATGGGTCAGTCCAGTGAACTGGGTCCTGGAAAATCTCGGACTCATTGGTTCGCTATCGCTGGAGCACCTGCGCCAGTCCCTGATAGCAATCATTCTCGGATTCATTCTGTCGATTCCGCTGGGTTGGGTGGCCTGGCGCTACAAACTGGTGCGCGGACCGGTCGTGAGCATCACCGGATTGCTCTACACGATCCCTTCGCTGGCTCTGCTGATGATCCTGCCCGTACTCACCGGGATGAGCGCGATCAGCGAAGCCAATCTCATTCTCGCCTTGGCGATCTACGCGATAGCGATCATGGTGCGCAGCGTGGTCGATGGGCTGAACTCGGTGGACCCGGCAACCAGGTCGGCCGCAACTGCCATGGGCTACGGATCGGCACGCCGCTTCTTCGCTGTCGACCTTCCCTTGGCCGGTCCCGTAGTTCTGGCTGGTCTGCGAGTGACAGCGGTCAGCACCATCTCGCTGGCAACCGTCGGCATCCTGGTCGGGGTAACCAACTTGGGCTACCTGTTCACCAACGGTCTGCAGCGTCGCATCATTGAAGAAGTCCTGGCGGGGATCATCGCGGTGGCAGCGATCGCGTTGCTCGTTGACCTGTTGTTGCTCCTGGCCGGCCGTTGGCTGATGCCTTGGGCTGCAACGAGCACCAGGCAAAAACGAACTGCAGCGCAGCCGTCCACGCAGAAGGTGTCCTCATGAATCTGATTTCCGATGCGCTGGCGTGGATCTTCGCTCCCGAGCAGTGGCAGGGCGATGGGGGACTGGCTAGCTTGCTGGGGCAGCACTTGCTGTTCACGGTGGTTGCTGTGCTGATTGCTAGCGCGATTGCCATCCCTGCGGGATGGGCCATTGGGCATACGGGGCGAGGAAGGGAATTGGCCGTCGGGCTGGCCGGCGTTGCGCGTGCGGTGCCATCCTTCGGACTGCTGATTCTGCTGGTGCTGCTTCTGGGAGTTCTGCACAAGCCAGAAGCGGCCATGCTGACCTTCGTCGTGCTGGCAATTCCATCACTGCTGGCCGGAGCTTATACCGGCTTCGAAGCAATTGACCGCAAGACCATCGATGCTGCCCGGGCCATGGGGATGACCGAATGGCAGATCCTCGTCAAAGTCGAGATCCCACTGGGACTTGCGCTGCTCGTAGGCGGGATCCGCTCCGCCGTTCTTCAAGTAGTCGCCACCGTTACTGTTGCCGCCTACGTGAATCTCGGCGGCCTGGGACTGCCCATCATCACCGGTCTGAACCTGCGGCGCTTCGACATGGTCCTGGGCGGCGCCTTGATGGTTGCCGCGCTGGCCTTGGTGCTGGATTTGGCATTTGCCATCGCGCAGAAAGCGGCTGTACCCCACGGGCTGGGCGTGCCCTCGGAGAAGAAGAAGAAAACTTACCAAGATACCGATGACTCAATCACCCGCGAAAGGGAAATGTCATGAGAACCAAGAAGATATTGTCCACGAGTGCTCTCGTGCTGGCCGGAAGCCTCGCACTCGCTGGATGCTCCGGTGCGGATCCGTTGGCCACCGAAAGCGATGCCACCCGGGAGGGTGGGGAAGCGATCGTTGTCGGTTCGCAGGCCTACTATTCCAATGAAATCGTTGCTGAGATCTATGCCCAGGCGCTTGAAGGAGCCGGCATGGAAGTGGAACGGAAATTCAGCATCGGGCAGCGCGATGCCTACATGCCCCAGCTGGAAGACGGCAGCATTGATGTCTTCCCTGAATACACCGGCAACCTGCTGCAGTTCTACAAGGAAGACACCGAAGCACGCTCCGCCGATGAGGTGTACAGCGAGCTGAAGGAATCCTTGCCGGAATCATTGGCCGTGCTCGAAGCCGCGCCAGCATCGGATCAGGACTCCTACACGGTGACCAAGGAATTCGCTGAAGCCAATAAGCTTGCGAGCATCGAGGATTTGGCCGGCATTTCCGAACCCTTGACCGTGGGCGGCCCGCCTGAATTGGCGCAACGCCCCTATGGACCCAAGGGCTTGGAGAGCGCATATGGCGTCAAGGCCGAATTCTCGGCAACTGGCGACACGACCGTTGAAGACCTGGCCGCCGGCACGGTGAATGTCGCCAACGTCTTTACCGCGGATCCGCGGATCCAGACGGAGGACTTGGTAGTCCTTGAAGACCCGAAGTCGCTATTCCTGGCATCGAATGTGGTGCCATTGGTGGCCGCTGATCAATCCGGGGAATTGGCAGAAGTCCTGAATCCGGTCAGCGAAAAACTGACAGCGCAGGTTCTGGTGGACCTCAACGTGCAGAGCACCGTGGACAAGAAGTCTGCCGCCGACATCGCTTCGGCATGGCTGACTTCCGAGGGGCTGTAGCCCGGCAAGCCAGCATAAGAACATAGCTTCACCGCAGCCGCACCGCCCACACAATGACGGGCAGTGCGGCTGCTTTTCCTTGTCCGGAAACGGCAGCGGCTTGGCTGAGGGGTATTCCGTGGCTTGCTCGTTTTGACAATTGATAATGATTCTCATTAGTGTTTAGCTCTGTTGGCAGAGGAGCTCGCCGGATCTCGGCGGCCGAGGCCTGCCCGCCATGAATGGAGCACTGATAGATGAAAAAACTCAATCCCTGGAAGTTGGCCGTGCCGGTTGCCATCCTGGCCCTGGCCACCGGATGCGGCGCGCCAGCCGGATCTGCCAGCGGTGCACCGCAGGGCACCGGCGCCAAGAGCATTTCCCTGGACAGTTGCGGAAGGCAGGTCGTCTTCGACAAGGCGCCGGACAGCGTTCTTGCAGTCGGGTCGGAAGCCCCGGCCCTGCTGGCCGCCGCTGGAGCGGGAGACAAGCTCACGCACTACGCAGGCAGCTGGCAGGTGCCTTTCGACGAAGAAACCATGGCGGCAGTGCGCAACGCGGAGCGGATTACCGAGGACTCGCATGATGTCTCCTACGAAATGATCCTGGACTCGGGAGCAGACGTGGTGATCGGCACCGATATCGCTGCTGGAATCGATCTCGACTCGTTGGCTGAACGCCTGGAAAGCGCCGGAGTGAAGATGCTGACCGTCAGCGGATATTGCGCCGGATTCGAGGATCGATCCACCGGCGGGCTCAGCGGCTTCGACCAGATCTACAAGGACGTCCAGTCCTACGGCCAGCTCTTCGGCACCGAGCAGGCGGCCGAGGACTCCGTGCAGCAGATGCGAGCACGCGTCGAGCAAGCCGCGCGCAGCGTCAAGCAGGAAAGCCAGCAGCGCGGGATGCCGCTGTACGTGCCCACCGCAGGCACCTTGGGATCCTACGGCCATGAATCGCTGGTTGCCGAGCAGATGGAACTGCTTGGCCTTCAGAACGTCTTCAACGACGTGCCCAAGCGCTACTTCGAGCCCTCCACCGAAGAACTCGTGAACAGCGGCGCCGACAAGGTCTTCGCCATGTACCTGCCGACCGGCTCCTCGAACTTGGAAACCGACCAGCAGGTCATCGAGGCGCTGCGCGACCGCCCCGAATTGGCCGGATTGCCCGCCATCGAGCAGGACAGCGCCATCGTGCCGCTGAACTACTACTATTCCTCGCCCGGTCCGCTGGCAGTGGACGGGGTCGAGCTGATCGCCGACCGGCTGGCCCGTTGATGAGCCAGAAAGCGGCGCTGCGCCGGCAAGCGGCCTCTTCGCGCCGCGCGGCCCGCCCGGGGCACGGACGCGGCCCCAGCCGTGGCCTGGTCCGGGGCGCCACCCCCGTGGAATTCGTCAAGCTCAGTCCGGCATCGAATACCACCGTGCTGGTGACCAGCCGGCACCCGGCGGCGCACTACCGCAGCATCGCTGACCGGCTGCTGCGCGCCGAACATGTGCACGCCGAGCAAGTCGGGTTCATCCTGCCTCCCAGCTCGCCCCGGGCCCAGGCCCGGCTGCACATGGCCGGTGGCGAATTCTGCGCCAATGCCGCGTTGTCGCTGGCCGCGCTGCAGGCCGCGCGCCGCGCCCGCAGCGGCCCGCTTGAGCTGCTGATCGAAGCTTCCGGCGCCGCGCAGCTGCTGGGCTGCCGGGTCGAGCCGGACGGTGCCGTCTACCGCTGCCAGCTGAAAATGCCCTGGCCGCTGCGCATCGACCCGTACCCGTTCCCGGGCGTCGCCGGCGCCGGGCTGGTGCGCTACGCCGATGCGGTGCACCTGGTCGCCGAATGCGACGGCTCGGATCCCCAGCTGCGCGGGCGTGCGCAGCAGCTGGCCCTGGACCTGGGCGCCAGCGAAGCGGTGTCCGTCGTGGGCATCATGCTCTACGATCCGGACCGCGGGCAGCTGGCCCCGCTGGTCAGCGTCCCGGCGCTGGGCAGCCTCATCTGGGAGGGCAGCTGCGGCTCGGGAAGCGCCGCGCTGGGCGCCTACCTGGCAGCGAAAACCGGGGCTCCGGTCAATGCCAGCGTGAAACAGCCCGGAGGCACCGTGCAGGTGCACGCCGATGGCAGCCGCGCCAAGGCCACCGCGCTGCAGATCAGCACCGAAGTAAGCATCGTGGCCGAAGGGACTGCATATATCCATGACTGAAACACCACTGGCCACCCAGGCCGCCGCCGCCGGCCTGGCCGGCGTGCTGCACGGCTACCTCGGACGGTTCGCCGAAGCCGCCCGAGACTATGACGGATCGACGCGGCACGCGGCGGCGCTCGAAGAGCTGCTGGCCGGCTATGCGCAGTTGGTCACCGACCCGGCCAATGAACCGGGCTATGCCCAGATGGCCGCCACCGACCAGGGCACGGCGCTGGTGGCGGCGCTGCGCACCGAATCGGCGCGCTGCGTCGCAGTCATCGAGAAGTACCGGGCGCTGCGCCTGCTCGAAGGCCGCAGCGGAGCCGAGGGCTACTTCGCCAACATCGAATCGTGCATCGCCGGGGAATTCGGCGCCGTCGCCCCCGACTCCAGCTCCAAGGTGCTGCTGGTCGGCTCGGGTTCCTTCCCGATGACCCTGCTGAACCTGGCCTCGCGCACCGGGGCCAGCGCCGTGGGGATCGACATCGATCCCGAAGCGCTGGAGCTGGGCCGCCGGGTCGTGGCGCAGCTGGGGCAGGGCCTGGACATCGGCCTGCAGGGCGATCAAATCCACCAGCTGGACTTCCTGCCGCAGGCCACGCACATCGTCTTCAGCTCCACGGTAGCCGTGAAATACGAGCTGCTGCACCAGTTGCACGCGCGCACCCGGCAGGACGTGGTGGTCGCAATGCGCTTCGGCGACGGGCTGAAGTCACTGTTCAACTACCCGATGCAACCAGTGGACCCCCGGCGGTGGCAGCTGGACGGAACGATCCGCCAGCCCGGGCAGGTCTTCGACATCGCGCTGTACACCAAGGCGCGCACGAGAACGGAAAGCAATTAGCCCATGGATGAACTGGGAAATATCCTCATTGCCGGAACCGGACCGGTTGCGGTGCAAAGCGCCGTGCTGCTCGGGGCGCTGCCCGGGGAACTGGGCATTGCCGGGCGCGCCTCGCAGCGCTGCGCCGCCTTCTTCGACGCGCTGGAGGCCAACGCCGGCACCGCCCGCGTCCAGGTGCAAAACCCCTCCCATGCCGCACTGGCCGGGCAGGTGCGCATCGAGCACCGCTACCGCGGCTACCAGCAGGTGCGCGGCGGCTGGGACACCCTGGTACTGGCGGCCACCGCCGACGCCTACCTGCCGGTGCTGCGCGAACTGCCGCCGGGGGTGCTCGCATCGCTGGCGCGGATCGTGCTGCTCTCGCCCACGCTGGGCTCGGCGGCACTGGTGCGCGAATTCGCCCGCCGCAGCGGCGCCGACCCGGAAATCATCAGCTTCTCCAGCTATCTGGGGGACACCCGGCAGGTGGAGGGGACCGGCGGAGCGCTGGTGCTGACCGCCGGCGCCAAGGCCCGCATCTACGCCGGCTCCACCGGCGTGGCCACGCCCGCGCTGCAGCGGCTACGTGCGGTGCATGCCGCAGCCGGCACCGAAGTGCAGCTGGCGGGATCGCCGGTTGAAGCCGAGGCGCGGAACATGTCGCTGTACGTGCATCCGGCCCTGTTCTTCAACGAGCTGGCGCTGCGCGCGGTCTTCGCTCCCGCCCCGCCCGTCCAGTACGTCTACAAGCTCTATCCCGAAGGCCCGGTCACCCCGGCGCTGATCCACTCCATGGCCGAGGCCTGGCGGGAACTGTCGGCCATCACCGCCGCACTGGGCGGCCAGCCGGTCAACCTGCTGGCCTTCATGCTCGATGACGGGTATCCGGTGCACCCCCAGAGCATCGACCCGGGGAAAGCGGCCAGCTTCGAGCAGCTGCCGGCCATCGAGCAGGAGTACCTGCTCTACGTGCGCTACGCCTCGCTGCTCATCGACCCCTTCTCGCAGCCCGACGCGCAGGGCCGCTACTTCGACTTCTCGGCCATCGCCTTCCGCCCGGTCTTCCGCGATGACCAGGGCCAGTGGGATGTGCCGCGGATGCCCAAGGAAGACTACTACCGCACCAGGATCATCGCCGGCCTGGCCCGGGAACTGGCCGTGGCCTGCCCGATGATCGACACGCTGCTCGCCGCCTACGAAGACGCCCTGGTGCAAGCGGCCTCGGCCCGGGAGGGCCAGGGCTGCTCGCCGGCCTTCGCGGTGCAGGATTTCGCCGAGGACCTGGCCATGATCAGCGCCGGAATCGGGAGTGCGGCATGAGCCAGCCAGAAGTCGAAACAGCGCAGCAGCTGCCCAGCGAACGGCGCATCATCGCCGAGATCTGGCCGGCGCTGCTGGCCTCGGCGCTGGGCCTTTTGCCCTTCACGGTGCTGAGCACCTTCCTGGTGCCCATCGCCGACTGGGCCGGGGCCGGCTATGCCGAAACCGGCACCCTGCGCGGGCTGGCCGGCGTCGGCGCGGTGCTCGCCGGGGTTGCGCTGGCCCCGCTGATCGGGCGCATCGCCCCGGGCACCGTGGCCGCCGCGGCGCTGGGGCTGATGGGCGCCGCCGCCATCGCGGGGACCTTCTCGGGCCTGGCGGCACTGGCAGTTTTCTGCCTGGCCACCGGGGTGTCCAACGCGCTGCTCTACCCGGCGCTGTCCACCGCGGCCGCGGACCGCTTCGGCACCACCCCGGCCGCGGGCCGGGCAGCCACCTTGGTGATGACGGCCCAGACCCTGGCCTCCACGATCGGCGCGCCGCTGCTGGTGCTGCCGGCGATGTTCTGGGGCTGGCAGGGAAACCTGGTCGCCATCGCCGCCATCAGCATCGCCCTGATCCCGGCGGTGCTGCGCTACGGCCGCCGCGGCGCCGGGCACTGCGCGGCAGACCCGGCTCCGGCTCCAGCCCGGCTGGGCTACCTGGCTGCCTTCCGCACCCTGGCCGGCGTGCCCGGAGCCCGGTCGCTGCTGCTGGTCTCCTTCGGCCGCGCCGGCGCCTTCATGGGGCACCTGGCCTTCCTGGCCCCGCTGTACGCGGAGAAGTTCGCGCTGACCGCCAGCTGGTTCGCGTTCATCTGGTCGGTCAGCGGCGGGGCCTTCTTCCTGGGGCACCTGCTGGCCGGGCGGGTGCTCAACGCCGGGGATTCGCAGCGGCGCACCCGTGCGGTGATGGTTTTCAGCCTGGGCATTTCGCTGGTGGCGCTGTTCGGCGTCTACCTGTCGCCGGTGCTGCCGCTGGCGGTGGCCGGCACGGCGGTGCTTTCGGCCAGCCACGCGGTGGTCTCGGCCGCCGTGATGAGCCTGCTGGTGAGCCGTTGCACGCAGGTGCGCGGCACCGCGCTGAGCCTGAACGCGGCCGGCATGTCCCTGGGCCTGTTCCTGGGCACAGCAGCCTCCGGAGCGGCGCTGGGCGCCGCCGGCTACCTGACCGCCGCTGCCGTGCTTGGCGCATTGACCCTGATTGCGCTGGCTGCGGCACTGAGCCTGCGCACCGATTCCATTGGCGAAACCCCCGAAAGGCAACCATGACCCCGTTGGAACCTGCATTGCGAGAACCCCGGGAACCGCTGGCCTGCGCCGGCGATGACCTGGACCATGACCGGCGGGCCCGGCACACGTGGCTGTGGATCGCCGGGCTGCTGGCCGTACTCGTGGCCACCTTGCCGGTGGCCGTAGGGCTCGGCCCGGTGTCCATCGAGCCGGGCACCGTGCTGCAGATCCTCAAGGTGCACCTTTCCGGGATGCCCGCACCTGGTGCATTCAGCGCCTCGGACCAGTCCATCGTCCTGCTGCTGCGCGTACCGCGGGTGCTGCTGGGTGCCGCCGTCGGGGCCGGGCTGGCCCTGGCCGGGGTGGCGCTGCAGGCGCTGACCCGCAACATCCTGGCCGAACCCTACCTGCTGGGCGTGACCTCCGGGGCATCCACGCTCTCGGCGGCCTCGATCCTCTTTGGCGCCACCGCCGGCATCGGCACGGCCTCGCTGGCGACGAGCGCCTTTGCCGGCGCGCTGGCCGCCGGGATCTTCGTCTACCTGCTGGCGCGGGTCGGTTCGGAGATGACGTCCACCCGGCTGGTGCTGGCCGGGGTGTCCGTGGGCTATGTGCTCCACGCGCTCACCTCGCTGCTGATCTTCGCTTCGGATGACCCCAATGCGGGCCGTTCGGTGCTCTTCTGGACGCTGGGTTCATTGGCGCAGGCAACCGGGCAATCGGCAATGATCACCTGGATCGTGGTGCTCGGGACCGCCACGCTGCTGGCCTATTGGTCGCGGCCGCTGGACGCGCTGGCCATCGGCGATGGCACCGCGCAAGCGCTGGGAATATCTCCGGCGAAGCTGCGTGCGGCCGTCATGGTGGTGACCGCGGTGTGCGTGGGCGCGCTGGTCGCGTCCTCCGGCGGCATCGGATTCGTCGGGCTGGTGATTCCGCACGTAGCCCGGCTGTGCGTCGGTGCCACGCACCGCACCCTGATTCCGGTAGCCGCCCTGCTCGGCGCGATCTTCCTGGTCTGGGCCGATGTGCTGGCCCGGACGGCCATGGCACCGCAGGAATTGCCGCTGGGAATCGTCACCGCATTGCTCGGCGCCCCGCTGCTGTTCGCGCTGGTTCGCAAGCTCAATGCGGCCCAATAGGAACCAAGGACCTGGAAGAAGGCAAGAACCATGATTACTGCTACAGATATTTCCGTGGGCTATGGCGGAAAGCTGGTCATTGAATCGGCGGGGCTGCAGGCAGGCCCCGGGGAAGTGGTGGGGCTGATCGGCCCCAACGGCAGCGGCAAATCCACCCTGCTGCGCACGCTCTATGCGGCGCTGCGGCCCACGGCAGGACTGGTGCTCGTGGACGAGCGCCCCGTCACCGAGCTGCGCGGCAACGACCTTGCTCGCAGGATTGCCGTCGTGGCCCAGGAAACGCCCACCGAGCTGCCGGTCAGTGTCGCCGAAATGGTGCTCCTGGGCAGGGCTCCGCACCGCAAGGCGCTGGCCGCCTTTGCCCGCGAGGACCACCAGGCAGTTGCCTCGGCATTGTCCCGGGTCGGCGCCCGGCACTTGGCCGACCGCCGCTACTCGACCCTGTCCGGCGGCGAAAAGCAGCGCGTGCTGGTTGCCCGGACATTGGCCCAGCAGGCCGAGCACTTGCTACTGGATGAACCCACCAACCACCTGGATATCCGCTACCAGCATGAGCTGCTGCGCATGGTCGGGGAACTGGGAACCACCACGGTGGTGGTGCTGCACGAATTGAACCTGGCCGCCCGCTACTGCAGCAAGCTGGTCATGCTGGCCAACGGCGGGGTCATCGCTGCGGGGACGCCCCAGGAGGTGCTGGACCCTGAACTTCTGCTGCAGGTCTACGGGATCCATGCGCAGCCGGTGCTCGTGAACGGCATCGTGCAACTGGTCTTCAGCCTGGCAGATGAGCCAGCACTGCAACATAGTGGCAGTTCAGTGCCCGGATGATAGCCTGCCCGGTAGGCAAGCAATGGCCAAGCGCCTGCCTGCCGGGCCCCAGCATTGACCGTGAAAGGTACCACTGCCATGACGTCTTCCGCCGCAATCGAGGCAGACAAGCACTACGATCTGATCATCCTCGGCACCGGTTCTGGCAACTCCATTCCGGGTCCAGAATTCGATGGAAAATCCATTGCCATCATCGAGAAGGGCGCTTTCGGCGGTACCTGCCTGAACGTCGGCTGCATCCCCACCAAGATGTATGTCTACGCCGCAGACGTCGCCCTGGAAACCAGGCAAGCGGCACGGCTGGGAATCGACGCGCAGGTCAATTCCGTGGACTGGCCAGGCATCGTGAGCAGGGTCTTCGATAAGCGCATCGATCCCATTGCCCAGGGCGGCGAAGACTACCGCCGTGGCGCGCAGACACCGAATATCGACGTCTACGACCAGCACGCGCGTTTTGTCGGCGAGCGCACGCTGCGTACCGGGCAGGGAACAGAAGCCAGGACCATCAGCGCGGACCAGATTGTCCTGGCCGCCGGGTCGCGCCCGTTTATTCCGCAGGAAATCATCGATTCGGGCGTAGCCTTCCACACCAACGAGGACATCATGCGCTTGGCCCGTCAGCCCAAGTCCATCGTGATCATCGGTGGCGGCTACATTGCCATGGAGTTCGCCCACGTTTTCGAAGCATTGGGCACCAAGGTCACCATCCTGGCCCGTTCCGAGCTCATGCGCCAGCTGGATGCCGATCTGCGCGGGCCATTCAACCAGATGGCCGCAGAACGCTATGACGTGCGCCAGGGCAGGAGCATGGTCAGCGCCGTGCAAGAGCCCGACGGGGTGAAGCTGACCCTGGATGACGGTTCCACCGCCAGTGCGGAGGTGCTGCTTGTGGCCACGGGGCGCATCCCAAATGGCGACCAGCTGGATCTGGACCGTGCCGGCATCGACTCCGAGGACGGCCGGGTCAGCGTGGATGAGTACGGCCGTTCGACATCTGCCGAGGGCATCTGGGCGCTGGGCGATATTTCCTCGCCCTTCCTGCTCAAGCATGTGGCCAACGCGGAAATGCGCGCGGTACGCCATAACCTGCTGAACCCGCAGAACATGAAGCAGATGCCCCATGAGCACGTGCCGGCGGCGGTCTTCACCCACCCGCAGATCGCCTACGTCGGCATGACCGAGGACGAAGCCCGCGAGGCAGGCCATGACATTACCGCCAAGGTGCAGAAGTACGGGGATGTGGCCTACGGCTGGGCGATGGAAGACAGCACCGGTATCGCCAAGCTCATCGCTGACCGGGAAACCGGCAAGCTGCTGGGCGCGCACTACATGGGACCGCAGGCTTCAACGCTGATCCAGCAGATGATTACGGTGATGGCCTTCGGGCTGGATGTGCGCGAGGTCGCCACGCAGCAGTACTGGATCCACCCGGCCTTGCCGGAGGTCACCGAGAACGCATTGCTCGGCCTGGACTTCTCCTAGCGGCGGCCTGGCCTCCCGGCAGCGAACGGAGGCCAACTGGCAGCTGACCCCGGAGGCAGTAGCAAATATTGCCTAGTCGTCCTAGGCTGTAGCCATGAATGGGAAAACTTCAAGGACCGTGGCCTCGATGACCCGAAGCATGTTCGCGCTCGCTGCAGGGGTGGGCATGGCGCTCGGTGCGCTGGCGGTGCTCTGGATGTTCTGGCCGATCCGCGGGGACGGCTATGGAAGCGGTCTGGGTGATCTCGGCCTGCCCTTGGCCTACGGCGCGCTCGCAGGAGTGGTGGTGGGCCTGATCTGCTGCAGCGGTGCGTATGCGGCCATTGAAATCCAGGCCATGGGGAACCAGCCGGCCACGGCAGCCAGGCAATCGGCCGCTGCCGGGATCGGCGCGGGCATCGCTGCACTGCTTCCGGCGTCGGCAGTGGCCGCGCTGGGCTGGGGCGAAATCGATCCGGCCCCGTTCCTGGGCACAGCCCTGGGGCTGCTGGCAGTGTGCTTCGCCTCGGGATTCGCCATCCGGGCCGGGCTCAACCGCTGCGCGGCCCGCGGCTGAGTCCATTCGGGCTGCGCAGCCAGGCGCTGGCTGGATCTTGGCTGGACGCCGCTGGCAGTGCAGGGCGTGCTGTGGCACTTTTGGAAGCGGGCGCTTGGCCCAAGCGCCCGGCACGAAAGCAGACCAGGAGTGCAAATGAAGTTCAAGAGCCATCTCGCCGCATGCGCCGTGGCCGGCCTGCTGGCCGGGGCGGTGGGGCTGGCCGGAATCCCGGGGGCCCACGCCAGCGGCACGACCTACACCCAAGAGGTCTCCAGCGCCGCTACCTGCGCCATGATGGAAACCGCCACGGTGGATGCCTTCAAGGCGTCCGGGTACGAAGTCGGCAGCCACGCCTGCCTGGAAGGCAATGGCCGCTACACCTTGGTGATCGAGTACTCGCAATAGTTCCCGGGCGCCACGTGACGATTATCTAGCTGCTGGCGCACCCCGTGCAGACGTGTAAATTCGGGGCGCATCCAGCCGGGGGCGATACCCTTGGAGTATGGCCCCACGTACCCAGTCTCAGGGGACGAAGAAGACCGCGGCGCGCAAACCCAAGGCGCCTGGCTCCTCGTCCTCCAAGAAAACGCCCGAGAACCCGGATGCGGAACTCGCCCTGCCGCTGCGCGCAATACGCAGCGTGTGGATGGGCATTGCCCGGATCTTCGGCGGCGCATTCCGCCGCATCGGCGGAACCGTCAAGCCTGACTACGAGCTGCGCCGCGACGGCACCGGACTGTTCCTCGCGCTGATCTCGATGATCGTCGCGATCATCGAATGGTGGGGCCTGCGCGATGCGGGCTGGTTCGGCACCGGCGTGCACGCGGTCGCCGGCGGCACCCTGGGCTTCATGGCCGTGCTGCTGCCGGTGATCTTGTTCCTCGGCGCCTTCCGGCTCTTCCGCTACCCGGAGGCGGTCACCGCGAACAACCGCATCGGCATCGGCCTGCTGATCATGACGCTCTCCGGCTCGTCCATCGCCTCGCTGGCCAACGGCTCGCCAGCGGTCTCCGACGATTTCCAGGCACTCTGGAATGCCGGCGGCATGGCCGGTTCCATCCTGGGCACCCCGCTGGGCCTGCTGATCTCGGTCCCGGGCGCCATGGCCGTGTTCATCTTCCTGGTGGTCATGTCCATCCTGATTGTCACCGCCACGCCATTTACGCAGATCCCTTCGCGCGTGCGTTCGGGCTACAACCGCCTGCTGGGCCAGGACCCGGATGCACCCCGTGCCACCCGACCCACGGCCGCAGTGGAACTTGATCCAGCCGGCGAGGACCATGACCAGTCCTACCTCTACCCGCAGGACGAGGCTCCGGCCCCCGCTGCCAGGAAGAAGAAGCCCGGCTTCTTCGAACGCCGGGCCGCGGCCGCCCGCAAGGTCACCGAGGTCTACGACGTGGACGGCGGCGAGCACGCTGAACGCCCCGGCGATGTCGCCTACGACAAGGCGGTCATCGGCCAGGATGATCCTGCCGAGCAGTCCACCGGCGCGATGCCTGCCGTCAACCGCAACTCCGGCAAGATCTTCGACGCCGACGAGGCCGCCACCCAGGCCATCGCCCGCCCGGACTTCGAGTCCGCCGCCGCCCCGGCCCAGGAAGACACCGCCACGGTGGCCATCCCGAAGCCCTCCGGTCCTCCGCCAGGGGTCAAGCGCCCGACCAAGGCCGAATCCGAGATGGCCGAGATCATGGCCAATATCGGGCTGAAGGCCGAGCCCGAGGCCACCACCTCCGCGATGGACCAGGTCTCCTCGCGCGCCGCCGGGCTCGCCGCATCCCCGCAGGCCCCGATCCCCGCGCGCAGCGAGCAGCTACAGCTGTCCGGGGATGTCACCTACACCCTGCCCGAGGAGCACTACCTTCCTGCCGGCCCGCCGGCCAAGGAAGCCTCCGAGGCCAACCAGGTGGTAGTCGATGCGCTGACCAACACCCTGCAGCAGTTCAAGGTCGACGCCAAGGTCACCGGGTTCTCCCGCGGGCCCACGGTGACCCGCTACGAGATCGAGCTGGCCCCGGGCACCAAGGTCGAAAAGGTCACCGCGCTGTCCAAGAACATCTCCTATGCGGTGGCTTCCTCGGATGTGCGCATCCTCTCGCCGATTCCGGGCAAGTCCGCCATCGGCATCGAGATCCCGAACACCGACAAGGAAGTCGTGGCGCTGGGCGATGTGCTGCGCAGCTCCAATGCCCGCAAGACCGAGCACCCGATGGTGATGGGCGTGGGCAAGGACGTGGAAGGCGGCTTCGTCGTGGCCAACCTGGCCAAGATGCCGCACCTGCTGGTGGCAGGCGCCACCGGCGCGGGCAAGTCCTCGTTCGTGAACTCGATGATCACCTCGATCCTGATGCGCTCCACCCCGGACGAGGTGCGCATGGTCATGGTCGACCCCAAGCGCGTGGAGCTGACCGCCTACGAAGGCGTGCCGCACCTGATCACCCCGATCATCACCAACCCGAAGAAGGCCGCCGAGGCACTGGGCTGGGTGGTCCGCGAAATGGACACCCGCTACGACGATCTGGCCAACTTCGGTTTCAAGCACATCGACGACTTCAACAAGGCGGTCAAGGCCGGCAAGGTGCACCCTCCGGAGGGTTCCAAGCGCGTGCTCAAGCCCTACCCGTACCTGCTGGTGATCGTCGATGAGCTCGCCGACTTGATGATGGTCGCCCCGCGCGATGTCGAAGAGTCCATCGTGCGCATCACCCAGCTGGCGCGTGCCGCCGGCATCCACCTGGTGCTGGCCACCCAGCGCCCCTCGGTGGATGTGGTCACCGGCTTGATCAAGGCCAACGTGCCCTCGCGCATGGCCTTCGCGACCTCATCGGTCACCGACTCCCGCGTGGTCCTGGACCAGCCCGGGGCCGAGAAGCTGCTGGGCCAGGGCGACGCCCTGTTCCTGCCGATGGGCACCTCCAAGCCGATGCGCGTGCAGGGCGCCTGGGTGACCGAATCCGAAATCCACCGCGTGGTCGAGCACGTCAAGAGCCAGCTGAAGCCCGAGTACCGGGAAGACGTGATCCCGGCTGCCGAGAAGAAGAAGCAGATCGATGAGGACATCGGAGACGATCTGGATCTGCTGCTGCAGGCTACCGAGCTCGTGGTCACCAGCCAGTTCGGCTCCACCTCGATGCTGCAGCGCAAGCTGCGCGTGGGCTTCGCCAAGGCCGGACGCCTGATGGACCTGATGGAATCGCGGGGCGTTGTCGGCCCTTCCGAGGGCTCCAAGGCCCGCGATGTGCTGATCCAGCCCGATGACCTGCCCATGGTCCTGGCCGCGATGCGCGGCGATGACCCGGCGACCAGCACCCCGTCGGCCACCGAGGCCGCGCTGGTGGCCGAAGCCAACGTGAACCACGCCGAGCCGGTCACCGACTATGCCGAGGACCTGGTTGCCAAGGATCTGGAAGATCGCCCGCAAGCCGTCGACTACTTCGATGGCTCCGACGAACCTGGCGAAGACGCCTGGGACCTGACAGGAAGAAACTGAAACCCATGAGCGAGCAAGCTGGCCGCAGTGCCCAGCCACCGGTACCGACGCTGAATATCGCCAACGTGCTCACTACCATCCGCATCATCATGGTGCCTTTCTTCGTCTGGTCCCTGATGGCCGATAACCACGAGCAAGGCCTGTGGCGCTGGGTCGCGCTGGGACTTTTCGTGGTGGCCATGTACACCGACAAGCTCGACGGGGACCTGGCGCGCAGCCGCGGGCTGGTAACCAACTTCGGCAAGATCGCGGACCCGATCGCCGACAAGCTGCTCACCGGTTCGGCGCTGGTTTGCTTCTCGATCCTGGCCGAGCTGCCTTGGTGGGTCACCATCGTGATCCTGGCGCGCGAATGGGGCATCACCTTGCTGCGCGTGGTGGTCATCCGCTACGGCGTGATTGCCGCGAATATGGGCGGCAAGATCAAGACCGTGTTGCAGGCCATCGTGATCGGCCTGTACCTGCTGCCCTACACCCACACCATTGACTGGCTGGGCACCGTGGCGTGGTACCTGATGCTGCTGACCCTGGCCGTCACCGTGGTCACCGGACTGGAATACCTGGTCAAGGCCGGCCAGCTGGCAGCCGCGGCCAAGAAGCAGAAGTAGGGCCGGCACCATGAAGCCCCAGGCACCCGAGGTGATCGCCAAGGCCATTGAAGGCGATGTGCAGCTGGCTACGGCCGAATCGCTGACCGCTGGCATGATTGCCGCGCGCCTGGCCGAGGTGCCCGGCGCCTCGGCGGTGCTGCGCGGGGGAGTTGTCAGCTATTCCTCGGCGGTGAAGTCATCGCTGCTGGGCGTCGACGAGATGCTGCTTGCCTCCAACGGATCGGTGGATCCCGAGGTTGCCCGGCAGATGGCCGTAGGGGCGCAGCGTGCCTGCGGTGCAGACGCGGCGATTTCTGCAACCGGGGTCGCTGGACCGGACCCGCACGATGGCAAGGCGGTGGGAACCGTGTATATTGGGTGGGCCATGGGCGCTGACTCGGGATCCGAAGTCCACCACTTCGTGGGAGACCGGGCACAGATCCGCGAGCAGAGCACCCTGGCGGCACTTCACCAGTTCGCTGCCATCTTGGATAAAGCTTCTTCACAGTAAGACGCGAAATACTCTTCTTCCCGAGATGTTACGCAAAAATCACGGCATATGTGGCGTAGGTCGCATTTAAGTGATTAGGGTGAATGTACGGGAACAAAATCGTATGACCTGTCGTTGTACGAATTGCAGGGCCGCAAGGATGGCCCCCGTATTTGATTAGATCTTCGAGATGGACCTAGGAGCAGAGGCTAAATTCATGGTCAAGCAACCCGTAACTGTCAATGGTGTCGTCCGTTGGCGCGATATGGGAGAAGCCCATATGGTCCAGCCCGAGAAGGAGGAGCACAAAATGGTAGTACTCCGTCATGAAATCGGCGATGTTCTGCGCGACGTCCGTCAGCGCCAGGGGCGTACCCTTCGCGAGGTTTCGCATAGCGCACGTGTTTCCCTTGGCTACCTGTCCGAGGTTGAGCGTGGCCAGAAGGAAGCCTCTTCGGAGCTGCTCTCCTCGATCTGCGTGGCGCTGGAAATCCCATTGTCCCTGATGCTCCGTGAAGTATCCGAGCGCGTTGCCCTGGCAGAGGGCATTGCTATCCCGGATACCGTCCCTACGGATATGGCCAACGAGTTTGCGGCCAAGAGCGGCAACAAGCCATTGGCCTCGGTCTAGAACCAAATTTTTTAGGGCTACCGCTACTCAGTAATCGAGACTGCCGGCAGCCGTGCAAGGAGCCTGCGTGAAATGCGTGGGCTCCTTGCCTATGCGTGGGAGAATAATTAGGTGAAAATCAGCGATTTCTGGCGCAACATGGAAAACGAGTTCGGCGCGCGGTACTCCCACGTGCTGGCCGATTCCATGGCCCTTACCGAACTTGGCAGCCTTACCGCCGCGCAGGCGCTGGACAAGGGCATCAAGCCCAAGCAGATTTGGGAAGCCCTGTGCAAGGCGCAAGACATTCCGGCCGAACGCTGGCTTGGCGTGGATATCGAGCCGAAGGAATCGTAGCGACTCCGTTCGAAAGTCCCGGCACTGGATCTTCGAACATGCCGTGTTGAATTTCGAACACCTGTTCGGATAGGGTTATCCTAGAAGCAACGCAGGAAACTGCACCAAGAACTTAAGCACTGAGACTGTCCACACTTGAGGGCTATCGGAGTCCAAAGTGTCGGTGGGCAAGCATACTGTCTATTGCAGGACAAAATTCATGAGCAAGTACGTAGCAGGCTTGCAAGAGCAAAGGTGAACCATGGCAGCAAAAAATGATCGGGAAAAGGCGCTAGAGGCTGTCCTGGGCCAAATCGACAAGGCCTACGGCAAGGGCTCGGTCATGCGCCTGGGCGATGAAACCCGTGCACCCATTGAAGTAATTCCTACCGGTTCGGTTGCCTTGGATGTCGCCCTTGGCATTGGCGGCCTGCCACGCGGCCGCGTGGTTGAAATCTACGGCCCTGAGTCCTCGGGTAAAACCACGGTTGCCCTGCATGCAGTCGCCAGCGCGCAGAAGGCCGGCGGCGTTGCGGCTTTCATCGATGCTGAGCACGCGCTTGATCCGGAATACGCCAAGAAGCTGGGCGTCGACACCGACGCACTGCTGGTCTCCCAGCCGGATACCGGCGAGCAGGCTCTGGAAATCATGGATATGCTCGTGGGCTCCGGCGCGCTGGATATCATCGTCATCGACTCCGTGGCAGCGCTGGTTCCACGTGCCGAAATCGAAGGCGAAATGGGTGACAGCCATGTCGGCCTGCAGGCCCGCTTGATGTCCCAGGCTCTGCGCAAGATCACCGGCCGCCTCTCGGCCTCGAAGACTACCGCAATCTTCATCAACCAGCTGCGTGAAAAGATTGGCGTCTTCTTCGGCAGCCCGGAAACCACCACTGGCGGCAAGGCGCTGAAGTTCTACGCTTCGGTCCGCATCGACATCCGCCGCATTGAGACCCTGAAAGAGGGCACCAATGCGGTCGGCAACCGCACCCGCTGCAAGGTCGTCAAGAACAAGATGGCTCCTCCTTTCAAGCAGGCTGAATTCGACATCCTGTACGGCCACGGCATCTCCCGCGAAGGTTCGCTCATCGATATGGGTGTCGAGCATAACCTGGTCAAGAAGTCCGGTGCCTGGTTCACCTACGACGGGGACCAGCTGGGCCAGGGCAAGGAAAACGCCCGCCGCTTCCTGCGCGACAACCCGGATCTGGCCGACGAACTCGAGCGCCAGATCTTGCAGAAGCTCGGCGTTCTGCCACAGGAAGAAGTTGAAGAAGACGAGACCGAACTGCGAGTCGTCGAGGGCGATAAGTAGTGGCCCCAGGCTTCCAGCGACGTAGCGTCCGACCCGGAAAGAATTCCGGGTCGGACGCTACGTCCGTTTCCAAAGAGTTCCAGGGGGATCCCGAGGACATGCCGGACTGGGCAAAACCCAGCCCGGAAGAAGTGGAAGCACAAGCGGCTGAGGAATCAGCTAGGCGGGAACGCGCCGCCCGGCGCGCCGCAACCCCAGCCATGCCAGCGGGCAGCACCTCCCGCACCATTGCCAGCTTCCCGGAGGAATCCAGGAAACCGGGCAGTATTGAAGAGCTGCGTGCGGCGATGGAACAGATTGTTGCCGCGCCCGCACCGGCCAAACCCTCGAAGCAGGAACGCCGCGAAGCACGCGAAGCGAGAAAAGCGGCGCGCGAAGCCGGGGAGCCCGAAGAGCTCAGCGATGACCAGTGGCGGGAAAAGGCGCGTGGCATTTTGCTGCGCCAGCTCACAGCCAGCGACAAGACCGCGAAACAGCTCAAGGACAAGCTTCTTGACAACCAATGCCCTGAGGATATCGCTGATGAAGTCATCGACCGGTATGCCGAAATCAATCTCGTTGATGATGAACGCTTTGCGAAGTCGTGGGTAGTTGCCCGCGCGCGCTCGCGCGGTTTGGCCCGTGGGGCGATCAAGCGCGAGCTGCGCACCAAGGGCGTAGACGATGAACTGGCCGCTGAAGCGCTTGAGCAGATTGATGATGAGGCCGAGGAGCAGCGGGCCCGTGAACTGGTTCGCGCGAAACTGCGCCCGGAATCCATGGGCGCAGATCGGGATAGGGCATTACGCCGACTAGTAGGGATGCTGGGGCGTAAAGGCTACAACGGCGGCTTGGCCTTCAAGGTCGCGCGCGAAGAATGGGAAGAGCGCTTCGGTAGCCGCTACTGATTGCGCTTCGGATCCTGGGCAGGTGCTTTGCTGCGGCGTCCAAGCCAATCGTCAATGCCCTGGTATGCCCACAGGATCAAGGCGGCGATCCCGGCAAGCACCGAGCCAACACCGATATTGAACAGCAGGTCATCGGTCTCGTGGTCCATCGGCGGGAGGAGGCCGATGGCGATCGGGATGGCGAAAAGGAAAAGTGCGGATATTCCGACCATCCAGATATGGAAGACCTTCATGCCGCGTGACAAGCGCAATGGGCGGGATTTCTCGGGTTCCGGTTGTGGGCGGGGTGAATGGTTTTCCACGGAAATCTCTCTCATAGGCCGAATTGGCTAGTTGATAGTCTAATTCAATCCTAACCCTTCCGAGGGAAGCGGTGAATCCGGCGATTAGCGGGCACGCGCTGCGAACAGCACGCCGGAGCGCGTCCCAGGGTCACCTGTATTTCAGCAGTACCCAATCTTCGGTAATCTTGAAGAGTGACTGAGCAACATACCTTGAGCAACATCGGCAGTGGAGAACTACCCCGTACCTATGAAGTACGTACCTTCGGCTGCCAAATGAACGTGCACGATTCCGAGCGGCTCTCCGGTCTCCTGGAAGATGCGGGCCTAAGCCGCAAATCCGAAGAGCTGGCCGAAGAAGCAGCCGACGTCGTCGTCTTCAATACCTGCGCAGTGCGTGAAAACGCAGACAACAAGCTCTACGGGCATCTGGGCCTGCTGAAGAACCTGAAGGCCGAACGCCCCAATATGCAAATTGCCGTCGGCGGGTGCCTTGCCCAGAAGGACCGGGACACGATCGTCAAGAAAGCCCCATGGGTAGACGTGGTGTTCGGCACGCACAATATCGGTTCGTTGCCTACGCTGCTGGCCCGCTCGCGCCACAACCAGGAGGCGCAACTGGAGATCCTGGAATCACTGGATGTCTTCCCATCCACCTTGCCGACTCGACGCGAATCCGTGTACGCAGGCTGGGTCTCCATTTCCGTGGGTTGCAACAATACCTGCACCTTCTGCATCGTCCCATCCTTGCGCGGCAAGGAGCGCGATCGCCGCCCGGGCGAGATCCTCGCCGAAATCCAGGCCCTGGTCGATGATGGGGCCATCGAAGTGACCCTGCTGGGCCAGAACGTGAATTCCTACGGCGTGGAATTCGGAGACCGCTTGGCCTTCGGCAAGTTGCTGCGCGCTTGCGGCGAAATAGAAGGACTCGAACGCGTGCGCTTCACCAGCCCGCACCCAGCGGCCTTCACCGATGACGTCATCGATGCCATGGCCGAGACCCCGAACGTGATGCCGCAGCTGCATATGCCGCTGCAGTCCGGCTCGGACAGGGTGCTCAAGGAAATGCGCCGCTCCTACCGGTCCAAGAAATTCCTGGGCATCCTGGAAAAGGTTCGCGAACGCATCCCGCATGCGGCAATCACCACCGACATCATCGTTGGCTTCCCGGGCGAAGCCGAAGAGGACTTCCAAGCCACCCTCGACGTGGTTGAAGCGTCGCGATTCTCCTCGGCATTCACCTTCCAGTATTCCAAGCGGCCGGGAACACCGGCAGCCGAACTTGAAGACCAGCTGCCCAAGGCCGTGGTCCAGGAACGCTACGAGCGACTGACCGCGCTCCAGGACCGCATTGCCAAGGAAGAGAATGCGAAGCAGCTGGGCCGTACCGTAGAAGTGATGGCCACCGAGCAGTCCGGACGCAAGTCCGGGGAAACCCGGCGCCTGTCCGGACGCTCGCAGGACCAGCGCCTGGTGCACTTCTCTGTGCCTGACGGAGCCCAAGCCCCGCGCCCAGGCGATCTGGTCACCCTGCCTATTACCGAAGTGGCATCATTCCACCTGATTTCTGATCCCACCGCTGACCAGTACTCCCTGCGCCGTTCGCGTGCCGGGGATGCCTGGGACCGTGCCCAAGCCGAAAGCTGCGGGGTACCTTCCCCAGCTGCGAACGGTTCCATCGGCCGCACGAGCTTGGGCATGCCAACCTTGAAAGTGCGTAGCTAAGTACATGACCAATTCGAACCTGCCGGTCATCGCCATCGTCGGCCCCACCGGCACCGGCAAGTCAGATTTGGCTATTGCCCTGGCCCGGGAACTGGGCGGGGAAATCGTCAATTCAGATGCCCTGCAGTTCTACCGCGGCATGGATATCGGCACCGCGAAGCTGCCGGTGGATGAACGTGGCGGCATCGAGCATCATTTGCTCGACACCATGGCCATCACCGAGGAAGCGTCCGTCGCGGCCTTCCAAGCCCAAGCCCGCGACCACTTCGCCCGAATCCAGGCCCGCGGCAAGATTCCGGTGATGGTCGGCGGCTCTGGACTGTATGTGCGCGCAGCACTTGACGTCATCGATTTCCCGCCGACGGATCCCGGGGTCAGGAAACGGCTGGAGGCTGAGGTCGAGGCCGAAGGCGACGGACCCCTGCGCCGCCGTTTGGCCGAGGTGGACCCGGTGTCAGCTGGGCGCAACCTGGATTTGCGCCGCGCGATCCGGGCCTTTGAAGTCTACGAGATTTCCGGGCGGGCCTTCAGCTCCTTCATGCCGCAACGCGAGTATGCCGCACCGGCAATCCAGATCGGTTTGAACTATGACCGGCATGCATTGCACGAAGCCCTGGAGGCCCGCGTGCACAAGATGGATGCCATGGGATTAGCCGAAGAAGTCGCAGGACTTCTTGAACAAGGATTACGCGAAGGCAAGACCGCTTCGCGTGCCATCGGGTACCAGCAGTACATTGACTATTTGGATGGGCTGATCACCCGAGCCGAAGCCATCGACCAGACGATCATCGCCACGCGCAAGTTCGCGCGACGGCAGATCACCTGGTTCAATGCAGACCAGCGGGTCAACTGGCTGAACCCGATCGAACCGGGACTGCTGGAAAAAACGCTGAAGATCATTGGCTAGCCAACATACGCAGGAAAACTCTAGGAGCATTGATGTACCGCACCGAACTAGGACAGCTGGCTGGACAACATTTTGCCAAGGGCCACGCTACCGGCAACGACTTCGTACTGGTTGCAGACCCTGAAGCAAAGCTCGACATCACCCCCGAACAGGTAGCGGCCCTGTGCCATCGCCGCTTCGGCATTGGCGGCGACGGGCTCATCCGTGCCGTGCCAACCTCCAAGGTTCCGGGATACGAAGAGCAGTTCCTGGAGAACCCCAAGGCCTACTGGTTCATGGATTACCGGAACAACGACGGTTCCATCGCCGAAATGTGCGGCAATGGCGTGCGTGCCTTCGCGCACTACCTGATTGCCGAGGGGCTGGTGAGCCTCCAGGTGGGGCAAAGCTTCCAAATCGGCAGCCGTGCAGGGGTCAAGGAAATTACCCGCCTGGTCGATGGCTACGCAGTGAACCTGGGTCCTTGGGGCCTGATCTTCGAGCAGGACGCGGCCGAAAAATCCGTGGACTCCATGGTCAAGCCGCGTGGCTGGGAACAGGCCCTGCCGGCCTTGAGCATCACCATGGGCAATCCGCACACCGTTGTGGCGTTGCCCGATGCCCGAATGCTCGAAGAATTGGACCTGTTCCAGGCACCAGAGGTATCTCCCGTTCCTGCCCACGGCACCAACGTGGAATTCGTGGTTCCATCCGAACCGCTGATTGAAGAAGACGGAGTTGCCCAGGTCCAGATGCGCGTCCATGAACGCGGGGTAGGCGAGACCCTCTCTTGCGGTACCGGTGCCTGCGCGGCTGCAGCTGCCGTACGCTACTGGGCGCGCAGCACCGCGCTGATCAACCAGTGGGCTGTTGCGGTGCCAGGCGGCGTGGTCGGCGTTGAATTCCGCGGCAATGCAAGCGGCGGAGAAGATACGATCCTCAGCGGCCCAGCGGATCTGGTGGCGCGCGGGATCCTCGGTGCGCAGTAGAACTGATCCGGTTCTTCGCAGAACCGCAGATTGGCTCGGCAGCCGATCTGCGGTTTGCCTTCGGTCCTCTAGGCCGGGCGCGCTACCTTCAGCACGCGGAAGGCCTTGGCGGTCGCTTCGCGGGTGATCTTCCACTCCGAGGGAAGCTGCTCAACCAGCCACTTCTGCAAGGAGTCACTGCCAAGGTTCTTCTGCACCACCATCCAGGCCTCGCCGCCCGGGGCCAAACGCGGCAACCACAGCATCAGCAGCTCATGCAGGGCATCCTTGCCGATGCGAATGGGCGGGTTGGACCAGATGGTGTCGAATTCCAGGTTCGGATCCACGGAATCAGGAGTGCCGACAACAACGTTGGACAAGCCCAACGCCGTGGCGTTCAAGCGGGCCAGATCGATGGAACGCTCATTGACGTCGACGCCGTAGACCTCGGACTGCGGGGACTGCTCGGCAGCGGCCAAGGTGATGGGCCCCCAGCCGCACCCGATATCCAGGATGCGTCCGCGAGGGGCCGGCACGTACTGCAGCAATACCGCTGTGCCCTTATCCAGCCCGGCAGGGGAGAAAATGCCGGAGGCCGTCTGCACTTTGCGCAGCGAGCCATTGAGCTCGACTTCGATGGTGCGACGTTCGTCTGCCGAGGCCGGGCTGGCGGTGAAGTAGTGATCCGAGGTCATAGGCAAAGTTTATCGCCCAGTACGGTTACCCCAAAGAACAGGGTCTCCAACGTGAGCAAAGCGATATAGGCACGACACGATATCACTGATAGAGTTTTCCCTATGACTTTCATTTTCGTCTAATACGTAATCCTCTTGGTTACCCGCGATTCCACGAGCTGGCCGTGCACTTCTTGCGCGCCCACCTGCATGAATCAGCAGACAGCAAAGTCATTTCCCCTTCTTGGCAGTTCTTCTTTTTGGAACCCCGCATTCGCCTTTGCTCACCGGTAACCATGCATTCACCTGTCTGCTCATAGACCTTTAATCCTTGCAAAGGACCACGAATGTTTGATGAACCAACCGAAACTGAACGCGCCACGTCGCAAAGTGGGGCCCACCCGCACTATTCTGGAAAGCGAAGTACTTCTAAGGAGACCATGACTAACTCCGAGTCACACGAGCACGATTCGGCATCTATGGATGATGCCCAGATCCAGGCCGCCATCGATCGAATCCTCGCAGCCGACGATGCGCAGAGCCCGCAGGTTCAGCACTTCGGCGAAGAAGAGAGTTCCATCTTCGCCGGGCAAGCCTCTGCACTGAACCGTTTTTCCTCCGGCCTCACCCATTTCGACGGGGACCAGGAAGATTTGGACGACCGCCGTGCGCTGCGCCGCGTCGCAGGCCTGTCCACGGAACTGGAAGACGTCACCGAAGTCGAGTACCGCCAGCTGCGCCTGGAACGCGTCGTGCTGGCTGGCATCTGGAGCGACGGCACCGTCACCGACGCCGAGAATTCTCTGCGTGAGCTCGCCGCTTTGGCAGAGACCGCCGGCTCGGAGGTCCTGGACGGGCTGGTGCAGCGTCGCAGCAAGCCGGACCCATCGACTTTCCTCGGCTCGGGCAAGGCTGAAGAGCTGCGCGGAATTGTTGCTTCCACTGGCGCCGATACCGTGGTTGTCGATGCAGAGCTGGCTCCTTCGCAGCGTCGCGCCTTGGAGGATATCGTCAAGGTCAAGGTGATCGACCGCACCAGCCTGATCCTGGATATCTTTGCGCAGCATGCCCAGTCGCGAGAGGGCAAGGCGCAGGTTGAACTGGCCCAGCTCGAATACCTGCTGCCGCGCCTTCGCGGTTGGGGAGAATCGATGTCCCGCCAGGCCGGTGGCCGCGTGGGTGCCGCCGGTGGCGGTATCGGTTCGCGTGGACCGGGTGAAACCAAGATTGAAATGGACCGCCGCCGCATTCGCGACCGCATGGCGAAGCTGCGCCGCGAGATCAAGGCCATGAAGCCTGCGCGCGAAGCCAAGCGTGCCAACCGCAAGCGCAATGAGGTTCCGGCCGTAGCCATTGCCGGCTACACCAACGCTGGCAAGTCATCGCTGCTTAACCGACTGACCAACGCCGGTGTGCTGGTGGAGAACGCGCTGTTCGCTACCCTGGACCCGACCGTTCGCCAGTCGGCGACCGAAGACGGGCTGACCTACACCCTGGCCGATACCGTGGGATTCGTTTCCAACCTTCCGACCCAGCTGGTGGAAGCCTTCCGTTCCACTTTGGAGGAAATCGCCGATTCGGATCTCATCCTGCACGTCGTTGACGGGTCCCATCCGGATCCCGAAGGGCAGATCCAGGCCGTGCGCACCGTGCTCGGCGAAGTCGACGCGTTGAACATCCCAGAGATCATCGTGGTGAATAAGGCTGATGTGGCTGATCCGTTCGTTATCGAACGCATCCGCAACAAGGAATCCAACACTGTGGTTGTCTCTGCGCATACCGGTGAAGGCATCCAGGAGCTGCTGGAAAAGATCAGTTCCTCGATTCCACGCCCCGGAGTCCAGCTTGAGGTACTCATTCCCTACAACCGGGGGGATTTGATCGCCAAGCTGCACCAGAGCGAATCCGAGATCCTGGAAAGCGAACACCTGGAGGAGGGCACCCGGCTGATCGTCAAGGTGCGCGATTCCTTTGCTGCAGAGTTGGAGACCTTCAACCTTCATGGATAAGCAAGAGCAGGCCCTGGGGCTCCTGGAGGCCGCGGTCACTTCCATGGGCGGCGCCATGCGCACCGGCCAGCAGGAAATGGTCAAGCACGTGGTCAGCGCGTTGGAAGACGAAAAGCATTTGCTGGTGCAGGCCGGTACCGGAACGGGCAAGTCCATGGGCTACCTGATTCCGGCACTGGCCCACGCGCAAACCAGCGCCAAGCCAGTGATCGTCTCCACCGCGACATTGGCGCTGCAATCGCAGATTGTCGGCCGTGACGTACCGCGATTACTCGACTCGCTCAAGGGCAAGCTCTCGCGCCCGATGGATGTCGCGCTGCTCAAGGGGCGCTCGAACTACCTGTGCCAGTACAAGCTCGGCGGCGGATACCCGGATGACGAAGGCACTCTTTTTTCCATGGACGAGCCGGCAATACCTGCCGGCACCACTTACTCGCCGCTGGCTAGCGAAGTAATGAAACTGCGTGAATGGGCCGAAGAGACCGACACGGGTGACCGCGATGAACTGGTGCCCGGGGTTAGTGACAAGGCTTGGAAGCAGGTCTCGGTTTCGGCCATGGAGTGCCTCGGCTCGCAGAAGTGCCCGATGGCGGACGAATGCTTCTCGGAAATGGCGCGTGCCCGTGCCGCCGAGTCCGACGTGGTCATTACGAACCATGCGTTGCTGGCGGTTTCGGCCTTCGAGGGGCTTTCGGTTCTCCCGGACTTCGAAGTCGCGATCATCGATGAGGCCCACGAACTGCAAGATCGCGTGACCAGCTCGGTTTCGGGCGCGCTCTCCTCGCGCATGGTGCTTACCGCCGCTGGCGGTGCCAAGCGCCATTGCGGTATCAATGCGGATGAGATGGTCAAGGCCGCAAACCGCCTGGAAAAGTCGTTGACCGGGTTGCCGACAGGCTTGCTGGAACATGGTCTGCGCGAAGACATGGGCATTGCCCTGAACGACATCGTGGAGCAGGCCCGGCTGGCTCTGGCGCTGTCCAAGCCCGAAGCCAATGCACCGGCCGATGGCGGCCGCCAGACTGCCCGCTCCCAGCTGCAGGCAGTGATGGATGATGCGATTCGCATGCTCGAATCCGAAGAACGCCGCGAGGTCCTGTACACCACCCGTCCGCGGGAGTTTGTCGAAGGCCGGGGCTACGTCGAGGCCGATGAGAGCCAGCCTGCAACCTTGAACGTGGCACCGTTGTCGGTGGCCGGCAAGTTGCGCGAGGGCCTCTTCGACGGGCGCACGGTCGTATTGACCAGCGCCACCTTGGCCATTGGCTCGCAGTTCGACTCGGTAGCAGGCTCCTTGGGCCTGATGGGCGCCGGCGCTCCATCATGGACCGGCGTAGATGTTGGCAGCCCTTTCGATTACCCCAAGCAGGGCATCCTCTACGTGGCCAAGCACCTGCCCAAGCCAGGACGCCAACTGGCGGCGGAGACGCTGGATGAGATCGAAGATCTCATCAAGGCCTCCGGTGGCGGCGCCTTGGCGCTGTTCACTTCCAAGCGTTCCGCCGAGGAAGCGGCAAGCATCTTGCGCGAGCGCCTGGACGTGGAAATCTTGTGCCAGGGTGAAGCCAGCATGAAGTCGCTGGTCGAACAGTTCAGCAGCGAACGCGACACCTGCCTGTTTGGAACCATGACCTTGTGGCAGGGCGTGGACGTGCCAGGCGATTCTTGCCGGCTGGTCATCATCGACAAGATTCCTTTCCCGCGCCCGGATGATCCTATCTCCAAGGCCCGTTCCGAGGACGTGGCCAAGCATGGCGGAAATGGCTTCATGCAGGTTGCCGCCACCCATGCGGCGATTCGCCTGGCCCAGGGTGCTGGGCGCTTGATTCGTTCGGTCGGGGATAAGGGCGTTGTGGCGATCCTTGATTCGCGCATGGCCACGGCGCGGTACGGCAGCTTCTTGAAAGCTACCCTGCCGCCGATGTGGCCGACTGTCGATAAGAAGGTCATCACTGGTGTTCTCAAGCGATTGAACCCGGGCGGGAAATAGCCGCGGCCAGAATATGAACTTGAGCTGTCCTTCGGGACAGCTCAAGTTCTTTAACCGGTACCAGCATGATGCTTCCAGATGCACTAAGGTCTGTGACAAGAACTGATGAAGCTCGAATCGGAAGGCACCATGGAGTCCATGCAGGAATTGGCGCACCAAGCCGCGATCGACACCCACCAGCGGTTCGGGCATCGCCTCATGGGGTTGCCCGGAACGTGGATTGGACAGAGCTACAGCAAAGCGCATCGGTTGCGCGACGGAAGCATGCTCAGCAATCTCAATGGTTTCGCGCACCCGCTTGCGGAGTGGAACTATTGGTGGCAGGCGCACTATCTGGATGCCATCATCGATGAGGGCCGATCGTACTGGGACGAAGGCAACGAACACCGGGCGCGCGAAGCGCTTGCCCGGGCCAACGGCCTATTGCGCGGCATTCGAATTCGAAACTTCGGGATCTTGCCCAACTACTTCTTCGACGACATGGCTTGGCTTGCCCTGGCCAGCGGCCGCCTGTCAGAGTTCACGCAGCTGGTGACGGGACACAGGAGCCGTCCTGCCGAGGCGGCAGTTCGGACGCTGGGACGGCAGCTCCATGCCGGCATGGATGGGGTGCTGGACGGCGGCCTGCACTGGTCCAGAAAGCGGGATTTCAAGAACACGCCAGCCAACGCGCCGGCGGCACTGTTCTTTGCCCGTACCGGGGAGAAAGAGACCGCGCGAGAGCTTCTCCAGTGGCTGGAAAAGAATCTGTTCAGCGTGGAGCGAGGACTGTATCTGGACGGACTTCGGTTGACCACGCAGGGACACGCCGTGGAACCAGCGGTCTACACCTATAACCAGGGCCTGGTGCTCGGGGCATTGCTTGAGCTTGGCGAGCCTGCTGATCTGGCTCACGCTAAAGTACTGATCGATGCCACCACGAAATCGCTGTCAACTGCTGCCGGGGTCCTCTCGTTCAACAGCGGGGGAGACGGCAACCTGTTCGCGGGGATACTCTGCCGATATCTGGCCCTCGCCGGTAATGATGGCCGTTTGGAAGCCCGGAGCCGGGAGCAGGCCAGGAGGCTGGTCATGGCAACGGCGCGCCATCTGGCTGACCAGGAACCACGCCGGCTTTCGGCGGCAATCCAACGCTGGATGATCTTCTCGGCGGCCGCTCAATTCGAGTTGAACGCCGGCCAATAGCGGGTTAAACGAGAATTGCGCTGGTGCCAAGCACCAGCGCAATGACCGTACGTATTCTAGAGCGAGCGCATCACCGAGACGACGCGTCCCATGATCGTTGCGGCATCACCCAAAATTGGTTCGTAGCGCGAGTTCTGCGGAAGCAGCCAGGTATGCCCGTCACGCTGCCGGAAAGTCTTTACCGTGGCTTCTTCATCGAGCAGGGCAGCTACGATGTCGCCGTTGTCCGCCGTCTGCTGGCGGCGGACAACTACCCAGTCGCCATCGCAAATCGCAGCGTCAACCATTGAATCGCCGGAAACCTTGAGCATGAACAGTTCGCCGTGGCCTACGAGCTGACGAGGCAACGAGAAAACATCTTCGACGGACTGTTCGGCAAGGATCGGACCGCCGGCAGCGATACGGCCAACCAGGGGAACCATGGTGGTGTCAGCGGAAGTGCTCAATTCAATGATCTTGGCGTCTTCGCTGGCATCTGGCTCGACCGGCTTCGAAACTTCGGCCTTCTCGGCGTCTTCGGCCAGCTGCAGAGGCAGCAGGATTTCCATTGCGCGCGGACGGCGTGGATCTCGACGGATATAGCCGAGCTTTTCCAGCTGGCTCAGCTGGTGGGTGACGCTCGAAAGGCTCTTGAGCCCTACTGCGTCACCAATCTCACGCATCGATGGTGGATAACCGTTCTTGCCGATTGACCGCTGGATCGTCTCCAGGATCTTCTTTTGGCGAATCGTCAGCGAACGTGCATTCGATCGGGGAGTGCGTTGTGAAGCTGACATGAGATTTTGCCTTCCCTAGCAATCATTCGAAAGTTCGTAAGTCCAAACTGTCGGCGCTAGATGGTGAGATGTTTTCATTGCTCGTCTACTTCGAAATCTTAGTAGATAAGCGAGCTTCTTTCAAAGATTTGTTCGAAAACTTCTGGACAAGTTCCGCAAACCTCTGTTAGAACAGATATACGAGGTTCGAACAAGTTTTCGAATCTACGCTTTCGAATACAAATTCGCATCACTTGAATTTCTTGAGGAGACAAAGTCATGGCAACCGTCGCACTTGACTCAAATCAGACCCAGGCACCACTGAAGATCCGCATCAACCGTCGCGGATGGGCCGTGCTTGTGGGTATGCCCATTTTCGCACTCACCATCGCCGCAGCTTTCTTCATCTCCATGTTTGCCTCTGACGCGCATGCCGCAGCCGATACTCCTGTTGGAGTCGGAACCGTTGATGTCACCGTTATTCCAGGGGATACGCTGTGGAGCCTGGCCCGGGATTACGCCACCGGTTACGACGTGACCTCGGCAGTGGGCCACATCGCCGAACTCAATGCCCTGACCGGCAGCGAAATCCAGGTTGGCGAAACCTTGTCGATTCCGGTCCTTGCCGGCTAGCTTCCCCAGCCTGCTTCGAGTTTGTTACCTGTGGCCGTAGCGGATTCACCGGCAGGCGCGCTGCGCACGTAGACTTGATGCGTGAATGACCGCAGTGAACTTTTGAGTCAGCTGCCCTTGCGTGAGAATCTCCGCGGGCTATCCCCTTATGGCGCACCACAAATTGACGTGCCCATCCAGCTGAACGTCAACGAGAACACCCATCCGTTGCCACCGACAGTCGTCGATGCCATTGCACAAGAGGTGGCCAAGGCGGCGGCAATGTTGAACCGGTATCCGGACCGCGAGTTCACCGAGCTTCGCGAACTCCTAGCCGATTACCTCGGCCACTCGCTCACCAAGGACAATATCTGGGCCGCTAACGGTTCCAATGAAATCCTGCAGCAAATCCTGCAAGCCTTTGGCGGCCCCGGCCGTGCCGTGATGAGCTTCGGCCCAACCTACTCCATGTACCCGCTGCTTGCCAGTGGTACTGACACGAAATATATCGCCGGTGAACGCGCCGCAGATTTCACGTTGTCCGCCGATTCCGCAGCCGCACAGGTTCGCGAGCACAAGCCGAACATCGTTTTCCTCTGCTCTCCGAATAACCCCACCGGCACGGCCCTTGGCCTGGACGTCATCACCGCGGTATATGAAGCCATGAGCGAGCATAACGGCATGGTGATCGTGGATGAGGCGTACGCCGAGTTCTCCTTGGCCAGCACCACCTCGGCGCTGAGCCTGCTCGAAGGCCGCCAGCGGCTGATTGTCTCGCGCACCATGTCCAAGGCTTTCGCCCTGGCCGGTGCGCGCGTAGGCTACCTGGCCGCTGCGCCAGAAGTCACCGATGCCATCCGCTTGGTGCGACTGCCGTACCACCTGTCGGCAGTGACCCAGGCAACCGCCATCGCGGCCTTGAAGAACATCGAGTTGCTGTTGGCCCAGGTCGAGGACATCAAGTCCCAGCGGGACCGCATCGTCGCGCGCCTGAAGGAACTTGGCCTCAAGCCATCGGTCTCCGACTCCAACTTCGTCTTCTTCGGTGGCGTCGAAGACCCCCACAAGATTTGGGAAGGCCTGTTGGAAGCCGGCATCATCATCCGCGACAATGGAATCCCGGGAACCTTGCGTGTTACGGCAGGAACCGAATCGGAAACCACAGCCTTCTTGGAACGACTTGCCGAACTGCTCGGCTCGCAGAAGTAATCAAAGACAAGCGAAGGAAGACATGTCTGCCGAATTGATTGGCGCACGTCGCGCCCGCATGGAACGCGTGACCAGCGAATCGTCCGTATTCGTTGAACTGGACCTCGATGGCACCGGTGTCTCTGAGATCAGCACCTCGGTGCCGTTCTACGACCACATGCTGACTGCGCTATCCAAGCATTCGCTCATCGATCTCACCGTGCGTGCAACCGGCGATACCCACATCGACGTTCACCACACCGTCGAGGACACCGCGATCACCATTGGCGAAGTACTGCGCGTGGCACTGGGCAACAAGGCCGGCATCCGCCGCTTCGGCACCTCCTACGCTCCACTGGACGAAGCCCTGTCCCGTTCGGTAGTCGATGTGTCGGGCCGGCCATACCTCGTGCACTCCGGCGAGCCTGCGGGCCAGGAATACCACCTGATCGGTGGTCACTTCACCGGTTCGATGACCCGTCACGTCTTCGAAGCCATCACTTTCCACGCACAGATCTGTGCTCACATCGAGGTGCTCTCGGGTCGCGACCCGCACCACATCGTTGAAGCGCAGTTCAAGTCCTTCGCGCGCGCATTGCGCGAAGCGGTAGAGCGCGATGAGCGCATGGGCGACAAGATCCCATCCACGAAGGGTGCACTGTAAGTGGAAAAGAAAACAGTAGTTGTCCTGGATTATGGGTCCGGCAACGTCCGCTCCGCTGTGCGCGCTTTGGAAGCCGCCGGCGCCGAAGTGGAACTGACCGCAGATCCGAAGAAGATCGTGGCCGCCGACGGCCTGGTAGTCCCCGGTGTTGGCGCCTACGCCTCGGTCATGGAGCAGCTGGCCAAAACCGGTTCCCTGCGTTGGATCGGTCGCCGCATTGCCGGGGGCCTGCCGGTTTTGGGTATCTGCGTGGGACACCAGGTCTTCTTTGAAGAAGGCGTGGAACACGGTGTGAAAACCGAAGGCATTGGCGAATGGCCGGGCAAGGTTGAACGCCTGCAGTCAGATGTCATCCCGCACATGGGCTGGAACACGGTACGCCCGCCGGAGGGATCCAAGCTGTTCGCCGGCATCGAGGGTGAACGATTCTACTTCGTGCACTCCTACGCTGTTCAGAAGTGGGAATTCGACGTAACGCAGCCAGCGATGACCCCGCCACAGGTGACCTGGTCGACGCACGGAACGCCCTTCGTGGCCGCCGTCGAGAACGGCCCGCTATCGGCAGTGCAGTTCCACCCGGAGAAGTCCGGGGACGCTGGCGCGCAGCTGCTTCGCAATTGGTTGGGGACGCTCTAGGCATGTGGACCCTTATTCTGGGCGTTGTCGGGGCCTTCCTGATTGGCGGAGCCATTTCGCTGAAGAGCCAGAAGGCCCATATCTCATGGATCATCGCGCTGTGGGTACTTGCAGGCCTGAGCCTGATCGCAGCCTGGTCCTTGACCTACTAATCACATTACTTCTTCACTAAGGACATCATGAGCGAGCAACCAATCCTCGAACTTTTGCCTGCAGTAGATATCGCTGGCGGACAGGCAGTGCGCCTGGTCCAGGGCGAAGCCGGTTCCGAGACCGGATACGGCGACCCGCTGGAAGCTGCGCTCTCCTGGCAGAATGCCGGCGCTGAATGGCTGCACCTGGTCGACCTGGACGCAGCCTTTGACCGTGGCAGCAATGTTGAGATTGTCCAGCGCATTGCCAAGGAACTGGATATCAAGGTCGAGCTCTCCGGCGGTATCCGCGATGACGCTTCACTTGACCGGGCCCTGGAATTCGGTGCTACCCGCGTCAACCTCGGAACCGCCGCGCTGGAGAACCCGGAATGGACCAAGCAGGCCATTGCCCGCCACGGCGACAAGATCGCCGTGGGCATGGACGTGCGCGGAACCACCTTGTCCGGCCACGGCTGGACCAAGGACGGAGGCGACCTGTGGGATGTTCTGGCCCGCCTCGAAGATGCCGGATGCGCCCGTTACGTCGTCACCGACGTGACCAAGGACGGCACCCTGCGCGGACCGAACGTTGAACTATTGCGCGAAATCGCTGCCAAGACCAGCAAGCCGATTGTCGCCTCGGGCGGCATCTCCTCGCTCGAAGACCTCCGGGTCTTGCGCGAGCTGGTTCCAGAAGGCATCGAAGGAGCCATCATGGGCAAGGCGCTGTACTCGGGCCAATTCACCTTGCAAGAAGCGCTCGATGTAGCAGGTCGCCGCTAGGCCCCATGCTGCAGCAGGGAAAGACGATTCAGGAGCTCGCGCTTTTGAATCGTCTTTTTTTATTCGTGAAAGCGGATCCCGGTCTTTCCCTCCTCGGGCCCGCGACTGCGCGCAGGTGCTGGGAAAGAAATCTGAAATCATCGGATAGGGGTGTCCAAGCTCATGACTGCAGTTTTGAAACTTCCCTCCAACAACCCCGAAACCACCGATAGCATGGAGCTATGAGTACCGAGCAACCTGAATCTGCACCCAAACGCCACCTGCCGGGACATATTGTCGCTGCACTGGCGCAGGCAGGCTCTAGCACCGACTCTGCCGGTCAGGACTGGGAAGGCCGGGACCTGAGCGGTGAAGGCAACCCCCTGCATAATTTCGACAAGGACGACGGCAAGGCCGACGCCAACGTCGTTGCCGCACTGGCGGCCTTGCGCGATGGCAGCGCAGGGGAGGGCGAGGTGCATAAATCCTTGTCCGAGGCACGCGTTTTCGTTGCGGTGGTAGCCCAGCTCGGCGAAGAAGCCATGACGGAACACGGCTTCGCATCCGACAAGGAAGCCGATATGGCGCTGGTGAAAATCAAGGCTCCAGATGGCCGCATGGCCCTGCCGATCTTCACGACCGTCGAACGATTGCAGGCTTGGCACAAGGAAGCTCGACCAGTGGCGGTTTACGCCCCGCGGGCGGCCCTCTCGGCAGTCAGCGAGGAATGCCAGCTGCTGGTACTCGATCCCGGAAGCGAATTCACCTTCGTGCTTCGACGACCGGGGGTCTGGAACCTGGCCAAGCAGATCGACTGGATTCCGAGTTATCAGAACCAGCAGATCGCCAACGTGGTGCAGGATGCAACCGAAGGCTTTGGCCAGTTGCAGACCGTCAAGGTTGCCCCGGGCAGGGGAGTCGGCTCACGCAGCAAGGACGGGCAAGTGGTCCTTGGCGGAGGTCCCGGACCGGAACTGAACTTGCAGTTTGTTTTTGCTCCCGGAACGAGCGAGAACGACGCTCGCGAGACGACTCGCGCAATCCACGGACGTTTGTCCCAAAACACCGAATTCGCTGAAGCAGTGGATTCCCTCGAACTCAGTTTGCACAGCGCGCCGAACTAAACCGGCGGGCTCCTTTCGACCAGACAAGGAACTTTCCGGGCATGAAAAGCTATTGGCAGATTTTGCGTCAACCGCAGATCTCACTTTTGTTGCTGATTGGCATGATTGCCCGACTTCCGCACTCCGCATTGAGCATGCTGCTGCTCCTGCATCTGGTGAACAACCTCGGCCAATCCTGGGTTTCGGCCGGTCTGGTCACGGCCGTCATGACCTTGGGCATCGCCATTGGCGCCCCGTGGCGCGGTGCCCGCGTAGATGTCTGGGGATTGCGCCGCGCGATGATCCCATCGGTGATCGTCGAAACACTCGTCTGGTGCACGGTGCCGCATGTTCCACTGGTCTGGGTGTACCCGCTGGCCTTCATCGGCGGACTCTTCGCGCTACCGGTCTTCTCAGTGGTGCGTACCGCGCTGGGCATCATGACCACCGGCGAACAACGCCGTACCGCCTTCGCCTTGGATGCCACCGCCACCGAACTGGTGTTCATCGTCGGACCTGCAAGCGCCGGCATTGTCGCCACCCAGATCAGCAGCGTCATTGGATTGAGCGTCATCGGCGTGACCTCGACGGTTGCCGGGTTGGCGCTGATGATCCTGAATCCGCCAACGCGCAGCGATGATCCCAAGGCGATCGCCTCGCGGGCCAACGTGCACGAGGAACGCTTGGGGGCGGAGGCCAGCTTCATTGCGGCCGCGCCGATGGGTGTACCCGAAGTCGAGGGCGAGCTGATCGCAGCCGGCATGAAGTCTGCCCGCGCCCGCATCAAGCAGCGTGGTCGCAACTTCAAGAACCGTTTCAACTGGGTCAGCGCTTCGGTCCTGGCAGTATTCATTGCCGCGGCCGGAGCAGGCATGCTGCTCACCGGCACAGAAGTGGCCATCGTGGCCGAATTGGATGCGTCGGCGCAGAGCCACCAGCTGGGTCTGGTGTTCTTCTTCTGGTGCGGAGCTTCGCTGGTCGGCGGCCTGATCTACGGGTCGATGAAGCGGGTTATTTCTCCACTGGTGCTGCTGCTGAGCATGGCCGTGCTGACGATCCCCATGTACTTCGCGTGGGATACCTGGTCATTGGCGCTGTTCTCCGCACTCCCCGGCTTCCTGTGCGCGCCGACGCTGTCGGCGGCCTCTGAGTGGCTCACCGACTTGGTGGCCGAAAAGCGTCGCGGCGAAGCCATGGGCTGGTATGGCTCTGCGATGACCGCTGGCACCGCGTTGGGATCGCCGATCACCGGCATATTCGTCGACAACCTCGGACCCGCCCCGGCCTTCCTTGGCATCGGCGCCATGGCTGCAGTGGTCGTGGTGATTGCCTTGATTGCGCAGCAGATCCGCCGCCGCGTTCGCCGCGCCCGCCGCCGTCGCCTGGAAACGATCGCCTAGGCTCTTGGAGTCGCCCTGAGCCGCGAGTACATGTACATGTCCCTGCGTGCGGTGCCCACCTGTTCCCAGCTGCGCAGCAAGCCTTCACGCTGGAAGCCGCACGCTTCAGCGGCCCGCCACGACCCCTCGTTCCACGGCTCCACGTAGAGTTCGATCCGGTCGATTCCCGGATGCTCCAATGCCCAGGCGCCGAGCGCAGCCAACGCGTGCTTGGCAATGCCGCGCCTGCGGTGCTCCGGTGCGATCCAATACCCGATGCTGGCCCTGCCGTGGTCGGCATTGCGCAGCCACAAGCCGATTTGCCCAACGGCACAATCCGTGGCCGTTTCGGCTATGGCAAATGAATACCCGCTGCCCTCGGCCACCCGGCGGTGCTGGCGCTCGATGAATGCCGCATAGCCGGCTTCAGTTCCTTGCGCCGGGACCGTGGTGATTTGCGTAATGTAGGGGTCCGTGGAGGCCTGCCTCACGGCAGGAATGTCGCTGGGCTGGAAGGGGCGGAGCCGGAAAGCGCCGGCGTCGATCACTGGTTGTTCCAGCATCTGCATGATTCCAACCTAGCTTGGTGATCCGAACAACAATGGACCCGTTTCCCTGGGGAAACGAGTCCATGATGTTAATCTCTTAAAATTCAGCCAATATTACCTAGTTGACCGGTCCGGTGAACTTCTCGCCCGGGCCCTTGCCTGGTGCATCCGGGATGATTGAAGCTTCGCGGAAGGCCAGCTGCAGGCTGCGCAGGCCGTCACGCAAAGGCGCTGCGTGCTGCGAGCCGATCTCAGGCGCACCGGCGGTGACTAGGCCTGCCAGTGCGGTGATCAGCTTGCGGGCCTCATCGAGATCCTTCAGCTCATTGGCATCTTCGCCCTCTGCAAGTCCGCACTTGACTGCTGCTGCACTCATCAGGTGGACGGCGGCCGTGGTGATGATTTCAACGGCTGCAACTTCTGCGATATCGCGCACCTGCTGGTCGACAGCGTGCTGGTGCGAGTTGGTGTCTTCGTTAGTCATACTGCTAAGCTTGTCACAGACCGACTCGATGCCGGTACTTCTCGCAGTTCTCCAGCTAGCACTGGATGTGGGATTCGTACTAGTATTGAGCCATGCAAGTGGAGGCCAACTCCCACCCGCTGTCGCCGTTTCCAGGCTTCCGGGTATTTCGGCAGGATTGCAGCAATGCATTCCCCAAGCGCTTACGCAGGAGCAATCCCGTGTTCGGCTTTGTCGTTCTTTTTGGCCTTCGCCTGCAATCGCAGACGGGGGCCTTCTTTGTTTGCGGTCATGGATTACGAATTTCAGGAGTGACACATCAGCGATCCACGCATTAATGAGCGCATTCGCGTGCCAGAGGTACGTCTCGTCGGCCCTAATGGCGAGCAGGTAGGCATCGTCCGTATCGAGGACGCGCTTCGTCTTGCTCTCGAGTCCGATCTGGACTTGGTCGAGGTGGCACCCAGCGCCAAGCCTCCAGTGTGCAAATTGATGGATTTCGGCAAGTACAAGTACGAAGCCGCTGTCAAGGCTCGCGAAGCTCGTAAGAACCAGACCAACACGGTCTTGAAGGAAGTCCGCTTCCGCCTGAAGATCGACACCCACGACTACGAGACCAAGGTCGGCCACGCACTGCGCTTCCTGGGCGCCGGCGACAAGGTCAAGGCCATGATCCAGTTCCGTGGTCGTGAGCAGCAGCGTCCAGAGATGGGCATTCGCTTGCTTGAAAAGTTTGCAGCAGACGTCGCCGAAGTTGGAATCATTGAGTCCAGCCCGCGCATCGATGGCCGAAACATGGTCATGGTTGTTGGTCCGCTGAAGAACAAGGCAGAGGCTCGCCGCGAACAGCAGCAGAAGTCGGGTGGCCGCAGCGCGGCCAAGCGCAAGATCCGCACCGACGCTCCGGCTGAGACCGAGGGCCAGAATGTCGCAGCTTCCATGGATGATGAAGCCCGCGCCAAGTTGGAGCAGGCACGTCAGGCAGCTGAAGGCGACGCCTAGCCAAGCCTGTTGGGCTTTCGAGCCCGTCACCGTTCACGGTGAAGGATCTTCTTCCGGGAAGGTCCAACTACAAGAGAACAACAGCGGTCACCTTTATCGGGGCCCGCTTCGGATGATCCCCACCCGGTGCTTTACCGGGTGGAGCACGTAAGGAGAACGGCAGCTATGCCGAAGTTCAAGACTCACAGTGGCGCCAAGAAGCGCTTCAAGCTCACCGGTAGCGGTAAGCTCGCTCGCCAGCAGGCCAACCGTCGCCACTACCTGGAGCACAAGTCCTCGCGCGTTACCCGTCGCCTGGCTTCTGACCAGATCGTCGCTAAGGCCGATGTAAAGACCATCAAGCGGATGCTGGGCCTCTAAGCTCTCCCTTTCGCAATACGGGGAAGCAATACCCCACCACCCATAGATTTCACCCATCCCGCAAAATCGCGGGCACTGGGGAACTGACTTGAAGGAGTACACACGTGGCACGTGTGAAGCGGGCAGTAAACGCCCACAAGAAGCGTCGCGTCGTTCTGGAACGCGCAAAGGGTTACCGCGGTCAGCGTTCGCGCCTGTACCGTAAGGCCAAGGAGCAGCTGCTCCACTCGTTCGTTTACAGCTTCAACGACCGCCGTAAGCGCAAGGGCGACTTCCGCCGCCTGTGGATCCAGCGCATCAACGCTGCATCCCGCGCCAACGGCATGACCTACAACCGTCTGATCCAGGGCCTGAAGGCTGCTCAGATCGAGGTTGACCGTCGTATGCTCGCAGAGCTGGCTGTTTCGGACTCGAACGCTTTCGCTACCCTGGTAAAGCTTGCCAAGGATGCACTTCCAGCTGACGTCAACGCCCCAAAGGCTGCCGCTGCTGAGGTTGCTGCACCTAAGGCTGCCAAGGCTCCAAAGGCTGCTGCCAAGTCCGTCGAGGGCGAAGGCGTAGTCAAGGCCGTTGAAGGCGAAGACGCACCTGAGGGCTTCATCATCAAGGGCAACGCCGGCTCGAACAAGTACCACGTTCCAGGCTCGACCTGGTACGACCAGACCGAAGCCGAGTTCTGGTTCAACTCCATCGAAGCTGCCAAGGCTGCAGGCTTCGAACCAGCTGGCGGCGAATCCCGTCAGCAGATGAAGTAAATCTCTTCTCCCTTTGAGCTGAGGCTCAGGTAGGACAGATCACACCGAAGGGTGGGTCCCGCGCACAGCGCGGACCCGCCCTTTGCGTGTTTCTACCGGTATTCTCGAGACATGAGCAGTTTTCCTCCAGAAGTGATGTCCAATCCACGCGCCGAACGAGTCAAGGCCATCGCGCGTCTGGCCAAGAGCAAGGGGCGCGAAGCCACCGGCGAATACCTCGTTGAGGGCCCGCAGGCGGTACGCGAAGCACTCAAGGCCCATCTGGAGGACGACAACCTGGTCCAGGGCGTCTATGTTGTCGGCGGCTTTCTGGAGAGCCACGAAGAATTCGTGCAGCTGCTCGATAGCGCCAAGGTTCCAACCCGCATCGTCACCGGCGAAGTGCTGCACGCCATGGCTGACACCCAGACCCCGCAGGGCATTCTTGCCGTGGTCGCCATGTCCCAGCCGCAGCTGAGCGAGGTGCTGGACACCAAGCCGAAGCTGATCGCCGTGCTCTGCCGCATCCAGGACCCGGGCAATGCCGGCACCATCCTGCGTGCCGCCGATGCCGCCGGAGCCGATGCGGTGATCCTGACCAAGGGCAGCGTGGATATCTACAACCCGAAGGCCGTGCGCTCCACCGCCGGCTCGCTGTTCCACGTACCGGTGCTGAACAACATCGAATTCGACCACCTGGTCGCCGCCGCGAAGACCACCGGAAGCCAGATCCTGGCCGCCGACGGCTATGCTGCCCACAACCTGGACACCCTGCAGGATGCCGCCGTGCTGCGTGCAAGCCAGCCAGGCACCGAAGCGCCAGAAGCACAGCCGGTGCTGGAAGCGCCAACCCTGTGGCTGTTCGGCAATGAAGGCCAGGGGCTGGAGGAGCACGAGAAGGACGCCGCCGACTACCGCGTGGCCGTGCCGCTCTACGGTGTTGCCGAATCCCTGAACGTGGGTACCGCATCCACCGTCTGCCTGTACGCTTCGGCCCGCGCCCAGCGCTCAGCGAATCGGAGCGCACTGGACTCCCATGGCAGCTGAACTCAAGCAAATTGTTGCCGTGGCCATCGTCGATGACCTGGCCCGGCCCACCAAGCTCCTGGCCGCGCGCCGCAACCGCCCTCAAGCCCTTGCCGGGCTCTGGGAATTCCCTGGTGGAAAAGTCGAACCCGGCGAGAGCGAAGTCCAGGCCGTGCACCGCGAGCTGCGCGAGGAACTCGGGGTGCAGATGCGTCTTGGCGCGCCCATCCCAGGCCCGCATCCCCAAGGGTGGCAGCTGAACGAGAAGGCCGCCATGCGCATATGGTTCGCCCAGATCACCGAGGGCGAGCCAGCGACCCTGGACGGGCATGACCAGCTGGCCTGGCTGGAACTCGATGACTCGCTGTCCGCCGTCGTCCCGTGGATTCCAGCCGATGCGCCGATCGTGGCGGCATGCCTGGCCCAGGCACGTGCCGGGGCGCAGCACTAAACACCCGTAAGCTTGTTACCGCGCCAACTTCTGGCACTGTGCCTATAGCCGATATTTTGAGGAGCACTTTTCGTGAAGCGATTTATGAGCGTTATCGCTCTGGCCTTCGCCGCCGTCCTAGCACTTTCTGGTTGCGTCAACATGAACGCAGAAGTCGACGTCTTGGGCAAAGACAAGGTCGCCGGGGCCATGCAGCTGACCCTGCACAAGTCGACGCTCAATGGCGTCAGCTTTGAAGAAGTCCTCGAGAGCCAGATCGACATCGAAATGATGGAACAGCAGCTGGGGGACCAGTGGAGCTACAGCAACATCGATGATGGCGAAAACGTCGGCCTGCGCTTTGAAACCACCAGCCCGATGACCTACGTCCAGCTGGCTGACGCATTCCGCGTCTTCGGCTTCGAAATCAACCTGGGCGATGACGGGAAGGAATACTCCTTCTCGATGCCGGGCGACAAAGCCACCGTGGATTCTTCCTTCACCGAAGCGAACCTGCACGTCACCTTCCCCGGCGCAGTCACCTCGCACACCCCGGGCACCGTCGAGCACCACACCGTCACCTTCGACATGATCAAGGGCGCCGCCGCCTACCAGGCCACCGCCAAGGTCGACCACACCATGTTCTACTCCGCAGTATTCGGCGGGGCGCTGCTGGTTTTGACCTTCGTCTTCGTTGCCGCTTTCGCGCCAAAGGGTGCCAAGGAATCGCATTAATTAGCAGCAATCCTGCTTCAAGGTAAGAAGCTTCACGCCAAGGGCCCGTCATCGGTGAAACGATCACGGGCCCTTAGCCATAGAATGGAAGCAAAGTGTTCTACGCGTAAGTACAAGATAAGAGTAAGGATCGATCGATCCCATGTCTGATCAGACAACTGAACAAGCTCCTGTCGGGGAGTCCAATGTTCCGCACCCAACCGATGAAGCCGGCATCCAGGGCGCGGTCGATGCCGCCCTGGCAGCCATCCAGGCCGCTGGCGACCTGAACGAGCTGAAGGAAGCGCGCCTGGCCCACACCGGCGAGAAGTCCGCGCTGTCCCTGGCCAACCGCCAGATCGGCAAGCTGGACAAGACCCAGAAGGCTGTTGCCGGCAAGCTCGTCGGCGGTGCCCGCGGACGGGTCAACAAGGCCCTGGCTGCCCGCACCACCGTGCTCGAAGAAGCCGAAGCCGCCCGCATCCTGGTCGAAGAAACCGTGGATGTCACCGCGGCCGCCCGCCGCCGCAGCGTTGGCGCCCGCCACCCGCTCTCGGTCCTGCAGGACCGTGTATCCGACATCTTCGTCGGCATGGGCTGGGAAATCGCCGAGGGCCCGGAAGTCGAATCCGAATGGTTCAACTTCGACGCGCTGAACTTCAAGCCGGACCATCCTGCCCGCGAAATGCAGGACACCTTCTTCGTGGAGCCTGCCGACGCGCACCTGGTGCTGCGTACCCACACCTCCCCGGTGCAGGTCCGCTCGATGCTCGAGCGCGATGTGCCGGTCTACGTGCTGTGCCCTGGGCGCACCTTCCGCACCGATGAGCTCGATGCCACCCACACCCCGGTTTTCCACCAGTTCGAAGGCCTGGCCGTGGACAAGGGCCTGACCATGGCCGACCTGCGCGGCACCCTGGAGCACTTCGCCCGGCAGATGTTCGGTGCCGAAGCGCAGATCCGCCTGCGCCCTGCCTACTTCCCGTTCACCGAGCCATCGGCAGAGCTGGACATCTGGCACCCAGGTGCCAAGGGCGGACCGCGCTGGATCGAGTGGGGTGGCTGCGGCATGATCAACCCGAACGTGCTGCGCGCAGCTGGCATTGATCCCGAAGAGTACTCCGGCTTCGCCTTCGGCATGGGCATCGAGCGCACGCTCATGTTCCGCAACGATGTCCCAGACATGCACGACATGATCGAGGGCGACATCCGTTTCAGCCAGCACTTCGGGATGGAGATCTAAGCAATGCGTATTCCACTATCTTGGCTGCGCGAATACGCGCAGGTACCAGCCGACGCATCGGCTGAAGACGTCATGGCAGACCTGGTCAAGGTCGGCCTCGAAGAAGAAGATGTCCACCGTCCAAGCGATGAGCTCTCGGGCCCCATCGTGGTCGGCCAGGTGATTTCCCTGGAAAAGGAAGTTGCCTCCAATGGCAAGACCATCAACTGGTGCCAGGTTCGCGTGGTTCCAGAAGGCGCCGAGCAGACCCTGACCGGCAAGGGCATCGACCCCTCGGGCGTGCAGGGGATCGTGTGCGGTGCGCACAACTTCGTCGAAGGCGACAAGGTCGTTGTCACCCTGCCCGGCGCCGTGCTGCCAGGGGACTTCAAGATCTCCCCGCGCAAGACCTATGGCCACACCTCGGCGGGCATGATCGCTTCCTCCCGCGAGCTGGGCATCGGCGAAGACCACGACGGCATCATGGTCCTGTCCAAGCTGGGCCTGGACCCGGAACTGGGCACCGACGTCTTCGAGCTCTTCGGCCTGGATGACCAGGCGGCGGAGATCAACGTGACCCCGGACCGCGGCTACTGCTTCTCGATCCGCGGCGTAGCGCGCGAATACGCGCTGGCCACCGGCACCTCCTTCACCGATCCCGCATCGATCGTGACCGTTTCGGAAGCCACCGAAGCCGGCCATGAAGTAGTTCTCCGCGACGAAGCGCCGATCTACGGCGTACCGGGCTGCACCCGCTTCGTGACCCGCGAGGTCTCCGGCATCAACCCGAGCCTCCCGACCCCGCGCTGGATGGCTTCGCGCCTGCAGCTGGCCGGCATGCGCTCGATCTCGCTGGTAGTCGATATCTCCAACTACGTCATGCTGGAACTCGGCGCGCCACTGCACTTCTACGATGCTGACAAGCTTGCCGGTGCGATTACCGTGCGCCGCGCCAACGCCGGCGAAAAGCTGGTGACCTTGGATGCCAAGGAACGCGAGCTGTCGGTCGAGGACCTGCTGATCACCGATGAGTCCGGCGCCATTGGCATTGCCGGCGTCATGGGCGGCGCGGCCACCGAGGTCTCGGATTCGACCAGCCGCGTGCTGATCGAAGCCGCGCACTTCGACACCGTGTCCATCGGCCGTTCGCGCCGTCGCCACAAGCTGCCTTCCGAAGCCTCCAAGCGCTTCGAGCGTGGCGTGGACCCACGCATCATGCAAATCGCGGCCCAGCGTGCCGTGGACCTGCTGGTGCAGCTGGCCGGCGGCACCGAAACCACCAAGGCCACCGACGCGGGCCAGATTCCTTCCGACACCCAGATCCAGCTGCCGGCAGGTTTCGCTGGAGCCCTGATCGGCGTGGACTACACCGATGAGCAGACCATCACCGCGCTGGAAGGCATCGGCGCGAGCGTTGAGCAGAACGCCGAGGGCTTCCTGGTCACCGCACCAAGCTGGCGCCCGGATTTGGACATCAAGGAAGACCTGGTCGAGGAAGTAGCCCGTGTAGTCGGCTATGACAAGATCCCGGCGACCTTGCCTGTGGCCCCTCCGGGCCGTGGCCTGACCCGCGCCCAGTCCCAGCGCCGCCGCCTGCTGCAGGGCTTGGCAGATGCAGGGCTGACCGAGGTCTTGAACTACCCATTCGTTTCCGAAGCGCAGAACAGCACCTTTGGTGCTGCGCAAGCCGGTACCGAGGTCAAGGCCATTTCGCTGGCCAACCCGATTTCCAAGGAATTCCGCTTCCTGCGCACCTCGCTGCTGCCGGGCTTGCTGGAAACCGCTCGCCGCAACATCGGCCGTGGCTTCCGCGACCTGGCACTGTATGAAGGCGGCCTCGTCTTCCTGCCAGGTACGCAGCTGGGTTCCTCGGTTCTGCCTCCGCTAGGTGAAAAGCCAAGCGATGAGGTCCTGGCCGAACTGTTCAACGGCGTCCCTGACCAGCCATGGCACCTGGCCGCGGTTCTCACCGGCCGCGAAGCATCGGCTGCGGCCGGCTTCGCACCGCGTGCCTGGGACTGGGCCGACGCGCTGGATGCGGCGCACTGCGCAGCAGATGTCCTCGGCGTTGAGCTTGAGGTTGCCCAGGGCAGCCACCAGGCCTTCCACCCGGGCCGTGTTGCAGTACTGAAGGTTTCCGGGCAGGTCGTTGGCTACGCCGGTGAACTGCACCCGCAGCTGCTCAAGGACCAGGACCTGCCAGCACGTACCGTGGCCATGGAACTGAATGCTGCCGCACTGATGGCTGCTGCACCTGCAGTGGTTGTTGCCCAGCAGCACCTGTCCGCCCAGCCGCTGGCTACCCAGGACGTGGCCTTGGTTGTCGACCAGGACGTCGTGGCTGGAGATGTGCTTGCCGCCCTTCGCGAAGGCGCCGGTGAACTGCTCGAAGACATCGCGCTGTTCGACGTGTACCAGGGCCAGGGCATCGAAGACGGCAAGAAGTCATTGGCCTTCGGCCTGAGGTTCCGTGCCGCCGACCGCACCCTGACCGCCGACGAGGCCTCCGAGGCTCGTGCCGCCGCGGTGGCTGCGGCTACCGAGAAGTTCGGCGCTTCCCAGCGCTAGGCTTTCGGCCTGCCAGATGCCCTGCTGCTCTCCCGATGATCGGGAAGCGGCAGGGCATTTTGCTTTGTCGCCATGCCCGGGTTGGCCAGGTTGAGGACTACACTTGATCTGGGATATCCCGACAAGGCGACTAGATGAGGGAAGAGGCTTGAAGTGAAGGGATTGCGTTCATGCGGTGCTGTGCTGCTGGTGTTCTTCCTCGGGATCCTGGCCGTTGCCGTCCTCATCGCGGCAGGCTGGGCAGCGGTGCTGTTTATCCAGCGTGGCGCCGGAACCCACCTCGAAGAACCGGCGACCCCGAGCGCTACGGTAGAGGAAGAAGCACCCGATAGGCTCCGCCCATCGGAAACCTACACGCCCTAGCTGGCAGGTGGCACCGGTACAGTGGGAAGAACCCGTGTCAACGTTATGAGCCCAGGGCCTTCCTTCGCCTGCGCGATGAACCCGTAACGGGCAAGCACTTTCAGCGAGGCGATATTCGAGGCATCGGCACGAGCGATAAATGCGCTTCGACCGGTTTCCTGCAATTGCGCGAGCCCCTCGCTGACTATTTCCTTCGCCAAGCCTTGGCCCCAGCATTCCGGGGCGATCCAATAGCCGATTTCGGTGGCATGCCTGCGTTCGGTAGTGGTGAAAAGTCCAACCGGAGAATTCTGGCGGCGCGCGATAAACCAGGAGATCTCCGGACTGCTCAGGGCATGATCCACGCGTTGCGCGGTGTACTCCAGGCTCCAGGTGCTTCCGTCGCCGATATGGGCCATGACGCGTTCGTCTGCAGCCAGGCGCGCAACGAAATCTGCATCCGCCTCGGTCATTGGCGTTAGCAGCAGTGAAGGACCCATGGGTTCAGCCTATGCGGGAACGAAGCGCGCGCAAACTTGTTTCATTGGCCGTAGTTCTTCTACGAGTCCTTCGGGATGGAAGCCGACTTCACCGGGGACTTTCCGCAATGCCCCGGATTCAGCCTGGACCTGCGCCCGCGGCAGTAGCTTCAAAACAAAAGCAGGGAACGGCGAAAGCTCGCCGTTCCCTGCTGATATTCAAGTACTTTACTTGGCTGCGCCAGCGGTAACTGGTGGCAGATCCGACCATGGGAAGGTAATCCACTTGTCGGTGCGGCGCCATTCGTAATCCGGGACCATGATGGTGCGCGGCTTGGTGTACAGGCAGACGGTCTTGACCTCGGCGCCCCAGGCGGACACCAGATCGACAACCTTTTCAAGGGTGCGGCCGGAGTCGGAGACATCGTCAACGATCAGGATCTTCTTGTCGCGCAGGTGGCCATCGTCCAGCATTGGAGGAAGAACCACTGGCTCCGGCAGGACGGTGCCGATGCCGGTGTAGAACTCCACGTTCAGCGCACCGCAGGCCTTGACGCCCAGAGCGTAGGAAATCGAGCCGGCCAGCAGCAGGCCGCCTCGTGCTACTGCCAGAACGATGTCCGGCTCGAAGCCGTCGTCGACAATGGTCTGTGCCAGTTCGCGGGAAGCTTCACCGAAGGTGTCCCAAGTGAGGATCTCGCGCTCTGGTTCTGAAAGGACGGATGCCCCGGAATCGTCAATGCTAGTCATTCTGCAATTTTAGCCCCGAATTTGGTGCGGTGCTGTCCAGTTCAAACCAATCGATCATTTTTTCCTCCCATGCCCGGAGGATTCCCATCCGTTGATCAGGCATGAATAGGCATGCAATGCACCTGCTTGAGGAATCCATCACTTTTCGGCGAATCCCGGTTGGAACAAGCGCGTTGCGGCCCCAATGCGCCGAAAGCCGTCTTAAGGATGATCGATGCCACACCCCGGCTCGCTAGGATAGGAGAAAGGCCATCAGCCGGAGATAACCCGGAACTCGAAAGAAGGAGACGCATCGTGGGCCCACGAACCCGGAGCATTCGAATAGCCGGTACCGCAGCGGCACTTTCCTTGGGGCTGGCTGGCGCCCTGCCTGCCGCGCAAGCTGCCACCGGTGTGCAGGTCGTGGCCGGGCAGAACCTGGAATCGGTCACCATCGAGGATTCCACCGGCAAGCTCAATGAGCAGCGGCTGCGTGACGCACTGGACGAGCTCGATTTCAACGAGCCCACGGATGTGGCAATCTACGCCCGCAACGGAGAATACTCCGATGACATCAACACCAAGACGCTGGAATACGCCAAGTCATCCCATCCGGAATGGATATCAGGAAAGCCCGAAGACTACGGCGACTACTGGGCCGACGGCCTGTTCATCATCACCTTGTCCATCGAAGGAGAAGGAGATGGACAGATCGGCACGTACTTCGGCGAAGACCGCAAGGTCTCAGAGAGCTCCATGGAGAGCATCCACGAAGCCGGCTACGACGACTTCAATCTATCCCGGTGGACCGACGGCGTCATTGCGGTAGCCGATCAGGCGGCCGTGATCATGAATCTGCCCTGGTACCAGCACCCGGCCTTGTGGATATCCACGGGCGTCGGAGGCCTCGTGGCTGCCATTATCGGCGGCGTCGCACTGCACACTCGGTCAACGCGTCGGAAAACTTTCGCGGAAGAACTGCATCAGGGGACCTTGCACCTGACCAACGTCACGATGGATCTGGAAGAAACCGAATTGGCGGCTCGTACGCTGCCGTCGGCTTCAGGGCATGCAGCCGAGCTGGAGCAGCGCTTCACCAAGTTCATGGCCAAATACCGTGCTTGTTTTGCAGCGCAGCAGGCACTGGAAGACTCGGGCAAGAAGGAGCGGTCCGGCTCCGAAGGCGTTCGCTTCGCCAAGGAATTCCGCGAAACAGCGCAGTCCCTGGACCTGACCGATGACGCCATCATTGCCGCGGCGGCGCTTTATACCCGTTCAGCATCCTGGGAAGAGGCGTGGCATGCACAGACCGAGCCGCTAGAAGAGGACCTCGACGAGATCAGGGAGTTGCTCAACGACGTAGAGCCGGAACTGATGGGCAGCGCGGCCGCCTTGGCTTCCTACCGGGAAATGGCAACCAGGCAGCTCGGCGAATTGTCAGTGCAGCTGAAGAAAGAATCGATCACGGTGGATCAAGCGCTCGATGGATTATCGGAGTTGCGTGCCGAATTGACCGAAAAGCTGGATGTCTTCGCCCAAGCTCAAATCGAAGTGTATGCGGAAAGTGCCGAAGAGAAGGCCGACATGCAATCGGCATTGAAGAAATCCCGCTATGAATCCGGGGCATATGACGGCCGTTCCGGCACCATCCTGGACGTTTTGAATCCCGCATCGATGTATTGGCGCGTGGGTGGCTACCACCACGGATATTCCGCGGGCGTCAGCGCAGTGGCTGAGTCGCGTGAAGCAGCGAGCTCGTCGGGCGGAGTCTCCGGCGGATACTCTGGTGGCGGAAGCTTCTCCGGCGCTGGCGGATCTTCGCGCTTCTGATGGAAGGCAACGATATCTTCGCAGAGCTGCTGCCGTCTTCGGTACATTTGGTCCAGTCGCGTACCGAGCTGGAAGACGGCCGATCCTACGGGGAAGAAGAACGGTACATCGCCGAGGCGGTGCCTGAGCGGCAGCAGGAATTCCGTACTGTCCGTGTCTGCGCTCGCCGAGCGCTGGCACAACTGGGCTATGCGGGCGTTGCCTTGGTTCCAGATCAAAAACGGGCACCGATCTGGCCAGCTGGCGTGGTGGGGAGCATGACCCATTGCGCTGGCTTCCGTGCAGCGGCAGTAGCCTCCACCAGCGATATTCGCGGCCTTGGCATCGACGCCGAACTGCATGCTCCGCTGCCGGCAGAAATCCTCGACATCATCTTGCTTCCCGAAGAGCAGGTGATGGCCGCCGAGCTATCGGCGCACCATCCGGGCATCGCCTGGGACCGGCTGATTTTCAGCGCCAAGGAAAGCATCTTCAAGGCGTGGTTCCCGCTGACCAGGCAGTGGCTGGATTTCCTGGAATGCGAGATTCGCGTCGATGCGCAGTCCCGCCGTTTCCATGCCGGAATCCGGGCTACGGGACCGGTTGCCGCGCAGCATGCTCTCGCATCGATGAGCGGTCGCTGGATCGCCGAAGGACCGCGCGGCCAAGGGCTGCTGGGCACCTGCGTCATCGTTCCCTAGCAGCGGTGCACCGGGAACGGATCTAGAATTCTTCGCCGTGGGTAATCACCTTGGCCGCGCGGCCCACGATTTTCGGATCGGGGGAGCCCACTAAGTGGTGGTCCTTGCCCTTGTACTCGAAAAGGTTCAGCACGTGGCGCATCGCCTGCAACCGGGCGCGCTTCTTGTCGTTGGACTTCACCACGGTCCACGGGGCATGCTCCGTATCGGTCTTGAGGAACATTTCCTTTTTGGCTTGGGTGTACTTTTCCCACTTATCCAGGGACTCGAGATCCATGGGCGAGAGCTTCCACTGGCGCACCGGATCGATGCGGCGGATGGTGAATCGGGTCAGCTGCTCGCTGGCGGACACCGAGAACCAGAACTTCACCAGGTCGATGCCCTCGTCGACGACCATCTTCTCGAAGGCGGGAGTCTGCTCCAGGAAGTGGTCCACCTGGGTTTCGGTGCAAAATCCCATCACGCGTTCGACGCCGGCACGGTTATACCAGGAGCGGTCGAAGAGCACGATCTCGCCAGCCGACGGGAAGTGCTGCACATAGCGCTGGTAGTACCACTGGGTGGACTCGCGCTCGCTCGGCTTTTCCAAGGCCACCACGCGGGCGCCACGCGGGTTCAGGTGTTCCGTGAAACGCTTGATCGTGCCGCCTTTGCCGGCCGCATCGCGGCCTTCGAAAACGATCATGATCCGGCGGCCATGGGCTTTCGCCCATTTCTGCAGTTTCAGCAGTTCGATCTGCAGTGCCCGCTTTTCAGCCTCGTAGGTGGCGCGATCCAGTTTCTGGAAATACGGGTAGTTCTCCCGCCAGGTATCGACGATGCTTCCATCGGCGCGGACCAGCACCGGATCGTCATCGTCGTTATCGAGGACGGAATAGCCCTGGAAGGCTTCATCGAGCAGGGGGATCTCTACAGTCATGCAATGACCGTAGAGCCATCCGGTGAACAGCTTGTGAACAAATGCTGAACAAGACCAAGCCAGAGGGTTGTTTGTGATGAAGGACAACAGCCCTGCGGACCTGGCCGGAACATCATGGCGCCGTGCGCCGATCAGGCAGGGAAGGGCGGAAGCGCCTCGGAAAACAGCCATGCGTCCAGGATGGCCTGGATCTCTTCCGCCGGTGCGTAGTGGCCCAATAGGTCAGCGAACTTCTGCGTGCTCACCGTCGAATGCTGATGCGTGGCGGTCCATTGGCGAAGCATCGTGTAGAAGTCCGTTTCGCCCAACCGCCGCATCAGCGCATACAGGGCCAGCGCTCCGCGCTTGTACACCCGGTCATCGAACATGTCCTGGGGCCCGGGGTCCCCGACCATGATGTCCTGCGGCAAGCCTTCGAGCAGGGCCCACGCGTGGCGGGCACGCTCGTCCAACGCCATCACCTGGGCTTTTTCGGAGTACACCCATTCGCTGAAGCAAGCGAAACCCTCGTTGAGCCAGATATCCTTCCAGCGCCCCGGAGTCAGGGAGTTGCCGAACCACTGGTGCGCGAACTCGTGGGCGATCAGGCGCTGGTCTTCCCACTGCAGCGACAAGTGGTTCTTGCCGAAGATGCTCAGGCCCTGGGCTTCGAGCGGGATCTCCAGTTCGTCATCGACCACGACGATCTTGTAGCTCTCGAACGGGTACGGGCCGAATTTCCGCTCGAACAGCTCGGCCATCGCCGTCTGCTTCGCGAACGCGCCGCGCACCGGCACCTCGGTTCCCGGAACCGAGTAGGCCACCAGGTGGCCGCCTTCATCGAAAGGAATCTGGCTATAACGGCCGATCTGCACGGTGGCGAGGTAGCTGGCCATCGGCTCACGCTGCTCGTAGACCCACATCTCGCGGCTGGCCGAACGGCGATGGTCCACCAGCTGGCCATTGGCCACGACGCGGTAGCCGGCATCCGCCGAGATCTCGAAGCGGTAGCTGGACTTGTGGCTGGGGTGGTCGTTGCACGGGTACCAGGTCGAGGCGCCTACTGGCTGGCCGGAGACCAGGATGCCATCGGTGAGCTCTTCCCAGCCAAGCTCGCCCCACAGCCCGTTTTCTGCCTGCGGGCTGCCGGCATAGCGCAGGTTCAGCTCCACGCGCTCGCCGGCTTTCACCACTGCTGGCAGGGAAACGACCATCCGGTGGTGCTTCTTGGCCACCGGCACCTTGCGCCCCTGGCAGGTGGCCTTGATGATCTTCAAGCCGCTGAGGTTCAACGCGACCTCATTGATATCCTCCACGGCGCGGATGCGCAGCATGGCCCGGCCATCGAGCAGGTTGCTGGCGAGCTTGATGACCAACGACAGGTCATAGTGCTCCACCGTGTACGTCGGGGACCCATGGTGCTTGGTGTACTCATCGAGTATGTGGTGGGGCATCGGCGGGGAATCCTCAGGCTTGTTGGTCAGCCGGTTGCTCGGCTTTGGTCTCGGGTTCGATGTTCCAGCGTACCGCCGGATTACCGCGCCAGTAGGTATTTGCCGGAAGCACCTCGCCGCGCAGCACCAGGCTGGCTGGCCCGGTGGTGGTGCCTTCGGAGATCCGCGCGGCGGGCAGGATGACGCTGTGCGGGCCGAGCGTTGCCCCGGCGCCCAGGGACACCGCGTCGATGGACATGATCCGGTCGTGGAACAGGTGGGTTTGCAGGACACTGCCGCGGTTCACCGTGGCGTGGTCTTCCAATGTCACCAGGTCCGCTTCCGGGAACCAGTAGCTCTCGCACCACACGCCATGGCCGATCTTTGCCCCCTGCGCGCGCAGGAACCAGACCAAGGCCGGGGTGCCCGAAGCCAAGCGGGCGAACCATTGGGCGCAGACCAGCTCGGTGAAGGAATCCACCATTTCGGTGCGCCATATGAAGGAACTCCACAATGCGTGCTCGCCCGGGCGAATCACGCCAACCACCAGCCACTTGGCGGCGACCGCCACCAGGGCGGCGACTGCTCCGGCCAGGACCAGCACCGCGCCGGAAAGCAGGATCGCGACCAGCGGGTTGAAGTAGACGGTCAAGGCGGACAGCGCCCAAAGCACGCCGCCGGCAATTCCGACCGTGGTGAACACCGCGAGGCCACGGGTCAGCTCCCACCCCGCCCGCATCGCCTTGAGCTTCAGGGTTGGGCGGTAGGTCAGATCCGATTCGCCTTCCACGGTGGTGCGGCGCAGCTTGTGCGGGGGCGAGCCGATCCACGAGGTGCCGGCCTTCATCTTCTTCGGCGTGGCCGACAGCACCGCGATCAGCGAGCGCTTGGGCACCCGGCGCCCGGCATGCAGGATGCCGGAGTTGCCCAAGAAGGCCTTCTTGCCCACGCGAACCGGGGCAATGTGCATCCAGCCGCCACCGAGCTCATAGGAAGCAACCATGGTGTCATCGGCCAGGAACGCACCCGAGGAAATGGTGGTCATCTTCGGAATCAGCAGCACCGTGGAGATCTCCACGTCGCGGCCCACCTTGGCACCGAGCAGGCGCAGCCAGATCGGGGTGAAGAGCGAGGCGTAGAGCGGGAAGAGCAGGTCGCGGGCGGTATCCAAGACGCGTTCGGTAGCCCAGGCCTGCCAGCCAACGCGGGAAGTGACCGGATGCCACCCCTCTGCCAGGCCGATGGAAAGCAGGCGGACAATGGCGATGGTCAGCACCATGGTGGCCAAGAACCACACGGTGGCGCCCAGCAGCACGGCCGGAATGAACCGCCAGCCGATCCCGGCCAGCGATTGCGCGCTGCCAAGTACCGGGGCTATGGCCAGCAACGCGGCAATCACCGGAAGCCACTGTGCGAGGTTCAACGCCATGGAACCGATGCCGCCCAGAATACGGGGCAGCGCCTTGTGCTCCGGTTCCTGCGTTGGCCACTTCGGCTTGGCCTTGCCTTCGCGCTGCGCCGGCGAACCGGCATAGCGGGAATGGCTCCGGGCCTGGCCGTAGACCGCGGATCCCGCTTCAACGATGGTGTGCGCACCGATGGCTGCCCCGGGGGCCAGGGTGCTGCGGGCGCCGATGGAGGCGTGGGCGCCGATCTCAATGGTGCCCACGTGCAGCTTGTCCCCGTCGATCCAGTAGCCCGAGATATCCACCTCGGGCTCGATGGAGGCTCCGGGGCCGACTCGCAGCATGCCGGTGACCGGTGGCAGGGTGTGCATGGTCGCGGTGCGGTCGATCTGCGCACCGAGCATCCGCGCATACCAAGGCAGCAGCGGAGCGGACGCCAGGGACACCGGATCGACCACGTCGGCGATGTGCTGGGCCAGCCAGAGGCGCAGGTGCACCGAACCCGAGCGGGGGTAGGTCCCCGGCTTCAAGCCGCGGAGCAAGAGCTTCGTGGCCGCGATGGACAGGCCCATGCGCCCTACCGGGGTCACGAAGACCAGCCAGAGGCCGGCAAGCACGTACCACGGGGTCGGCAGGTGCGCCTCGAAAACACCGAGGAACACCAGCAACAGGTGTCCGAGCATGAGGTAGGTGAACCAGCGCAGGCCCGAGAGGATGAACAGCGGCCCGGCGGCCAGGGACTGCGCCCATTGGGTTCCCCGCTGGGTGCGCTCGACCGTGCGCGGCTGCGCCGGCGTCACGGATTGCTGCTGGCCGCCGAGGTATTCGAGCAGTGCGCCAAAACGCGGGTAGTCGTAGAGCTGCGCGACGGTCAGGTCAGGGTAGCGGGCACGCAGTGCCGAAACCAGCTGGGCCGCGGCCAGCGACCCGCCACCGGAAGCGAAGAAATCGGCGTCCAGGCCGGCGGCCGAAGCGCCCAGCGCGCCGCGCCAAGCTTCGGCAAGAAACTGCCCGGTCTCATCGAGTTCGGGCAGGCCGGAGCCCTCGGCAGCCAGTTCGGCGCCCGGCAACGGCCACGGCAGCGCATTGCGGTCCACCTTGCCGCTGGTCTTCATCGGCAGGCTGCCCATCACCGCCAGGATCGGCACCATCGGCGCCGGCAGGTCGGCAAGCAAGCGGGTGCGCGCTGCCCCCAGATCATAGTTTTCCGCTGCCTGCAGGTAGCCGACCAGGACCTTGTTGCCGGTGGCGGTCTCGCGTACCGCTACCGCCGCGGAAGAAACTTCGGGAAGGGAGTTGAGCGCGGCGTCGATTTCGCCCAGCTCGATACGCCGACCGCCGATCTTCACCTGGTCATCCACGCGGCCGATGAAGATCAGGCCCAGCGGGTCATTGATGACCATATCGCCCGAGCGGTAGGCCCGCTCCCAGCCCAAGGTGGGCATCGGCGCGTACTTCTCGGCATCCTTTTCCGGATCCAGGTAGCGGGCCAGGCCCACGCCGCCGATGATCAGCTCCCCGGATTCGCCCTCGGCGACCGGGATCCCCTCGGTATCAACCACCGCCAGATCCCAACCGTCCAGCGGCAGGCCGATGCGTACCGGCACGCTGCCGTCCATGGTGGCGCCGCAGGCTACCACGGTCGCTTCGGTCGGTCCGTAGGTGTTCCAGACTTCGCGGCCTTCGGTGGCTAGCCGCCCGGCCAGTTCCGGCGGGCAGGCCTCGCCGCCGAAAATCAGCAGGCGCACCGAGTCCAGGGCCTGCGCCGGCCACAGCGCCGCCAGGGTGGGCACGGTGGAAACGGCGGTAATGGAACGGGAAATCAGCCACGGGCCCAGGTCCATGCCGCTGCGCACCAGGGCGCGCGGGGCCGGGACCAGGCAGGAGCCGTTGCGCCAGGCGATCCACATTTCCTCGCAGGAGGCATCGAAGGCGACCGACAGTCCGGCGAGCACCCGGTCGGTGGTGTTCAGCGGATCGCCGGGCAGGAACATCTTCGCTTCGGCATCCACGAAGGCCGCTGCCGAACGGTGGGTGACCGCGACGCCCTTGGGCTTGCCGGTGGAACCGGAAGTGAAGATGATCCATGCGTCATCTTCCAGTCCAGGCATTCGCGGGTTCGCAAAGGGCTTGGGGCGCTGGCTATCGGCCACGACGGTATCGCGTCCCTTGATGATGCCCGCGACTTCGGCCTCGGTGAACACGGTCTTGGCGCGCTCGTCGGGGTCATCGGCATCGACCGGGACATAGGCGGCCCCAACCCACATGATCGCGAGGATCCATTCATACAGGTGCCGGGTGCCCGATTCAACGCGCACGCCGATGCGGTCGCCGGCGCCCAGGCCCTGGGCATGCAGCCGCCGGGCCTTGTTCTTGACCTCTTCGAGCAGCTCCGCGTAGCTCTCTACGCGTTCGCCGTCGTCAATGGCCGGCGCATCGGGATGAGCCTGGGCGGTGGCCTGCAGGATGTCCATAAGGGTGCGCGCAGCCGGCGCCAGGGTTCCGGAGGGGAACTGGGGTGGATGGATTGGTGCATCCGGCGCTGGAGTTCGTTCGTTGTCCATGCTGATCGGATCCGTCCCTTCACTAAGAGTGCAAGATGGGTCGCTGGGGGAGAGCGTCCCAGAAGTGAAGTGGATCCTGGAGGGGTGGAACGCAAGGGTTCCAGTCACCATTAAAGCGTGTTACGGGTTAAGAGCGGAAAAATTTGATTGAAGTGTCATGCATCTCTCAACTGTTGCGGACCGGCGGCAGCAACGAGCGCGCGGTGAATGCCGGCATCGCCCCGGTGCTCTCGGGGCAGATGCCGGCATGCCCAGCCTGCGGATGCCCGGCCATCGCTAGGGAACCAGGATGACCTTGCCGGTGGTGGCGCGCGATTCCAGCGCGGCATGGGCCGCGGCGGCTTCGGCCAGCGGGAACTCGGCGCCGATGCGCACATCGATGTCCCCGGTGGCGACCCAGCCGAAGATATCGCCGAAGCGCCAGTGCAGCTCCTGCTCGGTGGCCAGGAAGTCATCGAGCTTCGGCCGGGTCACGCTCAGCGAACCGCCGGCGTTCAGCCGCTGCAGGTTGAAGTCCGGGACCTGGCCGCTGGCCCCGCCGAAGAGCACCAGGGTGCCGCGCCGGCGCAGGGCTGCCAGCGAGGTCTCGAAGGTGTCCTTGCCGATGCCGTCGTAGACCGCGTGCACGCCCGCGCCGCCGGTGACCTGCGCGACGGTGTCCGCCACCTGGTCGTAATCCACCACGTAGTCGGCTCCGGCCGCCTTGGCCAGGTCCTTCTTTTCCTGCGTGGAGGCGGTGGTGATCACGGTGGCGCCCTTGAGCTTGAGCAGCTGGGTGAGGATCAGGCCCACGCCGCCAGCGCCCGCGTAGGTCAAGACGACATCGCCGGAGCGCACCATGTAGCTCGAATGCACCAGGTAATGCGCGGTCATGCCCTGCAGTGGCAGCGCGGCGGCGATGCTCAGGTTCACCGCATCGGGCACCTTGCCCGCGCGCTTGGCCTCCACCAGCGCGTACTGGGCGTAGCCCCGGGAGCCGGAGGCGGTGGCCACCCGGTCGCCGACCTGGTAATTCTGCACGCCGTCGCCGATCTGCTCCACCACGCCGGAGAACTCGGTGCCCGGGGTGAAGGGGTAGTCCACCGTGTACACGCCGCTGCGCTGGTAGGTCTCGATGAAGTTCACGCCGGTGGCCGCGACCTTCACCAGCAGCTGGCCCGGGCCCGGGGCAGGGACCGGGATCTCGCCCGGCACCAATCCGCTGGCATCGGACGGTTCGTGAACCAGAATGGCTTGCTGCTGCATAGTGCGGCGCTCCTTAGCTGCGTGTTTCGATCCCGGCGCTGGATGCCGGGGACGGTCTTACGGCCAGTTTAGGACTTCGGGCCGCTGCACGGGCACCTTGGGGGTGGATGTCTGGTTACGTGACGAAGAATTTTATGAATATTTATTAGCGTGCATGAATATTTCGCGGTAGAATCTGGTCATGACGATTTCAGTAGCTGTTTCCGGCGCCAGTGGATACGCCGGTGGCGAGGTCCTGCGCATCCTCGCGGCCCACCCAGAAGTAGAGATTGGCGCGATCACCGCGCATTCGCAGGCCGGGCAGCGGCTCGGCTCGATCGCCCCGCACCTGCATGCGCTCGCCGATCGCGTCCTGCTGGACACCACCGTGGAAAACCTCGCCGGGCACGACGTCGTGTTCCTGGCCCTGCCGCACGGCGCATCGGCCGCCGTGGCCGCGGCGCTGCCCGAATCCACCCTGGTCATCGACGCCGGCGCGGACCACCGGCTGGAATCCGCCGAGGCCTGGGAGAAATTCTACGGTTCGGCGCATGCCGGCTCCTGGCCCTATGGCCTGCCCGAACTTCCCGGTGCGCGCGAAAAGCTGGTGGGCACCAAGCGCGTGGCCGTCCCGGGCTGCTACCCGACCGGCGCGCAGCTGGCCCTGGCTCCGGGCTTCGCCGCTGGCCTGCTGGAAGCCGACGACGTGGTTATCGTCTCCGCCTCGGGCACCTCGGGCGCCGGCAAGTCGCTGAAGCCCAACCTGCTGGGCAGCGAAACCATGGGCTCGATGAGCACCTACGGGGTGGGCGGGTCCCACCGCCACATCCCGGAAATGGAGCAGGGCTTCTCCCAGCTCGCCGGCGAACCGGTCACCGTCTCCTTCACCCCCACCCTGGCCCCGATGCCGCGCGGCATCCTGACCACCGCCACCGCCAAGGCCAAGCCCGAGGTGAGCGAAGCGCAGCTGCGCGAAGCCTGGTCCGCGGCCTATGCCGACGAGCTCTTCGTGCACCTGCTGCCCGAGGGCCAATGGCCGACCACCGGGGCGGTGCAGGGATCGAACCACGTCCAGCTGCAGCTGGCCTTCGACACCCACGCCAACCGCGTGATCGTCACCGCCGCACTGGATAATCTCACCAAGGGCACCGCAGGTGCCGCGGTCCAGTCGATGAACATCGCACTGGGACTGGAAGAAAACACCGGATTGCTCATGCAAGGAGTTGCACCGTGAGCCTCGCGCACACCAACACCCACCCATCCGCTGCCGCCACCGGGGTCACCGCACCGGCGGGCTTCGCCGCCGCCGGCGTCCCGGCAGGCCTGAAGTCCACCGGCAAGAACGACGTGGTCGTGGTCAAGAACCTCGGCCCGCAGTTCACCGCCGCCGGTGTCTTCACCTCCAACCGCGTGGCCGCCGCCCCGGTGCACTGGTCCAAGCAGGTGCTGTCCGACGGCCGCATCGACGCCGTGGTGCTCAACTCCGGCGGGGCCAACGCCTGCACCGGCGCCGAAGGCTTCGCGAACACCCACAAGACCGCCGAATACGCCGCGCAGCTGCTCTCGGTTTCCGCCGGCGACGTGGCCGTGGCGTCCACCGGGCTGATCGGGATGCAGCTGCCCATGGACAAGCTGCTGCCCGGGGTCCAGGCTGCCGCCGGGGCGCTGGCCGACGACCAGAACGCGGCCGATGCGGCCGCCGCGGGCATCATGACCACCGACACCGTGCCGAAGCTGGTCTCCCGCATCGTCGGGGCACCGGGTTCCGGCCAGGTCATCATCGGCGGCATGGCCAAGGGCGCGGGCATGCTCGCCCCGGCGCTGGCCACCATGCTGGTGGTGCTCACCACCGATGCGGTGCTGACCTCCGCACAGGCCGATGCCGCGTTGCGCGCCGCCACCGCGATGAGCTTCGACCGCGCGGACTCCGATGGCTGCATGTCCACCAACGACACCGTGCTGCTGCTGGCCTCCGGCGCCTCGGGCGCCGCCCCGGACCTGGCCGAGTTCACCGCGGCGCTGACCGACGCCTGCTGCGAGCTGGCCGCGAAGCTGATCGAGGACGCCGAGGGCGCGCAGCACACCATCGCGATCCGCACCTTCAATGCCGCTACCGAGGCCGACGCCCTGGAAGTCTCCAAGGCCGTCTCGCGCTCCAACCTGGTCAAGACCGCGGTCTTCGGCAAGGATCCGAACTGGGGCCGGGTGCTCTCCGAGGTCGGCACCACCAAGGCCGCGTTCGAACCCGATGAGCTGAACGTGTCGATCAACTCCGTGATGGTCTGCAAGAACGGCGGGGTGGGCGAGGACCGCAGCCTGGTTTCGCTCGAAGAACGCAACGTGTTGATCGAGATCGACCTGAACGCGGGCACCGAGGAAGCCACCGTGCTGACCAACGACCTGACCCACGACTACGTCCACGAGAACTCCGCCTACTCCAGCTAGGCAGAAACTAGGAACACTCCCATGGCCCACACCGCCCGCACCAACCTGGGCATCGCCCAGTCCAAGGCCGAAGCGCTCATCGAGGCGCTGCCCTGGATCCAGCGCTTCGCCGGGACCACGATGGTCATCAAATACGGTGGCAACGCGATGGTCAACGACGATCTGCGCCGCGCCTTCGCCGAGGACATCGTGTTCCTGCGCCACGCCGGGATCAACCCGGTGGTGGTGCACGGCGGGGGACCGCAGATCAACAGGATGCTCGACACCCTCGGGATCGAATCCGAATTCCGCGGCGGGCTGCGGGTGACCACCCCCGAAGCCATGGACGTGGTGCGGATGGTGCTCACCGGCCAGGTGCAGCGCGACCTGGTCGGCCTGATCAACTCGCACGGACCCTACTCGGTGGGCATGTCCGGCGAGGACGGCGCCACCTTGCAGGCAGTGCGCACCGGCACGGTCGTGGACGGCCTGCCCGTGGACCTGGGGCTGGTCGGCGAGGTCACCACCGTGCGCACCGACCAGGTGGACTCGCTGGTGGATGCCGGGATGATCCCGGTCATCTCCACCGTCGCCCCGGAATTCGACGAATCCGGCGAGCCCACCGGAGCGGTGCTGAACGTCAACGCGGATACCGCCGCGGCCGCGCTGGCCACCGCGCTGGGCGCCGCCAAGCTGGTGATCCTCACCGACGTGGAGGGCCTGTACGCCGCCTGGCCGGACAAGTCCTCGCTGATCAGCTCGATCACCAACGACGAGCTGCGCACCATGCTGCCGTCGCTGGAATCGGGCATGATCCCGAAAATGGGCGCCTGCCTCAAAGCCGTCGACGGGGGCGTAGGCCAGGCCCACATCGTCGATGGCCGCGCCCCGCACTCGATGCTGCTGGAAATCTTCACCACCGCCGGCGTGGGCACCCAGGTGCTCCCGGCCACCGCACAAAAGAAGGACGCCAAGTGAGCGAGCACGCCGCTGAAACCACCTCCTCCGCCCTGGCTGGAACCGCTGAAGCTGCCGGGCTGGCGCAGCTGTCCTCGGCCGCCCTGGCCGAACGCTACTCCAGCTCCCTGCTCGGCGTCTTCGGCACCCCGCAGCGCGTGCTGGTGCGCGGGGCCGGCTGCCATGTCTGGGACGCCGATGGCAACCAGTACCTGGATCTGCTCGGCGGCATCGCGGTCAACACCCTGGGCCACGGGCACCCGCTGCTGGCTTCCGTGATCAGCAGCCAGCTGTCCACCCTGGGCCATGTCTCGAACTTCTTCACTTCCCCCAGCCAGATCGCGCTGGCCGAGAAGCTGCTGGACATCTCCGCCGCCCCGGCCGGCTCCAAGGTCTTCTTCGCCAACTCCGGCACCGAAGCCAATGAGGCCGCGCTGAAGCTGACCCGGCGCAACGCCGGCACGCCGCAGGCCCCGCGCACCAAGGTGATCGCCCTGGAGCATTCCTTCCACGGCCGCACCCTGGGCGCGCTGTCGCTGACCTACAAGGAAAAGTACCGCGCGCCCTTCGCCCCGCTGCCCGAAAACGTCAGCTGGATCCCGGCCGGGGACATCGACGCGCTGCGTGCCGCGGTGGACGAAACCGTCGCGGCGGTCTTCATCGAGCCGATCCAGGGCGAAGCCGGCGTGAAGATGCTCTCCGCGCAGTACCTGCAGGCCGCCCGCGACATCACCCGCGAAGCCGGCGCCCTGCTGGTCTTCGACGAGGTGCAGACCGGCATGGGCCGCACCGGGGCGTTCTTCGCCTCGGCCCCGGTGATCCCGGACGTGATGACCCTGGCCAAGGGCCTGGGCGGAGGCTTCCCGATCGGCGCGATGATCGTGTTCGGCGAGGAGAACACCCGCTGGCTGGCCCCGGGCGACCACGGCACCACCTTCGGCGGCAACCCGGTGGCCTGCGCCGCCGGCCTGGCCGTCATCCACACCATCGAATCCCAGAACCTGCTGGCCCATGTGCGCGCCACCGGCGATTGGCTGCGCGAGCAGCTGGCAGGCGTCGAGGGCATTGCCGCCGTGCGCGGCGCCGGGCTGCTCACCGCCTTCGAACTGGCCGCCGCCAACGCGCCGAAGCTGGTCGCCGCGGCGCTGGATGCCGGATTCATCGTGAACGCCACCGACGAGAAGACCATCCGCCTGGCCCCGCCGCTGGTGATCACCACCGAGCAGCTGGGCACCCTGATCGCGGCCCTGCCGCAGCTGATCAGCGCCGCCAGCTAGCGGCCGGCAGCAACTTCGCGACCACCCCCTGCGACAGCAAAGGACTAACACCATGAGCGCAACCCGCCACTTCCTGACCGACCTGGATTTCACCCCCGACGAGCAGTCCAAGGTGCTGGACCTGGCCGCGGCGATGAAGGCCGACAAGTACGGCTACCAGCCGTTCGCCGGCCCGCAGAGCGTCGCGGTCTTCTTCGACAAGACCTCCACCCGCACCCGCGTGTCCTTCCACGCCGGCATCGCCGAACTCGGCGGCTCGCCGCTGATCATCAACTCCGCCGATTCGCAGCTGGGCCACAAGGAGTCCATCGCCGATTCCGCCAAGGTGCTCGAGCGCATGGTTTCCACCATCGTGTGGCGCACCTTCGCCCAGTCCGGCCTGGAGGAAATGGCCGCGAACTCTTCGGTTCCGGTGATCAACGCGCTATCGGACGACTACCACCCCTGCCAGCTGATCGCCGACCTGCTCACCGTGCGCGAGCACAAGGGCAAGACCGCCGGGCTGACCATGGCCTACCTGGGCGACGCGGCCAACAACATGGCCAACTCCTACCTGCTGGCCGGGGTCACCGCCGGCATGCACGTGCGCATCGCCGGCCCCGAGGGCTACCTGCCCGAGGCCCGCATCATCGAGGCCGCGCAGCAGCGCGCCGCGCTGACCGGGGGATCGGCCACGATCACCACCGATGCCGCCGCCGCGCTGCAAGACGCCGACGTGGTCGTCACCGACACCTGGGTGTCCATGGGCCAGGAAGCCGAGAAGGCCGAACGCCAGCAGCTGTTCACCGGCTACTCGGTAACCGCCGAAGCCATGAAGCTGGCCAAGGACGACGCGATCGTGCTGCATTGCCTGCCGGCCTACCGCGGCTACGAGATCGACGCCGAGGTCATCGACGGCCCGCAGTCGGTCGTGTTCGACGAGGCCGAGAACCGCGTGCACGCGCAGAAGGCCGTGATGGCCTGGCTGATGGTCGCCTCCGGCCTGGCCGAAGATCCACGAGTGGAGCTCTAGGATGTCCGCCCAGCCAAGCACCAAAACCGCCCGCCAGGCCCGCATCCGCGCGTTCCTGGGCAACAACTCGGTCAAGTCCCAGGCCGAGCTGCTCGGCCTGCTCAAGGACGACGGGCTGGAAGTCACCCAGGCCACGCTCTCGCGTGACCTGGTGGAAATCGGAGCGGTGCGCATCCGCGACAACTCCGGGCAGCTGATCTACGCGGTGCGCCAGGAAGGCGGGGACCGTTCCCCGAAGACCGCGATCACCCAGGAAGTGCTCGACGCGCGCCTGGCCAAGATCTGCGCCGAGCAGCTGGTCACCGCCGAGGCCTCCGGGAATATCGTGGTGCTGCGCACCCCGCCGGGCGCGGCGAACCTGCTGGCCCTGGCCATCGACCACTCGCAGATGCCCTCGATCCTGGGCTGCATCGCGGGGGATGACACCATCATGGTCACCACCCGCGCGGCCGACGGCGGCGCCGAAGTGGCCGCCCGCTTCCTGCAGCTGGCCGAGCCGCGCTGACCGGCGCCGCCAGTCCATCGGGCGCTTGCCGCCGCGAACTTCTCCACAGTCCGCGGCGGCTTTGCCATGCCGGTCGAGATGGCGCCCGATGATCGGGGCATGGAACCACTTCAGAGCGCCAGCGCCACGAGCACCGCGGGACCCGCACTGGCCGCCAGCCTGGGGACCGTGGCGCAGCAGCTGGCCAGCGGCACCCCGCTGGACGCCGCCAGCTTGCTGCGCGCCGAAGCCGCGTGCCTGTTGCTGTTCCAGAACCTCTGCGCCCAGGCCTCGGGCTGCGCCGATCCGCGCCTCGCGCTGGCCCACGCCCACTTCGCCGAAGCCTTCAGCCGGCAAGCCGCCCGCACCGTCGTCATGGCGGCAAGCCAGGTGGAGACCAGCGCCGCCCACGCCCTGGACCTCGCCGAATTCGACCACCTGCGCGCAGGCACCACCGATTTCAGCGCCCCTGCGCAATTCGCGCCCGGCCGCACCCTCTACCTCGATGCGGCCACCGTCCTGTCCCAGATGCTGGATGTGAATTATTTCGAGGCCGACCGCCGCGTCAAGGACGCCCATCTGGTCCACGCCCGCAAGGATATCGCCGGCTCTGCCTGCGCCCCGCGTTTCACCCTGCTCGCAGAACACTTCGCCGGCACCCCCGCGCCAGGCACGCCAGTCGCAGATCCGTCCACGGAGGCCTTGCTGTCGCCGGCCGGCTGGGCCCTGCCGGGCCTGCACAGCACGCCGGATCCCCGCGAGGTGCTGAAAACCGCCCGCGCGCTGGACAAGTTCGAACCCGAGGACACCACCTTCGACGGCCTGCCCACCACGGCCACTGCCAAGGCCGCCGACGGCACCTTGCTCGAGGAGCATGCCGCCGCGCACCTGAGGGAAGACCAGATCCGCATCCGGCAGAAGCGCATCAATGGCTTGATCAAGGAGTACAAGGACGCGCACGACCAGGCTACGACCCCGAAGCTGGGCCTCTTCCGCGGCAAGGTGGTCAACGGGGTTCATGAATTCATCGTCCGTGTCCGGGAGATCGACGCGGAACTCTGGGAATCGCTGATCACGCAGGCCGACAACAAGCGCACCAAGGCCGGCGCCGCCGCCCGCAAGGCCGCAGGCGCCGCCAGCGACAGCCCTTCCGGCGATGAGCACGGCGATACCGCAGAGCCGTCTTCCAGCGGACACCCCGGCTCGGAGCCCGACCCCGACCCGGAATTCGACGGCGGCCAGCAAGCGCCTGATGGCAAGGCCGAGTGGGAAGTACCCGCGGAGCACCTCTGGAACAGCGACCAACCTGCTCCGGACGGGGCGGGCGTTGGCCTGCCAGCTCCTGCGGATGATGCCGCGCCAGATCCCGACCCGCCGAACCCGCCGGGCACACCACTGCCGGGCTTGCAGGCAACTTGTTCGGTGCCCGAACGCCGGCTCAATGCGCTGAATGCAATCCTGCGCAATATCGGCCCCGACAGCCGGGGCAAGCGCATCACCCCCGAAATCGTGGTGCACGCGCGCTTCGAGGATCTCCAGGATCTCGCATCGCTCACCGGCATCAGCGCGCACGGCGTGAGAATTTCCGCGCCCCAGTTGCGCACCATGCTGTGCGAAGCCAAGGTGATCAGCCCGATCTACAACGCGGACGGGGTGATCATGGATATCGGACGCGACGCCCGGCTCTTCCCGCGCTGGATGAAACTTGCCGCCCGCGACCGGGACGGCGGCTGCCTGGTCCCAGGCTGCACGGCAGACCCGGCACTGATCGAATTCCACCACTTCAAACCGTGGGCCAAGGGCGGCCATACCCGACTCCAGGACTGCTGCCCGCTCTGCGCACTGCACCACACCATGGTCCACAGCGGATACCTGAAACTGGTCAAGATCAAGGGCCTGCCCCATGTCATCCTGCCCAAGCATCTGGATCCGCAGCAGCTGCCGCGGCGCAACACCTATTTCGCCCGCACCTAGCTGCCCGACCTCGCAAAACTGCCGCGCCCTCGACTAGGAGTGCGCGGCAGAGTTCGTGCGTTATTGCCATTCGGATCCGGTCAGGCGGCAATATCCTCCACGGCATCCAGCGAGAAGGCCCGCTCGAAGGCGGCCTGGACCTCATCGGTATGCGCGACCAGGATGATCTTGTGGATCGGCGAAATATGCTTATTGGTCTCGATCCACCGGCTGATCGCTGCATGGGCGATGCTGGCAACCTGCTCAGGATCCCACCCGAACGCCCCTGCGCCAATCGCCGGGAACGCGACCGAGTGGGCCTCGTGGCGGGCCGCGACATACAGGGAGTTCACGAAGCAGTCATCGAGGATCTTGGGGTTCGGCTTGATCAGCGCCAAGTTGGGGGCCGCGGTGTGGACGACCCACTTGGCATGCAGGTTGCCGGCCTTGGTGACGACGGCAATGCCCGAAGGAATCCCGTCGGGGTAGCGGTTGGCCCGAATTTCCCGGCAGGCGGCCAGCAGGCTGGGACCAGCAGCTGCATGGATCGCGCCGTCGACGCCGCCTCCACCGAGCAGCGAAGGATTGGCCGCATTGACGATGGCATCAACATGAAGGGTGGTGATATCACCCCGGTACAACTGGATTTCCATTGGGTACCTCCGAAGAACGTTCCGTATCGGCTCTATGATCACACCATACGCCCGGGCGCTGAGTACTGGAAGAGGCAAAACTCAAGGTTTCCTGCGTGTTCCGGAGCCTGGCCAAGCCCCGCAGAGCAGGCCGCAGTGATAAGCATGTGATGCATGAATCGGCACACCGTTGCATAAATATGAGTTACATTGCATAAAGCTTTGCTAGAGTAGGGTGCAACGTCAATTTTCTCCGGCAGAAAGGAACGGGCCATGGCCTCGTCAACAAATGAAGGATCGCTCTGGGGCGGTCGCTTCTCCGGCGGCCCAGCGGATGCAATGGCAGCGCTGAGCAAGTCCACCCACTTCGACTGGCGCCTGGCCAGCTACGATATTGCCGGATCCCGTGCCCATGCCAAGGTGCTGAACCGCGCGGGCCTGCTCACCGATGCCGAGCTGGCAGACATGATCGCCGCCCTGGACCAGCTCGAAGCCGATGTCATCTCCGAGGCCTATGTCGCAGCGCCAACCGACGAAGACGTCCACGGCTCGCTGGAACGCGGCCTGCTGGAGCGCGCCGGCACCGCCCTGGGCGGCAAGCTGCGCGCCGGCCGGTCGCGCAATGACCAGATCGCCACCCTGGGCCGGATGTTCCTGCGCGACCACGCGCGGATCATCGCCCGCGGCGTGATCGACACCCTTGACGCCATGGTCGAGCAGGCCAAGGCGCACCCCTATGCGCCGATGCCCGGGCGCACCCACCTGCAGCATGCCCAGCCGATCCTGCTCTCGCACCTGCTGCTGGCCTACTCCTGGCCGCTGCTGCGCGATGTGCAGCGCCTGGTCGACTGGGACAAGCGTGCCGCCGTGTCGCCCTATGGTTCCGGTGCGCTGGCCGGCCAGACCCTGGGCCTGGATCCGAACTTCGTCGCCGCCGAGCTGGGCTTCGACTCGGCCGTGCACAACTCGATCGACGGCACCGCCGCCCGCGACGTGTTCGCCGAATTCTCCTGGATCGCGGCCATGATCGGCGTGGACCTCTCGCGCGTCTCGGAGGAGGTCATCCTCTGGGCCACCAAGGAATTCAGCTTCGTGAAGCTGCACGACTCCTTCTCCACCGGCTCCTCGATCATGCCGCAGAAGAAGAACCCCGATATCGCCGAGCTGGCCCGCGGCAAGGCAGGGCGCCTGATCGGCGACCTGACCGGCCTGCTGGCTACCCTCAAGGCCCTGCCCCTGGCCTACAACCGCGACCTGCAGGAAGACAAGGAACCGGTATTCGACGCCGCGGACACCCTGGAAATCCTGCTGCCGGCGGTCGCCGGAATGATGGGCACCTTGACCTTCAATACCGAGCGCATGGCGGATCTGGCCCCGCAGGGCTTCGCCTTGGCGACCGACATCGCCGAATGGCTGGTCCGCCAGGGCGTGCCGTTCCGCGATGCCCACGAGCTCTCCGGCGCTGCGGTGCAGCTGGCCGAATCGCGCGGCGTGGAACTGTGGGACCTGACCGACGAGGAATACGCCGGCATCTCCGAGCACCTGACCCCGGCGGTGCGCGAGGTGCTCTCCACCGAGGGTTCGCTGAACGCCCGCAACGGCCAGGGCGGCACCGCCCCGAGCGCGGTCGCAGCGCAGCTCGCCGAGTTCGAGCGACAGCTCGACCAGATCAAGGCCTGGGCCAAGTAGCACCGGGCAGGGCCAAGCGGCCGCCGCGCGGGAAGAATCCTGCCCGGCGGCCGCTTGCGCGTTAACCACGGCTTCGAGCCCTTGCGCATTTGCGCCCGGTTCGCGCTAAAGTGTGATTCATGACTCGACTCCTGGCCCCTGCCGAACTCATCGCGCAGGTCACCACCGCATTGGATGAACTTTCCGTACAGGTGCGGGAGGTTCCCGACACCCAGTACAGCAAGCCCAGTTCGCTGCCGGGCTGGAGCACCGCCCAGCTGATCGCGCATCTGGCCTCCTTCGCGAAGGCCGCCGTGCGCCAGTTCGAGAACGCCGGAGCCCAGCGGCCGCCGCTGATGTACGACGGGGGCGCCGAGGGCCGGATCGAGGCGATCAACATGACCGCGCTGATGCGCCCGGAGTCCCTGCGCGCCTTGGCCGCCGACGCGTTGGCCCAGTTGCGCGCCACCCTGCCTGGTGCCGAAGCCACGTGGGAGCAGCCGGTGGGGTACCGCCCGGGGGCCAAGGCCGCGGACCTGATGTACGCGACCTGGCGAGAGATGCTGATCCACGCCACCGACCTGGACGAATTCCTGCGCCCGGCCGCCAGCTGGCCGCCGGCATTCAGCGCGCATCTGTTCCGGGCGCTCGAAGCCCGCGTTCCGGAAGGAACCCGTCTGGTGCTGCAGCCGCATGGCAAACCCCGGATGGTGCTCGGGGACGGGGCGAAATCGTGGGTGCTCTCGGGCGCCGATTTCGACTTGGCCGCATGGATGGCCGGACGCCCTGCGGCCGGGCCGGTGCAGGTTACCGCGGCCGCCGACGGGGCCGCGGACCCGCAGCTGCTGCCCTGGCCCAGCGATCGCTTGATGAACCGCTAGCCTGGATGGTTAACCGCCGTACCGCATGGACACCGCCCAAAATGTGCTCATGATTATGCACGATCGTGCGGCGTGCGGCGCGCGGAGGGACTAAAATTACTAGGCGTGACTACTTCTGAGAGCATTAGCGACCTGCTGGATCGACTGTGCGAGATCGTGCCCGACTACCCGCAGCCAGGGATCTCCTTCAAGGACCTCACCCCGGTCTTCGCCGACCCGACCGGCCTGCGCCGCATGGTCGACGAGCTGATCGCCCCCTTCGAGGGGCAGTTCGACATCGTCGCGGGCCTCGAAGCCCGCGGTTTCGTGCTGGCGGCGGCCGCCGCCTACGCCTCGGGGAAGGGCATGCTGACCATCCGCAAGGCCGGCAAGCTGCCGCGCGAGGTCTACCGCGACGAGTACACCTTGGAATACGGCACCAGTTGCCTGGAGGTGCACAAGGACGAGATCGCCCCGGGCACCCGCGTGCTGATTCTCGACGACGTGCTGGCCACCGGCGGCACCGTGGGTTCAGCGGTCCGCCTGCTGGAGCAGACCGGTGCCAGGATCGCCGGCGTCGGCGTCGTGCTGGAACTCGATGGCCTCGAAGGACGGGCCAAGCTGCCGGGGCACAAGGTGCTCTCCTTGCAGGTCGTCCACTCCTGAGCCGGGCAGCGCGGTGCCGAAGCGGCAGCCGGGAAGCGGCGCGCAGGTAACAAACCGCCACGCTTCCACGCCGCTGGCGAACAGCCCGGCAGCGGGCCCGGCCAGCGCTTGGCACCGGTGCGCGCGATTACCTGCGCCGGGCCAAAGGCGCGTATCATTATCTGTCCTGTGTTTTTACGTGGGAACCGTTTTACGTAGGGCCCTGTGCTTTGCGCAGGGGCACATTTTGAGCGCGAGGGGAAACTGGGTTGACCGATACGATCGAGGCCGATCTGTTAGCTGAATCCGACTATGTGGGCCGCCTGTACGCGCGGCTGGACGAGTTGCGCGCCGAAAAGGTGGAGCAGCTTGAGCGCACCCGGGCCCAGGGGGCGGTGGGCACCTTCCAGAACATGTCCGAACGCGACTCTTTCGCCACCCTCTACGAGGACCGGATTGCCCAGCTCGACGCCGTCGAGGACCGCCTGGTCTTCGGCCGCCTGGATATGGCAGCCAACGGCCAGGGGCCGGAAGCCGGCAACGGCTCATCCTCCGGCACTCCCCGCTACATCGGCCGCATCGGCCTGTCCGACGAGGACCTGAACCGGCTGATGATCGACTGGCGCGCCAGCGAAGCGGCCCCCTTCTACCAGGCGACCGCGCTGAATCCGCGCGGGGTGCGCCGCCGCCGCCACCTGATGCTCAAGGGCCGGACCGTGGCCGGCATCGAGGACGACGTGCTCGACGAGACCTGGCTGGATGAGGGGCACACCCACCACGGCGAGGGCGCGCTGATGGCCGCTTTGCGCGAGAAGCGCACCGGCCGCATGGGCGATATCGTCGGCACCATCCAGGCCGAGCAGGATGCGATCATCCGCGCGCAGCTGCCCGGCGCCGTCGTGGTCCAGGGCGGTCCGGGCACCGGCAAGACCGCCGTCGCCCTGCACCGCGCGGCGTTCCTGCTCTACGAGTACCGCGAACGGCTGAAGAACGCCGGGGTGCTGATCGTCGGCCCGTCCACTTCCTTCATGCGCTACATCGAGCGCGTACTGCCCTCGCTGGGCGAGACCGGCGTGGTCATGTCCTCGGTGGGCGAGCTCTACCACGGCATCCACGCCGTGCCGGAAACCAACCGCACCGTCGCCCGGCTCAAGGGCCAGCTGTCCATGGCCAGGGTGATCGCCACTGCGGTGCGCAACCGCCAGCGGCTGATTCCGGAAACCCGCACCCTGGTGGTGGAGGGAACCCGCCTGACCCTGACCCCGAAGATGGTCAAGAACGCGCGCGAACGAGCCCGCCACACCCACAAGCCCTACAACGAGGCCCGCGAAACCTTCGTCAAGGTGCTGGTGGGGGACCTGGCCGAGCAGTTGCGCCGCAAGCTGGAGGAATCGGCCGGGCAGTCCTCGACCACCGACCGTTCCTACCTGCCCCAGGAAGTGCGCGAATCGCACGATGTGCGCGTGGCGCTGAACCTGTGCTGGATGCCGATGACCCCGCAGCAGCTGGTGGCCGAGTTGTTCGCCACCCCGCACCTTTTGGCCGCCGCGGCCCCGCACCTGAAGGAAACGGACCGCGACGCCCTGTATCGCCGGGCCGGCTCGCCGTTCACCGAGGCCGATGTGCCGCTGCTCGATGAGGCGTCCGGGCTGCTCGGCGAGTTCGCCGACCCGCTGGCCGGCACGCACACCGCCCAGTACGAGGCCGACGTGGAAAATGCCAAGGCCGCGCTGCGCAATATGCACACCATGCTGGAAAACGCCGGCATCGACGGAGTGGTCACCGCTGAGCAGGTGGCCGGAGTGAACCAGGAAACTGCGGCCCGGCTCACGGCCGCTGAACGCGCCGTCGCCGATCGCACCTGGGCCTACGGGCACATCGTGGTCGACGAGGCGCAGGAGCTTTCGCCGATGCAGTGGCGCCTGCTGGTTCGCCGCTGCCCGATGAAGTCCTTCACCATCGTGGGCGACATCGCCCAGACCTCGGCCGCCTCGGGCGCCAGCAGCTGGTCCCAGGCCCTGGAGCCGTTCTTCGGTGAGCGCTTCGAGCTCGAAGAGCTGACCGTCAACTACCGCACCCCGGCGCAGATCGCCGACGCGGCGGTGCGCGTGGCCCAGGCCGCCGGCCTGCGGATCACCACCCCGCAGGCGGTCCGCGAAGGCGACTGGCCACCGGTGCTGACCAAAACCACCGAGGCCGAAGTCCAGGATGCGGTCCTGGCCGCGCTGGGCGAGGAGCTGGAGTACTCGGCCGGGGGACTGCAGGCGATCATCGTGCCTCAGCAGGATCTGGCCCGCATCCGCGCGGCGGTCCAGGAAGTGCATGGCGACCGCGTTGGCGCCGGTTCGGGCGGATTGAGCCAGGACATCGTGGTGATCACCGCGCGCGAGTCCAAGGGCCTGGAATTCGACGGCGTGCTGATCCTGGAACCGGCCGAGCTGGTCGACGAGGTGGACGGCGGCGTGGGCGATTTGTATGTGGCGATGACCCGTACCACCCAGCGCCTGCGCGTGGTCCACACCCGCGAACTGCCTGAAGGCCTGGAAGGCTAGCAGCGCACCGCGGGGTCGGCTATGTGACCAAGGGGCGGGCCGGGGAAGTGGCACGAGCCTGCCACCAAGCGATAACCTTAAACCCATGCGCCGGGAAGGCAACCCCAACTCCCGGTGCGATCACAGGTGCACGCAAGCAGCAACGCGGGCACTCGGGGCAGAACGAAGACAGAAAATGGTCACAGTGAGCATGTCTGATACGAAGCAGAATCCCGTGATTGCGGGACAGAGCAACGACGCATCTTTCGAGAACGTCTGGCAGGAACTCAAGTGGCGCGGCCTGGTGCACGTGTCCACCGACGAAACCGAGCTGGAACGAGCCCTGTCCGAAGAGTCTGTGACCTACTATTGCGGGTTCGATCCCACTGCGCCGTCCCTGCATCTGGGCAACCTGGTGCAGTTGCTGAATATGCGCCGCCTGCAGCTGGCCGGCCACAAGCCGCTGGCCCTGGTTGGCGGTTCCACCGGCCTGATCGGCGACCCGCGCCAAACTGCGGAGCGCACCTTGAACACCAGGGAGACGGTGACCGAGTGGGTCGCCAAGCTCCAGGCGCAGGTTTCCCGCTTCCTCTCCGATGAGGGCGAGAACGCGGTGCAGCTGGTCAACAACCTGGACTGGACGCAGCAGCTGTCGGCCTTGGACTTCTTGCGCGATGTGGGCAAGTACTTCCGTGTGGGCACGATGATCAAGAAGGAGATCGTCGCCGCGCGACTGAACTCCGACGAGGGCATCAGCTACACCGAGTTCTCCTACCAGGTGCTGCAGGGCTACGACTTCCTGGAGCTGAACCGCCAGTACGGCTGCACCCTGCAGACCGGCGGCTCGGACCAGTGGGGCAACCTGACCAGCGGCACCGACCTGATCCGCAAGGTCCAGGGCAACTCGGTGCACGCCTACGGCACCCCGCTGATCACCAACTCCGACGGCACCAAGTTCGGCAAGTCCGAGGGCAACGCCATCTGGCTGGATGCCGAAATGTGCAGCCCGTACACCTTCTACCAGTTCTGGCTGAACACCTCCGACGCGGATGTGATCGACCGCTTGAAGGTATTCACCTTCCTGACCCGCGAGCAGATCGCGGAACTGGCAACCGAAGTTGCAGAGCGCCCGTTCAAGCGCGTCGCCCAGCGCACCTTGGCCTGGGAAGTCACTTCCCTGGTTCACGGTGTGCAGGCTACCGAGCAGGTGATCGCCGCTTCGGCTGCGGTCTTCGGCAATGGCGATCTGGGCGCGATTGATCTTCCTACCTTGGAATCGGTTATCGCGGAGCTGCCTTCGGCGAAGGTTGCTGCGGACGATCTGGGCATTTTGAATGTCCTGGTTGCCTCGGGCCTGAGTAAGTCATTGTCCGAAGCACGCCGTACGGTCACTGAAGGTGGCGCCTACGTCAATAACGGCAAGGTTAGCGGCATCGAAACTGAACTGGCCGAGGCGGACTTCCTGCATGGCCGCTACGCGATCGTGCGCCGCGGCAAGAAGAACATGGCAGTGGCTGAACTGGCCAAGTAGGGCCCAGTAACTACCGCACTACACGAAACCGCCGGAAAAGCTTGTGAACCAAGACACTTTTCCGGCGGTTTTGTTGTACCTAATTATGATAATCCCTAGTCAAGGTCGGATTAGTGGCTGAAATTCGACCCGTAGGCCGATTTTGCGTCGTGGCTGAACCCGTGTAGAGTTTTATCTCGCGCCGCTGATCCGGACAGCCTGAAAGGGCGAAACGGAAACGGCGGGGTGAACAAGACTGAAACGTCGAGTTGACAACAGTCAACTTGGTGGTAGGCTTGTAAAGTTGCTCCGGAGCGAAGCAGTCATCGAAGGATTGGTGGTTGTGGTGTCGAGAGTGTTTGTTGTTTGAGAACTCAATAGTGTGCCAAGTTTGT